>CAVWKN010000001.1:0-493227 GCA_963755585.1 uncultured Alphaproteobacteria bacterium
GCCGGCCGATTTCGAGTACGTGCGCTTCAACTGACGGTAGCTTGGAGAGGCTCCAGTGGCAGTCGCTAGCCGATCGTATCGAACCCGCTGACCAGTCTCTGCGAGCGGTACTTGCCGCGGACATGTCGGCATCCGGCTGCCATCCGACGCCGGCTTGGGCTACATGAAGGAACAGTAGAATTCATTTCGGGTCCGGGAATGGCACTTCCATCAGGTATCTCTTTCGGCGCTGACCTTCGGGTAAAACTGCCCGGCCGCTTCAACGTCGCCGTGCCGTTCATCGACCGGCATGTCGGCGAAGGCCGCGGCGCCAAGGCCGCGATCCGCACCGCGCACGAGACCGTCACCTATGCCGAGCTGGCCGAGCGCGTGAATCGCGCCGGCAACGCGCTGCTGGCGCTCGGCCTCAAGCCCGGCGACCGGCTGCTGATGGTGGTGAAGGACTGCCCGGCGTTCTTCTATCTCTTCTGGGGCGCCATCAAGGCCGGCATCGTGGCGGTGCCGCCCAACACGCTGCTGCGCGCGCCGGACTACGCCTACATGTTCGAGGATTCGGGCAGCAAGCTCGTCGTCTATTCCGCCGAGTTCGCGGGCGAGATCGAGCCCGCGCTGAAGCAGGTTCCGATCAAGGCGCTGACGGTCGACGCCTTCCTCGCCGAAATGGCGAAGGCTTCGCCCACGCTCGAGCCGCATCTCGCCGCGCCCGACCGACGACTGCTTCTGGCTTTATTCCTCCGGCTCGACCGGCCGGCCCAAGGGCGCCGTCCATGCCCATCGCGACATGGTGGTGACCAGCGAGCTCTATGGCGTGCGCGTGCTGGGCGTCACCGAACAGGACATCTGCTATTCGGCCGCCAAGCTGTTCTTCGCCTACGGCATGGGCAACGCCATGACCTTCCCGCTGTGGACGGGCGGCACCGCCATCCTCGACGACCGCCGGCCGACGCCCGACACGACCTTCGAGAACATCGATAAGTTCAAGCCGACGATCTACTACGGCGTGCCGACGCTCTACGCCGCGCTGCTGATGGCGCTCGATGCCGCGCCGCGCAAGCTCGACAGCGTGAAGCGCCTGCGTCTCGGCGGGCGAGGCGCTGCCGGCCGACATGTTCCGGCGCTGGAAGGAGAAGACCGGCACGGTGATCCTGGACGGCATCGGCTCGACCGAATGCCTGCACATCTTCATCGGCAACAGCCTGAAGATCATCGTCCCGGCACCAGCGGCAAGCCGGTGCCCGGCTACGAGGTGAAGGTCCTCGACGATGCCGGCAAGCCGGTGGCCAAGGGCGAAAGCGGCCGGCTGTGGATCCGCTCGGAGTTGGCGGCCAAGTACTACTGGAACAAGCCGGAGAAGACGGCCGAGACCATGGTCGACGGCTGGCTCAACACCGGCGACACCTACCGCGAGGATCCCGACGGCTACCTGATCTATGACGGCCGCAGCGACGACATGCTGAAGGTGGGCGGCATCTGGTGCTCGCCGGTCGAGATCGAGAGCTGCCTGGTCGGCCACCCCGCCGTGCTCGAGGCCGCCGTCGTCGGCCACGCCGACGCCGATGCGCTGATCAAGCCCAAGGCCATCGTCGTGCTGAAGCAGGCGGGCGGCGGCGGGGCGGCGCTGACCGACGAGCTGATGGCGCTCTGCAAGAAGACCCTGGCGCCCTACAAATACCCGCGCTGGGTCGAGTACGTGCCCGAACTGCCCAAGACCGCGACCGGCAAGATCCAGCGCTTCAAATTGCGCGCGCCTTAAGCTTGTTGATGTGGGCTTTTTCGGCTTTTATGGCGCCTAATCAGGGCCGGGGTTCAAAGCAGGGAGTTCAACAATGAAAACCAAATTGTTTGGTGCCGCAACAATTGCGGCGCTGGCGTTCGGGCGTGCAGCCGGCCGCGGCGCAGAGCCCGATCAAGATCGGCTTCATCAGCACCTTCTCCGGCCCGCAGGCCGCGATCGGCGAGGACATGCGCCGCTCGGTCGAGCTCGCCAAGGAGCATCTCGGCGGCAAGATGGGCGGCGTGCCGTTCGAGATCGTCTACGAGGACGACCAGTTCAAGCCCGACGTCGGCAAGCAGAAGTCCGAGAAGCTGGTGCAGCAGGACAAGGTGGCCGTCGTCGCCGGCTACATCTGGTCGAACGTGCTGCTGGCCTCGCTCAAGACCGTGACCGACGAGGGCGACACCATCCTGATCTCGGCCAATGCCGGCCCGTCGCAGATCGCGGGCGAGCTCTGCAACAAGAACTTCTTCTCGACCTCGTGGCAGAACGACCAGACGCCGATGGCGATGGGCGAGTACCTCAACACCAAGGGCGTCAAGAGCCTCTATCTGATGGGTCCCAACTACGCCGCCGGCAAGGACATGATCGCCGGCGTCAAGCGCACCTACAAGGGCGAGATCAAGGGCGAGGACTACACCAAGTGGCCCGACCAGCTCGACTTCTCGGCCGAGCTCGCCAAGATCGCCGCGGCCAAGCCCGACGGCATCTTCATCTTCTATCCCGGCGCGCACGGCGTTCAGTTCGTCAAGCAGTGGGCGCAGTCCGGCCTCAACAAGACCGTGCCGCTCTACCAGGTGTTCTCGATCGACGCGATCACCCTGCCGCAGCAGGGCGACCTGGCGCTCGGCACGCTGGGTGCGCAGGAGTGGGTCAACGACCTGCCGAACGAGCAGAACAAGCGCTACGTCGCCGACTTCAAGAAGAAGCACAACGTCTATCCGTCCTACTACGGCGCGCAGAGCTACGACGCCATCATGCTGGTCGCCTCGGCCGCCGAGGCGCTGAAGGGCGACCTCTCGAACAAGGACAAGGTCCGCGCCGAGATGAAGAAGGCCAACTTCAAGTCGCTGCGCGGCGACTTCAAGTACAACACCAACCAGTTCCCGATCCAGAATTTCTACATCCAGGAAGCGGTGAAGGATCCCCAGGGCATGATGACGGTGAAGACCATCGCCACGGCGGTGAAGGACGCCAAGGATCCCTTCTACGAAAAGTGCCCGATGAAGTGACAGCGGCTGCGCGCGCGCGTGACGCGTCATCCCGAGCGGTAGCGCGGGCTCTCCGACGCGCACCGAACGGTCCGTCGTCTTCGAGCGGGGAGATCGACGTATGGACTATCTGCTGCTCCAGGTGCTGAACGGCGTGCAGCTCGGCCTGCTGATGTTCCTGCTCGCCGCCGGCCTGACGCTCACCTTCGGCATCATGGATCTCGTCAACCTGGCGCACGGCTCGCTCTACATGATGGGCGCCTACATCGCCTGGACGCTGATCGGCTGGACCGATTCCTTCGTGCTGGGCGCCCTGCTGGCGCTGCCCGCCACCTTCCTGCTGGGCGTCGTGGTCGAGGCCGCGGTCATGCGACGGCTCTATGGCCGCGACCATCTCGACCAGGTGCTGGCGACCTTCGGCCTGATCCTGTTCTTCAACGAGCTGGTGCGCGCGGTCTGGGGACCGGCCGGCAAGAGCATCGCCGTGCCGCCCTTCCTGGCGCGCACCGTCGAGATCCTGCCCGGCGTGCCCTACCCCGCCTACCGGTTCGCCATCATCGTGGCCGGCGCCGCCGTCGCCGCGTTGCTGGCCTGGATGGTGACGCGCACCCGGCTCGGCATGCTGATCCGCGCCGGCGCCTCCAACCGGCGCATGATCGGCGGCGCTGGGCGTCAATATCGAGCTGCTGTTCAGCCTGGTGTTCGGCCTGGGCGCGGTGTTCGCCGGCCTCGCCGGCCTGATGGCCGCGCCCTTCAGCTCGGTGAAGATCGGCATGGGCGACGACATCCTGATCGTGGCCCTCGTCATCATCGTCATCGGCGGCATCGGCTCGATCAAGGGCGCCTTCGTGGCCGCCATGGTGGTGGGCCAGATCGACATCATCGGCCGCGCCTTCCTGCCCGACCTGCTGAAGACCTTCCTCAGCAACTCCGCCGCCTCGAGCGCCGCGCCCGCCATCTCCCAGGTGCTGGTCTATATCGTCATGGCGGGCGTGCTGGTCTGGCGGCCGACCGGCCTGTTCGGCCAGCGGACATGATGGCGGCCTTGCGCACGCCGCGCGGGCTGGTGACCGTCGCTGGTGCTGCTGGTGCTGGCGATCCTGCCGCTGCTGACGCAGGCCTTCGACCAGCGCTATCTGCTGTCGATCGGCACGCGCATCGTCATCTGGGCGATCGCCGCCATCAGCCTCAACATGATCCTGGGCTACGGCGGCCTGGTGAGCTTCGGCCACGCCATGTTCTTCGGCATCGGCGGCTATGCCGTGGGCATCCTCGCCGCGCACGGCATCCAGAGCGGCTGGATCCAATGGCCGGTCGGCATCGTCGCCGCCGCTTCGTGGGCCGCCGTGATCGGCGCCCTGTCGCTCCGCACGCGCGGCCTCTATTTCATCATGATCACCCTGGCCTTCGCCCAGCTCGTCTACTATCTGGGCGCGGGCCTCGAAGCCTATGGCGGCGACGACGGCCTCAACATCAGCCGCAGCCGCTTTCCCGGCCTGCTGGATCTGCGCGACAAGGCCTCGTTCTACTGGCTGTGCTTCGCGCTGCTCTGCGGCACCCTGTGGTTCTCCAGCCGCTTCGCCCATTCGCGCTTCGGGCTGGTGATCCGCGGCGCCAAGTCGAACGATCTCCGCATGACGGCGCTCGGCTTTCCGGTGTTCCGCTATCGCCTGGCCGCCTTCACGATCTCGGGCGCGCTGGGCGGGCTGGCCGGCATCCTGCTCGCCAACGAGGGCGCCTACATCTCGCCCGCCATGATGTCGTGGGTGAAGTCGGGCGACCTCATCGTCATCGTCGTGCTGGGCGGCATGGGCACGCTGTTCGGCCCGCTCTACGGCGCCATCGCCTTCTTCGCGCTGGAGGAATTGCTGCCGCCGCTGCTCGATCTCGGCCGCAAGGGCTGGGGCGAATACTGGCAGATCGTGTTCGGCCCGATGCTGGTGCTGGTGGCGCTCTACGCCAAGGGCGGCATCGATTCGCTGTTCGGCCGCCGTCATGGCTGAGCCGCTGCTCTCCACCGACCGCCTGATCAAGCGCTTCGGCGGCCTTGTGGCCACCGATTCGGTGTCGATCGACGTGCAGCCGGGCGAGATCCATGCCCTGATCGGCCCCAACGGCGCGGGCAAGACGACCCTGGTGAGCCAGCTCACCGGCAATCTCAGACCGGACTCCGGCACCATCCATTTCGCCGGCCGCGACGTCACGCACCTGCCGACGCATGCAAGGGTGCGGCTGGGGCTGGCGCGCTCCTTCCAGATCACCGCGGTGCTGCGCGAGTTCACCGCGCTCGACAACGTGGCGCTGGCCGTCCAGGCCCATGCCGGCCACTCCTTCCGCTTCCTGGCCGACGCGCGCCGCGACCAGAGCCTGCGGGGGCCGGCGCGGCAAGGCCTCGCCGACGTGGGACTGGCCGCGCGCGCCGACTCGCTCGCCGCCACGCTCAGCCACGGCGAGCAGCGCCAGCTCGAGATCGCCATGGCGCTGGCCGGCGACCCGCGCCTGCTGCTGCTCGACGAGCCGATGGCCGGCATGGGCGCGGAGGAAAGCCAGCGCATGATCGGCTTCCTGCGCGGGCTCAAGGGCCGGCGCGCCATGCTGCTGATCGAGCACGACATGGATGCCGTGTTCCAGCTCGCCGACCGCATCACCGTGCTGGTCTACGGCCGCGCCATCGCCAGCGGCACGCCCGAGGAGATCCGCGCCAATCCGGACGTGCGCCAGGCCTATCTCGGCGAGGAGATCGCGTGATGCTACGGGTGCGCGAACTGGCGGCCTTCTACGGCGCGAGCCAGGCCCTGTTCGGCATGGAGCTGGCCGTCGACGCCGGTGAGGTCGTGACCCTGATGGGCCGGAACGGCATGGGCAAGACCACGACCGTGAGCGCCATCATGGGCCTGCTGCCGGCGCGAAGCGGCGTCGTCGAGTTCGAGGGCAACCGGGTCGACCACCTGCCGTCCTTCCGTATCGCCCGCCTGGGTCTCGGTCTGGTACCCGAAGGCCGCCAGATCTTCCCCAACCTCTCGGTGCGCGAGAACCTTTTGGCGTCCGCCGCGAACCGCACGGCGCGCGGCAATCCCTGGACCCTCGAACGCGCCTACGACTTCTTTCCGCGGCTCGCCGAGCGCCAGCGCAACATGGGCAACCAGCTCTCCGGCGGCGAGCAGCAGATGCTGGCGATCGGCCGCGCCTTGATGACCAACCCCAAGCTGCTGATCCTCGACGAGGCGACCGAAGGCCTGGCGCCGCTGATCCGGCAGGAGATCTGGTCGTGCCTCGACCGGCTGAAGCGCGAGGGCCAGGCGATCCTGGTGATCGACAAGAGCGTCGGCGCGCTGATCGGCCTGGCCGACCGCCACCACATCGTCGAGAAGGGCCGCGTGGTATGGACCGGCACGTCCGACGCGCTGGCCCGCGACAGCGCGCTGCAGCATCGATATCTTGGCGTCTGACCTTCCGGAGTTGCCGAATGCGTCTGCCCGTCCTCGCCTCTCTCCTTGCCCTGGCCGCAACGCCCGCCTTCGCTCAGGGACAGGTCAACGTCTACAACTGGTCGGACTATATCGCCGAGGCCGAGCTCAAGAATTTCACCACGGACACCGGCATCAAGGTCAATTACACGACCTACGATTCCAACGAGATCCTCGACGCCAAGCTCAAGACCGGCCGCTCGGGCTACGACGTCGTGGTGCCGACCGCCTCGCCGTTCTTCGTGCGCCAGCTCGCCGCCGGCCTGTTCCTGCCGCTCGATCGGGCCAAGCTCAAGAACTGGAAGAATCTCGATCCCGAGATCATGGCGGCGCTCGCCAAGTACGATCCCGGCAACGCCCACGCCGTGCCCTGGATGTGGGGCACCACGGGCATCGGCTACAACGTGGCCGAGATCAAAAAGCGCATGCCCGACGCGCCGGTCGATTCGCTCCGGATGATCTTCGACCCCGCGGTCGTCGCCAAGTTCAAGGATTGCGGCGTCATGATGCTCGACAGCGCGACCGACGTGCTGCCGGCGGCGCTGAACTATCTCGGCCTCGATCCCGATTCGCGGAAGCCCGAGGACCTCGCCAAGGCGGCCGACGTGGTGAAGGCGGTGCGGCCCTTCATCCGCAAGTTCCACTCTTCGGAGTACATCAACGCGCTGGCCGGCGGGAACATCTGCCTCGCCTTCGGCTATTCCGGCGACATCTTCCAGGCGCGCGACCGTGCCGCCAAGGCCAAGGACAAGCAGGACATCGCCTACGCCATCCCCAAGGAAGGCTCGCTGCTGTGGATCGACGTGGCGGCGATCCCCAAGGACGCGCCCGATCCCGACCAGGCGCTGCGCTTCCTCGATTTCATGATGGAGCCCAAGGTCGCCGCCGCCTCGAGCGAGCTCACGGGCTATGCCAACGCCAACACGGCGGCGACGGCCTGCTGCCCAAGGACATCACCGGCAATCCGCTGATCTATCCGCCGCCCGACGTGCGCGCCCGCTTCTACACCATCACCGCCGGCACCGCCGAGCAGGTGCGCGAGCGCACGCGGCTGTGGACCACCATCAAGACGGGCCGTTGATGTGAGCGGCAGCGCGATCGTTCGCATCGAAGGCGTCACCAAACGCTTCGGCACGGTCACGGCCGTCGACAATGTCGACCTCGTCATCGAACGCGGCGAGCTGTTCGCTCTTCTGGGCAGCTCGGGCTGCGGCAAGACCACCCTGCTGCGCCTGCTGGCCGGCTTCGAGACGCCCGACGCCGGCCGGCTGGTGATCGACGGCCAGGACATGACCGGCGTGCCGCCGCATCGCCGGCCGATCAACATGATGTTCCAGTCCTACGCCCTCTTCCCGCACATGAACGTGGCGGACAACGTGGGCTACGGCCTGCGCCGCGAGGGCCTGCCCAAGGCGGAGATCGCGACGCGCGTCGGCCAGGTGCTGGAGCAGGTGCGGCTGGCGGACCACGCCGCGCGCAAGCCGGCGCAGCTCTCGGGCGGCCAGCGCCAGCGCGTGGCGCTCGCCCGTGCGCTGGTCAAGCGGCCCAAGCTCCTGCTGCTCGACGAGCCGCTGGCCGCCCTCGACCGCAAGCTGCGCGAGGGCACGCGCTTCGAGCTGGTGCGCCTGCAGGAGGAGCTCGGTCTCACCTTCGTCATGGTGACCCACGACCAGGAAGAGGCGATGTCCATGGCGAGCCGGCTGGCCGTCATGGATCAGGGCCGGGTCGTGCAGGTCGGCACGCCGCACGAGGTCTACGAGCGGCCGTGCTCGCGCTTCGTCGCGGGCTTCATCGGCGTCGCCAACATCCTGCCGCTCGCCGACGGCCGCCGCTGGCTGGCGCTGCGGCCGGAGAAGATCGCCCTCCATGCGGCGCCGCCGGACACCGCGCACGCCATAGCCGGCAAGATCGTCGACGCGGCCTACGAGGGCGATCGCTCGCTCTATCGCGTCGCCACCGACGACGGCCAGGCGCTGATGGTTTCGACCGCCAACGTCGCGCGCACGGGGGAGACATTCCGGCGCGGCCAGAACGTCTGGCTGGGCTGGGCGGCCGACGCCGGACACGAGCTCGATGAGTAGACGAGTGCATTCATGGCTGGGGGCGCGCCACTCCAGTCGCGCGTCTTCGCTTGCGTCAACAATGATCGCGCCACTGGAGTGGCGCGCCCCCAGCTAAGACATGCGCTTCGTCATCGCGCTGCCCTACGCCTGGCTGGTCGTCTTCTTCCTGCTGCCGTTCGCGCTGGTGCTGGGCATCGCGCTCGGCACCAACGCGCCCGACTCGGCGCCGCCGGTCCAGCTCGGCCTCAGCCTGGAAAACTTCACGCTGCTCTTCACCGACGATCTCTACGTCGCGGCCTGGCTCTCCTCGCTCAGGATCGCCGCCACCGCGACCGTCATCACGCTGCTGCTGGGCTATCCCATGGCCTATGCCATCGCCCGCGCGGCACCCAAACGGCGGCCGCTGCTGCTGATGCTGGTCATCCTGCCGTTCTGGACGTCGTTCCTGATCCGCGTCTACGCCTGGATCGGCCTTCTGGCCGAGAACGGCATCCTCAACCAGTTCCTGCGCTGGACCGGTCTCGCTGCCGATCCCGGCACGATCCTGGGCACCGAATGGGCGGTGCAGCTCGGCATCGTCTACGCCTACCTGCCCTTCATGGTGCTGCCGCTCTACGCCGCGCTGGAGAAGCTCGACACCGGCCTGCTGGAGGCGGCGGCCGATCTCGGCGCCACGCCGTTCGCCGCCTTCCTCACCGTCACCCTGCCGCTGTCGCTGCCCGGCATCGTCGCGGGCTGCCTGCTGGTCTTCATCCCGGCGGTCGGCGAGTTCGTCATCCCCGACCTCTTGGGCGGCACCGACACGCTGATGATCGGCAAGGTGCTGTGGGACGAGTTCTTCACCAATTCAGACTGGCCGCTCGCCTCGGCGGTGGCGATCTGCCTGCTGGTGCTGCTGGTCGGGCCGATCGTCCTCTTCCAGCGCCAGCAGGCGAAAAGCCTGGAGCGCCGCTGATGGCCGGAGCCGCGCGCGCTTCGCCTTCATCGTGCTGGCCTTCGGCTACGCCTTCCTCTACCTGCCGATCGCCCTGGTGATGGCCTACTCGTTCAACGAATCGCGCCTGGTCACGGTCTGGGCGGGCTTCTCGACCAAATGGTGGAGCGCATTGTTCGCCAACGAGGCGATGCTGCAGGCAGCCTGGCTGTCGCTGCGCATCGGACTGGTGAGCGCCACGATGGCCGCGATCATCGGTCTGGCCGCGGGCTACGTGCTGGCGAGGGTGCCGTCCTTCTTCGGCCGCACCCTGTTCGGCAGCCTGGTCATCGCGCCCATGGTGATGCCCGAGGTGGTGATGGGCATCTCCATGCTGCTGCTGTTCGTCGGCTCCGAGCGCCTGTTCGGCGGGCCCGATCGCGGCTTCCTCACCATCGCCATCGCCCATATCACCTTCTCGATCTCCTTCGTCGCCATCGTGGTGCAGGCGCGGCTTGCCGATTTCGACCGCTCGCTCGAGGAGGCGGCGATGGATCTCGGCGCCACGCCCTGGATGACCTTCCTCACGGTGACGCTGCCGCTGATCGCGCCGGCCGTCGGCTCGGGCTGGCTGCTGGCCTTCACCCTCTCGCTCGACGACCTGATCCTGACCCAGTTCGTCGCCGGCGCGCAGTCGCAGACCCTGCCGATGCGCGTCTATTCCAGCGTGCGGCTGGGCGTCGATCCGCAGATCAACGTGCTCGCCACTATCATCGTTGTGATCGCCGCGTGTGCACTAATTTTCTCCGGCTGGCTGACGCGCCGGAAGGCTTAGGCTATCTTCGAGCGTTGTCCAAAAATGGAATAACCCTCGGAGGAAGCCTGCCCATGATCGACAGAAGAGCCCTGCTCAAGCAGTCCGGCGCCGCGATGGCGGCCCTCGGTACAGCCTCCGTCTTCGATCCGCTGCGCGCCTTTGCCGACACGGTCAAGCTGCCCTTCGAGAACGGCGAGCGGCCGCTCGTGAAGTATCCGCAGAAGCGCCCGATGATCGGCGTGACCAGCCGGCCGCCGCAGCTCGAGACGCCGTTCTCGGTCTTCAACGACGGCCCGATCACGCCCAACGATGCCTTCTTCGTGCGCTACCATCTCGCCGGCATCCCGCTCGAGATCGATCCCGACACCTTCAGGGTCGAGGTCAAGGGCAAGGTCGACAAGCCGCTCAAGCTCTCCCTGGCCGAGCTCAAGGCCATGCCGTCGGTCGAGATCGTCGCCGTCAACCAGTGCTCGGGCAACAGCCGCGGCTTCTTCGAGCCGCGCGTCGCCGGCGGCCAGCTCGGCAACGGCGCGATGGGCAACGCGCGCTGGAAGGGCGTGTCGCTCAAGGCGGTGCTCGATCGCGGCCGGCGTGCAGAAGGACGCGAAACAGGTGACGTTCAACGGCCTCGACGGACCGATCGTCGACAAGACTCCCGATTTCGTGAAGGCGCTCGACATCGACGAGGCGCGCAACGGCGAGGTCATGCTGGCCTATTCCATGAACGGCCAGGACCTGCCCTTCCTCAACGGCTTTCCGCTGCGCCTCGTCGTGCCGGGTTACTACGGCACCTATTGGATGAAGCATCTCAGCGAGATCACGGTCATCGACAGCGTGTTCGACGGTTTCTGGATGAAGAGCGCCTATCGCATCCCCGACAACGACTGCAACTGCACCGAGCCCGGCACGCCGCCCAAGACGACGATCCCGATCGGCCGCTTCACCGTGCGCTCGTTCATCACCAGCGTGGGCGACGGCGCCAAGGTGGCGGCCGGCCAGCCGGTCACGCTCAAGGGCATCGCCTTCGACGGCGGCACCGGCATCAAGGAGGTCGCCGTCTCGACCGACGACGGCAAGAGCTGGACCCCGGCCAAGCTCGGCCAGGATCTCGGCAAGTACTCGTTCCGCGAATGGCAGCTTCCGGTCACCCTGACCGCCGGCCCGCACGCGCTCATGGTGCGCGCCACCAGCAACGGCGGCCAGACGCAGCCCATGAAGCCGCTGTGGAATCCCGCCGGCTACCTGCGCAACGTCGTCGAAACCACGCGCGTCACGGCAGCCTGAGGGGAACGATCATGAAACGCTCGAACCTCCTCGCGCTGGCCGGCCTCGTCGGATTGACGGCCTTGTCGGTCGCCGTCAACGCCAAGCCCGTGACCTACGCGCTCCCCGACGAAACCGCCGCCTTCAAGCCCGGACCCAATCTCGAAACCGTCCAGGGAAATTGCGGCGCCTGCCATTCGGCGGACTATGTCCAGACCCAGCCGCAGGGCCCGGCCTTCAAGAAGGCCTTCTGGGAAGCCGAGGTCACCAAGATGATCAAGGTCTACGGCGCACCGATCGACGAAGCCGACGTGCCCAAGATCGTCGATTATCTCACCCAGACCTACTGACGGCCTTCGCCCATTTCTCCGACCAGAGGTGCAGCGGCAGGAAGAGCCGCAGCAGCTCGCCGCCCAACGACGTGAGGCGGTAGCCGGTCTCGTCATCGAGCTCGACCAGCCGGGCCGTCCTGAGCTCGGCCAGCCGCGCATTGACGATGGTCGGGCTGGCGCCGATCGCGTCCTGCAGCTCGCGAAAGCGCAGCGGCCGGTCGCGCAGCTCCCAGACGATGCGCAGGGTCCAGCGCCGGCCCAGCAAATCGAGCAGCGCCATGATCGGCCGGCCGCTCTTCGAGCCGCGCGCCGGGCGCCCGGGCAGGACGGACTTCACCATCTATTTCACTCCGTTACTACATTTTCTGTAGCGCACTCGCTACAGGAAGTGTAGCACACGGCCAGTGTCCCCGGAGACCAGCCATGCCCCGCATCGCCCCCGCCGAACCGCCCTACGAACCCGCCATTGCCGCCGAGCTGGCGCGCATCATGCCGCCCGGCATCCCGCCGCTGGTCCTCTTCCGCACCATGGCCAAAAGCCCGCGCGTCTTTGCCAGGATGTTCGCCGGCGGCCTGCTGGACAAAGGCCCGCTCGGCCTGCGTCACCGCGAGATCGTGATCGATCGCACGACGGCCCGGCTGGGCTGCGAATACGAATGGGGCGTCCACATCGCCCTCTTCGCCGAACGGGCCGGCTTCAAGGCCGAGCACGTGGCCGCGACCGCGGCGGGACCGGGCGACGCCGCCTGCTGGACCGAGGAGGAGCAGGCGCTGATCGCCCTGGTCGACGACCTCGTAGACCGCCGCGCCATCTCCTCGGCGACCTGGACGCAATTGGCCGCGCACTTCGACGAGGCGCAGATCCTCGAAGCGATCGCCCTGGTGGGCTACTACCACACGATCAGCTTCCTCTGCGTCGGCCTCGAGCTGCCGCTCGAAAGCTACGCCGCGCGCTTTCCGGCTACACTGCCGCCGCAATCTCCGCGAACCGTCCCATGATGCGGCCCCAGCCGGGGCTCATGGCGTCGTAGGCGAAATCGTTTTGCGGCGACCGGAAACCACTATGGACAAGACGCAGCCGGGTGCCGCGCCCCTCGGGCTGCAAGGTCCAGGTGACGACACTGTCGAGATGCGAGCCGTAGTTGGAGCCTGCATCATTGGACTCCGACCCGCCCTTCCACGAATAGACCAGCCGGCGCTGCGGCACGATCTCCAGCACCTCGCACTGCACGGTGCCGTCCCAGTCGCCGATCGGCCTGGTCTTGAAGGTGAAGCGCTTGCCGACGACCGGCTCGAAATCGTTGGGCATCAGCCATTGTCCGATCAGCTTGGCCGTGGTCAGCGCCTTCCACACTTTCTCAGGCGGCTGCGGGACCACGTCCTCGACGACGATGTCGCGCGTGGCGGCGGATTTGGCCTGGCTCCTGGATTGGCCCGTCATCGTCCATCTCCTTCAACACGCTCTTGAGGTTGGCGAAGCGCTCGCGCCAGAAGACGCCGTAAAGGCCGATCCAGTCGACCAGAGGCGCCAGCCCGCGCGGCTCGCCGCGATAATGGATGAGCCGCCCTTCCCGCCGCTCGTCCAGCAACCCTGCGTCTTTCAGCGCCCGCACGTGTTGCGAGATCGCCGGCTGCGAGACGTCGTTCCTGCGGGTGAGCGCACCCACCGTAAGCTCGCCCGCCGCCACGATCTGCTCGAACACGGCGCGCCGGGTCGGATCGGCCAGCACGCGCATGACGGTTGCGATATCGGCAGCGGGCGACATGACCAATATATAAGTTCACACTTATATATTGTCAAACACCGAAGGGGCGCCCGATCGGCGCTCCCATCGGCCGCCGGCGATTACTGATTGGGCCGGCGCGTGCCCTGGACGAGGCGGTAAACGCCCTCGATATTGAGCTGGCCCATCTGCTCGTAGCCCGACCAGTCCTTGTACTTGGAGAGGTCGACGAGCTTCTTGGTCTCCTCGAGCGACTTGCCGGCGCGTGCCGCGGCCAGCACCTGGGCGCGCAGATCCTCGAGGTAGTTGCGGAAGGCCGTCACGTCGGCCTTGGTGCCGAGCGGCCCGTGACCCGGCGCCAGGATGTCGAACTCCATCGCCTCGACCGTGCGCAACGAGTCGATCCATTCGTCGAGATAGGCGTCGGGGAAGTCGCGGAAAGCGACGCCCTTCACCGGGATGAAATCGACCGCGAAGATCACCTTCTCCTTGGGGAAGCGCATCACCAGCGAATTGTTGGAATGGTTGCGGCCGACATAGATCAGCTCCATCACCGTGCCGCCCAGCTCGATCGTCGCGCGGTCGCTGAAGGTGATCTGCGGCACCGCGGTCGGCCGCTTCTCGCCGACGATCGGCTCCTTGGCATTGTCCTGCGCGATCACGGTCGCGGTGTCGGCCCACACTTCGCCGCCCGAGATGTGATCGGCATGATCGTGGCTGTAGACGACGAACCTGATCGCCTTGTCCGGCCAGCGCTTCTTCATCTCGTCCTTGAGCCAGGTCGCGGCCGCCGCGTTGATCGGATCGGTGGCGATGATGCCGGCCGGCGTGACGGCAAACACCGAATAGTGGGCGTTGTTGCGGAAGCGATAGACCTCGCCCGCGAGCTTGGTGATCTCGCGCACCGGGGCCTGCGCCGCAGGCGTTGCCGGCGTCTGCGCCGGCGCGGCGCCGGCCAGCGACAGGGCGAAAGCGGCGACGCCGGCTACGATAAAGTGTCTCATGAAGGCCTCCCCATCTGGTCGACGGGAGCCTGCCCATGCCGCGTCGCCTCCGCGACACACATTTGCGTCAGCGGCGAAGCGCTCCCCTGCGGTCAGGATCCGGTCAGGCGGCGGCACCAGGTGGTGACGAACTCGTCCAGACGCACAAGGTCGGCGGAAGGAACCTGGGAGCTCGCGGTCGGGAAGACGATGAGCAGGCCCTCGCTCGAGCGGCGTTTGAGCGTGGAATCGACGACCGTCTCCTCCTGGTCGACCCAGTCGTCGGTGTCGTTCCAGATGTGAAGCCTTCCCCATAGCAGGAAGCCGTTGGGCTTTATTCCCACGCCGAAATGATGCCACATGGTGGCCGTGGTCCTCGGCCCGTAGCGCGACAGTTCCGGGAACGAGACGTTCAAAAATTTCTCGCCGATGCCGACGATGAGGTCCCAGCGCTCGACGTAGATCCGCGTGTCCTCGAACTCCGAGATCGCGACCTCGTCGGTGGTGTTGAACCAGACGCGCTTGGTGCCGGTCTCCTCCTCGGTGGCGAACGGGTTCAATCGGGGCCCCCCGGTGCCGTAGAGCTTGGCCGTCGCCACCACTTCCTTGCCGGTCTTGCGGTTCCTGATGACGACCTCGATGCCGCCGCCGGCAGCGAAGGCGCGCACCACCCTCAGCCGGTTTATCGTCACGCTCCATTCCTTGGTCTTCGCCTGCTCGGACGGAAGGGAGCGGCCGATCTTGACCTCGCGGGGCACGACCAGGTCGATGCCGACCTCGACGCGCCGGTCATAGTCGTCGTCGCTGCTCCTGGGCTTGTGCTCGTCCTCCCGCGCCTCGCGGCTGCCGTCGCCGCGCGCCGTCAGCACGAGATCGGGCTGGTCGTTGCCGGCGGCGATCGTGATGTTTTTCTCGATGACGACGTCCTGGCCGAGACGGCTGCGCAACAGCCTTTCGACGATCAGGAACGCCTGATCGGCGCGCTGCCGGGCCAGTCTTTCATTGCGCTGGTCCGCCTCGGCGTCGTTGGCCGCACCCCGCCAGCGCGGGCTGGCATGTCCAACGATCGTGACGCGGAGCTTGCGAGCCTGAGAGGGCGTGTCGTCGGGCACCGGCATGACCTCCGTTCGACTTCAGGTCCCCAGCCTTTCCGGGACCGATCGCCCAAGATGATCCCGCCGCGCCGGCCCGCCATCGGGAGTTCTCCCTAATTTTTGGCGACTGCCTTCTCGCGCTAACGCCTGACAAATCGGTCGACGCCAAGCACCAGCAGACCGAAGCACAGTCCCCAGAAGGCCGAGCCGACACCCATCAGGGTGATGCCCGAGGCGGTGACGGCGAGCGTGCCGGCGGCAGCGAAGCGATCCTGATCGGCGGCGAGGGCGCTGCCCATGGCGCTCGCCATCGAGCCCAGCAGGGCGGTCCCCGCGACGGTGGCCAGCAGCGCCGGCGGCAGGGCGCCGAACAGGCCGACCAGCGAGGCGCCGAACAACGCGACCAGGCCCCACCACAAGGCGTAGAACGGGCCGGTCTTCCAGCGCTGCGCGGGATCGGGATGGGCGTCGGGGCCGGTGCACAGGGCGGCCGAGATGGCCGCCAGATTGGAGGTATGCGCCCCCAGGAAGGCTGTCCCCAGCGACAGCGCACCGGTGACGGCCAGCACCGGCTGGGTCGGCGGCTGATAGCCCGAGGCGCGCAGCACGGCGAAGCCCGGCAGGTTCTGCGACGCCATGGTCACGAGATAGAGCGGCACGCCCAGCCCGACGAGGGTCGCGAGGTCCCAGGCCGGAGCGACCAGCTCGAGATGGGAAAGGCCGAACGGCGGGATCGGTTTCACCAGGCCCAGCGACCAGGCGAGCAGCGTCCCCGCCGCCAGCACGATCAGCGAAGCGAGCGCCGGCACCAGCCCGCGCGCCACCAGGAACAGCGCGATCAGCGGCAGCACCAGCAGCGGCGCGCCCGGTACGTGCTCGAACATCGCCACCACGAGCCGGAGAAGGATGCCGCCCAGCATGGCCGCCGCGATGCTGGCCGGAATCTTCTCGATCAGTCTGCCCAACGGACGAATCGCGGCGGTCAGCAGGATCAGCACCGCCGCCAGCACGAAGGCGCCGACGGCGGCGCGGATGCCGGGCACGCCCGACGTCGAGGCGATCAGCGCGGCGCCGGGGGTCGACCAGGCGGTGATGATCGGCATGCGGTAGCGCACGCTGAGGAAAAGCGCGCTCGCCGCCGTGGCGATGCCGAGGCCCGAGACCCACGAGCTCGCCTGCTCGGGCGTGGCGCCGACCGCCTGCGCCGCCGCCAGCACGACCGGCAAGGTGCCGCCGACCCCCGCCACTGTCGCGACCAGGGCGGCGGCCGCGACCGAAACCAGACCCGATCTCACGCTGGTCCTCTTACGCGTTCGCCCGCTCGACCATCGCCTGCAGCAGGATCTGGCAGCCGGCGCCGACGTCGGCCTTGGTCGCGTCCTCGATCTCGTTGTGGCTGATGCCGTCCTTGCACGGCACGAAGACCATGGCGGTCGGCGCCACGCGCGAGACATAGCAGGCGTCGTGTCCGGCGCCGCTCACGATGTCCATGTGCGGATAGCCCGCCTGCTCGGCCCCACGCCGCACCGCCTCGACCAGCTCCTTGGCGAAGGGCGACGGCGGGAAGTACCAGATCTCCTCGATCTTCACCTCGAGCCGGTGACGCCGGGCGATGTCGGCCGCGGCCGCGCGCATCTCGGCATCCATCCTGGTCAGCTCGTCATTGTCGGGATGGCGGAAATCCAAGGTCATGAACACGCGACCGGGAATCGTGTTGCGCGACTGCGGCTGGCTCTCGATCACGCCCACGGTCGACCGCCCGTTCGGCCGGTTGCCGATCTTGCGCGCGGCCACGATCAGCTCGGCGGCGCCGACCAGCGCGTCGCGGCGGCCTTCCATGGGCGTGGTGCCGGCATGGCTTTCCATGCCCGTCCACGAGATCTCGTACCAGCGCTGGCCCTGCGCGCCGGTGACGACGCCGATCGTCTTCTTCTCGCGCTCGAGGATCGGGCCCTGCTCGATATGCGCCTCGAAGAAGGCGCCGACCGTGCGCCCGCCCACCGGCTCCTTGCCGTCGTAGCCGATCTTCTTCGAGGGCCTCGCCGAAGCTCACGCCCTCGCGATCCTTGATCGACAGCGCGTGCTCGAGCGTGAAGGCGCCGCCGAACACGCCCGACGCCACCATGGCCGGCGCGAAGCGGCAGCCTTCCTCGTTGGTCCACACCGCGACCTCGATCGGCGCCTCGGTGACGTAGCCCGAATCGTGCAGCACGCGCAGCACTTCCAGCCCGGCCATCACGCCATAGGCGCCGTCGAACTTGCCGCCGGTCGGCTGGGTGTCGAGATGGCTGCCGGTCATCACCGGCGGCTTCGCCGGATCGCGGCCCTCGCGGCGGGCGAAGATGTTGCCGAGCCGGTCGACCTTGATGGTGCAGCCCGCCTCCCTGGCCCAGCGCACGAACAGGTCGCGGCCCTGCCGGTCGAGGTCGGTGAGCGCGATGCGGCAGACGCCGCCCTTCTCCGTGGCGCCGATTTGCGCCAGCTCCATCAGGCTCGACCACAGCCGGTCGGAGTCGATGCGCAGATTGGGGCGGTCGGCGGCATTCATTTCAGCTACTCCTCGAACAATCGGCCCAACCATAGCCGCGCCGGTGGCAAATGCCAGCCAGCGAAACACGGCGCTTGAGCTTGGTCTCGCAGCCTTGCAAGGGTGAACGCCAAGGAGAAGCCCCATCCCATGTTGCCGCTCACCGACACGCTCGTTCTCGACCTCACGCAAGTCATCGCCGGTCCGACCGCCGGCCAGATCCTGGGCGACATGGGCGCCGATGTGATCAAGGTCGAGCCGCTGCACGGCGAGCATTTCCGCCCGCATTTCGGCGGCGCCTGGGTGCCGTCGATGAACCGCAACAAGCGCGGGCTCGCCCTCGACCTGCGCACCGAAGGCGGCCGCGACGTGCTGATGCGGCTGGTCGCCAAGGCCGACGTGTTCATGGAAGCCTTCACGCCGGGCGTGATCGACAGGCTGGGCTTCGGCTGGGAGACGCTGTCGAAGGAAAATCCGCGGCTGGTCTATGCCTCGGTCTCGGGCTACGGCCAGACCGGCCCCTACTCCAGCCGCGCCGGCTACGATCCCTGCATCCAGGCCGAGATCGGCCTGATGGACGCGACCGGCCCCTACGAGGGCGAGATGTGCCGCGTCGGCACCGCCGCCATCGACTATTCGACCGGCTCGTTCTGCGCCGCCGGCATCGCCTTCGCGCTGCTCGCGCGCCACAAGACCGGCCGCGGCCAGCGGCTCGACCTGTCGCTGTTCGATGTCGGCATGCACATGATGAGCCACTGGATCACCAACCACGGGCTGACCGGCGAGGATCCCGTGCGCATGGGCACGTCGAACACGATCCTCTGCCCGCTGCGCGTCTTCCCGACCAAGACGCAGCCGGTGTTCATCGCCGGCACCAACGACGCCTTCTGGCGGCTGTTCTGCACGGCGCTCGGCAAGCAGGACTGGCTGGCCGACAAGCGCTTCGCGACCAACGCCCAGCGCGTCGCCAATCGCGCGATCCTGGAGCCGATGATCGAGGAATATTTCCTGCAGCACACCGCCGACGATCTATTGGACAGGCTGATCCCCGCCGGCATGGCCTGCTCGGCCGCCTACAGGATCAGCGAAGCGATGACCAGCCCGCATGCCAAGGCGCGCGGCAGCGTGCTGGAGATCGACTATCCCGGCGTCGGGCCGGTGAAGTCGGCCAACAATCCCATCAGGCTCTCCGAGGCGCCGATCGAAACACGCCGCAAGTCGCCGATGGTGGGCGAGCACACGGTCGAGATCATGCGCGAGGTCGGTTTCAGCGATGCCGACATCGCCGCCCTCCGTGACGCCAAGGCGATCGCCACCCCGTAAGGCAATCCCATGAAGATCGTCTACTCCGACAAGCACGCCAGGCATGATCCGCAGACCTTCCTGGTGCGCGGCGTCATCCAGAAGAGCGCCGAGCAACCGGAGCGCGCGACGCGCCTTCTCGCCGCCGCCAAGGACGCCGGCCACGACATCGCGGCGCCGAAATCCTTCGGGCTTGCCCCCGTGCAGGCGGTCCATACGCCCGAATACATCGACTTCCTGCAGGTCGCCGCACGCGAATGGGCGAAGCTGCCCGGCGCGGGACCGGAGGTCGTGCCCAATGTTCATCCGGCGCGCTATCCCGCGACCTATCCCACGGGGCTGGTCGGCCGCGCCGGCTGGCATCAGGCCGACACCGGATGCCCGATCGGTCCGGGCACGTGGGAGGCGGCACTCGCCGCCACCGAAACGGCCGTCACGGCGGCCGAGATGGTGGCGGCAGGCGCGCGCGAGGCCTATGCGCTCTGCCGCCCGCCCGGCCATCACGCCTATGCCGACATGGCGGGCGGCTTCTGCTTCCTGAACAACACCGCCATCGCCGCCCAGCAGCTGCGCCGGCACCACGCCCGCGTCGCCGTGCTCGACGTCGACGTCCATCACGGCAACGGCACGCAGGGCATCTTCTTCGAGCGCGACGACGTGCTCACCGTGTCGATCCACGCCGATCCCGGCAGCTACTACCCCTACTTCTGGGGCCATGCGCACGAGACCGGCACCGGCAAGGGCCAGGGCTTCAATCTCAACTTTCCGCTGCCGCTGGGTTCGGCCGACGCGCCGTGGCTCGAGGCGGGCGACAAGGCGCTGGCGCGCATCCGGGAATTCGCACCGACCGCACTGGTCGTGGCGCTGGGCCTCGACGCCAGCGAAAGCGACCCCCTGCAGGGCCTGAAGGTAACAGGCACGGGCTTCCACGCCATGGCCGCCAGGATCGCGAGCCTCGGCCTGCCGACGGTGCTGGTCCAGGAAGGCGGCTACCTCAGTGACGATCTCGGCCGCAATCTCGTCCAGTTCCTGGCTGGCTTCGAGAGCGGTCGCTAGAGCGATTTCCGATCCGATGGAACCGCCCAAAAGAATCGCCACGCCGATTGGAAGCGATGATGGATAATAAAAGCCGGCCCCAGTCCGATGACCAGGCCCGTGATGACAAAGGCGGCCAGGGTCAGGTTCATCGGCGTTGTTCGATCGCTCAGATCCCGAGACGATAGAATCTCGACGCCGCGCCGCAGAACAGATCGGCCTTCTCGCTCGCGCTGGCGCCCTGCGCCAGCCGCTTGCAGGCATTCCAGAACACGCCGTAGCCGTAGGAACCCTTGTCGACGGGGAAATTGCTTTCGAACATGGCGCGGGCCGGGCCGAAGGCTGCGATGCAGGTCTCGACGTAGGGCCGCCAGGCCGCCGCGAGCCGCTCGGAATCCGGCGGCAGCTCGCCTTCATGGAAATCGAAGCCGAACATCTTCATGCCCATCCCGCCCAGCTTCACATGGACGTTGGGGCAGGCCGCCAGTTCGCGGATGCGCGCGCTCCAGTCGGCGAAGACCGCATCGCGCTTGCCCTTGTAGCGGCCGAGCCCGATCGCGCCGCCGACATGGTTGAGCACGATCGGCGTCGCCGGAAAGGCGCGCGCCAGGTCGACCACGTCGGCGAGCTGGGGATGATACACCCAGGCATCGAAGCTGAGGCCGAGCGGCGCCAGTTGCGCGAAGCCTTCGCGGACCTTGCCGTCGCGCAGCCATCCCATCGGGCGGGCGGCCGTTGCACCCCATTGTCCCTGGTCGGGGTCCATGGAGGCGATGAAGCGGATGCCGCGGAAGCGGCCGCCGCCATGGGCGATCATCGCTTCCAGGACCTTGGCGACCGGCGCGCCGATGTTGAGGTCGGCGTGGCCGACGATGCCGGCGCAGACGCGGGTCTTGCCGTAGCCGCCGCTGGCGGCCATGGCGGCGACGCCGTTGGCGAACTCGATCTCGCCGACCGGGCGCATTTCCGCCGGCCCGTCGGCGCGATACATCGACAGCCATTCGAGATACACGGTCGCCACGACGTTGTGCCCGCTGTCGATGTCGGCCAGCAGGTCCGGCAGCAGGTAGCGGCCACTCACCGGCCGGTCGATCAGGTGATGGTGCGGGTCGACGATCGGCAGGTCGGGCTCGAGTGCCGCCTCGCGGCGTCGATCGAGCCAGTCCTGCCGGACCGCCAGGTGCGAACTGATCGCGGTTGCCGGTGTTTCCCCGCTATTCATGGCTTCCTCCATCCCGTTATTGCGGCGAAATCTAGCACCAATCTCAGGATCGGAGGGCAACCGCCGCGAGGCCGGCGACGGCCAGGTCGAGCTCGGGCCGTTCGCCGTCGGCGAGCCGCCATGCGGCCGACAGGCCGGCGAAGGCCAGGGTCCATTCGAGGAGCCGGCGCCGATCGAGCTCAGCGACGCGCGCCACGACCTCGACCTGGTGGAGGAAACGTCCCGGCGCCAGTGCCGTCGCGGCGTCGGGATTGCGCAGGATGTTGACGAAGTCGAAGGTGCGCTCGCCCCAAAGGCCCTTGGGATCGATGGCCACCCAGCCGCGCGCTCCGGCGTCGAGCACGTTGCCGTGATGGATGTCGCCATGCAGCACCACGGGCTCGCGTGGCTCGGCCAGCAGTCGGCGAGCGCAAGCATCCGCCTCGGCCAGGATTCCGCCTTGGGTCTGCGCAGCCGGAGCGAGGGCCGCGAACCAGCGCGACAGCGGCACCAGTTCCGGCGGCCTTCCAGGCCGCGGCACCTGCAGGCGGACCGCGACATCGCACAGGATGCGGCTCGCTGCATCGTCAGCGCCGGCGGCAACCATTGCCGCAAGGCTGCGCGGCCCCACGGCACGTTCGAGAAGGATCGCGTCGTCGTCCTGCGCCAGCACCCGCGCCGCGCCATCGCCATCCCACCAGGCCATCAGCCGGCCGCCGCGGCGCTCCTCTTCTTCGCGGGCGATCTTCAGCATGGCGGGAACGCCCTGTTGGCGAACGGGCAGCAGAAGACTCGAAGGCGTGTCGATCGCCGCGCCGTCGGGGACGAGGTCCCAGCGGGCGAGCCAGGCCCCCTTGTCGTTGATCTCTTGCGTCAATCCCCGCCGTTGCCGCCGACCACGACGACGGTCAGTTTCTGCGGCAGCTCCTCGCGCACGACCTCGATGGTCGGCTGCTCGGGCCACACGAAGTCGGCGTCGAGCGGCTGCATCAGGTTCTGGAAGCGCTCGACCTGGGCGCGGCCCCAATAGTGCATGGGCAGGACCATCTTGGGCTGGATCTGCCGGATGACGTCGACCATCAGCGGCACGCCCATGGTGAAGGAGCCGTCGATCGGCACCATCAGCACGTCGATGCGGCCGAGCTCGTCGAGATGCTCCTTGGTCAGCCGGTGATGCAGGTGGCCGAGATGGGCGATGCAGAGATCGCCGATGGCGTAGATGAAGATCGAGTTGCCGTTGATGCGCGCCGTGTTCGTGCCCCAGTCGCGGGCATTGGTCGGCACGTTCCACACCTTCATGTCCTTCAGGGTGATGTCGTGCTTGGCCTCGGTCTCGCCGGGCTTGCTGGGCCAGCCGCGCAGCACGTAGGTGATGCCGTCCTCGGGATCGTCGGTGAAATGCGTCGAGTGGGCGTTGTTCATGGTCACGATGTCGGGCTTGCGGCCGAAACCGTTGACGCCGTTGTAGTCGGTGATCGCCCGCACGCCCTGCGGCGTGTCGATCTGGTAGCTGGCATGGCCGAGAAAGGTGATGGTGGCGCGGCTGGGCGAGTTGCCGCTCGCGAAGGAACAGCCCGTCGAGCGAGGCCAGCTGGACGCCCGGAATCGCGGCCACGTTCTGCGAGCAGCGCGCCAGCACCGGCCCCGCCAGCAGCGAGAACGCAGCGGCGAGCAGGGCGGCGAAGGGAAGTCGAAGGGTCATTGGGCCTCCACACGGAATGATGCGTTCGGCCTTCGATGCTTCGCAAGCATCATGCCGGCAACGAGCGGCAGTGGTTATCGACGATCCGATTCGCCCGAGGTTCACGCAGACGGGGGTGCTGCTCCGCGTTCACGCTCTCGTTTCTGGCGCGCAGGCAAGGCAGGCAAGAATGTCTTTCCGTTCCAGGCAGGGAAATCTGCAAGCGTCTCGTCGCGACTGAGATGCGCAGTGTCAGGCCGCCCTGTCGAAGGGAAGGACTGCCTTGCTGGCAGTGCAAGCACAGTCGCAGGTTTAGTGGTAGTTCGATGAAACGAGATACCATGGATTGTGGGCGGGCCCTCTCTACGGCGCGCAAGAATTATAGGATCGCAGAAATCCTATCGTCTCCTCGACTGACTCTCGTTGACTCCCGGTTGTGAGACGAATAGAACAAAAGAAGAACATTTAATCCCCAACGCGTTCCGTCAGATTTTTGGAGGGGGCGATGCCCGTCATTTCCCCGAGCGCTTTTGCTCCCCCTGTCGCTTCCCGGGTCGCCAACGATGCCACCCCGGTCGCGGCGGACCTGCGCGAAAGGATCCGCCGGCTGGAGCGCGCCCACAGCGTCCAGCGGGCAGGCCAGGCCGCCGTGCCGCTGGGCGTGCCGGCAATCGATGTCCTGCTGCCCGAAGGCGGCCTGTTGACCGGCGCCCTGCACGAGATCGAGGCGGGGCCCGCTCCCTCCGGTCGCGTTGCCTCCCATGATGGCGCAGCGCTGGGCTTTGCCGCCCATCTGCTGGGCCGCTTCGGCGCGAAGTCTCCCGGCACCCTGCTGTGGTGCCGCCGCCCGTCGGGCACGTTCGATGCGCCGCCTTATGCTGCGGCGCTCTCTGCCTGGTTCGACCCGGCGCGCCTGCTGATGGTCACGGCGCGGCGCGACGAGGATCTGTTCTGGGCGATGGAAGAGGGCCTGCGCTGCCCCGGCATCGCCGCCGTCCTGGGCGAGACGCGCGCGGCCGATCCGACCGCCGGCCGCCGCCTGTCGCTCGCCGCCGAGAAGAGCGGCGTGCCCGCCCTGCTGCTGCGCGGGCAGCCGGCGCCCACGCAAAGCGTGTGCACGACGCGCTGGCGCATCGCCTCGGCGCCGTCGCGCTCGACGCCCGGCCTCACCGACATCGGCGGCGCACGCTGGCGCATCCAACTGAGACGCAACCGCTTCGGCGCGCCCTCCGCCGCCGAGATCCCGTCCTGGCTCGTGGAGTGGAACGATGAAACGCATTGTCTCGCTGTGGTTCCCCAAGCTGTCCACGGATCGGCTGGCCCGCCCGTGGATTCGAGTGGACAGAGTCCGACGCCACGCGACTGGTCGGCTAGGGCCGCCGCCACCGTCGTCTGGCTCGACGGCTGCCCGCGCCTCGCTGCGGTCAATCCCCACGCCCGCGCCGCCGGCCTGCGCGCCCATATGCGGCTGGCCGATTCGCGCGCCCTGGTGCCGGACCTGATCACGACAGCCGGCGACCCGCAGGCCGACCGTCGCCTGATCGAATCGATCGCCAACTGGTGCGACCGCTACACGCCCTGGGTGTCGGTCGATCCGCTGGGCGGCGCCATCGCCGAGGAAGGCACCGAAGCCTGCAGCGCCGGCGGCTTCGGCGGCGATGCCGGCCTGCTGCTCGACGTGAGCGGCTGCGCCCATCTCTTCGGCCGCGACGAGGCGGGCGAACGCGCGCTGCTGGCCGACCTGGTCGAGCGGCTCGCGCGCCACGACCTCACCTGCCGCGCCGCCATGGCCGACACCGCGGGCGCCGCCTGGGCGCTGGCGCGCTTCGCCGAGCGCCAGGCCGATCTCTTCTGTCCCTCGCACGGCCAGCGTACCGCACTCGCCCAGCTGCCGGTCGAGGGGCTGCGGGTCGACACGCCGATCCTGGAGACCTTCCTGAAGCTCGGACTGCGCCGCATCGGCGATCTCTATCCCTTGCCGCGCGCGCCGCTGGCACGTCGCTTCGGCGACCAGCCGCTCACCCGGCTGGACCAGGCGCTGGGCACCCTGGCCGAACCCATCGAGCCGCGCCGGCCCGCACCCGCCTTCCGCACGCGCCTGGCCTTCGCCGAGCCGATCGGCCGGCCCGAGGACATCGCCGCCGGAACCAGCCGCCTGCTCGCTGCCCTCTGCCGCCAGTTCGAGCAGGCGGGCGTCGGCGCGCGCCGGCTCGAGATCGCGCTCTACCGGGTCGATGGCTCGGTCGATCGCACGGCCATCGGCACCAGCCGGCCCAACCGCGACAATCCCGAAACTGATGAAACTCTTCGAGGAGAAGCTGGGCGAGCTCGATCCCGGCTTCGGCGTCGAGCTGATGATCCTGGCCGCGCCCGAGGTCGAGGCGTGGAGCGGCACGCAGGACGCGTTGCCCGGACTCAGGTGCGCTCGCCACCTCCCTGGGAGAGGACGGCACGATCGACCTCGCCGACCGGCTGGCGTTGCGGCTGGGCGCGGAGAACGTGGTGCGGCTCCTGCCGCGCGACAGCCACCTGCCCGAACGGGTGCAGACGACGGCCGCCGTCTCGGCCAAGCCCGCTGCAGCCGGCGCCTGGGAGCGCGTGGCAAGCCTCAAGGGCGCGCGGCCGACGCGGCTGCTGCAGCGGCCCGAGCCGGTCGATGTCACCGCGCCGGTGCCCGACGATCCGCCGCGCCATTTCCAATGGCGCCAGCACACCCATCGCATCGTGCGTGCCGAGGGACCGGAGCGGCTGGCCGACGAATGGTGGCGGCCCAGGCCCGACGGCAGCCGGCCGCCGGCCAATTCAGTGCCGCCGTTCCGCGACTACTACCGGGTCGAGGACGACGACGGCGGCCGTTTCTGGCTGTTTCGCGATGGCGCCTACACCGCCGCCGCCAACGGCCGGCCGACGGCCCGCTGGTTCCTCCACGGTTTCTGCGCCTGAAGGAGAAAGACATGGGTACTCTCACCGTCCGCAAGCTCGACAACGGCACCCTCGCCCGGCTGAAAGCGCGCGCCCGCCTGCGCGGCCGCTCGCTCGAGGCCGATCTGCGCGATCTTCTGATCCATGCCGCCCGCCAGCCGCTGATCCTCGACGCCCTGGCCGAGGCCGACCGCATCGCCGCCATGACGCCGCGCGACGTGACGCAGACCGACAGCGTCGTGCTGCGGCGCGCAGGGGGTGGACAATGATCGTGGTGGTCGAGCCCGGCGTCGCCATCAAATGGTTCGTCGAGGAGCCGTTGCGCCCGCAGGCGCGCTCGCTGCTGGAGAACGGCCATGAGCTGATCGCGCCCGACATCCTGATCGCGGGCGTGGCCGAGCTTGCCTGGAAGAAGGCGGCGAGCGGCGAGATCGCGCCTGACCAGGCAGCCCCCATCGTGCGCAGCATCGGCCTGCCGTCCTTCATCTCGGCCTTCGTCGAATCGACCCGGCTGCGCAATCGAGCCCTGGCGCTGGCGCTGCAATGCGGCCGTCCGGTGCACGATTGCTTCTACGCCGCCTGCGCGGAGGCCGCGTCGGCGACCCTGGTCAGCAGCGACGAGACCTTCCTGCGGGCATTGAAGGCCGAAGGCGTCGTTATCCGCAGCGTGCCGCTCACCCGCATCCACGAGCTCGCCGCCGCGTGAGCCATGTACGCCGAGCTGCAGGTCACGACCAACTACAGCTTCCTGCGCAGCGGCTCGAGTCCGGGCGAGCTGGCGCTGCAGGCGCTCGCGCTCGGCCATACCGCCATCGGCATCGCCGATCGCAACACGCTGGCCGGCGTCGTGCGGGCCTATGCGGCGATCAAGGAATACTATGAGGAGCTGCCGGAGATTCCCGAGAAGGAGCGCTTCAAGCTGCTGGTCGGCGCCCGCCTCGAGACGCGCGACGGTTACTCGCTCATCGCCTATCCGACCGACCTCGAAGCCTACAAGCGGCTCTCCCGCCTGCTGACGGTCGGCAACCGCCGGGCGGCCAAGGGCGAATGCGACCTCACCTTCGACGACCTCGCGTCCCATGCCGAGGGCATCCTGGCCATCGTCCTGCCGCCGCGCCGGCCCGACGATCCCGCCTTCCGCGAACGCCTGCGCGCCCTCGCCCGCCTGTTCGGCGATCGCTGCTACCTCGCCGGCACCATGCTGTTCCGCGGCGACGATGCCCGCCGCCTGGCCCAGCTCGACAACCTCGCCGCCGAAATGCGGGTCCGCCTGGTCGCCACCAACGACGTGCACTACCACGAGCCCGAAAGACGGGCGCTGCACGACGTGGTGACGGCCATTCGCCTCGGCTGCACCGTCGACGGACTGGGCTTCCGCCGCTTCGCCAGCGCCGAGCGACACCTCAAGGAACCAAAGGAGATGGCGCGGCTGTTCCGCCGCCATCCGCACGCCATCGAGCGCACGCAGGAGATCGTCGAGCGCTGCCGCTTCTCGCTCGATCAGCTGACCTATCAGTATCCGGTGATGTACGAGGGCGGCGAGACTCCCATCGACAAGCTCGCCCGCCTTACCTGGGAGGGTGCGGCCTGGCGCTATCCTGAGGGAGTCCCGGAGAAAGTCGCCAAGACGATCCGGCACGAATTCGAGCTCATCGATCGCAAGCAGATCGCGCCCTACTTCCTGACCGTGCACGAGATCGTCTGGCAGGCCCGCGAGATGAAGATTCTCTGCCAGGGCCGCGGCTCGGCCGCCAATTCCGCCGTGTGCTATTGCCTTGGCATCACTTCAGTGGATCCCGACAAGACCGACGTCCTGTTCGAACGCTTCCTGTCCAACGAGCGCAATGAGCCACCCGACATCGATGTCGATTTCGAGCACGAGCGGCGCGAAGAGATCATCCAGTGGATTTACGAGGAGAAAGGCCGTCATCGCGCCGCACTGGCGGCCACGGTCATCACCTATCGAAGCCGCAGTGCCATTCGCGAAGTCGGCAAGGCCCTTGGCCTCTCGCCCGACACGGTCGGCGTCATGGCCGATACCGTATGGGGCATGGGATCGGGCGGTGTCGATATCGACCATGTGCGCGAAGCGGGCCTCGATCCTGCTGATCCTCGGTTGATGCTGGCACTGGAGCTGTCGGCCACCTTGTGCGGATTTCCGCGCCATCTTTCACAGCATGTCGGCGGCTTCGTGCTCACTGAAGGGCGGCTCGACGAGCTGGTGCCCATCCAGAACGCGGCCATGGAGGACCGCACCGTCATCGAATGGGACAAGGATGATCTCGACGCGCTCCGCATCTACAAGGTCGACGTGCTGGGCCTCGGCATGCTGACCTGCCTGCGCAAGAGCTTCGACCTGATCGAGAAGCATTACGGCGAACGGCCGCGCCTCGGCATGGATGACGAGGACCCGAAAGTCTACGACATGCTGTGCAAGGCCGATTCCATCGGCGTGTTCCAGGTCGAAAGCCGGGCGCAGATGTCGATGCTGCCGCGCCTCAAGCCGCGCAAGTATTACGATCTCGTCGTCGAAGTGGCGATCGTGCGACCCGGCCCCATCCAGGGCGGCATGGTCCACCCCTACCTGAAGAATCGGGCAGACCCCAGCAAGGTCATCTACCCCAAGCCGGAACTCGAGAACATCCTCAAGAGAACCCTGGGCGTGCCCCTGTTCCAGGAGCAAGCAATGCAGATCGCCATCGATGCCGCGGGCTTCAAGCCCGAGAAGGCCGACAAGCTGCGTCGCGCCATGGCGACGTTCCGGCGGGCCGGCACCATCCACAGGCTCAAGGATGAATTCATCGAGGGCATGGTCGGCAACGGCTATGAGCGCGACTTCGCCGAGCGCTGCTTCAAGCAGATCGAGGGCTTCGGCGAGTACGGCTTCCCCGAAAGCCACGCCGCGAGCTTCGCGATCCTGGTCTACGATTCTTCGTGGGTGAAGCATTATTACCCCGAGGTCTTCGCCGCTGCCCTGCTCAACTCCCAGCCCATGGGCTTCTATGCGCCCGCCCAGCTCGTGCGCGACGCGCGCGAGCACAAGGTCGAGGTACGGCCGCCCGACATCAACGCCAGCGACTGGGATTGCACGCTGGAGCCCGGCCGCACCAATCGTTGCGCCCTGCGACTCGGCCTGCGTCAGGTCACGGGCCTTGGCGAAAAAGAGGCCAAGCTCTTGGTCGAGCGTCGCACCGAGCCTTATCGCGATCCAGCCGATCTGTGGCGGCGTTCCGGCCTCACCAAGCGCCAGATCATCGCGCTGGCCCGCGCCGATGCCTTCGCCTCGCTGGGACTCTCGCGCCGCGACGTGTTGTGGGCCGTGCGTGGCTTTTCCGATGCCCAGCTGCCGCTGCTCGATAGCCCGACGAAGATGCGCGACCTCGAACCGACCGTCGCCCTGCCCGCGCTCACCTTGGGCGAGCAGGTGGTGGACGATTACGCTGCCATCTCGCTGTCGCTGCGCTCCCATCCGCTGGAGCTGCTGCGGTCACGCCTTTCCGACCGCGGCGTGGCGCCGACGGAAGTGCTCAAAAATGCCAGGAACGACGATTTCTTCACCCTCGCCGGGCTGGTCCTGGTGCGACAGCGGCCGGGCACCGCCTCGGGCGTGGTGTTCGTCACCATCGAGGACGAACACGGCATCGCCAATCTCGTGGTGTGGCCCAGGGTCTTCGAGGCTCATCGCCGCATCGTCATGGGCTCGCGCCTTCTGGGTGTGCGCGGCCGCGTGCAGCGCGAAGGGCTGGTGATCCATCTCGTCGCCGAGCAGCTCTGGGACTGGTCGGCCGAGCTCGATTCAATCGCCGACATCGACGAATTCCATCTGACCCACGGCCGCGGCGACGAAGTCCGCACCGATCCGGGTGACCGCCGCGTGCCCTCTCACTTGCCTGTGCCCGAAGCCAACGCCACCCGCCATCGTGCAGGCAAAGGCCCACCAGCCAGGTCGGGTTATGACCGCAGCCGCATCGTGCTCGACCGGCCCAAGATCAAGATCGCGTCGCGTGATTTTCACTGAGTTGATCCAGGTCAAAGCGGCGCTGCCGGCGGCCAACCATGCTCGCACCGTTCTCAACGGAGCGGGCAATGCAAGGCAACGAATTCTACTTCCTGGTGATGGTGTGCGGCACCTTTGTCGCCTTCGGCGCAGGCCTCGCCGTGAACTATATTCAATATCGGCGCTGGGTGAAGCAACTCGCCGACCACCGCTAGAGTCGCGTCGCCTCGTCGATCAGTTCCTGCGCGGCGATATCCAGCAGCTCGTCCTCGGCGGTGCCGTCGAGCACCCGCTCCTTGCCGATCTCGAGCAGCACCGGCACGGCGAGCGGCGAGATGCGGTCGAGCCGGCGGTACTCGATGCGGCCGCGGGCGCGGCGCAGCAGGTCGCCCAGGCGCTTGCAGGTCGGCGAGTTGCCAGGCGGCGTCCTGGCGGGTGGCGCGCAGCAGGATGTGGTTGGGCTCGTGCTTGCGCAGCGCGTCGTAGATCAGGTCGGAGCTGAAGGTGACCTGGCGGCGCGATTTCTCCTCGCCGGGAAAGCGCCGCTCGATCAGGCCGGCGATCACCGCGACATTGCGGAACGAGCGGCGCAGCATGGTCGATTCGTCCATCCACGCCTCGAGGTCGTCGCCCAGCATGTCCTCGTCGAACAGCTGGTCGAGCTGCGCCTTGGTGGGCGGCCTGAGGCCCCACAGACCCAGCACATAGTCGGTGGCGACGAAGCCCAGCGGCTTCAGCCCCATGCGCTCCATGCGCCGCGTCAGCAACATGCCCAGGGTCTGATGCGCGTTCCTGCCTTCGAAGCAGTAGGCCACGATGAACTGCTTGTTGCCGCGCGGGAAACCCTCGATCAGCAGCCTGTCGCTGCTCGGCAGGGTCGAGCGGATGCGCTGGATGCGCAGCCATTCGCGCACTTCGGCCGGCAGCTTGGGATGGCGCGAGGGATCCTGCAGGATGCCGCGCACCCGGTCGGCCAGGAAGGTCGAGAGCGGCAGGCGGCCGCCGCCATAGGCCGGCACCTTGGGATCGCCGCCGGTTGCCGGAGAGCATTGCGCGACCAACTCCTTGACGCCCTCGAAGCGCAGCAGGCGGCCGGCGAAGACGAAAGTATCGCCCGCCACCAGCCCCTGGATGAAGGATTCCTCGACCTCGCCCAGGATCGGCCCGCGCCGCATCTTCACCTTGATCAGCGGCAGCTCGACGATGGTGCCGACGTTCATGCGGAACTGCCGCGCCACCAGGGGCGAGGCCAGCATCCAGCGTCCGTCGGGCAATTTCTTCAGCCGGTGCCAGCGCTCGTAGGCCGCCAGTGCGTAGCCGCCGGTCGCCACGAAGTCGAAGGTGTCGTCGAAATCCTGGCGCGGCAGGTCGCGGTAGGGCTGGGCGCTGCGCACCTCCTCGTAGAAGGCCTCGCGGTCGATCGGCTGGGCGCAGGCGGTACCGACGATGTGCTGCGCCAGCACGTCGAGGCAGGGCGGCCGCGGCGGATCGCCGTCGAGCTCGCGCGCCTCGACGGCTTCGAGCGCCGCCAGCGATTCCAGCACCTCGAAGCGGTTGGCCGGCGCGATCATGGCGCGGCTGGGCTCGTCGAGCCGATGATTGGCGCGGCCGATCCGCTGCATCAGGCGACTCACGCCCTTGGGCGCGCCCATCTGGATCACCAGGTCGACGTCGCCCCAGTCGATGCCGAGATCGAGCGACGACGTCGCCACCACGGCGCGCAGCTTGCCGGCCGCCATCGCCGCCTCGACCTTGCGGCGCTGCTCGACGGCCAGCGAACCGTGATGCAGCCCGATCGCCAGATTTTCCTCGTTGATGCGCCACAGCCCGTCGAAGGCGAGCTCGGCCTGGGCACGCGTGTTCACGAAAACGATCGAGGTCTTGTGCTGGCGGATGATGTTGTAGATTTCCGGGATCGCGTGACGGCCCATATGGCCGCCCCACGGCAGGCGCTCGTGGGCGTCGATGATCGTCACCACCGGCTGCGCGCCGGGCTCGCCCTGCACGATCTCGACCTCGTCCTTGACGGCCAGGAAGTCCGCCAGCTCGGGCGGATTCGCCACCGTCGCCGACAGGCCGACGAAGCGCACCTGCGGCGCCAGCGACGCCACGCGCGCCAGGCACAGCGCCAGGTGATGGCCGCGCTTGCTCGAGGCGAAGGAATGCAGCTCGTCGACGATCAGGCATTTCAGGCTGGCGAAGAACTGCGCCGCGTCGGGATAGGAGAGCAGCAGCGCCAGCGATTCCGGCGTGGTCATCAGCAGGTCGGGCGGCCGCTCGCGCTGGCGCAGGCGACGGCTCTGCGGCGTGTCGCCGGTGCGGCTCTCGGCCCGCACCGGCAGCTGCATCTCGGCGATCGGCATCTCGAGATTGCGGCGGATGTCGGTGGCCAGCGCCTTCAGGGGCGAGATGTAGAGCGTGTGCAGCTCGCCCTTGCCCTTCTTGTGGGCGAGGTCCTGGCCGTTGCGGCGCCGCTCCGTGAGCTCGATCAGGGACGGCAGGAAGCCCGCGAGCGTCTTGCCGCCGCCGGTGGGCGCGATCAGCAGCGCACTCTTGCCCTGCTGCGCCAGCTCGACCAAAGCGAGCTGGTGCGGCCGCGGCGTCCATCCGCGGCTTTCGAACCAGCGTGAAAACAGGTCGGGAAGCCCCATATCTGCCGGAGAGGAAGCAGCAAGTTCAATGGCCGTCGACACCCTAAATCCCCGCTCCTGGCTCTATCCGACGCCGCGCGGCCTCTATTGCAAGCCCGGCGACTTCTATGTCGATCCGGCCGTCGCCGTGCCGCGCGCCGTGATCACCCATGGCCATGGCGACCATGCACGCCCCGGCCATCGCGCGGCCCTGGCCACGCCCGAGACGCTGGCCATCATGCGCACGCGCTTCGAGGATATGCCCGACACCGACCAGCAGCCGCTGAAATATGGCGAAAGCGTGCGGCTGGGCGAGGTCGACGTGCAGTTCGCGCCGGCCGGCCACATCCTGGGCTCGGCGCAGGCCGTGCTGGCCTACAAGGGCCAGCGCATCGTGGTCTCGGGCGACTTCAAGCGCCGGCCCGATCCGACCTGCCCGCCCTTCGAGCCGGTGCCGTGCGACGTCTTCATCACCGAGGCGACCTTCGCGCTGCCGGTGTTCCATCATCCCTCCGATGCCGGCGAGATCGGCAAGCTTTTGCGCTCCGTCGCCACCTTTCCCGAACGCACTCATCTGGTGGGCGTCTACGCTCTGGGCAAGTGCCAGAGGGTCATCAAGCTGCTGCGCGCCGCCGGCTGGGACAAGCGCATCTGGCTGCATGGCGCGCTCCTGTCGTTGTGCAAGCTCTACCAGGACCAGGGCGTCGATCTGGGCGACATCGCCCATGTCTCCGAGGCGATCCTGGAGCCCTTCAAGGGCGCCATCGTGCTCTGCCCGCCGTCGGCCATCGCCGACCGCTGGTCGCGGCGCTTCGCCGATCCGCTGCCGGCGGTCTGCTCGGGCTGGATGCGGGTGCGCGCCCGCGCCCGGCAAAGCGACGCCGAGCTGCCACTGATCATCTCCGACCACGCCGATTGGCCCGAGCTCACACAGACCCTGAAGGACGTCGGCGCGCCCAAGGTCTGGGTGACGCATGGCCGCGAGGAGGCGCTGGTGCATTACGCGCGCTCGATCGGCATCGACGCCGAGGCGCTGCATCTGGCCGGCCGCGAGGAAGAAGGCGCCTAGTGCAGGCCTTCGCCGCCCTGTTAGACGCCTTGTCCTACCAGCCGGCGCGCAACGCCAAGCTCCGGCTGATCGAGACCTATCTGCGCGAGACGCCCGATCCGGACCGTGGCTGGGCGCTGGCCGCCCTGACCGGCGGGCTCGACTTCCCCGCCGCCAAGCCTGCCCTGCTGCGCGGCTTCGGCGAGGACAAGATCGGCGCCGAATTGTTCCACCTCTCCTACGACTATGTGGGCGATCTCGCGGAAACATTGGCGTTGATCTGGGAGACCGATCCCGCCGCCGGGCCGCCACCATCGCTCGGCGAAGTCGTCGAGACCCTGCAACGCGCCACCAAGACTCAAACACCCGCCATCCTGAAGCGCTGGCTGGACGCGCTCGATTCGACGGGCCGCTGGGCACTGCTGAAGCTCCTGACCGGCGCGCTCCGGGTCGGCGTCTCGGCACGGCTCGCCAAGCAGGCCGCCGCCAATATCGGCGGCCAGCCGGTCGATGCCGTGGAGGAGATCTGGCACGGCCTCTCAGCCCCCTACCGGCCGCTGTTCGACTGGCTGCTGGCAGGCGCGCCCCGGCCCAGCAGCAATGCCGGCGGCGCCTTCCTGCCGCCGATGCTGGCCAATCCGATCGACCGCGCCGAACTCGACACGCTCGATCCCGCGCATTTTCGTGCGGAATGGAAATGGGACGGCATCCGCGTGCAGGTCGCCTCCTCGGGCGACGTGAAACGGCTCTATAGCCGCGCCGGCGAGGACGTCTCCGGCGCTTTTCCCGACATCGTCGAGGCGATCGACTTCGACGGCGTGTTCGACGGCGAGCTTCTGGTGCGCCGCGAGGAGGCCGTGGCGCCGTTCAACGACCTGCAGCAGCGGCTCAACCGCAAGACCGTGACGCCCAAGATGCTGAAGGAGCATCCCGCGCATGTGCGCCTCTACGACGCGCTATGGCTGGAGGGCGAGGACCTGCGCGCGCTCACCTTCGACCAGCGTCGCGCCCGGCTGGAAGCCTGGATGGCCGAACGGCCACATCAGCGCTTCGACCTCTCGCCGCTGGTGACGTTCCGCGACTGGTCCCACCTCGCCGAGCTGCGCGAGGCGATGAAGAGCGACGGCATCGAGGGCCTGATGCTGAAGCGCGCCGACAGCGCCTATCTCGCCGGCCGGCCCAAGGGTCCGTGGTTCAAGTGGAAGCGCGATCCCATGCTGGCCGACTGCGTGCTGATGTACGCCCAGCGCGGCCACGGCAAGCGCAGCTCGTTCTATTCCGACTTCACCTTCGGCTGCTGGCGCGAAACGGCGGAAGGCAAGCGCGAGCTGGCGCCGGTCGGCAAGGCCTATTTCGGCTTCACCGACGAGGAGCTGCGCTGGCTCGACAAATGGGTGCGCGACCACACGACCAACCGCTTCGGTCCGGTGCGCGAAGTCTCGCCCGGACTGGTGCTGGAGATCGCGTTCGACGGCATCGCCCGCTCGACCCGCCACAAGTCGGGGCTCGCCATGCGCTTTCCCCGCATCAATCGCATACGGACTGACAAGCCGGCCGCCGAGGCCGACACTATCGACAACCTGCTGCGCCTCGTGGCATGACCAACCCATGGTTGAGGCATTCCCCGGCACGCTGCCGCCGCAGACCCACACCCTGCCCCTCCAGGAGCGCATCGAACGCGGCCGGGCGCTGCGCGAGCGCGCGGCGCGCCGGCACCACGGCACGTGGAAGCCGGCCGCCGGCCGGCGCGATCCCATCGAGATCCTGATCGAGCAGGGCGAGTCGCGCCTGCCCGACCTGCTGCCCGTGCGCTACGCGCGCATGAAGCCGACGCCCTTCACCTTCCTGCGCGGCGCAGCCGCCGTGATGGCCGCCGATCTCGCCGCCACGCCGAACAGCAGCCTCACGGTGCAGGCCGCCGGCGACTGCCACTGCCTCAACTTCGGCGGCTTTGCCACGCCCGAGCGAAGGCTTGCCTTCGACATCAACGATTTCGACGAGACGGCGGTGGCGCCGTGGGAATGGGATCTCAAGCGCCTGGCCGCGAGCTTCGTCGTCGCGACGCTGGACGTCATGCCCAAGGACGCACGCACCGAGCTGGCCATGATCGTGTCGCGGAGCTACCGCGCCACCATGGCCGAAGTCGCCAACGAGCCGGTGCTCGCCGCGTGGTATCGCGCGTTGAACCTCGACGACACGAACACGACGGAGGAGACGGGCATCAGTCCGCGCGTGTTGCGCAAGGCGGCCACTGCGCGCGCCCATCCGGTGGAGATCGCGGCGATCGATCATCGCCGGGGCGCCGCGCCGCACATAGAGGACAATCCCGACCGCACCGTCTATCACCCCGCGCCCGCCGATGCCGCGGCCTTCCGCGCCGCCGTGGACGCGGCGCTGGTCGATTACGCCGAATCGCTCACCCCCGAACGCCGCACGCTCCTGCAGCGCTATCGCCTGGCCGACGCGGCCTACAAGGTGGTGGGCGTGGGCGCCGTCGGCACGCTCTGCGGCGTGCTGCTGATGGTCTCGGGCGACGGCGAGGCGCTTTACCTGCAGTTCAAGGAAGCCACCCGCTCGGTGCTCGAGGCCTATGCCGGCGCCAGTCCCTATGCCCATCACGGCGAACGCGTGGTGCGCGGCCAGCGCCTGCTGCAGGCGGCGAGCGACATGCTGCTGGGCTTCGCCACCGGCCCGACCGGCCGCCATCTCTATATTCGCCAGCTGCGCGACGCCAAGATCAAGCCGGCGCTCGAGATCATGACGCCGCGCAATTTCCGGCGCTATGCCGCGACCTGCGGCGAGGTGCTGGCGCGCGCCCATGCCCGCACGGCCGACGCCGTCGTCCTGTCGGCCTATCTTGGCCGCAGCGCCGCCTTCGACGAGGCGATCGGCGCCTTCGCCACCGCCTACGCGAAGCAGACCGAGCGCGACCACGACGCGTTGCTCAAGGCCTTGAAAAACGGCCTTCTTCCCAGCGGCGGCGGGGATTCATAGCGGCCAATCGCCCCTTGCAGGGGCGCTGCAGCGTCCCCATTATCCGATCGTCTTTAACGGAAATGCCATGATCGACCCGTTCGGTCGCTCCATCACCTATCTTCGCGTCTCGGTCACGGATCGCTGCGACTTCCGCTGCGTCTATTGCATGGCCGAAGACATGACCTTCCTGCCCAAGGCCGAGGTTCTCTCGCTCGAGGAGCTGGAGCGGCTGTGCTCGGCCTTCATCCGGCGCGGCGTCCGCAAGCTCCGGCTGACCGGCGGCGAACCGCTGGTGCGCAAGAACGTGATGTCGCTGATCCGTGGGCTCGGCCGGCACCTCGACAGCGGCGCGCTCGACGAGCTCACGCTCACCACCAACGGCAGCCAGCTCGCCAAATATGCCAAGGAGCTGGCCGCGGTCGGCGTGCGTCGCGTGAACGTGTCGATGGACACGCTGGACAGCACCAAGTTCCGCGAGCTGACGCGCTGGGGCGAGCTCGACCAGGTGATGCGCGGCCTCGACGCCGCCCAGCAGGCCGGCCTTCACGTCAAGATCAATGCCGTGGCGCTGCGTGGCGTCAACGACATGGAATTCGACGAGCTGATCCGCTTCAGCCACGGCCGCGGCATGGACCTGGTGCTGATCGAGGTCATGCCGATGGGCGAGATCGGCGCCGACGCGCGTCTCGACCAGTACCTGCCGCTGTCATTGGCGCGGACCAACATCGCCAAGCATTTCACCCTGACCGAGACCGACTACCGGACCGGCGGCCCGGCGCGCTATTTCAGGGTCGAGGAGACCGGCGGACGGCTGGGCTTCATCACGCCGCTCACCCACAATTTCTGCGAAAGCTGCAATCGCGTGCGGCTGACCTGCACCGGCACGCTTTACATGTGCCTCGGCCAGGAAGACGCGGCCGACCTGCGCGCGCCGTTGCGCGCCTCCGAGAGCGACGAATTCCTCGACCGGGCGATCACCGAGGCGATCGCGCGCAAGCCCAAGGGCCACGATTTCATCATCGACCGCCGCCATGCCGGTCCGGCCGTGCCGCGCCACATGAGCGTCACCGGCGGCTGAGACGCTGGCCCCGTCAGGCCGCAGGACCGGCCTGCGAGTCGGCCGTCTTGACCTTCGCCCGCCGCACCGCCTCGCGGTGGGAAATGTACATGGCGCTGCCGAAGATCACCGCCGCGCCGACGAAGGTCCAGAAGTCGGGCTGCTGGAAGAACAGGAAATAGCCCAGCAGCGTGTTCCAGATCAGCGACAGGAAGCCGATGGGCTGCAGCAGCGTGATGTCCGCGAGCTGATAGCCGCGCTGCTGGCTGAGATGGCCGAGCGTGCCGCAAAGGCCCGCCGCGATGAACCACAGCACGTCGACCCAGCTCGGGCTTTGCCAGAACCAGATCGCGAAGGGCGCGGCGCAGGCCACGATCACGATGTTCTGCCAGATCACGATGGTATTGGCCGAATTGGTGCGCGCCAGCGCCTTGGAGATCAGGTTGGAGGCCGAGAAGATCGGCGTGCTGACCAGGATGCAGATCACACCGAGATGAAGCGCGGAAAAGCCCGGCCGGATGATGATCATGGCACCGGCGAAACCCACCAGGACGGCGATCCAGCGCCGCAGGCGCACGTCCTCGCCCAGGAAGAGCGCCGCGCCGATGGTGACGAAGATCGGGCCGGTGAAGCCCAGCGCCGTGATCTCGGCCAGGGTGGTGAGCGGCAGGGCGACGAACCACAGCATCATGCCCGACGTGTGGATCGCACCGCGGAAGAGATGGAGCGGCAGCCGCCTGGTGTGCAGCGAACGGTAGAGGCCGAGCCGGAAGATGATCGGCAGCAGGAACAGCGAGCCGAAGAAATAGCGCAGGAACGCCATGACGTAGGAATTGAGATGCTGCGCCGGAATGAGCGTGAAGACGTTCAGCAGCGCGAACAGCACACCCGAGATAGCGACCCAGAGGATGCCGCGCAGATTGGGTGGCAGCGCGAGCCAGCGGGCGACGAGGCGAGACACGCCCGGACTATCTCATGGCGACTGTAGAGCCGCACCTTCGCTCGCGGCAGCCTTTCGACGCGCGAAGCTAGGCCTCGCCGACGGCCTCGGCGTGGGGCAGCACCGTCGGGATGACGTATTCGTCCCGCAGTGCCGCGACGCGTTGCACCAGCTCCTCGATGTAGGGATCGCTGATGCCCAGGGCGCGCGCATGGGCAGCGGTGTTGGCGAGATAGTCGCGGCAGGCACCGCGGCGGCCTTCGGCGAAGGCGATGTGATGCGCCGCCCGCGCCATCGGCAGATCGCCGCAATACTGGCAGTGCGCGGTATCGACGACGAAGGTGACGGCCGTGACCAGGCGCCCGTCGCGCAGCCGCGTGGGCACCCAGCGCGGCTGGTAGACGCCCGCCAGCATCTCGCGGTTCCACAGGATGGCGAGCTCGCTCTGCACCTGGTCGGGCGACAGGCGATAGGCGATGCCTTCGCACTCGCCGCCCTGCTCCAACGCCAGCATGAGGCCGGGCAGCTCGGGCGTGCCGCGGCCGAGCGGCACCCAGAAGCAGAAGGAACGACGCCAGCCGTCGACCTTGCAAGGCTGCGCTTCGGCGAATTCGAGGGCCGGGTTCCACATCAGCGAGCCGTAGGCGAACACCCACGCCTCCTCGCCGGGCTGATAGCGCGTCAACGCTTCCTTGAGGCTCGCCTCGCGCTCCTCGGCGGAGAGGAAAAAGTCGTAACCGGCCTTGCGGGCGTCGGCGACGATCTGGTCGATATGCTCGGCAGTCAGTTCTTCACGTTTGAGCAAGAACCCAACTCCCTCAGGCGCCGTAGACGATGGACATGGTCTCGGCCACGCAGGCCGGGCGCTCCTGGCCCTCGATTTCGATCGTGACCTGGTTGGTGAGCCGCACGCCGCCGCCGGTCATCGGATCGGCCGCCATCAGCTTGGCGCGGGCACGGACCTTGGAACCGGCCGGCACCGGGCTGGTGAACCGCACCTTGTTGCACCCGTAGTTGATGCCGTTCCGGACGTTGTTGATGTGCGAGATCTGATGATTGAGCATCGGGATCAAGGACAGCGTCAGGAATCCATGGGCGATGGTCTTGCCGCCCGGCATGTCCTTCTTGGCCCGCTCGACATCGACATGGATCCATTGGTGATCGCCCGTCGCCTCGGCGAACTGATTGATCCGATCCTGCGAAACCTCGACCCAGTCACTGACCCCAATTTCCTGGCCCACGTACTTATGCATTTCATTCGGGTGGGCGAATTCCCTTTTTGCCATTTCCTACCTCGGCAGTGTTTTTTGCCTTGCCCCTGCAAGATATCATGAAATCGATCATCTGCGGACAACTCTCTCTTGCGAGCGAGTTCCCATGTCCGCGGTGCGATCATAGTCGAGGGGTCCCTGTCGCTAGTCTCCAATCAGGTGCCATTTGTAGCGATCGGGTCCCATTTGTATCGTCGCTGCATTTTCCTCATCATGCCAGCCACAAGAATGCACATGAGGAGACCCCCGGATGGCGTATGAAGCGATTCTTTACGACGTCGCCGATTGTATCTGCACGATCACGCTCAACCGGCCCGACAAGCTCAATGCCTGGACGCATCAGATGCATCTCGACCTCAAGCACGCCATGCACAAGGCGGGGGCCGATCCTGATGTCCGGGCCATAATTCTTACCGGCGCCGGCCGCGGCTTCTGCGCCGGCGCCGACATGGGCGGACTGCAGGCGATCGGCGCGGGCGCCAGTGTCGATCGTTCGACCAAGGCCGCAAGCAGCCTGCCGGGCGGCAGCACCCTGCCCGAATTCAGGATGAACTATTCCTATTTCCCGGCGATTCCGAAATTCATCATCGCTGCGATCAACGGGCCCGCAGCCGGCCTGGGTTTCGTCATTCCGCTCTATGCCGACCTGCGCTTTGCCGGCGAATCGGCGGTATTCACCACCGCCTTTGCCCAGCGCGGGCTGATCGCCGAGCACGGCGTGAGCTGGCTGCTGCCGCGCCTGGTCGGGCTGTCGGCGGCGCTGGACCTGCTGTGCTCGGCCCGCAAGTTCCGCGCCCCCGAGGCGTTGGCCATGGGGCTGGTGAGCCGGGTCATCCCCGACGACAAGCTGATGGCCGAGACCCGCGCCTATGCCACGCTGCTGGCCAACACCGTCTCGCCGCGCTCGGTCGCCGTGATGAAGCGGCAGATCTGGGAGGCCGAATTCCAGACCCTGGCCGAGGCCACGACCCAGGCCAATTACGAGATGGACCTCTCCTTCCAGACCGCCGATTTCAAGGAGGGCGTTGCCCATTTCCTGGAGAAACGGGCAGCACGATTTACAGGCATATAGTGTCTAAACCTTCTCGGTCTCGCTGGTGCGCGGCTGCCACGTCATCAGCCGGCGCTCGACGCTGCCGACCGCGGCGTCGAGCAGCAGCGCGAAGGCCGTGAGCACGAGGATGCCGGCGAACACGGTGTTGATGTCGAAGGTCCCCTCGGCCTGCAGGATGAGGTAGCCGACGCCGCGCGCCGAGCCGAGATATTCGCCGACCACGGCGCCCACGAAGGCCAGGCCCACGGCATTGTGCAGGCTGGCGAACACCCAGCTCATGGCCGACGGCAGGTAGATCGAGCGCAGCAGCTGGCGCGGCGAGGCGCCCAGCATGCGGGCATTGGCGATCAGGTTGGGGCTGACCTCGCGCACGCCCTGGTAGACGTTGAAGAACACCACGAAGAACACCAGGGTGACGCCCAGCGCCACCTTCGACCAGATGCCGAGCCCGAACCACACCGCGAAGATCGGCGCCAGCACGACCCTGGGCATCGAGTTGAAGCCCTTGATGTAGGGATCCATCACCGCCGACGCCGTGGGCGAGAGCGCCAGCCACAGGCCGATGCCCAGCCCGAGTGCCGAGCCGATCGCGAAGCCCAGCGCCGTCTCCAGCAGCGTGACCGCGAGATGGATGAAGATCTCGCCGGTGGCGAACCACTCGACGATGACCCAGAAGACCTTCTGCGGCTCGCCGAAGAAGAAGGCGGCGCGGTTGTCCTGCTCGAAATAGAACGGCGGGATCAGGCCCGGCGCGGTCAGCGCGTACCAGGCCACGACCAGCAGGCCGAGCACCAGGAACTGCAGGATGCGCAGCCTCACCTCAGGCCACCTTCTGCCGGGCGTAGGCCTTCAGGACCTCTTCCTTCATGACGCCCCAGATCTCGCGATGGAGATCGAGGAAGGCCGGCGTCATGCGGATCTCCGAGACGTCGCGCGGCCTGGGCAGGTCGACCTTGAAGTCGCCGATCGGCCGCGTGCCCGGCCCGGCCGACAGCACGACGACGCGATCGGAGAGCGCGATCGCCTCCTCGAGGTCGTGGGTGATGAACAGCACCGACTTCCTGTCCTCCGCCCACAGCGCCAGAAGCTCGTTCTCCATGAGCTGACGCGTCTGCACGTCGAGGGCCGAGAACGGCTCGTCCATCAGCAGGATGTCGGGACTGAGGATCAGGGTCTGCGCCAGGGCGAGGCGCTTGCGCATGCCGCCCGACATCTGGTGCGGATAGCGATCGCCGAAGCCCGCCAGGCCGACCCGGCGCAGCCATTCCTCGCCCTGCGCCGTCGCCTCTGCGGCCGGCACGCCGCGAAACTCGAGGCCGGCGACGACGTTGCCGATGCCGGTGCGCCACGGCATCAGCGCGTCGGCCTGGAACATGTAGCCGGCGCGCCGGTTGACGCCGTCGGCCGCCACCAGCCGCTCGCCGTAGACCTCGACGGTGCCGGACGACGGTTCGAGCAGGCCGGCCGCCACGTTCAGCAAGGTCGACTTGCCGCAGCCGGTCGGCCCGACCACGGAGACGAACTCGCCCCTGCCGATCACGAGGTTGGCGTTGGCGACCGCGATGTAGGCGTCGCTTCGCTCGTCACGCGAGGCGAAGCGGCAGGTGATGTCGGCCAGTGCGAGCGCCGGCGCTCCGTCGATCGACACGCCGGACTAGGAGTGCTTCTTGGCGCGCTGCGCGAACTCGTTGGTCCAGGTGTCCTCGAGCTTGATCTTGGCCGGCTCGATCTTGGGATCGCCCTCGACCAGGAACTTCAGGCAGTTGCCCGGACCGTCCGGCGGCATGATGCCGTCGGGCGAGATGGTCTCGCGCACATTGGCGAAGGCCTTCTCGTAGATTGCCTGATCGCCCAGCAGGTATCCCGTCGGCACCGCCTTGGCGACGTCCGCCGGCGGCGCCGTCTGCAGCCACTCGTTGGCGCGCACGATGGCGTTGGCCAGCGCCTGCGCCGTGTTCGGCGTCTTGGTCAGGAGCGCCGGCTGGCCATAGAGGCAGGCCGCCGGCATGGTGCCGCCGAACAGTTCCTGGTTGCCCTTCATGGTGCGGGTGTCGACCACGATCTTGATCAGCTTCTTCTCCTGCAGGATCGTGACCGCGGGATCGGCCTGCGAGATGCCGTCGACCGACTTGTTCTCGATCGCCGCCACCACCGAGGCGCCGGCGCCGAGGCCGATGGCGACGATGTCGGTGGCCTTCAGGCCGCCCTTGGCCGCCCAGTTGGTGACCAGCATCTGGGTCTGCGAGCCCGGCGCCGTGACGCCGAACTTCATGCCCTTGATGTCGGCCGGTCCCTTGACCTTCTCCGCCACGTCGTTGCGCAGGCCGATGGCGAGCTGCATGCCGCGACCGATCAGGGCGAAGCCCTTGATCGGCTGGCCACGCTGCTGCATGCGAATGGTGTGCTCGTAAGCGCCCGCCACCACGTCGCAGCTGCCGCCCATCAGGGCCTCGAGCGCCTTGGCGCCGCCCTGGAAATCGTTGATCTCGACGTCGAGGCCGGCATCCTTGAAGAAGCCCTTGGTCTCGGCGATCGTGAGCGAGAGGTAGTAGAGCGCCGACTTGCCGCCGACAGCCAGCACCACCTTGGCCTTCTCGGGTTTGCCGGTCTGTGCCCGCGCCACGTAAGGCGCAGCCACCAGCGCGGGGGCTGCCGCCAGAATCGCGCGGCGCCGCAGATGCAGCTTGGTCATTGTTTCCTCCCAGAAACGTTTGTGGGCCGGGAGAGTGCCGCAAGGCCGGTCGGGCATCAACTCGGCTGCCTTGCCGCAGGCTCCTGATAGGCGGTGCAAAACACGATCCGCCATATGCCGCCGAATCGCCGTAAATTATAGCCGGTGTGGAAGCGCCAGGAGGGCTGCTCGTGGCGCTCGATGGTCCAGGCGATGTCCACCGCGACGTCGTTCGGGGCCTGCTCCATCAGCGCGTGGACGATGAAGTCCGCCGCCTTGAAGCCGCTGCGCCGATAGAACGCAACAAGGTCTTCCATGCTCGCCGCCACCTCAGCCTCGGTCGACCACACGGTGGCGGCACGCTCCAGCATGAGGCAGGGCACGGCGATATGCCGCGCGATCGCGGCCGGGTCGCGGCTGTTGAAGGCGTCGCGATAGCTGCGGAAAAAGCGCTCGATGTCTTCCCGCACGACTTGCCCGCACTACTTGAAGGTCCGCTCCTGCCACCACGGGAAGTAGGACGGCATGCCGTCGCTCACCTTCATGGGGAACTTGGCCGGGCGCTTCTCCAGGAAGGCCGTCACGCCCTCCTTCACGTCGGCCGACTTGCCGCGCGCATAGATACCCTTGGAATTGACCTTGTGCGCTTCCATCGGATGGTCGGCGCCCAGCATCTTCCAGATCATCTGGCGATTGAGCGCGACCGACACCGGCGCAGTGTTGTCGGCGATCTCGCGGGCGAGCGCGTAGGCTGCGGGCAGCAGTTCGTCGGGCTTGTGAACCGAACGCACGAGCCGGCCCTTCAGGGCCTCGTCGGCCGGGAAAACCCGGCCGGTCATCACCCATTCCAACGCCTGTTGCGGACCGACGAGGCGCGGCAGGAACCAGCTCGAGCAGGCCTCCATGACGATGGCGCGGCGGGTGAACACGAAACCGTAGCGCGCCGCCTCGGAAGCGAGCCGCACGTCCATGGCGAGCTGCATGGTGATGCCGACGCCGACCGCCGGGCCGTTGCAGGCAGCGATGGTGGGCTTCAGTGAATTGTAGAGGCGAAGCGTGAACAGGCCGCCGCCATCACGATGGCCGTCGAGGCCGGGATCGACCGGCCCGCGATTCTCGGCATTGAAGGTGTTGGCGCCGCCGGAGAGATCGGCGCCGGCGCAGAAGCCGCGGCCCGCCCCGGTGAACACCACCGCGCGCACATCGTCGTCGCGGTCGGCGCGGTCCATCGCGTCCAGAAGCTCCGACAGCATCTTGCCGGTGAAGGCGTTCAGCTTGTCCGGGCGGTTGAGCGTGATGGTGAGGATGCCGTCCTTCGTCTCGTACTGGATCTGCTCGTAGGTCACGCTTCCCCCTCAGGCCTGATTGATCAGCACAACGCCGCCCATGATGAGCGCGATACCGCCCAGCTGCTTGATGCCGAACGGTTCGCCGAAAAGGAAGTGGCCAAGCACCGCCACGATCGCATAGGACAGCGACACGCTGGGAAAGGCGACCGAGACCGGAATCTTGCGCAACGCGATGATGTAGAGGAAGGCGGCCGAGCCGTAGAGCGCCAGACCGCAGAGCGTCGAGGGGCGCAGGACCTGGCTCACGAAGTCGGGGGCGTCGGCGCCGGCCTTGAGCAGCAGCTGGCCGCCGATACCGGCCAGGATGCCGATCCCCAGCGCCACGTAATAGACCGTCATCGTTCAGGACTCCCCTTGAGTAGGTTCGCGGTGCGGCTGTCCGGCCGCGCGCGTGTCGACCTTCGGCCGCTCGACCTCGAGCCCGGCCGGGCCGCGATGGAAGACTTCGCGCACGAGATATTGCGGCTTGCGGTTCACGGCGAGGAACATGCGGCCGACATACTCGCCGATCAGCCCGACCACCACGAGCTGCACGCCCGCCAGCACCAGCACGGCGACCATCAGCGACGCCCAACCCTGCGGCGGCTTGTCGGAGATGATGGCCTCCAGCACGACGATGACCGCCGCGATCGCGCCCAGTGCGCCGAAGCCCACGCCGAACAGGGTGGCGAGCCGAAGCGGCATCACCGAGAAATTGAGGAACATCGACAGCCACAGCCGCAGCAGCCGGCGCAGCGTGTAGTTCGACCGCCCCTCGTTGCGCGGCAAGTGGTGGACCTGCAGCCGGCCGACATTCTGGGTGACCTGGAATATCAGCCCGTCGACATAGGGATCGGGACCCTCGTAGCTCGACACGATGCGTTCGCGCAGGAAGGCCGAAATGCAGCGGAAACTGGAGAGATAGAGGCCCGGCGGCTTGTCGATCAACCGGTCGGCGCACCAGTTGGTGAAGCGGCTGCCCCAGTTGCGCCAGGCAGCATGCTGCTTCTCGGCATAGTAGGTGTAGACCGCGTCGTAGTTGCCGTCGCGCGCGTGCTCGAACAGGCGCGTGACCTCGGCCGGCGGATTCTGGAGGTCGTCGTCCATGGTGATGGCATAGGCGCCGCGCGCGCGGGCAAGGCCCGCCATCACTGCGTTATGCTCGCCGAAATTGCGGCTGAGGCTCAGCACCGTGACCGGCGCGCCCGGCTCGACGGCGAGCTTTTTGCAGACATCGAGGCTGTTGTCCGGGCTGTTGTCGACCACCAGCACGATTTCGAGCCCGCCGGCGATCTCGAGCCCGCGCAACGCCTGCACCAGCTCGCCGACCGTGGCGGCGCCGTTGTAGACCGGTACGACGACGGAGAGCGCCGGCGGGGCGGCGGAAGACTCAGCCATCGCGCGCCGTCCCATCGCGCGCAGCGACGACGATCAGGGAGCCGCCGAACGGCAGGCCGATACCAAGCGCGATCGCCGCCCGTTCGGCGGCGAGTACGGCGGAAAACAGCGCGTCGAGCCAGCGCGGGTAGTCGCGCACGTCGCTCGCGGCGTCGTCGCGCCCGATCAGTCGGTGAAGCAGCATCAGGGGAAACAAAAAGGTGTTCCAGTAGCTGGAGCGGAGGACACGGAAGCCGTGGCCGGCGAGCAACGCGCGCACCTGGCCGCCGGTGAAACGGCGGACATTGTGCACGCGCCTGTCGTGCGCCGACAACAGCCAGTCATAGGCCGGCAGGTTGAAGACCGCGATCGCGCCCGGCCCGAGGCAACGGCGCGCCTCTTTCAGGGCAAGGGCGGGCTCGACGCCGCCATGGCAGAGGACGTCGAGCGAGAGGTAGGCGCCGAGCGTGCCGCCGCCCAGCGGCATTTCGTTGACCGAACCTGCCGCCACCGGCCGACCGGCCTTGGCGGCGGCAAGCGCCGCCGCAAGGGCGTCGTATTCCAGCCCGACGGTGGCCCGGCCTGCCACCGCGGGGCCCAATTTCAGCAGCATGCCGCCGGTGCCGCAGCCCGCATCGAGCACCGGGCCGGCCGCCGGCGAACCGGCCAGCGCCCGGACGAGAAGTTGCGCGGCGAGCGCGCGCAAGCCGCGATACCACCACATGCGGTCCTCGACCTCATGCATGCGCTCGTATTCAGCCCGCTCCACGCCGTGCCTGTCCCCGCAAGTGTCGTCTTACCGCCCGCTTATGATATCTTCGCCCCGCCTTGCCAACCGTCACGACCAAACCCCCGATCATCCCACCGCGCGTCGAGCGGCTGCTGCTGGTGCCGCTGTTCGCCCTGCCCATCCTGTGGCTGGCCGGCTACTTCTTCCCGCCGATCAATCACGACGTCGCGGCGATCCTCGACGTCTCGGCGACGCTGGGTCGGCGGCGAGAGGCTCTATGTCGAGATCATCGACGAGAACCTGCCGCTTACCTTCGTGGTGCATGCCCTGCCGGTGCTGACCGCCAGGATCCTGCCGGGCAGTGTCACGTTCTGGTTCACCGCCTGGGTCGTGGCGGGCATCTTCGCCTCGTTCTGGGCGTGCCGGCGCCTGGTCCGGCTCGTCCCCTCGGCCGACCATGCATTGACCGCGGCGCTGCTGCCGCCGGTGCTGCTGTTTCTGTTCACCGTGCTGCCCAACGAGCATTTCGGCCAGCGCGAGCACATCATGTTCGTGGCCTGCGCGCCCTACATGATCGCCTCGATGGCGCGTGCCGAAGGCGTGTCGCTGACGCGCGGCGCGTCGATCGCCATCGGGCTGGTCGCCGGCCTGGCGTTCGCCATGAAGCCGCACTACCTGGCGATCCCTGCCGCGGTCGAATTCTACCTGCTGATCCGCCGCGGCTGGCGGCCGACGCTGGGCGATCCCATCCCGTGGTCGATCGGTCTTGTCGCCGTGGCGCATCTCGTGTCGATGTACACGATCTTCGCCGACTACGGCCGATTCGTGCTGCCGCTCGCCGTCGAGGCCTACACGCCGATCGGCGAGGAGGGCTGGCGCGGCGTGCTCACCAGCAACGTGCTGGCGCCCACCCTGATCGCGCTGGTGATCTTCGGCACGATCGCCGTGGTCTTCACCAAGACCATCTCCGCGCGCGTGCTCGTCGTGTTCGGCATCGGCGCGGCGATCTCCGCCGTCGCTCAGGCCAAGGGCTGGCCCTATCACGTGCTGCCCGCTCTGTCGGCGGTGATCCTGCTGGCGGCACTCACCGTGTCGCAGACGGTCGACCGCTACCTGCCGATCAGCCGCAGCGGCCATCACCTGCCGGTGGCGGTGATCTCGGCCACCCTGATGGTGCTGCTCTACTTCCAGGCGGCGCTCTATACGCCGCCCTTCTACAAGCAGCGCCAGTTCGAGGATTCGATCGGCGGCCGGCTGCAGCACATCATCGAGCAGAACGCGCCGCATCGCACGCTGCTGGCGCTCTCCCCCGGCATCTATCCGCTATGGCCGCTGATCAACTATATCGGCGGGCGCATGACCATGCGCTTCCTCAGCATGTGGGTGCTGCAGGGCATCTACGCGACCTGCGACGACTTCCCGGCGCTCTACAATCCGCCCGACACGATGGGCGATACGGAGAAGTTCGTGTTCGATGCGGTGAGCGAGGACTTCGCCCGCGAGCAGCCCGATCTCCTGATCGTCGACCGCATCCCCGGCATCCCGCGCTGCCAGGGCAAGGAATTCGACTACCTCGAGTACTTCCTGCAAAACCGCGTCTTCGCCGATGCCTTCGAGGACTACGAGCATCTGATGGATTTCGACCGCTATCGGATCTACCGGCACAAGAAGAAGAAGAAGTGAGCGGCGTCGGCGTCAGGCCGTCACTCCCATTTCCCCATCACCTTGGCGCGCATCGCTTCGGGGATCTTGTCGATATCCGGCACCTTGAAGACGCCGGACGCCACCAGGACGATCTCGCCGCCGCAGACGAGGTCGCAGCTGCAGAAGCAGAAATTGATGGTGCGGCGGGCGATGCGCGCGGTGCCCTCGAGCCACTGCCCGAGCCTGGCGCCGCGCACGAACTCGGTGCTGAGCGATATCGTCGGATGGGGCCAGCGGATGCCGGTGACATGGCCCGAGCCCGCGCCCATCACCATGTCGGCCACGGTGACCAGCAACCCGCCATGCGCCCAGCCCATCGGGTTGCCATGACGCGGCTCGAGCGGCAGGCCGACCCGCAGCCGCTCGCCTTCGACCTTGAACCACAGCGGTCCGATCAGGCCGACGAAATCGTCGGTGACGTTGAGCTTGCGGAAACCTTCGGGGATCAGTCTGTCGGTCATGTCGGAAGTCCGTCCTTGGAGGCGGCGAGTTTCTCCAGCGCGGCGCGCACCGCGGGATCGAACGCCACGCTGCGATGGGTCTCCTCGTTCAGCGACACCATGATCGCCTTCAGCACCGCCGTGCAATTGGCGTCGCCGTCGAACAGGCCGTGGCCGATCACGCACTTGCGCTCGTGGACCTCGAGCAGGCGGGCACAGGCCGTGGCGCGGCCGGGATGGAACATCTGGCGTTTGAAGTCGATCTCGAGCCTGCCGACCACGACACGAAAGCGCGGCAAGCCACCTGTCTTCAAGGATTGGCGCACGATCTGCCGCATATAGGACACCCGGGCATTCTCCAGGAGCTGCAGGAAGGCGCCGTTGTTGACATGGCCGTTGGCGTCGACGTCGGCGAAACGCAGATGCTCCTCGGTGGCGAATCCGTAGATCCGCCGGTCCGTCAGGTCGAGACTCACTTTATCAACGCTCCCGGAATTCCAGGGTGAGGTGGGCGGCTTCGGCGGGCGGCACGATCACGCGGCCATCATCGGGCTTTGTCATCATGACGCCGTTCTTCTTCAGAAGCGCTTCGCAAGCGGAGAGACTGTCGACCCTGACCGACAGGAGCGCCGGATGATCGCCCGGCCGCACCGGCGTCACGCCGGGATAGCGCCGGGCGTAATCCTTGCGCGTCAGGTAGCGGATGGGCTGCGTGCCGGTATCGGCCACCAGCCCCTCGCCCTCGCGCTTCACCGAGCCTGCGCCAAAATACTTCTCGAGCTCGGCGATCCATGGGACCGGCTGCTCGGCGATCACCGTCACCCCCAGGATGCCGCGTGCGCCGTTGGGATGCTCGGCCCATTCGCGGCGATAGACGAACTGCGGCGTCAGGTGCTCGCAGACGAAGAAGCCGACCACCGGCATGTGCGTCTTGGGGATGCGCACGGTGCGGAACTGCGCATGCTCGGTCTTGCCCGCGACCTCGACGGCACGATCGAAGAACAGGGGCGCATCGGGCTGCAGGCCCGCCGCCTTGAAGACGTCGAAGGCCAGATCGGCGCCGTCGGTGGCGAGCGCCACGTTGGCGAGCCCGCCGCCCTCCTTCAGCCACTCGCGCCGCTCGGCGTTGAACGGGGTGTCCTCGACGATGCCCAGGATCTCGAAATAGTCCTTGTCGAAGATCATCAGGTGATTGGCGGTGCCGAGCTTGCTGTGGAAGCCGCGCGGCTGGACCTGGAAGCCGAGCTTGCGGTAGGCCGCCTCGGCGGCATCGATGCCGTCGACCATGACCACGACGTGGTCGAGTCCCTTGACGGCGCGCTTCATGCCGGCTTCCGCCGCACCATATTGATGCCCTTGGCCGTCATCACGAGCTCGCCCTTCTGATTGGTAGCGCTCCAATGCTCGTGGATGACGCCCATCCCGGGTCGGCTCTTGGAGGGCACCTTGTCGGCGCATTCGACCCAGGCGGTGAGCGTGTCGCCCGGCCGTACCGGCTTCAGCCAGCGCAACTCGTCGACGCCGGGCGAGCCCAGAGCCGTGCGCGTGTCGATATAGTTGTCGACGAACAGCCGCATCAGCTTGGCCGCGACATGCCAGCCCGAGGCGATCAGGCCGCCGAACATCGATTGCCTGGCCGCCACGGCGTCGACATGGAAACTCTGGGGATCGAACTGGCGGGCGAACTCGACTATTTCATCGGCGGTGAAACTCGTCGAGCCGAGCGGGTATTTTACGCCGACTTGATAGTCTTCCCAATAGCGGGGGGCTTCCGATTGCATGGTCTGGGTCATCGCAGAGCAAGGCCTGTGACGCAAGGAGGTCCTATGGCCCCGCGCGCAAGCGTCGGCTAGCCTGTCGCCATGGATGAACCCACCATGGTCAGGCGCCTGACCACGATCATTTCCATCGACGTCGTCGGGTTCAGCACCATGTCCGCGCGCGATGAGGAACACGCGCTCGATCTCCTCGGCACCCGCATGGCGACCGCCGAGACAATCGTGAAACATCACCGCGGCCGGGTCTTCAAGATGACGGGCGACGGCGTGCTCGCCGAATTCGCGAGCCCGGTCGAGGCGGTGCGCGCCGCGCTCCAGATCCAGGAGGCGATGCGCTCGACCAACGCCACGGCCGGGCCCGACAACCAGCTCATTTTGCGCATCGGCATCAATCTCGGCGACGTGGTGGAAAGCGGCGACGATTTGATGGGCGATGCCGTCAATGTCGCGGTACGGCTGGAGTCGATCGCGCCGCACGGCGGCATCTGCGTCTCGGCCGCCATCTACGAACAGATCGTGGGCAAGCTCACGCTGGGCGCCGAGGACATGGGCGAGCAGCACGTCAAGAACATCCCGCGGCCCATCCATGCCTATCGCCTCACGACCGAAGGCGCGACCCCTGTCACTGTCGCACCGCAGGCCACGGCGGCCAGGGGATCGCGGCGGCTCGCCCTGGGCGTCGGCGCGATCGCGGCGGTGGCCATCGTGGCAATCGCCGGCGCCTGGCTGCTGCACGAAAAGTCCGAGCCCGCGCCGGCACCCGTCCAGGCGGCCGCGGCGCCTCCCGCCGGCCCGGCTGCGCCCACGGCTTCCCTTGCCGCGGCACCCGCCGCACCCACGGCGACATCCCCTTCCGATCCGAACGAGATGCCGGCTCCGACCCTCGATCCCGCCACCACCGGGCCGCGGATCTATGACGCCGCCGATGTGCCGTTCGTGCCCGACTTCCGGCGGCGCGCGCTCGAAAACTACGCCACGGCCGAAGGCTCAAAATCGATGGCGATCAACGTGCGCGGCTGGTTTGCCGTCGCGGTGCGCCGCGTCGACGATTCGACGGCCCGCAGCATCGCCCTCGAGGAGTGCACCAAGCTCGTGCGCCGCGAAGTGCCGGTCGTCCGCCCGCTCGACCGCTGCATGACCTACGCCGTCGGCAACAACGTCGTCTGGTCGTACCGCACGCCACCCCTGCCGCTGCCGCCCTACGTTCCCGCCACGCGGCCATCGCCCGCCATTCCGTTCGATGCCGCCGCGGTGCCGCTGCTGATGGGCGAGAACGCGCGCCGGAATCTCGCCGATCACTACGCACCAACCCAGCGCAGCAAGGCAGTGGTGCTGGGCCGCGATCATTTCGACTGGTGGGCGCCCGCCGAGACCGAACCAGACGCCATCAAGCGCAGCCTGCAGATTTGCGGCCACCTCACCGGCCGGCCCTGCGCCGTCTATGCCGCCGGCGACCAGGTGCTGGTGCGCACGCCGCAGCTTCACAAAGCCATCAACATTCTCACGCCGCAGGCGATGACCGGTCTCGACGCCCGCCAGCAGGAGGCGATCGACCGCTACCTCGTGGCCAACGACTGGCGGGCCGTCGCGCTCGGGCGCAACGGTCGCCTGGGCATCGTCTCCGGCCGTGCCAGCGAGAGTGCCGCGACGAACGACGCCGTCGGCGAATGCGCACGGGCCGGCGGCACGGAGTGCGCCGTTCTGGCGATCGGCCCGTTCGTGGTCGCGCCGAAGTAGCTCGCGTCAGTCGGCGAGCGTCGCGCCGAAACGCTTGGCGATTTCCTCCAGCATGACCTCCGAGGCGCCGCCGCCGATCGCCTGGACCCGCGCATCGCGCGCCATGCGCTCGACGGCGGTTTCGCGCACGAAGCCCATGCCGCCGTGGAACTGCACGCAGTCATAGAGGACCTGGTTCACCAGATCGCCGGCCAGCGCCTTGACCATCGAGACCTGGGCCACGCAATCGCCGCCCTGGGCATCGAGCCACGCCGTGTGATGCACGAGCTGGCGCGCCGCCTCGACCTCGGCCAGCCGGCGCGACAGACGCTGGCGGATCGCCTGCTTGTCCCACAGCGGCTGGCCGAACGCGGTGCGCTGGCTCACATGCTCGAAGGTGAGCCGGAGCGCCTCGCGCGCCTCGGCCATGGCCATCGCGCCGATCACCAGCCGCTCGGTCTGGAAGTTGGCCATGATGGAATAGAAGCCACGGTTGGGCTCGCCCAGCACGTTCTCGGCCGGCACCCGGCAATCCTCGAAGATCAGCTCCGCCGTGTCGGAAGAACGCCAGCCGGTCTTGTCGAGCGCGCGGCCGACCTTGAAGCCGGGTGTGCCCTTCTCGACGATGAACATGGTGAGCGCACGGCTGCCCTTGGCCTCTGGGATCGGTGCGCGCCGCTATGAAATAGAGGTCGCCGTACACGCCGTTGGTGATGAACATCTTGGTGCCGTTCAGCACATAGTCCTGGCCGTCGCGCACCGCGCGGGTACGGATGCCGGCCACGTCGGAACCGGCAGCGGGCTCGGTGACGCCGACGGCGGTGATGGTCTTTCCCGCCAGAACGCCCGGCAGGTACTTCTCGAGCTGGCGCTTGGTGCCGAAGCGCACGAGATGCGGGCTCGCCATGTCGGTGTGCACCAGCACGGTGATGGCAAAGCCGCCGTGGGTCGAGCGGCCGACCTCCTCGGCCAGCACGACCGAGGCACGCGCATCGAGGCCGGCGCCGCCCAGCGCCTCGGGCACGCGCAACGAGAAGAAGCCGAGCTCGCCCATCTGGCGCAGCACCTCGCGCGGCACGAAGCCTGCCTCCTCCCATTTGGGCCCGTGCGGCTTCACCTCGTCGTCGACGAAACGGCGGAGCTGGCTGCGGATGAGATCGTGGTCTTCGGTGAAGATCGGGTGTGCCATGCCGGCGGGATGCTACACGCAGCCGGTGTCTCGCGACAAACGATTCCTGGTGGTCGGCCGCTCTATTCAGGTCGCGCCGCCCGGCGCCGTCCATTCGAGCTGGATGAAGGGCGGCTCCTGTCCGATCTCGACGAAGCCCAGCGCCGCGCACATGCGCCGCGACGGAATGTTGTGCTGCAGCACCTTGACCCTGACCTTGCGGCCGAGGCCCGCCTGCTCGGCCAGCACGGCGGCGATGATGGCGCGACCGAGCCTGTCGTTGCGCTGCTCCGGCAGCAGCACGAAATCGACCAGGCAGGCCGGCTCCTGCGCGTCGCCCGGATCGACGATGAGGCGGCCGATCGGCGCGCCGTCGCGCTCGATGATGTCGAAGGCCGCCGCCGGGAAGTTGGCGCGATAGGTCGCCGTCTGACCGGCGAACTGGAAGCGCAGCAGGTTCTCCTTCGTCGCATCGTCGAACGGCGCGCGATCGAGATCCTCGAGCGCCCAGCTGCGGAACAGGCGGAACAGCAGCGCCTCGTCGTCCGGCCGTTCCGGCCGCAAGGTCACCGGGCCCTTCCCGGTCTGCAGTCGTCGTCCCGTGTCGCTCAACGGCGCCGTTCCTTTCGTCTCCGCGAAGGCGGAAGTATAAGAAGCCGAACCACCGCGGGGAGCCGATGATGAGCGCGCCGTTGACGCACGAGGATTTCCAGCCCCATCTCGGCCGCGAGTTCCGCTTCGCCGGCCAACCGCAGGTGCTGCGGCTGGCGCAGATCGAGGTCAAGGATCACCCGCCGCTCCCCGGCCTCGACTACAAGGCCTTCGTGCTGATCTTCACCGGCCCGCGCGGCGATCTGCTGCCGGAAGGCTTCTACGCCGCCGAAGCCGAGGGCGGCGCGCGCTTCGACTTCTATATCCTGCCGATCCATACCCCGGCGTCCGACCGCCAGGACTACCAGGCGGTGTTCAACTAAGCGCCGGCGGCGCGTAAGCGCCGGCAGGCGCGCCGGCGTCCTCAGGGGCGCGACGGGAAGAGCCCGGCAAGCGCGATGCAGATGTTGAGCGCCAGCACCGGCATGCGGTTCTCGTGCGGATGGGCGGCAGGCCCCGGGCTGACGGCGGAATACATGCAGCGCGGCCGCCGGTTTGGCGTCGACGACATAGGCGTTCACCGCCATGGGCGTGCCTTCGTTGTCGCCGACGGTCTGGCCAAGTCCGACGGTGTTGCCGGGAAACTGGGTATTCTTTGTGACGTCGGTGCCGGACGCCGCCATGACCGTGTGGTCGTGCGCCGCAAGCTGCATTGACGTCAATGCCAGCTTTTCTTCGCCGTCGACCTGGCCCCGGACCCAATCGACCTGCACGCGATCCTTGCCGACGCCCACCGCCACGCGGCTGCGCAGGTCCGGCAGCTTGAAGGTGGTCCTGCCGTCGCCGCCATAGGTCGTGCCGAGCAGCGAGAACAAGGCCTGGTTCTGGGTGATCGACAGAAGCTGGCCGTTACATTGCGCCCATTGGAGCGGCGCGAAGTCGAAGCCGAAAATCTCGATCTGGCCCAGGAAAGGCTCGGACATGATTTGCTCCTCAGCCCCGTGGCGGGACGATACCAATGGTGCAGATGCAGTAGTTGAGCACGAGAAACGGCTGCAGATTGTCGTGCGGCTGGCCATTGCCGATCGGCGAGATCGGCGCGTTGAGCTTCGTATCCAACGGGTTGGGATTGTAGAGTTTGCCCACGATCGATTTCGTTTGGCCGGCGACGTCCGGCCTCGCCAACACGTTGCCGGCCGGGCCCTTCTTGTCAGCGGTGGTCGCTGTCGCCATCAAGTCATGGCCGTGCGTGGGACCTTGCGGGCGGCTGAGGGCGATGGTCGACGCCCCGCCGGTCGCACCCAGGACATAGTTCGATCCGCCGGGGAGCTGACCCTGCCCGACCGCGACGTTGCCCTGCAGATTCGGCAGCCCGAAGTTCGTCGTGCCGTTGCCGCCAAACCTGGTGCCGAGCAGCGCGAACAACGCGGTGGACTGGTTGATATTGATGATCTGCCCCTTGCACTGCTGCCAGTTGACCGGCGCGAACTCGAAGCCGAAGACCGAAATCTGGCCGAGAAATGGTTCTGCCATGACGGGCTCCCCCCGGAGAATGACGCGTTTGGATGGATATGGGTGATCGGTTGGCGGGCTAGGGCCGTGACGGGAACACGCCGGCCCAGGCGATGATGTAATTGAGGACCAGGTACTGCTGGCGATTTTCGTGCGGCTGGCCGCCAACGAACGGCGCGATCGTCCCCGGTCGCAGCGCGACCGTCCCCGCCTTGTCGGCATAGAAGCCATTGAGCTTGGCGTTGACGTCGGTGCCCACCGCCAAGGTCCCGCTGGCAGCCTTGGGCGATATGCCGGTGGCGGCAGTCGCCGAGAAGTTGATGGTGTGGGTGTGTGGCGGCGTGTTGGCTGCGACCAGGGTGACGGACTCGGTGCCCGCCATCTGCCCCTGGACATAGTTCGACAAGGTCTGCCCTTGCCCGACGCCCAGCGGCACCCGGCCATTCAGGTTCGGCAAGGCGAAGTCGCTGATGCCACCGCCGCCGTAAGTGGTGCCGATAATCGCATACAGCGACTGGTAATCGCCGATCGACAGCGTCCTTCCATCGCACGGGAACCAGCCCAGCGGCGCGAAATCGAAGCCAACGGAAATGATCTGGCCCACGAACGGAGTTGCCATGGCGCTGTCTCCCGCAAATTCTAAGTTGCTTTCCGCCACCGCCTCGCGCCTGCCGCGGTTGCAGCCAGTGCGTGCGGTGTGAAATCCCCCGAAAGATGCCCCGACTTCAATCCCGCGCTAAGGACGCTGCGAGGATTATGGCAACCATTAGGCGAGTTCAACCGGGGACGCAAGAGCGGATCGACAAACCCTCGACTTTGTCATCAACCATTAATCACCAACCATATGTGCGCCGCGTCACGTACAAATTCCTTGACCGGATGTTGGGGCAAATAGAAAGTGTGTCGCGTGCGCCCTTCAATCAGCGGTTGGGCGCCGCACGATACGCCGAGGGTGGGGTGTTGGGCATTGCTGGAAGCGCGGTCTGCGCGCCTGCAACTGCCACGAGAGTTGGGGCGACGCACAAATGCCAGACGGATCCGGCGGCGGAACCCGCCAGAAGACCAGGGCTGTGAGATCGCGCCGGCGGCTGTCGACCGGCCTGATGGCCCTCGAGCCGCGGGTGATGTACGACGGCGCGGCAGCGGCCACCGCCGCGGCGGCGACGCAGCCTCACACCGACGCACCCGCACACCGACGCCGCCCATCCTGACGCAGGCAGCGGCGCCTCGAGTTCGGCGCCGACGGCACCTGCATCGTCGGCCGATCACACGGCAACGCCGCCAGCCGGCCACGGCGCCGCCCGCCGGCACCAGCAACCCCGCCGCGAACAACACTGCCGCACCGGCGCCCGTCGGGCCTGCAGCGGCGGCGGATACGGCCTCCGGCACGCCCGGCAGCACGCCGACCGCCGGGCAGCAGATCGTCTTCATCGACGGCAACGTGCCGGACCTGCAGATCCTCGTCGCCGGCGTGAAGCCCGGTATCCAGGTCGTGATCCTGGATCCCAACGGCAACGGCGTGCAGCAGATGGCGGACTATCTCTCCAGCCACGACGAGCACAATCTCGACGCCATCCAGATCGTGTCGCACGGCGAGGATGCGACGGTGCGGCTCGGCAACACCATCCTGGGCCTGGCCGACATCAGCATGTTCAGCACGCAGCTCGCCACCATCGGCCAGGCGCTGAAGCCCGGCGGCGACATCCTGTTCTACGGCTGCAACGTCGGCGAGGGTTTCGCCGGCGCGCTGTTCGAGATCCAGATGTCGATGGCGACCGGCGGCGCCCATGTCGCCGCCTCGAGCGGCCTGGTCGGCGCGGCGGCGCTGGGCGGCAGCTGGACGCTCGACGTCGCCGACGGCACGATCGAGGTCGGCAACCCGTTCACGGCCGCGACGCTCGGCCAGTACGGCGACATCCTGACCAACCAGATCTGGTTCAGCGAAAACAACGGCACCGGCAACGCCGCCGGCACCGGGCTCGCGACTCTCAACGTCACCGGCTCAACGTCGACGACCTCCAACGGCAACGTGATCGACGGCAGCGCGGTCACGAACCCCCTCTACGGCACTATCGCCCTCGACGCGGCCGACGGCTTCTACTTCATCACCAACAACCCGTCCGTCAGCGGAGGCCAACAGCAGATCCTGAGAGGCAGCATCAGCGGCGGCGCGCTGACAGCGATCTACACCACGCCCGACACCAACGGCCGCGACTTCCTGGGCGAGCTCGTCTACAGCCCGGTGACGCACAAGCTCTACTTCGCCCAGGCCGACAATGCCGCCCCGGACGGCATTACACCCAGCAGCGGCGCCGTCGACTCCGGCATCTTCTCGATTGACATCAACGGCAACAGCTTCAGCAGCGCCACCAGGCTGGTCAGCTACGGGGGAGCCAGCGGCCTCGTCAATCCCTACGGCCTGGCGATCGACGCGACGAACAACCTCCTCTTCTTCACCGACTTCGGCGATTCGCATAACCTCGCCGGCGCCAACCGCACGATCAACCCGCGCGTCGAGGTGGCGAATCTCACCACCGGCGTCATCCTCAACTCCAATTTCGCTTTCATCGATGCCACGTCCCCCACGGCGAGGCCGAACGACTTCCATTTCTTCTACGGGATCGACGTCGACCCCGCGACCAAAACGCTCTACTGGACCTCTGGGGCCGCTGTCGACAGCGGCCAAGGCATCGCCTCAAACAACCAGATCCTCCGCGCCACCTACGACACAGCCGGAGCCCGCGCAGCAACGTCACGGCCCTGTTCACCGCCACCGACTTTAACCGCCTGCCGACCTCCATCTCGATCGACGTCGCCAACGGCGTCTACTACGCGGGGGTCGCTAACGGTGTCACCCCGGGGGCACGATCGTCGAGGGCAGCCTCACCGGGACAGGCACCCCGACGACGATCTACACCCTCGTCAGCGGCTCGGGGATCGAGGACGTCCTGTACGAGGCCGCGCCCGTGCTGAGCGTGACCGGCGCCTCGCCGATCGCCCTGCCGGGCGGCTCGGCGGTCGACCTCACCAGCAGCGTCACGGTCACCGACACGCTGCAGAACATCGCCAGCGCGACGGTCACGATCAGCAGCGGCCGCCAGACCGGCGACGTGCTGAGCTTCCACAACGGCGCGTCGAACTGGGTCTTCTCCGACGGCACCATCACTGGATCCTACGCTTCCGGCACCGGCGTGCTGACGCTGTCGGGCGTCGCCAGCGCCGCGGACTACCAGCAGGCGCTCGAACTCGGTTTCCTTCGCCACCACCGCCACGACCGGCACCAGCCGCAGCTTCAGCTGGAGCACGACCGACGGCCACCTCGCCAGCGCCACGGCGAGCAGCAGCGCCACCGTGCACCTGCCCCCGGTCATCTCGACGAGCGCCACGGCGACCTTCAACGGCGGCGGTGCGGCGGTGGTGCTCGACGGCACCCAGACCGTCAGCTCCCCCTCGACCACGACGCTGGCCAGCGCCACGATCTCGATCGACAGCGGGCACTTCCTGAGCGGCGATTCGCTGAACTTCGTTGATCAGGGCGCCTCCGACGGCAACATCGCGGGAAGCTACAACAGCGCGACCGGCGTGCTGACCCTGACCTCCAGCGGCGCCACGGCGACGCTGGCGCAATGGCAGGTGGCGCTGCGCAGCATCACCTACAGCTTCACGTCGGGCGGCGATCCGACCGGCGGCGGCGGCGACACCACGCGCACCATCACCTGGACGGTGAACGACGGCACGTCGAACTCGGCGGCCGACACCAGCACGCTCACCGCCGTGCACACGGCGCCGGCCATCGTGGCGGACGGCACGCCCACCTTCACCGGCGGCGGCAGTCCGGTCACGCTCGACAGCACCGTGGTGCTGACCGTACCCGACAGCGCCGGCAACCTGGCCAGCGCGACGGTGACGATCAGCAGCGGCTTCCAGACCGTCGACAGACTGTCGGTCAACGGCCAGAGCAGCGGCACGATCGCCGGCACCAACATCACGGTGAGCTACAACACCGCGACCGGCGTGCTGACCCTGAGCGGCACCGATACGGCGGCCCACTACGACTCGGTCCTCGAACAGGTGCAGTACAGCGTCACCGCCAACGGCGATCCGACGGCCGGCGGCGGCCAGACCAGCCGGACGATCAGCTGGCAGGTGAAGGACGGCAGCACCAGCAACGGCAGCAGCGCGGTCGACACCAGCTCGCTCACCACCGTGCACACCGCACCGACGGTCAATACGGGGGCGAGCGCCGCACTATTTCGTCGGCGGATCACCGGTGATCCTCGACGGCACGGTGACGGCGAGCGACCCCAACAGCGGCGGCAATCTGGCCGGCGCCACGGTGGCGATCGGCAGCAGCTTCCTCGCCGGCGACACGCTGAACTTCACCAACCAGAACGGCATCACCGGCAGCTACAACAGCGGCACCGGCGTCCTGACGCTGAGCGGAACCGCCTCGATCGCCAACTACCAGGCGGCCCTGCGCTCGATCACCTACAGCTCGACGGCCGCCGATGCCACGGCAGGCAACACCGACCTCAGCCGGGTGATCAGCTGGACCGTCAGGGACGGCAGCACCAGCAACGGCACCAGCACCACCGACACCAGCGACCTCGCCGTCACCAACGGCCCGCAAATCGGTGTTGGCGGCACGGTCATCTACAATGCCGGCGACGGGCCTCTGGCCCTCGATGCCAGCATCACCCTCGTCGACGGCACATCGACGACGCTGGTGGGCGCAACGGTATCGATCACCAGCGGCTTCCTGAGCGGCGACACACTGGCGGCCGACACCACGGGCACCAGCATCACGGCCGGCTACAACGCCGCGACCGGCGTATTGACGCTGACCGGCACCGACACGCTCGCGCACTACGCGACGGTGCTGGAGAGCGTCACCTACCGGAGCACGCTCGGCGACCCGACCAGCGGCGGAACCGATTCCAACCGCACCATCACCTGGACGGCCAACGACGGGACCAACCAGGGCAGCGCCACCAGCGCCGTGCTGGTGCGGACGGCGCCGTCGGTGACGGCCGGAGCGTCGGTGAGCTACACCGAGCAGGGTACGGCGGCCGTTCTCGATGCCGGCCTGACGCTGAGCGACCCCGACAGCCCGACGCTGGCGGGCGCGACGGTGTCGATCAGCTCGGGCTTCTTCGCCGGCGACACGCTGAACTTCACCAACCAGAACGGCATCAGCGGCAGCTACAACAGCGGCACCGGCGTGCTCACCCTCACCGGCAGCGCCTCGCGTCGCCAACTACCAGACGGCGCTGGACTCGATCACCTTCTCCTCGACCAGCGACAACCCGACCAACTTCGGCACCAACACCAGCCGCACCATCACCTGGACCGTCAATGACGGCGCCTTGAACAGCAATGCCGCGACCAGCACGGTCGCCGTCACGGCGGTCAACGACGCCCCGGTGGTGACGGCCGGCGCGACGGTGAGCTTCACCGAGCAGGGCTCGGCCGTCGTGCTCGACTCCGGCCTGACGGTGAGCGACGCCGACAACACGACGCTGGCGGGTGCCACGGTGTCGATCGGGCGGCTTCGTCACCGGCGACACGCTGAACTTCACCGACCAGAACGGCATCAGCGGCAGCTACGACAGCGGCACCGGCGTGCTCACCCTGACCGGCAGCGACACGGTCGCCAACTACCAGACGGCGCTGCGCTCGATCACCTTCTCCTCGGCCAGCGACAACCCGACCAGCTTCGGCGCCAATACCAGCCGCACCATCAGCTGGACGGCCAACGACGGCGCCCTGAACAGCACGGCCGCCACCAGCACGCTCGCCGTCACGGCGGTCAACGACGCCCCGGTGGTGACGGCCGGAGCGACGGTGAGCTACACCGAGCAGGGCTCGGCCGTCGTGCTCGATCCGGCCCTGACGGTGAGCGATGCCGACAACACGACGCTGGCGGGCGCCACGGTGTCGATCAGCTCGGGCTTCTTCGCCGGCGACACGCTGAACTTCACCAACCAGAACGGCATCAGCGGCAGCTACAACAGCGGCACCGGCGTGCTCACCCTGACCGGCAGCGCCTCGGTCGCCAACTACCAGACGGCGCTGCGCTCGATCACCTTCTCCTCGACCAGCGACAACCCGACCAGCTTCGGCGCCAACACCAGCCGCACCATCACCTGGCACGGTCAACGACGGCGCCCTGAACAGCACGGCCGCCACCAGCACGGTCGCCGTCACGGCGGTCAACGACGCCCCGGTGGTGACGGCCGGAGCGACGGTGAGCTTCACCGAGCAGGGCACGGCCGTCGTGCTCGACTGCGGCCCTGACGGTGAGCGACGCCGACAACCAGACGCTGGCGGGCGCCACGGTGTCGATCGGGAGGCTTCCTCGCCGGCGACACGCTGAACTTCACCAACCAGAACGGCATCAGCGGCAGCTACGACAGCGGCACCGGCGTGCTCACCCTGACCGGCAGCGCCTCGGTCGCCAACTACCAGACGGCGCTGCGCTCGATCACCTTCTCCTCGGCCAGCGACAACCCGACCAGCTTCGGCGCCGACACCAGCCGCACGATCAGCTGGCAAGCGAACGACGGCACCGCTGAACAGCACGGCCGCCACCAGCACGGTCGCGGTGACGGCGGTCAACGACGCCCCGGTGGTGACGGCCGGCGCAACGGTGAGCTTCACCGAGCAGGGCTCGGCCGTCGTGCTCGATGCGGCCCTGACGCTGAGCGACGCCGACAACACGACGCTGGCGGGTGCCACGGTGTCGATCAGCTCCGGCCTCTTCGCCGGCGACACGCTGAACTTCACCAACCAGAACGGCATCACCGGCAGCTACGACAGCGGCACCGGCGTGCTCACCCTGACCGGCAGCGCCTCGGTGGCCAACTACCAGGCGGCGCTGCGCTCGATCACCTTCTCCTCGACCAGCGACAACCCGACCAGCTTCGGCACCGACACCAGCCGGACGATCACCTGGCAAGTGAACGACGGCGCCCTGAACAGCACCGCCGCCACCAGCACGGTCGCCGTCACGGCGGTCAACGACGCCCCGGTGGTGACGGCGGGAGCAACGGTGAGCTTCACCGAGCAGGGCTCGGCCGTCGTGCTCGATGCGGCCCTGACGGTGAGCGACGCCGACAACACGACGCTGGCCGGCGCGACGGTGTCGATCGGCGGGCTTCCTCACCGGCGACACGCTGAACTTCACCAACCAGAACGGCATCACCGGCAGCTACGACAGCGGCACCGGCGTGCTCACCCTGACCGGCAGCGCCTCGGTGGCCAACTACCAGACGGCGCTGCGCTCGATCACCTTCTCCTCGGCCAGCGACAATCCGACCAGCTTCGGCGCCAATACCAGCCGCACCATCAGCTGGACGGCCAACGACGGCGCCCTGAGCAGCACCGCCGCGACCAGCACGGTCGCCGTCACGGCGGTCAACGACGCCCCGGTGGTGACGGCCGGCGCGACGGTGAGCTTCACCGAGCAGGGCTCGGCCGTCGGTGCTCGATGCGGCCCTGACGGTGAGCGACGTCGACAACCGACACTGGCAGGCGCGACCGTGTCGATCGGGCGGCTTCGTCACCGGCGACACGCTGAACTTCACCGACCAGAACGGCATCAGCGGCAGCTACAACAGCGGCACCGGCGTGCTCACCCTGACCGGCAGCGCCTCGGTGGCCAACTACCAGACGGCGCTGCGGTCGATCACCTTCTCCTCGACCAGCGACAATCCGACCAGCTTCGGCGCCAATACCAGCCGCACCATCACCTGGACGGTCAACGACGGCGCCCTGAACAGCACCGCCGCGACCAGCACGGTCGCCGTCACGGCGGTCAACGACGCCCCGGTGGTGACGGCCGGCGCGACGGTGAGCTTCACCGAGCAGGGCTCGGCCGTCGTGCTCGATGCGGCCCTGACGCTGAGCGATGCCGACAATACGACGCTGGCGAGCGCCACGGTGTCGATCGGCGAGCTTCGTCACCGGCGACACGCTGAACTTCACCAACCAGAACGGCATCAGCGGCAGCTACGACAGCGGCACCGGCGTGCTCACCCTGACCGGCAGCGCCACGGTGGCCAACTACCAGACGGCGCTGCGCTCGATCACCTTCTCCTCGACCAGCGACAACCCGACCAGCTTCGGCGCCAACCCCAGCCGCACGATCAGCTGGACGGCCAACGACGGCGCCCTGAACAGCACCGCCGCGACCAGCACGGTCGCGCGTCACGGCGGTCAACGACGCCCCGGTGGTGACGGCCGGCGCGACGGTGAGCTTCACCGAGCAGGGCTCGGCCGTCGTGCTCGATGCGGCCCTGACGGTGAGCGACGCCGACAACACGACACTGGCAGGCGCGACCGTGTCGATCGGCGGCTTCTTCACCGGCGACACGCTGAACTTCACCGACCAGAACGGCATCACCGGCAGCTACGACAGCGGCACCGGCGTGCTCACGCTGACCGGCAGCGCCTCGGTGGCCAACTACCAGACGGCGCTGCGCTCGATCACCTTCTCCTCGACCAGCGACAATCCGACCAGCTTCGGCGCCGACACCAGCCGCACCATCAGCTGGACGGCCAACGACGGCGCCGCTGAGCAGCACGGCCGCCACCAGCACGGTCAGCGTCACGGCGGTCAACGACGCCCCGGTGGTGACGGCCGGCGCGACGGTGAGCTTCACCGAGCAGGGCTCGGCCGGCGGTGCTCGATGCGGCCCTGACGGTGAGCGACGCCGACAACACGACACTGGCAGGCGCCACGGTGTCGATCAGCGCCGGCTTCTTCGCCGGCGACACGCTGAACTTCACCGACCAGAACGGCATCACCGGCAGCTACGACAGCGGCACCGGCGTGCTCACCCTGACCGGCAGCGCCTCGGTGGCCAACTACCAGACGGCGCTGCGCTCGATCACCTTCTCCTCGGCCAGCGACAACCCGACCAGCTTCGGCGCCAATACCAGCCGCACCATCAGCTGGACGGCCAACGACGGAACGCGCTGAGCAGCACGGCCGCCACCAGCACGGTCAACGTCACGGCGGTCGACGACGCCCCGGTGGTGACGGCCGGCGCGACGGTGAGCTTCACCGAGCAGGGCACGGCTGTCGTGCTCGATTCGGCCCTGACGGTGAGCGACGTCGACAACACGACGCTGGCAGGCGCGACCGTGTCGATCAGCTCCGGCCTTTTCGCCGGCGACACGCTGAACTTCGACCAACCAGAACGGCATCACCGGCTCTTACGACAGCGGCACCGGCGTGCTGACCCTGACCGGCAGCGCCTCGGTGGCCAACTACCAGGCGGCGCTGCGCTCGATCACCTTCTCCTCGACCAGCGACAACCCGACCAACTTCGGCACCGACACCAGCCGCACGATCACCTGGCAAGTGAACGACGGCGCTCTGAACAGCACCGCCGCCACCAGCACGCTGAACATCACCGCGGTCGACGACGCCCCGGTGGTGACCGTCGGGGCGACGGCGACCTTCAATGCCGGCGGCGGCGTCATCCCGCTGGACAGCTTGCTGACGGTCAGTGACGTCGACAGCACGACACTGACAGGCGCGACCGTGTCGATTGGGAGCTTCCTCACCGGCGACACGCTGAACTTCACCAACCAGAACGGCATCACCGGCACCTATGACGGTTCGACCGGGCGTGCTGACACTCACCGGCACCTCGTCGGTGGCGAACTACCAGACGGCGCTGCGATCGATCACCTTCTCTTCGACCAGCGGCAACCCGGCGAATTTCGGCGCCGACCCGACCCGGACGGTGAGCTGGACGGCGACCGATGGCCTCGCCGGGTCAAGCCCGTCGACCAGCACACTGGTCGTCAACGGCCCGCCGCCGTCGATCACCGGCACGACCGGCATCGTCGCCAGCTACATCCAGCAGGCGACGCCGGTGACGCTCGACAGCGCCGTGACGGCGAGCGACATCGACAGCACGACGCTCACCACGGCGACGGTGACGATCACCAGCGGCCTGCTGGCCGGCGACACGCTGACCGTCGACACGACCGGCACCAACATCGCCGCGGTCTACAACGCCGGCTCCGGCGTCCTGACGCTGAGCGGCACCGACACAATTGCCCACTACAACGGCGTGCTGCAGAACATCATCTACTCGAGCAGCGCCATCGACCCCACCAACGGCGGCACCGACCGCGTCCGGACGATCTCCTGGCAAGTCAGCGACGGCAAGTCCGGGAACAACCTGTCGAACACCGGGACCTCGTCCCTCGCCACCCACGTGCGGCCGGTGGTGTTGGCGGGCGCGACGGCGACCTTCACCGCCGGCGAGGGGCCTGTCCTGGTCGATCCCACGGTCACCGCCATCAATGCCGATACCAACCCGATCCTGTCGGCGCAGGTGGCGATCACCGCCGGACTGGTCAGCGGCGACACGCTGGCCTTCAACAACGGCACGAACACCAGGACCTTCATTGACGGCGCCACGATCACCGCCAGCTACAATGCCGCCACCGGCGTCCTGACCCTGACCCAGGGCGCGGGCCCCACACCTTCGACCAGCGATTTCCAGCAGGCGCTGCAGTCAGTCACCTTCGCCAACAGCATCGCGACCGCCACGACCGCGCGCACGCTGAGCTGGACGCTGGGCACCGCCGATCCTCGGCAGACCAGCGTCGCCGCCACCAGCACGCTCTCGACGGTGGCGCCAGCGCCGGCGGCCGGGTCGCAGTCGAATGCACCGCAGGTCGGGGTAGCGCCGATGGGGCCGCCGCCAGGTCCGTCATTCGCGCTGCTCCCGCCGTTGTTCGGGTGGCTGGGTTTCACGAGCCTCGATTTCGTCTTCGAGCTGCCGCCGACTTCCGACTTCCCGGCGATCGAGTTTCCCGGCTTCGGTCCGATATTCGGCGGCACGCCGGCGTTTTTCGCTCCCTCGCTGGTCATGGGCAAAAACGGCATCGACACGCCCTTCCCGGCCCTCAGCGACTTTGCCGCCGCGACCGGGCAGCCCCCGGCAACCCAGGACTCCGCGGTTTCAGTCGCGGACGATCCCGGCCCGGCGACGCCAACGAAGGCCACATCACAGGATGGCGAGCCGCAACCCCAGCCGACGGGCGAGCGTGATGCCGCGCTTGCCGACCGCGCTGCGCGCGTCCTGGCGACCGCCGACGATCGCTTGGCGCCGGATCCAGCGGATCGCAACGGCGGGCGGTTCGATTTCGCGGCCGGCGAACCGGTTCAACCGGTCGGCAGGCTTGCCCTGTCGGCACAGCTGCGGGCCGCGGGCCGGCAGGGTTTCTTTAGTGAACGTCAGGCTTTGCTTGGCAGCTTGCGCCACCGCGCCGGGGTGTGAGCATCGATCGTCGGGGGAAGAGTTGAGTCCGGGGGGAAGAGTTTGAGAGGGATTGACGCGCTGGCGGCGCACGCTGTCCGCATCGTTGCGTGCGTGGCGAGCGCTGCCCTGCTGGCAGGCTGCGTCGTCCAGCCGAGGCCGCTCACCGACGCCGAGCGCCGCGCCGAGGCCGAGACCGACCTCAAGGCGATGTTCGCCGACCAGGAACCGCTGACCCATGCGCTGTCGCTGCCCGAAGCCTACGCGCGCGCCGTCAAGTACAACCTCACCAGTCGCGTCAAGCTGATGGAGGAGGCGGTCGCCACCGACGGGTTGAGCGTCGCCAACCTCGACATGCTGCCCAGGTTCACCGCCGACGCCGGCTACCTCACCCGCAGCAACGTGCTGGGCGAGTTCGAGCCAGTCGGTCGCCACCGGCCAGCAGTCCCTGGTGCCCTCGACCTCGACCGACAGCCAGCGCCGCACCACCGGGCTGTCGCTGTCCTGGAACATCCTCGATTTCGGCGTGAGCTACCTGACGGCGCGGCAGAATGCGGACCGGCTGATGATCGCCGCGGAGCATCGGCGCAAGGTCGCCCAGAACCTGATCCGCGACGTGCGCACCGCCTACTGGCGCGCCGCCGCCGCCCAGGCGCTGCGCAACAAGATCGACGAAAGCATCAAGCTCTCGGAGGCGGCGCTCGCGACGTCGCGCGGCATCGAAAGCGAGGTGCTGCGCGCTCCGCTCGACGCTCTGCGCTACCAGCGCACGCTGCTCGACCTGATCCGCCAGCTCGAGGAGGTCCGCGATCGGTTGATGATCGCCAAGACCGACCTTGCCTCGCTGATCAACCTGCCGCCCGGCCAGGACGTCATCCTCGAAATGGTGCCCGAGGCGCAGCAGATCTACGAGCCGCTCACCGAGCCGATCGACCGCATGGAGCAGGTGGCGCTGGTGCGCAATCCCGACCTGCGGGAGCTCAGCTACCAGTCGCGCATCAGCGTCAACGACGTTCACAAGTCGATCCTGCGCCTGCTGCCCGGCATCTCCTTCAACTATGGCGGGCTCTACGACAGCAACAGCTTCCTGGTGAACCCGCTGTGGGGCGAAGGCGCCGCGCGCGTGGTCTGGAACCTGTTCTACGTCGTGTCCGCGCCGAGCGTCATCCGCCAGGCCCGCGATTCGGTGAAGCTCGCCGAGGTGCAGCGCCAGGCCATCGCCATGGCGGTGCTGACCAAGCTGCACCTCGCCTACCAGCAGTATCTCGATGCCGGCAAGGAATATGCGCGCGCCCGCGACCTCGCCGTCGTCGACGAGCGCATCTATGACCAGATGACCAACCGCACCGCCGCGCAGGCCCAGGGCGAGCTCGACCAGATCCTTGCCGGGATAGCCGCCGTCGCCTCCTCGCTGCGGCGCTATGAGAGCTACTCGAACATGCAGGCGGCTCTCGGCCGGCTTTATGATACGATCGGCATCGACGTCACCCTGGATGATCTCGCCCGGCTCGATGTCGCGCTCCTCGTACGCCAGACCAACGCCATCCTGGTGAAATGGCAACAGGAAGACGCCGTCACGGCTCCCGCCGCGGCGGCGCCGACGGAAAAGGCGACGGAAAGCCCGGGCTTCTTTGACCGGCTGTTTCGGAGTTCGAGCAGCCGGTAGATAGAAAGGAACGACGCGTGCTGGAGGCGGTACGGCGCCGCGACAAGGGAGCGCCCGGACGGCGGTGGCTCAGTTGCCTTGGCGTGGCGTCACTCCTGGCAACGGCGTCGGCACATGCCCAGTCCAGCGGCAGCGAGACCACGCCGTCGGCGCCGCAGGTGGTCCGCGCCCAGTTCGTGCCGCGCGAATACACGACCCTGGCCAGCGAGATCGCTGCCCGTATCGACCGCATCGGCCGCCGGGCGGGCGAGCATTTCCAGAAGGGCGAGAAGCTCGTGGTCTTCGACTGCGTGACCCAGCGCGCCCAGACCGCCAAGGCGAAGGCCATCCTGACGGCGGCGGAAAAGACCTATGCCGTCAACCGCCGCCTGTTCGACATGCGCTCGCTGAGCGGGCTGGAGCTCGCGGTTGCGGCGGCGGAGATCGACAAGGCGAAGGCCGATGTCGCCATCGCCGAAGCCGCCCAGTCCAAATGCACCATCGATGCGCCGTTCTCGGGCGTCGTCGTCGAGCAGAAAGCCCGTGAATCCCAGTACACGACCCCGGGCCAGCCGCTGCTGGAGGTTCTCGACGATCGCGCCCTCGAAGTGGACTTTATCGTGCCCTCGATCTGGCTGCGCTGGCTGAAAGCGGGCTACCCCTTCTCGATCGCGGTCGACGAGACGGGCAAGACCTATCGCGCCCACGTCGACCGGCTGGGCGGGCGCGTCGACCCGGTCAGCCAGTCGATCAAGGTCACCGGCGCGATCGACGGCGAGGCACAGGACCTGATCGCAGGCATGAGCGGTCGCGTGCTGATCGCGCCGCCATGAGCCCGTCGGCGCAGGAGCCGCGACCCGAAGCGCGGCTGCTCCAGGACCAGGTCGACGCGCTCGTCACCCTGGCGCAGCTTGCGCGGCGGGCGCGCCACGCGGCCACGCTCGAGGAACTGGGCTTCCTGCTCGTCAACGAGACGCATGGCCTGCTGCCCTACCGGCAGGCCGCCCTATGGCGGCGCGACGCGCCGGGCATTGGCCGGGTAACCGCGCTTTCCGGGGCGCCGATGATCGAGCGCAATGCGCCCTTCCCGCTTTGGCTCGAACGCGTCTTCGCGACGCTCGATCGCGGGCGCACGGCGCCGGGCCTCCTCCCGGTGACGGCCGCCGATCTGCCGGCGGAGCTGGCCGAGGACTGGGCCGAGTGGCTGCCGGCGCGCGCGCTGCTGGTGCCGCTGGCCGGCCCCGATGGCGGGGTCCGGGGTCTTTTGCTGCTGGCGCGCGATCAGCCCTGGCAGGAGGGCGAGGGCCGGCTGATCGGCGAACTCGCCGACGCCTACGGCCATGCCTGGGCGGCCCTCGATAGCCGCCGCCGGCATGTCCAGCGCTGGCGCGCCCTGTGGCACGGCCACCGTCTCCTGCTGTCGATCGCCGTGCTGCTCTTTGCCGTCCTGTGGATTCCGGTGCCGCAGTCGGCGCTGGCGCCGGCCGAGATCGTGCCGCTCGATCCGACCGTGGTGCGCGCGCCGCTCGACGGCGTGGTCGAACGCATCGTCGTCACCCCCAACCAGGACGTCGCGGCAGGACAGCTGCTGCTGACCCTCGATCCCGCCCAGATCCGCAATCGTCTCGACGTCGCCCGCAAGGCTGGCGAGGTGGCGGAAGCGGAGTACCGCCAGGCCGCCCAGCAGGCCGTGTTCGACGACAAGAGCCGACAGCAACTCGCCATCCTCAAGGCGCGCGCCGAGCAACGGCAGGCCGACGTCGCCTATGCCGAATCGCTGCTGGCCAGGATCAACGTCAAGGCCGAACGACCGGGCATCGCGGTGTTCGACGATCCCAACGACTGGAGCGGCCGGCCGGTGAAGATCGGCGAGCGCATTCTCACCATCGCCGACCCGGCGAAGGCGGAGATCGAGATACGCCTGCCTGTGGCCGACGCCATCAATCTCGAGCCCGGCGCCGAGGTCGCGCTCTTCCTGAACATCGCTCCGGAGCGGCGCATCGACGCCACGCTGCGCTATGCCAGCTACGAGGCATCGGTCGGCCCCGACGGTGCCCTGTCGTACCGGCTCAAGGCCACGCTCGCCGGCGACGCGCCACCGCCGCGCATCGGTCTGAAGGGCACGGCCAAGATCTATGGCCAGCACGTCACCCTGTTCTATTTCCTGATCCGCCGACCGCTGGCGACGCTGCGGCAGATGATGGGCCTCTGATGGTGGAGCTCAAGGTCGCCGGCGGGTCGGGCGCGCTGCCGGCGTTGCGCGAGGAGATCGCGCTGCATCCCGGCCCGGCGGCGCTCGACGGCTCGCCGACCTGGACGCTGCATGACCCGGCGCGCAACCAGTTCTACCGGTTGGGCTGGCGCGAGTTCGAGATCCTGTCGCGCTGGGACGCCGGCAACGCCGCGAGCCTTGTGGCGCGCCTGCGCCGCGAGACGACGTTGGAGGTCGAGCCGGACGAGGTGCGAGGACGTGGCGCAATTCCTGTCGGTGCACAGCCTGCTGGCCAGCCGCACGGCCGCGGGCACCCGCGACCTTCTCGGGAAGGCTGCTTTCTACAAGCAACACTGGGCGATGTGGCTGCTGAAGAACTATCTCTTCCTGCGCATCCCGCTGTTCCGCCCCGATCGCTGGCTCGACCGCCTCTACCCGCGCGTCGCCTGGCTGTTCAGCCCGGCCTTCCGCCACCTGATGATCGCGCTGGCAGCGCTGGCGCTCTACCTCGTCGCCCGCCGCTGGGACGCCTTCATCGACACGGTCAGCTACCTCTTCTCCATCGAGGGCATGATCTACTTCGCGCTGGCGCTTTCGGTCATGAAGGTGGTGCACGAGCTCGGCCATGCGCTGACCGCCAAGCGCTATGGCTGCCGCGTGCCCAGCATGGGCCTCGCGCTCCTGGTGCTGTGGCCGGTGCTCTACACCGACGTGACGGAGACCTGGAAGCTCGCCTCGCGCCGCCAGCGGCTTGCAGTCGGTCTCGCCGGCGTGACGGCCGAGCTCGTCTTCGCCGTCTTTGCCACCCTCGCCTGGAGCTTTCTGCCCGACGGGCCGTTGCGCGGCGCGGCCTTCATCCTCGCCACCAGCACCTGGATCTCGACGCTGTTGCTCAACTTGAGCCCGTTCATGCGCTTCGACGGCTACTTCGTGCTGTCCGACTGGCTCGAGATGCCCAACCTGCATGGCCGCGCTTTCGCCATCGCGCGCTGGTGGCTGCGCGAGACGCTGCTCGGGCTGGGCGACCCGCCGCCCGAAGAGCTGCCGGCCGGCCGTCGGCGCTTCCTGGTCGCCTTCGCCTTCGCCACCTGGACGTACCGCGTCGTGCTGTTCCTGGGCATCGCGGTGCTCGTCTACCACTTCGCCATCAAGGCGCTCGGCATCGCCATGGGCATGGTCGAGGTCGGCTATTTCCTGGTGCGGCCGCTATGGCTCGAAGCGCGGGCACTGTGGAAGTTGCGCGACAGGCTGCACTGGGGCATGCGGCCCGCCGCTACGCTCGCCGGTCTCCTCGCCATCCTGTTGTTGCTGGCCGTGCCATGGCGCAGCTCGGTCGAGGCGCCGGCGCTCCTGCGCAGCGCGGCCTTCGAGGCGGTGTTCGCGCCGGCCGCGGGCTCTCAGGTCACCGCCGTGCTGACGCGCAACGGCGCCGAGGTGGCGAAGGGCGCGCCGCTCGTCAACCTCGCCTCGCCCGATCTCGCCTACAAGCTCCAGCAGGCGAAGGCCGACCTGGAGCTCGTCGACTGGCAGCTCTCGATGCAGAGCGTCGTCCCCGACCTGCTGGCCAGGAGCCTCGTCACCGCGCACGAGTACGAAGCGGCCCTCGCCGCCTATCGCAGCCTTGCCGACGAGACGGCGCGGCTGGCGGTGAAGGCGCCGATCGCCGGCCGCGTCGTCGACCTCGCCGACAATCTGCGCGCCGGCGATTGGGTATCGGCCAATGAGCGGCTGCTGGCCGTCATGCAGCCCGATCGCGCCGTGATCGAGGCCTATGTCTCGGAGGCCGATCTGGCGCGGATCGGCGTCGGCACGCCCGCCGCCTTCTATGCCGAGGGCGACTGGACGGAGGCTTTCGCCGCGCACGTAACGCGGATAGAGCGCGCCAGCGCTCGCATTCTCGCCGAGCCCTACCTCGTCTCGCGTTTCGGCGGCGCGATCGCCGTGCGCGAAATGAAAGCCGGCGAGTGGGTGCCCGAGAATGCCGTCTATCGCGTCATGCTCGCGCCCGATACGCCCGAGGCGGCACCGGCGCGGGTGATGCGCGGCCGCATCGTCCTCGAGGGCGCCGCGGAGAGCCTGGCCGCTCGCGCCTGGCGGCGTATCGTCGCCGTAGCGGTGCGCGAAAGCGGACTCTAGCTTATGTTCGTCGAACCCGATTCACCAAGTTGTTGATCTCGATGTCACGCGACAAGCGACTGCAGGACCGCTCGGTCTATCCGCACTGGTGCACCGACACGGTGCGCTTCTCCGACCAGGACGCCGCCGGCCACGTCAACAACGTGGCGCTCTGCGCCTATCTGGAGACGGCGCGCCTCACTTTCATCCGCGACATGGGAATGATGGCCAACGCGCCTGACGGCGTGCGCGGCATCTCGGCCGGCATGACCGTGAGCTTCCTGGCCGAATCGCATTGGCCCGGTCAGGTCGAGCTGGGCACGGGCGTGATGCGCATCGGCACCAGCTCCGTCACCGTCGGCTCGGCCGCCTTCAAGGACGGCGCCTGCATCGCCGCGGCCGAGATGACCGTGGTACGCCTCAAGGGCAAAACCCCGCATCCGATCGATACGGCGCTGCGGACAAAGCTGGAAAAGTATTTGCTGTCAGGGTTTTAGCGCCGGCTTGACCGGACTTGGGCCGTCCCTTATCGTGCGCCTGCGAGTAAGTCGCATCTGCACAGACTTGGGGTCGGAACGTCCATGTATGTCTGCATCTGCCGGGCCATCCGGGAGCGCGAAGTAGACGCCGCCGTACGCGCCGGCGCCCGCCGTCCGGCCGACATCTTCCGGGCCTGCGGCACCAGCCCCCAATGCGGCACCTGTGCGTGCGACATGCGTCAGCGGATCGCCGACACGACGGCGCGCGAGCGCTCCATCCAGCAGACGGTGATGGCGGCCGACTGACGAGCCTGGCTCGTCGCCCTGGGCTTTTGCGCAGGGCCTTTTAGATCAATCGGGCTCCTTGCCCTCGCCGATCTGGGTCTGCAGGTAGTTCTGCACGCCAACCTTGTCGACCAGCGCGATCTCGGTTTCCAGGAAGTCGATATGGGCCTCGGCATCCTCGAGGATGTCGACCACGATCTCGCGGCTGACGAAATCCTTGGCCGTCTCGCAATGTACCACCGCGGCGACAAGCGCCGTGCGCGCCGCGCTCTCGAGCTTGAGATCGGCGGCGAGGCACTCCGGCACGGTCTCGCCGATCCCGATCTTGCCCAGGTCCTGGAGGTTGGGCAGCCCGTCGAGCAGCAGGATGCGCATGATCAGCTTGTCGGCGTGCTTCATCTCGCCGATCGACTCTTCATAGACCTTCTTGCCCAGCCGCTCGAAGCCCCAGTGCTTCATCATGCGCGCGTGCAGGAAGTACTGGTTGATGGCCGTGAGCTCGTTCTTCAGGAGCTTGTTCAGCTCGGCAATGATCTGTGGATTGCCCTTCATGGTGACTCTCCCGACGCTACCTGTCGCCTAGAGATACTCTGCAGGCAGCCGCGTGCAACCGCTGAGTGCGCGAGTGAGAACCGTTCGCTCAAAAAGTTGAGGGCGACAGCGGAGAGTGAGAATCACTCGCCAAGATCCCTTGCAGCCTGACTTCAGCGCAGGCCGAAGAACGACAGGATCGCCATCACGATCACCACGAGCCCGACGAGATAAATGATTGCATCCACGTGACTTCCTCCGCGGCAGAAAGCGGCGGTCCGTCAACGTTGTCTTTCTGCCAAGGTTGCGCCTGCGTCCAGGTCGCACCGCAACGTCGGCGTGGCTTGGGCGTTTCATCTGTCACCAACCGCCCGCCCGACCCCGTGTCGGGCCAGCCTGAGGATTACGCGTCATGCCTTTAGACAAAGGAAAGCCCGCTTTCACCCTTCCCAAGCTGCCCTATGCCGAGGACGCTCTCGCCCCGGTCATCTCCGCCAACACCATCTCGTTCCACTACGGCAAGCATCACAAGGCCTATGTCGACAAGCTGAACGAGCTGGCCGAAGGCACGCCCTACGCCGAGATGTCGCTCGAGGACATCGTCAAGAAGTCGGCCAAGGACGAGAAGGCCAAGAAGATCTTCAACAACGCCGCCCAGGCCTGGAACCACGATTTCTATTGGCACAGCATGTCGGCCAAGGCCGCTGCGCCGGCCGGCAAGATCAAGAAGGCTCTCGAAGACAGCTTCGGCGGCCTCGACGAATTCAAGAAGGCTTTCAAGCAGGCCGCGGTCGACCAGTTCGGCAGCGGCTGGGCGTGGCTCGTCAGCAAGAGCGGCAAGCTCGCCATCGAGACGACGTCCAACGCCGACACGCCGCTGGCCCACGGCGGCACGCCGCTGCTCGTCGCCGACGTGTGGGAGCACGCCTACTACCTCGACTTCCAGAACCGCCGGCCGGACCACGTCCAGGCCTGGCTCGACAAGCTCGCCAATTGGTCGTTCGCCGAGAAGAATCTCGGCTCATAAAGAGGAGATAACATGCTTGGCACCATTCTTCTGATCGTCCTGATTCTGATCCTGATCGGTGCCTTGCCGACTTGGCCACACAGCAGCGGCTGGGGCTACTACCCCAGCGGCGGCATCGGCCTCATCCTGATCATCGTGGTGATCTTGCTGCTGATGGGACGACTTTGACGCTTCAACGCCGGCATGCGCAGCACCCGCTTGTGGGTGAGGCGCATGCCGCAGCAGCCTAGCGGACATTGGCGGCGGAGGCCGGATGCCAGAGATGGGCGCGCCAGCAGACCGCGATCACCACGGTGAAGGCGATTCCCAGCAGGCTGTAGAGCGAGCCGGTCAGCGAGAAGCCGACACGCTCGACCAGCGGTCCCGACAGCAGGAGGCCGATGGGAAGCCCATAGACCGCCAGCATGCGCACGCCCATGACGCGGCCGCGAAAGTTGGGATCGGCGACGCGCAACAGCAGCACCGCCATGGGGATCATGCAGAAGCTCTGGGCGAAGCCTGCGACGAACAGCACGCTCTGGCCCCAGAACGGCGTTTCAATCCACGAGAAGACGAAATTGAGGCTGAACCAGGCGATGGCCGCGACGAGCATGGTGCGGGCCGGCCGGATCCGCGCGCCATGGGTGGAAATGGCGATCGAGCCAAGCAGGGCACCGCCGGCGAAGCAGGCGATCAGCCAGCCAAGGCCGGTCTGGTCGAGGCTGTAGATGTCCTTGGCAACGTAGGCCAACAGCGAGCCGACCAGCGGATAGGCGGCGAAATTCATCAAGAAGGCCAGCAGCATCAAGGCGCGCATGTCGGGCGTCGCCCAGATATAGGCGAAGGCCTGACGGAGCGCGTGCATCGGCGAGACGTGCGATACCGCCTCGCCCACCACGCGCACGCGCTTGATGCCGACATTGAGCGTCAGCCCAAGGCTCACGGCGTAGACGGCACATACCACCACATAGGCCAGGCCCGAGCCGAGCGCCGCGACCAGGGCGGCGCCCGACAGCGCGCCGACGATGCGCGCCGAATCGGCCGTGGTGCGCGACACCCCCATGGCCCGCATCAGGTAGCTCGCCGGCATGGTCTCGCCGACCAGGAGATTGCGCAGGGTGATATCGGAGGGTCGTACCAGCCCCATGAGCGTGGCCAGGACGAACACCGGCACCGGCGTGGCAAGGCCGGCCAGAAACAGCGCCGCGAGCACCGTCGCCACGGCGACATAGGTGGCCCGCATCAGGCAGAGCAGGCTGCGATTGCCGAACCGGTCGCCGGCCATGCCGAACAGAGGCGAAATCAGGGTGCCCAGGAACTGCAGGGAGCCGAATACGGCAAGCGCCAGCACCGAGCCGGTCGAGACCAGCACGAACCAGCCCAGGATCACGCCTTCCATCTCGAAGGCCCAGGAGGCCAGCAAGTCGGCCGGCCACTGGAAGCGGAAGCTGCGGATCTGAAACGGCGCCAGCGCCGGCACACGCGTGGTGAGACTCACGTCTTGTTCGTTCCCTCCCCCGGTCGGCGTCTTGTCGGTGCGCCTCGGGGCCGGGGGACGGTGCGCGTTCTCGACGCGTACTGCAATTAACTCCTGTTCATGGCCAGCCCTCACCAATCGCGGGGCTATGGGCGCTAAACCCCTACATCTTGTAATTATATTGTCGGAACGGAACTGTGAATAGGCTGCCGCTGCGGTTGCGTTACAAGGCGGCGCAGAGCATTGTGACCTTGAGATGCCGTCAAGCGGTGATAAGTAACGACCGGCCCGCAAACCGGGGTTTGGTTATGGGGGAAATTCCGCATGGGCGGTGCCGTAAAGCGTACGATTTTCCACCTCGTGCTGATAAAGCCGACGCATTACGACGACGACGGCTATCCGATTACCTGGTTACGGTCCCATATCCCGTCCAACACGCTGGCCGCCCTCTATGGCCTGGGTGAGGACTGCCGCCAGCGCGCCGTGTTCGGGCCGGACGTCGACATCCAGATCAAGCCGTTCGACGAGACCAACACGCGGGTGCGCTCCGACCGCATCATCGCCGATATCAGGCGCAGCGGCGGCAAGGCGCTGATCTGCCTCGTCGGCGTGCAGAGCAACCAGTTCCCGCGCGCCGTCGACCTCGCCCGCCAGTTCCTCAAGGCCGGCCTGCCGGTGGCGATGGGCGGCTTCCATGCCGCCGGCTGCCTGTCGATGCTGCCGGTCGTGCCGCCCGAGATCGAGGCGGCCATGGACATGGGCATCTCGATCTTTGCCGGCGAGGCCGAGGAAGGCCGGCTCGACGCCGTCCTGCTCGACGCCTGGAACGGCACGCTGAAGCGGCTCTACAACTACATGGACGATCTGCCGGGCATCGAGAATGCGCCGACACCGCGCCTGCCGCCGGCGGCGCTGGCGCGCAACGAGGGCCGCAAGTCGAGCTTCGATCTCGGCCGCGGCTGCCCGTTCCAGTGCTCGTTCTGCACCATCATCAACGTGCAGGGCCGCAAGAGCCGCTTCCGCAACGCCGACGATCTCGAAGCGATCGTCCGCGAGAACTACAAGCAGGGCATCACGTCGTTCTTCATCACCGACGACAACATGGCCCGCAACAAGCATTGGGAAGACTTCTTCGACCGGCTGATCGAGCTCAAGGAGAACGAGGGCATCGAGGTGTCCCTGATCATCCAGGTCGACACGCAGTGCCATCGCATCCCGAACTTCATCAACAAGGCGCGCTGGGCCGGCGTCTACCGCGTGTTCATCGGGCTGGAGAACGTCAACCCCGACAACCTGCTGGCCGCCAAGAAGCGCCAGAACAAGATCACCGAATACCGCAAGATGCTGCAGGCCTGGCACACCAGCGGCGCCTCGACCTGGGCGGGCTACATCCTCGGTTTCCCGGGCGACACGCGCGAATCGATCATGCGCGACATGGACATCATCAAGAAGGAGCTGCCGCTCGACATCCTCGAGTTCTTCATGCTGACGCCATTGCCCGGTTCCGAGGACCACCAGACGCTCTGGAAGCAGGGCGTGTGGATGGACCCCGACCTCAACAAGTACGATTTGCATCATCGCGTCGTGCATCATCCGAAGATGAGCGACGCCGAGTACGAGCAGACCTATCGTGACGCCTGGCGGACCTACTACACGCCCGAGCACATCGAGACGGTGGCGCGCCGCCACGGCGCGATCCCCGGCCGCAACCCGGCCGAGCCCGCCCAGTTCATGACCATGTTCAAGATCATGTTCGAGGCCGAAGGCATCCATCCGCTGGAAGGCGGCATCGTGCGCATGAAGTACCGCCGCGACCGGCGCTACGGCATGAAGATCGAGCCGTTCGGCGTCTTCCACTACAAGCTGGCGCTCGAGAGCTGGAAGAAGCTCAAGATCTACGGCCGCCTCGCCTGGCAGGGCTGGCGCATCGGCCAGAAGGTCAAGAACGACCCCAAGCGCCACGAATACATGGATCTCGCGCTGTCGCCGGTGGTCGAGGAGGATCTCGACAAGCTCGCGCTGTTCGCCGACACGGCGGGCGGCGGGGCGGCGCTCAGCAAGCGCCGCGGCGAGGATATCGCCCGCGCCAAGGTGGTCGCCGCGCAGAACAGCAGCGCCTCGAGGCCGCAGAATAACCTCGCCGACCGGCGTCCCAACCGGGACGCACGGGGCTATGATCGCGCCATGGACGACGAGATCCCGAACCGCGTCTACAGCGACCCGCTGGCGCGCTGGTTCGTCACCGAAGCCTATCGCATCACCGACACCGGCCAGCTGATCGCCGCCGCCGGCGAGCAGCTCGTCGCCGCCGGCATCCCGCTCTATCGGCTGGCCTACTTCCAGCTCACCCTGCATCCGGAGTTCGCCGGCAAGGGCTATTTCTGGCGGCGCGGCCGGGGCGTCGAGGTGCGGCGAGGCCGCGCACGGACTGACAGCAAGGCCGCCGAGTACCGCGACAATCCGCTGCCGCCGGTGTTCGAGCAGCGCCGCACCGTGCGCGTGCGCCTCGAAGCGGTCGAGCCGCAGGCGCCGATCCTGACGCGAGCTCAAGGCCGAAGGCGCGACCGACTATGTCGCCCTGCCGCTGCTGTTCACGACCGGCCATGTCGATGCGCTGAGCGTGGTGTCGGACAAGCCGGGCGGCTTCTCGGCAGCCGATCTCGACCGCATGTTCCAGCTGCAGTTCGCCTTCACGCGCATCGTCGAGATCCATTCGCTGCGCGACACCGCGGTCAACCTGCTCGACGCCTATGTCGGCCGCGCCGCCGGCCAGCGCATCCTGGCGGGCGAGGTCAAGCGCGGCGACGGCCAGACCATCGAGGCGGTGCTCTGGTACTGCGACCTGCGCGGCTTCACCCGCGCCTCCGACCGCCTGCCGCGCGACGCCATCATCGCCCTGCTCAACGACTATTTCAACATCATGGGCGGCGCGGTCACCGGGGCGGGCGGCGAGATCCTGAAATTCATGGGCGACGGCATGCTGGCGATGCTGCCCATCGCCTCGCCGACGAGCGCGTCGGCGACGGCGGCACGCGCGCACCGCGGCGGCCGTGGCGGCCGATGCGCATGATCGCCGCGCTGAACCTCATGCGCGCCACGGTCGACGAGCCCACGGTGCGCTTCGGCCTGGCGCTGCATGTCGGCGAGGTCATGTTCGGCAATATCGGCGCCAGCGCGCGGCTCGACTTCACCGTGATCGGCCCGGCGGTCAACCACGCCGCGCGGCTGGAGAAGCTCTGCGCCCAGCTCGACCGGCCGATCGTCGTGCTGTCGCGGCGCTGGCCGCGTTGCTGCCCGAGCGCGAGATCGTGCCGCTCGGCCGCCACGCGCTCAAGGACATCGACGAGCCGCAGCCGGATCTACGGCTTGCGTCAGCTGCGCGTCTCGCCGCGCATCATGAGCGGCTGGAGGCCGCGTCCAGCAGCTAATGCACCGGCGCGGCGCACTTCGCCGAGGCCGTCGGCGTCGGTCGCCGAGATGGTGGTGCGCACCATCGAGCGTTCCTTGCTGTAGTCCCACGGCCGGCCGCGATGGAGCATGGCGCGGTTGTCCCACATCACCGACGTCGCCCTGGCCGCCACTTGTGGACGTAGACGAACTCGCGCCGCGTCGTCTCGTCCATCAGCTCGGCGAGCAGCTGGCGCGCATCGCGGTCGTCCATGCCGTCGATCGCATAGGCGTGGCTGGCGATATAGAGCGCGCGCCGGTCGTTGGTCGGGTTGCGCCAGTTCATGCGCCAGCGCACCGGCGGCAGCGCCTTGCGCTCCTCGGCGTTGGCGAGGTCGGGATGGATCTGGTCGCGGCTGTTGGCATAGGAGTGCGTCGCCACCGCGTCCTTGAGCCTGCCCTGCAGGTCGGCCGGCAGGCGCTCCCAGGCAAGCCGCGTCGAGGTGAACTCGGTGTCGCCGTCCTCGCCCGGCAGCACGCGCGCGCTCAGCACCGAGGCGAGCGCCGGCGTCTTCTTGAACGAGGAATCGGTGTGCCACAGCGCATTGGCCTGGGCGACCAGCACCTGGCGGTCGGTCGGCGGCACGATCTCGCCCTTGTCGCCGACGTTGGTCAGCCGGGAATAGAAGCTGTTGGCGCCGAGCGAGGCCGACCTTGGTGAGCTCGAGCGGCCCGAAGGCGCGGCTGTAGGCGACCTGGATGTCGTCGGCGATCGGCTGGTCGCGGAACAGCAGCAGCGAATGGTCTCGAAGGCCGAGCGCACGGCCTTGTAGGCCTCGGCGTCGGTGGCGACGTCGAGCATGCTGACGCCCTTCACTTCGACGCCGAATCCCGGGCCCAGCGGCACCAGCTCCATGACGTTCCTCCTCGCGGTTCTCTTATGCAGGGGATTTTATCGCACGGCGACAGCGGGCGGCTATAGTACGAATCTTGCATTCAAGGCATTCCAGACCCCTATGGCATCTCCCTCTTCGTCCGTTCCCAGCCTGGCGTTCGTCTCTGCCGCCACGCCCAAAGCCCGCGTCGTGCGCGCCCGGCTGGAGAAGCGTTATGGCGCGGTGAAGCCCGCCCAGGCCGACATCATCGTGGCGCTGGGCGGCGACGGGCTGATGCTGCAGACGCTCCACCGCAACATGCGCCGCGGCACGCCGATCTACGGCATGAATCTCGGCACCGTCGGCTTCCTGATGAACACCTACAAGGAGGCGGGCCTGCTGCAACGCCTCAGGAAGGCCCGCCAGGTGAGGCTGACGCCGCTGCGCATGCTGGCGGTCAATACCCGCGGCCGCGCCTTCGAGGTGACGGCGATCAACGAGGTATCGCTGCTGCGCTCGAGCCGCCAGACCGCGCGCATCGCCGTCTCGGTCGACGGCATGAAGCGCCTGACCGACCTCTATTGCGACGGCGCGCTGATCGCCACGCCGGCGGGCTCGACCGCCTACAACCTCTCCGCCCATGGCCCGATCCTGCCGCTCGGCGCCGGCCTGCTGGCGCTGACGCCGATCAACGCCTTCCGGCCGCGGCGCTGGCGCGGCGCGCTGCTGCCGCGCGATGCCAAGGTCGAGTTCACCATCCTCGATCCGCGCAAGCGCCCCGTCGCCGCCGCCGCCGATTCCGTCGAGATCGCCAACGTCGCCAAGGTCATGGTGACCGAGGCGGCCGACATCGAGCTCACCCTGCTGTTCGATCCCGAGCACGATCTCGAGGAGCGCATCCTCAAGGAGCAGTTCGATCCTTGAGTAGCACCAAGGCTCTCCCCTTCAAGCCCGAGCGCAAGCACATCATCGGCCACGAGGGCCTGAAACCCCTGCTGCTCGCCATCGTGATCGGCACGGCGGGCGGCTTCGTCTTCAACTGGCTGAAGATGCCGCTGGCCTGGATGCTGGGCTCCTGCGTCTTCTCGACCATCGCCGCCTTCGCCGGCCTGCGCATCGGCATGCGGGTGCGCCTGCGCCAGGGCATGATCATCATCATGGGCGTGCTGCTGGGCTCGGGCTTCACGCCGGACCTGGTGCAGCAGCTCGGCAAATGGGCCCTCAGCCTGGTCGTGCTGAGCGGCATGACCATGACCGGGGCGACGCTGGGCTACTTCTGGTTCCGCCGTTTCACCGAACTGGGACAAGGTCACCTGCTACTTCGCCGCCATGCCGGGCGGGCTGAACGACATGACCATCATGGGCGGCGCCATGGGCGGCCAGGAGCGCTCGATCGCCCTGGCCCATGCGCTGCGGATCCTCACCGTCGTGCTCACCATCCCGGTCTGGTACCGGCTGGTGAACGGCGCGCAGACCAGCGTGCTCACCATGGTGCACGGCCCGACCAACAACGACTGGCGCGACTATGCGGTGCTGATCGCCTGCGGCCTGATCGGCGCCGTGGTCGGCCGGCTGCTCCGGCTGCCGGCCGCCTTCATGATGGGGCCGATGCTGATGAGCGCCATCGCCCATCTCGCCGGCTTCACCAACTCCAAGCCGCCCGGCGAGCTGGTGGCCGCGGCGCAGATCGTGATGGGCGCCGGCATCGGCTGCCGCTTCGTCGGCGCCGCCCTCGACCAGCTTCACAAGGAGATGGGCGCCTCGATCGGCGCGGCGGTGATCCTGATCGGCTGCGCCGTGATCTTCGCCAAGGTCACGGTGGCGATCACCGGGCTCAATCTCGACGCGACCGTGCTGTCCTACGCCCCCGGCGGCTTCGCCGAGATGAGCCTGATCGGCCTGGCGCTCGGCATCGAGGTGGCGATGGTGGCGACCCACCATCTCTTCCGCCTGTTCCTGATCGTGCTGACCAGCCCGTTCGTCTCGCGCTTCGTGCTCACGCGCGGACGGTGATGCCGCCGTCGACCACCAGCAGGTGGCCGTTGACGTAGGCCGCCTCGTCGGACGCCAGGAACAGCGCGGCGTTGGCGGTGTCCCAGCCGGTGCCCATCTTGCCGGTCGGCGAGGCGCGATCGCGGATGGCGATCATCTTGTCGTAGGCCTGGTTGTGATCCTGCGCCCCCTTGGCGTACTGCTCGGCCAGGAAGTCGATCATCGGCGTGTGCATGAGGCCGGGCAGGATGGCGTTGCAGCGGATGCCCTTCTCCGCGTACTGCGAGGCGATGGCCAGCGTGAGCGAGTTCACCGCCCCCTTGCTGGCATTGTAGGCGATGTAGGAAATGCCCTTGGGCGAGCGGATCGAGGCGATCGAGCTCACATTCACGATGGCGCCCTTGCCCTGCTTCTCCATGATCGGCAGCACGTGCTTGGCCGTCAGGAAGAAGCTCTTGACGTTGACGTCGAACACGCGATGCCACTCGTCCTCGCTCAGCTCGACCGGACCGCCGGTCGAGCCGATGCCGACATTGTTGTCGAGCACGTCGATGCGGCCCCACTTCGCCATGCAGGCATCGACCATGGCCTTGACGCTGTCGTTCTTCGACGCATCGGCCTCGAAGGCGACCGCTTCGCCGCCTTCCTTGCCGATCATTCCAACCGTCTCGTCGGCCGCAGCGCGCTTGCGATCGACGCAGAAGACCTTTGCGCCCTCGCGCGCGAAGGTGATGGCCGTGCACTTGCCGTTGCCGTAGCCCGGACCGATCGAGCCCGCACCGACCACGATCGCCACCTTGTCCTTCAACCTGCCCGCCATGTCGTTCGCTCCCTTTGCCGGGAGCCTAGCATGGGCAACTACTCGGCCGTCTGCTTTCTCAATGCCGCAACATCCTGAGCGGTGATCTGCGATGCCTTGCTGCCGAAACGTGCGGTGACGTAGTTGGCGACGGCCGCGATCTCCGAATCGGAATAGGTGCGGCCGAAGGCCGGCATCGAGACGGCGCCGGGCGGGGTCAGCCGCTTTGTCCCCGATATCACGATCTGCGCGACGTTGGTCGCGTTCGGGATCGTTGACGGCCCGCGCGCCGGTCAGCGTGGCGAAAGGCGTGAGGGGACTCTGGCCGGTCCAGCCGTGGCAGCTGGCGCAGGCGCCTTCGAAGACCCTTCTGCCCTGCGCATCCGCCACGCCGCCATGCTTGGGCGATTCAGGGGCCGGCGGCGCCAAGGTCGCGGGCTCGTTCGAGGTGACGGCGGGCACGCTGCGGAGATAAGCCACCAGCGCGCGGATATCCTCGGGCGTCATGCGGCTGAAGCTGTGATCGACGGCCTCGCCCATCGGCCCCGAAGCCGTGCCATATCCCGTGGCGTGCCCGGTCGACAGATAGGAGACCAGCGCGTCGTCGGGCCAGGCGCCGACGCCGGTGCCCTTGTCCGAGGTGATGTTGTAGGCATGCCAGCCCGCCGCCACCGCACCGGCGAACTTGTCGCGATTGTCGAGCGCGAACGCCAGGTTGCGCGGCGTATGGCACTCGCCGCAATGGGCCAGCGCCTCGGCGAGGTAGGCGCCCCTGTTCCATTCGGGAGTCCTGGCCGGGTCGGGCTCGAAGCGCTTGTCGGGATTGAACAGGGCGGACCAGAAGGCCATGCCCCAGCGCTGGTTGAAGGGAAACATCAGCGTATTGGCGGGCGCCGGCGCGCGCACTGGCGCGAGACTGAACAGATAGGCCTTGATCGCGAGCGCATCGGCATCGGTGATGTAGGTGTAGGACGTGTACGGCATTGCCGGATAAAGCCGTGCGCCGTCGCGCCGCGTGCCGCGATGGAGTGCGTCGAGAAACTCCTGATCGCTGTAATTGCCGATGCCGGTTTCCTTGTCCGGCGTGATGTTGGTCGAATAGAGCATGCCGAAGGGCAGCTTGAAGGCGAGGCCGCCGGCATATTCCGTGCCGCCCGGAACGGTGTGGCAAACCATGCAATCCGCCGCCCGCGCGAGATATTCGCCGCGTTCCACGGGGCTCGCCTTGGCGAGCGACGGCGGAACGCCGGTGGGATTGGCGCCCTTGTAATCCGCCAGCGCCACCTTGGAGCCGCCGGCAAATGCCATGGGGCCGGGCCCGCGCAGGTACCAGAGGCCGGCGGCGACCACGACCGCCAGGACGACGGCGCCACCGATCAGGACGCGACTGTTCGGGCGCCTCATGACCTTTTCCTCACGGCCAGCAGCTCACGATCGATGGGAAGCCGGCGCAGGGCGACGCCGGTCGCCGCATAGATCGCATTGCGCAGCGCCGGCGGCCCGGCGGTCGTGCCGGTCTCGCCGATTCCGCCCGGCGCCTCGCCGCTCTTGATGACGTGGACCTCGATCGGCGGCACCTCGTCGATGCGCAGCATGCGATAGTCGTTGAAGTTGGACTGCTGCACCCGGCCTTTCTCGATGGTGACTTCGCCCCACAGGGCGGCGGTCAGGCCGAAGATCAACCCGCCTTGCAGCTGCGCCTCGATCGTATCGGGATTGACGGCAATCCCGGTATCGACGGCCGACGTGACACGGCGCAGGCGAATTTCGCCCTGCTCGTCGACTTCCGCCTCGACGACGGTGGCGATGAAGCTGCCGAACGCCGGCTGCACGCACACGCCGCGCCCGACACGCGCCGGGAGCGCCTGGCCCCAGTTGGATTTCTCGACCACGAGGTCGAGCGCCGCCAGCAGGCGCGGCGTCTTGCCGAGCATGTCGCGGCGGAAGGTGATGGGATCCTTGCCCGCCTTGCGCGCCAGCTCATCCATGAAGCATTCGATGGCGAAGACGTTGTTGTTGGGGCCGACCCCGCGCCACCATCCGGTCGGCACGGCGGGCGGCTCGGCGCGCACGTATTCGACCAGGAAGTTGGGGATGTCGTAGGGCATGTCGACGGCGGCATCGACGGCATCGATGTCGATGCCGTTGGTGAAGGCCGGCGGCAGCCAGCGTGCGATGATCGACGCGCCGGCAACGCGATATTTCCAGCCGACGATCTTGCCGCCCGACAGGCTGGCGGAAATCGTGTCGCGATAGACCGGCCGATAGATGTCGTGCTGGATGTCCTCCTCGCGGGTCCACACGATCTTCACCGGACCATCGACCTGCTTGGCGATGCGAACCGCCGCGACCACCATGTCGGGCTCGAGCCGACGCCCGAAGCCACCGCCGATCAGGTGATTGTTCAGGGTCACTTTCTCGACAGGCAGGCCCGCGGCTTTCGCCGCCTCCGACTGGGACCGCGCCGCGATCTGCGTCCCCGTCCAGATCTCGCAGCCGTCGGCCTTGAACTGGACGGTGCAGTTCAGCGGCTCCATCGTCGCATGGGCGAGAAACGGCAGCTCGTACGACGCGTCGAACCGTTCGCCGGTCGCCAGGCCCTTGGCGATATCGCCCGTCGATTTTGCGACGGCGCCGTCCTTGGCGCTGGCGACGCGCAGGTTCTCCCAGATGTCCTTCGAACTGATGGCCGCGTTCGGACCCTCGTTCCAGGTGACGACGAGGGCGTCGAGGCCCTTCTTCGCCGCCCACATGTGATCGCCGACGACGGCGACCAGGTCATCGAGCACAACCACTTGCCGCACGCCCGGAACGGCCTTGGCCGCCTTGTCGTCGACCTTGCCGACCTTGCCGCCGAACACCGGACACTGCGCCAGGGTCGCGAACTTCATGCCGGGGAGCATCGCGTCGATGCCATAGACGACCTTGCCGTTGGTCTTGTCCGGCGTATCGAAGCGTTTCAGCGGCTTGCCGATCAGCGTGAAGTTCCTGGGATCCTTGAGCGTGACGTCGGCCGGCGGCGTCTCGCGGCTCGCCGCCTCGGCCAGGTCGCCATAGGAAAGGCGGCGGCCGCTGCCCGCGTGGCTCACCTGCCCGTTCGACGGCGGTGCAGCTCGACGGCTCGACCTGCCACTGCCGGGCGGCCGCCTGCAGCAGCATGGCGCGCGCGCCGGCACCGGCCTTGCGCAAGGGCATCCAGAAGGCGCGAACCGACGTGGAGCCGCCGGTGGCCTGAATGCCCAGGAGAGGATTGGCATAAAGCTTCTCGTTGGGCGGCGCATGCTGCAGCGCCACCTGGGCGTAGTCGGCGTCGAGCTCCTCGGCGAGGATCATGGCCACCGCGGTGTAGATGCCCTGGCCCATCTCGACCTGCGGCATGACGAGCGTCGTCTTGCCGGCTTTGTCGATGCGGATGAAGGCGTTGGGCACGAACGGGCCCTCGGGCGCATAAGCCCCCTGCACCGGCTCGTTCGCGGCACGCACCGGAAGATGGAAGGCGAGCAGGAAGCCGCCCGCCAGGCCGCCGGTCAGCAGGTGGCGGCGCGACGGTCCGTGGGAGCCGTTGTTTGCAGCGATCATGATCGCCTCCTACGAGCGCGCGGACGCGGCGCGCTTGATCGCGGCGCGAATACGCACATAGGTGCCGCAACGGCAGATATTTCCCGCCATCGCGGCGTCGATCTCGGAATCGTCGGGATTGGGCGTCGCCGCAAGCAGCGCCGCCGCCGACATGATCTGGCCCGACTGGCAGTAGCCGCACTGGATCACTTCCAGGTCGAGCCACGCCTTCTGCACCCTGGCGCCGGTCGGCGTGGCATCGATGCCCTCGATGGTGGTGACGGCGCGATCGCGCACCGCACCGACGGGCAGCATGCAGGAGCGCACCGGCTTGCCGTCGATATGCACCGTGCAGGCGCCGCATTGCGCGATGCCGCAACCGAACTTGGTGCCGGTCATGCCCAGCACGTCGCGCAGAACCCAGAGCAGCGGCATGTCGTCCGGTGCCTCGAAGGTTTTCTGTTCACCGTTGATCTTCAGCGTCGCCATGGGAAACATCCAATCGCTTGGTCGAGCGGAACAGCTCTTTTTCGGAGTCCAACGTTAGGCGCCGAGCTGCCGGTACCGCAAGCAGCGACCGCTTCGTGGATCGTCGACGAGTTCTCCAACACAGCTTAGATTTTCTCTCGGGAAATGCCCCGTTAAGAATGCGCAGCATTTGTGAAATGTTGTGAAAGCCTCACGCCGGGACGCGCAGCCCGGGCTTCGTTCCCAGCAGAACCAGTCGTGACGCCGCATCACCGTTCCACGGTCCACCGTCGCTGACGTCGAGCCTGCGGCCCACGAGATGCACCACCGAGCGGCGGTCCGGGGCATCAGCGAAGCGCACGATGCCCTTGGCGCGCAGCACGCCGACGGCATCGCGCAGCATCGCCAGCAGGGCCTCGCGCTCGACCGGCTCGGACCATTGATAGGACCAGCTCGCGAATCCGTCCGCCGCGCCCTCGCCCGCTGGCCCGGCTGCCTCGCCGTGGCGATCCAACCCGAACAGGAGGTCGAGCGGCACATCGGCGTGCCGGGCCTCGAGGACCGGTGCCGCCGAATGGGTCGACAGCCAGCAGCGCAGGGCGGCGAGATCGTCGGCAAGGTCGATCTTGTTCAGGACGAGCAGGTCGGCCGCGGCAAGCTGGCGGGTGATGGTGTCGCCGACGCGACGATCGGCGCCACGCGCCCGCACCAGGGCGGCATCGACCACCACGATCACGCCGTCGCGGGCGAGCCGGGTTTCCAGCGTGGCGAGATCGGCGACGCGGCCGGGGTCGGCCACGCCGGATGCCTCGACCACGATATGGTCGAAGCGTTCCGGCCGATCCAGCAATGCCAGCAACGTCGTCACCAGCGAATCGCCGATCGTGCAGCACAGGCAGCCGTTGGCGAGCGCGATCGTATCGCCCCCGTGATCGGCGACCAGGCTGCCGTCGATGTCGAGCGTGCCGAAGTCGTTGACCAGCACCGCGAACCGCCGTCCCGTCGATCCGCGCAGCAAGCGGTTGAGCAGCGTGGTTTTGCCGGCGCCCAGGAAACCGCCGATGACGGTGAAAGGGATCGGATTCATTGCCGGGGCCGCGGTTCAGTGCGCAATAAAATTAGATAATCGGGCGCCATAGCGCCCGAAAAACCAGTCTTATTTCAAGGGATGCATGCACTGCATTCATTTGGCGGGCGCCTGGAAAATCCTGCCGCCCAGGACCGTACCCCATACGCCGACATCCTTCAGTTTCTCCGGCGGCACGGCCAGCGGATCGTCGTCGAGGATGGCGAAGTCGGCACGCTTGCCGACGTCGATGCTGCCCAGCTCCTCGTCGAGCTTCAGCGTGTAGGCCGCGCCCAAGGTGATGGCGCGCAGCGCCTCGGCGACGGAGATCTTCTCCGCCTCGCCCAGGGTGCGGCCCGAGGCCGTCAGCCGGTTGACGGCACACCAGGCGGTGAACAGCGGGCCGATCGGCGTCACCGGCGCGTCGCAATGGATGGCGAAGGGCACGCCGGTGGCGAGCGCCGTGCCGCAGGCATCCATGCGCTCGGCGCGTTCCGGCCCCAAGGTCTTGGCGTAATGCACGTCGCCCCAATAGAAGAGGTGGTTGGCGAACAGATTGGCGCACATGCCGAGCGCCTTCATGCGGCGGAACTGGCCGGCATCGGCCATCTGCGCATGCTGCAGCGTGTGGCGATGGTCCCAGCGCGGCGCCGTCCATCAGCGCGCGCTCGACCGCCTCGATCGCCACCTCCGACGCCTCGTCGCCGTTGGTGTGGATGTGCACCTGGAAGCCGGCGCGATGCCAGGCGAGCAGAAGGCGGTCGATGTCGTCAGGGCCGACGTTCCACACGCCGTTGGGCGTGCCGTCGTAATAGCCCGGCCAGCGCATGCGCGCCGACAGGCCCTGGATCGAGCCGTCGGTCACGATCTTCACGAGCTGGAAGCGCAGGCGCTCGTTGTTCTTTTTCATCAGCGCCTGCAGGCGCGGGATGCCCTGCTCGGGCGGCACCGAGGCCGCCGCAAAGGCCGGCAGCAGGCGGAGCGGGAAATCGTCGGAGGCGGTGGCCTTGAGGTAACCCTCGACCGTGCTCTCGGGCAGCTCGTTGTGCAGATCGGTGGCCGTGGTGACGCCGGCCAGCTGCGCCACCCGGGCGAAGCGCCACACCGCCTGCTCGTCGGACAGCACGGCCGCCAGCTCCACGCCGGCGGCGCGATAGGCCATGTATTTGGCCGCCATCTCCTGCAGCTCGCCGGTCGGCTCGCCCTTGGCGTCCTTGACGATGCCGTGCACGTTGGTGGTGCGCGTGATGCCGGCCTTGGCCAGCACGGGCGTGTTGGCGTTGGCGACGTGGAAGTTGGAATGGATCACCACGACCGGCCGATCGGTCGAGACCTTGTCGAGGTCGCCCAGATCCATGCGCCGGCCGCCGAAATAGATCGGATCGAAGCCCCAGGCGAGCAGCGACGCGCCCGGCGCCAGCGTCTTCTCGAAGGTCGCCAAGGCCGCCACGACCTCGTCGATGTTCTTCAGCCCCTTGAAGCGCTGGCCCTCCGGGCTGATGCGGTCGAAGTAGCCGACATAGGGGAACTTCCACACGCCGCCCTCGAAGGCGTGGCTGTGGCCCTCGACGAAGCCCGGCAGGATGACCTTGTCGGCGAACCGCTCGTCGAGCTCGAGCGTGCCCCAGCCCTTGAGCTCGTCGAGCGTTCCCGCCCCCAGGATGCGGCCGTCGCGCACCGCCACGTGGGTGGCGAACGGACGGTTGGGGTTCATGGTGAGGATGCGGCGGGCGGAATAGACGATGGTGCTCACGGTTTCGGCTTCTTCTTTCGGGCGTGATGGGTGAGAGCCAGGGCGATGCAGTGACGAAGCTCTTTCGCCGGCACGCGATCGCTCTGACGCCGAACACGATGGCGCGCTTGCCCTCGTAGGTGAAGGTGTCGGGATAGAGCTCGCGGAACTGTTCGACCAGGCCGCTCTGGCAATGGAAGTAGGCGGCGTAGCCGTCGGCTGCCTTCAGGCGGTCGATGCGCACGGTCGTGCCGCTGCCGGTCTCCTGGGTGAGATAGCTGGGCTGGCCCCATTTCAGGGTCTCGGTGAGCCGGCCCACGGCCGGCGTCTTCTCGGCGGTGTCGAACACCAGCTCGCGCAGAGCCATGAGCTTGGCGCGGATGCCGGGCGGGTACGCCTTGAAGACGGACGCCACGCTAATGTTTGAGAAACGCCTCATCGCAACAACATTAGTGCATATAGCTAATCCTGTCGTCCTGAGCGCAGCGAAGGACCTCATCGCCGCTCGCCACCGGCATGAGATCCTTCGCTTCGCTCAGGATGACAGAAGGGGCGACCCGTGAAATGCTCCCGCGCGAAAAGTCGTCTGGGGGTTTTGGATCATGTTTCGTCGTACTTTCGCGGCTGCGCTGCCGCTGGCCTTGCTCGCCCTGCCGACCCGCGCGCAGGCGGCCAAGAAGCTCGTCGTCTACACCTCCAACGACAGCACGCTGAACGATCTGGTGTTCGCCGCCTTCAAGGCCGAGACCGGCATCGAGGTCGAGCCGGTGGCGGCGGGGTCGGGCGTCGTCATGCGGCGCCTGCAGGCCGAGAAGGCGCGGCCGCTGGGCGACATCATCTGGGGCGTCAGCCGCTCGCTCCTGCAGACCAACAAGGCGCTGTTCGAGCCCTACGCCTCCAAGAACATCGCCGCCACGCCGGCGGAATACCGCGACCCCGACAATCTGTGGATCGGCAACAACCTGCACCTGCTGGTGATCCTGCAGAACACCAAGATCGTGCCCGAGGCCGACGGCCCGAAGAGCTGGGCCGACCTGCTCGATCCCAAATGGAAGGGCAAGATCGCCTTCACCGATCCGGCCAACTCGGGCTCGGCCTACCAGACCGTCACCATGCTGGTCGATCTGTGGGGCGGCGGCGAGGCGGGCTGGAAGAAGGTGGCCGCGCTGTTCAAGAACATGAAGGTGCTCAACCGCTCGTCCCTGGTCTTCCAGGGCGTCGGCAACGGCGAGTATCCGCTCGGCATCTCGCTGGAATATGCCGGGCCGCTGTGGGCGCAGGGCGGCGCGCCGGTCAAGGTGATCTATCCGGCCGACGGCACGACCGCCTCGATGGAGGGCGTCGCCATCATCAAGGGCGGCCCCAACACCGAGAACGCCAAGGTCTACGTCGACTACATCAACCGCAAGGATGTGCGCGAGATGATCCTCAAGGCCACCTTCCGGCGGCCGACGCGCGACGATCTCGACCTTTCCCACTTGCCCGGCGGCCTGCCGCCGCTGTCGCAGGTCAAGCTCGTCAAGTACGACGAGGACGGCTGGACCGAAAAGCGCACCAAGACCCTGGAGCAGATCAAGGACGTCCTCCAGGATTCGCGCTGAGTGGCCGGCATCGTCATTTCCGGCGTCAGCCGGACCTTCGGCACGGTGCGCGCCGTCGACGGCGTCGATCTCGAAGTCGGCGACGGCGAGTTCTTCACCCTGCTGGGCCCCTCCGGCTGCGGCAAGACCACCCTGCTGCGCATGATCGCGGGCTTCTGCGAGCTCGACAGCGGCGAGATCCGCTTCGGCCGCGCAGCGCATCGACCGCCTGCCGGCGCACACCCGCGATATCGGCATGGTGTTTCAGAACTATGCGGTGTTTCCCAACCTCACGGTGGCCGGCAACGTCGCCTACGGCCTGAAGGCCCGCAAGGTGCCGGCATCCGAGATCGCCGGCCGGGTCGACGAAGCGCTGGCCCTGGTCCAGCTCACCGGCTACGGCGGGCGCTGGCCGCACCAGCTCTCCGGCGGCCAGCTCCAGAGGGTCGCCATCGCCCGCGCGCTGGTCATCCGTCCGCAGGTCCTGCTGTTCGACGAGCCGCTCTCCAACCTCGACGCGCGCCTGCGGGTCAGCATGCGCACCGAGATCCGCGAGCTGCAGAAGTCGCTGGGCATCACCGCGATCTACGTCACCCACGACCAGGAGGAGGCGATGTCGGTGTCCGACCGCATCGCCCTGATGAACGCCGGTCGCCTCGAGCAGGTCGGCATCCCGGTCGACATCTACCGTCATCCGGTCTCGCGCTTTGCCGCGGAATTCATGGGCACGACCAACCTCGTGCCGGCGAACGTGGTCGGCCGCAGCGGCGGCGGAATGGTGTCGCTCAGGCCCGAGGCGCTGCGCTTCGCCGCCGATGCGCCGGGGAGCTGGCCAGTCCTGTCCGGATCGGTGGCGCGGGTCGAGCTGCTGGGGCCGATCGTGCGCCTCGACGTACGTCTGGGCGACGGCACGATCCTCAAGGCCGCCCTGCTCGACGCGCCGGAGTACCAGGTGCAGGTGGGCAATGCCGTGAGGCTGGCCTACGACCCGACGCGCCTGACGGTGCTGCCGTGAGGCTCGCCATCCCCCTGTCGATCCCCTACGGCCAGCGCCTGCCGCTCGCCATCGCGGCCCTGGGCTTCCTCTTCCTTGGCCTGTTCCTGCTCTATCCGCTGTTCAACGTGTTCAGCGCCAGCCTGCTCGATCCCGAGGGCGAGCGGCTGACCTTGGCCAACTACGCCAAGATGCTGGGCCGGCCGTTCTACCGCACCGCCATCCTGAACACGCTCGGCATCGGCTTCGCGGCAACGGTGATCACGACGGCGCTGGCCGTGCCCTTCGCCTTTGCGCTGGCGCGGCTGCCGATCCCCGGCAAGGCCGCGATCCTCGCCCTGGCGGCGCTGCCGCTCGTCCTGCCGTCCTTCGTCAGCGCCTACGCCATCGTCCTGCTGCTCGGCCGTTCCGGCATCGTGACGCAATGGCTGCAGTCGTGGGGCGTGGGCTTCGGCTCGATCTACGGCGCGGGCGGCATCGTGCTGGTCTACACGCTGACGCTCTATCCCTACGTGCTGCTGCCGACCATCGCCGCCTTCAAGGCGGTCGACGTCTCCATGGAGGAGGCGGCGCAGGGCCTGGGCTCCTCGCCGCGCCGCACCGTGTGGACCGTGACCTTGCCGATCGTGCTGCCCGCGGTGCTGGCCGGCGCACTGCTGGTGTTCATCGAGACCCTGGAGAATTTCGGCGTGCCCTTCGTGCTGGCCGAGGACATGCCGATCTTCGCCGTCGAGGCCTTCAAGCTCTTCATCGGCGAGACCGCGCCCAACCCGGCCTCGGCGGGCGTGCTGGGGGTGCTGCTGATCCTGATGACGGCAGGGGTGCTGCTGGTGCAGCGCCGCTTCCTGTCGGCCCGCCGCTTCGCCACCAACGCGCGGCAGGCGCCGCCGATCCTCAAGGTGGGACGCGGCCTGCAGGCGGCGGCAGCGGTCTATTGCTGGGCCATCGTCATCCTGGCCCTGGTGCCGTTCTTCGCCATCGTCGTGCTGTCCTTCCTGGAGTTCCGCGGACCCGTCCTGCATCCCAATTTCAGCCTGGCCAACTTCAGCCAGCTGTTCGACCGCTCGCTGCGCCCGCTGGCGAATACGCTGATCTTCGCCACCCTGGCCGCGGCCTCGGTCACCCTGGTCGGCGTGCCGATCGGCTATGTCGTGACGCGCTTCCGCTCGGGTGTCGCCACCTTGCTCGACGTCGTGGCCACCCTGCCGTTTGCCGTCGCCGGCACCGTGCTCGCCATCGGCTTCGTCGTGTCGTTCAACAGCGGGCTGCTGGTGCTGACCGGCGGGCCGCTGATCCTGGTGCTGGCCTACACGGTGCGCAAAGTGCCGTTCGCGGTGCGCTCGGCCAGCGCCATCGTCCACCAGATCGACGCCTCGCTCGAGGAAGCCTCGATCAGCCTCGGCCGCTCGCCGTTGCAGACCTTCCTGCGCATCGTCGTGCCGCTGATGCTGGGCGGCATCCTGAGCGGCGTGGTGCTGACCTGGGTCACGGTGGCGTCGGAGCTGAGCGCCACCGTCGTGCTCTATAGCGGCCCGTGGCGCACCATGACCGTGGTGATGTTCCAGGCGCTCGAAGGCAGCGGCGCCGGCATCGCCACGGCAGCGGCCTCGACGCTCATTGTCGTGACACTGCTGCCGATCGTTCTGCTCTACCGCCTGGTGCGGCGCTACGAACTGTCGATGCTGTAGGCGGCTTCCGTCATCTTCGCGGGGGCGCGCCACCCAGGGGCGCGAGTCGAGGGACCTTCGTCGAGCGTCGACAAGAGCATGGTCACTGACGCGCGCACTGGACGCTGCGCTCGCGCTCCGGCGGGATGACGGATGGTCGCGCTACCCGATGAGCAGCAACGGATTGGGCGCATGGCGCAGCCAGCCGGCTTCGGCGACCAGAAGGTCGAGGCCGAGCGTCGCGAGATCGTCGGCGAAGGGATCCACCTTCAGGTCCCGCGCCTGGTAGAGCATCTTCGCATAGGTCTGGCAGTCGTCGCAGGTCTCCGCCTTGACGGCGCCGGGATCGCCCTCGATTTCCCGCAGCTCCACCCCGCCCGATTTCCCGCAGGTGATGCAAACGGCGCGCACGTGGTTCCAGGCGGTGGCGCAGAGCGAGCAATGCAGATAGCGGGCGCCCATCGCCCGGCCCGGCTCGGTGATCACGCCGGATACCGGCGTCGAGCCGCAACAGGGACAGAGCCCGCGCTGGGGAAGGAGACGCAGGTCCGACGCCGGCAAGGAAGCGGCGAGACGGGTGAAATATATCTGCAGCGCCGCCGCCACGTAGAGCGCGGCGCTCATGTCGGCCGCCTTCACACGGCCGCGGAGGAAGTCGTCGGCCAGGTCCTCGACCGCTTCGGCTCCACGGTCGCGCAGGCTTGCCATGGCGGCCCGCGCCGGCGCCGGGATCGCTCTCACGCTGCGGCTATCGATCAGCATGGCCAGGCCGTCGCGCCAGGCCGGATCGCGCGGATAGCTTTCCGCCGCGAGCACCGGCAGGCGCGCCTCGACGGCGACCTCTATCGCGGCCCGGCCCGGACCGGCGATCGGCCCCAGCGCACCCGCGATGACGTGCTGCGCCTCGGCGAGTCGGGCCATGAACTCCAGCCACTCCCCCATCGGATGACCGGCCGACAAGGAGTCCAACCGGGCGGCCGTGCGGGCGAAGCGCGTCGACGGGTCGGGCAGGATCAGCGCCTCGGGCGCTTTCACGCCGCCCTGCTGACTGCCTATCCATTTGCCGGTCTGCGTTTCCTGGGCTTGCCTCATGCGTCGATCCCTCCCCCTCAGCTGCGTGGCCGCGGGCCGACCGAGCCGGTCGCCGCCAGTCGGCGCAGCCACTTGCGGTGATGCCGCCAGGCCCAGCCCGGGGTCACATAGCCCTGAGTCATCGTGCGGACCGAGCCGCGGACCCAGATCGCGGCGTAGACATGGATGATCCAGACGATGATCGCGGCCGCTGCCGCCAGGCAGTGGATCAGCACGGCGATCCTCTGCTGCTCGATCGTCGTGTAGGACGAGAAATAGACTTCCCAGATCACGATGCCGGTGAAGAACAGCACCGGGACCAGGAGCGCCATCGCCCAGAAGACGAATTTCTGGCCGGCATTGAAGCGGCCGACCTCGGGCACGCCCTCCTCCTCGTTCACCAGCACGCGGTCGATGGCGCGCATCCAGGCGACGTCATCCCTGTTCCAGCCGTTGTCGCGCCAGAACTGCACGATCATCCCGGCATAGCTCAGCAGCAGCACGACGCCGATCCAGGGATGGATCGCCCGCGTCCATTGCCCGCCGCCGAACAGCTCGGAGAGCCAGAACAGCAGCGGATGGAACATCGACAGGCCCGACAGCAGCAGCAGCACGAAGCAGCCGGCGGTGATCCAGTGGTTGATGCGCGACGCGGTGGCGTTGCGGATCAGCGTTCCCCGGGGGCGCGTCATTTCGGTCCCTCCGCTTGATCGAGGAGATCGCGGGCGCGCGCTTCATCCTCCGGCTGCACCTCGTTGGGCCCGACGACGACCCAATGGAAGAAGCCGGCGAGCGCCGTGAAGGCGATGCCGGCCAGCGCCAGCGGCTTCAGGATCCCCTTCCAGACCTCGACGAGGGGGCTGATGCGCGGCCTGTCGGGCAGACCGGCATAGAGCGACGGCCGGTCGGCGTGGTGCAGGACGTACATCACGTGCGTGCCGCCCACGCCCGGCGGATCGTAGAGGCCGGCATTCTCGAAGCCGCGCGACTTCAGGTCGATGACGCGCTCGCCGGCCCACGATGTCATGTCGGCCTTCGAGCCGAACATGATCGCGCCGGTCGGGCATGCCTTGACGCAGGCCGGCTCGAGTCCGACCGTGACCCGGTCGGAGCACAGGGTGCACTTGTACGATTTGTGATCGACCGGGCTGATCCTCGGGATGTCGAACGGGCAGCCTTTGACGCAGTAGCCGCAGCCGATGCAGTTGTCGCTGATGAAGTCGACGATGCCGTTGGCGTACTGCACGATCGCACCCGGCGCCGGGCAGGCCTTGAGGCAGCCCGGGTCCTCGCAATGCATGCAGCCGTCCTTGCGGATCAGCCACTCGAGATTGCCCTGCTCGTTCTCCCATTCGGTGAAACGCATCAGGGTCCAGGTGTTCTGGTCGAGGTCCGAAGGATTGTCGTAGGAGCCTTCGAAATAGCCGACCTCGCCCCGCAGGTCGTTCCATTCCATGCAGGCGGCCTGGCAGGCCTTGCAGCCGATGCAGCGGGTGACGTCGATCAGCTTCGCCACCTCCTCCTCGTGGCGGCGGGCGGACGGCGGGGTCAGGGTCGAGGCCGAACGGCGGATATAGTCCTGGGATTGCAGGTCAGACATTGGCCGTCCCCTCCGGCGCGGGCGCACTGGTCTTTTCGATATTGACCAGGAATGCCTTGAATTCCGGTGTCTGCGCGTTGGCGTCGCCGACACACGGCGTCAGCGTGTTGGCGCCGTAGCCCTTGCGTGCCTGTCCGGTGAATCCCCAATGGATCGGCACGCCGATCACGTGCGTGGCGCCGCCATTCACTGTCATCGGCTTGATGCGCTTGGTCACATAGGCCTTGCACACGACCACGCCGCGCTTGGAGGTCAGACGCACCCAGCCACCCTGCTCGATGCCCTTTTCCCTGGCCAGGACCTCGCCGATCTCGATGAATTCCTGCGGCTGCAGGATCGCGTTGATGCGCGCGTGCTTGGTCCAGAAGTGGAACTGCTCGGTCAGGCGATAGGTGGTCGCCACGTACGGGAAGTCCCGCGCGGTGCCGAAGGCCGCCCGGTCATCGGCGAACACGCGCGCCGCCGGATTCGACTGGACCTTGGGATGCAGGACATTCGGCACCGGTGATTCGAAGGGCTCGTAGTGCTCGGGGAACGGGCCTTCGACCATCTGGTCGAGGGCGAACAGGCGGCCGAGTCCTTCGGTGTTGTTGATGAACGGACCGACGCCGTCGGATGGCTTCGTGGTCAGTCCATAGTCCGGCACGTCGACGCCGACCCACCGGCTGCCGTTCCATTGGATGACCGGCTTGGCGGGGTTCCAGGGATTGCCGGCGGGATCGGCGCTGGCGCGGTTGTACATGATCCGCCGGTTGGCCGGCCACGCCCACGCCCAGTTGGGCGCGATGCCCTGCTCGCGCGGGTCGGACGCATCGCGGCGCGCCATCTGGTTGCCCTTTTCGGTGTAGCAACCGGTGTAGATCCAACAGCCGGACGTGGTCGTGCCGTCGTCGCGCAGCTGACCGAAAGTGTCGAGCAGCTGGCCGGCACGCAACGCCACGGCGCCGCTTGCGTCCTTGAGGTCCGCGAGCGTGTAGCCGTTCATGTCCTTTGCCAGCTCCTCCGGGTCCGGGCTGGTCGGATTGGTGTAGTTCCAGGTCAGGTTGAGGATCGGGTCGGGGAAAGCGCCGCCCTCCTTGCGATACATCTCGCGCATGCGGTGGAAGATGCCCGTCATGATCCAGATGTCGGATTGGGCTGCGCCCGGGCCGTCGGCCGCCTTCCAGTGCCATTGCATCCAGCGCGCCGAGTTGACCAGCGAGCCGTTCTCCTCGGCGAAGCAGGTCGTCGGCAACTGGAAGACCTCGGTCTGGATCTTGGCCGGATCGGACGGGTTCTGCGGGCCGAAGTCCTGCCAGAACCGCGACGTCTCGGTGTCCAGCGGATCCATCACGACGAGGAACTTCAGCTTGCCCAACGCGCGGCGGCTCTTGCCGCGGTCGGGGAACGACTGCAGCGGGTTGAAGCCCTGGCAGATGTAGCCGTTGATCTCGCCCTTCGCCATCATCTCGAAGGCACGCAGGATGTCGTAGCCGTCATTGTCGAGCTTGGGCAGCCAGTCGTAGGCCCAGTCGTTGTCGGCCCGCGCCGCGTCTCCGTAGATCGCCTTCTGGAAGCTGACGAAGAACTTCCGGTAGTTCTGCAGGTAGCTCATCTGGCCCGGGCGCAGCGGCTTGTACAGCCGCGTCTTCATGTAGTCCTCGAAGGTCGTCTCGGCGTCGCTCGGCAAGGTCAAGTAGCCCGGCATGAGGTTCGACATCAGGCCGACGTCGGTCAGGCCCTGGATGTTGGAATGGCCGCGCAAGGCGTTCATCCCGCCGCCCGCTATGCCGATATTGCCGAGCAGGAGCTGGACCATCGCCATGGTGCGGATGTTCTGCGAACCGATCGAATGCTGCGTCCAGCCCAGCGCGAACAGGTTGGTCAGGGCCTTGTCGGGCGCCGCCGTGGTGGCGATCAGCTCGCAGATCTCGAGATACTTCTCCTGCGGCGTACCGCAGATGCGCGACACCATCTCGGGCGTGTAGCGGTCGACATGCTTGCGCAGCAGGTTGATCACGCAGCGCGGATGCTGCCAGCTGTCGTCGACCTTGGCATAACCCTGCTCGTCGAGCTCGTAGTGCCAGGTCGACTTGTCGTAGGCGCGATGCTCTTCGTCATAACCCGTGAACAGGCCATCCTCGAAGCCGAAGTCTTCCCGCACGATCAGGCCGGCATTGGTGTAGGCCCGCGCGTACTCGCGCTGGATCGCGCCCTTTTCGAGCAGGAAGCGGATCAAGCCGCTCAGGAAGGCGATGTCGGTACCGGGGCGGATCGGCGCATAGTACGTCGGCGACCGAGGCGGTGCGGGTGAAGCGCGGGTCGACCACGATCACCTTGGCGTGGTTCTCGATCTTCGCCTCGATCACCCATTTGAAGCCGCACGGATGGGCTTCAGCCGCATTGTCTCCCATGCACAGCACGACATCGGCATTCTTGATGTCCTGCCAGGTGTTGGTCATCGCGCCTCGACCGAATGTTGGGCCCAAACTGGACACCGTCGGTCCGTGTCAAACTCTGGCCTGATTGTCGAAGACCAGCATCCCCATGGACCGGACGGTTTTCCACGTGAGGTAGGCGGTCTCGGTCGAGGAAGCGGAAGCCGCCAGCATGCCGGTGGTGAGCCAGCGGTTGACCGTGTTGCCGGCGGCGTTCTTGGCGATGAAGTTCGCGTCGCGATCCTGCTTCATCAGCCGGGCGATGCGGTCGAGCGCGAAATCCCAGGAGACGGGCTTGAATTCGTTGCTGCCGGCCGCGCGGTATTTCGGCTCCTTGAGCCGGGTCGGCGCATGAACGATATCGAGCAGCGCCGAGCCCTTGGGACAGAGCGTGCCGCGGTTGACGGGATGATCCGGGTCGCCCTCGATATGGATGATGTTCGACTTCGCGTTCTTGGCGCGATCGCCGGCGCTGTAGACCAGGATGCCGCAGGCGACCGCGCAGTAGGTGCAGGTGTTGCGGGTTTCGGTCGTGGCCGCGAGCTTGAAGGGTCGGACGGCCGCCGCCATGGCCTCGCCGCACAGGCCAAATCCGACGGCGCCCAGCGTCGACCCTGCGAGGCCGGCACCGGTGAGCTTGATGAATCCTCGGCGCTTCAATTCCACCGTGATGTCCTCTCGCCTGACAAACGATCAACGCACTCAGGGACACGATTGTTTCGGACATTCCCGTCGCGATATTCCCGGAATGCCCGCTGAAGGCCGCCGCATCGCAGCCGGATCACCATCCCGACCGTTCCGCCAGCGAGTGCCGCGAACCGTCCGGCGGCAGCTCTTTGGGGAAGGGCATCTTGTTGCGCCGCAGCACGGCTTCCAGCGCGCGCGAGCCCTCGTCCACGCGACCTATCTGGCAGTGATAATTCCCGAGCTCGACAGCCGGCCTGTTGCCGTCGGCGTAGAAGACCCAGTCCCCGACATATTCCCAGTACAGCCGGTAAAGTTCGGCACAGCGGGCGATGGGCGGCAAGGCCTCCGGCTCCGGTCGCGCCGGCTCCTGTGCCACCGCAGCGGTACCGACAAGCAGCGTCGACGCCAGCAGGCCGGTACTGGCGAGTTTGATAAGGCCGGGAAGCTTCAGTTCCATCGCCACTCCTGAGACTGTTGATCACAAGGGTGCGAAGGATGGACCGCGTCTTGCCAAATGATCGAACCAGCGCGGCACAAGCTGCGCACGAGCTTGCATGTCGAAGTTAGAGTCCCGAACGCGAACCGCTCGTTAAAGAGGCGAAGAACTTGTTAAACGTTGTGAAGCCGGGGCCGATGGGGCTGGACGGCCGTCATTGCGCGCCCGCCGGCCGCATGGAATCCTCGGCCCAACAATGAAGCTTCGGGAGGACACCATGCGTCGTCGCGCCTTCACCGCCTCCGCCCTGGCGGCCCTTGCCGCGCCCGTCGCGCGCCGCACGCGCAGGACTGGCCCAGTCAGCCAGATCAAGGTGGTGATCCCCTATCCGCCCGGCGGCCCGACCGACATCTCGACGCGCATCGTCATGGAGCACGCCGCGCAAAGCCTCGGCCAGCCCGTGGTCTTCGACAACAAGGCCGGCGCCTCGGGCATGATCGGCGCGGAGTTCGTGAAGAACCAGCCGGTCGACAACCACACGTTCCTCACCACGACGACGGCGATGCTCTGCATCACCCGCCACCTGCAGCCGATCCCGTTCGATCCCGAGAAGGACTTCATCCCGGTGTCGCGCATGTGCACGTCGTGGGGCGTCTTCGCCGTCCATCCCTCGGTGCCGGCGCGGACCGTCGCGGAGTTCGTGGCCTACGCCCGGGCGAATCCGGGCAAGATCAACTTCGGCTCGTCGGGGCTGGCCACCATCACCCACCTGTTCGGCGAGATGCTGAGCCTCGAGGCCGGCATCAAGATGACCCACGTGCCCTATCGCGGCAGCGCGCCGGCCACCAACGCCCTGGTGGCGGGCGAGGTCCAGGCGCAGTTCGACCAGACCGCCTTGCCGCACGTCAAGGCCGGCACGGTGATCGGCCTCGCCATGCTGGCCGAGGTCCGTCATCCGGATTTCCCCGACATCCCGACCTTGCGCGAGCAGGGCTACGGCAAGGACGGCGGCGATTCGTGGTTCGGCATCCTGGCCCCGGCCGGCACGCCGCTGTCGGTCGTCGCACGGCTCGACAAGGCGATCGCCGAAGCGCTGCGCTCGCCCGAGGTGATCGCCAAGATGCACAACGGCGGCTCGCGCGTCACCTATCTCAATCCCACCGACTTCCGCACGCGCATTGCGGTCGAGACCCGGATGTTCGGCGAGATCATCACCAAGGGCGACATCAAGCTGCCCTGACGGCGTGCCGTCGCCTCAATCGCGGTCGAGGTCACCGTCCGGCTGGTTGACGAATATGATGACCGCCAGCAGCGTGATGTAGAACCAGAAGGCCGCCTGCTGGCCGTTCCAGGCCTTGGCCTGCCACATCAGGAACCATTCGCCGCCCACGACCATGAAGCCGGTGAACCACAGCAGGAAGCCGATGCCGGCGCCGGCCACGGCGAGCGTCTTGGCCGCATTGAAGCGGGCAGCGCTTGCCCGCAGGTTCAGGGCGAGGCGAACCGCCGCCACGGCGAGCACGACGCCGGTCGTGCTTTCGAACAGGATGATGATCCAGTAGGCGGCGTGCCACGCGACCGGGGTGGTGATCGCGCGTCCCATCAGCGCGTTGCCGGGAAAGGTCTCGTCCATGCTGAGCACGTGGCGCACGAACGCGTAGTTCGAGCCGTAGTCGACGATGTTGTTGAAGGCCACGAGCAGCGCGAACAGCGCCGTCGAAGCGACCATGGACGTCTTGACCAGGCGGACGGCAAGCATCAGATCCTCCCTGACCAGGCGCGCGGCACGAGGAGCGAGAGCGCCAGCGCCAGCAGCAGGCCACCGCCGGCCGCGACGAAGGCGAAGCGGTAGCCGGCGAGGAAGCCTTCCAGCCCCGCAAGATCGCCCGCGCCCCGCGCCTGCAGCGCCGTCAGCACCGAGGCGCCGCTCACGATGCCCAGGGTGCGCGTGAGCAGGGCAAGGCTGCCGGCAACGCCGCGATCGCGCGGCGAGAGCGTGGCCGTCACGATATCGGTATAGGCGACCGTGAGCAGGCCCTGCCCGACGCCCTCGACGATCAGCAGCAGCGCCACGACGACGACCGGCGTCGCTGCGCCGGTGAAGCCGAGCGGCAGCAGGCCGAGCCCGACCACGGCCACGCCGGCGAACGCCGTCGGCCGCTGGCCGATACGCCGGACGAAAAAGGCCGACACGGGTGCGCCCGTCAGGCTGCCGGCAAAGGCCAGCGCCAGCACCAGGCCACTCTCGAGGGCCGAAAGCTTCAGGACGTTCACCAGGTAGTAGGGCGTGAGCAGCAGGATGGAAAAGCCCGCCAGGCTGGCCAGCACGTTCATGACGTTGGGCACGACGAAGGCTGAATCGGCGAACAGGCCGGGCCGGATGATCGGCTCGGGCACACGATTGGCGCGGCGAACGTAGACGATCAGCACCACGAGCGAGGCGGCGAACAAGGCGCCGGCCCAGAGGCCCGGGACGTCGCGGCGCTGCGACAGCACGAGCGACAGCAGGAAGGCGCTCATGCAGGCGGCGAGCATCAGCGCGCCCAGCGCATCGAACGGCCGCGGGTCCGGCTTGGGCGACGGCAGCAGGCCCGACAGGGCAAGGGCTGCCAGCGCGATCGGCACCCGTATCCAATAGACCGCCGGCCAGCCCCACAACTCGACCAGCGCGCCGCCCAGCAGCGGGCCGACGGCGGCGGCGATCGCCATGGTGCTGGCGAAGCCCGCCAGCGCCCGGGTCCGTCCGCTCTCGGGATAAAGCGACGTGGCGAGCGCCGGCGTGCAGGACAGCGCCAGCGCGGTGCCGACCCCCTGCCCCGCACGCGCCAGCAGGAAGAGCGGCCAGTCGGGGGCGGCGGCGCAGGCCGCGCAGCCGATCGCCGACACGCCGAGACCGATGCGGAAGATCAGGCGATGGCCGAACAGGTCGCCCAGCTTGCCGCACACCAGCATCAGCGAACCGTAGACCAGCACGTAGCAGACGACGAGCCACTGCACGTCGACCAGCGCCAGCCGGAAGTGGGCGGTGATCGCCGGCAGCGCCACGTTGACGGCGATGTCGAGCGGGGCGAGCGAGGCGCCCAGCCCGACGATGGCGAGGCCGAACGCGCGAGATGTCATCCCGAGGCCGAAGGCCGAGGGACCTTTAAGGCAGCAGGAAAGGTCCCTCGCTGCGCTCGGGATGACACCTCTTCAGAGGTGTCGACCCAGGAACGCCATCATGCGCTCCCAGGCCTGCTTGGCCGAGGGCGCGTCGTAGGCCGGGCTCTTCTCGTTGGCGAAGGCGTGGGCCGCGTCATAGCGGAAGATCTCGGGCTTGTTGCCGCCCGCGGTCATCGCCTTCTCGAAGTCGTTGACGAGCTGCGGCGTGCACCAATCGTCGGTGTTGGCGAAGTGGCCCTGCAGCGGGATCCTGATCTTCGCCGGATCGGCGAGCTGGCCCGGCGGCACGCCATAGAACGGCACGGCGCAGGCGATGCCCGACACGCGCGCCGCCGCGGCGACGGTCAGCGCGCCGCCCAGGCAGAAGCCCATCACGCCCACCTTGCGGCTCATGCCGGCCACGTGCTTCACCGCGCCGGCGATGTCCTGGTCGGAGGCGCCGACGAAATCGAGCCCGCTCATCATGTGGTTGGCCTCGTCCGGCTTCTGCGTCACGCGGCCCTTGTAGAGGTCGGGCGCCAGCGCGTTGTAGCCGGCGGCGGCGAAGCGGTCGGCCACGCTCTTGATCTGGTCGTTCAGCCCCCACCATTCCTGGATGACGACGATGCCCGGCTTGTCCTTGCCCGCCTCGGCGAGGTAGCCCTTGCAGGTCGAGCCGTCGGGACGCTTGAAGTCGATCATGCTGCCCATGTCTTTTCCTCCTCTATGGGACCGCGGGCCTCCAGGCCCGCATTCATGAGCGGGCCTGGAGGCCCGCGGTCCGAAGACACTAAAGCAGCTTCCTGCAGCTCCGTCTTGAGAATCTTGCCGTAGTTGTTCTTGGGCAGCGCCTCGATGAACCTGTAGTCCTTGGGCCGCTTGAAGCGGGCGATGTTGTCGAGGCAGAGCTGGTCGAGCTCGGCCGGCTTGAGCGGCTTGCCGTCGCGCGCCACCACGAAGGCCACGACCTCCTCGCCCCATTCCGGGTGCGGGCGGCCCACCACCGAGCATTCGGCGACGGCGGGATGGAGGTTCAGCACGTCCTCGATCTCGCGCGGATAGATGTTGGAGCCGCCCGAGATGATCATGTCCTTGGAGCGGTCCTTCAAGGTCAGCAGCCCCTCCTCGTCGAAGGCGCCGACATCGCCGGTCCACAGCCAGCCGTCGCGCAGCGACCTCGCCGTGGCTTCGGGATTGTTCCAGTAGCCCGCCATCACGGTGTCGCCCTTGACGGTGATCTCGCCGACCTCGTCGACGCCAAGCGAACGTCCGTCCTCGTCGACCACGCGCACCGCCACGCAGGAGTCCGGCCGTCCGGCCGAGGCCAGCCTCTGCTCCCAGCGCGGGTGCCCGCGATCGGCATGCATCTCGCGGCTGAGATGGGTGATGGTCATCGGGCTCTCGCCCTGGCCGTAGATCTGCACCAGCTTGTCGCCCAGGAGATCGAGGGCGTGCTTGAGGTCGGAGACGTACATCGGCGCGCCGCCATAGGTGATCAGCCGCAGCGCCTCGGGCCGGAGCTCCGACACGCTGCCGTGCTCGATCAGGCGCTTCACCATGGTCGGCGCCAGGAAGATGCTGCAGTCGGGCCAGCGGTTCATCAGCGCGACCGTCTCCGGCACCTCGTACTTGCCGCTCTCGGGGAAGACCTGCACGCCACCGCGCGCCAGCAGGGCGAAGTTCCACAGGCCGGCGCCGTGGCTGATCGGCGCGGCGTGCACGATCGAGCCGCCGGGCGGCGGCCGGTCGACATCGGCGAAGTAGTTGAGCGTCATCGCCAGAAGATTGCGATGCGTGAGCATGGCGCCCTTGGGCCGGCCGGTGGTGCCTGACGTGTAGAAGAGCCAGGCGAGGTCGGTCGGCTCGGATTCGGTGAGCGCGATGGGATCGCCGACCTCCATGAAGCTGTAGGACCGCGTCGTGACGTCGACGATCTCCTTGAGCGCGGGCGCCTCCTTCGCCGCCTCGGCGATGGTGGCGGCGAGATCGGGCGTGACGAAGCAGAGCCGGGCGCCGGAGTCCGCCAGGATGAAGGCGAATTCCCGGGCATGCAGCTTGGCGTTCATCGGCACCGCCGAGAGGCCGGCATGCCAGATGGCGTACATGACCTCGATCGATTCGACGCAGTTCGACAGCGCGAAGGCCACGCGGTCGCCGCGCTCGAGGCCGAAGCGGACGCGCAGATGCATGCTCATCACCGAGACCTTGCGCCACAGGTCGCGATAGCTGAGATGGGGCGCGTCGCCGCGCGCGAGCGCCGGCAGGTCGCGGAATTCGCGGGCCGATCCCAGCAGCAGATGGGCGATGTTCATGGCGTTTCGATCCGTGGGCGCGACTATTGCAGGCCCGGCCGCGACCTTGCAATGTGAGGCTCATGCAGGATTTCGATTTCGCCATCGTCGGCGCCGGCATTGCCGGGGTTTCCGCCGCCTATCATCTCGCGCCGCACGCCCGGGTGATCGTGCTGGAACGCGAGCACGTCGCGGCCTACCACACGACCGGCCGCTCGGCGGCGCTGCATTCGGAGACCTACGGCAGCGCCGAGATCCGCGCCATCACGGTGTCGTCGGGCCGCTTCTATCGCAAGCCGCCGCCGGGCTTCGCCGACCATCCGCTGCTGACGCCGCGCGGCGCGCTGATCGCCGGCCGCGCCGAGCAGCAGGCGGCGCTGCAGAAGGCCGCCGCCGACTATGCCCGGCTGGTGCCGAGCGTGCGCTGGCTCGACCCCGCCGAGACGCTCCGCCGGCAGCCTTTGCTCAGGCCCGAGGCGGCGGCGGGCGGCGCGATCTTCGAGCCCGAGGCCGACGACATGGACGTGGCGGCGATCCATGGCGGCTTCCTGCGCGGCGCGCGGGCGGCCGGCTGTGTGCTGCGGCTCGACGCCGAGATCACGGCGCTCGAGCGCAAGGACGGCCAATGGAAGATCGGCCTGCGCGACGGCGAGAGCGTCGCCGCCAAGACCGTCGTCAACGCCTCGGGCGCGTGGGCCGACCTCGTGGCCGCTCTGGCCGGCGCCAGGCCGGTCGGGCTGGTGCCCAAGCGCCGCACCGCCTTCACCTTCGACGCGCCGGCGGGCCTCGACCTCGTGCATCTGCCGATGGTCATCGACTTCGACGAGACCTGGTACATCAAGCCCGAGGTCGGCCAGTTCCTCGCCTCGCCGGCCGACGAGACGCCGTCGCCGCCCTGCGACGCCCAGCCCGAGGAGATGGACATCGCCGTCGCCGTCGAGCGCATCGAGACGGCGACGACGCTCGAGATCCGGCGCATCAAGAACAAGTGGGCGGGCCTCAGGAGCTTCGTCGCCGACAAGAACCTGGTGGTGGGCTACGACCCCGTGGTCGAGGGCTTGTTCTGGCTGGCCGGCCAGGGCGGCTATGGCATCCAGACGGGCGAGTCCGCAGGGCGGCTCGCGGCGAGCCTGGCGCTGGGCAAGGGCATGCCCGCCGACATCGCCGGGCTTGGCGTGAGCGCGGCGGCCCTTTCACCGGCCCGCTTCACGCAGCGGTGATCGGAAAATCACGCTTCGTCGCCTAGCCCTGACTTCCCGGTGAGCGAGCGAGGAGTCATGGTTCGCCTGTGGCGCGCCGTTTGCCGCCACTTGGGATGTACCTAGGGAGAGACGAATGACCAGAAAGACCCTCATCGCCACGGCGACCGCGATCTTCGCCGCCGGCAGCTTCGCCACGGCCGCACACGCCGATGGCGTCAAGTGCAGCGGCGTCAACTCGTGCAAGGGCACGAGCGCCTGCAAGGGCGCCTCGTCGTCCTGCAAGGGCCAGAACGCCTGCAAGGGCCAGGGCTGGACGGAGACCACGGACGTCGTGAGCTGCACCAAGCAGGGCGGCAAGGTCGTCCAGTAGCCACCACGATCGATCGAACGACCGGGAAGGGCGCCACAAGCGATTGCGGCGCCCTCTTCATTGGCGCGCGCACCGCCGACTTCACCTTTTCACCAAAGCGTGACCTGGCGGAACTGATCGGTGAGTTGGCATCGCGCGTAGGTGGCATGCAGGCTCGGTCCTGCCGCAGCGGCGCGTCGCCGTTGCGTCGACAGCGAGGGAGACTCACCATGACCAAGCGTACTGTCTTCGCGGCGGCCGCCGCGATCTTCGCCGCCGGTTCGTTCGCCACCGCCGCGCACGCCGACGGCGTCAAGTGCAGCGGCGTCAATGCGTGCAAGGGCCAGAGCGCCTGCAAGATGGGCTCGTCGTCCTGCAAGGGCCAGAATGCCTGCAAGGGCCAGGGCTGGACCGAGACCACGGACGTCGTGAGCTGCACCAAGCAGGGCGGCAAGGTTCTCTAGGCTGCGGCTGCGCCAAAAAAGTTCGGGCGCCGCGATCGCTCGCGGCGCCCGAGATTTTTATCTCAAATCGCTGCTACTTCGTCGCGCAGGGAATGCCGACGTACTTCTGCTCCGCCACCGAGTAGGCGACGGCGCCGCAGGGCTTGCCGTCCGAGGTCTGCTGCGACGGCGCATTGCACGGAATGCCGACATACTTCTGTTCGGCGACCGAATAGGCGACGGGCCCGCAGGGCTTGCCGTCGGAGGTCTGCGTCGGCGCCGCATTGCACGGAATGCCGACGTACTTCTGTTCCGCCACCGAGTAGGCGACGGCGCCGCAGGGCTTGCCGTCCGAGGTCATCTGCTGTGTCGGCGCGGCTGCCGGCGCGGCCGGCGCCGCTGTCTGGGCGGTTGCGATCGTGGCGCCGCACAGCGCGGTCGCGGCGATCAAGGCGCTCAAGGAAAGCATACGCATCATGGTTTATCCCCTTTTAGTGAAACTCCCAGCGAGCTGCAGCTGCCTGCTCGCCCGTGGCCGGATGCTAGACGTACTTTCTGGAGCAGTTCAAGGATGATCGGACGGAGTCGAACCGACGGCGGGGATTCTTTTCATCCTAAATGCCGTCCCTCTCAATTTGCATATGCAACGCGCCTAAGACTGCAAGGAAAAAGCCCGACTTTATGGGCTTGATGCGTAGACAAAGGGCGATAACTTCACTTCGCACATCTGGTGCATTTACAAGTCAAGAGGTTTCTGTCTGCGGCTCTATATTCCACTATACAATGTGGAAAAGCCGGGGAAATGTACCTCATCATGTGTGCATTTGCGCTCTTAATGACATGGCCTGGCGAGAAGCCTCGGGTGCGGCGCTGGCCAAGCGATCGGCCGAGCCGAAAAAGTTCGGGCGCCGCGATTTCTCGCAGCGCCCGATGGCTTGGTCCGTTCAGCAGATCGCGGCGCGATTCGACTCCGCGGCTACTTGGCCGGGCAAGGAACGCCGACGTTCCTCTGGTCCGCCACCGAGTAGGCGACAATCCCACAGGGCGCCGTCTTGCCGTCCGCCGACTGCGGTGTCGGCGGCGTGCAGGGCACGCCGACATACTTCTGCTCGGCCACGGAATAGGTTTCCACACCGCAGGCCGCCGTCTTGCCGTCCGCCGACTGCGGAGTGGGCGCCGTGCACGGAATGCCGACGTTCTTCTGTTCCGCCACCGAGTAAGTCACCGGTCCGCAGGGTGTCGTGCTCGACGCTGTCTGAGCCGTGGCTGAGGTGATTGCAAACGTGGCGCCGCACACCGCGGCCGCTGCTGCTAACGCTGACAAAGAAAGCATACGCATCATGATGTTCCCCTTCGTGAGATTCTCAAAGAGCTTGCAGGCATCTGCGCGCTCCCGACACGATGCTAGATGCAGTTTCGGAATCTATTCAAGGATGAACGGAAGCAGTTGAAGTGAGGAATCGGATTCTTTTCATCGCGAATGTTCTTCGTTAAATCCGCACGTGTTGCACGACGCGACGCAAATAAATCGAATCGCTTTTGTTAAGTCTCGGAACTTCCTGATGAATTGATCCGCATTGTTTGTGCATTTGCATATATTATGTATTTCTCTGATGAGCGTTTTGATTCTTCCACCGCTGTTTTTCGCCGAAAGTGCATTTTCATGATCGCCGAATTTTCTTTCACTGTGCGATGTGCGAGGCGCTGAGCAAGCGGGCATCGGGAAAAATCGCGGACGTCCACGCTTTCGAGAGAGAGTAGGTTCGACGACATGTGCGCCAACGAAATCGGCTTCGGATTGGGCCTTCGGCCCGAGCACTACGAAGAGATCGTCGCCAGCCCCGGAAAGGTGAGCTGGTTCGAGGCGCTGTCGGAGAACTACATGGTGCCGGGCGGCGGTCCATTGCATTGGCTCGATCGCATCCGCCGCGACTATCCGATGGCGCTGCATGGCGTGTCGCTCAGCATCGGCTCGATCGATCCGCTCGACCGCGGCTATCTCGACGATCTCAAGGCACTCGTTGAACGCGTGCAGCCGCTGTGGGTCTCCGATCATCTCTGCTTCACCGGCCTGCGCGGGCAGAACATGCATGACCTGCTGCCGCTGCCCTACACCGAGGAGGCGCTCGATCACACGGCCGAGCGCGTGCTGGCCGTGCAGGACCATCTCGGCCGAAGGCTGGTGCTGGAGAACGTGTCGAGCTACGTCACCTACGCCGCCTCCGAACTCAGCGAGTGGGAATTCATCGCCGAGCTCGCCAGGCGCGCCGACTGCGACATCCTGCTCGACGTCAACAACGTCTATGTCAGCGCCTTCAACCACGAGTTCGACGCGCTCGCGTTCCTGCGCGCCATGCCGCGCGAGCGCGTGCGGCAGTTCCATCTCGCCGGCCACACCCACAAGGGCAGCCACATCATCGACACCCACGACCATCCCATCGTGCCCGACGTGTGGGCGCTCTATGAGGAGGCGGTAAAGCTGTTCCCCGGCGTGCCGACCATGATCGAGCGCGACGACGACATCCCTTCCTACGACGAGCTCCTGGCCGAGCTCGACATCGCACGCGGCATCGCGGCCGGCGTCGCGCGCCGCGCCGCATGAAGACCAACGCCGGCTCCAATGTCGGGTCCCTGGGCGACCTGCAGCGCGCCTTCCAGGATTACCTGCTGGCGAGCGACGATTCGTTCCAGGCGGCGGTGCGCGACACGAGGAAGGCCGACCGCATCACGCTGCTCGACGTCTATCGCGACGGCTATGCGCTGCGCCTGATCGAGGCCCTGACCAACGACTATCCCGGCCTGATGGCGATGGCGGGTCCGGCCGATTTCGACCACATGGCGCGGGCCTATATCGCCGCCCACCCGTCGCACCATCCGTCGATCCGCTGGTACGGCAAAGACCTGGCGGATTTTCTAAGCGCGACGCCGCCCTACAGCCGCACGCCGGCGGCGGCGGAGATGGCGCGCTTCGAATGGGCGCTGGGCGAGGCCTTCGATTCGCCCGATGTGGCGCCCGTCACCGCCGACGCGCTGATGGCGCTGGCGCCCGAGGCGTGGGAGACGCTTGCCTTCACGCCCCTGCCCTCGCTGCGGCGCCTGACGCTCGCCTTCGACGCGCCGCAGGCCTGGCAGCGCCGCGAGGAGGTCGAGCCCGGCAATCTCGAGGTCGAGCGCGCCCGTCAGCCGACGCGCTGGGCGATCTGGCGGCCCGAGCTCGTCTCCAACTTCCGCTCGCTCGAGGAAGACGAGGCCGCGATGCTCGACGCGCTGGTCGAGGGTCGTCCCTTCCCCGAACTCTGCGAGGCCGTCGCGCCCTTCACCGGCGACGATCAGGCCCCCGCCCGCGCCGCCGGCCTGTTACGCGCGATGGTCGAAGGCGGCATGGTCGCGGGATTCGGCACTAGCCTTCAGGGCAACAAAGTTCCCTGCTACGCTCGGGATGACAGGCTTGCGGGCCACCCCTAAGGTCGCCGCCGCTTTCTGTGCCCGCTTGATGGAATTGGTAGACATACGGGACTTAAAATCCCGAGGCCCGAAAGGGCCGTGCCGGTTCGAGTCCGGCAGCGGGTACCAGGCGACAGCAGTTGACCCCAAGGTCAAGGCACGCAAGGCTCCTCGTTCCGAGGCGCTCGCTGTGGGCGCACATGCGCCAGCCTGAGCACTCAAAGAACAAGGCGGCCGGGAGTGGAAACGTTCGATGGCGTTCAAAACTGCTTTGGCGATCGCTGCCGTATTGGCGACCTTGGCATCATCTGCGGGTGCACAGACCTATCCCGACCATCCGATCCGCTTCGTCGTGCCGACGGGCCCGGGCGGCGCCTCCGATGTCGTGGCCCGCATCGTTGGCGAGAAAATCCAGGTTTCCCTGCGTCAGCCCGTTGTCGTCGAGAACCGCGCCGGCGCCAACGGGAACGTCGGCGCCGCCTATGTCCTGTCGCAGCCTGCCGACGGCTATACGCTGATGCTGGGCCATATCGGCCTGATGACCATCAATGCGCACCTGTACAAGGATATGACGTTCAAGCCGCTGGCCGAATTCGTGCCCGTCATTCGAACGACGAGCTATCCCAACCTGCTGGTGGTCAACAACAAGCTCCCGATCGGATCCACCAAGGAGCTCATTGAATACGCAAGGAGCAGCACGAACCCCCTGACCTATTCTTCGGCGGGCGTCGGCGGCTCCTTTCACATGGGCTTCGAATTGTTGAAGGTGGAGGCCGGCATCAAGGCGCAGCACGTGCCGTACACGGGAACCGCGAAGGCCTTGATGAGCGTCGTGTCGGGAGAGACCGACGCCACTTTCACGGACGTCATTTCGTCATCCTCGCAGATCAACAGCAACATGGTGCGAGGGCTTGCCATCAGCAGCAAGCAGCGCTCGCCCGTGATGCCCAACCTGCCGACCGTGTCGGAGTCGGGCATACCGGGCCTGGTCGACTTCGACGTGACCGGTTGGAACGGAATCGTCGTCAAGGCCGGCACCCCACCCGACCGGATCAGGTTGCTCAGCGAGCACATCAAGCGCGCTTTGGATGAGCCCGACGTCGTCGAGCGCATCGCCAAGCTGGGTGCCGAAGTCGCTCCGAGCACACCCGAGGAGTTCGGCGCCTTCATGCGCGCCGAAGACAAGAAATGGGGCGATCTCGTCAAGAAGGCGGATCTCAAGATCGACTGACGCCAGCGCGGGCCGAAGTGCGCGGCCGTCCCGTGCTCGACGGCTTCACAACAACATTCAGGAAGGATCAGCGCATGAAATTCGGCATCTTCTACGAGCTGCAGTTGCCGCGACCCTGGAAGGAGGGCGACGAGCACAGGCTCTATCAGAATGCGCTGAGCCAACTCGAACTGGCCGACAAGCTCGGCTACGACTACGCGTGGGAAGTCGAGCACCATTTTCTCGAGGAATACTCCCACTCGCCCTCGCCGGAGTCGTTCCTGGCGGCCGCGAGCCAGCGCACCAAGCAGATCCGGCTCGGACACGGGATCCTGCAGCTTACCACCAACCATCCGGCCCGGGTCGCCGAGCGTGTCGCCTGCCTCGATCTGCTGTCGAGCGGCCGTTGCGAATTCGGCATGGGCGAAAGCGCCTCCATCACCGAGCTCGAGCCGTTCGGCGTCGCCATCGAGAACAAGCGGGAGATCTTCGAAGAGGCCGTGCAGGCCATCATTCCGATGTTCAAGGACGGCCCGAGCGAGCACCACGGCAAGTACTTCAACATGCCGCTGCGCCACGTGCTGCCCAAGCCAATGCAGAAGCCGCACCCGCCGCTATGGGTCGCCTGCTCGCAGCTCGAGACGCTGGCCAAATGCGGCGAATGGGGCATGGGCGCGCTCGGCTTCCAGTTCGTCTCCGCCGACGCGGCGCACGCCTGGGTGCACGCCTACTACAATGCCTTCGTGAAGCGTCAGAAGAAGCTCGCCGACTACAGGACCAATCCGAACATCGCCCTCGTCTCGTTCTTCATGTGCGCCAAGACCGACGAGGAAGCCCGCGCGCGGGCCGACGGCGACACCTTCTTCCAGTTCTCGCTGCGCTTTTACGGCCAGGCTGCCGGCCGCCGGCGGCCGCCCGCCGGCACGGTCAACATGTGGGATGAGTACAACAAGTGGAAGAAGGCCAATCCGGAGGCCCATGCGGCGGCGTTGCGCGGCGGCCTGATCGGTTCGCCCGAGACGATCCGCAACAAGCTGCGCAGGTTCCAGTCATCCAACATCGATCAGGTCGTGCTGCTCAACCAGGCCGGCAAGAACACGCACGAGCACATCTGCGAATCGCTGGAGCTGTTTGCCAGGGAAGTGATGCCGGAATTCCAGGAAGCGCATCCCAAGCTGCTGAAATGGAAGGAGCAGGTGCTCAATCGCGAGGTCGAACTCGAGGAGATCGACACCACGGCCTTCACCGAGCGCTATGGCGGCACCATGAAGAGCATCACACCGGCGGACGCGCAGAAGGCGCAAGCCGCGGACTAGGCTAACCGGCGGGGGCGCGGCGGCTACCGCGCCGCGTCCTCACTCGGCGGGCTTGGCGGCAGGATCGCCGTGGCCGTGCATCCGCGACGCCTCGCCGGGCAGCGGCGCCAGGCCGGCGTACCGCGAGCAGGCGAGCAGGATGACGGAGATGCCGAGGTAGCTCACCACCATCGACGGCGTGCGGCCGATGCCCAGCGCCTCGGCATGGATCAGGCCGAAGAAGGTGAACACGGCGCCGGCAGCGGCGAAGGCCGCCGCCTTCACGAAGTCGCGCTCGATGATGAACACGGTGATCGCCGCCAGCACGATGCCGGCCAGGGTGGCGCCGCCGCCCAGGATCTCCAGCCCCTGGTAGAGCACACCGGTCTGGTCGAGCTTGTCGAAGCCCACCGCAGCGGCATTGGTGCCGGCGGCGTTGAGCGCACTGTCGATCTGCAGCTTGCCCCAGGCCGCGATCTGCGGCACCAGCGCCAGCACGATCGCCGGTGCGTGGCGCATGGGCGTTTCCTGGAACGCCTGCGAGCCGATCAGCATGCCGATATAGAGCAGGATCGGCAGGATCGCGACGACCGGGATCAGGGCCATCATCAGCGCGATGACGCCGAACCAGGCGAGCACGATCACCAGCACGCCGGTCGCCGCCGAGTAGCCGATGCGGCCGCCCATCGCCTTCCAGCCGGGATGACCGATATAGACGGCGTTGATGAAGGGATTGCCCATCAGGCAGCCGATCAGGCTGACGACGCCATCGGCGGTGAGCACGCGGGTGGTCGGGAAGGAATCGCCCGCGGCCGCGGCGCTCTCGACATTGTCCATCGCTTCGACGAGGTCGTAGATGCCGAAGGGAATCGCCGTCACCAATATGACGCCGATGAACTGGAAGCCGCCGAAGACATGGCCGACCGCCGGCATGGGATAGGAGAAGCCGAAGCTCGACACCGCGGCCTTCAGGCCCTCGGGGGTCAGGCCGCCATAGTTGAAGCCGAGGAGGGTCGATCCCCAGGCGATGAGGGCGCCGACGATGATGGCCACCAGGCCGCCCGGCAGGCCCTTGAAGTAGCGCACGCCGCCGAACCAGTCGACCATGATGACGGCGAAGCAGACCAGGCCGATGACCGGCGTCATCACCATCTGCGCGCCGGGACGCATCGAGATGAAGGTGATCGAAATGCCGGCCAGCGAGCCCAGCAGGGCGGCGCGCGGCGTGATCTTGCGGATGTAGGGCGCGATGAAGCCGCCGCCCATCAGCACGAAGCTCTGCACGAACACCCAGGTGAGGCCGGCTTCCCAGGCCTGCACCGGATCCTTGGTGGTGATCAGGATGGGCAGCATGATCACGAACACGACCACGAACATGTGCGGCACGCTGATGCCGGACGGCAGCGCGCAGACATCGGTGCGGCCGGTCTGCTTGGCCAGGCGCCAGGCGAGCCAGGCGTAGTATACCGTGCTCAGGCACAGCATCAGTCCGGTCGCGGGGAGGATACGGCCGAACACCAGCTCGTCCGGCATCTTGAGCACGAAGCGCAGCAGGCCGGTGAGCACCAGCATGTTGACCAGGATGTTGGTGCCGAAGCCGAAGAACGCATTCCAGTCGCCTGGCACCCAAAGCTTGGGCTTGAAGTCCGCGGTCGTGACAGCCATGTCGCTCTCCTCCTGGCTTGCTCAAGTCTCCGTACGGCGCCTCGCTCAGCCCTTGCCGATCGCCGCGACGATATCGGCCGAGTTGCCCACCCAGCCGAAGATGCCGCCCTGCGCCTTGATCATTTTCAGGCCCATGTCCTGGAACTCGGGGAAGTACGAACCGACGCAATCCTCCGGCACCAGGCAGTCGTAGCCGCGGTCGTTGGCCTCGCGGACCGTGGTGTTGACGCACACTTCGGTGGTGACGCCGGTGACGACGAGCTGGGTGATGCCGCGATGCTGCAGGATCGAGTGCAGGTCGGTGGCGTGGAAGGCGCCCTTGCCGGGCTTGTCGATGACCGGCTCGCCCGGCGCGGGATAGAGCTCGGGAATGATGTCGTGGCCGGCCTCGCCGCGCACCAGGATGCGACCCATCGGGCCTTTGTCGCCGATCGAGGTCTTGGCTCGGCCGCGGATCTTCTTGGACGGCGGCAGGTCGGAGAGATCGGGCCGATGGCCCTCGCGGGTGTGCATCGCCAGAAGGCCGGCGGCGCGCCACGCCGCCAGCAGCCGGCGGTTGGGCTCGATGGTGCGGCGGAGCTGCGAGACGTCGTTGCCCAGCATCTCGCCGAAACCGCCGGGCTCGAGGAAGTCGCGCTGCATGTCGATGATCAGCAGGCCGCACTCGGCCGGCCGCAGTTCGAACGGATAGGGCTCGGCCGCGACGGTCGAAGACTTCGCCTGCACTGCAACTCTCCCCGCAGGGCAACTTTCGGCAATTCCGATGCAATCACTGCGCCAACGAGGGCGGCCGGGCTCGTCGGCATGGCAAGGCGCTTGCAGTATGGAATTCAAAACAGCGGAGGAACGTGTCCATGTCAGCCCGACTGCGACGGCAATGGGTCGAGATGACCACCGAGGATTTCCAGCAGTCGGACATGGCGAGCGCCATCGCCATCCTGCCGGTGGCGGCGATCGAACAGCACGGCCCGCACCTGCCGGTCGAGGTCGATACGGCGATCAATCGCGGGATCCTGGCGCGCGCGATGGCGCTGGTGCCCGCCGACCTGCCGGTGACGGTGCTGCCGGCCATGCCGATCGGCAAGTCGAACGAGCATATCTCCTACCCCGGCACGCTCACGCTGTCGGCCGAGACGCTGATCCGGTTGTGGACCGAGATCGGCGAGAGCGTGGCGCGCGCCGGCGTGCGCAAGCTGGTGCTGTTCAACAGCCATGGCGGTCAGCCGCAGATCTCCGACATCGTGGCGCGCGACCTGCGCGTGCGCCGCGACATGTTCGTCGTCACGGCCAGCACCTACGCGCTCGGCCGGCCGCCCGGCCTGTTTCCCGCGAGCGAACTCAAGCACGGCATCCATGGCGGCTCGGTCGAGACCTCGATCATGATGCATCTCCATCCCGAGCTGGTGCGCCGCGACAAGCTCGCCAATTTCCGGCCGCGCTCGCTCGACATGGAGGGCGACTACGAGATCCTGACCCCCGAAGGCAGCATCGGCTTCGGCTGGGAAACCCAGGATCTCAGCCTGCCCGGGGCCTGCGGCGATGCCACCGATGCCGACGGCGAACGCGGCAGGCTCCTGGTCGAGCACGCCGCCGCGCGCTTCGTGAAGCTGCTCGAGGAAGTCCACCGCTACCCGCTCGCTGCCCTGCGGGCCGGACCCTTGCACAAGAAATAGGCATGCCTGCAGGGCCACTCGCTCAGGAAGGCGGGTGGCATAGCAATTGCGTTTTTATGCGGCAGAGCCAGGCAAGCGCCGGCGCAAAGGATGAGGCCTAAAATGGCAATGACCCGATATCGACTGTCCCGCCGGGCCACTTTGAGCCTGGCCGGCGCCGCCGCGGGGTCGGTCCTGGTGAAGCTGCCGGGCCGGACCGCCAGCGCCCAGACCCTCGACAAGGTGAGCTACCTTACCAGCTGGCGCGCGCAGGCCGAGCATGGCGGCTTCTACCAGGCGGTCGCCGCCGGGATTTACAAGAAGTACGGGATCGAGTGCGACCTGCGCCAGGGCGGGCCGCAGGTCGGCGGCTCGCAGCTCCTGATGGGTGGCCGGGTCGACATGATCATGTCGAGCGGCCTGGAGGCCCTCAATTACGCCAAGGAGGACCTGCCGTTCCTCTGCGTCGGCGCCATCTTCCAGAAGGATCCGCAGGTACTGATCGCCCATGCCGGCTCGGGCAACGACAGCTTCGAGAAGCTCAAGGGCAAGACCATCCTGGTGGGCGCCAGCGGCAGGGTCACCTACTGGCCGTTCCTGAAAGCCAAGTACGGCTACAGCGACGATCAGCTGAAGCCCTACACCTTCAACCTGGCGCCGTTCCTGGCCGACAAGAACCTGGTGCAGCAGGGTTTCATCTCGTCGGAACCCTACGCCATGCGCCAGGCCGGCGCCGATCCGGTGCCGCTGCTGATCGCCGATGCCGGCTACGACAACTACAACACCACCTTCTCGACCTCGAGGAAGCTCGTCACCGAGAAGAAGGACCTCGTGCAGCGCTTCATCACCGCCAGCCTCGAAGGCTGGGCGCAGTACCTCAAGGGCGGGGCGGCGATCGAAGCGGCCAATGCGCTGATCAAGAAGGACAACCCCGAGATGACCGACGACAAGATCGCCTATGCGATCAAGGTCATGAACGACAGCGGCATGGTCCTGTCGGGCGATGCGCTCACGCTCGGCATCGGCGCGATGACCGACGCCCGCTGGCAGCGCTTCTACGAATCGATGGCCGATGTCGGCATCGTGCCCAAGGGCATGGATCCCAAGAAGGGATACAGCCTGGAGTTCGTCAACAAGGGCGTCGGGAAGGCGTGATGCCCCGGGCGGCGAGCAGCGCGGCGAAAACCGTGGCCGCACCCGCCACCCGTCCGCTGATCGGCTTGCGCGGCATCGCCAAGCGCTATTCCAACGGCACGACCGCGGTCACCGGCCTCGACCTCGACCTGCACGCCGGCGAGTTCGTGAGCCTGCTGGGACCCTCGGGCTGCGGCAAGTCCACCGTGCTGCGCATGATCGCGGGGCTGGGCGAGCCGACCGCAGGCAGTGTCGAATGGTCGACCGAGCACGACACGCACGGCCGTTCGTTGCACGATGTGGGCTTCGTCTTCCAGGAAGCGACGCTCATGCCGTGGGCGACGGCGCAGCAGAACGTCATGCTGCCTTTGACATTGAAGAAGGTCGCGGCGCGAGAAGCGGCGGCGCGTGCCGAAGCGGCCCTGGCTGCGGTCGGCCTCGACTCGTTCCGGCGCGCCTATCCGCGCGAACTGTCGGGCGGCATGAAGATGCGCGTTTCGATCGCGCGTGCTCTGGTGACCGGGCCCAAGGTCCTGCTGCTGGACGAACCTTTCGCCGCGCTGGACGAGATCACGCGCCAGAAGCTGAACGACGACCTGTTGGCGCTATGGGCGAAGGCGGGCTTCACCGTGGTGTTCGTGACGCACTCCGTCTTCGAATCGGTCTACCTGTCGCAGCGCGTCGTGGTGATGGCAGCGCGGCCCGGCCGGGTCATCGCCGACATGGCCATCGATGCGCCGGCGGTGCGCGATGCGGCCTTCCGCACCTCGCCACACTATGCTGCATCCTGCCGCGCCGTCTCGGCGAAGCTTGTGGAGGCAATCGCCGCGTGACCGACACGATCGTCCCCACGCCCCTGCGACAGGCCGCGCCGCTCGCCCAAGGCACCGACGCCGAGGCGCGTCCGGTGTTTGCCGAGGAGCGGCGCTGGTTCGGCCTCACCGCCAACGGCTGGCAGAAGATCCTGGCGCCGATCGTGATCGGCTTCGTCTTCCTGGGCCTGTGGGAGTTCACCGTGCGGCAGGCCGGTATCCCCTACTACATCCTGCCCGGACCCTTGCGCATCTTCAGCACCCTGATCACCGACTGGGGAACCTTGTCGGGTTCACTCTGGATCACGCTGCAGATCACGGGCCTGGCATTGCTGGCCGCGGTGCTGGTGGGCGGCGCCCTGTCGATCCTGTTCACCCAGTCGAAATGGCTGGAATACTCGCTGTTTCCCTACGCCATCATCCTGCAGGTGACGCCGATCGTGGCGATCGCGCCGCTGATCATCATCTGGGTCAACGACACCTTGCTCTCGCTGCTGATCTGCGCCTGGATCGTCGCCTTCTTCCCGATCCTGTCGAACACCATCCTTGGGCTGAATTCCGCCGACCACAATCTGATCAATCTGTTTCAGCTCTATGGTGCGAGTCGATGGCAGACGCTGCGCTACCTGCGCCTGCCGGCCGCTCTGCCCTATTTCCTGGGCGGTCTGCGCATCTCGGGCGGCCTGGCGCTGATCGGCGCGGTGGTCGCCGAATTCGTCGCCGGCTCCGGCGGCACCGCCTCGGGCCTGGCCTTCCGCATCCTCGAAGCGGGCTATCAGCTCAAGATCCCGCGCATGTTTGCCGCGCTCGCCATGGTGTCGGGCGCCGGCATCGTCATCTTCCTGGTGCTCAGCTTGATTTCCCACCTGTTGCTGCGACGCTGGCACGAGAGCGCCATCCGCCGGGAGAACTGAGATGAAGCGCATGGGCTTCACCGACATTGCCGATCGACCGCACTACTGGCTGGCCGATGCGCGCGCGCAGGCCTGCCTGATCGAGGACAGCCTGCCGGGCAAACCCGATTTCGAGGGCCTGGTCCGCTGCGATATCGAGATCAGGGACGGCCGCATTGCCGCCATCGCGCCCCTCGGCACGGCGCCAGCCGAGGCGGTCGACCTCCGGGGCGGCCTGGTATGGCCGGGCTTCGTCGATGTGCACACCCATCTCGACAAGGGCCATATCTGGCCGCGCTCGCCCAATCCCGACGGCAGCTTTCTGGGCGCCGCCGGGACCACCTTGAGCGACCGCTCGACGCGCTGGTCGGCCGAAGACGTGCGCCGGCGCATGGAATTCGGCCTGGAGTGTGCCTGGGCGCAGGGTACGGTTGCCGTCCGCACGCACATCAATTCGCTGGCACCCCAGGCCGCGATTTCCTGGCCTGTCTTCAAGGCGCTGCGCGACGCCTGGGCCGGGCGGATCGAGCTGCAGGCGACCAGCCTGATGCCGATGGACGCCTTTGCCGAACCCCAGGGTGCAGGGCTCGCCGATATGGTGGCCGATGCCGGCGGCATCCTGGGCTGCGTCACCCGCCTGAGCGGCGGCGGGCACGAGGCCCTGCCCCAGGAATTCCGCGAACTGCTGGAGCTCCTCTTCCGGATGGCGATGGATCGCGGCCTCGACATGGACCTGCATGTCGACGAAAGCGGCGATCTGGGCGCCAAGGCCCTGATCGAGATCGCGCACATGGCGGAGCGGCTTGGCTTCAAGGGCCGGCTGCAGTGCGGCCATTGCTGTTCGCTGGCCATGCAGCCCGACGAATTCGTGGCCGATACCCTGCGCGCCGTCGCCCATGCCGGCATTGCCATCGTCAGCCTGCCGATGTGCAACATGTACCTGCAGGGCCGCACCGCCGGGCGCACGCCGCGCTGGCGCGGCATCACCCTGCTGCACGAGCTGCGCGGCGAAGGCATCCCCGTGTCGATCGCCTCGGACAATTGCCGCGATCCGTTCTATGCCTTCGGCGATCACGACATGCTCGAGGTGATGACCCAGGCCACGCGCATCGCCCATCTCGACCATCCGTTCGGCGATTGGCCGACGTCGTTCACATCCGTGCCGGCCGACGTGATGGGTCTTGACGACCACGGGCGCCTGAAGGCGGGCGCGCCGGCCGACCTGGTGCTGCTGTCGGCGCGCTTCATGTCGGAGATGCTGTCGCGCAGCCAGGCCGACCGCGTCGTGCTGCGCGGCGGCCGGGCCATCGACACCTCCCTGCCCGACTACCGCGAGCTCGACGGGCTTCTAGGCGCGCCGGCGTGATCGCAACCGATCCCGCCTTTCGCGGCGCGCTCGACGGGCTGGAGCTGATCGATCACCCCGTGCAGCTCCGCCTGCGCAGCCGCGACTTCTACTGGTATTCGCCGATCCTCAAGGCCGAGCTCGACGGCAAGGCGGCCGACCTCATCGTCGTGCCGCGCACGGTCGACGAGGTGGTGCGCGTGGCCGCCGCCTGCGCCCGCTTCGGCGTGCCGCTGGTGGTGCGCGGCGGCGCCACCGGCAACTACGGCCAGATGGTCCCGCTGAAAGGCGGCGTGCTGCTCGATATGGCCGGGCTGGATCGCACGCTCTGGGTCGAGCGCGGCCGCGGCCGCTTCGAGGCCGGTGTGCGCCTCGGCGACGCCGATGTGCTGTGCCAAAAGCAGGGCTGGGAGCTGCGCATGTTCCCCTCGAACTCGTCGGCAGGCGACGGTCGGCGGCTATGTCTGCGGCGGCGCCGCGGGCGTGGGCTCGATCCGCTACGGGCAGCTCCGCGATGCGGGCTCGGTGCTGGCCTTGAAGGTGGTCACCTGCGAACCCGTGCCGCGGCTGATCGAGCTGCGCGGCGCCGACATCGGCAAGGCGCTGCACGCCTACGGCACCACCAGCATCGTCGTCGAGGTCGAGCTTGCACTGGCGCCCGCCTATCCCTGGGTCGAGATGGTGGCGGCGTTCGACGACTTCGCCGCGGCGGCGCATTTCGCGCAAGCGCTGGGCGAGTCGGACGGTATCTTCCTCAAGCTCGACAGCCTCATGGCGTGGCCCCTGCCGCGCTACTTCCGTGGCCTGGAAGAAGGAGTACTCCCCGAGGGAAGTCACATCGTCATGATCATGGTCGCGGCCGGCAACGCGGGTTCGGTGCGCGACCTCGTCCGCGAGCGGGGCGGCGCGATCACGCTCGAGCGGCGCTACGTCGAGGATCGGGCCATCACGCCGCTCTACGAATACACCTGGAATCACACGACCCTCCAGGCGCTCAAGATCGACAAGACCGTCACCTACCTGCAGACCATCTTTCCGCTGGGCGCCAACGTGGAGGCCCTGATCGCCTCGCACGAGATGTTCGGCGAGGAAGTCATGGCGCACGCCGAGTTCCAGCGCCGGCAGGGCCGCACCAACTGCTCGTCGCTGCAGGTCGTGCGCTACAGCGATGCGGCGCGGCTGTGGGAGGTCGTGCGCAAGATGGAGACGCTCGGCATCCGGCTGTCCAACCCGCACAGCTACATCCTGGAGGACAAAGGCGCGCGCGTGCTATCGGCCGACCTGCAGCTCGCCTTCAAGCGCGAGGCCGATCCGCAGGGCCTGCTCAATCCCGGTAAGATGAGCCGATGGACGGCGGCATGAAGACCCACGACTGGCCGGCTGTCGCGGACGATCTGGCGCCGATCGAGTGCATCACAGACCGCGCGCTGGTGCGCCAGAAGAGCCGCGATTTCTTCTGGTACTCGCCGGTGCTGAACGAGCGGCTGAAGGGCGTGCGCGGCGATCTCGTGGTCTCACCCGCCAGCGAGGACGAAGTCGTGCGCACCCTCGCCTATTGCCATAGCGCGACGTATTCCGGTGACGCCGCGCGGTGCCGGCACCGGCAACTATGGTCAGGCGATGCCGCTGGAAGGCGGCGTTGTGCTCGATCTCGGCCGCCTCGATCGGTTCCTCTCGCTGGAAGACGGCGTCGCCCGCGTGCAGGCCGGCCTCAAGCTCGCTGACCTCGAAGCCCATAGCCTGCCGCAGGGCTGGGAGCTCCGCTTCCATCCCTCGACGCGGCGCACGGCGACCATCGGCGGCTTCATCGCCGGCGGCTCGGGCGGCGTGGGCTCGATCCAGTTCGGCGGCCTGCGCAGCCGCGGCAACGTCCTGGGGCTGCGCGTGATCACCATGGAGGAAAAGCCACGCGTGCTGGAGTTGCGCGGCGAGGAGGTCATGCAGGCCATCCACGCCTACGGCACCAACGGCATCATCACCGAGCTAGAAATCCCGCTGGCGCGCACCTGGCCGTGGCACGAGGCGATCGTGGCCTTCGACGATATCGGCCGCGCCGCTGCCTTCGGCAACGCGCTCGGCGAGGCCGACGGCATCACCAAGAAGCTGATCTCCGTCTTCGACTGGGGCGCGGCGCAGTATTTCAAGCCGCTGCTGGCGCATCTTCCCGAGGATCAAGCCGTCGCGCTCTGCCTCATCGCCGATCCCTCGCGCGAAGCCTTCGCCACGCTGGCCGCTGACAGCGGCGGCAGGATCGTCTTCGAGCGTGCCGCCGGCGAAGACGCTGCGGACATCCCGCCGCTCTACGAGTTCACCTGGAACCACACGACACTGTGGGCGCTCAAGGCCGACCGTGCGATCACCTATCTGCAATGCCTGTTCGACGGCCCGGACTATCTCGACAAGATCGCACGCGCCGTCGCCGCCTTTGACGACGAGGCGCCAATGCATCTGGAGTTCACCCGAGTTCGACGGACATGTCGCGGCGTTCGGCCTGCAGCTCGTGCGCTTCAAGAGCGAACAACGACTCTATGAGATCATCGCCTGGCTGGAGGCGGCGGGTTGCCCGGTGGCCGATCCGCACACCTTCATCCTGGAGGATGGCGGCATGAAAACCATCGACGCGGCGCAACTCGCCTTCAAACGGCAGAACGACCCGCTCGGCCTGCTGAACCCCGGAAAGATGAAGGCCTTCACTGCCACGGCTTGCCCGGCGGTCGAGCGGCCTGCCTAAATCATGGGCAGGACCAAATTCTCATCAATGCTGGCGCAACAGCCTGTTCGAATGGCACGCTTCCGGCACGGCTAAATCGCCAGGAGACACGATGCTCGTCACCCAGCAGAAGGTCCTGCGCCGCTTTTGGTACCCGGTCATCCCGGCCGACCGGCTGGCCGACGCGCCCGTGCCCTTCACCCTGCTCGGCACCAAGCTCGTCCTGTTCCGCGGTGCCAACGGCACGCCCGCGGCGCTGATCGACCGCTGCTGCCATCGCACCGCCAGGCTGAGCCAAGGCTGGCTCGATGGCGGCAACATCGTCTGCCCCTATCATGGCTGGACCTACGCCGGCGACGGGCGCTGCGTGCGCATCCCGCAGCGGCCGGACGGCGATCCCGGCAAGGGCATCGCCGTCGATTCGTTCCGCTGCAGCGAACGCCATGGCGTGGTGTGGGTGGCCCTCGAGGAGCCGTTGCGCGACATCCCCGACCTGCCCGAGTACGACGACCCGGCCTATCGCCGCGTCTTCGAGTTCTACGAGCCCTGGGACGCGCCGGGGCTGCGCATCATGGAGAACAGTTTCGACAACGCCCACTTCGCTTTCGTGCACAAAGCGAGCTTCGGCATCGTCGACGAACCCGAGCCGGTGCAGCCGCGACTGGAGCCGCACCCGGCGGGCTTCGTCATGTATGCCGACGTGCCGGTGAAGAATCCCGAGATCCAGAAGGCCAATCTCGGCATCGCGTCGGACCGCACCATCCGGCAGTACGAGAAGACCTGGTGGATGCCCTTCTCGCGCAAGATGAAGGTGACCTACCCCAACGGGCTGGTGCACATCATCATGACCCTGACGGCGCCGATCGACGACCGGCGCTCGCAGGTCATCCAGTTCCTGCTGCGCAGCGACAGCGAGGCCGATGCGCCGGCGGAGAACCTGATCAAGTTCGATCGCCAGGTGACGCACGAGGACATGGCCATCCTGGCCGCCTGCGACGACGACGTGCCGCTGTCGATGAATGGCGAACTGCACATGCCGACCGATCGGCCGGGCCTGGAAATGCGCCGCCTGCTGGCGAAGCTGCTGGCCGAGCATGGCGAGGCGGAGGTGCGGCGCGACGGGGCGGCCGCGCCGCCGCTGGCATCGGCGGCCGAGTAGAGGGAGATCAGCGATGCTTGCCACCCGACAGCCTGTGCTGCGCCGCTTCTGGTATCCCGTGATGCCGGCGGCCCTGGTCGATCAGGGGCCGCAACCCTTCACCCTGCTCGACGAGAGGATCGTCCTGTGGAAGGACGGCAACGGCCGCTATGCCGCCATGGCGGATCGCTGTCCGCACCGTTCGGCGCAGCTCAGCAAGGGCTGGGTCGACGGCAATGCCCTCGTCTGCCCCTATCACGGCTGGGCCTATGACGGCCACGGCACCTGCGTGCGCGTGCCGCAGCGGCCGGACTCCGGCGGCTTGAAAGGCACAGCCGTCGAGAGCTTCGCCTGCACCGAGCGCTATGGGCACCTCTGGGTGGCGCTCGACGAGCCGCTGGCGCCGATTCCCGACTGGACTGAGGAGACCGATCCCGCCTATCGCCGCATCGACCAGTTCTACGAACCGTGGAACTGCGCGGGCTTCCGGCTGATGGAGAACAGCTTCGACAACGCGCATATCCACTTCGTGCATCGCCGGACGTTCGGCGACATCAACGACCCCAATCCGCCGCAGCCCACCATCGAGCGCTTCGACCATGGCTTCGTCGCCCGCTCCGACGTCCCCGTCTTCAACACCGAGCTGCAGAAGAAGAACCTGCGCGACGACAACGCCTTCACCGTGCGCCACATCACGGCGCACTGGTACATGCCGTTCCTGCGCCGGCTGCAGATCCGCTATCCCAATGGCCTCGACCACATCATCGTCACCGCGGCGACGCCGATCGGCGACGGGTCGTGCCAGGTGGTGCAGTTCTGCTTCCGCAACGACACCGAGGCACAGGCCCCGGCGGCCGACATCATCGCCTTCGACCGGAGGGTGACCGAGGAAGACCGCGCGGTGCTGGAGGGCACCGACTTCGACGCGCCGCTCGACATGAATTCGGGCGTCGAGCGCCACATGCCGTCCGACCAGCCGGGCCTTTTGATGCGCCGCATGCTGCTCGAGCTTCTGGCGGCGCACGGCGAGACCGAGCAGACCCGCCACTACACCAGCCGGAAGGCGGCAGAGTAGCCGCGGTCCGAATGAGCACCTCAGCCTCTACCAGGTCGAATAGGCCGCGCGCACGCGCTCGAGAAAGGCCTTCAAGCGCCTCTCATCGTTGCGGTTCATGTCGTAGCAACCCATGAACGACACCGGCACGCCTGGTCCCACATAGGCGCGCAGCATGCGCGTGAAGAGCTTGCGCGGCGGGTCGCCGGCCAGGAAGGCGCGCCAGCGCGTGCCACCATAGGTCGACACGCCGCCCACCCGCCTGAGATGCCGCAACGCGCCGCGCACTTTGCCGTCGACCAGGTTGAAGGCAACGCCCGGCAAAAAGACCTTTTCGCAAAAGCCTTTCAGGATGGCGGGCGGCGCGAAGACCCAGGTCGGGAAGACCAGCACCAAGGCGTCCGCCGCCTCCAGCCGCTCGATCCACGGCGCAGCCAAGGCGCGGTTCGCCGGGATCGCGTGATAAAGCAGCCGGTCCTCGCGGCTCATGATGGCCGGAAAGCTCTCGGCATAGAGGTCGCACGCATCGACATCGTGGCCGCGCTTGCGCAGCGTCTCGGTCACGACACCGTAGATCGCCGCGTTGAAGCTCGTCTCGACCGGATGGGCATAGACGACCATCACGCGCATCACGCCCTCTCCACGGGCAGCATCACTCTTGAAGCCCTCGCCCCGCCGCCGTGCAGCGCCAGCGTGATGATGCGCGAATCGAACGGTCGTGCATCGGCGTCGCCGGCGCCGGTGCCGGGGTTAACGACGAAGGCGGGGAACGACGAAGGCTGCAGGGACAGGCGCAAGGCCGCGCCGGCCGGGACGGTGGCACAGAGCGCGCGCATGGCGACGATCCTCGGACCGGGCGCGTCGGCATCGGCCACGCGCAGGTAACCCTGCGTCAGGGTGACGGCGCGGCCGTCCGGCGTGACTTGCGACAGCACAGCGCAAAGATCGTGGGTGCGAGCGTCGGCCTCGACATGGATCTCAGCCCGCACACAGCCCGCCAGAAGTAGAGGGTTGGCCAGCGGCGCCGATGTGTAGCAGGCGACATCCGTGCGGCCGTCGAGGGTGCTGCGATCCTGCGGCCCCGGCGGCTGGCCGTCATGGCCGCCCAGCGACGGCACCGGCCGCCACGGATCATGGACCACGACGTCGACGCTGGGTCGCGCCGGCAGTTCGCGGGCCAAGCGCCCATCCTCGGTCCGCGCGGCGGCCAGCCCACTGCTGGTGAGGTGCCAGGCCTCTGCCGACGGTTCGGGCCATGCCGGGAAATCGCGCCATGACCGCGCGCCCGTATCGAACAGCCGCACCGGCGGCTCGCGCTCGACACCGTTGTCCGCATCCTTCAGGAAATGGTCGAACCAGCGCAGCTGTTCGGTATCGATCGGGCTCGATGCCTCGGGGCCGAAATCCAGAATGCCGGTGCGACGCCCCCAGGGAATATGGCCCCAGGGTCCGACCACCAGCCGCTGCGGCGCGCGCGAGGCGGCCATGGCGCGAAAAGCGCCGAGCGTGCCGTCGAGCATCGGGTCGTACCAGCCGCCGACATGCAGCATGGGCACATCGCCGGTACGGCCGGCGAGCGCCGCCGCCGGTGAAATGCGATCCCAGTAGCCACCAGGCGCCGGGTTGCCGATCCAGTCGGCGTAGTGGGTGTAGGCGCCATGGCGTTGAAGCACGGCGGGCCAGGCCGTGCGTTCCTCGTTAAGCGGCAGGTTGCGGGCGGCCGCCCGCAGCGCCGTGAAGGCTGAAACGTCGCCGGCCAGGCGGGCGCGTTCGGCGCCCATCTGCAACGCCCACGACAGGCCGCCCTGCAGGCAGAAGGCGCCGCCCTCGTAGGCCCAGTCGGAGAACACGTCCCAGCCCATCATCGCCGGACTGAGCGCGGCGGGCCTGGGTCCGCCCTTATCGAGGGCGCCGGCCAGCGCCAGAAGTTGCGTCGCCGCCTGATAGGAGAAGCCGTACATGCCGACCCGGCCGTTGCCGCCCTCGAGCGTGGCGGCCCAGGCGAGCGCATCCGCGCCGTCGCTACGCTCGTTCTCGAACAGCTTGAACGTGCCTTCGGAAGTCCCAGACCCGCGCACGTCCTGGATGGCAACGATATAGCCGTGCCGGGCGTACCAGCGCGGATGGGCATAGACGACCGTCGAGGCGATCTTGCGGCCGTAGGGCTGGCGCATCAGCAACACGGGAAAGGGGCCGCCGCCCATTGGCCGATAGACATCGGCGTCCAGCCGCACGCCGTCGCGCGTCGTCATGGAGACGGTCTCGGTTGGCGCGACCTCGCAGGTCATCGTGCTGGCGCCAGGGCCTCGACGACGACCATCGCCGCGCGAGCGAGATCGATGACGCAATCTTTGGGCTCGGCCTGCAGCCGGACGGGCCGTGCCGGGGCCGGCCGGCGCACCAGGTCGGCCTCAGCCCCGCTGACCCGCCAGGCGTTGTGTTCGCTTGGTCCGAGCACGACCGGCCAGGTATCTTCCGTCACGCTTCCTCTCCTATCGAGGGCCACGTCTTATTGAGGACCACCGCAGCATGATCCATGCCACGGACTTTTGCTCGGGCAACTGGCATGTTGGTTGCTGCCCATCCCTCTGATCGCCACCTTAGCCAGCCGACCGGGAGTCATCATGGACCAGCCTCTCCTACGCCGCGCCCGCGACTGCCGGGTCTCGCGCATCTCGCCGTCCGACACGAACAAGTTCGTGATGATGGTCGATCCCGTAGTGGACAACACGCCCTTCATCTCCGTGGTGGAGATCTTCGAGGTCGGCGGCAAGACCCCGCCCAACGCCCACCAGGACGCCCACGAGATGTTCTACGTCCTGAGCGGCCGCGGCCGCGCCTACTGCGACGGCAAGACCTACGATGTCGCGAAAGGCGACACGCTGGTGCTGCCGCCGCGCATGGAACACGTGGTCGAGAATACAGGGCCGGACCGGCTCTATTGCCTCACCGTGATGGTGCCCAACGAAGGCTTTGCCGAACTGATCCGGGCCGGCGCGACCCAGGCGCTCGACGCCGCCGACCAGGCCGCGATCATCGACACGCCCTAACCGGCGATGGCGCGGCGCGCCCTGTCAGGGCTCCCCGCCTGGATGGTCCTGGCCAGCTCGCGCAGGCGTTCCTTGTCGGCAGCGCCCTTCACGGGAATCGAGAATTCGCAGTGGGTGACGACCCCGCCATAGCGGTCGCTGAGCTTGCGCGCGATCGTGTCGTAGGTGCCGACGGTCACGAAGGTGTGGAGGATGTCGTCGGTGATGTGCTGCGGCATCTCCTCCCAGCGCTGGGCGCGCGACAGGAGTTTCAGCCGGTCGGCCAGATCGCCCAGCCCGTGATGGTCGAACGCGGCGCGATACTGCGGCGTCGACGCATAGAAGGACACGCGCGCCCGGACGTCGCGGATCTTGGCCACGAGTTCTTCCTCGTTGGCGGCGGCGGCGACCAGCGGCTTCATGCAGACCTGGAAGTCGGCCAGCGACCGGCCGGTCTTGGCCGCGCCGGCGCGAACCGCGGGCAGCATCACCTGCTCGATGTAGGACGGCGTGCAGACCGGATGGGCGCGCAGGCCGTCGGCAACCTCGCCCACGACCTGGCTCATGAAGGCATTGACCGCGGCGAGCTGGATCGGGATGTGCGGATGCTCGATCGGGCCGGGATTGAACAGCGGCACGGTGAGATTGATCTTGTAGTGCGGCCCCTGGATGTCGAGCGGCGTGCCGTTCTGCCAGCAGTCCCAGATGGCGCGGACCGCGCCGACATATTCGCGGATCCACGGGCCGGCGGGCGACCAGGCCATGCCGAAGCGGCGCTCGATATGCGCCTTGACCTGCGTGCCGAGCCCCAGGGTGAACCGTCCGCGCGACAGCTTCTGCAGGGTCCACGCGCTCATGGCGGTCACGGTGGGGCTGCGCGGGAAGGCGATGGCGACCGACGTCGCCAGTTTCAGCCGGCTCGTCGCCTGGGCGGCCAACGCCATGATGATGAACGGATCGTCCTTGGTCTCCTCGACGACCATGCCGTCGTAGCCGATTTCCTCCAGCAGGCGCGCCTCGCCGCCGATGCTGGCAAGATCGAGCGGAACCTCGGGCGCGCGCAACCCGGGATCGACCTTGCCGAGCGGCAGGAGAGTTTCCAGAAGCATTGTGTTACGACAATAGAAGCAGCGAACGCGGGAGGACAAGGACATGAAGGATCTCGCAGGGCGGATCGCCGTCATCACCGGCGGCGGCACGGGCATGGGCCGCGAACTCGCCCGCCAGCTGGTGGCCGAGGGCTGCAACGTCGCGATGTGCGACGTCTCGGCGGCGGCGATGGCGGAAACCAAGCGGCTGTGCGAGGTCGACCGCCTGCCGCAGGGCCTGCGCATCACCACGCACGTCGCCGACGTCTCGGACGAAGACCAGGTCAAGCGCTTCGCCGACGCGGTCGCCCGCGACCAGGACACCGACAAGATCCACCTGCTGTTCAACAATGCCGGCATCGGCGGCGGCGGCAGCATGATCGTGCATGGCCGCGACGAATGGGAGCGGACCTTCAACATCTGCTGGTTCGGCGTCTACTACTGCACGCGCGCCTTCCTGCCGATGCTGCTCAAGGCCGATCGCGGCCATATCGTCAACACCTCGAGCGTCAACGGCTTCTGGGCCTCCGTCGGCCCCACCATCCCGCACACCGCCTACAGCGCCGCCAAGTTCGCGGTGAAGGGGTTCAGCGAGGCGCTGCAGACCGACCTCCGCATCAACGCCCCGCACATCAAGTGCTCGGTCGTCATGCCGGGCCATATCGGCACCTCGATCGTCAGGAACTCGCGCAAGATCCAGAGCGGCAACGACTCGGAGACGATGAGCGCCAAGGAACTCGCCCAGACGCGCGCGCGGGTGGCCTCGATGGGTGTCGACGTGACCAAGCTGTCGGACGCCGACATCGCCCGGCTCGCCGCGGAGCGCGCGCGCCGCTTCGAGGAGGAAGCGCCGACCAGCGCCGCCCAGGCCGCCAAGATCATCCTCGACGGCGTCAAGGCCGATCGCTGGCGCATCCTGGTCGGCGCCGATGCCGAACGGATCGACCAGCGGGTGCGCGAGGCCCCGGAACGCGCCTACGACCGCGATTTCTTCGACAGTTTCGCCAAGGAAGTCGGCTGGAAAGTGGGAACCTGAGCCAGCGCTGGCCGGGAACCACCTTCTCGCTCGTTCGTTTCCCTTTCTCGGGAAAGGAGTGGCGTCATGAACAAGGCAACATCGCGGCGCGCGCTTTTGCATGTGGGCGCGCTTTCAGGCTTTGTCGCGGCCAGCGGCCTGGCGTCACCGGTCCTCGCCCGCGACACCAAGAAGACCGGCGCCGAGGAGACTGCGTTTCCGCCCGAGCAGCTGATGCGCGGCCACGCCATCCTGGCCCGCGTGCTGCTGATCTATGAAGGCGGCGTGCGGCGGATGGGCCAGGGCGAGGACATCGATCCTGCGGTCTTCAGCCAGGCCGCCGAGATCACCAAGGCCTTCATCCACGATCATCAGGAGAAGATGGAAGAGGAGCTGGTCTTCACGCGCTTCAAGACGGGCGGCCGCATGGTCGAGCTGGTGGGTGTGCTGGCCAACCAGCACGAAGCCGGCCGCAGGCTCACCGAACGCATCGCGGCAGCCGCGCCGCAGGCCCGCAATCGCGAGCCGCGCGAGGCGATGGGGCGCGACGTCCAGGCCCTGATCGCCATGTATCGCCCGCACATGGCGCGCGAGGCGACCGACCTCTTCCCCGCCCTGCGCCATCTCGTGACCGCCGACGAATATGCCGCCATCGCCGATGAGATGGACAAGCGCGAACGCCAGGCCTTCGGCGCCGACGGCTTCGAGAAGATCGCCAAGAAGGTGGCCGACGTCGAAAAGGTGATCGGCATCGAGGATATCGGCGTGTTCACGCCGAAGAGCTGACCCCCTCCGCCCCATTCGGGGCACCTCCCCCTTATGAAGGGGGAGGAGTCAGCCTCTGTAGTGGCACGACACCCAGTGGCCGGGGCGGCTTTCGCGCAGCTCCGGCACACGCTGGGCACAGTCGGGTCGGGCGATCGGGCAGCGGGTGTGGAAGTGGCAGCCCGAGCGGCGGCCGGATCGGGTTCGGCACGTCGCCCTGCAGCAGGATGCGCTTGCGCTTCACCGTCGGATCGGGAATCGGCACCGCCGACAGCAGCGCCTCGGTGTAGGGATGCAGCGGCGTGTCGTAGAGATCGCGCGCCGGCGCGATCTCGACGATGCGGCCGAGATACATCACCGCGACGCGCGTGCTGATGTGCTCGACCACCGACAGGTCGTGGGCGATGAAGAGATAGGTGAGGCCGAACTGCTCCTGCAGGTCCTCCAGCAGGTTGATCACCTGCGCCTGGATCGACACGTCGAGCGCCGAGACCGGCTCGTCGCAGACGATCAGCTTCGGCTCGACCGCGAGCGCGCGGGCGATGCCGATGCGCTGGCGCTGGCCGCCGGAGAACTCGTGCGGGATAGCGGCGCATGTGGTCGGCCTGCAGGCCCGACCGTCTCGAGCAGCTCGACGACCCGGTCCTCGAGCTCGCGCCGCGATCTTGGCGAGCTCGTGGATGATCAGCGCCTCGCCGATGATCGCGCCGACCGTCATGCGCGGATTGAGCGAGGCATACGGGTCCTGGAAGATGATCTGCATGTCGCGGCGCAGCGCGCGCAAGCGCGGTGCCGTTCGAGCGCGTCGACGTCGCGCGCCCTCGAACCAGACCTCGCCCGCGGTCGGCTCGATCAGGCGCAGGATGCAGCGCCCGGTGGTCGACTTGCCGCAGCCCGATTCGCCGACCAGGCCCAGCGTCTCGCCGGCGCCGATGTCGAAGCTGACGTCATCGACGGCATGCACCTGGTCGATCGCGCGCGACAGGATCGCCGCCCTTCACCGGGAAGTGCTTCACCAGGTCGTTGACGCGCAGCAGCGGCTCGCTCATTGCCTCGCTCAATACAGGACGCAGGCGCACCTTGTGGCCGGCCTCGACTTCCTGCGCAGCGCCGGCACCGCCTCGGTGCACGCAGGTCATCGCTGACAACTTGCAGCGCGGCGCGAAGCGGCAGCCCGGCGGCGGATCGAGCAGGCTCGGCACCGTGCCGGCGATCGCCTCGAGCCGCTGCTTCTTGCTCGGCGGCGCGTGTCGATGCGCGGGATCGAGCGGATCAGGCCCTGCGTGTAGGGATGCCGCGGATTGCGCGAACAGCGCCTCGACCGGCGCCTCCTCGACCACCTTGCCGGCATACATCACCGACCACCCGCTGCGCGGTCTCGGCGACCACGCCCATCGCGTGGGTGATCAGCATGATCGCCATGCCGAGGCGCTCCTTCATCTCCGGCAGCAGGTCGAGGATCTGCGCCTGGATGGTGACGTCGAGCGCCGTCGTCGGCTCGTCGGCGATCAGCAGCTTGGGATTGCAGGACAGCGCCATCGCGATCATCACGCGCTGGCGCATGCCGCCGGAGAACTGGTGCGGATAGTCGTGCACGCGGCGCTCCGGCGTCGGGATGTTGCACCAGCCGCAGCATCTCGACCGCGCGGTCCATCGCCTGCTGCGGCTGAGCTTCTCGTGCAGCGCGGATCACCTCGGCGATCTGCTCGCCGACCGTGTAGACCGGGTTGAGCGAGGTCATCGGCTCCTGGAAGATGATGGCGATCTCCTTGCCGCGGATCTTGTCGCATCTCGTCCGGCCGAGCGGGACCAGGTCGCGGCCCTGCCACAGGATCTGGCCGGCGACGATGCGGCCGGGCGGCATGTCGATCAGCTTCAGCACCGTCACGCGCGTGACGGTCTTGCCGCAGCCCGACTCGCCGACCACGCCCAGGGTCTCGCCGCGGTCGATGTGCAGGTCGACGCCGTCGACCGCGCGCACCATGCCGTCGTCGGTCTCGAAGTGGGTCTTCAGGCCGCGGATCTCGAGCAGCGTCTCGGCCACTGTCCCCTCAGATCACCCGGCGCGGATCGAGCGCGTCGCGCAGCCCGTCGCCGATGAAGTTGATGGAGAGCACGGCGAGGAAGATCGCGCCGCCGGCGAACAGCGCCCAGTGCGGCGCGATGTCGAGATAGTCCTTGGCGTCGAACAGGATGCGGCCCCAGGTCGGGATGTCGGGCGGGAAGCCGAGGCCGAGGAAGGACAGCGTCGATTCGGCGATGATCGCGGCGGCGACGTCGATCGTGCCGGCGACGATCACCGGCCCGAGCGCATTCGGCAGGATGTGGCGCACGACCTGGCGCAGCGTCGAGGCGCCGAGCGCGCGCGCCGCCTCGACGAACTCCTTCTCGCGCAGCGACGAGGAACTGCGCGCGCACCAGCCGCGCCACCGGCATCCAGCGGAAGCCGCCGATCACGACGACGATCAGGATGAAGACGCCGACCTCCGGCCCGACCAGCGCCTTCAGCGCGTCGCGGAACAGGTAGATGACCAGCAGCAGCAGCGGCAGCTGCGGCAGCGACAGGAACAGGTCGGTCAGCCACATCAGCGCCGGCATCGACGCTGCCGCGCGACATGCCGGCGAGCGCGCCGATCGATCACGCCGACGATGACCGCGACCAGCATCGCCGCCAGGCCGACGGCGAGCGAGATGCGCCCGCCATAGAGCATGCGCGCCAGCAGATCCTGGCCGAGATCGTCGGTGCCGAAGCGGATGCGCCCAGCGTCGGCGCCTTGCAGCTGCGCGGTGAAGTCGATCTCGTTGATCGGCACGCGCCACAGCAGCGGGCCGAACGCGATCGCGCCACGATCATCGCAGCAGCACGACCGCGCTCACCACCGCCAGGCGATGGCGGCGGAAGCGCCGCCACGCCTCGCGCCACGGCGTGAACGCTGCGCGTCGCCGCGCCGCGCCGCCGCGCGACGACCGGCGCGGGCGCCTCAGCGGTAGGCGATGCGGGGGTCGAGCCAGCCATAGAGCAGGTCCGCGATGAGGTTGAAGAGGATGACGAGACAGGCGAAGACGAAGGTCACCGCCATGATGACCGGCGTGTCGTTGGCGAGGATCGCGCTGATCAGCAGCGAGCCGATGCCGGGAACGCGGAAGATCTGCTCGGTGACGATGGCGCCGCCGAACACGATCGGCATCTGCAGCGCGACCAGCGTCACCACCGGGATCAGCGCGTTGCGCACGACGTGCTTGATGATCACGCTTGCGCTCGCCGAGGCCCTTGGAGCGCGCGGTGGTGACGTAGTCGAGCCGGATCACGTCGAGCACCGCGGAGCGCACGTAGCGCGTCCAGCGAGGCGCCCTGGAACAGGCCGAGCACCGTGACCGGCATGATCGCCTGCCTGACCTGCTCCCAGCACCAGCGCCAGCCGGTGGCGGCGATGTCGGCGCGGTAGACGAACGGCAGCCAGTCGAGCTGGATGCTGAACACCAGGATGAGCAGCAGGCCGGTGAAGAAGGTCGGCAGCGAGAAGCCGATGAAGGCGAGCGTGCTGGCGATCTGGTCGAAGATCGAATAGGGCCGCGTCGCCGCGTAGACGCCGACCGGCAGCGCGACCAGCAGCGCGAGCACCTGCGAGGCGCCGATCACCAGCAGCGTCGTCGGCAGCCGCTGCAGGATCAGCGTGTCGACATCGATGCGGCTGACGAAGGAGAAGCCCCAGTCGCCGTGCAGCATGGCGACGAGCCAGTGCAGGTAGCGCATCGAGATCGGATCATCGAGGCCGAACTTGGCGCGCAGCGCCATGCGCACCTCGGGCGGCACGTCGGGATTGGTCGCGAGCTCGCCGAACGGATCGCCCGGCGCCAGCGCCAGCACGGTGAACAGCACGACGCTGATGCCGAGCAGGCTCGGGATCGCGATCAGCAGGCGCCGGATCAGGTACTGACGCGACACGGCCGCCTCCCTCGCCTCAGGCCTCCTTGAACCAGTCCTGCAGGTCCCAGGTATTGTTGTCCCAGCCGCTGATCTCGGCCACCAGCTTGCCGTTCATGGCGCCGACGCCGGGCCGCGCGACCACGGCGATCACGACCTCGTTGTTCACCACCAGGTCGTTCACTTGATGAACAGCGCCGCGCGCTTGACCGGGTCGAGCTCGGTCTGCGCCGCCTTGTGGGTCTTGTCGTATTCCTCGTTCTGCCAGCGCGTGATGTTGCGGCCCTGCCACTTGTTCTCCTTGCTGCGCGACCTCGCCCGACAGGAACTGGCGCATGAACACCTCGGGATCCGGCTGCGTCATGGTCGTCGTGTACATCTGCAGGTCGCAGTAGAAATGCGGATAGGTGTCGGGATTGGCGACGTCGGACGAGAAGAACACCGACGCGGTGACCGCCTTGATCTCGATGTCGATGCCGGCCTTCTGGCAGGCCTGCTTGACGATCGCCTGGGTCTTCTGGCGCGGCGCGTTGATCGAGGTCTGGTAGACGAACTTGAGCTTCTCGCCGTCCTTCTCGCGGATGCCGTCGGCGCCCTTGCTTCCAGCCGGCCTCGTCCAGCAGCTCGTTCGCCTTGTCGACGTTGAACTCGCACTTGCGTGTTCTTCGACGCGAAGCTTCTCGGGTTGTTGACGAAGTTCGCCGTCGCCACGCCGGTGCGGCCGTAGATGAACTTCTGCGACCGAGGCCTTGTCGACCAGCAGCGCGAGCGCCTGGCGCACCGCCGGATCCGTCAGGATCGGATGCTTCGTCTTGATGCTGGACCGCTCGCCGTCGACCTCGGTCCACGGATCGGTGCTGTTGAGCTGGATATGCTCGATGTTGCCGCCCGGCGAGATCGTCGACCTTGCCCTTGCCGCCCTTCTCCAGGCGCTGCAGGATCTCGTCCTCGACCTGCATGTTCCAGGCGAAGTCGTATTCGCCGGTCTGCAGCACGGCGCGCGCCGCCGACACGGCATCGCCGCCGCCCTTCATCTCGATGCTGTCGAAATACGGCCGGTTCTCCATGTGGTAGTTCGGGTTGATCTCGCCGCTGCACGAGGTCGCCCGGCTTGAAGTCGACGAACATGTAGGGGCCGGTGCCGACCGGCTTCAGGTTGGTCGGCGCCTCGCGCGACTTGGCGCCGTTGTAGTCGGCGAACAGGTGCTTGGGGATGATCATGCCGCTGGCGCCGACGAAGGCGTCGGCCCAGAACGGCGTCGGCTTGTCGAACATCGACCCGGACCGTGTGGTCGTCGACCTTCTCGACCTTGACGTCCTTGTAGCTGCCGATGGTCGACCGCGGCGGTCGCCGGGTCCGTGGCGTATTCCCAGTTGAAGACGACAGTCGTCGGCGGTGAACGGCTTGCCGTCGTGCCAGTTCACGCCCTTCTTCAGCTTCCAGGTGACCGACTTGCCGTCCTCGGCGAGCGCCGCCGTTCTCGCGGCTCGGAATCTCGGCGCCGCGAGCACCGGCACCGAGGTTGCCGTCGGCGTCCCAGCCGGCCAGCGGCTCGTAGAACATGCGCGAGCCGTCCTGGTCCTTGGTGCCGACCGCGAAATGCGGATTGAGCAGCGTCGGGCCCTGCCACCACAGCACCTTGAGCGCGCCGCCGCCGCCGCGCTTGGTCGGCTTGTAGACCGGCTGCGTCTGCGCCATCGCCACGCCGGCATGGCGCCAGCATCTGGCTCGCCATCGGCGCCGTCAGGCCGACCGCGACCATCCGCTGCATGAAGCCGCGTCGCGACAGCCTGCCTTTTTTCACGTCGCCGATCAGCCGGCGCAATTCATGTTCGTTCATAAGTCGCTCCCGTCACCCTGTTGAGCCCATTCCCGCCCGACGCTCTCGCTATCCTGCAAAATGCGTGCAAGTCTCGATCAGAACAGGCCGGAAAGCCGCCGTCAACGACGGCGCGGTCGCGGCGGACGGAGGGGGAGATGGCGTGGCTTTATCTTGTTCTGGCGGGAATTTGCGAAATCGGCTGGCCGGTCGGGCTGAAGCTCGGCTGGACCGACGAGGGCGCCCGCCCGTTATGGATACTGTTCGCCATCGTCTCCATGACGGCCAGCGGCGCGCTGCTTTTGTGGGCACAGCGCTTCATCCCCATGGGCACCGCCTACGCGGTATGGACCGGCATCGGCGCGGTCGGCGCCTTCACGCTCGGCATCATTGTGTTCGGCGATTCCGCCTCGACCGTGCGCATGGTCTCGATCGCCCTGATCGTGGCCGGTATCGTCGGCCTCAAGATCGCCTGAGACAGGAGCATCCATCATGCGCATGAAAGACAAGGTCGCCCTGATCAGCGGCGCCTCGAGCGGCATGGGCGCCGCGACCGCCCGCCTGTTCGCCCGCGAGGGCGCCAAGGCCGTGGTCGTGGCCGACCTTCTGGACAAGGAAGGCGAGGCCGTGGTCGCCGAGATCAAGAAGGCGGGCGGCACCGCGACCTACATCCATCTCGACGTCACCGACGAGGGGCAGTGGAAGTCGGCCATCGACAGGACCGTGGCCGATCACGGCAGCCTCGACGTGCTGGTGAACAATGCCGGCATCTCGGGCTCGGCCGAGCAGGACCTCTACGACACCGCCGCCTGGAACCGGCTGATGGGCATCAACGCCACCGGCGTCTTCCTCGGCATGAAGCACGGCGTCGCGGCGATGCGCAAAACCGGCCGCGGATCGATCATCAACCTGTCGTCGGTCTCCGGCATCGTCGGCCAGGGCAACATCCATGTCGGCTACAACGCCTCGAAGGGCGCCGTGCGCCTGATCACCAAGGCGGCGGCCGCGCAGCACGGCAAGGAAGGCATCCGCATCAATTCGGTGCATCCCGGCCTGATGCCGCCGATGCGCACCTCCGGCCGCACCGCCGATCCGGCGACGCGCGCCAAGACCCTGAAGGGTGTGCCGCTGGGCCGCGCCGGCGAGGTCGACGAGGTGGCCTACGCCATCCTGTTCCTGGCGTCCGACGAATCCTCCTACGTCACGGGCGCCGAGCTGGTGGTCGACGGCGGCTGGACGGCTGTCTGAAGCTGGAGGTCCGATGGCCGATGCGAAAAAGCCTGCCGCGGCGATCGAGCCCTGGCAGGTGCTCGAACTCGAAATATTCCTACCGCGACCGCTGGCTGGCCGTGCGCAGCGACACGGTGCGCGTGCCCAACGGCACGATCCTGTCGCCCTACCACACCATCGAGTTCCCCGAATGGGTGTGCGCGATCGCGCTCACCCCGGCGCGCGAGATCGTGCTGATCGAGGAGTACCGCCATGGCGTGGAGCGGCTCTCCTTCGAGCTGCCGTGCGGCACGCCCGAGGATGAAGGCGAGGACGTGCTGGACGCGATGCAGCGCGAGCTTCTGGAAGAGACCGGCTACGGCTCCGAGGAGTGGCACAGCCTGGGCTCGTCGACCGCCAACACCGCGCGCCAGAACAACCGCGTCCATGCCTTCCTGGCGCTCGATGCGCATCCGGTCGCCGACCAGAAACTCGATCCCGGCGAGATGATCCGCCCGCACATCATTCCCTGGCAGAAGTTCGTCGACGACATCGCCGAGGGACGGCTGGAGATCCCCGGCCTGCACCTGGCCGCGCTGTGGCAGCTCAAGGTCTTCGCCAGGAAGACGCGCGATCCGCGCCTGCTGGCGCTCGACCTCTAGGCGGCGCGCGGCGGGATAAGTTCGACCGGATCAATCTTGACGCCTGTAACGTCGACTGCAAATGTGAACTCTGGTGGTTCCCGCAAGGGATCAATAGGGAACGTGGTGCGTGCGTCTCGGCGCATTAATCCATGGCTGCCCCCGCAACTGTGAGCGGCGAGCGTTCGACCGATAAGCCACTGGGAGTGTCAAATTCCCGGGAAGGTGGTCGAAGGCGAGGACCCGCAAGCCAGGAGACCTGCCACCAAGTCGCGGTCACGCGCGAGCGCATTGGGCGGGGTGTCCTGATGTAGAATTCGACCGTGCGTCTTCTGCGACAGCAGAACGATGCCGGTCGACTACGGCTCGCGGTGACGTGTGAACGCTCGCCGTGAGTCTCAAGTTGTTGGTTCCCGATCGTCAGCCTCTCGAAGCGCCGAGCTCCATGCCTCGGCGATCGACGTCGCCGATTGCATCGGCGCGGCCACGATTCGATGCCCGGCCGGCGGCTCATCTCGCCTCCCGGACGCTCCGCCAAGCAGCCGGGTTCGGCCTCGACACATCCAGAAAATCTGCCGTTCTCTTGGGGGAGTTCATGAACAAGTCACGTCTGCCTGCTGGTGTGGGCATCACCATCGCGTTGCTGTCCACCGCGATGCTGTCGCCGGCGGGCGCGCAGCAATCGCCCAATGTCGTGATTGCGCAGCAACCGCCAACTCAAGCCCCGCCAACACAGGCGCCGCCCACTCCGGCCCCACCACCCGGCTCGGCCAGCAAGGACGCGGTCGTCCTGCCCAATGTCGTGGTGACGGCCACGGGCTATCCGGAGCCGGTCTCGAAGATCTACAGCACGGTCCAGGTGATCGACCAGGACAGGATCCAGCACTCTTCCGCCAAGTCGGTGACCGAGCTGCTGGCCGAGAATGCCGTGGGCTTCATGAGCGAATGGTCGCCCGGCCAGACCTCGATCAACATCCGCGGCGGCGCGACCGAGGGGCAAGGTCGCGACTTCAAGAGCCAGGTGCTGATCCTGATCAACGGCCACCGCGCCGGAACCGCCAACGTCTCCAAATTGTCGCCGGCCAATGTCGAGCGGATCGAGATCGTCCGCGGGCCCTCATCGGTCGTCTACGGCAGCCAGAACATGGGCGGCGTGATCAATATCATCCTCAAGACCGGCCGCACGGCGCCCGGCAATCTCGTCGAAGGGGAAACCGGCTCGTGGAACCTGGCCCAGGGCAAGGTGCAGAGCGGCGGCGAGTACAAGTCGTTCGACTGGTACGCCGACGTCGACGGCGGCATGCAAAACAACTACCAGGTCGGCGGCGGCCAGCCGGAATCGAATACAGCCTGGTCGAGAATGGGCGCCATGGCCGCGCTCGGCTGGCAGATCGACCCTGAAAACCGCATCGACGTCACGGCGCGCACCGACGGCATCTACAATACGGGCTTCCGCGGTTCGAGCGCCAACATCTTCGCGTTCGACAATCGCTACAATGATTCGATCGAATTCGCCTACAACGGCAGGACACCCGACGGCCGCGGCAACCTGTTCTTCCAGTTCTATGCCGTGAAGGATGTCGACGATCTCAACAATCCGTCGCCGCTCAGCAACCTGAATGCGGTCCCCGCCCGAACGACGATAGATCACAACAACCGCACGCTCGATATCATGGGCACCCGACTCCAGCCGCGTTACAAGCTCTGGTCGAGCAACGAGCTGCTGGTGGGCTTCGACTGGGAGAAAAGCTGGATCACCTCCAATCGCAACCGCGCCGGGGGCCTTGCCGTCACCCAATTGTCGCCCCAGGACAACAATGAAGCCGACAACGTCTTTGCCCTCTATGCCGAGGACTCGCAAAACTTCCTCGACGATCGCCTGGTGGTGCGCGGCGGCTTCCGCCAGACCTTCGGCACGACCTCGCTCCTCGCCACGCCCAATGCGCCGACGCTGGTCCCGGGAAACAACAACTACACGGCGACCACCTACTCGGCCGGCGCGACGTTCCGCGTCACCGACTGGCTGAACGTCAGAGGCGGCGCCTCGAGCGGCTTCAGGGCGCCGACGGCCACGGAGCTCGGCTCGAACTTCACGGTAACCCCGATCGGCACGACGATCTTCGGCAACGCCGCCCTGCAGCCCGAGACAAGCCAGCAGGTCGAGGCCGGCGCCACCTTCACCTGGGCGGGCGGACGCTTCGATACGGCGCTCTTCCAGAACATCATCAGCAACCGCATCTCGGCGGTGACCCTCTCGGCGACGCCGGCCGGCGTCGTCGTGCAGCAATACCAGAACAATCCCTCGACCATTCAGGTCCAGGGACTGGAGTTCCAGCTCGAGGGCGACGTCATCAAGACATTTGGCATCCCGGCGCTGCCGACCTGGAACTGGATCGTGTACGGCAACGGCTACTACAACTTCACGATGACCGACTATGGCGCGGTGCCTGCCGCCGGCACCTTCCAGGCGACGCGCATCAACCAGTACGAAATGTCGATCGCGACGCGCTTCGGGCAGGCCGGCGCCGAGATGCCGTGGAGCCTCCAGCTTCTGGGCATTCTGCGCGGCCCCATGTGGTACAACACCGAGGAGGCTCTATCGCCGGTTTTCTTCCCCGGCCAGGTCCGCAACACCACGGTCTACCGGAAGGACCCGTTCTGGGTGTGGAACCTGCGCGGCGAGATCGAGCCCCATCGAGGCGTGAAGTTCTTCGCCAACGTGAACAACATCCTGGACGTCAACCAGCACCCCATCTTCATCGCCCTGGACCAGAACCCCTGCACCGCGAACCTGCTCGCCCAGAACGGCTCGTGCGGCAATTCGATGCCGGGCCGCGCGATCATCGCCGGAGTCCAGGTGAGGTTTTGACGCCAGGATCCAGCCCTCGGCAAGGAATCGCCGGGCTAGCCATAAGGCGACAGTCTCACGACGTCCCCTCTTCCGTTCGGGGCGCATTCGTGCGTAGCTAGGGGCATGGATCGCAGACGCCCGGCTACCGGCTGGCGCGCGGCAACGTTTGCCGCGGCGCTGTTTGCGATCACCCTCAATTTCCTGCAGCCGCTCGCCCACGCCGCCTTGATGCGCGACGGCGGACCGATGGCGCTGTCGCTCTGGGCATCGATGTGCTCTGCGGGCGCCGGCCAGGACGATCCGCAGGACTCGATGCCGGCGGCCGGCAAGATGCACGAATGCTGCCTCGGCCTCGCGCATGCGCCGGCCCTGGCGGCGGCGCCGACCTCGTTCGTCACCGTCGAACTCGTCGCCGTCACCGTCGACCGCCCGCTGGTCGCCGTCGACGCCCTGGCGCCCGTCGGCATTCGCGACGGGCCCAGCCAACCCCGCGGACCGCCCTCCTTCGTCTGACCCGTGAACTGCCAGCGTGCACGCCGATCCGGCGTGCACGCCTTGTCGCGTCAGTCGAAGGAAATTCCCATGTTGTCGATTCTCAGGGCGACCGCTGTCGCCGTTGCGGGGCTGGCCCTCCTGCCCGCTCTCGCGCACGCCCACACCACCGCCTCTCCCGATCAAGGGCCGGCCGGCGGCTACCAGCGCACCGCCTTTCTCATCACCCACGGCTGCAAGGGCTCGCCCACGACCGCCGTGACCGTCCGCATGCCCGAGGGCGTGATCCTGGCCAAGCCGATGCCCAAGCCCGGCTGGACGCTCGAGATCAAGACGCGGCCGCTCGAGACGCCGGTCGACAGCGGCCACGGCTTCAAGGTCCGCCAGGCCGTCACCGAGGTGACGTGGCGCGGCGGCCGGCTGGAGAATGCCGAGTTCGACGAGTTCGTGGTGATGCTGCGGCTGCCCGACCTGCCCGACGGCAAGGCGGCCGAGACGCTCTACTTCCCGACCGTGCAGGCCTGCGAGAAAGGCGAGAACAACTGGACCGGCATTCCGGCCGCCGGCCAGAACTGGCACGACCTGCCCGAGCCCGCGCCCTTCGTGACGATCAGGAAAGGAGCCGGCGGACATGCGCATTAGGACGCTTGTTCTCGCGGCGCCGGCCCTTTGCGCGCTCGCGGCGTCCGCCGCCGCGCAGCAGCCGACGCCGACACCGGCGCCGCCGGTTGATCCCGCCACCCTGCCCGCCGTCACCGTGACCGCTCCCGCCGCGGGACCGCAGCAGCCGCCGATCTCGCCCGACGTGGAAAAATTCGCGTTGCCGCAGACGATCGAAAGCATCGACCAGAAGACGATCGCCGACACGATCAACATCGTCGACACCGAAGACGCCCTCAAATACATGCCGAGCCTGTTCGTGCGCAAGCGCAACTACGGCGACACGCAGCCCACTTTCTCGACCCGCACCTGGGGCATCAATTCGAGCGCCCGCAACCTCGTCTATGTCGACGACATCCCGATCTCCGCCCTGATCGCCAACAACAACACCAACGGTGCGCCGCGCTGGGGCATGGTCTCGCCCGAGGAGATCAAGGGCGTCGACATGCTCTACGGCCCGTTCGCCGCGGCCTATCCCGGCAACTCGATGGGCGGCGTGCTGCTGATCACCACGCGCATGCCCGAGAAGTTCGAGGCCACGGCCAAGCAGACCGGGGCGTTCCAGACCTTCGACATGTACAAGACCAACGGGACATTCGGCACGTCGAACAGTGCGGCGACCGTCGGCGGCAAGTTCGACCGGATCTCGTTCTTCCTGGCGGGCGACCGGCTCGACAGCAACAGCCAGCCGCTGGCTTTCGTCACCAACGGCACGACGCCCGGCGGCACGACGGGCACGATCCCGCAATTGACCAAGAACGGCCTGGTCGCGAACGTCGTCGGCGCCGGCGGCCTGCTGCACAGCACCATGAACAACCTCAAGGCCAAGGTCGCCGTGGACGTGACGGACTGGCTGCGCGCCAGCTACATGGTCGGCTACTGGACCAACAACACCCAGTCTTCGGTGCAGACCTACCTGACGGATGGCGCCGGCAACCAGACCTTCGGCGGCGTGTCGGCCTTCGCCAACAATTTCTACAATCTGCAGGAACAGCACCTGATGAACGCGGCCACGCTCAAGACCGACACCAGGGGCGACTGGGACTTCGAGGCGATCGCCACCTGGTACAGCTACCTGCAGGACCTGCAGCGCAATCCCGCCGGCGTGCTGAGCGGCGCCAACTTCACCACCAACGGCCTGATCGCCCGGCTGGATGGGACCGGCTGGTCGACCCAGGATCTCAAGGGCATCTGGCGTCCGTTCGGACCGGGCGGCGCTCACGAGGTGAGCTTCGGCTTCCATCGCGACCAGTACACCTTGAACAATCCGACCTACAACACGCCCAATTGGATCACCTCGTCGGACAGCGGCAACGGCACGCTCTTCACCTACGGCAAGGGAACGACCGAAACCCTGGCGCTATGGCTGCAGGATGCGTGGAACATCACGCCGTCGGTGAGACTGACGCTCGGCGCCCGCGGCGAACAGTGGAAGGCCTATGACGGCTTCAACTTCGCTGGCAACCTCGGCGTCTTCCAGCCGCCGCAGCAATCGACGAACTTTTCGCCCAAGGCATCGGTCTTCTGGCAGTTCGATCCGACCTGGAACTTCAAGGTCTCGTTCGGGCAGGCCACCCGCTATCCCACGGTGGCCGAGCTCTACCAGATCGTTTCGACCGGCTCGGTCTTCGCCGTCCCCAATCCCAACCTCCTCCCGGAATCCCAGCTTTCGTTCGAGTTCGCCATCGAACGCCAGACCAAGAACAGCCGCTTTCGCGTCTCCTTCTTCGAGGACGACACCTCCAATGCCCTCATCTCGCAAACCAACCTGATCAACAATACCTTCGTCACCACGTTTCAGAATGTCGGGCTGACGCGCAATCGGGGCGTCGAGGTCGTGGGCGAGATCAACAACCTGTTCATCCCCGGCCTGTCGCTGTCGAACAGCCTGACCTATGTCGATTCGCAGAATCATCTCCGACGCGGGCTTCCAGAGCGCTACCGGGACGGTCGCCACGGGACAGCACGTCCCCTACGTCCCGGCGCTGCGCAACACCACGGTGGCGACCTATCGGCCGACCGAGTCGGTCGCCCTTACGGTGGCCGGCCGCTACCAGAGCATGATCCAGTCGTCGTTGGACAATACCGACAGCGTGTCCCATGTCATGGGTGCCTTCGACAGCTTCTTCGTCGTCGACGCCCACGTCCGCTATCAGTTCAACAAGGCGATATCGGCCGACCTCGGCGTCGACAATCTCAACAACGACAGCTACTTCCTGTTCCACCCGTTTCCCGGCCGGACTTTCATCGCGAGTCTGAAGGTCAAACTCTAGCCGCCCTGGAGCACCCCATGATCAATCGCCGTATCCTGCTTCCGCTCGCGCTCATGCTCCTCTGGGCAGGCAGCGCCTTCGCCCTCGACTACAGGCTGGGCGCGATCGAGATCGGACAGCCCTGGACGCGCGCCACGCCGCCCACCGCCGAAGCCGGCGGCGGCTATCTGGTGCTGACCAACAGCGGCACGACGCCGGACCGGCTGATCGCCGTCAAAAGCCCGGCCGCCGACAAGGTCGAGATCCATGAGATGAAGATGGACGGCAACATCATGCGCATGCGCGCGGTCGAAAAGGGCATCGAGATCCCGCCCGGCGCCACCGTCGAGCTCAAGCCCGGCGGCTTTCATGTCATGTTCATGGGCCTGAAGGCGCCGTTCGCCAAGGACGCCAAGGTGCCGCTGACCCTGGTGTTCGAGAAGGCCGGCAGCATCGACGTCGAACTGGCTGTCCAGGCGATGGGCGCGCAGCCGCCCATGCACAAGCAGTAAGCGACTTACATCGCCTGCAGAAGCACCCAGGCGATCATCACCATGCCGATCACGCTCACGGCCCAGGCGAGCGTGCGCAGCCACGGAAGGCCGATCAGATAGATCACGGCGTAGGCGAGCCGCGCCCAGAAGAAGATCATGGCGCCCATCGCCGTGGTCGCGTTCGCCTTGCCGGCGACGGCCGCGATCAGCACCAGCGTGGCGAACACCACCATGTTCTCGAGCATATTGAGATGGGCGCGCCGTGCGCGTCCGGGCCAACCCACGATCTCGGGCATGTTATCGCGATTGCCGGCGAGCTTGGGCAGGCTGACCTGCGTGTTGGTCCCGGTCGCGGCGATCAGCACCTGGACGAAACACAGGATGGTCGAGAGAAGAAGATAGTGCAGATCCGGGCTCATCGCGTTTCTCCCCGTTATTTGCGCCGCTATTTGGTGCCAAAGAGGCGGTCGCCCGCGTCGCCCAGGCCGGGGACAATATACCCGTGATCGTTGAGCTTCGCATCGATTGCTGCCGTGAAGACCTGCACATCCGGATGAACTTCCGCGAAGGCGCGCGCGCCCTGCTCCGAGCCCAGGACGCAGATGAACTTGATCCGCTTGGCGCCCGACTCCTTCAGGCGATCGACCGCGGCGATGGCCGAATGCGCCGTCGCCAGCATGGGATCGCAGACGATGACGTCGCGGTCGGAGATGTCCTGCGGGATCCTGAAGTAGTATTCGACGGCCTGCAGCGTGCGCGGATCGCGGTAGAGCCCGACATGGCCCATGCGGGCGAGCGGCACGAGATCGATGATGCCTTCGGCCAGCCCCAGTCCGGCGCGCAGGATGGGCACGATCACCAGCTTCTTGCCCTCGAGCAGCGGCGCCTTCGTGGCCTCGATGGGAGTCGAGATCTCGCGTTCGACCAGCGGCAGGTCGCGCGTGGCGTCGTAGCCCAGCAGCAATCCCATCTCGCGCAGCAGGCGGCGGAAATTCGTGCTCGACGTCTCCTTGTCGCGCATCTTGGTGAGCTTGTGCTGGACCAGCGGATGGCTGACGACGTGGATCGAGTGCGGCAAGGACATGAAACGTCTCCCCAATTTGCCCACCCTTCGAGACGCGGTCCTGCGGACCGCTCCTCAGGGTGAGGTCTTACCTACGCGACAACCTCATCCTGAGGAGGCCGCGCAGCGGCCGTCTCGAAGGATGGGCGACAACAAAGCACTCAAAACACCGTGCCATCGCTGGCGACCGCGATCGGCGGGCCGCCGCCCGGACGGCGGTCGGCGGCGAGCTTGCGGCCGGCGAACCAGGTGCCGGCCTCCAGCACTTTCACGAGCGGCAGCCGCGCGGCATCGAGGCCGAGATGGCTGCGGACGTGGCCGGCGATCCGGTCGAGCAGCGCCACCGTCAGCGCCCGCCATTCGACGATCGGCTCGTCGCCTGCGGCGAAGGTCTTTTCGAGGAGCGCCCGCTGCTTGGGCCGGAGCGCGCCCGCGTCGACCAGCAGCCCGCCGTTGCGGTATTCCGGCAGGCCGGTGAGCTGGTCGAGCTCGACCACCTTCAGTCCCGCGCCCTCCAGCGGCTCGACCAGCGAATAGGACAGCCACTGCGAGAGCTTGTGGAACGGCATCAGGCCCAGCACGGGATGCGGCCACACATCGCCCATCGGCAATGGCCAGACCGGCGAGAGCTTGTCGAGCACGGCGGCGAAAATGGCCGCCGCGGTCACCTCGCCGCCGTCCCCCGATCGTGGCGCGACGATGTCGAACAGCGCGCCCGGCCGCGCCAGGTCCACGCCGCCCAGCCTGCGCAACAATTCCGCCCGGCCTTCGAGACCGGTCAGCGGATTATGGGCGCTCACCTGGAAGCCCATGGCGATGTCGTTGGGCACCAGCGCCGCCAGCCGCTCGGCGTCGACCCGCAGCGGATCGCCCTTGGCGTCGCGGCTGAAGGCGCCGCCGGCGAACATGTGGAAGCTGGCGACGCCCAGCCCTTCGGAGCGCGCGTATGTCTCGCCGGTGCCGGGCTCGCGGTAGGACCAGGCCGGACCGGCGCCGGCATCGAGCAGCACCGACACGACCGCGAGGTCCATGCGGCGGCGCGCGATCTCCTCCCTGGGCAATCCTTTCAGGCGTTCGGCCAGTGCTGCCCAGCGGTCGCGGCCGCCTGCCTCGAAATGCCGCCAGCGCGAATGGAAGGGAATGTCGGCGGGATTGGCAAAGCGCTGCCGCGTCACCTCGAGCGTCGCCTGCACGGCGGCCTCCAGCCCGTTGCTGTCGACCGCGAACCAGGCCGACTTTCCATCCTCGACATAAGCCAGCATCTTCTCCGCGCGCTCGCGGATCGCCAGCGGCGTGCGGAGATAACTCACGGTGTCAGCCCGAGACGCGCGGATCTGATCCGCGCCGTGTGCCGTAGTCACTCGTTGAGACCCCGCCCCTTGGGCTTCGCGAGCTCCTCGGTCGCGGGCTTCCTGGGCGTGAAGTAGCCGGCCGCCTTCTTGGCATCCATCTCGACCTGGGCGTCGGCAGGGATCAATTCATCGGGGATCGGCACCTGCTCGACCACCTCGATGCCCTGCTCGCGCAAGGCGTCCGACTTCATGTTGCTCATCGAGGCGAAGCGGTCGATGCGGGAAATGCCCAGCCAGTGGAACATGTCGGGCATCAGCTCCTGGAAGCGCATGTCCTGCACGCCGGCCACGCATTCGGTGCGGTTGAAGTATTGCGCCGCCGAATCGCCGCCGGGCTGGCGCTTGCGCGCGTTGTAGACCAGGAACTTCGTGACCTCGCCCAGGGCGCGGCCTTCCTTGCGATTGTAGATGACGACACCCACGCCGCCGCTTCTGCGCCATCTCGATGCAGATCTCCATGCCGTGCGCCAGATACGGCCGGCAGGTGCAGATGTCGGAGCCGAACACGTCGGAGCCGTTGCACTCGTCGTGGAGGCGGCAGGCGATCCTGGTCTCGGGCTTGCCGAGCTTCTGCACGTCGCCGAAGAAATAGATCGTGGCGCCGCCGATCGGCGGCAGGAACAGCTCGAGGTCGGGCCGCGTCACCAGCTCGGTGTACATGCCGCCGGTCTGCTCGAAGAGCGTACGGCGCAGATCGACTTCCTTGACGCCGAAGCGCTCGGCGATGCCGGGCAGCCACCACACCGGCTCGATCGCGGCCTTGGTCACCTTCACGTCGCCCGATCCGCTCAGGATATCGTTGTCAGGCTTCAGCCGGCCGGCGGCCATGGCGTCCATGATCTCCGGCATGTTCACGTGCGCCTTGGTGACGGCGATGGTCGGGCGGATGTCCCAGCCGGCCGCCATCTTGTCGGCGAACACCTCGGCCACGAGATGGCCCCACGGGTCGAGCGACACGATCTTCTGGGGATCGAACCAGCTCTCGAAGGGGCCGATCCGCTCGGCCGGCGACGTGTTGGTGAAGTCGGGCCGGTGATCGGCCTTGAGCTCGTGCGCGGCGATGGCGAGCGCGCGGTAGATGCCGTAGCTGCCGGAATGCACGCCGATGGCATTGCGCCTGGCGGGATCGCCGACGGTGCCCACCACGGGACCACGAAGCTTGGGATCGCGCGCACCCCAGATCACCGGGGGAGCCGCCTGGCCGCCCTGGGAGGGGTGAGTGTTCAGTCTGATGTGAGCCATGTGCTTTCCGGTGCGCAACGAGCGGGAAAGCGATGCATTTTAAGGCTTGTGGCCGAAGAAGGAAAGGCGCGGAAAGTGTCGATTCCGGGCCTTAATCAGGCTGCTTTCGGTCTCCCGCGACCGTTTTTGATGCTCCGGGCGTACATTTCGTTCGGCGCGGCATCAACCTGCGTGCTTGGCGACGATGCGCGCCAGCAACTCGGCCTGCGCCACCGGCGACTTCGACTTCTTGGTGCGCTTGAGCGCGCCCGCCTCGAAGGCAGCGATCACCGCGTCGTGGACGTAGGACGCCCGGCAGACCGTCGGCGTGTTGGAAAGTTCCTCGGCCATCTCGACCACCGCCTCGCGCACCTGGCGGCGGCGCTTGGCGGCGCTGTCGGCCGGCACCGTCGCCGCCAAAGCCTGCAGGGCGCCCGCCGAGCCGACGAGCGTGCGGAAGTCCTTCAGCGAGATGCGCCGGCCGGCGATCTCCTGCAGGAAGGCGTTGACCTCGGCAGCGCGCACCGTCCGCACCTCGCCCGACGGCTCGCGATGCTGAAACAGGCGGCGGCCGGGCAGCTCGAGCAGGCGCGCGATGGCGGCATGGAAGCGCAGGCTCTTCACCTCCTTGGTGGTGGCTTTGCCGCCCTTGGCCTTGAAGGCGAACGTCACGACGCCCTTGTCCGACAGCTTGACGTTGGACTTGAGCAGGGTCGTGGCGCCGCGCGTGCCGCGCTCGCGCGCGTACTCCTCGCCGCCGGCACGGATCGACGTGAGGCAGACCAGCTCGATCACGCAGGCGGCGACGAAACGGCGATCGACCGCGTCGGCGGAAAGTCCCCGGCCGACCGCGCGACGGATCGCCGGCAACGCCTTGGCGAGACCGGCAAGGCGGCGGGCCTTCAGCACCTCGCGCACCTCGGTCCATTTGGGATGGTAGCGGTATTGCAGCCGCCCGGCCGCGTCCTCGCCCACTGCCTGCAAATGCGCGGCGGCGTCGGCGGCGAAGCGCACGTTGATATAGGCGGGCGGCACGGCGAGCGCCTTGAGGCGCCTGATCTCGCCGGCGTCGCGCACCGAGGCGCCGGTCCTGGTCAGGAACGAAAATCCCTTGCCGCGGCGTTGGCGGCGCAGCGTCAGCCCGTCGGGGCTGACGATCACGAGGCCTCTTTCCTCGGCCAGCCGGGCGACGACGGAACGTTGCGACATGGCGGGGCAACGCTCCGCACTTCCTCGCGTTCCACCGCCCCGGAACCACGGAGCGTCGGCGGCGTTGAGCTTTACGCGGGATCTCGCAATGCGTGGCACAGCCCGGCATGCCGGCCGGGACCCTGGAGGAAGCGATGCCCGACCTGTTCCCGACCACCGACGAAGCCGAGAAGGAGCAGAACGTCGCCGATGCCGCCGCCGGCAAGACGAGCATCGTCAATCATCTCGGTCCCGATTCCTTCGAGCAGGACGGGAAGCGGCCGTTCGTCGAAGTCCGCCCGCTGGGCCTCAGGGAGCTGACCGGCGGCAAGATCGGCGCACACGTGATCCGCGCCACGCCCGGCCGGCACGCCGATGCGTCGCGCCATAGCCACACGCTCGACTTCCAGTTCGTCTACGTGCTGAAGGGCTGGGCGATCTTCGACTACGAAGGCTATGGCGAGCACAGGCTGGTCGCCGGCTCGACCGTCTACCAGCCGCCTGGAATCAAACACAGGGAGATCGACCACTCCGACGATTTCGAAGTGCTCGAGATCACCATGCCGGCGGAATTCGAGACCACGGAGGTCAAGTAGGCCTTCATGTCGGCGCCACGGGATGCAATTCTGGCCGCATGAAATTTCTCTCCGCTTTTGCCGCCCTCGCCCTGCTGCCGCTCGCGGCCCTCGCGCAAGGCGCGACGGCCTTGCCGCCGATGACGGTCATCACCTTCAATGCAGGCTCGAACCAGTCGACCATGACCGGCCAATCGGTGCCGGGCGGTCGGGACCTCTATTACGTCAAGGCCAAGGCCGGACAGACGATGTCGGTCTCCATCACGTCGGCCGCGGCCAACATCACCTTCCAGATCTACAATCCCGAGACCACCGTCGCCCGCGCCGCCGATGGCAGCACGCTGGTGACCGGCAAGACGCTGCCCGACGCCGGCGGGAGCGGCAACGCGCAGGCCTGGGTCGGCGCCATTCCCCGCGACGGCAGCTACCTGATCACGGTCGACAGTGCCCCCGGCGCGCCGCTCCCGCCCACGCCCTACAGCCTGACGGTTTCGCTGCAGTAGCGCGCCTGCGGCAAAAAGGAGATTGCGTCTTAGATGCAATTAACTCATAACCGCCGCCGTCGCACGGGCGCGGCCGGCGTGGACGCGTTGCTTGGGGGAGATGTCCGCCCAGCCCGATCGTCGAGCGTAAGTAGCGTATGTGGAGTGCCGGTTCGCCTGGGGTGGGTGGCCGGCACCTCCGCCACCCTCAAGTCTTTTGCCCGACGTCTAAGGTCGCTTGCAGTCGAAGGTGATCGCCCTCGGGGCGAAGACCGGCGCCGGTTCGGTCGACGGCGCCACCTTGCGCGGCCACGCGCCGCTCTTCAGGCGGCTTTCCACGATCGGCACCAGCAACTGGAAGAACACCCAGCCGCGCAGCCGCTCGCCGCCATAGGTCGTATGGATGGCGTCGATGAAGAGGTCGGGATCGAACGGCGTGTCGCGCGCCACGTCGATGAAGTCGAGCTTGTTGACGCGCGCATACTTGGCGAAGACGCGGTTCTGGAAGGCGGCCAGACGCGCCAGATCGCGATAGCTGAACGGCGTGTAGCCCTGGTTGAGATATTCCAGGATGGCCCGGTGGCGAACCGGGTCCAGCACCATGCCGTCCTTCACCAGCCAGAAGAACGAGGCCAGCACCAGCTCGGCCCCTGATTCCTTGGCGGCGCTGCGCATGGCGTCGAGGTCGCCCAGGATCGTCGAGAGATTGATCGGCAGGTCGGAGCGTCCAACGTCGGGATCGCGCTCGTCGAGTCCGGCGGGCCAGACCAGCTTGTAGTCGGGCTTGGGCCATTCGCCGCCACCCGCCGGCATTTCGCGCCGGGTGAACAGCGCCCGCACGCGGCGCACCAGCGCGAATTCGTCGACGATGCTTTGACCGAACCGTTCGAGCCAGCCCGGACCTGCCGGAGGGCTCGCGCCGCTGCCGGCCGCGCCGGCAGTCGCGCCGGCATTCGCACTGGCCGGCGCCGCTGCAGCCGTCACAGCCGGGGCCGGCGCCGCCGCCGGCGGCTGGGCGGGGCAGCTCTCGCCCTCGGCGAGCAGCATGCGGCCGACCGGTCGCTGCGGCAGGCCCGGCACGAGGGTGCTCAGCTGGAACTGGTTGGCGCCTTCGTAATAGACGAGGAGGTCGGGTTTGAGCGGCAGCACCTCCTCGCGCACGATGTTGACGTTGTCGGTCGAGGTGATGCTCTCACGGCCGGCATTCAGCACCTCGAACTTGACGTCGAGCTTGTGATAGGCGGCCCACAGGTTGAGCCAGTTGCCGACGAACTCCGGGAACGAGTACGGAAAGAAATGACCGCCGACCGTGGTCGAGGCGCCGATGAAGGCGATGCGCACCGTCCTGGGCTGGCGCTGGAAAGGCACCGGGGGACCGCGGAAACCGTAGGCGTTGGTGGTGAGCCGGATCGGCGTCGTGGCATCGGGCAGGAAGCGGTAAGGCGGCCGCTTGTCGCCGGTCCCGCCGGGATCGTCGGGCGGGTCGTAGACGAACAGATGACCCGGCGCACCGCACAGATAGGCGTGCCGGCAGGGATCGCCGACGAACGCCGAGTTCCACGCCTTGAACATGTCGGCCCGCCGGGTGCCTTCGGTGATGCCGCTTTTCTCGACGTCGCGCACCAGCGCGCGCCATTCCTCGGGCACCTCCCGCCGGTTGGGCAGCGGCGGCGGCGTTTCATAGAACCACGCGCGCTCGACGCCCGGGGCCAGCGCGATCTCGCCGAGGTGCCGGGCGGCGGGCCCGACATCCGTGTCATCGTCCAGCCAGCGCACCAGGAATTCGGCGGCCGCCACGGTCAAGGCCACCGAGACGACGACCAGGAGGACGTTCAACCAGCTTTTTTGCACGGCAGAGTTACTACACGATTCATCGATTCGGACGCAACGAAGGGTAAAATAGCGCCAGTTCAGTGAGACGCGTGCCCAATAGTCATGGTGAAACCACCGAAACCCGGCAAGAGAGTGACAGTCACGCCGCGCATGCTGCGTGCGGGAGCTTTGGCGCTTGCCACCATGGGAGTTGACGCCAGCGAGTACGAGCTTGTGGGCCTGGTCTACCGCGCCATGGCCTCGGTGGCGCCGCAGACCAAGTCGGAGGACCACACGCCGCCCGCCAACTTCCTGGAAGTGATGCGGATCATGCGCTCGGGCCGCCGCGACGTTTAGCCGGCCCGTCTAGCCGGCCCGTCGCCTCGGCCTAATCGACGAAGTCCCAGCTTTTGCCGTTGAAGCGCTGCAGCTTCATGTACTGGATGACACGGTAATCGGTCGGGCTGGTGTTGATCAGGCTGCCGGGCAGCAGCAGGCCCAGCCGGAAGTCCTTCAGGCTCGCCGCCTGCTTCATGATGTTTTCGCGCGTCAGATCGTCGCCCGCCTGGCGCAGCACCTGCTCGAGCGTCTGGGCGTAGGCATAGCCCGCCTCGTTGAGGCTGTCGTTGATGTCGGCGTTCGGCAGGTTGTCCTTCATCCAGGCGAGCCAGGTCTTGACGTCGGGATCGTCGGCCCACTTGGGATCGGTCACGTCCTTCATGAAGCCGGCGGAAAGAATGCCCTTCGATTTTTCGAGCCCGGCCGGCTTGAAGGTGGCGCCGACCGAGGCGGCGCCGAGATGCAGGTAGGTCGTGGGCTTCCAGGCGAGGTCATCCAGCTTGCCGATCGCCTGCGCCGCCTGCTTGGAATAGGTGAACAGGAACAGGGTGTCGGCGCCCGAGTTCTTCAGCGTGATCATCTGGCTGTCGATCGTGGGATCGGTCGCCTGGAAGTTCTGGGCATCGACGATCATCGTCTTGGCCTTGTCGCCCAAAGCCATGGTGAGGCCAGCCAGCAGGTCCTTGCCGAAATCGTCGTTCTGATAGAGCACCGCCACCTTGGCGTCGGGCTTGGTCTTCAGCAGATGCTTGGCATAGAAGGTCGCCTCGGCCTGCAGGTTGGGCTGCCAGCCCATGGTCCACGGAAAGTGCGTCGGATCGTTGAAGGTGGTGGCGCCGGCGGCGATGAAGAGCTGCGGCACCTTCTTCTGGTTCATGTAGGGACGGATCGCGGTATTGAGCGGCGTGCCCAGCACGTTGAAGACGACGGCGACCTGGTCGCTCTCGACCAGCTTGCGCGCGTTCTCGACCGCCTTGGGCGGCGAATAGCCGTCATCGAGGGTGATGAAAGTGATCTTGCGGCCGTTGATTCCGCCCTTGGCGTTCAGCCACTTGAAATAGGCGTCCTCGACCTTGCCGAGCTGGCCGTAGGCCGAGGCGGGGCCCGAATAGGCGATGGTCTGGCCGACCTTGATCTCCGTGGCCGAGGTGCCCGGCCCGTACTTGGGCTGGGCGATCGCCGACGTCGAGACGAGCGAGAGCGCGACGAGCGCCCCTCCTGCAACAAGCCGCATTGCGCTTCCTCCACTTCTTTATGGCGCAAGCCTAGGCCCCGTCGTCGAGCCACGCGAGGCACGAATTTCGCAAGTCAAACTGCTGGGAGCGCGCAACTCCAGTTGCGCATCTTCCACCCCTGAGGCAACGATGGATCAGCGCCACTGGAGTGGCGCGCTCCCAGCGAAGAGTTCCCATGCAATTCGGTTGGCTTACCCTCGCCATGTCGCCCTCGCCTGCCGAGGACTGTCAACGCATCGACCAGATCATCACCCAGGCCTGCGCCGCCGAACGGATGGGCTTTTCCGACGTCTGGCTCACCGAGCACTATTTCACCGGCGAGAGCGTCTACAACGACTCGCTGATGTTTGCCGCCGCACTTGCCATGAAGACCGAGAAGATCCGCATCGGCTTCGCCGTGGTGCAGATGCCCTTCCACCATCCGGTGCGGCTCGCCGTGCAGCTGGCGCTCCTCGACAACCTCAGCAAGGGCCGCATCGATGTCGGCATCGGCAAGGGCACGGTCTACAACGAGTACGAATTCGTCGGCCACGGCCTGCGCAGCCACGACAGCCGCGAGCGCATGGAAGAGGCGGTCGACATCATCGAGCGCGCCTGGCGCGAGGCGCCGCTCACCTACGACGGCAAGTTCCACAAGATCCACATCCCGGCCCTCAGGCCCAAGCCCGTGCAGCAGCCCGGGCCGCCGCTGTGGCGGAGCGTCATCTCGCCCGGCTCGTTCACCGAATGCGGCCGGCTGGGCGTGCCCATCCTGACCGCGCGCCTGCCCGTCGCGCGCATCAAGGAGCGCTGGGCGACCTATGCCGCGGGCATCGACGCGGGCGGCCACGACGCGAAGACCAAGGCGCGCCTGCTGGCGCAGAGCGCGCTGTGGCGCAACGTCTATGTCGCCGAGTCCGATGCCCAGGCCGAGGACGAGCTCGCCGCCCTCCTGGTCGAGACGCGCACGCACATGATGCATGTGCGCGAGGCCTACAATCCGTCCGACTTCCAGCCCGAGCCCGCGACCTTGAACGCCTGGACCGATCCCAGGGTCCCCGACTCCGAGGCGATCCCCTTCGTGCTCGAGACCGGCTCGCTCTATGGCTCGCCGGCGAAAGTGCGCGAGCAGGTGGCCGAGCTCCGCGACGTCGGCGTGCAGCACCTGCTCTGCCAGACCGGCTTCGGCGCCATGAGCCACGACCAGAACATGGCCTCGATGCGCCGCTTCGGCGAACAGGTGATGCCGGCGTTCAAGTAGTCCGCAGGACTAACGGCTGGTATAGCGCCCGTCGTCGAGGCCCGGGCCGACGCACCAGTTGAGCTGGCTGAGCGGCAGGTGCTGCGCCTGCGCCACCATGGCGACGGCGCCGCGGTCGATGCAATGGCCGTTGTTGCGGTCATAGACCGGCGCCATCAGGTGGCCATGCGCATCATGGCCGGCGCCCAGCACGTGGCCGAGTTCGTGCAGCATCACCGCGGTGAGATCGCCCGTGCCGAAGCGGTCGCTGATCACATAGACGAAGCCGCCGCCGCGGCCGCCCACGGTCATGGCGAGCGCCGTGCGCTCGCGCGCGGCGGGATGGCGGCTGTCGACCTTGGCCACGATCCAGGCACCGGACCGGCGGATCTGCGCCAGGGTCTGGTCGGAGGGATCGGGCGGCAGCAGGGTGGTGCGGAAACGCACGAGGCCGTTCAGCACGTGGTTCCATTGCTGCAGCGCCAGCCCGATGCGTTCGCGCTCGGCGGGAGCGAAATCGCGATCGACATAGACCGTGAGCGTACGGCTGCCGGCGACGGAAGCGGCGGGCGCCGGCTTGTCGGTATAGCGGTAGGCGGAGGCGTCGTAATTCCGCGGCGCGCTGCCGACGGCCGCCCGGGCGGGCGTGAAGGAGAGGACGATGGCCGCCGCCAGAACGGTCAGGCCCGAAATCACCAGACTTGCGACAAGGCGCGCCAGCAGCACCGACATCTCCGAGATCTACGGTGGCTATACGGAGGCCGGAGCAGTGCTATCCCTGCGCCAATCAGGGCAACTTCGTGGCCAAATCAGCAGTCGCCGAGCCTCTTGCCCTTCAGCACGGAGCTGCCTTTCACCGTCGTGCCGTCCTTGCCCTTGACGGTGAGCTGGCCCAGGCCCTCGTAGCTCGTCGGCGTGTAGCTGATCTCCGCTTCGGCGGTGACGCCCGGCGTCTGGTCGGTGGCGGGACACGACGTGGTCGCCTTGAAGACCCCGTCCTGCTTCGGCCCCGGTGCGAAGGTGCAGCCGTGCTTGGCGAAGTCGTCGGGCGTCGGATAGATCAGCCGCTCGAGGGTGGCTTCGTTGGCCTTGACGCAAACCTGGCGGGACGTCGACGGCATCGGCTGCACGCCCTCCATCGTCGTCGTATCGGAGACCTCCCACAGCCCGGGCTGGATGGCGGTCTGCGCGTGGGCTGAACCGGCGGCCAACGACAGGCCGACGGCCGCGGCCATGACGAACGACTTCATCGATGCTCCTCGATTTCCAATGCTGGACGTGGCGGATGGTTACCACGATCTCCAGCAAAAAGCCCGCGGGGACGATCGAGGAGATCGTTCCACGCGGGCCAATCGAGGCGCCGTTGTCGGCGGCCAGGTTGCAGGCGGCTTACCAGTAGGTCGGCGCGTTGTAGTACTTGTCGACCTGGCGGCCGTAGTCCGGCGTCCAGCGGAAATCCTCGTCCATGTCGTAAGTCGGCGCGTTCTCGAGCATCCGCTTGTCGAGATTGACGATGTAGCCGCCCTTGCGCTCGTCGTACTTCAGGGTCGACCACGGCAGGGGATGATACTTCTCGCCGATGCCGAGGAAGCCGCCGAACGACATGAGCGCGTAGATGGCCTTGCCGCTCACCTTGTCGATCATGATGTCGTCGACAGTGCCGAGCTTGTCGCCCTGCAGATTGTAGACGTCGGTGCCTTCGACCTTCTCGGCGGCGATCAGCGTGCCGGAAGTGATCTTCGTGATGTCGGCCATGGTTTGGCTCCCTGGAAAAATGGTGGATGGGGTGCTTCGCTTCGGGCTGGCAGCAAGCGAGCGCCCGATCAACGCGGGCTCGCGCCGAACGGTTGCCGGCTTGTTGTATTCTCAGACGACCTGCTCATTCGCCCACGATCAGTCGGCCGCAAAGCGGGACGCCGGCTAAGCCCAGGTCGCTTCATCGTAGAGTTCGTCATAGCCTTCCGCCTGGATGGGTTTGATGCCGACTCCTTGCAGGAAGAACGCCTTGCCGGCGTCGATGGCGCCGCCATCGACGAACCATGCCGGCTGCTTTCTTTTCCGGAAACGTCCGGAAGTATCGCGCCCTCTCGATGAGCAACCACCTGAGAAAGACTTCGTTCTCGTTGAGTCCAAGGCCCAGGATCAGCAACGGCTTGCGAAACACGATGTGAAGCCACGACCCGGCGCCGGCCCAATCCTCATCATGGTTGCCCGAGGAAAGGCGACGGCCTCCTTGATGAAGCCAGCCGCGGGCCCTCTGCACGGATCCCATGTAGTGCGACAAGCCAAGGCGGATGCTGCGGTGATACCGCTGCATGCCGTTGATGTGCCAAATGCCAAATCCGTCCGTCGGCCCGGCGAGCTCCGCCGCCGCATAGTAGCTTTCCCATGGATAGTAGTCGGTGAAGCGTCTGCGATGCGGCGTGACCGTCGTCTCGCGGATCGTGCGCAGCTCGCTTGCGCTCGCCTTGCCCAGAACGTCGTCGAAGTTCGTCGTGAGGATCGGGCACCCCCGCCTCTTGGCCCACGACGTTACGCGCCTGTGATGTTCCTGAGGCGACCAGTCCTGCAACAGGCTGCAGAATTGCTGTTGCAGCGACAGCCTCGGCTTCTTCAAAGTCTGGCCGAGGTCCATCAGGTCGTAGAATTCGGTAAGAGCGATGCCCAGCGGGATCGTCTCCTGGGCGCCCAGGAGCTTCTTACCGAGGGTCATGATGAGCTGATCCCAGGAATTTTGCCCGGGCGTCGCCTTGTATCGGTTGATGCCGTTGCCGATCACCAACGCCAGATATCCGTCGTGCTCGGCGAGAATTGCTTGGAGAATCATGTGTCAACGACGATAGCCGTGGTACGGCGCGGAACAACAGTCCTTGACCGGTTTCTCCAGGCAATGCGAGGCAACCGCGGGGCTGGCTCGGCGTTATTGTCCTAATGTCGGCTCAGCCCCGCCCGCTCGAGGGCCGCAAGATTCTGATCGTCGAGGATGAGGCGCCGATTGCCCTCGCTCTCGCGTCCGCCGTCGACCAGGCGGGCGGCGTGGCGTTGGGGCCGGCCGCCACGGTCGCTGTCTCCTTCGCCCTGATGGCCGACCACAAGCTCGACGGCGCCCTGCTCGACATCCGTCTGCGCAGCGAGACGTCGTTTCCAGTGGCCGACGTGCTGGCGGTGCTCGGCATCCCCTTCGTGTTCGTGAGCGGCATGTCGAGCGCATTGATGCCCTATCCGCATCGCGACCGGCCGCTGTTCGACAAGCCTTATGAGATGCGCGACGTGATCGCCACCCTGGCGCGGCTGCTGCAGCCCGCCGCGAGAACGGCCTGCCCGACTTCCGGCGCAACCCCCGGCAATAGCCCGCGTTGACCCGCCAGAGAGGTCGATCCATCCCTCTCGACAACCGGATACTGCGAACCTGACGACCGGTTGGCTCCGCCCGCCCGACCCCTCCCCCGTTGGGCGGGCATTTTTTCCGCCGCGTTTGGTTGATCGGTCATGAACGGAAGAAAAAGAGAGCTGCAACTCAGCCCCCAGGAACACGAGGCCCTGCGCGCCATCGCCAGGTCTCCGTCGCCGCCCCCACCTCTCTCCTCGATGCAGCGCCTGCGGTTCGAGATGCTGGGTCTGATCGAGGACCGGGCGAACGGCGTCTGCCTCACCGAGCGCGGACGCGAGGTTGCTCGGGCGCCGGTCCGCGTCCCACCACCGCCGCCGGCCGTGGAGGAAGTCCATCGCCGCGCGCCGCGCGATAAAAGAGGCCGCCGGCTCGGTCACCAGCGCCAGAGCCCGTTCTAACAACACGGACTATGCGACAGTCGCCCTTGACGGGCCTGAGCAATGTTGTGGCGTATTCCTGCCGACCTTCACGAAAGGAGGATCGGCAGCGTGTTCACCTCAGTTATCCTTCGCCCTGATCTGACGGCAGTGCTGGCACCGCCGCCATGGTCGAGTCGCGGAAACCTCGGAACCTCAAAAACCTCAAAAACCCCAGAAACCTCCGAAACCTCTCCAAACCTCCCAAACCCCTCGGAGGACCGCAAAGCGGGTAGCGGGAAGTGCGGAAAATCCACGGATCGAGGTCGGCAGGACAAGGCAGGGGATAACGGGCCGCCCTGTCACAATAACTTCACGCATTACCCTTCGATCGGTAACCCGATCTTCCGATTGTGCGCCGCGAAAGCGTACTGTCCCATGTCCCCATCGATCGATCCCGACGCTGATACGAGACGTCGCCAGCGCTGGCTTTCGCTCCTGGCGAAGGCGCCGGCCGCGCGTCTCGAGGCCTTGTGGCAAGGGCTCGGCCCGATGCCTGCCTACAGCGTGCTGCGCCGGCCCGAGATCGGGCTGGTGATGGTACAGGGCCGCATTTCGGGCAGCGGCGCGGCCTTCTGCGCCGGCGAAATGACTGCGACCCGGACCGCCGTCCGCCTGGAAAGCGGCGAGATCGGCTTCGGCTATGTCGGCGGCCGCGCGCCGCGACAGGCCGAGATCGCCGCCGTGATCGACGCGCTCGGCCAGCGCCTGGAATGGCGCGACACCCTGGAGACCCGGATCGTGGCGCCGCTTGCCGCCGAAGCCGAGGCACGACGGCGCCTGACGGCGGCCCGCGCCGCCGCCACCAAGGTCGATTTCTTCACCGTGGCACGCGAGGCCGGCACATGAACCAGCCCGTGACCGTGCTCGCTCCCGGCCTCGCCGATCCCGGCCACGATGCGCAACGCCTGTTCCGGGCCGTGCTCGACGCCTTCGCCCATCCCGGCCGCATCACCAGCCTGCCGGATCCTCCGGCCGGCCCGGGCGCCATTTGTCCGGCGACCGCGGCGTATCTCCTGACGTTGGTCGATCGCGACACGCCGCTGTGGCTGGCGCCGGAATTCGACCTGCCGGCGGTGCGCGACTTCGTTCGCTTTCATACCGGCGCACCGATCGTGGCTGAGCGGGATCAGGCCGCCTTCGCCGTGCTGGCGCATGACGCCGTGTCGCTCGACGGCTTCGCCATCGGCACCGACCCCTATCCCGACCGCTCGGCCACGCTGGTGATCGAAGTCCCGGTGCTCGGCGCCGGCCCGACAAAGCATTGGCGCGGGCCCGGCATCGACGGACGGACGGCGGTCGCGGTGGGCGGGCTGGGCGCGGATTTCTGGCAGGCGTGGGCCCTCAACCACGCGCTCTTTCCCTGCGGCGTCGACATCGTGTTCGCCGCGGGATCGCAACTTTTGGCGCTGCCGCGCAGCATCGCCGTGGAGGGCTGACCATGTATGTCGCGGTCAAAGGCGGCGAGACGGCCATCGCCCATTCGCTCGACCTCATCGCCGACAAGCGCCGCGGCGACCGCGGCGTGGCCGAACTCTCGCTCGAGCAGATCGACCAGCAGCTCGGGCTCGCCGTCGATCGCGTGATGACCGAGGGCTCGTGCTACGACCGCGCGCTGGCCGCCCTCGCCATCAAGCAGGCGCGCGGCGATCTGGTCGAGGCGATCTTCCTGCTGCGCGCCTATCGCACGACGCTTCCCCGGTTCGGCGACAGCCTGCCGCTCGACACGACGTCGATGGTCGTGGAACGTCGCATCTCGAGCACTTTCAAGGACGTCCCGGGCGGCCAGGTGCTGGGCCCGACCTACGACTACACCCACCGGCTGCTCGATTTCTCGCTGGCGGCCTCGGGCGAGCGACCGCAGGCGCCGACCGCACCGGTCGACAGCACACAGAGCCTGCCCCGGGTCGGCGACATCCTGGAGCGCGACGGACTGCTGGAACCGCCGCCGCCAGGAAAGTCGGAGGGCGGGAAGTCGGACGATCTGACCCGCCAGCCGCTCACCCTGCCGGCGTCGCGTCCGCTCCGGCTGCAGAACCTGGCGCGCGGCGACGAAGGCTTCCTGCTGGCGCTGGGCTACTCGACCCAGCGCGGCTACGGCAACAACCATCCGTTCGTCGGCGAGATCCGGTTCGGCAGCGTGCCCGTCTCCTTCGTCCCGGAGGAACTGGGCTTCGCCATCGAGATCGCCGACATCGACGTCACCGAATGCGACATGGTCAACCAGTTCGCGGGCTCGCACGACGTGCCGCCGCAATTCACCCGCGGCTATGGCCTGGCCTTCGGCCATGCCGAGCGCAAGGCGATGGCCATGGCGCTGGTCGACCGGGCGCTCCGCGCCGAGGAGCTGTCCGAGACGGCGGGCTCGCCGGCGCAGGACGAGGAATTCGTGCTGGCGCACTCCGACAACGTCGAGGCCTCGGGCTTCGTGCAGCACCTCAAGCTGCCGCACTATGTCGACTTCCAGTCCGAGCTGGTGACGGTGCGGGCGCTGCGCGAGGAGGTCGAGAAGCGCAACCAGCGCGCCGCGCTCGATCAGGCGGCGGAGTAGGCCATGCCGGACACGACGACCTGCAACGACGGCGCCTACAACTACGCCTACCTCGACGAGCAGACCAAGCGCATGATCCGCCGCGCCATCCTGAAGGCGGTGGCGGTGCCGGGCTATCAGGTGCCGTTCGGCGGCCGCGAGATGCCGCTGCCCTACGGCTGGGGGACCGGCGGCATCCAGGTGACGGCCGCCATCATCGGCCAGGACGACACGCTGAAGGTGATCGACCAGGGCGCCGACGACACGACCAACGCCGTCTCGATCCGCCGCTTCTTCGCCAAGGTGGCCGACGTCGCCACCACGACCAGCACCGAGCAAGCCACCATCATCCAGACCCGCCACCGCGTGCCCGAGACTCCGCTGCGCGAGGGCCAGATCCTGGTCTTCCAGGTGCCGATCCCCGAGCCGCTGCGCATGCTCGAGCCGCGCGAGACCGAGACGCGCACCCTGCACGCGCTTTCCGAATACGGCGTCATGCAGGTCAGCCTCTATGAAAGCATCGCCCGCCACGGCCGCATCGCCAAGACCTACAACTATCCGGTCATGGTGAACGATCGCTACATCATGAGCCCCTCGCCGATTCCCAAGTTCGACAATCCCAAGCTCGACCGCAGCCCCGCCCTGCAGCTCTATGGCGCGGGGCGCGAGAAGCGCATCTACGCCGTGCCGCCCTATACGCCGGTCAAGAGCCTCGACTTCGACGATCATCCGTTCGAGGTCGAGAGCTGGACCGAGTGCTGCGCGTTTTGCGGCTCGCGCGAGAGCTTTCTCGACGAGATGATCGTCGACGACGCCGGCAAGCGGATGTTCATCTGCTCCGACACCGACTGGTGCGAGCGCCGGCGATGAATGGCGCGATCCTCTCCGCGCGTCGGCCTGACCAAACGATTTGGCGGCCGCATCGCCTGCCGCGACATCGACTTCGACCTGTGGCCCGGCGAGGTACTGGGCGTCGTGGGCGAATCGGGCTCGGGCAAGACGACCCTGCTCAATTGCCTGGCCGGCCGGATGACGCCCGAGATGGGCTCGATCGCCTACGATTCGGCGGCCTACGGTCCGGTCGACGTGCACGGTCTTTCCGAAGCCCGGCGCCGCCTGCTGTCGCGCACCGAATGGGGCTTCGTGAACCAGGATGCGCGCGACGGGCTGCGCATGGGCGTGAGCGCCGGCGCCAATATCGGCGAGCGGCTGATGGCGGTCGGCGCGCGCCACTACGGCGACATCCGCCGCACGGCGTCGGACTGGCTCGAGCGGGTCGAGATCGAACAGGACCGGCTCGACGACCGGCCGACCACCTATTCCGGCGGCATGCGCCAGCGCCTGCAGATCGCCCGCAACCTGGTGAGCAAGCCGCGGCTGGTTTTCATGGACGAGCCGACCGGCGGCCTCGACGTCTCGGTGCAGGCGCGCATCCTCGACCTGCTGCGCGGCCTGGTGGGAACGCTCAATCTGTCGGCGGTGCTGGTGACGCACGATCTCGGTGTCGCGCGACTGCTCACCCATCGGCTGATGGTGATGCAGGGCGGGCGCGTGGTGGAGGACGGACTGACCGACCAGGTGCTGGACGATCCGCAGCACGCCTACACCCAGATGCTCGTCGCCTCGATCCTTCCGGTGTGACGATGCAGCCCGCGCTCCGCGTCTCCGGCCTCACCAAATCCTTCGTCGTGCATGCCCAGGGCGACCTGGCGCTGCCCGTGCTGCGCGACGTGGCGCTCGCCGTCTCGCCGGGCGAATGCCTGGCGCTGGTCGGCCCGTCAGGCTCCGGCAAGAGCACCCTGCTGCGCTCGCTCTACGGCAACTATCGCCCCGACGCAGGCTCGATCCGCGTCCGCCACGGCGCCGACTGGGTCGAGCTGGTGCGGGCCGAGCCGCGCACCGTGCTCGATGTGCGGCGCCGCACCCTGGGCTTCGTCAGCCAGTTCCTGCGCGTGATCCCGCGGGTCGCCACGATCGACGTCGTGGCCGAACCGGCCATCCGCCTCGGCATGGCCACCGACGAGGCACGCCGGCGCGCCGAGTTCCTGCTGGGCGTGCTCGGCATCCCGGCCAAGCTGTGGTCGCTGCCGCCCGCGACCTTCTCCGGCGGCGAGCAGCAGCGGGTCAACATCGCGCGCTCGCTCAGCGTCGACTATCCCGTCCTGCTGCTCGACGAGCCCACGGCCTCGCTCGATCCCGCCAACCGCGACGGCGTGGTCGAGCTGATCCATCAGCGCCGCGAGGCGGGCGCCGCGATCGTCGGCATCTTCCACGACGTCTCCGTGCGCGATGCGCTGGCCACCCGCATCCACGACGTCGCCCTTTCCGGAAATTCCGTCGGAGTCCCCGCATGACAGTCGAAACGATCCTGACCAACGCCCGCATCGTCACCGCCGATTCGGAGTTCGACGGCACGGTGGTCGTGCGCGATGGGCTGATCGCCGAGGTCGCCGACCGCTGCTCGCGGGTCGCCGACGCCATCGACCTCGAGGGCGACTACCTCGTGCCCGGCCTGGTCGAGCTGCACACCGACAACATGGAAAAGCACTTCGCGCCGCGCCCCGGGGTGAAGTGGCCGAGCCTGTCGGCGGTGATGGCGCACGACACCCAGATCGCCGCCGCCGGCATCACCACGGTGTTCGATTCCCTGGCGCTGGGCGACGTGCGCGGCGACACCGACCGGGTGCTGAACCGCGAGCGCATGATCGACGCGGTGATGGCCGGCAGCGAGCGCCGGCTGTTCCGCGCCGAGCACCGGCTGCATCTGCGTTGCGAGATCGTGGCCGACGACGCCGTCGACGCGGTCGAGCGCTGGATCGACCTGCCGCTGGTCGGGCTGCTGTCGATCAACGACCACACGCCGGGCCAGCGCCAGTTCCTCGATCCGGAGAAGCTGCGCCTCTATCACACCAAGAAGTACGGCATGACCAACGCCGAGTTCGAGGTGTTCAGCGCCCGCGCGACGGAGCTGCACCACCGGAACGCCGCACGCAATCGCCGCGAGGTCGTGGCGCGCGCCCAGGCCCGCGCGCTGCCGATCGCCAGCCACGACGACGCCACGCACGAACACGTGCAGGAGGCGGTGGAGAACGGCATGACCATCGCCGAGTTCCCGACCACATGGGAAGCCGCCCAGGCATCGCGCGAGGCCGGTCTCGCCGTGCTGGTCGGCGCGCCCAACCTGGTGATGGGCGGCTCGCACTCCGGCAACATCGCCGCCATCGACCTCTTGCGGGATGGCACCGCCGACATCCTGTCGTCGGATTATGTGCCGGCGAGCCTGATGGAAAGCATCTTCAAGCTGCCGGTCCGCCGACGTCGGCATCTCGCTGCCCCAGTCGGTGCGCCTGGCCTCGCTCACCCCGGCGCGCGCCGTGGGCCTGGGCGATCGCGGCGAGATCGCGCCGCAACGCCGCGCCGACCTCGTGCGGGTGCGCGAGTCCGAGGGCGCGCCCGTGGTGCGCGCGGTATGGCGCGCGGGCGAGCGCGTCGTCTGACATGAGCGGGCCCCTGGTCTACGTCATGGGCCCGTCCGGCGCCGGCAAGGATTCGGTGCTCGACCGTGCCCGGGCGATGCTCTCGATCGACCTGCCCGTCGTCTTTGCCCATCGCTACATCACGCGGCCCGCCGACATCGGCGGCGAGAACCATGTGGCGCTGAGCCCGAGCGAGTTCGCGCTGCGCCGCGCCCACGGACTGTTCGCCTTCCACTGGCAGGCCCATGGCAACGACTACGGCATCGGCCGCGAGATCCAGGCCTGGCGCGACGCCGGCCTCACCGTCGTCGTGAGCGGCTCGCGCGAGCATTTCCGGACGTTGGACGGCGTCGACAAGGACACCGTGCCGGTGCTGATCACCGCGTCCGCCGAGCGGCTGAAGGAGCGCCTGCTGAAGCGCGGTCGCGAGGATGCCGTCGCGGCATCCGAGCGGCTGCAGCGCAGCGTGGCGCGCGATCTCGAGGTGGCCGGCGCGGTGACGATCGTCAATGACGGCGCGCTCGACGACGCGGCCGAAGCCTTCGTCAGGCTGCTCGCCACGCTTCGGCGCTCACCCGCCGTCCGCCGCCGAGCCTGAAGCGCGCCAGCACGACGAACGGCCGGCCCGGACCGGGCTGGCGGAAGACGCAGAGATCGTTCACCGGCAGCGGTCTGTCGGTGAAGCTGGCAAAGCGCTGGCGCAGCAGCGACGTCATCGCCGAACGTTCGGCCGGGTCCGGCAGCCGCGCCGGTCAGCGTGAGATGGAACCGCCATTGCTCCAGCACGTAGGGATAGCCCCAGCGCAGCAACAGCTCGTCCTGCCGCGGCGTGAGGCCGGCGCCGCGCCGGCGCGCCAGTTCCGCCTCCTCGGCGGGGCGGCGGAATTCGTCGAACTCCACGATGCAGCGGTCGGCCAGGTCCTGCAGCTCCGAGCAGCGCACCGCCGGCACAAGAGCGAGAAAGCCCGAGATCTCGGCAAGCTCGAGGGACGGAATCGAGAAAGTGCGGTCGCTCGCGGCAAACCGTCCAACGGCATCGAGGAAGTCGCGCTCGGTGGCGCCGTCGGCCAGAACGATCGGCGCCTTCAGGGTGCCGTGGAAGCCGTAGAGCCGCGGCTCGGCCGTGATCTCGATCAGCCGGTCCATGGCAATGCCCGGAACCGGTTTCAGCGCCCGCGCCTGGCCGCTTTCGGGATCGCGGCCAAGCCACTGGCTTGCCGTGACGGCCAGCCCCTCTCCCGACCGCGGCGCATAGTAGAGCGCATAGCGTGGCGCCGGCGCGCCCTCGCCGTTCAAGCGATGGCTCCGCGCCGGCCGATCATGGCGAAGCGCAGCTGGCTGGAGACGAAATCGATCAGGGCGACGGCAATCAAGATGAGCACGATGATAAACGAGGTTTGTTGCAGTTCGAGCGTGCGGATCGCCTCGGCGAGATGCAGGCCGATGCCGCCGGCGCCGACGATGCCGATGATGCTGGCCGAGCGGGTGTTCGATTCGAAATAGTACAGGACCTGGCTCGCCAGCACGGGAAAGATCTCGGGCAGGATGCCGAAGCGGATGCCGAGCGCATGGCTGCCGCCCGTCGAGACGATGCCTTCGACCGGCTTGCGGTCGGCCGCCTCGATCGCCTCGGAGAAGAGCTTGCCGAACGAGCCGATGTCGGAGGTCATGATGGCGAGCGCGCCGGCGAACGGTCCCAGCCCGACGACGTTGATCCAGATCAGCGCCCATACCAGGATATCGACGCTGCGGATGGTGTCGAGCGAGCGGCGCGCGAAGAAACGTATCACGCGCTGGGCGGTGACGTTGCGCGCGGCCAGCAAGGCCAGCGGCAGGCCCAATACGGCCGCCGACAGCGTGCCCAGGAAGGCGATGGCGACGGTCTCGAGCAGCGCCATGCCGAATGTCCGCGCATGCGCCCAGCTGCCCGGGTCGGGCGGCAGCATCAACCCGACGATCTCGACCAGGCGCGCGCTCCCGGCGATCAGCGTGCCGCCGAAAAAGCCGAGCTGGGCCATGCCGAACAGCAGCAGGGCGAAAGCCGCGACGCCGGTCAGGAGGTCGAGCACGCGCTGGCGGTCGAAGCGGGCGAAATGCTGCGGATGGCGGTCGCGGATGGCCAAAAGATCGACCGTGGGACGGCGTTGCATCAGCGCCTCTCCTCCCGCCCGATCAGGTGATGGCGGACCCTGGAGGTGAGCGTGTCGATGATCGCCACCGTGACCAGGATGAGCAGCAGGATGGCCGACACGTCGGTGTAATAGAACTTGCGGATCGCCTCGATCAGGTCCTGGCCGATGCCGCCGGCGCCGACGAAGCCCATGACGGCCGATTCGCGCACGTTGATCTCGAAGCGCAGCAGCGTGTAGCTCACGAAGTTCGAGGTGACCTGCGGCAGGGCGCCGTAGCGCATGGCGACATGCCACGGCGCGCCGGTCGACGACACGCCCTCGACCGGCTTCATGTCGATATTCTCGACGACCTCGGCGAACTGCTTGGTCAGCGCGCCCAGCGTATGGATGATGACCGCCAGGACGCCCGCCATCGGGCCCAGCCCGAAGGCGATCACGAACAGGAGCGCGAAGACCAGCAGCGGTATGGTGCGGCAAAGCTCGCAGACGCGCCGCACGGCGAAGCGCAGCCAGCGGCTGGGGCCGACATTGGCGGCGGCCAGGAAGGACAGGCCGAAGGCGCCGATCGCGCCCAGCAGGGTGCCGACATAGGCCATCAGCAGGGTCTCGCCCAGGAGGCGGAGCCAGCGCGGCAGGCCCCAGAACCACTCGGCCAGATCCGTCCAGGCCGGTCGGCCGTTCTCGAGCTGGAACAGGCGGATGATGTAGCTCGGGAAGCGGCCGATATTCTCGACGAGGCGCGGCAGCGAGACCTCGGCCGACACCGACGCCAGCAGCATCGCGGCGACGATACAGGCGAGCACGAACAAGGTGTGCAGACGACGCGTCCGGACGGACGCGTCGTAGGCTGCGAGCAGCGGCCGGAGTTGCGCCTCCGGCAGCTGGACGACGGGCGAGCTCAAGTCAGCTTCGTCGCTAGCCGGACTTCAGCTCTTCTGCTTGCGCAGCGAGTTGATGAACTTGATCAGCTCGACGACCGGCTCGTAGGCCTTGGCATCGACCTTGATGAACTCGCGGTCCTTGCCGTCCGACAGCTTGTCGAAGGCGGCCTTGGCCTTGGTCGGCGCGTCGGCGAAGGCCTTGGCGATGGCGGCCTTCAGGTCCGGCGGCAGGTCGGCGAGGTAGGCGTAGGGCGAGTTGGGGATCAGGTCGGACTTGGAGATGATGCGGAAGTCCTCCTTCTTGGCCAGGCCCTTGGACGCCATGCGCGTCAGGTTCGAATCGTCCTCGGCGTTCCACCAGTTGGCGGCGACGTCGACGGTCTTCTGCTGCAGCGCCAGGACGGCGTTCTCGTGGCTGCCGGTGTAGGTGACATGCGCGAAGTAGGTCTCCGGCACGATCTTCTGCTTGTTCAGGATGAAGCGCGGCACGTTGTTGCCCGAGGTCGAGTTGGGATCGACCAGGCCCAGGTTCTTGCCCTTGAGGTCCTCGATCGACTTGTAGGGGCTGTCGGCTGCGTACGTAGAAGACCGAGTAGTAGCCGATCGTGCCGTCGTTGTTCACGGTGGTGGCAGAACGGCTCGACCTTGACGCCGGTGACGACGGCGCGGGCGTAGGACGCCGGCCCGTAGCCCGCGATCTGGATGCTGCCGTTGCGCTGGCCCTCGATGACGGCGGCATAGTCGTTGGCCACGCGCAGCGTGACCTTGGTGCCGAGCTCCTTGGACAGATACTCGACGAACGGCGCGTAGCGCTCGGTCACGCCCGAGGCGTTCTCGGCCGGGACGACGGCCATCACCAGCTCGGGATACTTGGCTTTCCAGTCCTGCGCGTGGGCGGCACCGGCAAGAGCGAGCGCACCGGCGCTAAACGCCGTGCCGAGGATCAGTCGACGGGTGAACATCAGGATATCTCCTTGTTGCGAGGGGCGATGGCGATCAGGACCCGGCCAGTGCAAGGCCGGGCTGGGCGCCGGGAACGAAGTCGGGCCGGGCTGCGTGGCCCAGCACGTCGGCCGATTCCAGGCCGTAGAGGTCGCGCGCCACGTGGTCGGTGAGCGCGGCCGGCGCGCCGTCGAACACCACCTTGCCGGCCGACAGGCCGACCAGGCGGTCGCAGTATTTGCGGGCAAGGTCGAGGCTGTGCAGGTTGCAGATCACGGTGATGCCGAAGTGGCGGTTGATGTGCAGCAGCGCGTCCATCACCACCTGGGTGTTGCGCGGATCGAGCGAGGCGATCGGCTCGTCGGCCAGGATGATCTCGGGTTCCTGCACCAGCGCGCGGGCGATGGCGACCCGCTGCTGCTGGCCGCCCGACAGCGTGTCGGCGCGCTGGCCGGCCAGGCGCGCCATGTCGAAGCTCTCCAGCGCCGACAGGCCCATGGCCTTTTCCGCGTCGGTCCACAGCTTCAGCAGCGCCCGCGTCGGCGGCACATGGAAGGCCCGGCCCATCATCACGTTGGTCAGCACGTCGAGGCGGCCGGCCAGGTTGAACTGCTGGAAGATCATGGCGCAGCGCGCCCGCCACTGGCGGAGCGCCCGGCCGCGCAGGGCCGTGACGTCGGTGTCGCCGAAGCGGATCTGCCCGGCCGTGGGATCGCCCAGCCGGTTGATCATGCGCAACAGCGTCGACTTGCCGGAACCCGACTGGCCGATCACCCCCAGGAGCTGGCCCGCCGGCACGACGAGCGACACCTGGTCGACGGCGCGCTTGCCGCCAAAGCTTTTAACAACGCCCTCCAACCGCAGCATCGAGCCCCTCGACGGTTCACCCTAGTTGGGCAGTACCGGTCGGCTGCTGCGGAAAGGCGACGCTTTGGTTACAGAATCAAGACGCGCTGTGGGGCATTGCGGAATGCCTCAAATCTGACCAGCGGCTCGTGATCGCGGCAACCATGTCGTCCGACCCGCGCCGCCAGGATGCGCTCGCCCTTGAAGGAGTTCGCGCGCGTGGGGTCGCCGGTGGCGCCGGTCGTCTCGAAGGATCCGTCGAGCTTCAGCCGGTCCATGCGCACGCTCCTGGGCTCGAGCGCCAGCATCACCGAGGTCTCGCGCTCGTCGGCATGGCCGCCTTCGGGCGCATCGAGCAGTCTGTCCGCGGCGGCGCCCAGGCCACGCATGTGCAGGACCAGCAAGTCGTCGGCGCCGGCCGCAACCTCATCGATCGGCTTCTCGGTCGAGACGCCCGTGTTCAGAACGACGATTCGTTCGACTCCGTGGCCGCGCAGGTTGTCCAGAAGCTCGGCGAGCAACGCCTTGAAGGTCGCCGCCGAGAGATGCTGGCTGCCGGCAAAGGATGTGAAAGCCGGATAGAAGCCGAAACCCACGACGGGCGCGGCGATCAGGGGCAAGCGCTCGATCAGCTGCTGGGCGAGCGCGCGGGCGGTGAGCGCATCGGTCTTGAGCGGCAGATGCGGGCCGTGCGCCTTCGAAGCCGCGCCGATCGGGATCACGACCGGCATGCCGGCCTCGAAGCGGACCTTCGCTTCGACCCAGGTGAGATCCTCCAGCCAGACACCGGTATTCGCGCTCATGCGCAGAGGCTAGCATGCCCGGGGATGCAAAGGAGACCGTCATGAAACGCCTCGCTCTCGTGCTCGCCTTGCTCGTCGTCGGTGCGCTGCCGGCTCTTGCCGATCCGGAGGCCAACAAGAAGGCCGTGCTCGAGTTCTACGACAAGGCGCTGAACCAGAAGGACTTCGACGCCGCGTCGAAATATTTCGGACCGCGCTACATCCAGCACAATCCGGGCGCGCCCGACGGCATCGAAGGCTTCAAGGCCTTCATCGCAATGCGCAAGGAGAAGATCCCCAACGCCAAGAGCGAGATCAAGCGCGCCTTCGCCGAGGGCGACTATGTGATCCTGCACGTCCATGGCGTGCGCGAGCCCGGCGAACGCGGCGTGGCCATCATCGACATCTTCCGGCTGGAAAACGGCAAGATCGTCGAGCATTGGGACGTCGTGCAGCCGATCCCGGAGAAGACGGCGAATTCGAACGGGATGTTTTACGCCGGGGCGCCCAGCTAACTCCCACGGCAGCTTCACCCGCTTGGGCGGGTGGCTGCCCGGCACGATCATCTTGCGCCATTGCGCCGAAGGCGCTGAATCGTCGAGAACGACGCGGCCGCCGACCACCGAGACGCCGAGCTCCTTCCAGAGGGCGGCGAGATCGACGGGCTCCGCCTTGTTGAAATGGCGGTCGACCAGGGTGCTCATGGCGGTGGTGCCGGTGGCGCGGTCGCAGGCGGCGGCGTAGTCGGCGACGCTGATGCGCTGCCCACCGTCGAGCCCCGTCCACAGCACGCCGCCCAGGCAATCATCGAGGCCTTTCGCCCCGTTGCTGGCGCGGCGGATGGCGAGGTCGGCCAGCAGCATGAAGGTGGCGCCCGCCCAGTAGTTCTGCCGGCCCGAGGCGTTGGCCAGCCCGGTCGAGAAGGCCTCTATGCCCTGCGGCATGCTGTCGACCCACTCGTGCCACACCTCCTCTTCGGTCTTCCAGCCGGCGCGGGCGCGGATGATCGGCTCGACGTAGGTCGCCGCACCTTCCATGAGCCAGGTGCCGCGGCCGCGGATGTAGGGCATGCCGGTGTGGATCAGCTCGTGGGTCAGCACCCAGTCGTTGAACAGGCGACGGCGGTCGACGTTGGTGCCGACCTCGACCATCACCGTGGCGCCACCGCCCGAGACGGTGCGGCCGTAGCCCACGCCGCGCTTGTTGGCGACGGGCACGACGCCCACCAGCGCCTGCTTGGCGGTGAAGCCCTGCCAGTAGTTGGCCTCGGCCTCGGCGGTGCGCTCCGCCCAGTCGAACAGATCGGCGCGGCCGCCCTCGCTGATGCCGTCGAGGATCGCGACCCGCAGGACGGCGTCGGCCTTGGGCTGGCCGGGCCGCAGCGAACCCGGCGCGGGCACGACGAACTCGCGATAGGCCAGGCTGCCGAGCGCGGTGTAGCCGGCGAAGCGCACGGGGGTACCGGTGAGCCGCCAGGCGTCGCCCACCTTGGGCAGGCCGGCGGCGAAGACCAGGCCTGGCGCCGTCGTCATGCGGATGTCGATGATGGGGACGCGGTCGTAGCCGCGCGGCTCGAGCAGCCAGCTACCGAGGGTCGCCAGCACGCCGTCGCCGCGCAGGACGGCGACCGAGGTCGAATCGACGGCGCGGGCGAAGCCCGAGAGATCGAAGCGGTAATGCGCTTCGGCCACGCCGTCCCTCTGCTCGACCTTGAGATCGGAGACAAACTGCGCGGCGCGGTCTTCGGTCGGCTGGAAGGAAAGCGGCTGCGTCGCGCGGCAGCGATAGGTGATGTCGAGCTTCAGCCCGTTGCTGTCAGCAAGCGCGCCGTCGACGGTGCAGTCCGGCACGGCGACCGGCTGGGCGAGCGCGGGGCTCGTCGCCAGCAGGGCAGCGATGAAGGTTCGCCGGAACATCCCTGACGCTACCATGTGCTAGGCTGGCTTCAATGAATCCGGTCGTTCACGTTTTGCGGCGCATGGGGGGTCGCGCCACCACACTCCTGCCTTTTTCGCTGGCGATCGGGCTTCTGTTCCAGAACCTGTCCGCCGCCGCGCGGCCGCTGCTGTGGCCGCTGGCCGTCGCCCTGCTGATGCTGGCGCTGGCCCGCACCGACTGGGATCGGGTCGCCACGCTGCTGCGCCGTCCCGGCCTCGCCATCGCGCTGGCGCTCGCCAACCTGATCGTGGTGCCGCTGGTCGTATGGCCGGTGTGGCAGGCGGCTCGGCCTGTGGCCCGGCCTGGTCGCCGCGCTTTGCCTCAGCGCCATGGCGCCCGGCATCATCTCGGCCGCGACCACCGCCACGTTCCTGCGGCTCGATTCCTCGCTCGCCTTGCTGCTGACCCTGTTCACCAACTTCCTCGTGCCCTTCACCTTGCCGCCGCTGGCGCTGTGGCTGCTGGGCCTCGACCTTCATATCGGCGCCGTCGACCTCAGCCTCCGGCTGGCCCTCATCGTTGCGCTGGCGCTGCTGGGCGCGTTCGCCATCCGCCGCTTCCTCGGGCCGCGGCTGGTCGAGCACGGCGCCACGCTCGACGGTCTGTCGGTGATCGTGCTGATGATCTTCGCCATTCCGCTGATGGACGGCGTCGTGGCGCGCGCCCTTGCCGAGCCCTTCAAGCTCGCGGGCTTCGTCGGCGGCGCCTTCGCCGGCATGCTGCTGTGCAATCTCGTGATGGCCGCAGGCACCTGGCCGTTCCTCGACCGGCGCGACGCGCTCACCGCCGGCTACTGCGCGGGCGGGCGGCACAACGCGCTGCTGATGGCGGTGCTGCCCGCCTCGGCCGATGCCGATATCTTCCTGTTCATCGCCGCCGTGCAGTTCCCGCTCTACCTCATGCCGACCCTGCTCGAGCCGCTCTATCGCCGGCTGCTGCCGCGCTGACTCACTGGGGCGGTTCCGGCCATTTCTTCTGCGGCGCCCGCACCGTCTCGAACCAGCGCGAGATCCGCATCACGCCGAGATCGTCGAAGCGCCGGCCGGCGATCTGCAGGCCGATCGGCTTGCCTTCCTGCGTGTAGCCGCAATTGATCGAGGCCGCCGGCTGCTCGCTCATATTGTAGGGCATGGTGAAGGAGATGTGCTCGAGCGGGCGGTTCACGTCGTTGGTCGGCGTCTCCCATTCGGCGCGATAGGTCGGCACCGGCGATACCGGCGAGAGCACGTAGTCGAAGCCGTGCGTGGCCTTCGCGGCCGCAGCGCGGATCGCCATGTAGTTGTTGACGGCCTTGATCACGGTGGCGCCCGAGACGTCGGCGCCGCCGCGGCACCAGTCGGCGATGAAGGGCAGCACGCTCGCCTGCCGGGCGTGGCTGAGGCCCGAGAAATCGACCCAGCTCCGCACCCGCCAGAAGAGATCCTGCAGATGCAGCATCTCGGGCGACAGGAACGGTGAGACCGGCTCGATCTGGCGCGCCCGCCTTCTCGAACAGCCTGGCCGCCGCTTCGATGGCGGACTTCACTTCGGCATCGACCGGCAGGCCGGAGCCGGCATCGAGATGCAGGCCGATCTTCAGGCCCTTGGGCTCGAGCGGTCCGGCGCTCCAGTCGATGGCGGAGACCGGCAGGCTCATGTGATCGCGCGCATCGGGCTTGGCGAGCTCGGCCATCAGCAGGGCGGAGTCGGCGACCGTGCGCGTCATCGGCCCGATGGCGCGGCCGAAGTACGGCGGATCGACCGGTACGCGGCCGAGGCTGGGCTTCAGGGTGAAGATGCCGTTCCAGCAGGCCGGCAGGCGCACCGAGCCGCCGATGTCGGTGCCGAGATGCAACGGCCCGTAGCCCGCCGCCGCGGCCGCGCCGGCACCGGCGCTCGAGCCGCCGGGATTCCAGGCGAGGTTCCAGGGGTTGCGGGTCAGCGGATGGAACGAGCTGCGGCCCGACGAGAGCATGCCGTAGTCCGGCATGGTGGTCTTGGCGAGGATGATCGTGCCGGCTTCGCGCACCCGCGCCGCCGCCGGCGAATCCGCCGCCGCCGGCACCAGCTCGGTCGCCGCCGTGCCCAGCGGCACCGGCACGCCCTTGGTGGCGATGTTCTCCTTGATGGTGATGGGCACGCCGTCCAGGGCGCCCTGCGGCTTGCCCTGTTGCCAGCGCTTCTCGGAGGCCTGGGCCTGCTTGCGGGCTTCTCCGAAGTCCGGCGCATAGAGCGCCTTCAGCCGGGGCTCCCAGGCCTCGATGCGGCCGATGACGGCGTCGACGGCTTCGACGGGGGAAAGTTTCTTGGCCTTGTAGGCGGCGAGCAGTTCGCCCGCGCTCATGTCATGGATTGCAGTCATCGGGCCAACTTACAACGCACCGCCACCGGATGCATTGATCCGTTTGGCGATGAATTTGGTGAGGATGGGAGCGAGGAACATGACGGTGATCATGCGGAACGTCTGCATGGCCATCACGAAGGACACGTCGACGTTGGTCGACGCCGCGATGATGGCAATCGAATCGGAGCCGCCCGGGCTGGTCGCGAGGTAGGCGGTCAGCGGATCGATGCCGGCGATCACGACCATCGCGGCCGCGACGGCGCCGCAAATGACGATCAGCACCAACGTCGAGCCGACGATCAGCGGCAGGGCACGCGCGGCGTGCAGGAGCAGCGGGCGCGTGAAGCGCAGGCCGACGTTCCAGCCGACAAAGGCATAGCTCGCCGCCAGAAGCCAGGTCGGCAGCTCGATCGTGAGCCAGCCGATGTGGGTGAGCGCGGCGCCGCCGACCAGCGGCACCAGGAAAGCGCCGGCGGGAATACGCAGCACGCGGGCAACGATCGGCCCCACGATCGCCAGCGCGAGTGTTTCTGCCAGCGGCAGCCAGGCCACCGGCGGGAACCAGACGATGGCGGCGGGACCATGGTCAGCGCTGACGCCAAACAGCCGGGCGACCAGGGCGGCGACGGCCGCCACGCCCACGACCCGGAGATACTGCATGAAGGCGACCAGCCGGATGTCGGCGCCGTAGGATTCGGCCATGATGGTCATCACCGACGCCGCACCCGGACTCATTCCCCACAGGGCGGTCGTGCCGGGCAGCAGGCGCAGGCGGGTCATCAGCCAGCCCATCAGGCTGCAGGCGAGGACGACCGATACGATGCCGGCCGTGAAGAGCACCCAGTGGCTCAGGATGTCGCCCAGGATCGACAGCGGCACCATGCGGGCGATCATGCAGCCGATGATGCCCTGCGCCACGACGAAGGCCGGCAGGGGAAAGTGGACCTTGCCGCCGCAGGCGGAGACGACGATCCCGGCGACCAGGGGGCCCAGCATCAGCGCGGCGGGCGCATGCAGCCACAGCAGGAAGGCGCCGATGCCGACCGACAGGACGATGAGAACCGTCCACAGTGACGCTGGCGCCAGCCTGCTCATGGATTACTGAACGAACTCCTCCGCCTCGCCGTTCATCTTCCGGATGGTGTCCATCAGCTCGCCGGCGGCCACCGCCAGCCGTGCATCATCCGTGCCGCGCAGCACCAGCGAGACGCTGGGCTTGCCGTTGCGGAAGGCCGGGTAGCTGCCGATGTCGAGATCCTCGTAGCGCTTCTGCAGCGCGCCCAGCGGCTCGGCGATGATGCCCTCCGGGCAGGTTGGTGCGCACGGTGCGCGACAACACCGGATCGCCGCCGACCAGCCGGTGCTTCATCGACTGGAACATCGCCTCGGCGACCTTGGGGATGCCGGCGAAGGTGAAGACGTTCTCCATCTGGAAGCCCGGCGCCACCGAGACCGGGTTGTCGACCAGGATGCCGCCATGCGGCACCCGCGCCATGCGCCGCCTGGCCGGGGTGAACAGCGCCACGTCGCCATAGTGCTTGGTCATGCGCGCCACCGCTTCGGGGTGCTCGGAAATGCCGACTCCGAAGGCCTTGGCGATGCAATCCGCCGTGATGTCGTCGTGCGTCGGGCCGATGCCGCCCGTGGTGAAGACGTAGTCGAATTTCTTCCGCACCTCGTTGATGGTGGCGACGACCGTCGCCTCGACGTCGGGGATGACGCGACACTCGCGCACTTGAACGCCCAGCACGCCAAGCTCGGTGGCGAGATACTGGATATTGGAATCCCGCGTGCGCCCGCTCAGGATCTCGTTGCCGATGACCACGATGCAGGCGGTCACAGTTTTTGCAGACTCGGACATGCAGCGCTCTTTTTCCTTTGTCTTTCAGGACCCTAGCGGAGGCGCGCCGGGGGGCCAAGCGCCGCACGGCCTTGTTAGCGTCGACCTCGCATGCCAAATTTGCAGGATGAGCAGTCCCCGCGACTTCATCGACGACAGCGACGACTATTGGCGGCGCGACGAGCGTACCATCAAGATCCACGGCCCCGAAGGCTTCGCCGGCATGCGCCTGGCGGGCCGCCTGGCGGCCGAGACGCTCGACTTCATCACGCCCTACGTCCAGCCCGGCATCAGCACCGGCGAGCTCGACAAGCTCTGTCACGACTACATTCTCGACCACAAGGCGATCCCCGCCCCGCTCGGCTATCGCGGTTATCCGAAGTCGATCTGCACCTCGATCAACCACGTGGTCTGCCACGGCATCCCGTCCGACAAGCGCCTGCAGGACGGCGACATCGTCAATATCGACGTCACCACCATTCTCGACGGCTGGTATGGCGACACCAGCCGCATGTTTTTTGCCGGCGAGGTCGGGGTGAAGGCGCGCCGCCTGTGCGACGTCACCTACGAGGCGATGATGCGCGGCATCGCCGCCGCCAAGCCGGGCGGCAGGGTCGGCGACATCGGCGCCGCCATCCAGAGCTACGTCGAGGCGCAGCGCTTCTCCGTGGTGCGCGACTTCTCGGGCCACGGGCTCGGCCGCATCTTCCACGACGCGCCCAACATCCTGCACTACGGCAAGGCCGGCACCGGGCCGGTGCTGAAACCCGGCATGTTCTTCACCGTCGAGCCGATGGTGAACGCCGGCACCTGGCAGGTGAAGGTGCTGAGCGACGGCTGGACGGCGGTGACGCGCGACAAGCAGCTCTCCGCCCAGTTCGAGCATTCCGTCGGCATCACCGAGACCGGCGTGGAGTTCTTCACCCTGTCGCCGATGGGCTTGGCCAAGCCGCCCTACGATCTCGGCACCGCCAAGTCTGCCGAGCCGCAGCAGGCGGCGACGGCCTGAGGGCCCGGCAAATCTCTCTGTAACGGTCGGCCCCGTCGGTTCGTCCTCAGGACGTGGACCGACGTTCTGAAGCCAAGATCCGGCACACCGCGAAGGCTAGCCGCCGACAGCGACGACGCGCTGTGCACGCTTCTGTCGGCGGGGCTGCGCGTCCAGGCCGCGGAGGATCGCTGGCGTGTCATCGGCAATACCCTTGTCTACCGCCTGCTGCTGCGCGAGGCGGGCGGCACCTGGAACAAGCTCGACCGGTGCTGGGAATTCTCCGGCGACGATCCGACCAGCCGGCTCGCGTCGGCGCTTGAAGCGCGGCCGGCAGGCGCCGGACACAATGCCGCCGTGGCCGAACCGCAGCCTCACTATCACGGCCATCGCGGCCGTGTGCGGGCGCGCGTGATGAGGGCGGGCGCCGAGATGCTGGAAGACTACGAGCTGCTCGAGCTGCTGCTCTTCTATTCGATCGAACGCATCGACACCAAGCCGCTGGCCAAGCGGCTGCTGGATCGCTTCGGCACGCTGGGCGACGTCTTCGCCGCCGAGCCCATTCAACTGCGCGAGTTCGAGGTCGACCAGCGCACGCTCGTGCTGTTCAAGGCCTCGCGCGAGGCCGGCCGCCGCCTGGCCGAGCGCAAGATCAAGGACATGCCGGTGCTGACCAACTGGCAGCAGCTCATCGACTACTGCCATGCGGCGCTCGCCCACGAGAAGACCGAGCAGTTCCGCATCCTGTTCCTCGACCGCAAGAACGTGCTGATCGCCGACGAGGTCCAGCAGCGCGGCACCATCGATCACACGCCGGTCTATCCGCGCGAGGTGGTGAAGCGGGCCCTGGTGCTGAACGCCGCCGCCCTGATCCTGGTGCACAACCATCCCTCCGGCGACCCCAAGCCCTCGCGCGACGACATCGAGATGACGCGTGAGATCCGCAAGGCCGCCGAGGCGCTCGGCATCGCGATCCATGACCACCTGGTGATCGGCCGCAAGGGCCATGCGAGTTTCAGGAGCCTCGGATTGCTGGCGTAATGATCACGATGCGGACTTCCAACGAACGTTCGCCATCGAGGGCGTTGCGAAAGACATGTGCCCGCGTCAGGCTTTCGGTTTACGTCCCTTGGCGGACATTGTTGGCACCAACGAGCGCTGACGTCGGGACCTCGGATTTCGATGCGTCCGGGCCACCGGATTGTTTCGATTCGCTCCCTTCCGGCCGCCGCCACAAAAAGGTGTCCGGGTCGAAGCCGTCGGCGGCGAGCCGCGCTTCGTGCCAGTCGAGGTCCTGCTGACGGACGAGCGCGAGGTACTGCCGCGGCGGTGAGCCGAAGCGCGCGCGAAACGCCCGGCTGAACTGGCTCGTGCCGCCAAAGCCGCAGCGCTTGACGATGTCCGCGAGCGAGCGCTCGTCCTTGTTGTCCGCCAGCATGAGCCGCAGGGCCTGGTCGAGCCGGCGCTTCAACAGCACGGCCCGAATGCCACCTTCCGCCGCCAGGAGCCGGTAGAGCGACGCGCGCGAGACGTTGACCGCATCGGCGATCTCGTCGGGCCCAAGCTGCGCGTTCCCCAGATGCGCGTCGATATAATCCAGCGCGGCCTTTCTCCTCGACTTCACGTGATCCGCTTCATTGCCGGCCAGCCTCGCACGCGCGCAGGCGGTCGTCAGCGCCACGATGCCCTCGACCGCCGCCTCGGCCTCGCTCACCGTCAGATCGTCGGCCTGGGCATAAAATTCCTGAAGCGCTGCGCCAATCAGACGAGCCGCGCCGCTCGCGCGCGGAAAGATAAGCCCGTGCGGCTCAAGCGCCAGCAACGCTGCTGGCGCGCTCTCGCGCGGAAGAATAAGCATCAGATTCACGTAGTCGGTCGCCGCAGCGTGGAACGGCCGCGCATAATCGGAGATCGCAATATCGCCGGGCTCGCGGCGCCCGCGCTGTCCGGCGCTGTCCGTGTCCACCGACCCTTCGAGCTGGAGAAGGATCAGCAGCTGGTCGCCGCCGCGCGCGACCATGGCAGGGCCCCGCGTCATGGTGAACGCCGTGCCCTGACAGCGCATCAGGACCGCGCGGGGCGTCGGATAGGTGCGGGTGGCGAGGGTGAAGCGTGCCTCCTCCGATGGATCCGGCAGCGACACTGCGTCAAAAAGGTGCGCGAGAGTGTCTCGAAACGACTGCCAGACCCGCGGACCGCAAGCGCCTTGCGGATTGCTGTCCATCCCTCTGAGCTTGGGCGGCGAGCCGCCATCACCTTTGTCGGTCGCGGACGGCTTCGCCGGAATGTCCGTTCGGGAAACGTTGACGCTGCTCTTGGCCATTGAGCGCTGCTCCGAGGTGCCGGATCGCCTGCGGGTATTTACGCTCCCTCATATGAAATTTGACGCTGGAGATCAATTCATTGACGCGGCATCTCAATCTCAAGGGCAACCGCAAATTGTGCATGCGCTGGCGCGTTAACTGCGGGCATGATTTGCCAGGGCTTGGCGCGGAAGTGGGCCGGGCAATTCATTCTTGGGGGAGAACATAGCCGGTCGTCCGCCGCCGCTTATTCCCGTGCCTCCTGGCAGCGAGCTCGCAGGCTGTCGCGAGTTTCTGCTTCGCGTCAGCCGGAGCGCCGGCGGCCTCTCCGACGCACGCTTTGCGTCCACCTCCCGTCCGGCAGTGACCCCATGCATATCGCAACCTGGTTGATCGTCCTCGCTGCCATCCTCATCTTTGTCGCCGTCGCGCACATCGCGTGGCTCGCCGCTTCGAAGCGAGAGGTTGCAAGCCTGACGCGCGAATTGCGCCAGACGCGCCAGCGCAACGCGGCAACGGCTGACGTTCTGAAAGTCCTCAGCCGTTCCACGTTCGACTTGCAGGCGGTGCTGGACTCCCTGGTCAAGTCTGCCGCCCTGCTGTGCGAAGCTGACATGGCTGCGATCGTTCGGCCGAGGGGGGCGACCTACTATCACGCTGCGATCTATGGCGTCGATCCGGCGGTGCGTGACACGATGAAGGACGCCCTGATCCCGTCCGGACGGGCGACTGTGACAGGGCGGGCGGTCGCCGACCGCCAGACCATTCATGTCACCGATGTCGAGGCCGACCCCGATTATGCCCTGCCGGAAGTCCAGGGACGGGCCCATTTCCGAACGCTCCTGGGCGTGCCCCTGCTGCGAGAAGGCGTGCCGATCGGCGTCATTGTCCTGATGCGCCGCCGCGTCCACGCGTTCGATCAGAGTCAAATAGAACTGGTCACGACTTTTGCCGATCAGGCGGTGATTGCGCTGGAGAATGTTCGCCTTTTCAACGAAGTCCAGGAACGCACGCAGGAGTATGCTCGCTCCATCGATGAACTTCGCGCGCTCGGCGAAGTAGGTCAGACAATCAGCTCGACGCTCGATCTGGAAAAAGTGCTGAGCGCGATCGTCAGCAAGGCGACACAACTTGCCGGCACCGAGGCGGGCACCATCTACGTGGTCAGCGGGGCGCAGGGGGAGCATCAGCTGCGTGCCACTTACGGCATGACCGATTCTTTGATCGATGCGGTCACGGACCAGCACGCCGAAATCTCCAAAGCGCTCGCGCTGGCGATCGAGCGGCGTGAGCCGATGCAAACACCCGATTTGCGGGCAGATCCGCCATCCGTGTCCCGCGATATCATGCTGCAGGCCGGCTATCTCGCGCGCCTCGTGGTGCCGCTGCTCGCGGCTGACCGCATCGTGGGCGCGCTTGTGGTGCGGCGGCAGGCGCCGGGAGAATTCCCGAAGAATACCATCGAGCTGCTGGAGACCTTCGCGGCGCAATCCGCGCTCGCCATCCAGAATGCGCGGTTGTTCAGCGAGATCGAGGAAAAAGGCCGGCAGCTTGAATCCGCAAGCCAGCACAAGTCGCAATTCCTCGCCAACATGTCGCACGAACTGCGCACCCCCTTGAACGCCATCATCGGCGTCACCGAGATGCTGCGCGAAGACGCCGCCGACCTCAATCGGGAGGACGAGTTCGAGCCGCTCGACCGCGTCCTGCGCGCCGGGCGGCATCTGCTCGGATTGATCAATGACATTCTCGATCTGTCGAAGATCGAAGCCGGCCGGATGGAGGTCCATGTCGAGGAGTTCGGGATCGCTCCCTTGATCGACGAGACCGTCAAAACCATCGAAGCGCTCGCAGCCAAGAACCGCAACCGGCTGGTGGTCGATTGCCCGCCGACTATCGGAGTCATGCACGCCGATCAGACACGGGTCCGGCAAGCGCTGCTCAACCTGCTCAGCAACGCCAACAAGTTCACCGAGGACGGCAACGTCACGGTGCGGGCAGAGTCCCGACAGGAGGCCGGACGCGATTGGATCACGATAGCGGTCAGCGACACCGGCATCGGCATGACGCCGGAACAGATGGGCAGGCTCTTCCAGGAATTTTCACAGGCCAATTCGTCAACGACGCGCAAATACGGGGGGACCGGCCTCGGACTCGCCATCAGCCGGCGCTTCTGCCAGCTCATGGAGGGAGATATTACCGTCGAAAGCGAGCTTGGACGCGGCTCGACCTTCACGATCCGCTTGCCAGCATTTGTTGGCGGGGATGCAACGGCTGCCGTTCATCAAGCCTCTCCGGCACCGACCTTCAAGACCGGACCCGGCAATGCGTCGTTGATCCTGATCATCGACGACGACGCGACGGTGCGCGACGTGATTGGCCGCTTCCTCGAGCGCGAAGGATTTTCGGTCGTGAAGGCAGACGGCGGCAAAGAGGGGCTACGCATGGCGCGGGAACTTCATCCCGCCGCGGTGACGTTGGACATCATGATGCCCGATATCGACGGCTGGACCGTCCTCGCCGCCATCAAGGGGGATCCGGAACTGGTCGACCTGCCTGTCGTCCTGATGACCATCGTGGACGAGAAGAATCGCGGCTATGCGCTCGGCGCCGCCGAATATCTGGTGAAGCCGGTCGACCGGAAGAAGCTTTTCGATGTGCTGCGCACGCTATGTGGCTCCGCCGGCCGTCCAATTCTCATGGTCGACGACGACGACGTCGGACGCCGGCAGATGCGAACGGCCCTGGAGCAGCAGGGCTGGTCGGTGATCGAGGCTGGCGATGGATGCGCCGCCCTGACGAGATTGAGCGAAGCCCAGCCTGCCGTGATCATCCTCGACTTGATGATGCCGCAGATGGACGGCTTCGAGTTCCTGGAGGAGAAACGCCGCAAGGCCGAATGGCGCGACATCCCGGTCGTCGTGGTGACCGCCAAGGAACTCACGGACGCGGAACGCCTCCGGCTCAACGGCGGCGTCGAGCGCATCATTTTGAAGACCAACCGCGACGACATGCTGCGCGAGGTGCGCGGCGTGCTGACCAAATGCGTGGCGCGCCAGCGCAACGCAATGCCCGCAGGGACGTAAATGAAGATTCTGTACGTCGAAGACAACGAAGACAATGTCTTCATGTTGAAGAACCGTCTGGCCCGGGCGGGTCACACCGTCATCGTCGCCACCGACGGTGCGCAGGGCGTCGCCATGGCGTTGAGCGAGCGGCCCGACATGATCCTGATGGATTTGAGCCTGCCGGTGCTCGACGGCTGGCAGGCGACACGTCAAATCAAGGCCACCCCCGACACCCGGCATATCCCGGTGATCGCCCTGACCGCGCACGCCATGGCCGGCGACCGGGAAAAGGCGCTATCCGCGGGCTGCGACGACTTCGACACGAAACCGGTCGAGTTGCCGCGCCTTCTGGCAAAGATAAGGGAGCTTGGGGAGAGGGCCGGCTCGTGAGCGCCGACGGTCCGGCCCTGCTCGTCGTCGATGACAACGACGACAATCGCTACACGCTTACACGACGCCTGACGCGCGAGGGCTACACCGATCTGACGACGGCGACCAACGGGCGTGAAGCACTCGATCTCCTTCAATCGAAGCGGTTTGATCTCATTCTCCTCGATATCATGATGCCCGGTATGAACGGGTACGAAGTGCTGGAGCGCATGAAGGCGGCGGGCGCCGAGCTGCGCGACATTCCCGTGATCATGATTTCGGCGCTCAGCGAGATCGAGAGCGTCGTCCGCTGCATCGAGCTCGGTGCCGAGGACTACCTGCCGAAGCCGTTCAATCCGACGCTGCTTCGCGCCCGTGTCGGCGCCAGCCTGGAAAAGAAGCGACTGCGCGATGAGGTGAAGGCAAGCCTGGCGCGGTTGGGGCAAGAGATGGATGCGGCCCGCAAGCTGCAACTGGGCATGTTGCCGTTGGTCTTTCCAGCGTGCACGCCGACGCAGCCGGTCGAGATCCACGCGTTGATGGAGCCGGCGCGCGAGGTGGGCGGTGATCTCTACGACTTCTTCTACGCCTCGGACCAACTGTTTTGCTTTCTCGTCGGCGACGTCTCCGGAAAGGGAGCCGCGGCCGCGATGTTCATGGCGCGCACGCGCAGCCTCGTTCGGATGGCCGTACAGCTCTATCGCAAAATCGCCGGCGACCAGATCACGCCGGTGCATGCCGCAGAGGCGGTCAATCGCGAGCTTTGCCAGGACAATCGCGATCGCATGTTCGTGACGCTGTTCCTCGGCATGCTGGATACCAAAACCGGTGTACTCACCTACGTCAATGCAGGCCATCTCGCGCCGTGCGTGCTGCATGTTTCCGGCGCTATCGAATCCGTGAACGACAAACCGGCAATGCCGCTCGGCATTCGCGCCGGCACCGCGTATCAGGGGCGGACCTTGACTCTGCTACCTGGCGATACCGTGTTCGTCATCAGCGACGGCGTGACCGAGGCGATGAATGCCGCGGATGAGTTCTACGGCAACGAGCGGCTGCAAGCCGACCTGTGCGCGGCGGCCGCATTGGGGCCGCAGGAAATGGTGCGCGCGATCAAGGCCAAGGTCGATGGTTTCACCGCAGAGGCGCCGCAGTCCGACGACGTGACGATGCTCGCGCTGCGCTGGCAGCCTGCCGGGGCATCACTGCAACCGAACGAAGCCTAACGGGGAGCCGACACTTCGGAACAAAACGGCCGATGCCCCTGCCTCAAACCACGCGCACCGTCATTCGCAACAACATCGCAGACCTCTCTGCTTTGACAGCGGCGATGGAGCGTGTGGCCGCCGATCACGGCATCCTGGAAGGGGTGCTGTTTCAGCTACAGGTCGCGCTCGATGAGATCGTCAGCAACGTCATCAAGTACGCGTGGCCCGAGGGGGGCGCCCATGACATCGAAATTCGCATCACGGTACGAGACGATGGTGTCGAAGTGGAGATCATCGACGACGGGCGGGTGTTCGACCCGCGCGATGCACCCAAACGCGACAAGCCGCTGACCGGCCAGAGACCGCGTCCAGGCGGGGTGGGAGTGCAAATGACCAAGCAGCTCGTTGACCGCATCGATTACGCAAGAATTGGCAACCGCAACCACACGACGTTGACAAAACTCTGCGCGTTGGGACCCGCAGCCTCGGGGGGACGGAAATGAACAAAACTGCACTCAGGATGGAAGACAGTCATGCCGGCCCGGTATGCATTCTGTCGATCGGCGGCCGTATAGACAGCGGCAACGCCGCCGACCTCCTCGACCGGCTCAACAAGCTGATTTCGTCGGGAGAGAAGACGATTTTGCTGGATCTCAAGGAAGTGCTCTATCTCACGAGCGCGGCGTTCCGCGTGCTGCTCGTCGCCACCGACGAGGCGGAAAGAAACGCCGCGCGCGTCGTGCTGTGCGGCCTCGCGGGCCAGGTGCGGGAGCTGTTCGAAATGGGCGGTCTGCTCGAGGCTTTTACGGTCCACGGTTCGCGCGAAGATGCGCTGGCCAGGCTTTGACGGGCCGGGATCCTTTCGAAAATGTTGCGCCCGCCAGAATTGCTCTATGCAGTTGACGAAACGCCGCCGCGCGCGGTGTTCATCGTCGCAGGCCTGCAACAGGTAGCCGCGATGTCGAATTCGCTGCTCTATCCCATAATCCTCGGTCGAGAAGCACGCCTGTCTCCGGACCAACTTCTCGATTTTGTTTCACTTTCGATGCTGGCGCTCGGCATGGCGACCTTGCTGATCTGCGCGAAAAGCCGCTTCATCGGCTGCGGTTATCTATGTCCCGCAGGTTACACGCAATTCTACCTGGGTCCCTCCCTGTCCGCCGCGCAGATCGGAGGCTTGCCGCTCGTGTTCGGCATGACCGCCATCGCCGGTATTCTGCAAACCGCCATGGCGCCCGTATTGCGGCGGGTCCGCTTTCTGCTGCCGCCCGAGATAGCGGGTCTTGTCATCGCCGTGGTCGGTCTTTCCATTGCAGTGCTCGGCGTGCGCTACGGCCTGGGCGGAGCCGCGAACATTGGGATGACGTCCGAGTATTTCACGATTTTCGCCATTTCGCTCACGACAATGGTGATCCTGAACGTTTGGACCAAAGGCTATCTGCGAATGTTCTGCCTTCTGCTTGGCATGGTGGTGGGTTACGCTGCCAGTGCGGCACTGGGCATACTGGATTTTTTCGCCACGGTCCCCAAGGACGGGCTGCCCCTTCTGCGCTTCCCCAGCCTGCACCTCCTGCAATGGCGTTTCGACGCGAGCATGCTCGCGCCATTCGCAATCATCGCCATCGCCGGAACGTTGAATCTGATCGCCAATGTATCGTATGCGCAACGCATCAACGACGCGGACTGGGTACGGCCCAATTTCACGTCACTGAGAGGCGGGTTGGTCGGCAACGGCATCGCTTCGGTCATTTCCGCTGTGATCGGCGGCATGGGAATCAACAGCTACGGTCCAAGCGTCGGCCTGTCGGCGGCGAGCGGAATCACCAGCCGCTCTCTCGCCTATATGATCGCTTTCGCTTTCGCTTTGCTCTCGATGATACCAGCGGCGGCGGCCCTGATTACCACCATTCCTGCGCCTGTCGTTGGCGGGGCGCTGTTCTTCACAGCGGCGTTCGTCTTCACCAGCGGCCTGCAAGCGATAACTGCGCGCCTGCTTGATTCCCGCAAGATCATCGTCATCGGCTTCTCGTTTGCCATGGCGATCATCGCCGACACCAGCCATGATCTGCTGCTGCGGGCTCCGGTCCTGCTTCACCCGATCCTGGGCAATGCCTTGGTGCTCGGCACGGTATCCGCCGTGCTCCTTAACTTGATCATGCGCATCGGTGTCCGGCAGCGGGTGACGCTGAAGCTCGATGCCGGCCACGTCAATCGAGATACGATCGAGCGGTTTTTGACCGAACAGGGCGGGCGATGGGGCGCCCGGCGCGACATCATCAGCCGGGCCATCTTCGGCGTCGTGCAGGTGCTCGAGGTCGTCGGCGATGTACCGGAAGGGACCGAAATCGAAGCGAGCTTCGACGAGTTCAACCTCGATGTCCGGGTGAGATACAAGGGTGCGCCCCTGGCACTTCCCGAGCGGAAGCCAACGCCGCGGGAAATCATCGCCAGCGAAGAAGGAGAGCGGCTGCTCGCCGGCTACTTGTTGTGCCAAAGCGCGGACCGGATCAGCTGCAAGGCGTCCGGTACCCTGGCCGAGGTGCAGCTCCACTACGATCATTGAAGCTGACGCCGATGGTCCCGGACGGCGAGCAGGGTGCCGCCAAGGCTCCGCGACTTTCCATGAGTCAGCAATAGGCCCATCAGCGGACGTGCTGCGAGGCTGCAAATCGCCCCGCAAGGCATCGCAATTCCGCTTAGGGAACATTGTTGCCAATTCAGGAGCATGGTCACATTCTGCCCTTGGTAGGCTCAAAAGCTTTCAAATCACCACGCACGCACATGCCCAAGTTCCTTCGCATCGGAATCCATCAGTCGAACGTATCCGGATACACGTCAAAGGCATGGTGGATTCGCCGGGTTGGCTCGACGGTTTTCCTGAAGTGGGGTGCCGTCGAGGTGCAGGGCGTCGGAGATGAGCGAAAGATCTATTGGACAGTTCCACCGCGCGAGAAAAAAATTCGGTGCGGTACGGTGCAGCCCGCCAAAGACTACGTAAAAAACGCAATCGCACGGCGACGCAGCCATCGCTATGAACCGCTGGCTGGAAAAATTTCGATCCGGCGCCGACCTGCCAATCGTGGCAGCGAACTCGCACAAGCGCTTGCCACCATCCTGTTCGTCGATATCGTCCGGTCCACCGAAAAAGCGGCGCGGCTGGGCGATTCGCGCTGGACACAGGTGATGAATCACTACTACGCCGCCGTTCGCAGAGAGCTCAAGGCTTTGCGCGGAAAAGAAGTCGTGACGACGGGAGACGGGCTGCTCGCGACATTCGACGCGCCGGCGGCGGGGATCCATTGCGCGACCGCAATCCGCGAGGCAGTGCGTACGCTGGGGCTCGAAATCAGGGTGGGGCTGCACGCGGGCGAATACAAAGTGAGCGGGGCTGACATTGTCGGTCTCGCGTTTCACATCGGTGCGCGCGTCGCGGCAAAGGCGCGCGCGGGCGAAGTCCTGGTCTCGAGTGCGGTCAAGGATCTGATGTCGCCTTCTGAAATCCGCTTCAAGGATCGCGGCGTTCACCAGCTCAAAGGCGTGCCGAAGCGGTGGCGCCTGTACAGGGTCGACTGTTGAGCGACTCCTCCGGAGGTCGGAATACTTTGCCGCCGGCCCATTTCCCCGGGGCAGGCAGTATCGGGCCGACATCTGGTATGATCAGGTTCCGTTGCCGCCGTCCCCGTGAGGTCGGCACAGCGCTCGTGCGGGCGTGAAACAGCCAACAGGTCGTCGGAGGATTGAATGCACTCGTTGAGCCCCTTGTTCCTCGGCGTGGCTGCGTCGGCCGCGATTTTCACAAGCGCGATGGCCGCCGATCTCAATCCCGCGGCCGTCGCCTTTACGCTCCCGGACAAGATCGAGTGGAAGCAGGGATCCGGCCGCGCCCAGCAGGCGATCCTGGCAGGCGATCCGTCGAAGCCCGGCATCTACGTCGTGATGGTCAAATGGCTGCCTGGCGGGATGAGCCGTCCGCATTTCCATCCCAATGATCGCTTCATCACGGTGCTCAAGGGCACGTGGTGGGTCGGCACGGGCACCAAGTTCGATCCCGACAGCACGGTTCCGATGCCGGCCGGCACCTTCGTCACACATTTTGGCAAGCAGGTGCACTACGATGGCGCCAAGGATGAGGAGGCCGTGCTGCTGATCACCGGCGAAGGACCCGCCACCTCCACGCCGGCGGAAGAGAAATAGCGGGGCCGTCTGGACCTCCTACGCCTTGAGGTAAGCCTCGGCGCTCCTGGCGATTTCACGCGCCTTCGCTGCAGCGGCGCCGGTATAGGTCTCCGGCTTGCTCAGCATGTCGATCGTCTCCGGCGGGATTTTGCTCCATACCTGGTCTGCCGACTGCTGCTGAAGCGCCCATTGCGTCGCTTCGAGAAGCGAGACCCCACCCTGTATTGAACGTGGCATGGCGACGTGATTCACCAGTTCGTGGGCGTCTCCTTCATAGCCTGCCATCTGGAGAGCGATGTAGATCGGCTCGGCAAGAATGGCATCGCCTTGAGCGTCGAAATTTCGCTTGAGCGACGCTTCGTCGACCGAGATCCGCGAGATGAACGGTTTCCCGTCCGCTTCGCGCAGCAGGGTGTTGAGCTGATTGACCAGATTGACCACGATCGTCGGGAAATCCCGGGCGATCGAGCTGCCGACCAGGTCACGCTGGTGCTCGCTGACCATCGTCGCCAGAACCTTGCCGAATTCGACCTGGTTCTTGATCCATGTCCCCTCGAGGTTCTCGAAATTGATCGGGTTCCTCTTGTGAGCCATGGTCGACGATCCGACCTGTCCTTTCTCGAAGGGTTCGCCGAGTTCGGCAATCTCCGTCCGCATCAGGTGTCGGCCGTCCCGACCAAACTGGCCGAAGGCGGCGGAAAGCTTGACGCAGGCGAACAGGTAATCAGCGAGTGGTTCCGGCGGAAGAACCTGGGTACTGATCGGCGCGGCTTTGAGACCGAGTTTTTCGAGCACACGCTCCTCGAAGGTCTTGTCGCCGCAGCGCGCCGCGATGCCGAGGCCCACCTGGGCGTTGTAGACGCCGACGGCGCCGGAGATTTTTCCCACCAGCTTTTCCGCGGCACTGTTGGCACTTTGGATGTTGGTGAGAATCCGGCTGAGGATCGTTGCGAACCAGAAGCCGACAGTGATGGGCAGCGCGTGCTGTCCGTGTGTTCGGCCGATCTGAGGCTGAAGCGCGAATGAATTGACTTGCTCGACGACGAGACCAATCACCTTGTCGGTGAGCCGCCTTACCGCTTCGTGTCCGCGCACGAACTGCAGAGCCCGGGCGGTGTCGAGCGCATCGTAGCTTGTGAGCGGAACATGGATCCAGCGCCGAAGCCCCGGGTCCACCTTGCCCTGAGCGATCCGCACCCATGCGCGAATGTCGTGCCTGGTCACCTTGCGTTCCACATCGTCGACTTCAGTTGTCGTGATGGCGAGGAGTTCCTGCTCAACAGCAGGCGTGAGCGATGCGATATTGGCCTCGGGAATGATCCCGATGTCGGCCAACGTTTTCATGCGTTGCGATTTCTACTTCGGCAACAGCCCGAAACAGGTTGTCGTAGCCGAAGACCGATTGCAGGTCCTTCGGCTGATACCGAGGGTTCCCCGGAAGTGAGAGATTTCCCATGACTTGCTCCTTTCATTTTTGCGGGGCTTCAGAGGGGACACGTGTCTCATGAGCCGGCTACCATGAGACGCGAAAGGCACGGCCGGTGGCCAGCCCATGCCAGAAGGCGAGCGTGTTCGCGAGCTGAACGCCCGCCAGGCGCAGCAGGATCTTGAAGATGTTGCCGCCGGCGCGTCTTTCCTTCCAAAGCGCCAAGGCCAGCCGAAGCGCGCCTGTCACGAACAGAAGCCCGGCTGCATAGATCTCGCTCCACCCCAGGGCGCCGCCGACCCACCGCCACAGGATGGCGAGCGACAGCAGGAATCCGAAGATATTGAGCGCGGTTACCGCGACAAAGACCATCGCCGGCCAGGCCTGGCGCGACGGACGTTCACGCACGATCTGCATCGCCGCGAACGCCGCCGCCTGGATCGTGCCCCATATCCAGCGCGAGCGCTGCCGGATCAGCGCACCGACGGTGAGCGGGCACTCCGTGATCGCCCTGACATCGGGCGCGATCTCGATCTTCCAGCCGGCGAGCGACAGGCAGATGGTGGCATCGGTGTCCTCGGCGCAGGTGCGTGTCGTAAATCCGCCTATTTGCTCCAATGCCGTTCTGCGCCACAGCGAGGCCGAGCCGGGTACGGTGAAGACGACGCCGAAACGTCCGAGCGCTTCACGCTCGAAATTGAGCAGATAGCGATATTCCACCACCTGGGCGCGCGCCACGCGGCTCGCTCCCGTGCCATCGACGGTCAAGGCGACCGCACCGACGGCTGGATCGGCGAAGGCCGCTGCCGCCTCCCGCACGCCCGCGGTTTCGAGCGTCGTATCGGCGTCCACGGTCAGCACGAGGGCCGTCCCCAAGGCCGCGATGCCGGCATTCAACGCCGCCGACTTGCCCTGGTTGGGCACCTGCTTCAGCAATCTCGCCCCTGTCTCGCCGCAGAGCTTCTCGAGCACTTCCGTGCTGCCGTCGGTCGATCCGTCATCGACCACGACGATCGGCACATCGAGTTCGCGCGCCGCCGCGACGGTGGCGCGGATATGGCCTTCGTGCCGCCGCTCGTTGAAGGCCGGCACGACAATGCCGAGAGACAGCGGCTCTCCCGCACCGACGACCCGGCCCAGCCGCGGCCGCAACAGCGCCCCCACCAGGACGATCAGGCAATATCCGCCGAAGGCGACGACATACGCCCACAACAATACTCGCCCGAGATCGATTCCGCTCACGCCGCTGCAGTATCGGTCGCGCGCGCTTCGCCCGCAATCGTTGGAGCGGCAGCCCCAGGCGGCGCGCTTGACGGCCTTCTTCCATGTCGTGTATATGCACGACATGCCGTCTCGTTCGAGCATTTCGCCCTTGGCGCAATCCCTTCTCGACACGTGCCTGTGCCACAACGCGCGCATGGCCTCGCGTGTCATCACGCGCACCTATGACGAGGCGCTTCGGCCGACGGGATTGCGGGCGACGCAGGTCGCGGTGCTGGCGGCCGTCGGCGCGCGCGGTGCGCTGTCGATCAAATCGCTGGCCGATTCGCTGGAAATGGAACGCACGACGCTGACGCGGAACCTGCGGCCCCTCGAGGAGCTGGGCTATGTCGCGATCGCCCCGGAAGGGCGTCACCGCAGCCGCGAGCTGATCCTCACGAAGTCCGGCCAGGCCGCTCTCCTGGAAGCGCTGCCGCTGTGGGAAGCAGCCCAGCGATCGGCGATGCGGCAGCTCGGCGATCAGCGTTGGCCGGCCGTCCAGAAGGCCTTCGCCGACCTCATCAACAAGGTACATCGACCCTCGGCCTCTTAGATCAGGCGGCCTGGAACAATCAGCCACGACCCGCGCCTCATGATGTGTATATACACTTGATGAAAGGACCATGACCATGGGCAAGTTCGATCGGTACGCCTTCAGCGCACAGCCATCGTTCAACGAGGCCGCGACCCGCGAGGCCTTCTCGCATGCCGTCCCGCTCAAGACAGTGGTGATCTACTGTTACGACCCGAGGGCGGCGGAGATTCCCGGCGCCGTCGCGAAACTTCTGGGCGACGAAGTCTTTCCCGGGGAGATCATTCTCGACGGATCGGGAAAGCGGGTGGCGTCATCGACGACCCTTTTCCCGGTCATCGTCGCCGGCGGTCGCGCGGTCGACGCCCTGCGGTCGATCACCGTCGCGCAGCACCTCTTCGGGATCCAGAACATCGTCGTCGTTCACCATTCGCATTGCGGCGCGACGAGCTTCACGGCCGATGGCATCATCGACGCCTACCGGCATGAACATCATCTCGATATCTCGACCCTGTACCCGCGCAGCAGCCTATGCATCGCCGACTACGAGGCTTCCCTGAAGCACGATACCGCCCTTGTCCGGTCGCACGACGGCACCCCGAGGCACGTGAACATCTTCGGCTATTTCTACGACATCGACACAGGCGCGCTCACGGAAGTCGTGCGGGACATGCGCCGGGAATGAAGCCTCGACGTAGAAATCCAGCATCGCCATCGACGACTTCGATTGATCCTCGCCGATCGCCGCCAGCGCCCTTCCGAAGTGCTCGACATAGCGATCCACGACCGCGGCGCCCAGGTCGGCCTTTGACGCGAAATGGTCGTGGATGCTGGCCTTCCGGATGCCCAGCGCATCGGCAATGTCCTGGTAGCTGAACCGGAGCGCTGCCTCGGCTCTGGTGCCGTTGCCGTCATGCTTTTCATTGTATTGGGTACAGGTGCCCGCGCTTCGCCCAGTAGGTCGCTCCGCCCCTGGATTTGAGCCGGCGCCGGTAACCAGCGGGGTTTCGGATCCAGGTCCCCGCACCATAGACGCCGTCATCATCGCCGAGGTCGCCGGACAGCACAAATATCTCCTCGCCCCCCGAACCATCCGTCTCGGGAAGATCGGCGCCGGCCCGCAGGAGCTCCATCGTCACCTGCTCTCCCGCCGGACCCGCCGAGTAGAGATCAAGTCGGGCGTGTCCTGCGGCGCTGCCCTGGCCGCGGTCCAGGTTTGTCGTATCGGCCACGATGCGTTTCTGCTCGGTCGGCGGCATCTGCCTCAGCTTGACGAAGAGGGTGCAGCCGGGCCCGGTCCTCGGAGCATGCCGGCTGCCCGGCGGATTGCGGACATAGGTTCCCGCCGGGTAGTCACCATGCTCATCGGAGAATATTCCCTCGAGCACCAGCAGCTCCTCCCCGAGCGCATGGTCGTGCGCCGGGAATATGCTGGCGGGCAGGTAGCGCACCAGCGAGGTGGCGCGGGCGACCTCGCCGCCGATGCGATCGAGCAGGCGACGCTCGACGCCTGCCTGGGGAGACGGGATCCAGGGCAGTTCGTTGGTGGCGATGACGACGCGTTGGGAGAAATCCGCATTCACCCGTTCGCTGGTCATTTCTGCTCTCCTCAAAAACGCTCCGAGTATGGGCGCATGTCGAGCTCGTGCGTCCAGGCCGAAGGATGCTGCCTCGCGAGGTCGAGATAGGCGCGGGCCACGGCGTCGGGGTCCATGCGCGTGGCATTGGACGGCCCAAACCTCCGCTCGGTCTGCGCTTCATCGATCAACCCGTCGAGAACGACATGCGCGACATGTATGCCCTGCGGGCCGAACTCGCGCGACAGCGATTGCGCCAGGCCGCGCAGCGCAAATTTGGCCGATGCGAAGGCCGCGAATTTGGCGCCGCCGCGCAAGCCGGCCGTCGCGCCCGTCAGGATGATGGTGCCGGTTCCCCGGGAGACCATGTGCGGCAGAACGGCCCGGCTCACGGCGAAGGCCCCGAGGCACGCCACGCGCCAGACCTGCTCGAACTCGGCGGCGCTGGTGTCGTCCACGGGCTTGATCAACAGGACGTGCGCGTTGTGCACGACGATGTCGATGCGCTCGACGTGCGGGCGCAGGGCATCGGCCACATCCGCCGGCTGCGTCAAGACATCGAGAACGCCGGACGTTGGACGACGTCGCTTAACCTTTGGTCGACGCGCGAGCGGCCTTTGCCGACGGGCGTTTCACCCGGCCCAGCCTGGCGCGCAGGAGCTGGGCGATGACGACGGCCTGATTGTGCGCCTCGTCATGCGCGGAAAAGACCAGCGTCAGCGGCCCGGCCGCGGCCATGGCCGCAAGCTCCTTCAGAAGCGGCCGCGCGGCGGGGCCCGCCAGCTCCCGGCGGTAGCGCCGCGCGAATTCCTGCCAGCGTTCCGTTCGATGGTCGAACCACTGGCGAAGCTCGGTGCTCGGGCCGAGTTCCTTCAGCCAGCGATCGATGGCCGCCTTTTCGCGCGTAAGGCCGCGCGGCCAAAGACGGTCGACGAGCACGCGACGGCCGTCGGCCTTTTCCTTGGGTTCGTAGACCCGCTTGATGCGCACTGTCCTCGACGCCATGCGCCAATCCTCAGCGAGGGAGGCCGCCGGCGTCGTTCAGGATCGCACGACGCTCAGGCCGTCTGCCGCGCCTTCGCCCGCACCGGAAGCTTCCATTCGGGACGGATGAAGTGGCAGGTGTAGCCGTTCGGATAGCGCTCCAGGTAATCCTGGTGCTCGGGCTCGGCCTGCCAGAAGTCGCCGGCCGGCGCCACCTCGGTCACCACCTTGCCGGGCCAAAGTCCGGACGCATCGACATCGGCGATGGTGTCCAGGGCGACCCGCTTCTGCTCGTCGCTGGTGTAGAAGATGGCGGAACGGTAGCTGGTGCCGATGTCGTTGCCCTGGCGGTTGCGTGTGCTCGGGTCGTGGATCTGGAAAAACAGCTCGAGGAGCTTGCGGTAGCTGATCTTCGCCGGATCGAAGACGATCTCGATCGCTTCGGCATGGGTGCCGTGATTGCGATAGGTCGCGTTGGGCACGTCGCCGCCGGAGTAGCCAACTCGCGTGGAAATCACGCCGTCATAGCGGCGCAGCAGGTCCTGCACGCCCCAAAAACAGCCGCCTGCAAGGATCGCGCGTTCGGTCGAGGCCATGTCGCCATTCCTTTTGCTGGAGTCGAAGCAACTCGCGGCAAATGTAGTGACTGAATGGACCTCCGACCACCCCCCAGAAGGGTCGCGGGGCCTACTTGGCGATCGATTGCACCGCGAGATAGGAGGAGACCTTGCCGCCTTCCATGCGCGCCATATGCTCGCCGATCTCCCGGGCAACTTCCCTGGCATGGGTCGAAATCATGAAATGGGCCGCTCCGGCCAGCGTGACGACCGAGGCGTTGGCCATCGACTTCGCCAAAAGTCCGTTCGCGCACCGCATGGCCGGGTGACTGGCCCCGCCCCGCAGAACAAGCGCCGGGACATCGATGTTCGCAAGGCACGCGGGCGTCAGCTGGAAATCAAAAGCGCACGCCCAATCCAGGATATTCACCGGCGTCGTGTCGATCGCGTAGCGGCGAACGCGTTCCGGCCAGGCGGCGAACGTCCCGGCGCCGCCATAGAAGTCGATCATCGTCTCGATCGCCGCCGGTTCGCCGGCCCGGAAGGCCTCGAAATAGGCGTCGGTCATCTTGCGGAAGGCGCGATAGTGGTGGTGCTCTCCGGCGTGGCGCAGCAGCTCCGGCAGCGGCGCCTCGATGATCACCAGGCTCCGCACCGGCACGCGCTTGCGGAGCGCCACGGTGAGCGCGGCCGCGCCGCCGAAGGAATGGCCGACGAGATGCACAGGCGAGGCCGCGCGCCGGATGACGGCTTCGAGGATCTCGGCCTCGCGGGAAATATCGGCGTCCCGCAGGGTGCGGCGTTCGGCTGTCCCGCCATAGCCCAGCAGGCTTGTCGTCACCGAGCGAAAGCCGCCGCCCAGCTCGGAGAGGACGGGCCGCCACGCCGCGCCGGTGCTGCAGGAGCCCGGCACGAACACGACGGTCGGCCCTCTTCCATTCTCGGCATAGTCGATGGAGCCGCGGTCGTCCTCGATCATGGCTTCACGTCCTCCTGATCGACGAGCCTGCGGCCCGGCAGCGGAACGATCATGGCGACGCGTTCGCGGTAACGACGATATTGATCGCCGAACATCCGGATGAGATCGCGCTCTTCCAGCTGGATGGCGATCAGGATGTAGCCGGTGGTCGCCAGCGAGAACAGCAGGTGGCCCGCGGTCATCGTCGGCGTCGCCCAGAAGGCGAGCAGGAAGCTGAGATAGATCGGATGCCGGACATGCCGGTAGAGAAACGGCGCGCTGAACTTCGCCGCCGGCAGCTCGCGGCCAAGCATGCGCGCGAACACCTGGCTCAAGCCGAAGAGCTGGAAGTGGCTGATCAGGCAGGTGCTGACGAACAAGAGGACCCAGCCGAACCAGAAGACCACGCCGACAAGCAGCACGGCGAGCGGAGTCTGGACCGTCCAGATGACCGGCTCGGGGATCGGCCGCCACTGCCAGTACAGGACCAGCAACACGAGGCTGGAGAGAAGGACGTAGGTGCTGCGCTCGACCGACGGCGGCACGAGGCGCGTCCACAGACGCTTGAAGCCTTCCCGCGCCATGACGCTGTGCTGCACAGCGAACAGCCCGAGCAGCATCGTGTTGATGAGCAGGCTCTCGAGGAGTGGTCCGGCCACGCCCGGAGTCGATCGACTTCGGAACGCCGAAATTGCCGACGAAGCCGACGGCATAGAGCAGGGAGAAGAGAAAGGCGCCATAGGCACCGATGCCGTAGAGAACCGCGAACAGGCCCGCCATTGTTGCTCCTGACTGATCCGGACATCCGGATCGGCCGGAAACTAGGGCTGGCCGGGCGCGAATTCTTATCCAATTCGCGCCACAGCTATCCCGTGCACGCAAATTTGAGCCACAATCCGGGTTCGAAATCTGTATATGTCCCCCGCCATGCTGAACCGCCCCCAAGAATCATCCTCCTCAAGCCCGAACCTGCTGCCGCGCGGTGTGCGGCGTGCGCTCGATGCCATGCGCGCGAACGTCGGTCGCGACTGGACCGTGGTCGATCTCGCGACCGCGGCCGGCGTCTCGGCGAGAACACTTCAGCGTCAGTTCAAGATGTTTCTCGGCAAGACGCCTCACGCAGCCCTTCGTGACATCCGCTTCGACTGCGTGCGCCGCGAGCTCCTGCAGAGCTCGCCCGATGAGAAGGTGATGGACCTCGCGCTGCGCTGCGGCTTTGCGCATTGCGGGCGGTTTTCGATCGAATACCGGCGTCGCTATGGCGAAACGCCGTCCCAGACCCTGAAGCGGCAGGCCGTTTTCACCGGTGTTCTCGCCTCGATGCCGTCGTTCTTCGCCCCCGGTCGCGATCGCCTGACCGTCGTCCTGGAGCCGATCGAGTCCAGTCCGGAGAATGCCGAGATCGCCCGCCTCGTTGCCGACGAACTCGCCACCGCGCTGACGCGGGCCGGCGTTACCGTCGCAAGACAGCCGAGAGCGGCGCGCTACCGTCTCGCCGGTGTCATGCGCGGATGGAGCTGGCAGACGCGGCTGACCCTGCGGCTGATCGAGGTCGACACGGGCCGTCACCTGTGGGCGCATTGTGCGGATGGCGCCATCGGCGAGGACTCGGCGCCGCGCGAGCATCTTGCGACGCGCATCGCCGCCGCCCTCCAGCCGTGCCTGCGCCTTGCCGAGATCGATCGCGCCCAGCAGAAGCCGGACGGCGAGCTCGGCGCCCACGACCTCGCGCTCAGGGCCATGCCGGGCGTTCTTTCGCTCGATGCCGACGGCAATGCCCACGCGCTCGACATGCTCGAACGGGCGATGGATATCGATCCCGGCCATGCACTGGCAACCGCGCTCGCGGCGTGGGCGCACGTGCAGCGCGTCGTCTATCATTTCACCGCGACTCCCGTAGAGGACCGCGCCCGCAGCGCCGATCTGGCGCGCAAGGCACAGGCCCTCGCCGGCGACGCGACGGGATTGGCCGTGCTCGGCAACGCCCTCACCCTGCTGCACGACCTCGATGCGGCGGACCTCGTCATCCGCAAGGCGCTCTCGGCCGACGGCGGTTCGGCGTGGGCGTGGAGCCGCCACGGCTGGATCGACCTCTACAAAGGCGATGCCAACTCGGCCATCGAGCGGTTCAAGATCGCGCTCGACCTCGCGCCGCACGATTCCTTCGCCTTCAACAACATGGTCGGCATCGGCTGTGCGCATTTCGAGGCCGGCCGCTATCGCGATTCCGCCCATTGGCAGGAGCGCGCGCTCGCCGAGCATCCGTCGGCGACCTGGATCCACCGGACCCTCTGCCCCGCCTATGTGCTGGGCGACGCCAGGCCGGAGGCGCAACGCAGCCTCGCTGCCCTGCAGGATCGTTATCCCGGGCTCACCGTCTCGGAGGTGCAGCAGGGCCTGCCGCCGCTGTCGCAAAGCTACTGCGGTCGCCTGTTCGGCGGCCTGCGCGACGTCGGACTCCCGGCCTGACCTTCAGCGCAAGGCACGAACGGCCGCATCCGTCACGTCGGGCTTCTGCCCGCCCCAGGTGACGCGCAGATAATTCGCCAGCTCGGCGGCCTGTCGATCGCTGAGCTTGTCGGCGAAACCCGGCATCGCCTGCAGGCTCGCACGGTGCGGAAAATTCTCCGGTCCGATGCCGGCCAGCATGGCGACCAGCAGGTTGCGCGAATCGGCAAGCCGCAGCGTGCTGTTGCCGCGCAGCGCCACGATCGTGTTCGGCATGCCGCCGCCGTCGAGGCCGTGGCAGCCGGCGCACAGGGCGACATAGCCGGTCCGCCCCGCGCCGGCTGCCGCCGCGAGAACTGCCGGATCGGCTGCCGGCAACGGCGCCGGCGGTGGCGGCCTGTCGCCCAGGAGGAAGGTCACCAGGGCGTCGTTGTCTTGCCCCGTCAGGTTTCTCGTGCTGAGCACGATCACCTGATGCATGTCGCCGAAGGCCGAGCCAGGACCTGCGATGCCGCGACCGAGATAGGTCCGCAGCGACGAGGCTGTCCAGCCGCGCGCGGCGAGCCCGGGCGGCGTGATGTCGGGTGCGGCGACGCGGCCCAGCGCAAAGCCTGCGAGCGGCTGCGACAGCACCATCTGGCCGACGATGCCGCGCGGCGTGTGACATTCGCCGCAATGGCCGAGCACGTTCGCCAGATAGCGACCGCGCTGCCAGGCGGCGGAGCTTCCGGCGGACGCCGCGGGGAGGACGTCGGGCAGGAACAGCAGGTTCCATCCGATCATCGCCAGGCGGATGTCATAGGGGAAAGCCAGCGCGGTCACGCGGTTCGGCACTTTCATCGGCCGAAGCTGCATCACGTAGGCGTAGATCGCATCGGCATCCGCCCGCGTCATGCCGCGATAGGACGTGTAGGGCATCGCCGGATAGAGAGACTGCCCATCGCGCCGGATGCCGTCATGCAGGGCATGCCAGAAATCGTCGGCGCTCCAGCGGCCGATGCCGTTGTCGGGATCGGGCGTGATGTTGGTGGCGTAGATCGTGCCGAAGCCGCTCTGCATCGCCAGGCCGCCGGCATAGGGCGCGCCGCCCGGTGCGGAATGACAGGCCGCGCAATCCGCCGCTTCGGCCAGGTATTTTCCGCGCGCGATCACCTCGGGCGGCGCGCTCACGGCCTGCACGGGACCGCCGGTCTTGCCGTCGCGAAAGCCTGATCGGACAACGGCGGCAGTGCGATGGCGACGAGGATCGCCGCGACGGCGGCCAGCCGTACGAGGCGGCGAAAAGTCATGCGCCGTCCGGGTGAGGCCGGCGTCGCCAGGATCACGTCGCGCACCGCCTGGTAGTAGCGCACATATCCGGTGCATCGGCAGATATGGCTGTCCAACGCCGCGGCAACGGTGGCTTCGACCTCTGCGCGCGGCACCGGCGCGCGCTTCAGCCGCTCGAGCAGCACCGTGGCGGCATTGACGAAGCCCGGCGTGCAGTAGCCGCACTGGAAGCTGAACTTGTCGAGGAAGGCCTGCTGCAGCGGCGAGAGCGCCACGATCTCGCCCTTGTCGTTCGTCTGCGCGATGCCCTCGATGGTGCGGATGCTTTTGCCGTCGAAGAAGTCGGCGCCGGTGATGCAGGTCTGCACCTCCTCGCTGGTCCGGTCGTCGCGATCGCAGATCACCACGCAGGCCATGGCAGAAGGCCGACACCGCGGCCCGGGGCGAGCGGCGAGGTCCAGCATCTCGTGCAGCACGTCGATCATCATCATGCCTTCCGGCACGTCGAGCGGCCCGCGGCGCCGGCCGTTGATCGTCACGCGTAAGCTTGCGGGTCGGCGGGCTCATCCCAGCACCTTCAGGATCCGGTCCGGCGTCACCGGCAGGGTGCGAAAGCGATGGCCGATCGCCTGCGCGATGCCGTTCACGATGGCCGCCATGATCGGGATCACCACCACCTCGGCCATGCCCTTGGGCGGCTCGCTGTCCGACAGTGGCGGCAGGATCTCGGCGGTCTGCGCCCACACCGCCACGTCGCTGCCGCGCGGCAGGTGGTAGCGATTGAAGTTCCAGGTGCCGTCGCCCGGGCCGTCCTCGTAGAGCGGCAGCTCCTCGTGCAGGGCAAGCCCGATGCCCGTGGCGACGCCGCCCTGGAGCTGGCCCGACACCAGATCAGGCACCAGCATGTTGCCGCATTCCAGGATGGTGTGGTGCGCGAGCACGGCGACCTTGCCGTTGGTCGCATCGACCGCGATTTCGGCCAGCGTGCCGACGGCAGTGTTGTAGCCCACCATGGCGTTGTTGTTGCGGGTCGGCGGAAAGGACACGGCCCGCCGGTCGAGCGCGTGATAACGCCCGGGCGTGCTCGCCAGCGCCTGCTTGGCCGCCGGCCGCACCGTCGCCATAGCGCAGCGACAGGCCGTCCACCGGCAGGCGCACCGCGCCGTCGACCACGTCGAAGTCGGCCTCTGCCCATTGCCACCGATTGAAGCCATGCACAGTGGCGCCGACCACGAGGCCGCGCGCGTGCGCCTCCTGCGCCAGGCGCACCAGCGGCAAGGGCTCGAAGCCCTCGATCACGAGATTGCCGTCGCGCCAGTGCGCCGCCTCGGGCTTCGCCGCCTGCAACACGGCAGGTCCGCGCTGCGCCCAGATCGCCACGGCCGCCGGCCACAGCCCGTAGAGAAAGACGATGCGCGCCGCTGCCTGCGTCGTGTGCGTGAAATAGTAGGCCGAGTTGCTGGCGCTCGATGCCGAGGCAAAGGCCGGCGTCCAGCGCGGATTGAGCGACAGGCGATCCTGCTCGTCATGGCTCATGGCGTGCGGATCGCGCTGGTCTCGACCGGCAGGTCGGGCCATTCGGTGACGGCCATGTCGAGCGCGTCGGCCGGCCGGCCCAGCCAGCGCACGCACGCCACCGCCTGGCCCGACGAGGCGCCGGTGCCGATCTCCGTGCCGGTGTGGCTGAGCGTGATGCGGCCATCGGGCGCCAGCTCCACCTTGGCGAAGCTCGCCTGCGCGCCGTCGCCGAAGCGGCGCTGGATGCAGCCGAAGCCGACGCCGTAATATCGGCCGGGATGCGCTGCCTCGTAAGCCTGCTTGGCGGCCGCCCGGCCCGTCCACAGCACATGGGCCCGCGCCTTCTCGAGCACGGTCTCGGCCCGCTGCACGCCGTCGGGGACCGCGCCTTGCGCATTCTTCATGCCGGTCTTCAGGACATTGCGCAGCCGGAACTCGATGGCGTCGAGGCCGAGCGCGTCGGCGAGCTACCAGATGCAATTCCTGCTGGGCCGGGTCGTACCAGCCGTTGGCGTTGTCGGGCTCGAGCGGCGCAGTGTCGCCCGACTGCGTGGCATAGTCGCGCGTCATCACCAGCCAATCGGCCGGCGGATGCGCCAGCTCCTCGCCGATCGCCCGGGCGTGATACATGCCCTGCGCGCCCGTATCGCCGTCGAGCGCCGGCCTGGGCCAAACCGGCTCATGCCCGTCGTAGGCCACCGGAGAAACCGGGCCGTCGTTGGTGCAGGAAAAGACGTCCTCGTCGGTGGCCACCCTGCCGCCGACCCGCACGAAGCGGCCGGCGCCCCAGGATCGCGCTGCAGCGGGCCCGTCACGGCGCCGTAGCGCACGACCGCATCGTTGAACTGCAGCTTCTCCTTGGCGAAGCGGAAGCGGGCGAAGTCATGGAAGATCAGCATCGCCACGGCCTGGCCGAGATAGGCCGGAACCTTGCCAGGCGGCAGCAGCATGTCCTCGCCGTGATCGGCGGGGGTGGCGATCGTCATGGCAGGGCAAGCGCCGTCGGGCTGCACCACGTCTTCGACCACAGTTACGTGTTCAAGAACGGCAACAACGTCGACTGCCAGATCGAGGCGGCGCGCGAGCTCGGCGTGCGCTTCCACGCCAGCCGCGGCTCGATGTCGCTCGGCGAATCCAAGGGCGGCCTGCCGCCCGACGATTGCGTCGAGGACGAGCCCGTCATCCTCAAGGACAGCCAGCGCGTCATCGAGACGTATCACGACGCCGTCCGTCGGCTCGATGACGCAGATCGTGCTGGCGCCCTGCTCGCCCTTCTCCGTCACGCGCGCGCTGCTGAAGGACTCGGCGGCGCTGGCGCGGCAGTACAAGGTCAGGCTGCACACCCATCTCTGCGAGACGCTCGACGAGGAGCGCTACACGCTCGAGCGCTTCCAGCTGCGCCCGGTCGACTGGATGGAGACGCTGGGCTGGCTGGGCGACGACGTCTGGTTCGCGCACGCGATCCACGTCGACGACGACGAGATCAGCGAAGTTCGCCGCGACGGGCTGCGGCGCGGCGCACTGCCCCTGCTCCAACATGCGGCTCGGCTTCCGGCATTGCGCCGATCAAGAAATACATGGCGGCCGGCGTGAAGGTCGGGCTCGGCGTAGACGGTTCGGCGAGCAACGATTCGTCCAACATGCTGCTCGAGGCGCGCCAGGCGATGCTGCTGGCGCGGCTGCGGCTCGGCCTGCCGCCGCCGGAAGGGCCGCGAAAGTACATGCTCCTGTCGCAGTCGCATGCGGTGCGCGCGGACGAGTGGATGACGGCGCGCGAGGCGCTTGAGATCGCCACCCTGGGCGGCGCGCAGCGTGCTCGGACGCAGCGACATCGGCTCGCTCGAGCCCGGCAAGTGCGCCGATTTCTTCTCGCTCGACCTCCACACGATCGGCTATGCCGGCGCCCTGCACGATCCCGTGGCCGCGGTGCTGTTCTGCGCGCCGCAACAGGCGCGGCCACGGTCATCAACGGCAAGATCGTGGTGAAGGACGGCGAGATCGTCACCATGGCGGGTTGCCGTTCCCGCGACTATGCCAGGCCATCGCCGCGTGCTACGTCGCCACGATTCCGGCAAGGAGCAAGCATGGCGGGCAAGATCTATGTCGGCATCGGCGGCTGGACCTTCGAGCCGTGGCGCGGCGTCTTCTATCCCGAAGGCCTGACCCACAAGCGCGAGCTGGAATATGCCAGCCGCAAGCTCACCTCGATCGAGATCAACGGCACCTACTATTCGAGCTTCAAGCCGGCGAGCTGGGCCAAGTGGCGCGCCGAGACGCCCGACGGCTTCGTCTTCGCCATGAAGGCCTCGCGCTTCTGCACCAACCGGCGCGTGCTCGCCGAGGCGGGCGAATCGATCGCAGCGCTACGTGAGCCAGGGCCTGGTCGAGCTGGGCGACCGGCTGGGGCCGATCAACTGGCAGTTCATGGCCACCAAGAAGTTCGATCCCGAGGATATCGAGGCGTTCCTGAAGCTGCTGCCGCGCGAGGCCGGCAAGCTGCCGCTGCGCCATGCGCTGGAGGTGCGGCACGAGAGCTTCAGGGACCCGCGCTTCTACGACCTCGGCGCGCAAGTACAACGCGGCCATCGTCTATGCCCACGACGAGGACTTCCCCGAGATCGACGAGCCCACGGCGGACTTCACCTACGCCCGCCTGATGGGCGCCCAGGACAAGGTGAAGACGGGCTACAAGCCCGCCGACATCGACAAATGGGCCAAGCGCGCCAAGGCGTGGGCCAAGAAGGGCGACGCCTTCGTCTATTTCATCTCCGGCGACAAGGTGCGCAATCCGGCCGCCGCGCAGGCGCTGATCGCCAAGGTCTAGAGTTCGAGGAAGCGTTCAGCCTGCTCTTCCCGCCGGCCTTCAGGATCGAGGAGATCGCGCCGACGGGCGTCACGATCCACACCAGGATCGGCGGCCACGGGACCGGCCGTCGCTGCTGCTGCACGGCTTCGCCGACACCGGCGACATGTGGGCGCCGCTGGCGCGGCGCGGCTTGCCGAGACGCACACGGTGATCGTGCCCGACCTGCGCGGCATGGGGCTTCTCGTCGCAGCCCAGCGGGCGGCTACGACAAGAAGACCCAAGGCCAGGACATGGCGCACCTGCTCGACGCGCTTGAAGATCGACCGGCGCGGCCCTGGTCACGCACGACATCGGCAACATGGTGGGCTACGCGCTGGCGGCGCAATTTCCCGCGCAGGATCGCGCGCTGGATCGTCATGGACGCGCCGCTGCCCGGCATCGGCGCCGTGGGACGAGATCCTGAAGAGCCCGCTGCTCTGGCACTTCAACTTCCGCGGCCCCGACGTCGAGCGCCTGGTCGCCGGCCGCGAGCGCATCTACCTCGACCGCTTCTACAACGAACTGTCGGCCACGCCCGGCGTCGATCGACGAGGCCACGCGCAATCACTACGCCGCGCTCTACGGCCGGCCCGGCAACATGCACTGCGCCGTTCGAGCAGTTCGCGGCCTTCAGCCCAGGACGCGACCGACAACAAGGGCTTCGCGGCCAAGGGCAAACTCGTCGATGCCGGTGCTGGCGATCGGCGCCGACAAGTCGTTCGGAACGGCGCCAGGCCGACGTGCTGCGCTTCGTCGCCAGCGACGTCACGCGGCGCAGGTCGATCGCCAATTCCGGCCACTGGCTGATGGAAGAACAGCCGGCGGCGACCGATGGCGGCGATTACGAGGCGGCAGCTTTCCTGCACGGAGCGAATAGCCGTCCGCCATCCGCAGCGTTCACGATGCCCCTTGACGACGGCCGCTCCAATTCTTAAAACTTAACTCCATGGTTAACTATCAAAGCGCCGTTCTCGACCGTACCTTCGCCGCCCTGGCCGACCCGACGCGACGCGCCCTGCTGGCGCGGCTCGACGAGGAGGAGGGCATTTCGGTCAGCGACCTCGCCCGGCCCTTCCCGGTCTCGCTGCCGGCCATCATGAAGCATCTCGACGTGCTGTCCGACGCAGGCCTGATCGCGCGCACCAAGTCCGGCCGGACGGTGACCTGCCAACTCAAGGCCGCGCCGATGGAGCAAGCGATGAACTGGCTGGCCCATTACGAGCGCTACTGGACCGAGCAGCTCGACCGCCTCGCCGCCTTTCTGGAGGAAGATTCATGGCAAGCAACACCGACCTCGCAACCAAGCCCAGCCTCGCCCTCAAGCGCCGCTTCAAAGCGCCGCCGGCGCAGCTCTACCAGGCCTGGACGCAGCCGGAAAAAATGATCCGCTGGTGGGGCGTCACCGGCCACGCCAAGACCCCCATCGCCGAGACCGACCTCAGGGTCGGCGGCCGCTTCAACGTGCAGTTCTGGACGCCCAACGGCGAGCACCAGAGCGTGAGCGGCATCTATCGCGAGGTCGTGCCCGACCGCAAGCTGGTCTTCTCGTGGGCCTGGCAAAGCACGCCCGAGCGCGAATCGCAGGTCACGATCGACCTCAAGCCGGACGATGACGGCACGATCCTGACCCTGACGCACGAGCAGTTCTTCAACGAGAAGGCGCGCGACGACCATAGCCGCGGCTGGAGCATGGCGCTCGACAACCTGACGAAGATCTACGGATGACTCCCGACCTCTATCGCACACCCACCGACATGAGCGACGCCGGCCGCCAGGCGCGGCTGTTCGACGGCCTGCCGCACGATGTCGGCGGCCTCGCCGAGGTCGTCCAGGGGCTGATGGTGCACGAGCATATTGCTTCTGCCTATGGCCTCACGCTCAGCCCCGAGCAGCACGCCCAGGCGCATCTCCGGTCGGTCGAAAAGATCCTCGAGACCATCGCCGCGCAGGACAGGAAACCGTTGCCGGTCGCCCGGCCGGCCAGCGAGCGCGTGGTCGGCGTCTGCCGTCACTTCACCTTGCTGCATGTCGCCATGCTGCGCGCCCAGGGCGTGGCGGCGCGGGCGCGTTGCGGCTTCGGCGCCTACTTCGTGGAGAGGATGTTCATCGACCATTGGGTGACGGAATACTGGAACGAAGCACAGAAGCGCTGGGTGCTGGTCGATGCCCAACTCGACGGCCGGCAGCGCGAGCTGTTCAAGATCGGTTTCGATCCGCTCGACGTGCCACGCGATCAGTTCCTGGTCGCCGGACAGGCTTGGAAGCTCTGTCGCGCCGGCAAGGCCGACCCCGACAGCTTCGCCATCCTCGACATGCACGGCCGGTGGCTCATCGCCGGCAACCTCATCCGCGACGTGGCCGCCCTCAACAACCACGAAATGCTGCCGTGGGACGTCTGGGGCGCCATGGCCCGGACCGATGCCGAGCTCGACCTGCCCTTCTTCGATCGCCTGGCCGAGCTCTCGCACGCGCCCGACGCGCATGCCGACGAGCTCCGCGCCGTCTACCAGGACAAGCGCATCGCCGTTCCCGGCACGGTGTTCAACGCCGTGCTCAACCGTCCGGATCCCATCCACTGAAGCCCGTTCACTGAAAGGAGCCGACCATGCAAGCCCACAAGACCGTCTCCCGCGAGGAATGGCTGGACGCCCGCCGCGCCCTGCTCGCCAAGGAAAAAGCCCATCTCAAGGCGCATGACGCGCTCGCCCGCGAGCGCCGCGAAATGCCCTGGGTCAAGGTCGACAAGGACTACGTGTTCGAGGGACCGAACGGCCGCGAGACGCTCAGCGACCTGTTCGCCGGCCGCAGCCAGCTCATCGTCAAGCATTTCATGCTGGGACCGGACTGGCAGGAAGGCTGCGTCGGCTGCTCGTTCGGCGCCGACCAGCTCGAAGGCTCGCTGGTCCACCTGATCAACCACGACGTCATGCTGGTCGCGATCTCGCGCGCGCCCTACCCGAAGATCGCGGCCTTCCACAAGCGCATGGGCTGGCCCTTCAAGTGGGTGTCGTCGAACGGCAACGACTTCAACTTCGACTACCACGTCTCCTTCACCGAGGCCGACAAGGCCAGGGGCAAGGCATTCTACAATTTCGAAGAGCAACCCTATATGAGCGACGAACTGCCCGGATACAGCGTCTTCACCAAGGATGAGTCCGGCCAGATTTTCCATACTTATTCGGTGTTTGCCCGCGGTACCGAAGACGTCGGCACGGTCTACGGCTTCCTCGACATCACCCCCAGGGGCCGCAACGAGCCGCCCGGCACCAACCTGTCGGACTGGGTCCGCCATCATGACAAGTATGAGGAAAAAGCCGGAGATTCTTGCTGCCACGGTTGACGGGGCGGCCGCGGGAAGGCTGGAATCGGCGAATCCTGGAGGAGAAACCGATGCCCGCACTCTCGCTCGACCACTGGAATGTCTACTGCAAGGACCTCAAGGCCACCGTGCGCTTCTACGAGCGCTATGTCGGCCTGACGGATGGCGATCGCCCGCCGTTCAACTTCCCCGGCGCCTGGCTCTATGCCGGCGAGAAGCCGATCCTTCACCTGGTGTCGGAGACCGGCCGCAAGGATCACGGCGGCGGCGCCATCGACCATGTCGCGATCAACTGCGCCGACATCCGCGGCACCATCGACCAGCTCAAGAAGGACAAGATGCCGTTCGAGGTCCGCAAGGTCCCGGCGCGGCCGCTGCAGCAGGTCTTCGTGCACGATCCCGACGGCATCATGATCGAGCTCAATTTCTGGCACGAGGCCGATGTGCCCGAAATCGACAAGTCGGTGAGCATGCCGGGCGCGAAGATCGCCAAGAAGAAGGCCGCCCCGGCGAAGAAGCAGCTGGTCGGCGCGAAGTAATCTCGCCGGACCGCGGGCCTCCAGGCCCGCTCAGTCTGCTGGGAGCGCGCCACTCCAGCGGCGCTCTCCGTGGATCCACAAGAGCGCCACTGGAGTGGCGCGCTGCCAGCGATGAGCGGACCTGGAGGTCCGCGCTCCGGCAAGACTTAGTCGATCGTCATCGTCGCGCCGAGCCACGCGCAATAGTCGTCCGGCAGAAGATCCCGGCCGGCCAGCAGATGGCCGAGATAGTCGCGCGTCGGCCGCAGTGCTCCTCGCCGACCAGCAGCGCCACATAGGTGATGGCCTCGAGCGTCGCGCCGGTGTCGCCGCGCACCACCGGCACGATGCGCCGCTCATAGTGTCCGCCGGCCACACCTTCATAGCGGTCGAGTATCTCGAAGCCCCTGGGCGGCAGCAGGTTCAGCGTGCCGTGCACGGCCTCGCCCGCGGCCGGCACGATATTGCCCGCCCCGGCGCCGGGCGGCGTGCGGGCGCGCTTGTTGAAGGCGAGCCGCCAGCCGTCGAGTCGGCCGGCAATGCGCTCGCCGCCGGCGATGCCTTCGGGTTTCAGCCGGTCCTCGAACAGGCGCACGGCGTTCATGTTCGAGCCGTAGGCGAAGTACCAGTTCACGCCACCCGCCACACCCGGACGGCCTCGTCGTAGCCCCGGATCGCCAGCGGGCCGAGATCGGTCGCACCGTCTGCGCCGGTCGTCGCCTCGTGCATGGAACTCGAGATGAGCAGCCGCGAGCCGGTCTCCTTGGTGAGCTGCTCGAGGCGCGCCGCGAGGTTCACGGTATCGCCGATCACCGTGTATTCCTTGCGCTGCGGCGAGCCCACGGTGCCGGTCACGGCGTCGCCGATATGGATGCCGATGCCGACCCGCAGGGCATTCTCGGGCCGCGCCTTGTTCCAGGCATCGACCGCGACCAGCATGCCGCGCGCCGCCGCCAGCGCATTCATCGCCGCCTTGGAATCCTCGAGCGGCGCGCCGAACAAGGCGAGGAAGCCGTCGCCCAGGAACTTGTTGATGATGCCGTTGTGCTGGTCGACGATCTCGATCATTTCCGCGAAGAAGTCGTTCAGCAGGGACACCGTCGCATCGGCGGCGCGCACGCGCGACATGGCGGTGAAGCCCCTGATGTCGAGGAACAGCACGCACACCCTGCGCATCTCGCTCGGCGGGTCGGTCCGGGTGGCGAGCAGCCGGTCGACCACGGCGGGCGAGACATGCTGGCCGAACAGGTTGGTGACGCGATCGCGCGCCGCCGCCGCGGCCACCGACGCCTCGAACTGACGGCGCAGGCTGCCGGCCACGACGCCGGCGATGATGCCGGACGCCAGCAGCACGATGCTGCGGCTGATGTTGTAGGTCAGCGCGCGCTCCGGCACGTCGGAAAACGGCTCGATCGGCAGCAGCCAGGCGGCCAGCGCCAGCAGCTGGACGGCCGCGACGGCGCCGGTCCACACCGACAGCCAGAAATCGAGCCTGAGCGTCGACAGCAGGATGAACACGAAATAGAGCATCGGCGGCCAGAAACCCAGCACCGTCGGCATCTGCATGTGATGGCTGAGCTCGAAGATGATCACGCTCGGCAGGCTGGTCTCGATCAGGGCGTTGGCGAAGCGTGCGATCCGCGGAAAGTCCTTTTCCTGGGCCGACCGCCAGCGCAGCACGAACAGCACCACCCACGCATAGAGGACGAACGGCCCCATGGTGGCCAGCGGCTCCCAGGCGGCGATGCCGCCGCGGAACATGCGGTGGATGAATTCGGGGAAGAAGAGGGTGGCGGTGAGCGCGGCGGCGAGCAGGACGGAAAGAACGATCGCCAGCATCTGAACGCGCTGGACCTCGCTGCGCAGGATCTCGCGGCGCAATTCGTTGACGTATCCGTCCGGGGGTGTTTCAGCCATCGCCGGCAACCTAGAGCATATTCCGTCCGGCTGGAATCAGCCGGACGGAATATGCTTGTGAAACGAGGATCTCCCGCGCGCGCGTTTCCGATGAGAAGGAACCGCGAGCGGTTCCTTCTCATCGGAAACCGCCATAGCCAGCCGGCGCAGGCTCCACAACGGCGGGTGGGGATGCTAGGAACGCACCATGCCGGTGAAAGAGATCGCGCGCGAACTGCAGGGCAAGGCCGCCAATCTGGCCGTGCGCCTGCCGATCGCCTGGATCAACATCCTGGCCGGCCCGCCCGCGACGGCGGACGGCCGTACGCTCGACGGCCGCAGCCAATGGCTCCTGCAGCTCCTCGCCCGCAGCGGCCAGACGGCGGTCGAGCAGGGCAGCGTGGCCGAGGCTCGGGCAGGTTACGACGCCTTCATGCTGGAGATGGGCGGACGCCCCGCCCCGATCGGCGAGATCGTCGATCGCACCATCGACGGGCCGGCCGGCCGCCTGCGCGTGCGCATCTACCGTCCCCCGAGCGGCGTGGCCCGGCTCCTGCCGGCCATCCTCTATTTCCACGGCGGCGGCTGGGTGATGGGCAGCCTCGAGGGCTACGACCTGGTCTGCCGTTACTTCTGTGCCCGTGCCGGCTGCGTGCTTGTGGCCATCGACTACAGGCTGGCGCCCGAGCACAAGTTTCCGGCCGCCATCGACGACGCCGTCGCCGCCTTCCGCTGGCTGGCGCCGAGGCGGTCGGCCTCGGCATCGATCCGGCGCGCATCGTGATTGCGGGCGATTCGGCCGGCGGCAACATCGCCGCCGTCGCCGCCCGGCTGTTGCGCGAGGAAGCGCGGCCACCGTGCCTGCAATGGCTGATCTATCCGGTCACCGACCTCGGCATGGACAGCCCCTCCTACAAGAGCTGCGGCAGCGGCTTCCTGCTCACCCGCGCCGCCATGGAATGGGCGCGCGGCCACTATCTCAACGATCCCAGCGAGGCCGACGACCCGCGCGCCTCGCCCTTGCGGGCCAACGAGCTCGCGGGGTTGCCGCCGGCGCTGATCTACACCGCGGGCTTCGACCCGCTGCGCGACGAAGGCCACGCCTACGCCGACCGCCTGTCGGCGGCCGGCGTAAAGACCATCCATCGCGAGTTCGAATCGCTGATCCACGGCTTTGCCGGCATGCGCGGCGCGCTGCAGGCGGCGGCGCGAGCGATGGACGATATGGTGACGGGGCTGCGCCACGAACTGGCGCAGCTCGGGCGATGAGAGTGGGACGATGAGCATGGACGAAGAAGCCGAAGTCACGACGGAGCAGCGCGAGCGATCGGGCCGGCGCGAGCAGAACAAGGCGGAGAACCGCACCGCGCTCCTCAAGGCGGCGCGCGCGGTGTTCGCCGAGATGGGCTACGGCGCGGCCAGCGTGCGCGACATCGTGCGTCGCACCGATCTCGCCTCGGGCACCTTCTACAACTACTTCAAGGACAAGGACGAGATCTTCGAGGCCGTGGTCGGCGAGCTGACCGGCGAGCTCCTGAAGCGCCATCGCGAGGGACGGGCCAAGGCCACGACGGCGGAAGAGTTCTTTCGCCGCCATTACGCGGTCTATTTCGAGTTCGTGGTCGAAGACCCCGAACTGCTGGCGCTGGCGCGCAAGAATTTCACCGCCATCCGCACCCTGTTCGACAAGCCCGACGTGCGCGCGCTGGCCTTGGCGCTGAACGAGGACATCCGCGCCGCGCGGGCCCACGGCATTCTGCCCAATGTCGACGTGTCCTACCTCGCCGCCTCGATGGCCGGCGTCGCCTTCGAGATCTCGATGGTCATGGTCGCGCGCGACCCGGTCGACCCCGCCGCCGCCGCCGAATTCGCCACCCGCCTGATGATCGGCGGCCTCGACCACGTGCCGAAACGTTAGTCCCTCCAGCGAAGCTGGGGAGGTGTCGCGAAGCGACGGAGGGGTCATGAGCATCATCACTGCTGCTCATGACCCCTCCGGCCCTTCGGGCCCCTCCCCACGCTTCGCGCAGGGAGGAAAGGCTTTGCCGCCGTGATGCTGCACTAAGGCCTGCGGAAGATCGGCTTGTAGGTGGCGGCGTCTTCCCACGTGATGGCCGGCCGCTCGCCCGAGTCCCATCGCTTCCACGACATGTTCTCCGCCATCCGGAACGGCGCTCGCATCATGTCGAGGCTCTCGTCCAGCCCGGGCAAGTCGAAGGCTTCATAGATCGCCAGATGGCGGGCGGGCTCGCGGCCCTCGCTGCTGTAGCGCCGGCAGGCCACCCAGGACGGAACATCCGCGACGTTCTTGGGCAGATAGTCTTCCTCGTACCAGTCGTGGAACTGGTGCGCGCGTTCGGCGTCGAGCTCGACACTCACCATGAAAAAGGGACGGCTGCCGAAATGGCCGTCCGGCGGCGTCCGCGGATGCGCCCATCTCTGGCGATAGACGCAGGGCGGTTCGAGGTCGTGGATTGCCGAACCGTGCTCCTTCGTCCAGTCGGCCTGGTCGCCGATGGCCGCGAGCGCCTGGCGGGCGCCCTCGGCCGACTCGCATTCGAACAGCGTGAGGAACTGCTTGCGATAGTACTTCAGCGATCCGGTGACGTGATGTTCCTGGTAACGCCGCGCCGACGTGATCGCGGGAACCTCGCGCATCAGGGCGGGGATGTAGCGATGGTTATAAAATTCGCTGAAGGGTGCTTCCTGCTCGACGTCGAGCCGGAAGGCCACCACGATCATGGAGGGTCGGACATGTCATCGCCTGAAGCCGTTGGAGACGCTACGCTCCAACGGCGGCTTCGGGTTCGGCTAGGCCCCCTGAACGATCTGGTTGCGCAGCACGCCGATCTTCTCGATCTCGACCTCGCAGACGTCGCCCGGCTTCAGCCAGGGCTGCGGGTTGCGCGCCATCGCCACGCCCGAGGGCGTGCCGGTGATGATGATGTCGCCCGGATCGAGGGTCATGACCTTGCTGAGCTCGTGCACCAGGGTCGGCACGTCGAAGATCAGGTCGTCGGTGTTGCTGTCCTGCATGACCTCGCCGTTGACGCGGGTCATGATGCGCAGCGGCGCCGCGCCCGGCGGCAGTTCGTCGGACGTCACGATGTCGGGGCCGAAGCCGCCGGTGCCGTCGAAATTCTTGCCCGAGCGTGAACTGGCCGCCCGACTTGCGCTGCCAGTCGCGCACCGAGCCGTCGTTGAAGCAGGCGTAGCCGGCGATCACGCCCAGCGCCTTCTCCTTGGCCACGTTGCGGCACTTCTTGCCGATCACGATGGTGAGCTCGGCTTCCCAGTCGAGCTGGTCGGAGTGGCTGGGGCGCGGCATCTTGCCGTTGTGCGGCACCAGCGTGTTGTCGAAGCGGCAGAACACGACGGGATAGGCCGGGATCGGGCTGCCGGTCTCCTCGGCGTGCTTGCGGTAGTTGAGGCCGATGCACAGGATCTTGCCCGGGTTGGGGATCGGCGGCAGGTATTTGGCCGACTTCTCCGACACCGTGGCGCCGGCCTTGGGCTTGGCGCAGGCCTTGGCGACCAGCGCCTGGACCTTCTTGCCGCCCGCCAGGATTTCCACGACGGACTTCGGCCCGCGCGGCATCTGCTTGGAAAGATCGACGATCTTGCCGTCGCCCGTTTTGACACCGACGGCGGGCTTGCCGCCGCTCATGATCGTGCAAAGACGCATGTTGTTCCCCCCTCGAAAATCGCCTGAATCGGCCGGGCGTAAACTCCTCCGTCCGCAACGGCCGGTCAAGCCAAGGACGCTTCGGACGCGCTTTGCCACGATCCTGGGGCTAGTATCGCGCCATGCGCTTCCTGATCGCCCTCGCCGTGCTGCTCCTCGCCTCGCCCGCTTCCGCCCAGCTCGTGGTGCCGCTCACCACCCCCGACGGCCGAGTCGCCTGTACCCAGGGCATGACCGGCATCGGCCGGCCGCCGGACTGGCGGGCGGTTGCCGATCCCGACGGCCCCGACGGCTGGGCCCTGGCGGAAATGGCCGGCGATTCGACCGACCTGCACTTCCCGCTGTGCATTTCCGAGCAGGCGGTGACCCGCGATATCGACGCGACGCTGCGCTTCAAGCCGCTCAGCGGCACCCGCGCCCGGGTGGCCGGCCTGATGTTCCGGGCGCAGAGCGCCAACGACTATTACGTCGTGCGGGCCAACGCGCTCGACAACTCGGTGCGCCTCTACCGCATGGAAAAGGGCAAGCGCAGCCAGGTCGCCGGCAAGGAGGCGCCGGTCGAGTCCGACAAATGGCACTCGCTGCGGCTGATCGCCTCCAACGAGACCTTCGAGGTGTCGCTCGACGGCAAGCCGCTGTTCACCGCCACCGACCGCTCCCTGCCCCAGCCCGGCGCCATGGGCGTGTGGAGCCAGGCCGACAGCATCACCCACTACGGCTCCCTGCTGGTCGGGCCGGTGATGAAGTAGTCTGTCTTGCGCGGACGCGCGGGCCTCCAGGGCGCGTCTTCATGCTCATTGGACCGCGGGCGTCGCCGATCATGAATGCACATGAGCGGGCCGGGACGCCCGCGGTCCGAAGCACATGACGCGCCACTGGAGTGGCGCGCCCCCAGCAATAGACGTCCGCCTACCGACGCGCCGCGATCAGCGCCCGCGCCAGCTCGACGAAGCCCGCGCCGGAGCGCGCCGTGGTGATCCAGCGCGGCAGGTGATCCATGTCGGCTGCGAAGTCGCGCACGTTGGCCACGCCCACGGCATTGGGAAAGAAGCCGAACATCGGCGCAGTCGTTGGGCGAATCGCCCGAATAGACGTAGCGCGTGCGCTCGGCCTCGAGATCGACGCCGAACAGCTCGCGCATCATCAGACGGCTGGTGGTGAGCTTGTCGTAGTCGCCGAACCAGCCGTTGACGTGGATCGAGCTCACCTTGGCGTGGGCGCCATGCGCCTCGAAAATCTTCACGATATGGACGATCTCGGCATGCGGCAGCGCCGGCACGTCCTCGCAGAAATCGACCGCGAGGTCGGCCGCGCGATAGAGCTGGTCCGAGGCGATGCCGGCGCCCGGCACGTCGCGCAGCACCTGGGCGCGCACCGCCTCGAGCCGGCGCCGGCCATCGGCCCGCTCGGCCTCGCCCTGCACGAAGCGCGTCCGGAGCTTGTGCCGCTCCTCGTCATGCCACATCCAGAAGGCGCCATTTTCGCCCACCACGGCATCGACCGGCCAGAAGCGGGCGATGTGATCGCACCAGCCGGCCGGCCGGCCGGTCACCGGAACGACGCGGAGTCCGGCCTGCTTCAGCGCCTCCATGGCGCCATAGGCCTCGGCGGTGAGCCGGCTGTGGGTGGACACGGTCTCGTCGATGTCGGTCAGCACGCCTTCAATGGCGGCCAGGGTGTCGCGGGGACAGTCCGCCAGTGGGATCATCGTCGGATTCATGATGGGACACTTCTAACATGGCGTCGCCCGCCCTTCGGGGCTAAAAGCCCGCCCATGATTCCCCGCTATTCCCGGCCGCAGATGGCGGCCATCTGGGCGCCCGAAAACCGCTTCCGCATCTGGTTCGAGATCGAGGCGCACGCCTGCGACGCCATGGCCGAGCTCGGGATCATTCCCAGGGACGCCGCCAAGGCGATCTGGGAGGGCGGCAAGAAGGCGATGGCGGCGCTCAAGGCCGAGCCCGCGGCCAATGTCGGGAAGATCGACGCCATCGAGCGGGTGACCAAGCACGACGTGATCGCCTTCCTGACCTGGCTGGGCGAATTCATCGGTCCGCAGTCGCGCTTCGTGCACCAGGGCATGACCTCGTCGGACGTGCTCGACACCAGCTTCGCCGTCCAGCTCACCCAGGCGGCCGACATCCTGATCGCCGACGTCGACCGGCTGCTGGCGGCGCTGAAGAAGCGCGCGCTCGAGCACAAGGACACGATCACCATCGGCCGCAGCCACGCCATCCATGCCGAACCGACGACCTTCGGCGTCAAGCTGGCCGGCCACTATGCCGCCTTCGTTCGCAACCGCGCCCGGCTGGTCGCGGCGCGCGCCGAGATCGCGACCTGCGCCATTTCAGGTCCCGTCGGCACTTTCGCCAATGTCGATCCGAGGGTCGAGGAACACGTCGCCGCCAAGCTCGGGCTGTCGGTCGAGCCGGTCTCCACCCAGGTCATTCCGCGCGACCGGCATGCCGCCTTCTTCGCGGCCCTCGCCGTCGTCGCCTCCTCGATCGAGAACCTCGCCACCGAGATCCGCCACCTGCAGCGCACCGAAGTGCGCGAGGCCGAGGAGTTCTTCTCCGAAGGGCAGAAGGGCAGCTCCTCGATGCCGCACAAGCGCAATCCCGTGCTGACCGAGAACCTCACGGGACTCGCCCGCATGGTGCGGAGCGCCGTGGTGCCGGCGCTGGAGAACGTGACGCTGTGGCACGAGCGCGACATCTCGCATTCCTCGGTCGAGCGCTACATCGCGCCCGATGCGACGGTGACGCTCGACTTCGCGCTCGGCCGCATGACGTCCGTCGTCGAGCAGCTCGTCGTCTATGGCGAGCGCATGAAGGGCAATCTCGATTCGCTGGGTGGCCTCGTCTTCTCGCAGCGCGTGCTGCTGGCGCTCACGCAAAAGGGCATGAGCCGCGAGGACTCCTATGCCGCCGTCCAGCGCAATGCGATGGAAGCGTGGCGCGGCAACGCCTCGTTCCTGGCGCTGTGCCGCGCCGACAAGGCCATCAGGGAGTTCCTGTCGGACGACGAGTTGGTGGCGTTGTTCGACATGCGCTACCACACCAAGCACGTCGACACGATCTTCAAGCGGGTGTTTGGTTAGGCTCATGCGGACCGCGGGCCTCCAGGCCCGCCTCTTCGTCTTCGCTGAGAGCGCTCCAAAAAAAGACGCGCCCTACTTCTTGACCTCGGTCATGACCTGCTTCATGGCCTCGTCCTGGAACCGCTCGCCCTGGCGGCGGATGGTGTGTTCGTCGGTCGGCTTCCCGGCCGCGGCGAGGTCAGCCAGCAGGGTGTGGACGCACGTCGTGGTCGCCGGACTTCTCGAAGTCGGCCATGACGATGTCGCGGGCATAGGCTTCGGCGGCGTCGCCCGACTTGCCCATCAGGCCGGCCGCCCACAGCCCCAGAAGCTTGTTCCTGCGGGCGCGCGCCTTGAACCGAAGCTCCATGTCGTGCTCGAACTTCTGTTCGAAGGCCTTTTCGCGTTCGTCGAACGTCGTCATTTTCACCCGCTCCGGTTTCGGCTCGTCGCGCGGGGTTATAGCGGCGCCGCCCCGGTCTTTCCACCCCGCCTTGGCGGTGCCAAAGTCGCAGCAAAACCGAGGAAACTGCAGAATGTCCCTGGAAAAGCTGCGCGAATGGGTCGGCCGAACGCAGGTCGTCGAGGATTTCGCCGCCCCCTTCCCGGTGCGCGCGCTCACCGCCACCTTCGACGAGAAGGACCCCGATCCCCAAAACGGCGATCCGCTGCCGCCGCTCTGGCACTGGCTGTACTTCCTCGATACCGCGCCGCAATCCAAGATCGGCCCGGACGGCCACGCCGAACGCGGCGACTTCCTGCCGCCCGTACCGCTGCCGCGCCGCATGTGGGCGGGCAGCCGCTTCGCCTTCACCGGCCCGCCAATCGAGGTCGGCCAGACGATCCGCCGCTCCTCGCGCATCAAGTCGGTCGAGCCCAAGGCCGGCACGACCGGCGCCATGGTGTTCGTCACCGTGGAGCACACCGTGTCGAGCGCACGCGGCACCTCGTTCGTGGAGGAACACGACATCGTCTATCGCGAGGCGGCCAAGCCGGGCGAGAAGCAGCGCGAGCCGAAGCCCGCGCCGACCGACGCGACCTGGACGAGGAAGGTCGTGGCCGATCCGGTGTTGCTGTTCCGCTTCTCCGCCCTGACCTTCAACAGCCATCGCATCCACTACGACCAGCCTTATGTCACAGGCACCGAAGGTTATCCGGGGCTCATCGTGCACGGGCCACTGCTGGGTATGCTGCAAATTGAATTGGCACGTCGTTCCAATCGCAGTAGGGTTGCACGGGGCTTCGAGTTTCGCGCGCTGTCTCCGGTCTATGCCGGCGCCGCCTTCTCGGTGCAGGCGCGCCGTGATGCCGACGGGGGCGTCACGACATGGATTGCCGATCGGCAACGGCGGATTAGCGCAACAGGGGAGAGTTACGTTCCAATGACTAATCACGTTCATCACGCGGGATGCGGCTGCCTGGCAGCTCTGTCGCGCCGCTCGCTGTTCGGCATGGGCGCCGCCGTGGGCGCCCTGGCGATGGCGCCGCGTCTTGGCTTCGCGCAGACGCCCAGCCCGACCTTCGAGGCGATGCTGATGAACTGCATCGACCCACGCTTCACCACCTGGACGTGGTCGTATCATGGGCAGCCAGGGCTGGCAGAACCTCTACAGCCAATTCACCATCGCGGGCGGCCCGGTCGCGGCCGTTGTCGACAGTGACCCGTTCAAGACGTGGCAGAAGGCCTGGTGGGACAACCTCGCGATCTCGATCCAGCTGCACGCGGTCAAGCGTGTCTTCGGCCTCTGCCATCGCGACTGCGGCGCCGCCGTCCTGGCCTATGGCGACAGGATCAAGACGGACCCGGCCTTCGAGACCGCCAAGCTCAGCGAGGCGCTGCGGACCTTCCGTGCCGAGGTCAAGAAGCGCCACGGTCTCGACGCCGATCTCGGAATCATGGCCTTGAACGGTGCCGTCGAGCGCGTGACCTGATAGAATGGTGGGGTCCGACCATAACCTTTGTTCGTGCCCGAATCCGTCGTTCCCCACCCCCGATTGAACGGCAGCGCGCTGGAGCGCCAGCTTGGCATCCAGCGCGCCCGCCGGCCGGCCGATCCACTGCTGTCGCTGGTGGTGCCGGTGTTCAACGAGGAGGAGTCGATCGACCTCTTCCTCGACACGGTGACGCCGCTTCTGGAACGCTACGGTTTCCGCTTCGAGATCGTGTTCGTGAATGACGGCTCGCGCGACAACACGCTCAGCCACCTGCTCGATCGCGGCACCGGCGACCGCCGCCTGCGCGTCGTCAACCTGTCGCGCAACTTCGGCAAGGAGGCCGCGCTCACCGCCGGCATCGACCACGCCCGGGGCGACGTCATCGTGCCGATGGACATCGACCTGCAGGATCCGCCGGCGCTGATCGAACCCTTCATGGCGCGCTGGCGCGACGGCTACGACATCGTCTACGGCGTGCGCACCCGGCGCACCTGGGACACCGCCGCCAAGCGGGTCTCGGCCGGCTGGTTCTACCGGGTGTTCAACTCGATGTCGCCGGTGCGCATCCCGGAGAATGTCGGCGACTTCCGCCTGGTCGACCGGCGCGCCGTCGAGGTGCTGCGCCAGCTTCCCGAGCGCAACCGCTTCATGAAGGGCCTGTTCGCCTGGGTCGGCTTCAATTCCATCGGCGTGCCCTACGAGCGGCCGCAGCGCGCCGCCGGCTCGAGCAAGTTCAACCTGTGGCGGCTGTGGAACTTCGCGATCGACGGCGTGGTGAGCTTCTCGACGGCGCCGTTGCGTGCCTGGTTCTATGTCGGCGTGGCGATCGCGGCCATCGCCGTGCTTTATGCCCTCTTCATCGTCACCCGCGTGCTGATCTTCGGCATCGACACGCCGGGCTACGCCTCGCTGCTGATTGCCGTCCTGCTGATGGGCGCCATCCAGCTCCTCTCGCTCGGCATCATCGGCGAGTATCTCGGCCGCCTCTTCGTCGAGGTGAAGAGCCGGCCGATCTACGTCGTCGAAGGCGTCTACGAGGACGGAACCGTCCAGCCGCCCCAATCCTGATGCACAGATCCTGACCGCCCAGACTCCAGGCAAATGGACCTCAAGGAAGAGGACATCCTCGGCGCCGATATCGGCCGGCACTGGTACTACCGCGCCAAGGCGGCGGCGCTCCGCCGGGCCGTCGGCGGCCTCCGGCCGACGCGCATCCTCGATGTCGGCGCGGGCTCGGGCTTCTTCTCGCGCCATCTGCTGGCCGAGACCGCCGCGCGGTCTGCGCTCTGCGTCGATATCGGCTACCCGAGCGACCGCGACGACAGCGTCGCCGGCAAGGCCGTGCACTACCGCCGCGACATTGGTCCGACCGACTGCGACCTCGTGCTGATGATGGACGTGCTGGAGCATGTCGACGACGACCGCGCGCTCTTGCGCCACTACGCCGCCAAGGTGCCGTCGGGCGCGCATTTCCTGGTGACGGTCCCCGCCTTCCGCTTCCTGTGGAGCGGCCACGACGTCTTCCTCGAGCACAAACGTCGCTACCGCCTCGCCGAGATCGAGGCGGCAATGCGCGATGCCGGTCTAAAGGTGGTGCACGGCTCCTACTATTTCGGCCTGGTCTTTCCGCTGGCGGCGGCGGTACGTCTGGCGACACGCGGCACGACCGAACCCAGCAGCAGCCTCAAGAAGCACGGCGCCCTCACCAACGGCCTGCTGAGCGCGATCTGCGCGGCGGAGCTGCCGCTCTTCCCGATCAACCGTCTGGCCGGCCTGTCGGCGTTCGTGCTGGCAAGGAAGCCTTAACCGCCAGTTGGCGGCTTCGCTCGAGATGACGGAAGATACGGTCAATACGAAGACAACTTCTTCCAGGAGGAACCCATGCCGCTTCTTTATACAAAGCAGGGCCATACCGGCATTCTGACCTTCAGCCGGCCCAAGGCCCGCAACTGCTGGGGCCCGGACTATGCCGAGGGCCTGATCCGCCATCTCGACGAGGCGGCGGACGATGACGCGATACGCTCCGTCATCCTGACCGGCGACGAGGCGGGCGGCGCTTTCTCCGCCGGCGCCAATCTCAGCGATCCGAATACCCACAACACCCGTTCGGCCGAGGCCTTCATCAAGCGGGTGGGCCGCGCGCGCAATTTCCCCTCCAACGTGGTCAGCGACTTCCCCAAGCCGGTGATTGCCGCGGTCAACGGTTACGCCATCGGCATCGGCTGCATCGTCACCTTCTGCTGCGACCTGATCGTCGCCTCGGACCGCGCCGAGTGGCGATTGCCGCAGGTGGCGCTCGGCATCCTGCCGAACTATGGCGGCGCAACCCGGCTGGCCCGGATCGTCGGCAAGGGACTGGCGATGCGGGTCGCCATGGGCTTCCCGCTCAAGGCCGAGGAGGCCCATCGCATCGGTCTTGCCCAATGGCTGGTGCCGCACGCCCAGCTGATGGAACAGGCGCTCGCGGTCGCCGACCACATCGCCGGCCTGCCGCCGCTCGCCGTGCGCATGGTCAAGGAGTCGATGAATCGCGGCCAGGACATCCCCAACATCGCCGACGCCTCGCTGGTCGACGCCTACCGCTTCATGGTGCTGGAACTGAGCGAGGACAAGGCCGAGGCGCACGAGGCCTGGCGGGCGCGACGCAAGCCCAGCTTCCGCGGGCGCTAGAACTCCTGCCTGTCCTGCAGATACCGTGACTCGATTGTGGTTGACGGTCCTGAGCAATGTTGTGGCGTATGCCGGCCGACCTCCAGCGACACGGAACCGGCATGGCCTTCATCAACATCGGCGCTTCGAGAACGGCGGCACGCGCGTCGTCGGCCGCCTGCCCGACGCGCTCAGTCGAAAATCGAATGAGGGGCGGAAAGGGCGGGAAGGGCGGAAACCCCCTTCCTCCCGGCCCCCATAGCGGTGCGAAAGAATTCCCGGTCTTCCCGGCTGTCCGCGGCGCAAGATCGTTTCGCGCTCCCCGGCGGCCAACAACGCTTGCGGGAATTGCGGGAATTCCCGGGTGCCGGCCGCTAAAGCGTGGCCGCCGCGACGTCCTTCGCGCCGATGCGTTTGCGCCTGGCGTTGATCTCGCGCAGCACGACCAGCATCTCCTCGGCAACGATGTCGCCCGGGATGCCCTCGCCCTCGGCCTCGAGCTCCTTCATGTCGACCCACACCGCATAGAGCGGCGCGGTGCGCTGCGTGATGATGCCGGCATGCAGGAGGGTCTTGATCAGCACGCGGAAGATGTTGGTGCCTTCCTTGAGCTGGGCGCGGCGGTCGTCGTCGCTGAAGACTTCCTTGACCGCGTCGCGCACCCATTGCCAGTCGAGCCCGTACTTGGCGTAGATGACCTGCTTCTGCTCGGTGTTGATCAGGTTGAACAGCAGCATCTGGAAGATCTGGGCCGACCAGTCCTCGACCTTCCTGTGCTCGTCCTCGTTCAGATGGCGGATGGTCTTGGACGCCCAGATGCGGCCGAAGCGGTGATGGAAGGCCTCGTCGCTCATCACCAGCTGGACCAGCCGGCGCAGCACCGGATCGTTGGTCTTGGCGTTGAGCGTCGCGAACGAGCCCATCGCCAGGCCCTCGATCAGCATCTGCATGCCGACGATCTTCTTGTAGACCTCGGGCGTGCCGACAAGGTCGGCCAGCACCGTGGCGATGGTCTTGCCGACCGGCAGCGGCTCACCCCAGCGCCGGGCGATGTAGCGCGTGAAGCCCGCGACGTGGCGCGCCTCCTCGCGCGCCTGGTTGGCGGCGTATTCCTGGGCGCCCGGGTCGACCAGGATGTGGCAGAGGCTGGCCGACAGCGACATCGCGCCCTGCTCGCCGTGCAGCAGGTTCGAGATCGACCAGTGCATGACGTCGTTGGCGAGCTGGATCTTCTGGCCGTCGTCCAGGCGGTCGGCGACGGCGCTCCGCAGCTCGACGTTCGTGTCGAGCGGCATCACCGGCGTCAGGGTCATGTCGAACGGCAGATCGAAGTCGATATAGCTCTTGTCGAGCGGATCCCAGAAATGGTCGTGGGTGGCCGATATGATGCTGTCGAAGGCATCGGTGCGGCGGCCGTAACGCGGCACTTCCAGCATCGCGGCGAAATCTTCCGGCGCCACGGTGTCGTAAGCCTTGTCGTACGTAATTTGCTGGGCCATGGAGTCTCCGATCAGAGAATCAATATGACGGTAGCGTCACCTTTTTCAATGGATTTTTCCCCAGTCCCGGCGCATGGGACATCCGCCATATTCCGGCCGTACGGCGGGTGGTTCGCGCCGCCCGCACAGGAGTAAAGAATGTCCCGCCGCCGCCGCATCTACGAGGGCAAGGCCAAGACCTTGTTCGAGGGGCCCGAGCCCGGGACGATCGTCCAGTACTTCAAGGACGACGCGACCGCGTTCAACAACCAGAAGAAGGGAACGATCACCGGCAAGGGTGTGATCAATAATCGCATCTCCGAGTTCCTCATGACCAAGCTCGGCGAGATCGGCGTGCCGACCCATTTCATCCGCCGGCTCAACATGCGCGAACAGCTCATCCGGCAGGTCGAGATCATTCCGCTCGAAGTCGTCGTGCGGAACGTCGCCGCCGGCTCCTTTGCCAAGCGCTTCGGCGTCGAGGAAGGCACCCAGCTGCCGCGCTCGATCATGGAGTTCTTCTACAAGAACGACGCCCTGGGCGATCCCATGGTGACCGAGGAGCACATCACGGCCTTCGGCTGGGCGACGCCGCAGGATCTCGACGACATCGTGGCTTTGACGCTGCGGGTCAACGACTTCCTGTTCGGCCTCTTCCTCGGCTGCGGCATCAAGCTGATCGACTTCAAAGTCGAGTTCGGCCGCCTATATGAGGACGACATGGTCCGCATCGTGCTGGCCGACGAGATCAGCCCCGATTCCTGCCGGCTGTGGGACCTCAGGACCAACGAGAAGATGGACAAGGACCGCTTCCGCCGCGACCTCGGCAAGGTCGAGGAAGCCTACCAGGAGGTGGCGCGGCGGCTCGGCATCCTGATCGACCAGGGACCGGGCGACGTGCGCGGTCCAACGACGCTCCAGTAGAGGCGACATGAAAGCCAGAGTTCACGTGACCCTCAAGAACGGCGTGCTCGACCCCCAGGGCAAGGCCATCGGACACTCGCTCAACCGGCTGGGCTTCGCCGAGGTGGGCGATGTCCGCCAGGGCAAGTTCATCGAGCTCGAGCTCGCCGAGACCGACCAGGCCAAGGCCAAGGCGCGGCTCGACGAGATGTGCCGCAAGCTTCTGGCCAACACGGTGATCGAGAACTACTCGATCGAGCTGGTCGGCTGATGCAGCCGGTAACCCTCATGCCGGTACAACAATGAAGGCCTCCGTCCTCGTCTTCCCCGGCTCGAACCGCGAAGTCGACGTCGCGCAGGCGATCGAGCTGGTGACCGGCCGCAAGCCCGACATGATCTGGCACGGCGACGGCGATTTCGAGAAGACCGACCTGATCGTGGTGCCGGGCGGCTTCTCCTACGGCGACTACCTGCGCTGCGGCGCCATGGCCGCGCAATCGCCGGTGATGGCCGAGGTCAAGCGCCGGGCGGCCCAGGGCGTGCCGGTGCTGGCGATCTGCAACGGCTTCCAGATCGCCGCCGAAGCGGGCCTGCTGCCCGGCGTGCTGATGCGCAATGCGCACCTCAAGTTCGTGTGCGCCGACGTGCACCTCAAGGTCGAGACCAGCCAGAGCCTGTTCACCAACCGCTACCAGGAGGGCCAGGTGATCCGCGTGCCGGTGGCCCATGCCGAAGGCAATTATTTCGCCGACGACGCCACCCTGAAGCGCATCGAGGATCGCGGCCAGGTGGCGTTCCGCTACTGCGCGCCCGACGGCACGGTCGACGGCACCGGCAATCCCAACGGCTCGATCCGCAACATCGCCGGCGTCTTCAACGAGAGCAAGACGGTGATGGGGCTGATGCCGCATCCGGAGAACGCGGTCGAGCCGATGTTCGGCGGCTCGGACGGCAAGGCGTTGTTCGAGGGCCTGGTCGAGGCCCTGACATGAGCAGCGAGACGAACCCGGCCCCCGGTCAAGCTCCCCAACGAACTCGCCATCACGCCGCAGATCGTGGCCGAGCATGGATTGTCGCCCGACGAATACCAGCGCGTGCTCGCCATCATGGGCCGCACGCCGACCATGGTGGAACTCGGCATCTTCTCGGCGATGTGGAGCGAGCACTGCTCCTACAAATCCTCCAAGGTCTGGCTGAAGAAGCTGCCGACCAAGGCGCCGTGGGTGATCCAGGGCCCGGGCGAGAATGCCGGCGTCATCGACATCGGCGACGGCCAGGCCGCCATCTTCAAGATGGAGAGCCACAACCATCCTTCCTACATCGAGCCCTACCAGGGCGCGGCGACCGGCGTCGGCGGCATCCTGCGCGACGTCTTCACCATGGGCGCGCGGCCGGTGGCCAACCTCAATGCGCTGCGCTTCGGCGATCCTGCGCATCCCAAGACCCGGCATCTGGTGTCGGGCGTGGTCGCCGGCATCGGCGGCTACGGCAACTGCATGGGCATCCCGACGGTGGGCGGCGAGACCAACTTCCATGCCTCCTACAACGGCAACATCCTGGTCAACGCCATGACCGTGGGCATCGCGCCGTCGGACCGCATCTTCTATGCCGCGGCGGCGGGCATCGGCAATCCGCTGGTCTATGTCGGCTCCAAGACCGGCCGCGACGGCATCCACGGCGCCACCATGGCCTCCACCGAGTTCAACGAGGACAGCGAGGAGAAGCGCCCGACCGTGCAGGTCGGCGATCCGTTCGTCGAGAAGCTGCTGCTCGAAGCCTGCCTCGAGCTGATGGCGACCGACGCCATCGTCGCCATCCAGGACATGGGCGCGGCGGGCCTCACCTCGTCGTCGTTCGAGATGGCGGCCAAGGGCGGCCTCGGGGTCATCGTCGAGCTCGACAAGGTGCCGATGCGCGAGACCGGCATGAACCCCTACGAGCTCATGCTGTCGGAGAGCCAGGAGCGCATGCTGATCGTGCTGAAGCCCGGCCGCGAGGAGCTGGCGCGCAAGATCTTCGAGAAATGGGAGCTCGACTTCGCCGTCATCGGCCATCTCACCGACACCGAGCGCATGGTGCTGTCCTGGCACGGCGACATCGTCGGCAACATCCCGATCCCGCCGCTGGTCACCGAGGCGCCGGTCTACGAGCGGCCGTGGACTCTCACCCCGCTGCCGGCCGCGATCGATCCGGCGGCCGTGCCGGCGCCCAAGGACTGGCGCGCCTCGCTGCTCACCCTGATGAGCTGCCCCGACCTCGCCAGCAAGGCGTGGATCTGGCACCAGTACGACCACCTGATCATGGGCAACACGGCGATCCGCCCGCAGGACGGCGACGCCGCCCTCGTGCGCATCGCCGGCAGCCACAAGGGCCTCGCCATGACGTCGGACTGCACGCCGCGCTACGTCCAGGCCCATCCCGAGACCGGCGGCCGGCAGGCCGTGGCCGAGGCGTGGCGCAACATCACCGCCGTCGGCGCCACGCCGCTTGCCGTCACCGACAACATGAATTTCGGCAACCCGCAGAAGCCCGAGATCATGGGCCAGTTCGCCGGCGCCATCATGGGCATGGCCGAGGCCTGCACCGCGCTCGACTTCCCCGTCGTGTCGGGCAACGTGTCGCTCTACAACGAGACCGAAGGACGGCCGATCCAGCCGACGCCGACCATCGGCGCGGTGGGCGTCATCGAGAACATCGCCTACGCCGTCGGTTCGCGGATCGCCCAGGCCGGCCTCGCCATCGTGCTGCTGGGGGAGACCAAGGGCTGGCTCGGCCAGTCGCTCTACCTGCGCGAGACCCAGGGCCGTGAAGAAGGCGCGCCGCCGCCGGTCGACCTTGCGGTCGAACGCCGCAACGGCGACTTCGTGCGCGGCGAGATCGTCGGCCGCCGCATCGCGGCCTGCCACGACCTGTCCGACGGCGGCCTGCTGGTCGGCCTGGCCGAGATGTGCCTGGCCGGCGGCACCGGCGTCAGCGTGAAGCTGCCGGCCGGCATCGCCCAGCCGCACGCCTTTCTCTACGGCGAGGACCAGGCTCGTTACCTGGTGGCGACCGACGATGGCGGCGCGCTGCTGGCCGCGGCCGAGGCCGCCGGCGTGCCGGCGGTGCAGCTCGGCTATTCGGGCGGACCCGACCTGATCGTCGACGGCCTGCTGGCGATGCCGCTCAGCGATCTCAGGGCGGCCCACGAAGCCTGGCTGCCCGATTACATGAACAGCGCTGCGTAGGAACGGAACCCACCACCATGCCGATGGCTGCCCAAGACATCATTCGCCTGATCCAGGAAGGCATTCCCGGGGCCGAGGTCGAGATCCAGGACATGGTCGGCGACGGTGACCATTACGCCGCCACGGTCATTTCCGCAGCCTTCGCCGGCAAATCCAAGGTGCAGCAGCATCAGATGGTCTATGGCGCCCTGGGCGGCCGCATGGGGGGCGTGCTCCATGCCCTCAAATTGACCACCATGGCGCAACGGCCCTGACGGCCCTATATTGGGGTCAGACCCGCGCCCCCTTTGGCGTACCCAGGAGATCGATATGAGCGAACCCCAGGTGTTCGAGCGCATCCGCGACGAGATCGGCAAGAACGACGTGCTGCTGTTCATGAAGGGCACGCCGGTGTTCCCGCAATGCGGCTTCTCGGCCGCCGTCGTCGAGGTGCTGAGCGAGCTCGGCGTGAAGTTCCACGGCATCAACATCCTGGTCGACCCGGAACTGCGCGACGGCATCAAGCAGTTCAGCCAGTGGCCGACCATTCCCCAGCTCTATGTGAAGGGCGAATTCGTCGGCGGCTGCGACATCGTGCGCGAGATGGCCGAGACCGGCGAGCTCGGCCAGCTCCTGAAGGAGAAGGGCGTCACGCTGGCCAACGCCGCCTGACGTCCGCCCGCGTCCTACGCAAACGCGTAGGACGCCATCGACAGATTTCCCAGGGTGAAGCTGCGATGGAGCGCGCGTCCGTGCGCGCCAACGCCGGCCGCACCGTAGGCCACGTGCAGCGGCAGGAAATGCTCGTCCGTCGGATGGGCCTCGCTTGCATAGGGCGCCCGCGCGCGATAGTCGGCGAGGGCCGCCTCGTCGCCTTTCGCCAGAGTATCCGCCAGCCAGTCGTCGAAGCCCTGGGCCCACGGCTCGGGCTCGCAATCGCCGCCATCGCGCACCAGCGCCCGCAGATTGTGGGTGGCGCTGCCCGAGCCCATCACCAGCACATCCTCTTCGCGCAAGGATGCGAGCTTGCGGCCGAGCGCGATGTGATGCGCCGGGCTCTCGCCGGGCTGCACCGAGAGCTGGAAGATCGGGATGTCGGCGGCAGGCCAGGCCAGCATCGCCGGCACCCAGGCGCCGTGATCGAGGCCGCGATGCATGTCGTGGGCGGCCCCGGTGAGCTTGGCCACCCGCTCGGCAAGCTCGGGCGCCCCCGGCGCGGCGTAGCGCAGCCGGTAGAGCGCTTCGGGGAAACCGTAGAAATCGTGGATCGTCTCGGGCTTGTGGCACAGCGACACCGCCGGCACGTCGGTGTCCCAGTGCGCCGACACCGCGACGATCGCCTTCGGCCTGGGCAGCTGCTGGCCGAGCGACGCCAGGAAGGCCCGCGCCGGCACGTCGTTCAGGATCAGGGTCGGAGAGCCGTGCGAGACGAAGATCGTTGGCATGGACATCGCTTTATTCCTTGGGGCGCCCGTGGCAGCCTGTGTGCAATTGGGGTTCGGGTTCGTCTACTACAGGGGAATGTCGAAATGATGCAGTTTTTGCGCACCGCCTTGCGGGCGATGGCCTGTCTGGCCTTGCTGGCAGCCGCCCCGGCCGGCGCCCAGACGCTCAAGATGGTGGCCCATTCCGACCTCAAAGTGCTGGATCCCATCTGGACCACGGCCTTCATCACGCGCAACCACGGTTATCTGATCTACGACACGCTGTTTGCCAAGGACGAGCAGCTGAACATCCGTCCCCAGATGGTCGACAAATACGAGACCTCGGCCGACAAGCTCACCTGGACCTTCACCCTGCGCGATGGCCTCGAGTGGCACGACGGCCAGCCGGTCACGGCCGAGGACTGCGTCGCCTCGCTCAAGCGCTGGGGCGTGCGCGATGCGCTCGGCCAGCAGCTCATGGCCTCGGTCGGCGAGATGAAGGCGGTCGACGCCAGGACCTTCACCATCGTGCTCAAGGAGCCGTTCGGCCTCGTCCTCGAGGCGCTGGGCAAGCCCTCCTCCAACGTGCCCTTCATGATGCCCAAGCGGGTGGCCGAGACCGATCCGTTCAAGCAGATCGACGACTATACCGGCTCCGGCCCGTTCATCTTCAAGAAGGACGAATGGAAGGCCGGCGAGAAGGTCGTCTACGTCAAGAACACCAAGTACAAGCCGCGCGCCGAGCCGCCTTCCATGCTGGCCGGCGGCAAGGTGGTGAACGTCGACCGGGTCGAGTGGCTCGCCATCAGCGATCCCCTGACCGCCGCCAACGCGCTGCAGCAGGGCGAGATCGACCTGATCGAGCTGCCGGTGCCCGACCTCTTCCCGATGCTGAAGGCCGACAAGAACATCTCGCTGTTCGGCTGGAACGCGCTCGGCAGCCAGATCATCATGCGCTTCAATCACCTGCACCCGCCGTTCAACAACGTGAAGGCGCGCCAGGCGGCGATGTACGCCATCGCCCAGGAGGATTTCCTGCGCGCCCAGGTGGGCGACCCCGAGATCTATCGCGTGTGCAACGCGCCCCTGATCTGCGGCTCGCCCTACGAGAAGAGCTACGGCGACCTCCTGATCAAGCCCGACTACGACAAGGCGCGCCAGCTCCTGAAGGAGAGCGGCTACGACGGCACGCCGATCGTCATGATGCAGGCGACCGACCTGTTGTCGGCCAACCAGCTCCCGCCGGTCGCCAAGCAGGCGCTGGAAAAAGTGGGCTTCAAGGTCGATCTCCAGGCGACCGACTGGCAGACCGTGGTCGGGCGCCGCGCCAAGAAAGAGGCGCCCGACAAGGGCGGCTGGAACATCTTCTTCACCACGACCGTCACCGTCGACGCCGACAGCCCGGCCAGCAACTCCTTCTCGAGCGGCGCCTGCGACAAGGCCTGGTTCGGCTGGCCGTGCGACCCGGAAATGGAAAAGCTCCGCTCCGCCTACGCGCGCGAGGGCGATCCCGAGAAGCGCAAGCAGATCGCGCTCGCCGTTTCCGACCGCATCATGGACCAGGGCGATTACGTCGTGCTGGGCCAGTACAAGGCGTTCGGCGCCTATCGCAAGGATCGCATCTCGGGCTGGCTCGCCGGACCGGTGCCGGTGTGGTGGAACATCACCAAGAAGAAGTGACGCTCCCTCCCGCCGGGAGAGAGCGTCCGTTCCGATCCTGAGCCGGCTCACGCCGCCTGGGCGAGCGGCTCTTCCTGCCAGCGCACGGCGGCTTCGGCGACCCGCTTGCCGAGTGCCTCCATGGTGCGGAAGTCGCTGGCCGCGATGCCCTCGATGCCCTGGTCGGCATTGGCCTGTGCCATCGCGCCGACCGACGCGCCCAGCCGGTTGAGGTCCTCGGCCGATCCCTTGGAGTGGTTGAAGCCCGGCGCCAGGCCGAGGCCGACCCACACCATGCCGTGCTGCAGGGCCAGGGTGAGGAGCTGGTAGAGCGTGTTGTGCTTGTCGCCGTTCCACGACGCCGAGGCGGTGAAGCCCGCGGCGAGCTTGTTGCGCCACGCGCCGTCCATCCAGCGCTTGGCGGTCGAATCCTTGAACTTGGCGAACTCGGCTGAGACGCCGCCCATGTAGGTCGGGCTGCCAAAGATGATCGCGTCGGCGGCATCCAGCTCGGCCGCGCGGGCCTCCGCCTCGGCCACCGGCACAAGGCTCACCTTGACGCCGGGAACTACGTTGGCGCCCTTGGCCACGGCCTCGGCGAGAGACTGCGTATGTCCGAAACCCGAATGATAAACGATGGCAACTGTGCTCATGGTCCTTTCTCCAATCCCTTGATTTATCTTGAGAAAACGTCGTTCAGTTTCTCAAGATATGCTGCTTTCCCAAAGTGACTGGAAAGATCTGGGAAGCGCACTATGTATTCACCAGTAGGTACCAATTCGTAACTTAAAGGTCAGCCCGATGGACGTCACCCGGACACCCGGCAAGGAGAGCGCCTCCTGCCCCATGGACTTCATCCTGCGCATGCTGATGGGGCCATGGACAACGTACATCCTCTACAACCTCAAGACCCACGGCCCGCAGCGCTTCGGCGAGCTGAAGCGGCGCGTGGCCGGCATATCGGCCAAGATGCTGACCGAGCGGCTGCGTACGCTCGAGGGCGCGTCCCTGGTGCGTCGCGACTACGAGGCGACGATCCCGCCCAAGGTCACCTATTCGCTGACCCAGCGCGGCCACGAGCTCGACGACGTTTTGGGCAAGCTCGCCGAGATCGGCATGCGCTGGGAAGCCGAGGACGCGGCACGCCGCGCCGTGCGCGCGACCGAACTGAAGGCGGCCGAATAGATCCTTCGGCCTGGCCGTCACTTGGGCACGTTGAAGTGGCCCTGCACGAAGCTGAGATCGATGAACGACTTGGGATCGGCGTCGCGCGACACCTGGCCGGTCGATTGCCAGAACGCGACCTGCTTGTAGATGTCGCCGACGTCCAGCCGGCCCTCGGGATCGATGAAGGGCAGGCCGGAGGCGACGAGCGCCGGCGGCTGCTTGAGCGCGGTGCTTAGAATTCCGATCATCTCGTCGTAGTTGGGGCCCGGCACCAGCTTGCCGTTGTCGCGCTTGCCGAAGGCCTCGTGATAGGCCGCCGCGCCGCGTCGATAGCCCGCGATGAACTTCTCCACCAGCGGCCGTCGCTCGATGATGGTCTTGGGCGAGGTGAAGACCGCACCGAGCTGCCACGGCACCTCGTCGCCGACATAGGCGATCGGCTTGCCGCTGCCCTCCGACTCGACCTGGCGAAAGGTCGTGATGGGGAACACCGCGGCGTCGACCTGGCCGCCCTTGAAGGCCGCCACCATGTTGGGAATCGACTGCAACGCCACGATGGTGAGGCCCTTGGTGTCGACGCCGTATTTGCGCGCCACCACCTCCAGCGAATAGTGCACCGAGGAGCCGACCGTCGTGACGGCCACCCGCCTGCCGGCGAGGTCCTTGACCGAGCGCACGGCCTGCTCCCAGGCCGGGTTGGTGACGGCGATGACGTTCAGCTGATAGCCCGGCCGTTCCGCGCTCTGCGCCGCCACGACCTTCAATCCTCCCTTGGCGGCGAGATTGAAGAAGCCGGCGGTGAAGGCGGTGACGCCGAGATCGGCGTCGCCCGACACCACGGCCAGCGGCACCTGCGCCGCCGACTGGAAATCCGTCAAGGTGAGATCGAGGCCGGCTTCCTTGAACCAGCCCTTCTCCTGGGCGATGAAGATCGGCCCCGAGGATGACAGCCGCAGCAGGGCGATCGACGCCTTGGTCAGCTCCTCCGCCGAAGCGCCGCGCATGAGAGGCAGCGCCAGCATTCCGCCCAGCGCTGCGCGACGCGTCAAAGCCTGCTGAAACACCGATGCCTCCCGATTTTCCTTGGCCCGGAGTATGGTCGGATTCAGGGGCGAACAAAAATGAATCCCATGGACTGCGACGTGTTGGCGAGCGGCGGCGGCATGGCGGGCACGGTGGCCGCCATTGCGGCTGCCCGTCAGGGTGCGCGCACCGTGCTGTTCGAGCGCCACGGCTTCCTGGGCGGCGCGGCGACGGCAGGCGCCGTCGGCCAGTTCGTCGGCTGGGAGACCCGTGCCGGCCGCCGCGTGATCGCCGGCCTCGCCGAGGAGATCGTCGGCCGTCTGGAAGCCCTGGGCGGCAGCGGCGGCCACGGCCATTTCGTCATGTCGACCGGCCATCGCATGGACAGGGTCGAGTACGACACCGAGATCCTGAAGGTGGTGCTGGACGAGATGGCGCACGAGGCCGGCGTGCGGGTGCTGCTGCACAGCCAGCTCGCCCAGGTGAGCCGCCGTGGCCGAACCATCACGTCGGCGACTCTTCTGACCAAGGGCGGCATGCTCGAGGTACGGGCACGCCTTTTCATCGACAGCTCGGGCGATCTCGACCTGATGGCGCGCGCCGGCGCGCCGTTTCTCGGCCTCGACGACGGCGAAAGCCTGCAGCCGGCGACCATGATGTTCCGCCTGGGTCCGATCGATTTCTCGGCCTTCGACGGCATGAGCGCCGAGACCAAGGCGGCACTCTCGGCGCGCGGCGTCGCCGAGGGCGCGCTGCCGCGGGCGGCGCTCCATTGCAGCCGCGTGCCGGGCTCCGACGATGGCTGGTTCAACGTCACGCGGATCTCGATCGACGCCAGCGATCCGTTTGCGCTGTCCGACGGCGAACGCGAGGGCCGACGGCAGGCGCTGGGCGCCGCACGCTTCATCGCGGCCAACGTGCCGGGCTGCAGCCGTGCCCGGCTGGTATCGTTCGCCCCCCAGCTCGGCATCCGCGAGACGCGCCGCATCGCAGGCCTCCTGACGCTCACCGCCGACGACCTGCGCCAGGGCGCGGAGTTCATCGACACCCTGGCGCTCGGCGCCTATCCGATCGATGTGCACCACACAGCCGATGGCAACATCACCTTCGAGGAGCTGGGCGCCGACCATGTCTACGCCCTGCCCTACCGCATCGCCGTGCCGCAGGGCCTCGACAATGCGCTGGTGGCGGGACGCGGGCTGTCGGCCACGCACGAAGCGCACGGCGCCATCCGGGTGATGCCGACCGCCATGGCAGTCGCGCAGGCAGTAGGCACCGCGGCCGCCCTGCTCGCCGCCGCCAATCAGCCGGCTTCAGAGCTCGACCCGGCGACCCTGCGCGAAAAACTCCGCGGCGGCGGTGCGATTCTCTAGCGGCGGCGCCGCTATTTCTTGGTCATGCCCCAGAACACCGGGATCGGCGGCGCCACGGCCGGCGTGCCGATATTGGCGCGCACGGCGCCAACGCCGTACCACTCGCCGAGCGGTACGTGGGTCACGATCTGCATGGCGTAGCTTTGCACTTCCTCGGCCACCGCCTTCTTCTCTGCCGGCGTGGTGGCGCGGACGAACTTGTCGCGCAGCTTCTCCATGGCCTCGTCGCACGGCCAGCCGCTGCGCGCCTTTTCGCAGGTCGTGGCCAGGTTGGGCGTCATCAGCGGATCGAGGATGTCGAGTTGCTGCCAGCTCGTGCCGAAGGCGTTCCAGCCGCCTTCCGACGGCGGGCCCTTCTTGGTGGTGAGCCGGGTCACCATGCTCTGCCAGTCCATCGGCTGGACCTCGACCTTGAAGCCGGCCTTCTCGAGCTGCGACTTGGCAACGGGCGCCAGCTGCTTGATGACGCCGAGATCGGTCGGCTGCGGGATCACCACGACGGTGCCGTCATAGCCCGCCTCTTTCAGGAGCTCGCGCGCCTTGGCGGCATTGCCCTCGATCAGGCCGTCCATGCCGGCAGTCGTGGCGAGCGGCGTGTCGCAGGTGAACATCGCCTTGCACACGCGATAGAACCGTTTGTCGCCGATATTGGCCTGCAGGAATTCTTCCTGGTTGAGAGCGTAGGTGACGGCCTGACGAATCTTCTGGTTGTTGAAAGGCGGCTGCAGCCAGTTCATGCGGAACACATACTGGTTGGACGCCGGGTTGGTGATCACCCGGACATCCTTGTTCTTTTCCAGCACCGCCAAGTGGTCGTAGCTCACGCTTTCGAGCATGTCGATTTCGCCATTGAGCAGCGCATTGAGCTGCGTCTCCGCGTCGGGGATCCACACCCATTCGACCCGGTCGACGCTCACCACCTTGCCGCCGGCGAGCCCCGACATCGGCTCGGGCCGCGGCTTGTACTTGGGGTTCTTGAGGTAGACCAGCTTCTCGCCGGGCTTCCATTCGTCCTTCTTGAAGATGAAGGGGCCGGAGCCGATGGAGTCGTCGATCTGCTTGAAGGCGTCGGTCTCCGCCGTCTTCTTGGGCATCATGAAGGGGACGACCACCGACGGCTTGCCGATCGCCTCCAGGAGCGGCCCGAACTTCTCCTTGAGCACGATCTGGAAGGTCTTGGGATCGACGATCTTGTAGTCCTGGACCGACAGCGCAAGCTTCTGGCCCATCGAATCGCGCGCCGCCCAGCGCTTGAGCGAGGCGACGCAATCCTCCGCGGTGACCGGCGTGCCGTCGTGCCATTCCAGCCCGTCGCGCAGCTTGAACGTCCAGACGAGCCCGTCGTCGCTGGTCGTCCAGCTGTCGACCATCTGCGGCTTGATCTGCAGCTTCTCGTCCACGGCAAACAGCGTGTCGTAGATCATGTAGGCGTGGTTGCGCGTGATGTAGGCGCCGCTGAAGACCGGATCGAGGATCTTCACGTCGGAATGCATGACCGCCTTGATGGTCTGCGCCGATGCGAGCGGCGAGATTGAAGCGGCAGCCAGCGCGACGGCCGATGCGAGAAGAAAACGACGCATGAGTTGGGCCCCCAAACGAAGAAGGCCAAAAGCTTAGGCTGCGTTACCGCGCCACGCTAGCGGGCAGCCAAGTCCAACTTGTAGACCCGGCTCGCCGTGCCCGAAAACAGGGCAGTCTTCTCGGCTGCCGATGCCTTGGCGGCCAGCCGCTTGAAGGCATTCCACAGCACGCCGTAGCCGGAGGTGATCTTGTCGACCGGGAAGTTGCTCTCGAACATGCAGCGCTCGGCGCCGAACAGCTCGATGCAGGTCTCGACCCAGGGCCTGAAGGCCTCGGCCAGCATCTGCGAGCTGGGCGGCGACGGCTGCTGGTAGAAATCGAACCAGCCCATGGCCATGCCGAGCCCGCCCACCTTCACGGTGACGTTGGGCCGGCGCGCCAGCTCGGCCATCGACTTCTTCCAGGTGGCGAACACCTCGTCGTGGCGGCTGGCGTAGGAAGCATAGCCCAGCGGGCCGCCGACATGGTCGAGGACGATCTGGGTGTTGGGAAAGGCCGCCGCCAGGTCGCCGACCTCGGCGAGCTGCGGATGGTAGGCCCAGGCGTCGAAGGTGAGGCCGCGCCGGTCGAGCTCGCGGAAACCCTCGCGCCAGGTCTTGTCGGCCATCAGGCCGGGTGTCGGATTGGTCCGGGTCGCGCGGATGCCGGGGTCCTTGTCCAGACCGGTCTGGTAGCGGATGCCGATGAAGCGGCCATTGCCGGCGGCGATCTGGGCATCGAACACGGCGCCGGCCCTGGCACCCAGGCGCAGGTCGACATGGCTCACGATCGCCGCGCAGGCGCGCAGCTCGCCGTAGATCCCGCTGGCGCACATCGCCGCCACGCCGTTGGCGAATTCGGTCTCGCCGATACAGCGCAGCTCCGCCGGGCCGGCCTTGCGATACATCGAATGGCAATCGACGAACACCGTGGCGACGATGTTGTGGCCGGTCCGGGTGTCGGCCAGCAGGTCGTGGAACATGTAGTCGTTGCCGCTACGCTGCCAGAGATGGTGGTGCGGATCGACGATCGGCAGGCCGGGCTCGAGCGCCTCCTCCGTCACCTTGGCGACCCAGGCGTTGTCGACGGCGATGACGTTGCCCAGCGTCGGCGTCGGCGTGTTCATGGCTTCCTCACAGGGTCGGTTGCTTGTCTATCGTCGAGACGTGGGCGGCGATCACCTTCCAGCCGATCTCGGGAAAGCGCACCCAGGTCTGCATCTGGCGGCCGACCAGGTCCTTGTCCCGCACCTTGTAGACCAGGGTCACCGTGGCGATGTCCCGGCCCACCGTCACGATGTCGAGGCGATGGCGCTTTTCCTTGGTGCCTGGACCCGGCGGGCGCGCCACGCGATGGGCATGGATCCTGTCGAAGCCGTAGCCGTGCTCGTAGTTGGCCAGGCGGATCGTGTGCGGGCTGTTCCAGAAGGTGGCGTCGAGCACGTCGACGTTCTTGTCGATCAGCGCCTGTTCGTAACGTTCGAACATTCCGCGGACCTCTTCGACGACTTCCGGAATGTTCGGCGTCTTGTCGGTCAAGCCTGGGCCTCCATGGCGCGCGCCACGGCCACCAGGGTGGCGTCGCTGCCGCGCGGGCCAATGATGGACAGGCCGACCGGCAGGCCGTCAACCGTCGCGCCCGGGAGGCTGACCTGCGGATGGCCGGCCAATCCGCCCTGCGCGCACAGGCAGGTGATGCGATCGCGCAGCGGATCGAGCACCGACAGTTTCTGGCCGCGCAATGGCGCAGGAAACGGCGTCGTCGGCAGGCACAGGATGGTACGGGGCGGCAGCAGGTACGCCATGCGGCCGCGCGCTTCCTGGCGCATCAGGTTGGCCCAGCTGCGCTCGCTCTCGGGGATCAGCGCGCCCATCACCAGGTTCTTGGCGACGGAGAACGCGAAGCGCGGATTGCGTTCGTCGAGCCAGTCCTTGAACGTCGTGTAGGCCTCATGGGGCTGCAGCGTGCGTTGCGCTCGCGCCCAGACCGAAAGGCCCGGCGGCGCCATCACCTCTTCGCGCATATCGCCCAGCAGGGCGCCGAGCCGGTTCACCATCGGCTTCAAGGCCGCTGCCACGTCGGCATCGGCAAAGCCGAAGGTATCGACGGCAACGACCAGCCGGGTCGGCAGCGCCGTCGGGATGGCCTCGCCCAGCAGGGCCGCGGAGACCCGCGCGAAGGTCGCCGCATCGCGCGCGAACCAGCCGGTCGTATCCGAGGTCGGCGCCTGCGGCAGCATGCCGGTGACATCGAGGCGGCCGTGCGTCGGCCGGATGCCGTAGAGGCCGCAGAAGCTCGCGGGAACGCGCACCGAGCCGCCGGTGTCGGTGCCGAGCGCCGTGTCGCAGATCCCCGCGGCGACGGCGGCGGCCGAGCCCGACGAGGAGCCGCCCGGCACGCGGCCCGGCGCGCGAACGTTCACCGGCGTGCCGTCGAAGGCGTTCTCGCCCAGGATGCCGAGCGAGACTTCGTCGGTGATGGTCTTGCCGATCAGGGTGGCGCCGGCATCGAGCAGGGTCTGGACCGCCCAGGAATGCCGCGTCGGAACAGGTCGGCCGGTCGGCCAGTCGTGATTGCCGCCGCCGGTCGGCACGCCGGCGACGTCGAACAGGTCCTTGGCGGCAAAGGTGAGTCCCGCGAGCGGCCCGCCGGCACGGCCCTCGATCCGCACGCGCGGACCCGGCACGAAGGCGCCGATATCGTCGGTCATGACCTGCGGCCGCTATTCGGCCGGGTGGGGGGTCGCCTTGCTGCGCCGGCGGAAGATTCGAATCTGGCCGAACTTCACGCCGAGCAGCCGGTCGAACCAGATGTAGACCACCGGGGTGATGAACAGGGTCAGGACCTGCGACACCAGAAGGCCGCCGACCACGGTGACGCCCAGCGGCTGGCGCAGCTCGGCGCCGGCGCCGGCGCCGATCGCGATCGGCAGGGAGCCCAGCAGCGCGCAGGTCGTGGTCATCATGATGGGTCGGAAGCGCAGCAGCGCCGCATCGACGATCGCCACCTCGGCCGGCGCACCCTGGGCGCGGCGGACGAGCGCGAAGTCGACCATCATGATGGCGTTCTTCTTGACGATGCCGATCAGCATGATGACGCCGATCATGGCGATGACGCTCAGATCCATGCCGAACAGCATCAACGTGATCAGCGCGCCGATGCCGGCCGACGGCAGGCCCGACAGGATGGTGAGCGGATGGACGAAGTTTTCGTAGAGGATGCCCAGGATGATGTAGATGACCAGCACGGCGGCAAACAGCAGCATGCCCTGGTTGGCGACGGCCTGCTGGAAGACCTGGGCGCTGCCCTCGAAGCTGGTGGCGATCTGGGCCGGCAGGCCGACTTCGGCCGCCACTTCCTTGATCGATTTCACTGCCTCGCCGAGCGCCACGCCAGGCGCCAGGTTGAACGAGATCATGACTGCCGGCAGCTGGGCGATGTGGTTGACGGTAAGCGACGTCGGCTTGTCGGACCTCTTGGCCACGGTGTCGAGCGGCACCAGGCCACCGGTCGGCGTGCGCACCTGCATGCGGCGCAGCACCTCGTTGGTGTCGGCGTACTTCGGATCGACCTCGAGGATCACCTGGTAGGTGTCGTCGGGCGCGTAGATGGTGGAGACCTGGCGCACACCGTAGGCCGAGTAGAGCAGCAGGCGGATCTGGTCGATCGACAGGCCGAGACGGGAGGCGGTGTCGCGATCGATGTCGATCACCGTCGAACGCGCCCGCACCTGGAGGTCGGAATTGACGTCGACGATGTCGGTCAGGCGCTTCATGCGCTCTTCCATCAGCGGCGCGTAGGTGCGCAACGCGGCAAGATCGCTCGAGCGCATGCCGAACTGGTACTGGGCGCGAGTCTGCGTCGTGGCGATGTTGATGGACAGTACGGGCTGGAAGAAGATGTTGATGCCCGGCACGTTCGCCGTGGCCCGGCGCAGGCGGGCCATGACCTCGAGCGCAGTCGCCTTGCGCTCCGGTTTCTGGCGCAGTGAAACGAAGATGCGGCCGGAATTGACCGTGTTCGCGGCGTTGCCGCCGCCCACGGTCGACATCACCGAGACGACGTCGGGATCGCGCTTGATGATCTCCGCCACCGCGCTCTGGCGAGCCACCATGGCGTCGAACGACGCGTCGTCCGGCCCGACGGTCGAGCCGCTCAGCTGACCGATATCCTCGGACGGGAAGAAGCCCTTGGGAATGGCCTGGAACAGGATGACGGTCAGCACGAACGTGCTGAGCGTGATCGCCAGCACCAGCCGCGGCAGGCGGACGGTCCGCCGGAGCGCCCAGCCGTAACCGGCGGTCACCCGGTTGAAGCTCCATTCGAAAAGCCGCAGCAGGAAGTTGTGCTTCTCATGGTGATCGATCGGCTTCAGGAGCCGCGAGCACAGCATGGGCGTGAGCGTGAGCGACACGATGCCCGAGATCAGGATGGCCATGCTGATGACCATGCCGAACTCGTTGAACATGCGACCGACGACGCCGCCCATGAACAGCACGGGAATGAACACGGCGACCAGCGACAGCGTCATCGAAACGATGGTGAAGCCCACTTCCTTGGAGCCCTTGAAGGCGGCATCCATCGGCTTCTCGCCCGCCTCGATATGGCGGACGATGTTCTCCAGCATGACGATCGCATCGTCGACCACGAAGCCCACCGCGAGGGTCAGCGCCAGCAGCGAGATATTGTCGATCGAATGGCCGAACACATACATGCCGGCGAAGGTGCCGATGACCGAGATCGGCAGCGCAATGGCGGGGATCAGGGTGGCGCGGAAGCTGCGCAGGAAGAAGTAGATGGCGATGATGACCAGGACGCCGGAGAGGCAGAGCGTGAACTCCACGTCCTCGATGGCGTCGCGGATCGAGACCGACCGGTCGTTGAGCACGGCGATCTCGACGCCGCTCGGCAGCTCGACCTGGATGGCCGGCAGCATCGCCTTCACCCGGTCGACCACCTCGACTGTATTGGCGTCGGGCTGGCGGTAGACGGCGAGCAGGATGGCGCGGGTGCCGTCGAGCCAGCTCGCGATCTTGTCGTTCTCGACGCTGTCGATCGCCGTGGCGACGTCGGAGATGCGCACCGGCGCGCCGTTCTGGAACGCCACGACCACCGGCATGTAGTCGGCCGCCTTGGTGAGCGGACCGGTGGCGTCGAGGATGGCGTTCTGGCGCGAATCGGCGATGGCACCGAGCGGCTTGGTCGAGTTGGCGTTGACGATGGCGGTCTGCAGCTCGTTGAGCGTGAGACCGCGCACCGAGAGCTGGTCGAGGTTGGCGCGCACGCGCACGGCGTATTTCTGCGAGCCGAAGATCAGCACCTGCGCGACGCCGGGCAGGGTCGAGATGCGCGGCAGGATGGCGCGGTTGGAGAAGGCGTCGATGTCCGACAGCCGGACCTGCGAGGACTTGAGCGACAGGAACAGGATCGGGAAGTCGGCGGGGTTGACCTTGCGGAAGCTGGGCGGCGTCGGCAGCTCGACCGGCAGGCGGCGCATGGCGGCCGAGATCTGCGACTGCACGTCGAGCGCGGCGCCGTCGATGTTTCGATTGAGGTCGAACTGCAGGACGATCGAGGTGTTTCCGAGCGATGAGGTCGACGTCATCGTCGTCACGCCGGCAATGGCCGAGAACTGCCGCTCGAGGATCGAGGCGACCGAGGCGGCCATCGTCTCGGGGCTGGCGCCGGGCAGCTGGGCGGTCACCTGGATGGTCGGGAAGTCGACGCGCGGCACTGCCGCGACAGGCAGGTTTTTATAGCCAAACATGCCGGCGATGATGAACGACGCCATCAACAGGATGGTCATCACCGGGCGGCGGATGCAAAGCGCGGACATGGTCGAGCCCCCTGACTGCCGGTTAGCCGCGCGGCGGTGCGGGCTTGGGAGCCTCGTTTGGCGTCGGCGCCGGCTTGGCGACCTCGGGTTGCCGGACGGTGACGGCGGCGCCGTTGACCAGGCGCAACTGGCCGTCGATCACGATCGACTCGCCGGCCTTGAGCCCGCTGCCGATCACCGACTCGCCGTACTGCGTGCGCTTGATGGTGATCGGGCGGACTTCGGCCGTGTTGCCGTCCTTGATGACGAAGACATAGGGACCCTGTGTCCCGAGCTGCACGGCGGCGGCCGGTACCGAGAGCGCGTCGGGCTCGATACCGAGGACGATTTCGACCTTCACGAACTGGCCAGGCCACAGGCCCTCGTTGGCGTTGGCGATGCGCGCCTTGGCCGTCACGGTACCGGTGTTGGGATCGACCGTGTTCTCGATGAAGCCGATCACGCCCGATTGCTTGTGAGTGTCGTCGATCACCGCGTTGACCTTGACGCCGCCCTTGGCCATGGCCGCGCGCAGGTCGGTCAGAAAGACCTGCGGCATGGCGAAGGTGACGAAGATCGGATCGACCTGGTTGATGGTGGCGAGCACGGAAGTCACCGTGTTGTCGCCGATGCGCAGTGTGGTGCCGGCCTTGTAGGGGATCGAGCTGATGCGGCCGGAGACCGGCGCACGGATCTCGCTGTAGCTGATCTGCGTCAGGATGTTCTGGCGCATCGCCTCGTCCGCCTCGAGCTGCGCCTCGGCCGCCTTCTGTGTCGTGAAGTTGGTATCGCGCTGGACGACGGTGCCGGCGCCCTTGGTCAGGAGGTCGCCTGCACGCACCGTGTCGCGCTTGGCCTGCTCGAGCTGGGCCTGGTCCTTGCGGATCTGCGCTTCGATCTGAGAGAGCTGTGCCTTCAGCGTGCGTGCATCGAGCTCGAACAGCAGGTCGCCTTCCTTGACCAGCGCGCCTTCCTCGACATTGACCTTCATGATCTGGCTGTCGAGGCGCGACTTGAGCTGGACCGAGGAGATCGACTGCACCGTGCCGACGGCTTCGATGATGATCGGCATGGATTTGGGTTCGACCGATGTGACGACCACCGGCACGGCCCCTGCCGGATTGGCGCGCCCGCGGCGGCCTTGCGGCTGCGCCATGGCAGCGGGACTGGTCGAGCCCTTTTCGGCAGCACTCGCCGCTGCGCCCACGCCCAGCCTCTGGGCGACCTCGTCGCGATAAACATAAGCAGCCCCGCCGACCGCAACCGCGATCACTGCGAAGACCGCCACACGGACCATGCTCATCCCAGACTCTCCAGTGCCCCAACCCCTTGGAGTAATTATATGCCTTGCTCACCCCGCCGGACAGTCGGAACCGGCGTCCTATCCCTGATTTCTTATGCAAAAAACCCGCCACAAAAGGGCGGGTTTTTCGTCTTACTGTGTGCTTTTGCAGCCCCTGCGTTAGCGGCTGTAGTACTCGACAACCAGCGACGGCTCCATCTGGACCGGATAGGGCACGTCGGCGAGCTTGGGCCCGCGCACGTAAGTGCCCTTCATGTCCTTGTGGTCGGCGGTGACGTATTCCGGCACGTCGCGCTCGGCGGTCTGCGTGGCTTCCACCACCCGGACCATCTCCTTGGCCTTCGACGTGAGCTCGATCACGTCGTTGTCCTTCACAAGGTACGAAGCGATGTTGACCCGGCGGCCATTCACTTTGACGTGACCGTGGCTGACCAGCTGACGGCTGGCGAACACGGTGATGGCGAACTTCATGCGGTAGATGACGGCGTCCAGCCGGCGCTCCAGCAGCTCGACCAGGTTCTCGCCGGTGTCGCCCTTGCGGCGCACGGCTTCGAGATAGTAGCGGCGCAGCTGGCGCTCCGAGACCGAGCCGTAGTAGCCCTTGAGGCGCTGCTTGGCCATGAGCTGCAGGCGGTAGTCGGTCGGCTTCTGGCGACCCTGGCCGTGCTGGCCGGGACCGTATTCGCGCTTGTTGATCGGGCTCTTGGGACGGCCCCACAGGTTGACCCTGAGGCGGCGGTCGATCTTGTACTTCGCTTGCGCGCGCTTGCTCACGCGGACACTCCATCGTTATGCGTCATATGACGCTGTTGTCCGGATAGGCCTGGGTCCGACAAGCCCGCTGCAACCAGCGGGCCTACCCGCCGGTTACAGCGGGCTTGTCGGGGCGGGATGAGGGCCCCAAAAGGCCCGCAACCACGTTCTCCGGAGAAGGGCGGAACATACTTTCGGCCGCGGCTTAGTCAAGCAGGCGTTCCTGCTTTCAGATCAATGACTTAGACCTCGACCAGCACCACTTCATGGCTGACATCGGCCGACTTCTTGAACATTGCCGTGGCCGAGCAGTATTTCTCGTCGCTGAGGCTGACGGCCCGTTCGATCAGCGCCTTGTTCAATTTCCGGCCGCGCACCGTGTAGACGAGCTTCACCGAGGTGAAGACCTTGGGGTGATCGTCGGCCCGTTCGGCGACCAGCGCGACCTCGACGCCCTCGATATCCTGGCGCTGCTTCTTCAGCATCGATACCACGTCGATCGCGGTGCAGCCGCCCAAGCCCATCAGCACGACCTCCATCGGCCGCGACGCGAGGTTGCGGCCGCCGATGTCCGGTGCGCCGTCCATGGTCAGCGTGTGGCCGCTGCCGCCCTCGGCGACGAACAGGGCGCCATCGACCCAGGAGACCTTGGCGGTGGTGGACATGCTCACTCCTCGCTGTGCTTTTGTTTGGCCAGGTACTTGATGACGCCGTGGAAGGAGCGGACCTCCTGCTCGGTCATCGCCGCGCGCTGCAGGAAGGCACGCAGATTGTGCACCATGGCCGGCCGCATCGCCTTGTTGCGCAGGAAGCCTGACTGGTCGAGCGCGCGCTCGAGATGGGCGAAGAGATTTACAAGCTCGTCCTTGGTCGCCGGACGCGTCGCGTGGTCGGACATGCGCTCTTCAGGCGTCTGGTCGCCCGCCGACGCCCATTCATAGGCCACCAGCAGCACGGCCTGGGCGATGTTGAGCGAGGAGAATTGCGGGTTGAGCGGGATCGACAGGGCGGTATCGGCATTCACCATGTCGTCATTGGTGAGGCCGGTCCGTTCCGGACCGAAGAGGATGCCGACCTTCTCCGCGCCTTCGATCCAGCCGCGCATCTCGGACACCGCTCGACGCGGCGTCAGGATGCGCTGGGTGAGCTCGCGGTTGCGCGCCGTGGTCGCCACCACGCGCTCCAGGTCAGCCACCGCCTCACCGACCGAAGCGAAGACCCTGGCCTCGTCCAGCACCACATCGGCGCCCGACGCGGCGCGCTGGGCCTTGGGATTGGGCCAGCCGTCGCGCGGGTCGACCAGGCGCAGAGCCGACAGGCCGCAATTCAGCATGGCCCGCGCCGCCATGCCGATATTCTCGCCCAGCTGCGGGCGCACCAGGATGACGACCGGGGCAGCCATCGCCGTCGCCTGGCCCTTGGAGGCTCGTCCCATGCCGCCCTTATATCAGCGTCGCCGGCCCCGCGCCCCGGCGTCAGCGGCGCGACGGCCGCGCATACTGCGCCTGGCGGCGCATGAAGAAGAGCAGCGGGATGAAGACCACGGCCGCGACCGCGAGCACGCGGAAATCGTTGAGGTAGGCGATCATCGACGCCTGGCGGCTGAGTTCCTCGCTCCACATTCCGATCAGCTTCGAGGGGTCGTCGACCGGCACCGCGCCGTACGGCCAGCCGCCGCCGAACGGCGTCATGTGCGTGACGATCCGGGAGCGGTCGACCGGTATGCCGTTCTCGATCGGCGTGGTGCCGAAGCGCCACAGCGGGCTGAACGGCGTCAGGTACTCGGCCAGCGTCGAGCGGTTGATCTGGGTGTTGCGGTCGAGCATCGCGACCAGGACCGCCACGCCGATCGAGGCGCCGAGATTGCGCATCAGGGCGTTGATCGCCGCGCCCTCGGTGCGGATGCGGGCGGGAACGGTGGCGAAGGCCAGCGTGGTGAGCGGCGGGAACACCAGGCCGAGCCCGATGCCCTGCAGGAAGCCGTTCGTGATCACGCGTCCTTCGCTGACGTCGATCGAGAACTGCGTCATGTCGTACAACGAGATGCCGCACAGGCTGAGCCCGATCGCGATCAGCCATCGCGCATCGACCTTGCCGATCAGGCGCGACACCATGAACATCGAAATCATCGTGCCGATGCCGCGCGGCGCCATGACGACGCCGGTGGTGAAGACCGGATAGCCCTTCAACTGCTGCAGGAAGGGCGGCAGCAGGGTCGCGGTCACGATCATCAGGAGGCCGGTGATGGCCGTGAAGATGATGCCCAGCATCAGGTTGCGGTCGCGGAACAGGTCGCGCGGCAGGAACGGATGGTCGCTCGACAGCATGTGGATCACGAACATGACGGCAGCGACGCCGGCCACCACCGCTTCGATGACGATCTCCCGGGAGCCGAACCAGTCGATCTGCTCGCCGCGGTCGAGCATGAGCTGGAACGTGCCGATGGCGATCGACAGCAGCGTGAAGCCCAGGAGGTCGAACGGCCGCGGCGTGTCGCTCGCCTTGTTCTTGATCAGGATCATCAGCCCGACGGCGCACAGGATGCCGACCGGCAGGTTGATGTAGAACACCCAGCGCCAGGTGTATTCGTCGGTCAGCCAGCCGCCGAGCGTCGGGCCGGTGATGGGGCCCAGCATCGTGCCGACGCCCCACATCGCCATCGCCTTGCCCTGCTCCTCGCGCGGATAGGCCTCCATCATCAGCGTCTGGCTGAGCGGCACCAGCGCGGCGCCGCAGACGCCCTGCAGGGTGCGGAAGGCCACGAGCTGCGGCAGCGTCTGGGCGGCGCCGCACAGCATCGAGGCGATGGTGAAGCCGATCACCGAGCTCACCAGGATGCGCCGCACGCCGAAGCGCACGGCGCAGAAGCCGGCGAGCGGCGTGGCGATGGCCGCCGACACGATATAGGAGGTGATCACCCAGGCGACCTGCTCCTGGGTCGCCGACAGCGAGCCCTGGATGTTGGGCAGCGCCACGTTGGCGATGGTGCCGTCGAGCGCCTGCATGATCGTGGCCATCATCACCACGACGGTGAGCCAGCGACGACGGCGAAGCGCGTCGGGATCCATCAGCCCGTCATGCCCCGGCGACGATCACAGGCCGAAGCTCTTCAGCAGCTCGCCGATCGAACGGCGATGGCCGGTGTCGATCTCGATGGTCACGCTCATGCCGACGCGCAGCGGCGGATCGCCTTCCTTGCAGTTGACGGAAGTGCGGACCGGGATGCGCTGCACCACCTTGACCCAGTTGCCGGTGGCGTTCTGCGGCGGCAGCACGGCGAACTCCGCGCCGGTCGACTGGGCGAGCGACGTCACCTTCCCGGTGCATTGCATGTCGGGATAGGTGTCGACGGTGATGGTGACCGGCTGGCCGACGCGCACGCGCGTGAGCTCGGTTTCCTTGAAGTTGGCCTCGATCCACAGGTCCCTGTCGGCAACCACGGCGATCGACGGCACGCCCATGACGGCGTAGCTGCCCGGCACCAGCACCTTGGAGACGACGCCGTCGAGCGGCGCCTCGATGGTGGTGCGGCGGAGGTTGTGCAGGGCCTCGTCGCGCGCGGCCAGCATCTGCTTCACCTTGGGATGATCGTCGACCTTGATCTTGGGATCGCCGGCCAGCGCCGCCTCGATGCGCTGCAGGTCCTCCTCCAGCGAGGCGATGCGCTGGCGCGCCACATCGAGCCCCATGCGCGACTCTTCCATCTTCGCCGCCGGCGCGAACTTGCGGTCGGCGAGATCCTTCTGGCGGTCGTAGTCGGCCTGGGCGTAGTTCTGCTGGCTCTGCGCGGCCTTGATGTCCTCGCGCTTGGTGCGCCACTGGGCGCGCAGGCCGCGGATCTCGGCGCGCTGGATCTCGATCTCCGATTCGATCTTGGCCAGCGCCGTGCGGTAGGGCTGGTCGTCGAGCCGGAACAGGAGCTGGCCGCGCGACACGCTCTGGTTCTCGCGCACGGCCACCTCGACGATGGGACCGCTGAGCTCGGTGGCGATGTAGACCCGGTCGCCCTTCACGTAGGCGTTGTCGGTGCCGATGAAGCGGCCGCCGCTCAGCCAGGCGAACAGGGCGACGGCGATGGCCACCAGCGGCAGCGACCACATGACGACCCGCCACAGCAGGCGCCCCCGCACCCTCGAGCGACGCGTTGCAGCCACCGCAATCGTCGGTGGCTGTGTCGTCTGAATCGGTATTTCGCCGTCCACGCTATATATGGTCTTCCGAGCGGCCCCGACCGTCAACTAGGCGGGGGACATAGCAGCTAGCCCGGCTGCGCCGGCTTCGCCCCGTCGCGGAACAGTTTGTAGGTCAGGGCGTCATACAAGGCGTTGTAGGAGGCATCGACGATGTTGGGCGACACGCCGATGGTCGACCAGCGCCTGCCCTTGCGCGTCTGCGCTCTCGATCATGACCCGGGTGGTGGCGGCGGTGCCGCCGGCGGAGTCCAGGATGCGCACCTTGAAGTCGACCAGCCGCATGTCCGCGAGCTCGGGATAGACCGGGATCAGCGCCTTTCGCAGCGCAGCATCGAGGGCGTTCACCGGGCCGTTGCCCTCGCCCACTTCCATCGCGCGCCGGCCGGCGACGTCGAGCTTCACCGTGGCCTCGGACAGCGCGATCAACTGGCCGCGTGCATTCACTCTGCGTTCAGCCAGCACGCGAAAACTCTGCAGGGTGAAGTAGTCGGGCACGGTGTGCAGCTCGTGTCGCGCCAGCAGTTCGAATGAAGCGTCGGCGCCGTCGTAGGCGTAGCCCTCGGCCTCGCGCTCCTTGACGATCTCGAGCAGGCGCGCGACGCCCGGGTCCTTGGGATCGACGTCGAGCCCGATCTGGCGGAAGCGGGCCATGATGTTGGAGCGGCCGGCCTGGTCGCTGACCACGATCATGCGCTGGTTGCCCACGACCTCCGGATCGACATGCTCGTAGGTCTTGGGATCCTTCTCGACCGCCGAGACGTGCAGGCCGCCCTTGTGGGCGAAGGCGCGCGTGCCGACATAGGCTGCGCTGCGGTTGGGCACGACGTTCAGCCGATCGTCGAGCAGGCGCGACAGATGCGTCAGCCGCTGCATCGCGCCGTCCTTCAATCCGGTCTCGAAGCCCATCTTGAGGACGAGATTGGGAATGAGCGCGATCATGTTGGCGTTGCCGCAGCGCTCGCCCAGCCCGTTGATGGTGCCCTGCACCTGGCGCACGCCGGCGCGCACCGCGGCCAGCGTGTTGGCGACGGCATTCTCGGTGTCGTTGTGGGTGTGGATGCCGAGGCGATCGCCCGGGATCTTTTTGGCCACTTCGCCCACGATGCGCTCGACCTCGTGCGGCAGGGTCCCGCCGTTGGTGTCGCACAGCACCAGCCAGCGCGCGCCGGCCTTCTCCGCGGCGGCGAGGCAGGCCATCGCGTAGTCGGGATTGGCCTTGTAGCCGTCGAAGAAATGCTCGGCGTCGAACATCACCTCGTCCATGCGGCCCTTCGCGTGGCTGAGCGAGTCGGCGATCATCTCGATGTATTCGGTGCGGTCGAGCTCGAGCGCCACGTCGACGTGGAAATCCCAGGTCTTGCCGACCATGCAGACGTTGCGCGCCTTGGTCTGCAGGATGGCGGCGAGTCCCGGATCGTTGGCGGCACTGCGGCCGGCGCGGCGCGTCATGCCGAAGGCGACGAACTTGGCGTTGTGGAATTCCGGCGGGTCGGCGAAGAAGCGGTCGTCGGTCGGATTGGCGCCGGGCCAGCCGCCCTCGATGTAGTCGACGCCCAGGAGGTCGAGCTCGCGCGCGATCGCGACCTTGTCGGCCACGGTGAAATCGACGCCCTGGGTCTGCGCGCCGTCTCGCAGGGTGGTGTCGAAGAGATAGAGCCGGTTGGACGAAGTCATGACGGCGGCATCATAGTTGGGCAAAGGATTGTTAGATAGGACAAGCGGGGGAGATACGCCTCATGACCACACCCACGACCATCGTCGAGCTGCGCACCACCCTGTTGCAGGTGCCGTGGCGCGGCAAGCCGCCGGCGGCCGGCATCCTTTCGGCGCCCTTCCGCGACATCCATGTGCTGGAGATCGAGACCCAGGGCGGCCTGATAGGCATGAGCTACCTGATGCCGCTGCGGGGCGGGCTGCACACCATCGATGCCTGCATGAAGGAGCTGGTGGCACCGCACCTGATCGGCCGCGATGCGACCGACGTCGAGGCGATCTGGCAGACCCTCTACAAGAGCAACTTCTGGCTGGGCCGCATGGGCGTCACGGTATTCGCCCAGAGCGCTGTCGACATGGCGCTGTGGGACATCATCGGCAAACGCGCCGGCTTGCCGCTCTTTCGCCTGTGGGGCGCCGCCCGCACCGAGATCCCGGCCTACGGCTCGGGCTGTTTCCGCGGGCTCGGTCGCGACGGCATGATCGCCCGCGCCAAGGAGTTCACCGCACAGGGATTGAAAGCCATCAAGATGCAGGTGGCGCACATAAGGCCGTGGCGCGAGGACGTGCAGAACGTCAAGGCGATGCGCGAGGCGATGGGCGGCGGCATCGAGATCATGATCGACGTCAACATGGGCTGGGACGCCGCCACCGCCATCCAGGCCGGCCATCGCATCGACGAGTTCGATCCCTACTGGCTCGAGGAGCCGGTGATCGCCGAGGATTTTGCCGGCTACCGCCGTGTCGCCGCCGCACTCAAGACCAGGATCGTGGGCGGCGAGAGCCATTTTACGCGCAACGACCTCCGCCCGTTCTTCGAGACGCCGTGCGTGCCCATCCTGCAACCCGACCCGATGCGCGGCGGCTTCAGCGAGCTGCGCAAGATCGCGGCGGCGGCCGAGCCGTGGGGCATCACCATCGCCCCCCACCTCTTCCACGAGACCATGGTCCATGTGCTGGCCGCGATCCCCAACGCCAGCTACCTCGAATACATGGACTGGAACGACGATCTGTGGATCGAGCCGGTGCTGCCCTCGAAGGACGGCACGATGAGCCCGCCCGAACGGCCGGGCCACGGCCTCGCCTTCCGGCCGGAGATTCTCAAGGACCACCGCATAGGCGGCCAGCGAATGACGGGATGATGGGAACCTTGCGGATCGCAGCGGCCTTCGGCCTCATCGTGACGCTGGCGTTCAGCGTGGCCTGGGGTCTGGCAGCACCGGTCGAGGCACAATCACCCACCTTGAGCGTCGTCGGCAGGGACACGACCAAGACCTATACACAGCAAGCCCTGCTCGCCCATCCCGCCGTGCGCAATATCACGGTCGCCGATCGCGTCTATCGCCGCCCGATGACCTACCGCGCCGTCCCGATGGCGGCGTTGCTGGCCGACGCGAAGATCGGCGCGGACGACTACGTGCAGGCGCGCGGGACGGACAACTTCTCGATCAGCATTCCCGGCAGGCTGTTCGTTTTTGATAACGCCACGCAGGGGGAAGCCTTCCTGGCCGTGGAGGATCCGGCGGCACCATGGCCTGCTATTCCGGGCAAGCCCGACAAGCGCGGCGCCGGCCCCTTCTACATCGTCTGGCGGCTCACGCCGCCCGCCACGGTGAGTTCCGAATACTGGGCCTATCGAGTAGCGGCACTCGCCGTCACCGACAGCCCGGCGAAACGCTGGCCCGGCCTGGCGGTCGGCGCAGACGTTCCCGCGGGCGATCCGATCCATGCCGGCCTGGACCGCTTCGTCGCGTTATGCATGGCCTGCCATCGTTTCAACGGCGAGGGCGAGGGTGATCAGGGGCCCGATCTTGCGCGGCCAATGAACCCCATCGACTACCTCCAGCTTCCTGCGCTCAAGAAGATGATCCGCAATCCGACATCGCTCCGCAAATGGCCCGATCAGAAGATGCCCGGGTTCGACGAGACGATTCTCAGCAACAGCGACCTCGACGCGATCGTCGCCTGGCTCTCCTACAAGGCCCGGCAGCAACGCTAGGTCAGCTTTGGATCCAACGCCATTCAGCCGCCTGGCTTGAGGACGGCGCAGGCCTGCTCGACCGTGGCGAAGGGCGGGCCCTGTCGCGCGTTGACGGCCTGCAGAACCTTGGGAAAGTCGGGACTTTGGGCCAGCAAGGCCTCGCCCATCACGTTCAGGCCGTCGAGCTGGTTGGCCGGCAGCGCCCAGCTCGTCTCGATGCTGTGAAACGCCGCGCGGCAGCGCTGATCGGCAATGGCGTCGAAATCGACCACGAGGAATTGCGTATTGCCGGCGACCGTCCGGAAGTTGGCGCCGATCTCGCGCAGCTTGTCGCGCATCGGTCCCGGCTTCCTGGCTTCGCGCTCGACATCGTCGGCCATGCCGCGGAAGCGTTCGGTCAGCAGGTCGCGCATGCGTTCGGCGGTGCTGAACGTCGCCCGGTCGATCGACGAATCGATCGAGGCGGTCAGCATGGCGAGCGCCCCCGGCGTCGCCTGGCTGTTGTCGAGGCCGGACCCGGCGTAGGACCGGGCGTTGATCATGATGAAGACGATCTTCCGGATCTTGCCCGCGGCGATGTCCTGCTTGAGCGATACCGGGACGTCGTCGCTGGTCAACAGGCGATAGGGCTCGCTCACGCCAAGATTGTCGGCAATGCCGCCGTCCAGCAGATGGATGAATTTCTTCTGCCCGTCGACGTAGGCCGAGGCCGTGCGCTGCCACGCCACGCGCGGCGGGTCGAGGTACCAGCTGGTGTTCTGCGCCGCGCGAAGCCAGACCGGCTTGATGACGGTCTCGCACGGCCGGTAGTTCTTGAGCGTGATCGGCGAGAGGGCCACCGGGAACGCGGCCGAGGCGGCGACGGCAGTCGAGAGCTTCACCTTGGTGAGATCGCTGCACAGAAGATCCATGGTGTATTGCGTGAACGGGAACGGCGTTCCCTCCACCATGTCGGCAGCGTTCAGGATCAGATAGGGACGCTTCCTGCGCTCGACCAGCTTCTCGAAGGTGACGTCATGGAAGAGCTGCCGGTCGAGATAGTCGACCAGCAGGTCGATGCGCTCCTTGGACGGCGACGCCAGGAGGGCGAGGCTGACCGGGCTCAAGCCCTCGCTGATGATGGCGCGCATGCCGTCCTGGCGGACGAAATTCGTCTCCAGGGTCTGCAGGCCGGCGCTGCCGTAGAGCGCGAAATAGCCGGCGGTGACGCTGCCGCCCGATACCGACGACACGATGTCGATCTCGTCCGCCAGGCTGGTACCGGAGGGAAGCTTGATCTTGTCCATGGCGCGCAGCACCGCCATGGCGAGCGCCGTCGCCCGCGTGCCGCCGCCCGACATGGTGACGATCACCAGCGTATCCTGCAGCTCGCCGGGCGGCAGGGACTTCCAGTCGTAGGCGGGACGGCCGGTCTGGACGACCGCGTCGTTGCGGATCGGATAGGCGCAGCCCGCAAGGAGCGCCACCGTCGACAGCACGGCGAAACATGCCAGTAGTCGTTTCACGGTCGGCCTCCCTGCCAGTCGTTCAGCTTCCCTTCGGCTTGGGCGGAACGACGGGCGACAGGTTGACCGTCTCGCTGCCCAGTTCCGGCACGTTGTCGACGCTGCCCGTATAGTCGACCAGCCTGGGACCCGGTCCCGGCGTCAGGGTCTCGAAGATGTGCGAGCCGGCATTGAGGGTGATCAGTGTCGGCGACGGGCCGAGCGGATCGTCGTAGACGCCGTTGACGTAGATTTCGCGGTTCCTGGGTTCGATTATCGTGACAAAGATCATGCGCCCCCGCCTCGTACATCCTGGGGATGAACGAGCCAACTAGAACGCAATCTGCGAGTTGACGCAAGTATCAGCCGCCTGCAAGGCGGCACATCTAGAGGCGCGCGATCGTCGCCTCGGCGAAGCGCTCGGCCGACCCGGGGCCGAAATCCAGGAACAGACCGGGCTCCAGCACCTCGACCTCGATCACGATCAGCCGGCCGTCGCGCACGACGCCGTCGACCCGGGCATAGAGCGCCAACTCGGGCAGCACACGCAACACCGCGGCGCCCTGCTCCATCACCTCGCGCGACGGCGTCTCGGCGCTGTACGTGGCGCCGAAGCGCGAGTTGACCCTGAACTCGCCGCGCGGCGGGCGCTTGCGCACGGCGTGGCTGAAGACGCCGTCGAAATAGATCAGCGAGAGCTCGCCGTCCTCGATCTCGGGCAGGAACTCCTGCACCAGCACGCCGCCGGCGCGCGCCTCGGCGGCGAGCCGCGACACGGCATCGACGACCCCTTCGCGCGCGACCAGCTCGACCGAGTAGCCCGACGCGCCGGTCATCGGCTTGACCACGGCGCGCTGCCAGCCGGTCTCGGCAAACACCTCGTCGATCGCGGCGGCCGCGCAGGCGACGAAGCGCGACTGCGGCACCCGCACGCCTGCCGCGGCAAGCTTGCCGATGTAATCCTTGCGCAGGTTCCAGCGCACCAGCGCGATCGGATTGAGGAGACGGGTGGCGCCGGCCATGGCTTCCGTCCAGTCGCGAAAGGCATCGGGCGTGCGGTAGTAGCCCCAGGTCGAACGGATCACCACGGCGGCGGCGCCGTCGAACGCCGCGCGCGGCCCATCCCACGGCGCAGCCACGATGCCGATGCCGCGCCGCTGCAACGCCTCGGCGTAGAGCCGGTCGGAAGCGGTGATCTCCGGCTGATCCGCCGCCGTGGCGAAGACGATCACTCCGGCTGGGTGTCGAGCCACCGGCAGGCTTCGTCGGCGGTCGGAAAAATCTTCACCGGTCGTGGAGCGGCAGCGAGGTTGAGAAATCTGTCGACGAACTCGCGCGCCGCGGCAGTCGTCACCACGATGGCGAGCGGTCCCGCCGTCAGGGTCGCGACATAGGCCCTCATGCGTGCGCCCAGCGTCATGACGTCGTCATCGCTTCCCCGCGGATCGACGTCGCTGGCATCAAACAGCTTGGCATAGGGCATTGCGTCGGCCACGACCAGAGCGTCGAGATAGGACTCGACGTCCTTCAGGGTCACGACTCCGTCCGTCGCGGCCGTTACCCGTCGCGCCTCATGCGAAATCTTCCAACGAATAGGCATGGCGGCAATTACAGGCCGGCCGCCATCGGCGCGCAAGATCCCTCTGTGTCGTGACGCTGCCTGCGCGCGGCGCACTTTTTGCACCCAGCGAGAACTCATGGCTCTGCCCCTTGCTGTCACATTCACCGCCGGCTCGACCGGCGACTGGCGCATCGAGTGCCTCGCTGCCGTTGCGGGCGAAACGCTCCCCGTCGCCACGCACCTGTCGGCCCAAGCTTCGACTCCGCTTACGGCGGAAGTTTCCTGGCGCTTGCGGGGAATCGTCAGCCACACCCGCTACACGACAGCGCAGGAGCTGAAACGGCTCAACGTCGTCTCGCCGCCGCTCGGCCGTCCCGAGGCGACGTGCGCGGCACTGATCCCGATCCGCAAGTCCGACGCCTGGTGGTCGATGGCGCAGGATGAGCGCCGCGCCATCTTCGAGGAAAGGTCCGGCCACATCGCCAGGTCGCTGTCCTACCTGCCGGCGATCGCACGCCGCCTGCACCACGCCCGTGACCTCGGCGAGCCGTTCGACTTCCTCACCTGGTTCGAATACGCGCCGCAACATGCGGACGCCTTCGAGGCCCTGGTGGCCGAGCTCCGCGCCAGCGAAGAATGGCGCTACGTCGAACGCGAAGTCGATATCAGGCTGAGCCGCATCGTCGGCTGAAGCGAAACACGTCGCTCATTTGCAGACATTGCGCAGCGCCCGCCAGTCGGAGGCGCTGAAGGCGGGCGCGCCGGAAGCCGGGCGCCTGGTCGCGGCGATGCGCTCGGCGGTCGGCGGATGGCTCGACCAGACGCCGGCGGCGGCCGCCATGTCCTTGGGCTCCTTCTCCATCACCTGCTCGAAGAAGCTTGCGATGCCGTCGGCGCGCAGCCCGAGCTTCTCCAGGAGCGCCACGCCGGTGGCATCGGCGTCGCGCTCGAAGGCGCGGCCGTTGCGCAAGGCCAGCAGGAGGTTGCCGCCGGAGGTGAGCGTGTTCAACAGGTCGGAATAGCCGCCGCTCACCAGCTTGGCGATCAGCTCGACGCCGTACTGGCGCGCCAGGCCCTTCATCGGATGGTAATGCACGGCGTGGCCGATCTCGTGCGCCACCACGCCCGCCACCTGCGAGCTGTCCTTGGCCTGGTCTATGAGGTCGGAATAGACCACCAGGATGCCGCCCGGCAGGGTGAAGGCATTGACCGGCCCGCCGTCGATGACATGCACCGTGATCTCGTGCGGATAGTCGGCGGCGCGGGCCAGCCGGTTGGCGAGATCGTTGATGGCGGCCAGGCCTTGCCGGCCGTGACACTCGTCCTTGTCGGCCGTCAGCTCCTCGAACACGCTCTCGCCCAGCTTGGCCTGCAGGCTGTAGGGCAACAGCGGCGCGGCATACTCGCTGCCATAGTCGACCACGAACCACAGCAGGCCGACCAGGCCGACCAGCGTGGCGCCCAAGGTCGCGACCCTGCGCCCGACGGAAACCGGCGCCTCGGCCAGCGGCGCGAGCTGCGGCACCCAGGCGGCAAGCTGGCGCCGCAATTCAGGATCGTCGACCAGGAGCCGCGCCTCGGAGCCTTGGCGCACGACCGGCGGCACGGCTTCGTGCGCGGTGTCGCCCAGCACGGCGAGCTCGGCCACCGGCCAGCGCGCGACGATGCCGGCGTCGGCCAGACGGAAGATGACCAGCTCGGCCGTGGTCGGCCGCACGCTCACCTCGTGCACCAGCGCGGTCTCGCCGTCGTAGTAGCGGGCGTGCGACGCCATCGTCAGATCCCGCTCACGTCGAACATGTCCAGGAGGCCCTCGCCGAAGCGCGGCCCGCGATCGGGCGGCTGGCGGATGGCGGCGCCGTCGGGCGCGCCGTAGAGCCACAGCTCGGCTGCGATCAGCTTCAAGGTGCGATGCAGGACCCACGGCCAGCCGAGCCCCAGGGTCAGCACGACGATCAGGTAGTTCAACACCAGGAAACCCCACATCTGGCGGGTCGAGATCGCCGTGGCGAACAGCACGGGGCCGGCGCGGCTGTGCGAGACGAGGTAGCGGAACAGATAGGCCTGCCACCAGCAGCGCAGCGGCAGGATCAGCAGGCCGAACACGACATAGGCGCCGAGTGCGACGGCTGCGACGATCAGCACGGTGCGCAGGTTGAATTGCGTGAACAGCTTCAGGAAATCGTCGGCCGAGATGCCGAGACGGCCGATCGTGCCGCCGATCGCGGCGAAGGTGATGCCGGCCGCCACCAGCCAGGCGATGATGTTCAGGAAATAGAATCCCAGGTAACGGCCGTAGATGTCGCCGGCACTGCCGGCAAAAACGAAGGGCTGGGTGCCGAAGCGGACGTTGGAGATGCGCGGGCGCGCGAGGCTCACCGACACGACCGGCGTCAGGATCTGGCCGGAGATCGCGTTGACGAAAACGAGCGACGTCGCCATCGCGCCGTAGCCCCAGGCCGAGCCCGCGAGCGCGCAGCGGATGCCGCGCCAGCGCGTGCGCGAGAGCCGGTAGCGCAGCCCGGCATACTGGCCGACATAGGCGAGCGGAAAGCCGATCAGCGCCACCGACAGCCAGAAGATGTCGAACAGGCCGAAGCTCGCGAACGGCCTTTCGTGGAAGACGTAGATCCACACCAGCCACATCAGGCCGCCCCACGCCGCCAGCATGAGCAGCGCCAGCAGGAAGCCGATCAACAGCTCGCGGCCGCGGCCGCGATATTCGAAGCGATCGCCCAGGATGGCGAAATGGTTCCACAGATAGCGCCGTATCCGCGTGCGGCCCCAGAAGCGCGACCAGCCCAGGGTCAGCAGCATCAGCACGATATGGCGCAGATAGATGGCGTAGAGTTCGCCCAGCCTGCCGTCATAAAGCGGCCGGCTCGGCGTCAGGTCCGGTGCGGCCGGAACTGCCGCCGGAGCCGCTGCAGGAGCAGTTTGGACGACGGCCTGGCCCCAGGGAGAGGTCGAATCGCTCACAGCCGGCCGTTTTGGCTTGATTGCACCGCGGAATCTTTCATGCTGCAACGCAGCATTGAATGAGATAGGCAGTCTACGCAACCCGGTTCCCAGCCGCCACCATGACTCAGAAACCCGACAAGCCCGCCGGAGATCGGCCCCCGAAGGATCGGCCGTGGCTGATCCGCACCTATTCCGGTCATTCGACGGCGGCCAAGTCGAACGAGCTCTATCGCACCAACTTAGGCCGCGGGCAGACCGGCCTGTCGGTCGCCTTCGATCTGCCGACCCAGACCGGCTACGACTCCGACCACGTGCTGGCCAAGGGCGAGGTCGGCAAGGTGGGCGTGCCGATCGGCCATCTCGGCGACATGCGCACCCTGTTCGACGGCATCCCGCTCGACCGCATGAACACCTCGATGACCATCAACGCGCCCGCGGCGTGGCTGCTGTCTCTTTATATAGCCGCCGCTGAAGCGCAGGGCGTCGCGCGGGTAAAACTGCAGGGCACGACGCAGAACGACATCATCAAGGAATATCTCTCGCGCGGGACCTACATCTTCCCGCCCGAGCCGTCGCTCCGGCTGACGGCCGACACGATCGGCTTCACCTACCGCGAGGTTCCCAAGTGGAACCCGATGAACGTCTGCAGCTATCACCTGCAGGAAGCCGGCGCGACGGCGGTGCAGGAGCTGGCCTTTTCGCTCGCCAACGCCATCGCCGTGCTCGACGCGGTGCGCGCGCGCGGCCAGGTGCCCGAGGCGGATTTCCCGCAGGTGGTGGGGCGCATCTCGTTCTTCGTCAATGCCGGCATCCGCTTCGTCACCGAGATGTGCAAGATGCGGGCGTTCGCCGAATTGTGGGACGACCTCACGCGCAGCCGCTACGGCGTGGCCGATCCCAAGCAGCGCCTGTTCCGCTACGGCGTGCAGGTGAATTCGCTCGGCCTCACCGAGCAGCAGCCCGAGAACAACGTCTACCGCATCCTGCTCGAGATGCTGGCCGTGGTGATGAGCAAGAACGCCCGTGCCCGCTCGGTGCAGCTGCCGGCGTGGAACGAGGCGCTCGGCCTGCCGCGCCCGTGGGACCAGCAATGGTCGCTGCGCCTGCAGCAGATCGTGGCCTTCGAGACCGACCTGCTGGAATATGGCGACATCTTCGACGGCAGTGCCGAGATCGCACGCAAGGTCGAGGAGCTGAAGGCCGAAGCCACCGCCGAGATGGCGCGCATCGCCGACATGGGCGGCGCCGTGGCCGCCATCGAGGCGGCCTATATGAAGCAGCGGCTGGTCGAATCGAACCTCAAGCGCCTGTCGGCCATCGAGGCCGGCGAGCAGACGGTGATCGGCGTCAACGCCTACACCGAAGCCGAGCCCTCGCCGCTGTCGACCGGCGCAGGCGCCATCCTGACCGTCGACGCCTCGGTCGAGCGCGACCAGATCGAGCGCCTGAAAGCCTGGCGCACCCAGCGCGACGGCGCCGCCGTGGGCAAGGCGCTGGAGGAGCTGGCGTCGGCCGCCAAGGAGGACCGCAATGTCATGCCGGCCTCGATCGCCTGCGCGCAGGCGGGCGTGACGACCGGCGAATGGACCGACGCGCTGCGCGCCGTGTTCGGCGAATATCGCGCGCCGACCGGCGTGGCGCGCGCGGTGGGCGTGAGCGACGGCCGGCTGGATGCGGCGCGGCGCGAAGTCGAGACGGTGTCGCGGCGGCTCGGCCGGCGCATCAAGATCCTGGTCGGCAAGCCCGGCCTCGACGGCCATTCCAACGGCGCCGAGCAGATCGCCGTACGCGCCCGCGATTGCGGCATGGAGGTCGTCTACGAAGGCATCCGCCTCACGCCCGAGCGCATCGTCAATGCGGCGCTCGAGGAGAGCGTGCACGTGGTCGGGCTGTCGATCCTGTCGGGCGGCCACGTCTCGCTGGTCGCCGAAGTGCTGGCCGGGCTGCGCCAGGCCGGCATCGGCGACGTGCCGGTGGTGGTGGGCGGCATCATCCCGCCGGCCGACGCCGAGGCGCTGATCAAGACCGGCGTGGCGCGCGTCTATACGCCCAAGGATTTCGACCTGACCCAGATCATGCGCGACATCGTCGTGGTCGTGGACGGCGCCTGGAAGGAAGCCGCCTAGGGTCTGTTAGTGCGGATTGGGGGGCCGGTCGCTCCAGCCCTGACGCTTGAGATAATCCAGCACGTCGACGGCCATCACGCCGGCACGACTGACCGCCGTCTTCAGCTGATTGGCGGTGCAGTCGAATTCCTCGCACCATGCCTGGAGTTCCGGCATCTCCATGATGTTGACGCGGAACCGATCGCGCTGCCCACGCTTGCCGAGCCCAGTTGCCATACCCCGCTCCTCTCCTGCGCCCTTCCCAAAGCACAATCAGAGCCAAACCCGCCGGACACTAAGGGCAAGTCGATGACAGGAGTGTGAGAAAAATCACGCAGGGAGGAAAAAGGCCTCTCTAGGCGTGGATGTGCTCGTGCTCGTGCGGGCCGCCGCCGTGCGAATGGCGCCCGCTGGCGCGTTCGGCGGGGACCAGGTGGAGCTGGCCGTGGCGCACGCCGCGCTGGCTCATCGTATCGTCGGCCAGCGCCCGCACCGCCTTGACGGGGCCGCGCAGCACCGAGACTTCCAGGCAGGCATCGTGGTCGAGATGGACATGCAGGGTCGCCACCTGCAGGTCGTGGTGCTTGTGCTGCGCCTCGGTGAGCCGCCGGCCGAGGTCGCGCGTCTCGTGGTCGTAGACATAGGCCAGGGTGGCGACGCAGAAGCTGCCCTCCTCCTTCGCCGCCTCCTTGTCCTCGAGCTGCTCGCGCGCCTGGGCGTCGCGCAGGATGTCGCGCAGCGCCTCCGAGCGGCTGGCATAGCGCCGCTTCTTCATGTGGCGGTCGAGCGCCGCTGCGAGGTCGTCGTCGATCGAAAGGGTGATGCGCTGCATATCTGTGCTCCACTTGCCTGTCGGCACGAAGTATGCACTTTCTTCAGGAAGTGCATACCCGACCGTTCCTGCTTGCCTGCCTCGTCGTGCTCGCCGGCCCGGCCGCCCGGGCGCAGACGTCGCCTGCTCCCGTTTCGTCCCCGGCCCCGATCGGCGCCTCCACCGTGCTGCCCGCCGTCACCGTCACCGCGCCGGCCGATCTCGAGGCCCAGCCGACCGATTCGGCCTCCGAGCAGCGCGTCTCGGGTGAGACGCTCAACACGCGGCCGATCGAGCGGCCCGGCGAGATCCTCGAGGCGGTGCCCGGCCTGATCGTCACCCAGCACTCGGGCGAAGGAAAGGCCAACCAGTATTTTCTGCGCGGCTTCAACCTCGACCACGGCACCGACTTCGCGATCTGGCTCGACGGCATGCCGGTCAACATGCGCACCCACGCCCACGGCCAGGGCTATGCCGACCTCAACTTCCTGATCCCCGAGCTCGTCCAGGACATGACCATCCGCAAGGGCCCCTACTGGGCGAGCGAGGGCGATTTCTCCTCGGCCGGCGCCGTGCACATCGCCTATGCCGACCGGCTGGAGAAGGGCCTCGTCTCGGCGACCGGCGGCAGCTTCGGCTATTGGCGCGGCCTGGCGGCCGGATCGATGGCGGTCGGGCCCGGGCACGCTGACGGCGGCCGGCGAGATCATGCGCTACGACGGGCCGTGGGACATCGCCGACGCCGCCCGCAAGTACAACGGCTTCCTGCGCTACAGCGAAGGCACCGTCGACAATGGCCTGGCCGTCACGGCGCTCGCCTACACCAACTCCTGGCATTCGACCGACCAGGTTCCGCTGCGCGCCGTGCAGGACGGCTCGCTCAGCCGCTTCGGCACGCGTCGATCCGACCGACGGCGGCGACACGCAGCGCTATTCGCTGTCGGCGCGCTGGAGCCAGCGCGACGAGAAGACCGCCGACAAGGTCGAAGCCTATTTCATCTATTCGACGCTCAACCTCTACAACGACTTCACCTATTTCCTGAACGACCCGGTGAACGGCGACCAGTTCCACCAGTCCGACAAGCGCAAGATCCTCGGGCTGAACGCCAGCCACGTGCAGCAGCACGAGCTCGCCGGCTTCCCGTCGGCGACGACGCTGGGCACGCAGTTCCGCTACGACGACATCGCGCTCGGCCTGTTCAACACCTTCCAGCGCACGTTCCTGTCGACCATTCGCGACGACCATGTCAGCGAAACCAGCGTCGGGCTCTATGTCGAGAACACGACCCGCTGGACCGACTGGCTGCGCTCGATCGTCGGCATGCGCGGCGATATTTACTGGGCCTCCGTCACGTCGAGCCTCCCGGCGAATTCCGGCCAGGTCGCAGCCTTCATCCCCAGCCCCAAGGCCAGCCTGGTGTTCGGCCCCTTCGCCAAGACCGAATTCTTCATCAATAGCGGCCTGGGCTTCCACAGCAACGACGCGCGCGGCGCCACCATCACCGTCGATCCCGCCGATCCGGCGACGCCGCTGCAGCCCGTGCCGCTGCTGGTGCGCTCGCGCGGCGCGGAGCTCGGGGCGCGCACGCAATTCGTCCGCGGGCTCAACTCGGCGCTGGCGCTGTTCGTCCTGGAATTCGATTCGGAGATCATCTTCAACGGCGACGCCGGCGACACCTCGCCCAGCCGGCCGAGCCGCCGCATCGGCGTGGAATGGACCAACCGCTACCGGCCGGTGCCGTGGGCGACGCTCAATTTCGACATCTCCTACACCCAGGCGCGCTTCACCGACTACGATCCGGTGGGCAACTACATTCCCGGATCGCCGGCCCTGATCTCCTCGGCCAACATCGTCCTGGGCGGCGAGACGGGCTGGTTCGGCGGCCTGTTCTGGCGCTATTTCGGGCCGCGGCCGCTGATCGAGAACAACAGCGTCGCCTCGAACGCGACGTCGCTGTTCAACGCCCGGCTGGGCTATGTCTTCGAGTTCGGGCCTGAAGCTGCAGTTCGACGCCTTCAACATCTTCAACGCCCAGGCGAGCCAGGTCGACTACTACTACACCTCGCGCCTGGCCGGCGAACCGCTCGCCGGCGTCAACGACGTGCATTTCCATCCGGTCGAACCGCTGGCCGTGCGCTTCACCGTGGCGAAGGCTTTTTAGCCAGGCTTGCCGTCGCGTGCAGCATGGGCTCGACCACGGCATGGCTGAACAGCCAGGCCTCGGCATGGACCGTCTCGCCGGCCCGGCGCAGCACGCGCGACAGCGCGATCACGTCGGCATCGTGCGCCGGCCGCAACAGCGTGACGTTGAGATGGGAAAGCTGCGAGTCGAGGCCCGCTGCCGCGCGCAGGGACGTGTCGACCAGGGAGAGAAGAGCCGCACTGGTCCAGGCCTCGCCGGGCTTGAGGGAGAACCGCAGCCTTATGTCCTGATCCTGGCATTCCTCGACGAAGACATCGTGCAGGTCGGCCGCCGGCAGCGCCGCCTCCAGCTCTTTTTGCAACTCGTCTTCGGTCATGGCGGCGATGGTATGCTATCCCCCTGCCGATGTCGTTCCTCGACCATATCAAGCGCTGCAACAACGCCCGGCTCGGCGAGTTCGAGCCGTGGTTCATCGGCCGCGACCGCGCGGGCTTCCTCCATCGCGACTTCGCCCCCGTCGTGGCGGAGCGACCGGACCTGTTCAGCTACCGCGACAAGGCCTGGCATCTCGAGCCGGCGCTCGACACGCCGGACAGGCGCACGGACGCCGTGCGCGGCTTCCTGCTGGAGCTGCGCGAGAAGGGTTACTTCAAGGGCCTGTGGCGCGAGGAGGCCTATCCCGTCACCTGGGAATTCACACAGGCGCCGCTGATGACGATGGAACGCGCGGCGGTGCCGTGGTTCGGCGTGCGCGCCTTCGGGCCGCACATGACGGGCTTCGTCCGGCGCCACGACGGTTTGCATATCTGGGTGCCGCGGCGGTCCTATTCCAAGCCGACCTTTCCGGGACAGCTCGACAACACGGTGGCCGGCGGCCAGCCGGCCGGCATCGGCCTGCACGACAATCTGATCAAGGAATGTGCAGAAGAGGCGGCGATCCCGCGCGAGCTGGCGATGCAGGCCAAGGCGGTGAGCTTCGTCAGCTACCTCAATCAGTCGGGCCCGCAGCTCAAGCCCGACGTCATGACATGCTTCGATCTCGAGCTGCCCGAGGATTTCACACCCTACGCAAATGACGGCGAGGTGCATTCCTTCGAGCTGTGGCCGGTGCGTCGCGTGTTCGAGACGGTACGCGACAGCACCGAGTTCAAATACAACTGCAATCTTGTGTTGATCGACTTCTTCGTGCGTCACGGTCTGTTGTCGGCAGACGATCCACAGTTCGTCGCCATCGTTTCCGGACTCAAGATGATGTACACTTTGCCGTAACGGAATCGGTTGAGCGACGGCGCGTCGCGACGAATACGTAGCCGGCTCGGCTGACACTTCGAAAGGTGGCAGCCCTCATGCCACGATACGTGCTTAGTGTGTTCGCCTTCGCGTGGATGTTCACGGGCGCCTTGGCCCTTGCACAAGACGGAAATCACGGCCAAGGCCACGCCGAAAATCATGACTGGTACCAGGGGCTCAAGCAGCCCGGCACCGGCTACTCGTGCTGCAACGGCACAGCCAACGGCGTCGAAGGCGACTGCCGCCCGACCCGCGCCTATCTCAACGACGACGGCAATTGGTACGCCCTGCTCGACGGCCGCTGGATCCCGGTGCCGCCCCGGGTCGTGCTGAAGCAACTGGCGCCGGACGGCTCCTCGCATATCTGCGCCAGCAAATCCGGCCTGATCTATTGCTTTTTGGGCGGCTCACCCAAGATCTAAGGGGGGAACCCGGCGGTTCCCTGCCTCGTTGCCTCTTTAATGCCGGATTTCAGCCCCGGCAGAGGGAGACGAAGTCATGCGCCTGTCTGCGCCTGGTTTCTTGCTGGCGTGTGCGATTGCGACCGTTGCAGCGATGGGCGTGCGCGCTCAGGACGGTCACTACGGCCAGGGCCACTCCGAAAACCACGACTGGTACAAGGATCTGAAGCAGCCGCAGACCGGCTACTCCTGCTGCAACGGCCGTACCGGCACGACCGACGGCGACTGCCGCCCGACCCGCGCCTACCTCAACGACGACGGCATGTGGTACGCGCTGCTCGACGGACGCTGGGTGCCGGTGCCGCCGCGCGTGGTGCTGAAGCAGCTCGCCCCCGACGGCTCCTCCCACATCTGCGCCAGCAAGAGCGGCATGATCTACTGCTTCCTGGGAGGATCACCGAAGATCTAGCCACCAGCCGACGATAGTCGGCTGGGGCGGGCGGCAGCGGCTGTAATCAGCCGCGAGAGCCCGCACCGTGCCCCTTGCGCACGCTGTCATCCCTTCCCCCGCTTTCTCCTCTTTTGCCCAGCCTGCCACGCCGTGCGAAGCTCGGCCAAGGCAAACCGGGACGAGGAAACGACAAGCGTGGCGCGGGACGGTCAAGGTTTGGAGGTCAGCAACGCCGGCGTAGAGGCCATCGCCGCGCTCGATTTCCTCAAGGGCGAGTGGCTGGGTTTCGGCGGCCGACTGGCCGAGTTCATCGGCGCCGCCGACAAGGAAAAAAGCTGCGCCCTGCTGCCGGTGATGGCAGCCAGCCTCATGCTGTCGATGCATTCCGCCGACGGCCACGCCGCGGCGAAACGCTACCTCGCGCGCGCCCAGGAACTCGGCAAGGACGCCAATGCCCGCGAGCGCGCCTGGATCGCCGCGACCGACGCCTGGCTGGCGGGCGAGACCGACCGCAGCCTCGCGATCCACGAGGACATGGCGGCCGAATGGCCGCGCGATCTTCTGGCCGGCAAGCTCGGCCAGCTGCACGCCTTCAACCGCGGCAACTCCGAGGCGCTGCTGCGCATCGGCGAGCATCTGTTCACCGCCAATCGCGAGAACCGCTACGTCTACGCCATGTATGCGTTCGGCCTGGCGGAGTGCAATCGCCTCGACGAGGCCGAGACCATCGCGCGCCAGGCGCTGGCCATGGACCGCCGCGATCCGTGGGCGCACCACGCCGTCGCCCATTGCCTGGAGGCGCGCGGCAAGATGCTGGAGGGCGTTGCCTTCCTGGAATCGGTGGCCGACACCTGGGAGGGCTGCAACTCCTTCATGTACACCCACAATTGGTGGCATCTGGCGCTCTTCCTGATCGATCTCGACCGCACCGGCGAGGCGCTGGCGCTGTTCGACAGCCGCGTGTGGGGCGTGTGGAAGGAGTTCTCCGAGGACCAGATCAACGCCATCTCGCTGCTGGCGCGCCTCGAGCTGCGCGGCGTCGATGTCGGCCCGCGCTGGGCCGACGTGGCGCACTATCTCAAGCCCCGCCTGCATGAGCACTTCGTGCCCTTCCTCGACCTGCAATATCTCTACGGCCTCGCCCGCGCCGGCGAGCAGAGCGCCGTCACCGAGATGCTGGCGAGCCTCGAGGACCGCGCCGAGAACGCCAGGCCCGCCGAGCGCGAAGCCTGGGCCGACTGCGCCGTGCCCGCCGCGCATGGCCTCGCCGCCTATGCCAAGGCCGATCATGCCGAAGCAGCCCGGCTCCTCGGCCGGGCCATGCCGCACCTGCAGAAGATCGGCGGCAGCATCGCCCAGCGCTCGCTGTTCGGCGCCATCCATCTCGACGCGCTGATGCGATCGGGCTGGAACGATGCCGCGCTCGCCATCCTGCAGGCCGACGACCGCGAGCGGCCGACCGTGCCGTGGACCAAGCGCTCGCTCGGCGATCTCTATCGCCGGGTCGGGCGCACCGAGCAGGCGCTTGCGGCCGAATACCAGGCCGAGCAGCTCGCGCGGCAATACGGCCAGTACGGCAAGGGGAGACCGGCATGAGCGACGACCTCACGCAGCAGAGCGCGGCCAGGCTCTCCACGCTCTACCGCAAGGGCAAGGCCTCGCCGGTCGAGACCATGAAGGCGGTGCTGGCACGCACCGAGAGACTGCAGCCGCAGATCAATGCCTTCACCAGGGTCGACGCCGCGGAGTCGCTCAAGGCGGCGCGCGCCTCGGAACGGCGCTGGAAGAAGGGCGAGCCCTTGTCGGCGCTGGACGGCGTGCCGGTCTCGATCAAGGAGCTGGTGCGGGCCAAGGGCTGGCCCGCCTCGATGGGCAGCAAGCTCACCGACAAGGCCCCCGCCGATGCCGACGCGCCCGCGGTGGCGCGGCTGCGCGAGGCGGGCGCCATCGTCTTCGCCCAGAGCACCAGCTCGGAATACGGCCACAAGGGCGTGACCGATTCGCCGCTGAACGGCATCACGCGCAATCCCTGGAAGCTCGACCATACGCCGGGCGGCTCGTCGGGCGGCGCCGGCGCGGCCGTCGCGGCGGGACTGGGCCCGCTCGCCATCGGCACCGACGGCGGCGGCTCGGTGCGTATTCCCTCGAGCTTCAACGGGCTGGTCGGCATCAAGGCGACGTTCGGCAGGATACCGGCCTGGCCGCCCTCGCTGACCGGCGATCTCGCCAACACCGGCCCGATGGCGCGCACCGTGCTCGACTGCGCGCTGATGATGAACGTCATCACCCGGCCCGACGCGCGCGACGCCTATGCGCTGCCCGAAGACGACACCAACTACGCCAGGAAGATCGACGGCAAGCTCAAGAAGCTGAAAGTGGGCTTCGTGCTGCGCTTCGGCGATCACCCGCTCGACATCGAGGTGGCGGCGCTGGTCACCAAGGCGGCCCGGACGTTCGAGAAGCTCGGCTGCAAGGTCGAGGAGGTCGCCGCGCCCTTCTCCTATGCCGAAGCCGGCCGCGCCTTCGTCATCCATTGGCTGGCCGCACTGCAGCGGCTGCTGGAACTCTATCCCGAGAGCCGGCACGGCGAGTTCGATCCCAACCTCCTGGCGTCGGCCAAGGCCGGCCTGCGCTATTCGCTGCAGGATGTGGTGAATGCCCAGGTGACGCGGCGCGAGCTGGCGATCGCCTGGAACCTGTTCTTCGCCAAATACGACCTGCTGCTCTCGCCCACCGTCGCCGTGCAGCCCTTCGAGGCGGGCAAGAACCTGCCGGTCGGCCCCGACGGCAAGGCCAACGTGTTGTGGTCGCCCTACACCTCGCAATTCAACCTGAGCCGCCATCCCGCCCTCTCGGTGCCGTGTGGCTTGAGCCGCGACGGACTGCCGATCGGCCTGCAGATCGCCGCCGGCCACTACAAGGACGCGCTCGTGCTGCGCGCGGCGGCGCGCTATGCCGAGGCCAATCCCCTGAAATTCCCCGTTCTGCCGGAGACCAAGCGATGACCGCCGATCTTGCGATGATGCCGGCCCACGAGCTGGTGAAGCTCTACAAGGCCCGCAAGGCCTCGCCGGTCGAGACCGTACGCGCCGCCCTGGCGCGCATCGATGCCTTCAATCCGCAGCTCAACGCCTTCCAGCATCTCGATCCCGATTCGGCGCTGCGCGCCGCGCGCGCCTCGGAGAAGCGCTGGAAGAAAGGCGGCAAGCGGCTTTCCGACATCGACGGCGTGCCCATCACCATCAAGGACATGGTGCTGACCAAAGGCATGCCGACGCGCATGGGCAGCATGGCGACCGACGCCGACGGGCCATGGACCGTCGACGCGCCGGTGGCGCAGCGCCTGCGCGAAGCCGGCACCGTGCTTCTGGGCAAGACGACCTCGCCGGAATACGGCTGGAAGGGCGTGACCGATTCGGGCCTGTACGGCGCCACGCACAATCCCTGGAAGATCGGCCGCACGCCCGGCGGCTCGTCGGGCGGCGGCGTGGCGGCCGAGGCGGTCGGCATGGGCAACCTCGCCATCGGCACGGACGGCGCGGGCTCCGTGCGCATCCCCTGTTCCTTCACCGGTCTGTTCGGCCTGAAACCGACGCAGGGTCGCGTACCGCTCTACCCGCCCTCGGCGCAGGGCACGCTCTCCCATATCGGACCGATGACGCGCACGGTGCGCGACGCGGCGATGATGATGAACGTCATCGCCCGGCCCGACCCGCGCGATCTCTACGGCCGCCCCGACGACGACGAGAATTACCTGAAAGGGTTCGACAAGGGCGTGAAGGGCCTGCGCATCGCCTATTCGCCCAACCTGGGCTTCGTCGAGAGGGACAAGATCGACCGCGACGTGGCGGTCGCCGTCGAGAACGCCATGAAGGTGTTCAAGACCTTGGGCGCGCGGGTGATCGAGGACTCGCCCGACCTGCAGGGTCTCGACCCGCGCAGGATCCTGAATGCGCACTGGCAGTCCAACGTCGTCATGCTGGTGAAGAGCTTCAGCGAGGAAAGGCGTGCGCTGATGGATCCCGGGCTGCTGAAGGCCGCCGAGTTCGGCGCCAACCTCGGCCAGGAAGCGGTTGTCACGGCGATCCACCAGCGCCAGCAACTCGGCGTGATCATGAATCAGTTCATGGCCAGGTACGATCTGCTGCTGACACCGACCATGCCGATGACCGCCTTCGCGGTGAACGAGAACGGCGCCTGGGGCGGCGACGGCGTCGACATCGGCTGGACGCCCTTCACGCTCACCTTCAACCTGACGCGCCAGCCCGCCGCCACCATCCCCTGCGGTCTCGACCGCGAGGGCCTGCCGATCGGCCTGCAGATCGTGGCCGGCCACGCCCGCGACGCCCTGGTGCTGCGCGCCGCTGCCGCTTACGAGCGCGTGCGCCCCATCCCGGCGCCGCCGCTGGCGCATCAGGTGTGAGCCCGCCGGAGGCGGCCGGAGGCGCCGGCCCGGATCGCGCCGGGCAGCGTCGGCTGTTCGACAGCCACTGCCACATCATCGATCAGCGCTTCCCGATCGTGCCGAACCAGGGCTACACGCCGCCCAACTTCCCGCTCGAGGATTATCTGGCGAAGGTCAAACCGCTCGGCGTGGCGGCGGGCGCGATCGTGTCCGGGTCCTTCCAGGCCAACGACCAGAGCTATCTGATCGACGCGCTCGGCAAGCTCGGTCCCGGCTGGGCCGGCGTCACGCAAATCCCGAACGACTATCCCGATGCGGAGATCGTGAAGCTCGGCGCCCTCGGTGTCCGCGCGGTGCGCTTCAACATCATGCGCGGCCGCATCGATGACATTGACGACATCCTGGCCCTGGCGAAGCGCTGCCACGACGTCGCCGGCTGGCATTCCGAAATCTACGCCGACGCGGCCGCGCTCGCGCCGCACGCGGGCAGGCTCGCCAGGCTGCCGCAGATCGCCATCGACCATCTCGGCATGACCGAGGCGGGCGTGCCGGTGCTGCTCGATCTGGTGGCGGCTGGCTGCAAGGTGAAGGCGACCGGCTTTGGCCGCACCAAGGTCGACATCCCGAGGACGCTCGAACGCATCGCGCAGAAAAATCCCGATGCCCTGGTGTTCGGCACCGATCTCCCGTCGACGCGCGCAGAGCGGCCGTTTCTGGATTCCGATATCGACCTGATCGAGCGCGTGCTTGGGCTGGAATTGGCGCGGCGGACGTTCTGGGACAATCCGCTCGCGCTCTACAAGGTCAAGGCCTAGCAGGTCCTAATCCGCCGCGCCCAGCAGCTTGCGGCAGGGCGCGGTGAGCTGGTTGGTGTGCTGCTGGTCGCACGGCTTCTGGCGCTCGATCTGCAGCGCGATCACGTAGAAGACCAGCGCGCCCGCGATCCAGATCACGAACGACAGGCTGAGCGCCGCCTCGAAGCCGCGGCCGATTCTCTGCGAGAAAGCTGCTGGCGGGCGCCAACGAGGCGGCATAGCGCAGCGCGATCAGCGTCAGCGGAAACGTCGCCGCGCCGCCGGCGAGAAAGAAGAGCACGAGGTGCGCCATCGTCATCACCCCAAATTGGCGAAACGGCGCGCCGACATCAAGGCGGCAAAAGGGGCGGCCTCGGCCGCCCCTTCGCTTGGTCCCGGCTGGCGGGATCAGGCCTTGATCGCCGCCTTCACCGCCTCCGCCGTGATCGGCAGCGAACGCACCCGCGCGCCCACCGCGTTGAAGATGGCGTTGGCGATCGCCGGCGCCACCACGGTGACGCCGGGCTCGCCGCAGCCCGACGCCGGGTCGTTGCTGGCGATGACGCTGATGTCGAGGTCCGGCATCTGGCTCATGCGCATCGGCGTGTAGTCGCCGAAGTTGGAGACCTGGAGCGCGCCTTTCTCGAGCGGCGCCTTTTCGAACAGCGCCAGCGACATGCCCCACAGCGCCGAGCCCTCGATCTGCGACCTGACGCCGTCGGGATTGACCACCGTGCCGAGATCCATGGCGAGGGTCAGGCGGTTGACCTTGAACTCGCCGTTGGCGGGATTGACCTCGACCTGCGCGGCACAGGCCGTCCAGGTCGCGGTGGCGCGCTCCTGCGAGCTCACGCAGGCGATGCCGATGCCGCTGTTCTTGGGCAACGTCACCGCGCCATAGCCCGAGCGGCCGACGGCAGTGCGCAACGCGTTGGCGAGCTTCTTGGCGCCGCCGGCATTGTCGCCGGCGCCGTCGAGCAGCGCGAGACGGTAGTCGACGGGGTCCTTGCCCGAGGCATGGGCGAGCTCGTCGATCATGCTTTCGACCGCCCAGAAGGTCCAACCCGGCGCCACCGAGCGGAGCTGGCCGGAGGGCGTCGCCTTCTGCGCCAGCTCGTTCAGGATGGCGCGGACCTGGTGGTTGGGCACGGTGTACCAGAAGTCCGCGCCATTCACCGTGAAGCTGTCGAGCGGGCCCTTCTTGTCGACCGATGGCGTCAGGAAGGCCGGGATGCCCCAGCGCGCCGTCGGCCAGGCGCACACGACGTCATGTGCCAGGCCGATCAGCTTGCCGTCGGCGTCCAGCCCGGCCTTCACCTTTTGATAGGTAAGCGGCCGGGTGAAATCCATCGCCATGTCGTCTTCGCGCGCATAGATCAGCTTCACCGGCTTGGCGACGGCCTTCGACGCCAGCACCGCCGGCACCACCATGTCGCCATCGAGACGCCGGCCGAAGCCGCCGCCGATGAAGTACTGGTGCAGCACCACGTTCTTGGGATCGATGCCGAGCGCGCCCGCGGCGATGCCGCCGGTGCGCGAGGCGAACTGGTTGCCGGTGTGGATGTGCCACACGCCGTCCTTCTCGTAGGCCAGCGCATTCATCGGCTCGAGCGGCGCATGGATGTTGATGGAAGTGAGATACTCGGCCTCCATCACCTTGGCAGCACCGGCGATCGCCGCGGCGGAATCGCCCTTCTTGACGAAGAGCTGGCCCGAATCGCCGGCCTTCTGCAGCCGCTTGGCCTCGTCGATCAGCGTCTGGTCGGAGACCTGGGCGTTGGGACCGTTGTCGTAGACGATCTTGAGCGCCTCGGCCGCCTCCTTGGCCGCCGGGTAGGTCGTGGCCACCGCGACCACCCACCCTGTCGTGGTGCCGGTCTTGTCGTCGAGGGTGACCGCCTTGACGAAGCCCTTGACCTTCTTGGCCGACAACTCGTCGATCGTCACCACCTTGGCGCCATAGCGCACCGGCGGCACGACCGGCTTGCCGTAGAGCATGCCGGGCACCATGGCGTCGATGCCGTACTTGGCCGTGCCGTTGGTCTTGGGCGGGATGTCGAGTTGCGGCACCGAGTGGCCGATCAGCGTGTACTGGTCGGGAGTCTTGAGCTTGATCGCCTTCAGCTCGTCGGCGGTCCACACCTTGCTCGCCTTTCCTTCCGAGACGATCTTGGCGTAGCTCACCTTCTTGCCGCTCTTGCTGTGGATGACCTGGCTGTTGCTGGCACGGCACTCACCGGCCGGCACGCCCATCATCGCAGCACCCGCATCGATCAACGTGATGCGTCCGGCGGCGCCCGCCCGGCTCATCGCGTCGAAGTTCATGCGCACGCTCCACGACCCGCCGGTGATCAATGCGCCGAGCACGGGATCGTTGTACTTGGGGTCGTTGTCGACGAGCTGGATGTTCATCATGCGCCAGTCGGCCTCGAGCTCCTCGGCCACGATCTGCGCCATGGCCGACGACACGTGCTGGCCCATTTCGGCCTTGCCGACCATCACGGTGACCTTGCCGTCCGGCGCGATCGAGTACCAGGCGGTCGGCCCGAAGTTGCCGGCGGCCAGCGCTTCGCTGATGCCGTTCATGCCCGTGACCGCGACATAGCCGAAGGCCAGGCCGGCGGCGCTGGAGCCGATCAGGAAATTCCGCCGCTTGAGGTCCGACGGATAACCGATGCGATCTATTTTGGTCATGGCTCAGGCTCCCGACTTGGAGCGCATATCGGCAGCGGCGCGAACGATCGCGCGCTGGATACGGCCATAGGTCATGCAGCGACAGAGATTGCCGTCCATGTGGGTGACGATCTCCTGCTTCGTCGGATCGGGGTTCTTGGCCAGCAGCGATGCCGCCTGCATGATCTGGCCGGACTGGCAGTAGCCGCATTGCGGCACCTGCTCGGCCTCCCAGGCCACCTGCAGTGCATGCGGCTTGCCGCCGCCCAGCCCTTCGATGGTGGTGACTTTCTTGCCGGCCGCGTCCTTGGCGGACGTCTGGCACGAACGCACCGCGACGCCGTCGAGATGCACGGTGCAGGCGCCGCACAGGCCGGCGCCGCAGCCGAACTTGGTGCCGGTCATCTGCAGCTGCTCGCGGATAACCCAGAGCAGCGGCGTGTCGTCGGCCGAGTCGACCTGACGCGACTGCCCGTTGATGGTGAGCGTGATCATGTTTCCTCCGTGGCTGTGGCTGTTGAGCTAAGCCGACGCGCGCATCTCTTTGTGGATGCGTACTCTTTTTAATTCTTCGTTGCGGAGATCGTGCGCCCTGTCTTTCACGGCCGTCAAGGAGCGTTATTCGATATCTGGAAAACGCCCGGCGCGACGAAGGTGGACCGTCGCACTACCGCTGAACAGGCCGCCTATTTCAGCGTGTCGGCCGCCTTGTCGATCCCGGCCTTGGCGCAGACCTCGTCCTTCTCGCCGCCGGGCGCGCCCGAAACGCCGACCGCGCCGATCACGTCGTCCCCGACCTTGATCGGCAGGGCGCCTTGGGCGGCGACCACGTTGCTGAGATAGACGAAGGGCGCGGTCGGGTTGTCCTTGACCCGCTTGACCAGCTCGCCCGACGGCACGCGGAAGGTGCGGGCCGAATAGGCCTTGCGGAAGGAGTTCTCCATGGTGTGCGGCGGCGCGTTGTCGCCGCGCATCTGCAGGATGATCTCGCCGTTGCGGCCGACCACCGTCACCGACACGGTGTAGCCCTGGCTCTTGCAGAGATCGGCGGCCGTCGTGGCGATGGTGAGCGCTGTGGCAAGCGACAGATCCTTGCGCGCCAGCAACTGCGCATCGGCCGGTGCTGCGAAGGCGAAACCCAGCCCGACGATGCCCAGGCCGGCAACGAGACCATTGTTCGACATTGCGTTCCTCCCCTTGGTTGGCGAACCCTACCAACCGACGAGACGCCATCGAATCAAACAACCGTGAAAGCCCCCAGCCTCCCCGTCGTCGAGACGACGGGAAGATATGCAATTGCCTCCCCCTGCCGCCGGCTGCCGGCAGTCGGCGATGCTGTATACTCGGCCAAAATCCGGAGGGAACGCCATGCTACGACAGGCTCTGCTTATCGTCGGCTTCTTGGTCGCGGCGGACGCCGCAAACGCCCAGCAGCAGAAGATCGGCGCACCCCCGGAGGCCTCGAACATGAGGCTCGCCGGCTGGAGCGACCTGCAGGCGCGCAGCGCCTACCAGCCGACGATCCATCGCCAGGGTGAGCGCTGGATCGCCTATATCGGCCACCACGGCGGCACCGACGAGATTCCCAACCCGGTCAATCCCATGACCGGCAAGGCCGAGCCCAATGGCACGTCGATCGTCGACGTCACCGATCCCGCCAACCCGAAATATCTGCGCCATCTGCCGGGCGCACCGGGCACCTACGAGGCAGGCGGCGCGCAGATGGTGCGGTTGTGCGACGGCAGCCAACTGCCGCGCGCCGACAAATCCGCCGTCTACATGCTGCGCACCTTCGGCGGTGAGGCGCATGAGATCTGGAACGTCGCCGATCCGGCCAATCCGGTGCTGCTGACGCGGCTGGACGGCCTCAAGGACACGCACAAGAACTGGTGGGAGTGCGACACCGGCATCGCCTACCTCGTCTCCGGCGCCCCCGACTGGCGCACGCGGCGCATGACCCAGATCTACGATCTTTCGGATCCCGCCCATCCGGTGAAGATCCGCGACTTCGGCCTGCCCGGCCAGGAGCCCGGCGCGACAGGCGCGGTGCCGACCGAGCTGCACGGACCGATTTCGACCGGGCCGCAGGGCAACCGGGTCTATTTCGGCTACGGCACCAACAAGGGCGGTGTGCTGCAGATCGTCGACCGCGAAAAATTGCTCAAGGGACCGAAGGAGCCGACGCCGGACAATCTGCGCGCGCCGGAAATCTCGAAGCTCATGATGTCGGGCTGGAACGGCGCGCACACGACCTTCCCCATGCAGCAGATGCCGATCGCCGAGTTCGCCAAGGACAAGGATGGCGGAAAACGCGACATCGTCATGATCGTCGACGAGGCGATCCTGAACGAATGCCAGGAAGCCCGGCAGATGGTGTGGTTCGCCGACATCTCGATCGAGAACCGGCCGATGATGGTGTCGAACTGGACGGTGCCCGAGGCGAGCGGCGATTTCTGCCAGCGCGGCGGCCGCTTCGGCGCGCATTCCTCGAACGAAAGCATGGAGCCGGTCTACTACAAGAAGATGGCCTTCATCGCCTACTTCAATGCCGGCGTCCGCGCGCTCGACATCCGCGATCCCTTCAATCCGAAGGAGGTCGGCTACTTCATTCCGGCGATCACCGACAAGACCGACAAGCGCTGCGTCAAGATCGACGGCAAGGACCGCTGCAAGACCGCCATCCAGACCAACAATGTCGAGACCGATGCGCGCGGCTACATCTACATCGTCGATCGCGCCAACACCGGCATGCACATCCTCGAGCTGAACGGCCAGGCACGCACGGTGGCCGGACTGAAGTAAACGATGCTGAACCGCCGCACGGTCATCCAGATGTCGCTGGGCGGAGGCCTGCTCGCCGCGCTGGCCGGCCTCGCCGCGGTCGGCCATGAGCGGGTGAAACTGGGGCCGACCGACGGCGCCGGCTGGCATCCGATCGCCTGGCCGTTCCCGCGCGACGGCTGGCCGCCCGGGCGCGGCTGGCGCCGCGACACGACCGACGTCTATGTCCGGCCCAAGCTCGGCTTCTGCGGCAATTGCGATACCGGCGTCGTCACCGACGACGAAGTCGATCGCGTCACCGACATCGACCTTCTGGACGAGCGGTTCGCGCCGGTGGCGGATGGAAGCCGCATCCGCATCACCGACCTCGTCGGCCGCGCACGCCTCTACAAGTACAAGCTCAGGAACGGCGCCCAGCGCTTCGCCGAGGGCATCGCCGTCGCCTACAAGTGCGACCTCGTGGTCGCGGTCATCGTCGGCAACGTCGCCGACGAGCAGGAGCGCAAGTCGGCGCATCGGTTCCTCGAGTTGAACACCGTCCAGGTCTGGGTGAATCAGCAGCTCGAGGGGCGGTGATTCCTGACGCGAATCTTTGCTGGGGGCGCGCCACTCCAGTGGCGCGTCATGGTCTTCCGGACCGCGGGCCTCTGGCCCGCTCATGATCATGATGCGGGCGAGACGCCCGCGGTCCGCATGAGGATGAGAAGACGCGCCACTGCAGTGGCGCGCCCCCAGCCATGACATGACGTGCGTCATCCCCACACCTCCCTCGCCACCTCCACGCAGCGTTCGAGCTTGGCCCATTGCTCGTCCTCGACCAGCAGGTTGCCCTCCTCCGTGCTGGCGAAGCCGCACTGGGGTGACAGGCAAAGCTGGTCGAGCGGCGCGAACTTCGCCGCCTCGTCGATCCGGCGCTTGAGCTGGTCCTTGCTTTCCAGCGCGCCGGTCTTCGACGTCATCACGCCCAGCACGACCTGCTTGTTCTTGGGCAGGAAGCGCAGCGGCTCGAAGCCGCCGGCGCGATCGGTGTCGTATTCCATGAAATAGGCGTCGACGCCCATCTTGTTGAACAGGATGTCGGCCACCCGCTCGTAGCCACCCTGCGCCATCCAGGTCGAGCGGAAGTTGCCGCGGCAGAGATGCATGGAGATCGTCATTTCAGGCGTGCGGCCGGCGCAGGCGGCGTTCACCAGGTCGGCATAGACGTCGAGCAGCCTGTCCGGGTCGTCGCCGCGGCCACGCAGGTAGTCGCGCTGCGCCTCGTCGCAGAGATAGGCCACGTAGACCTCGTCGAGCTGCAGGTAGGTGCAGCCCGCCTCACCGAAGGCGCGCACCGCCTTGGCGTAGGCCTTTCCGAGGTCGGCGAAGAACGGCTCCATGTCGGGATAGGCCGATTTCTCGATCGCCTGCCGGCCGCCGCGATAATGCAGCGCCGTCGGCGACGGAATGGTCATCTTGGGCACCGCCTTGGCGACCGACTTCAGGAACTTGAAATGATCGATCATCGGATGGCTGGCCGAGAAGTCGATCTTGCCGTGGACATGCAGCCCCTCGGCCTTGGTCTGCGTACCCTTGAACTGCAGGCCCTGCGCGACGCTCACCAGTTCGACGCCGTCGAGATGGCTGAGGAAATCGTAGTGCCACCACGAGCGACGGAACTCGCCGTCGGTCACCGCCTGCAGGCCGATCGATTCTTGCTTGGCGACCAGCTTTCTGATCTCGGCATCCTCGACTGCCTTCAGCCCGGCCGGCGCGATCTCGCCGGTGGCGCGCTTGGTGCGCGCCTCCTTGACCGGCGCGCTGCGCAGCAGGCTGCCGACCTGGTCGGCGCGGAACGGCGGCTTGGTGCGTTGCATGCAGATACCTCAATCGAGCGGGGCCAACAGGAACTCTATCCAATTGCCAGCCCTGTCAGCGACCGGCAATGGGCAAGGTCCGCGTGCCGCGCTGCTTCACGGCGGCCGGAACGGGATTTTCGGGCGCTATGGCACCCGAAAATTCAATTCGACTTCCTTAAGCATATTTACAAGTAACACTTGACAAACTCCGAGCGATGCTTAAATAAACCTCAACGCGAGGCCGGCTTCGCCAAGCTTGCCGAAAGAGACCTACGCCGCGACGCCCAGCGCGTTGCGGATCGAGGTATGAAAATGGACCAGCGACGGCTCGTTGCGGCCGTAGACCACTTCCCCGGTGGCGCCCGATTCGAAGCCGATCTGCATGCGCTCGCCCAGCGGGAAGTCTTCCTCCATCACCGTGCGGATGGCGATGTCGCGATTCTTCTCCCAATAGGCATCGGACCTGTCGGTGTCGGCCGGCTTGTAGATCGTCATCTCGACGTCGCAGCGGCCGGGATCGTCGTGGCCGGGGAAGGCGCGCCAGATCTCGATATGGTCGACCTGCCAGATCACGATGGTGTTGGGGAAGAGCTGGTAGATCGAGATGACGTGCGGGCGGTAGTTGCGCTCGCCCTCGGGCACGCCGCGCACGCCCTCGATCGAGGTGCGCGCCACGCACATGCGGCCGTGCAGACCGGCGCCGTCGAAGGTGCCGACATTGCCGATGAAGTAAGGCGCGATGGTTTTCCGATGCAGATGCGGGATGTGATAGCCCTCGAGGAAGGTGTCGATGGCGAACTTCCAGTTGATGCGCGGCGCGACGCGATCGGCCGAGAACATCGGATAGGTTTCCAGCCGGAGCGCCGCGAGGTCGGCCGCGAGCGGGCCGAGGCCGGAATCGACATCGAGCTCGGCCGTCTCGCCCGGCTGCACGGGCTTGGGCCGCACGAACAGCATGCCGTGGCGCTCCACCGCCGGCAGACGGACCAGCCCGTGGCTGGCGAGATCGATTCCGGCGAAGCCCACCTTGTCGGTGGTGCCCAGGAGCCGGCCGGCGAGATCGTAGGTCCAGCCGTGATAGGGACAGGTGAAGGCCCGCGCGTTGCCGCAGCCTTGCGCCACCGGCGCGCCGCGGTGGCGGCAGATGTTGGCGAACGCCATCACCCGCCCGTCGGCGCCGCGGGTCATCAGCACCGGCATGCCGGCCACGTCCTCGGTGAGATAGTCGCCGGCCTTCGCCAGGCGCGTGGCGAGGCCCATGAAGATCGGCTGATCGCGGAACAGCCGGTCGCGCTCCAGCCTCGCGCGCTCGCGGCACGAGTAGGCCGAGACGCGGTTGCGGAACATGTCGCCGGCCAGGTCGGTCGTGCGGCCGTCGATATGCCCGAGCAGCCGCCTCCCGACGGCCAGTTCTTCTTGTCGTTCCATGCCGGAATTTTAGGCCGCGATCGCGGCCGCCGCCAGTGCGCGCGCGATGACTTCCCCGGGCGTCATTCCGCCCTCGCGCATCGCCCGGATGGTCATGTCGCGGTCGCGCTTGGCGAAACGGCGGCCGGCAGGATCGGTCAAAAGCGCGTGGTGCGCATAGTGCGGCGTGGCGTAGCCCAGCAGTTTCTGCAGCAGGACGTGGACATGGGTCGACGGCAGCACGTCGATCCCGCGCGTCACCAGGGTCACGCCCTGCAGATGATCGTCGACGGTGACCGCAAGATGATAGCTGGTCGGCGTATCCTTGCGCGCGATCACGAAGTCGCCCAGCAGCAACGGCTGCCCTTCGACGCGACCCAGGCCTTCGTCGACGAAGTGGCAGGGCCCGGCCTCCGTCGCGGCGCGCGCGGAGTCGAGCCGCAGGCAATGCTCACGCCCCGCCCGGAGGCGGTCGCGCCGCTCCTGCACCGACAGATGCCGGCAGGTGCCGGGATACAACGGTCCGTCCGGGCCCTGCGGGGCATTGGCCGAGGCCGCCACCTCGCGCTCGATGTCGGCGCGGCTGCAGAAGCAAGGGTAGATAAGGCCACGCCGGTCGAGACTGGTCGAGCACCTTGCCGTAGTCGGCGAAATGATCGGATTGTCGCCGCACGTCGCCGTCCCAGTGGAAACCGAGCCATTTCAGGTCGGCGAGGATCGCCGTCTCGTATTCGCGCCGGCAGCGGCGGATGTCGATATCCTCGATCCGCACCAGGAAGGTGCCGCCGGCCTCGCGCGCACGATGCCAGCCCGTCCAGGCCGAATAGGCGGAGCCGAGATGCAGCTCGCCGGTCGGGCTGGGGGCAAAACGCGTGACGACGCTCATGTTCCGACGTTACAGCGGCCTCACGCGGCGTGCTATGCCGGGCCCATCATGGCGACAAAAGCTCCGGTGGTTCTCGATGCCGCCAATCTCAAGAAGGCGATGCGGCATCTGGCGAAAGTCGATCCCGATTTCGCGCGCATCCTGAAGGAGGTCGGCCACCCCGAACTGCGCGTGGTGCCCGGCGGATTCAGCGGTCTGATGCGCTCGATCATCGGCCAGCAGGTTTCGGTCCACGCCGCGCGCAGCATATGGCTCCGCCTGGAGGCCGCGGTGCCCAGCATGGAGCCGGCCGATTTCCTGGCGCTCACCGACGAGCAGCTCCGCGCCGTGGGCCTGTCCGGTGCCAAGATGCGCTACGGCCGCAGCCTGGCCACCGACATCGTCGAAAGCCGCATCGACTTCGACGCCCTGCACGCGCTCGACGACCAGGCGGCCATCGCCATGCTGTGCCAGGCCAAGGGGATCGGGCCGTGGACGGCCGAGATCTACCTGATGTTCGCCCACGGCCGGCCCGACATCATGCCCGGCCTCGATCTCGGGCTGATGGTCGCGGCGCAGCATCTGAAGAAGATGCGCAAGCGGCCCGACGCCAAGCGACTGATCAAAATCGCAGAGCAGTGGCGGCCCTGGCGCAGTGCCGCGGCGCTGCTGCTCTGGCACTATCGCCGCAGCATGCCCGACTGGGGTCCCAAGCCGCTCAAGACGGAGGCCAAAGCCAAATGACCAAGCTCGACGGCCCCAGCTACGGTCCGCACAACAAGGGCAAGCCCGGCCACCTCGTGGTCCTGCTGCACGGCTACGGCGCCGACGGCAACGACCTGATCGGGCTCGCCCCGGTGCTGGCGCCGCTGATGCCCGACGTGCTGTTCCTCGCACCCAACGCGCCCCAGCGGTGCGAGGGCAATCCGATGGGCTATCAATGGTTTCCCGTCTCCCGCCTCGATCCGGCGCTGGCGCTCGCCGGCGCGCGCAGCGCCGCACCCGACATCGATGCCTTCCTCGACGAGAAGCTGGCCGAGTACGGGCTCGACGAGAGCAAGACCTGCCTGGTCGGCTTCTCGCAGGGCACGATGATGGCGCTGCATGTCGGCCTGCGCCGCGCCAGGCCGCTCGCCGGCATCGTCGGCTTCTCCGGCATGCTGGCCGGGCCGGACATATTGAAGGACGAGATCAAGTCGCGGCCGCCGATCCTGCTGGCGCACGGCGACAGCGACGAGATGCTGCCCCACGTGCTGAGCGAACGCGCCGCCGAGACGCTGCAGCAGAACGACATCAAGGTCGGCCTGCACATCGCCCAGGGCGTTGGCCACGGCATCAACGATTCGGCGCTGTCGCATGCCGCGCGCTTCCTGCTCGAGGCCTTCAAGCTGCCGATGCCGAAATAGAGAGAGCGATGACCGACGGACTCTGCAAGCCGGGCTTCGAGCGTGTCGCCGAGGCCTTCAAGAAGAACTTCGACAGCCACGGCGAGGTCGGCGCCTCGGTCTGCCTGACGATGGGCGGCGAGACCGTCGTCGATCTGTGGGGCGGCGTCGCCGATCCCAAGACCAACGCGGCCTGGACCAGGGACACGGTGAGCATCGTGTTCTCCTGCACCAAGGGCGCCACGGCGCTCTGCGCCCATGTGCTGGCAAGCCGCGGCACGCTCGACCTCGATGCGCCGGTCGTCGCGCTGTGGCCCGAGTTCGGCCAGCACGGCAAGGAGCGCGTGACCACCCGCATGATGCTGGATCACTCCTCGGCCGTGCCGGCGTTGCGCGCGCCGGTGAAGGACAGCGGCCCCTTCGAATGGGACTACATGACCGCGACGCCTGGCCGACGAGGTGCCGTTCTGGCCACCCGGCACGCGCAACGGCTATCACGGCTTCACCTTCGGCTGGACGGTGGGCGAGATGGTGCGGCGCGCCAGCGGCAAGTCGCTCGGCACGTTCTTCCGGGAAGAGATGGCGCAACCGTTGGGCCTCGATTTCTGGATCGGCCTGCCCGAGGAGATCGAACCGCGGGTCGCGCCGATCACGCCCTATGTCTACAAGGCAGCCGATGCGGTGACGCCCTTCATGCGCGATCTCGGCACCGACAAGCAGTCGATCGCCTCGCTGTTCTTCTTCAACGTCGGCGCCTGGCGCACCAAGGGCGCCAACGCCCGCGAATTGCATGCCGCCGAGATCGGTGCGGCCAACGGTGTCACCAATGCACGCGGGCTGGCCGGCATGTATGCGCCGCTGGCGAATGGCGGCGGCAAGCTCGTCGATGGCAAGACGCTGGCGCGCATGGGCGAGGTCTCGATGGCCACGCACGACGACGCCACCTTGCGCATACCGACGCGCTTCGCGCTGGGCTTCATGAAGTCGATGGACAATCGCAGGCGCAGCATGGGCGCCACGCTGTTCGGCCCGGATGTCGACAGCGTGATCATGGGCGGCCCGGCCTTCGGCCATGTCGGCGCCGGCGGCTCGCTGGGCTTCGCCGATCCCGCCGCCGGGCTTTCCTTCGGCTACACCATGAACCAGATGGGCCCCGGCCTGCTGATGAACGCGCGCGGCCAGGCGCTGGTCGATGCCGCCTACCTGTCGCTCGGCTACAGGAACAAGGACGGGGGCGTCTGGGTGCGCTGATGCTGCCCGTCTTCCGACCGCTCGCCGACCGTGCCGTGCTGACCGTATGGTCCGGCCTCTGCACCTCGACCATCGGCGAGGATCTGTTCCGCGTCGCCAGCGTGTGGCTGGCGGTCGAGGTCGCCGGCAACATGGCGGGCCTCGTCACCGGCGTGCAGTACGTCGCCATGCTGGTCGCGGGCCTGTTCGGCGCCGTGGTGTTCGACCGCTGGCGGCCCGACCGGGCGATGATCGGCTCGCGCGCCTGGAGTGCGGCCTTCGCCTTCCTGCCGGTGGTCGGCTTCTATTTCTCGGGCCTCTCGATCACGCTCCTGATCGTCTCCTCGGTCGGGCTCGCCTCGCTCCGCATGGTGTTCTCGCCGGCGCTGCAATCCACCATCCCCACCCTGGTGCGCGACCGCGACGCCCAGCAGGCGATCAACGGCCTGTTCGACGCCACCTACCGCATCGCCCGCCTGGTCGGGCCGATGGTGGCGGCACTCCTGCATCTCTTCATGCCGGTGATCCACTTCCTCACCGTGACGGCGCTGGGCTTCATCGTCTCCGGCCTGGCGCTGCACGCCGCGCGCGACCGGCTGATCGGCGGCCAGGCCGATCCGGTGCGCATGCTTCCCGGCTGGCGCGGCGCCTGGGAGGCGCTCACCGCCGGTTTCCGGCTGATGCTGAGCGAGCCCAGCATGGGCATCATCCTGATCATCAACGCCGTCCTGAACGGTCCGTGGATGGTGGCGCTCAGCCTCGCCATCGCGCTGATCGTCACCGAATACCGGCCGACCTTCCTGGGCTTCGGCGACCTGGCGGCCTACGCGCTGGTCATGGGCGCCTATGGCGTAGGCGACGTGAGCGGCAACATCATCGCCGGCAGCGTGCGGCTCAAGCGTCCGATGTCGACCATGTTCATGGGCTACGTCGTCATGGGGTCGGGCTTTTCCTGGCTCGCGCTCTCGGTCTGGCTGCTGCCCTCGGCCGCGCTCCTGCCGTCGATGATGGTGGGCGGGCTGTTCGCGGGCCTGGGCGGGCCGTTCTTCTTCGTGCCCATGATCACCCGCATGCAGACCGTGTTCCACGGCCACGACATCGCCCGTGTCTTTCGCCTGCGCCTGGTCGTGATGGCCGCCGCCATGCTGGCGGCCAGCCTGCTCGCCACCTGGTCCTTCGAGCTGATGGGCGCCGTCGCCACCCAGCTCGGCTGCGGGCTCCTGATCCTGGCGACCGGCGTCGCAGGACATATCGTCTGCCGGAGGATCGAGAACCGCGCCGCGGCCGGCCGCGCGGCGCCTTCCCCGGCACCGGCCGATTAGCCCACATCCATCATTGACGCAGCATCCGGAACTTCCCACCCGCGCCACCCCGACGTGCTATGGAGACCGCCCCCCGCACGCAATTGGAGAGCTTCATGGCCAAGAAACCTGGCGCCCGCGCCCGGGCAGAATTCGTATTCTTCAACGTGACCTACGAGGACGGCTCGCAGCGTTCGAACCGGAGAGTTCCTGCCGAAGCCCTGGTCGACGGTGACGGCCAAGCGCGTGGCGTCATCGAGGAGCAGGACCGGACCGTGGCAGAGAAGTCAGGCATCCCTCCTCTTGCCATAAAGACCATCGACAGAGCCGCCTGAGCGGCCGCGAACATCAGGGTCTCAGGGCCCTAGTTTTCTCTTGCGGGGAACAGTGTGTATTGATAGCGTCGGATAATTACACAGCGTTACCGTTAACTATCGAGAGCAGGAGCGTGCCATGGCCAAGGCCTTCCCGACCGACAATCCCTTCCTGCGCGGTTACTACGGACCGGTGAACACCGAGGCCGATGCCGGCCATCTGCAGATCACCGGCGAGATGCCGAAGGAGCTTTGCGGCACGCTTTACCGCAACGGCCCCAACCCGCAGTTCGCGCCGCGCGGGCCGTACCACTGGTTCGGCGGCGACGGCATGATCCACGCCTTCCACATCGAGAACGGCAACGCCGCCTACAAGAACCGCTGGGTGCGCACGCCCAAATGGGAGATCGAGAACAAGGAGGGCGAAGGCCTGTCCGGCACCTTCGGCAACCCGCGCTTCACCGATCCCCGGGTGATGGCGCTCAATTCGACCATCGCCAACACCAACATCGTCTGGCATGCCGGCAAGCTTCTGGCGCTCGAAGAAGCGCACGCGCCGTTCGCGCTCGACCCGGCGAGCCTGATGCCGAAAGGCTACGAGACGTACGGCGACAAACTCTGCGGCCCCTTCACCGCCCATCCCAAGATGGACCCGAAGACCGGCGAGATGGTGTTCTTCGGCTACTCGGCCAAGGGCCGCTTCACCCCGGAGGTGAGCATCCAGACCGTGAACGCCGAGGGCAAGGTGACGCGCGCGGAAATCCTCGAAGGTCCCTTCCCCAGCATGATCCACGACTTCGCGGTGACGAAGAACTGGATCGTGGTGCCGATCTTCCCGCTCACCAGCTCGATGGAGCGCGCCATGGGCGGCAAGCCGCCCTTCGCCTGGGAGCCCGACAAGGGCACGCACATCGCCTTCATCCCGAGGAACGGCACCGTGGCCGACACCAGGTGGGTGACGGCGCCGCCGTGTTACGTGTTCCATCCGATGAATCACTTCGAGACTGCCGACGGCAAGGTCGTGATCGACGTCATGAAGTACGACACAGCGCCGCTCTTCCCGCTGCCCGACGGCTCGCCCTCGACCAAGGAGACGCCGGCGGCGCGGCTGTTCCGCTGGACCTTCGATCTCACGGGCAAGGCCAACACCTTCCAGGAGACCCAGCTCGACGACCGCGCCGGCGAGTTCCCGCGCTTCGACGAGCGCTTCTGCATGAGCGACTATCGTCACGGCTGGACCGTCTCGGGCAACATCGCCGCGGCGGGCGTGCGCCGCCGCGAGGGCATCACGCATTACGACCTGGTGAACGGCCGCAACGCCACCTGGAACGCCGGCGCCGACGACCGCTTCGGCGAGCCGGTGTTCGTGCCGCGCCGCGCCGACGCCGCCGAGGGCGATGGCTGGGTTCTGAGCGTGATCTACCGCTCGGAGGAAGCGCGCAGCGACCTCGCCGTGTTCGAGGCGACCGACATCGCCCAGGGTCCGGTGGCGCTCGCCCATCTCAGCAGCAAGGTGCCGGCGGGCTTTCACGGCAACTGGCGGCCGGGTCCGCTGTGATTTGGCTGCGGACGGGCTAAGCTCGCTCCGAAGGAGTGCCGCCATGGCAAAGCCGATCACGCTTCCTCGACGGCACATGATGCAGGCCGCGGGCCTGGCCGGCCTGCTGTCGACAGGCGTGGCGCGGCGCGTCCAGGCCGATGGGCCCAAGCCTCGGCCGACCGACGATCCCTTCCTGAGCGGCTACTACGCGCCGATCCACAGCGAGAGCGATGAGCCCGACCTCAGGATCCAGGGCGACATGCCGAAGGCGCTGCACGGCACGCTCTACCGCAACGGCCCCAATCCGCAGTTCGCGCCGCGCGGTCCCTATCACTGGTTCGCCGGCGACGGCATGATCCACGCTTTCCATCTCGAGAACGGCCGCGCCTCCTACCGGAACCGCTGGGTGCGCACGCCCAAATGGCTGGTCGAGCACGCGGCGGGCGAGAGCCTGGTCGCAAGCTTCGGCAACCCGCGCCTGACCGATCCGCGCGCGGCCAACCTCAACTCGACCACCGCCAACACCAACATCGTCTGGCACGCCGGCCGGCTGATGGCGCTGGAAGAGGGCCACGCGCCTTTCCTGCTCGGTCCGGCCAGTCTCGAGCCCGAGGGATACGAGACCTATGGCGGCAAGGTGAAAGGCCCCTTCACGGCGCATCCGAAGGTCGATCCGCAAACCGGCGAGATGATCTTCTTCGGCTATTCGGCCAAAGGACCGTTCACGCCTTTCGTGAGCCTTCACGTCGCCGACAAGGACGGCCGCATCACGCGCGCCGAAATGCTCGAGATTCCCTTCGCCAGCATGATCCACGATTTCGCCGTGACGAAGAACTGGATCGTCGTGCCGGTCTTCCCGCTCACCGGATCGATGGAGCGGGCGAAGAGCGGACTGCCACCCTTCGCCTGGGAACCCGACAAGGGCACCCACGTCGCCTTCGTGCCGCGCAACGGCACCGTGGCCGGCGTGCAGTGGGTGACCTTGCCGCCCTGCTACGTCTTTCACGCCATGAACCATTACGACACCAGCGACGGCAGGGTCGTGATCGACGTGATGAAGTACGACATCGCGCCGCTCTTCCCGCTGCCCGACGGCCGGCCTTCGAGCAAGGAGTCGCCGCCGTCGCGGCTGTTCCGCTGGACCTTCGACCTCGGCGGCAAGGGCAGGACGTTCCACGAGGTGCCGCTCGATGACCGCATCGCCGAATTCCCGCGCTTCGACGAGCGGCTCGCCATGGCCGACTACCGCCACGGCTGGGCGGTGACGACCAACGCTCACGCCGCCCGCTACCACGAGCAAGGCGACCAGCTCACCCATTACGACGTCAAGAGCGGCAAGGACCAGGACTGGCGGCTCGCCCGCGGCAATCGCCTGAGCGAGCCGGTGTTCGTGCCGCGCAGCCCCGATGCGGCCGAGGGCGACGGCTGGGTGTTGAGCGTCGTCTACCGCGCCGCCGAGGACAGGAGCGACCTCGCGGTGTTCGAGGCGACCGATATCGCGCGCGGCCCGGTGGCGCTCGCGCAATTGAGCAGCCGGGTCCCGGCAGGCTTCCACGGCAACTGGCGGGCAGGTCCATTATGATCACGGTTCATCATCTCGAGAATTCGCGCTCCCAGCGTGTGCTGTGGATGCTGGAGGAGCTCGGCCTCGACTACGAGGTCAAGCTCTACAAGCGCGAGCCCACGATGCAGGCGCCGGCTTCGCTGCGCGCCGTCCATCCGCTCGGCAAGTCGCCGGTCATCACCGACGGCGACAAGACGCTGGCGGAATCGGGCGCCATCCTCGAATACCTGGTCGAGACCTACGGAAGCGGCCGGTTCGCGCCGCCGCCCGGCACGCCCGAGCGGCTGCGCTATACCTACTTCCTGCATTACGCCGAAGGCTCGCTGATGCCGCTTCTGTTCCTGAAGCTGGTGTTCACCAAGCTGCCCGAGCGCATACCCTTGCTGATGCGGCCCGTCGCGCGCCTGATCTCGGCCGGCGCCGACAAGCAGCTGCTCGGCCCGCAGATCTCCAACCATTTCGCCTTCCTCGAAAGCGAGCTATCGAGCCGCGCCTGGTTCGCCGGCGCCGACTTCTCGGCCGCCGACATCCAGATGAGCTTCCCCCTCGAGGCCGCCGCCGCCCGCGCCGGCCTGGGCGATCGCCTGCCGCGCCTCAAGGCCTTCGTCGACGCCATCCAGGCGCGACCGGCCTACAAGCGCGCGCTCGAGCGCGGCGGTCCGTACACGCTGCTGAAATAGACGACGACCGCGGCGCTTCGTGCTAGGTCCGACCGAATTCTGGAATCAGGCCTTTCAAGGAGCGAAAAATCATGGCCCTTCCGGCTCTGCTGCGCGACACCCTGTCGATTCCGGTGGTCGGCGCGCCGCTGTTCATCGTCTCCAATCCCGACCTGGTGATCGAGCAATGCAAGGCGGGCATCGTCGGCGCCTTCCCGGCGCTCAATGCGCGGCCGAAGGAAATGCTCGAGACCTGGCTGCAGCGCATCACCACCGAGCTGCGCGAGTACAAGCAGAAGCATCCGGACCGCAAGGTGGCGCCGTTCGCCGTCAACCAGATCGTGCACAGCTCCAACGACCGCCTGCAGCACGACGTCGATCTCTGCGAGAAATACAAGGTGCCGATCCAGATCACCTCGCTGCGCGCGCCCGACGACGTGGTGAAATCGGCCAAGCGCTATGGCTGCCTGGTGTTCCATGACGTCACCAACGTCACTCACGCCAAGCGCGCGCTGCAGGCCGGCGTCGATGGCCTGATCCTGGTCTGCGCCGGCGCCGGCGGGCATGCCGGACGCCTGTCGCCCTTCGCGCTGGTGCCGGAAGTGCGCCAGTTCTACGACGGCTGCCTGCTGCTCTCGGGCTCGATCGCCAACGGCGCGTCGGTGCTGGCGGCGCAGGCCATGGGCGCCGACCTCGCCTATCTCGGTACGCGCTTCACGGCCAGCCGGGAAGCCAACGCGACCGACGGCAACAAGCAGTGCATCATCGATTCGAACGGCGAGGAGATCGTCTACACCAACCTCTTCACCGGCGTGCACGGCAATTACCTGAAGCGCAGCGTCGCCGCCGCCGGCCTCGATCCCGACGCGCTGCCCGAAGCCGACAAGAGCAAGATGAACTTCGGCTCGGGCGGCAACTCCAAGGCCAAGGCGTGGCGCGACATCTGGGGCGCCGGCCAAGGCGTCGGCCAGATCTTCGACGCCCCGCCCGCCGCCGAGATCGTGGCCCGGCTCAAGGCCGAGTACGAGGCCGCGCGGGCCGCCTTGTTCGCGGGCGAGACGGTGCCGACCAGCCTCAAGCAAGCTGCCGAATAATGCTGCGCAGCCTCTACGACTGGGTGATCCGCCTCGCGGGTCACCCCCGCGCCATTCCCATACTGGGCGTCATTTCCTTCCTCGAAAGCTCGATCTTTCCCATCCCGCCGGATGTGATGCTGATCCCGATGGTGCTGGCCAACCGCGCCAAGGCCTTCCGCATCGCGCTGGTCTGCACCGTCTGCTCGGTGCTGGGCGGGCTTTTGGGCTACGCCATCGGCTACTATTTCTTCGAGACGATCGGCGAATGGGTGGTGAAGACCTACGGAATGGAGTCGGGCCTGGCGGCGTTCCGCGCCGGCTTCGCGCAGTACGGCATCTGGATCATCCTGATCAAGGGTCTCACGCCCATTCCTTACAAGCTGGTGACCATCGCCTCGGGCGCGGCGCATTTCGACCTGTTCACATTCGTGTGGGCGTCGATTGTGACGCGTGGCGTCCGTTTCTTCGTCGTGTCAGCGTTGCTGTGGAAATTCGGCGAGCCGATCCGCGCCTTCATCGAGAAGCGGCTGACGCTCGTCACCTGGCTGTTCCTGATCGCCCTGGTCGGCGGCTTCGTCGTCTTTCGCTATCTTTTCTGAGTGATGTCCGTGGCCGCATTGCAACGCCTGCCGCTTCCCAGCCAGCTCGGCCTGCTCGCCGCGCTGGGCAGCGGCGCGTTGCTGGGCGGCGCCTATTACTTCCAGTACGTCGTGGGCCTGCCGCCTTGCGACCTCTGCTACCTGCAGCGCTGGCCGCACATGGTGGCCATCGCGGCGGGCCTGGCGGCGCTCGCCGCCTTCAAGTGGCCGCGGCTTGGCCTGGTGCTGGTGCTGACGGCGATCACGGCGCTCCTCGCCACCGCCGCGATCGGCGTCTTCCATGTCGGCGTCGAGTATCACTGGTGGGAGGGCCCGCAGGCGTGCTCGGGCAACGTGCCGCGCGGGCTCTCGCCGGAGCAGCTCAAGAAATACCTGTTCGGCGCCAAGATGGTGCGTTGCGACCAGGCGGCCTGGGAGATGTGGGGCATCTCGATGGCCGGCTGGAACGCCATCCTCTCGGCCGGCCTGGCTTTCGTGCTGGCCTCCGGTGTGTCCCGATGGGTGAGGTCGCGCGCATGAAAACCGGCGAGGTCCGCAATCCCGGCGATGCCGACGCCCGCGAATTGATCGAGCGCACCATCCGCGTCGACCAGGCCGGCGAATTCGGCGCCGTGCGCATCTACCAGGGCCAGCTCGCCGCGCTGCGCTGGACCGGCCGCGCCAACGGCGAGGCCGGCCGCAAGATCGCCGTCATGGCGCGGGCCGAGCGCGAGCACAACAAGGTGTTCGACCGCCTGCTGGCCGAGCGCAGGATCCGGCCCACCGTGCTGTCGCCGCTGTGGAACGTGGCCGGCTTCGCCCTGGGCGCGGCGACGGCGCTGATGGGCGACAAGGCGGCGATGGCCTGCACGGTGGCGGTCGAGGAGACGATCGACGAGCACTATGCCCACCAGGCCGCGGCGCTGGGCGACGACGAGGCCGAGCTGCGCGGCACCATCGAGAAGTTCCGCGCCGAGGAGATCGAGCACAAGGACACCGCCCTCGCCGCCGGCGCCGAGCAGGCGCCGGCCTACGAAGCGCTGACCGCCGCCATCAAGGCCGGCTCGCGGCTGGCGATCTGGCTGTCGACAAGAATTTGAGCAAACGCGCGCTCTTCGAGCGCGCGAGACTCAGTTCTGATCCAGCTCGCTGTCCCAATACAGGAAGTCGCGCCAGCTCTCGTGCAGGTAGCCGGGCGGGAAGGCACGGCCGTTCTCCTGCAGCTCCTGCGTGGTCGGCTCGATGGGCGCGCGCTGCACGTGCATGCCGATCTCGCGCAGCAGCCGGTTGCCCTTCAGGAGATTGCAAGGGCTGCAGGCGGTCACGACATTGGCCCAGGCGGTGCGACCGCCGCGCGACTTCGGCACGACATGGTCGAAGGTGAGCTCGTTGGTCGCGAAGTTGCCGCCGCAATACTGGCAGTGGAAGCGGTCGCGCAGGAAGACGTTGAATCGCGTGAAGGCCGGCCGCCGTGCCGCCGGGACGTATTCCTTGAGCGCGATGACGCTGGGCAGCCGCATCTCGAAGGAGGGGCTGTGGATCTTGCGGTCGTACTCGGAGATGACGCTGACGCGGTCGAGGAACACGGCCTTCACCGTGTCCTGCCAGGACCAGATCGACAGCGGGAAATAGGACAGCGGCCGAAAGTCGGCGTTGAGCACCAGCGCGTGGCAAGACTCAAGGCCCGGTGCCACGGCTAGCCTCGCGGCCGTTGAGTGGGACTACTCGGGAAGTCGATACGATCGAGAATTCGGTTCGACATGGCGCGCATTGTGGCAAAGTTTTCTGGAAACACAATATGTCGATGGGCGGTTCATCGACATGCCATCGAACCATAATATGATCGTCTCAGGAGGAACCGCCATGGACACCGCTATCCGCCCCGAAGTCGCCACAAATTTTCCGCTGCCCCAGGCCGATCTCGACTCGCTGGGCTTTCGCCATCAGCAGATCGATCGCCTGATCGCGCTGATCGAGCGGCACATCGCCGAGGGCCGCTATCCCGGCTGCCAGATCGCGCTCGCCCGCCACGGCAAGCTCGCGCTGTATAGAAGTTTCGGCAACGCGGTCACCGAACCGAAACCGCAGGCGGCGGCGGACGACACGCTGTGGCTGCTCTATTCCAACACCAAGGTGGTGACCGCCGTCGCGCTGTGGGCGCTGGCCGAGCGCGGGCTTTTCTCGTTCTCCGACAAGATCGCCGATCACGTTCCGGAGTTCCGCAAGAACGCCAAGGGCAACATCACGGTCCTGCAGACCATCACCCACCAGGCGGGCTTTCCCACTGCCGTCGTCGGCAAGGACGCCTGGGCCGACCACAAGCGGCTGCGCGAGGTGGTCTGCGACTTCCCGCTCGAATGGTCGCCCGGCTCGAAGGTCCACTATCACGGCCTCACCGCCCACTGGACCCTGGGCGTGCTGATCGAAGCCGTCACCGGCAAGGATTTCCGCGACGTCATCCGCGAGACCGTCGCCGAACCGCTCGGGCTCGGCCGCGAACTCTATGTCGGCCTGCCCGAAGCCGAATTCGGCCGTGCCGCTGCCATGCACGAGCCGAAGCCGGCCGGCGACGGCTTGCGGCCCGATGCCGACGCCAACTCGGCGGAGTGGCGCAAGGGCGGCGCGCCGGGCGGCGCGGGCTACGGCACGGCGCGCGCCATGGCGGCGCTCTATCAGATGATGCTTGCCGGCGGCGAGCTCAACGGCACGCGCATCGTCTCGCCGCGGACCTTGCAATACGCCATCCGCAACCACACCGGCGACCGGGTCGACGAGTTCATGGGCATGCCCATGCATCGCGGGCTGGGGCCGCACATCCGCGGCACGACGGAAAATGTCCGCGGGCTGGGCGGCTTCGCCAATCCGCGCGTCTTCGGCCATGGCGGTGTCGGCACGTCCTACTGCTGGGGCGATCCCGAGTCGGGCGTGTCGTTCGCCTACATCACCAACAACCGCGTGCCCGATCCCTGGCACAGCAAGCGCCTCGACCTGATCGCCAACTTCGTGCACTCGGCGATCTCAGAGCACATTCCGTTCGGCTGTAATCAGCCGAACGGAATGTGCCGTTGAACCACGAAAGTCCGTGCGCGCATTTCCGATCTGATGGAACCGCTGGCGGTTCCATCAGATCGGAAATCGCTCAGCGACTAAGTCGCTCGCGCGCGCCGGCCTCCGAGCCGAGCGATGCGGCCGCAAGCACCAGGGCTGCGGCCGAGAGGATGAACACGGCGGCGTAGCCGTCGGTCCAATCGTGCAGCAGACCGCCGAGCCAGGCGCCGAGGAATCCGCCCAGGCCCATGCCGATGCTGATCAGGCCATAGATGCGGCCAAAGTGGATGCCGCGATAGCGCAGCGTCGCCAATGTGGAGATCATCGGTCCGCGCGACCCTTGGCTGCCGCCGAACAGCAGCACGAAGGTCCATAGCCAGAAATCGTCGCCCGGTCCGCGCACCAGGGCGAGCGCGCCGACGCCCAGGATCGAGCAGGCATAGGCCATGACCGCGGCCAGCCGCCGACCGCCGCGATCGGCGAGCCAGCTGAAGCCGATCATGCCGAGGGGCGTGAGGAAGCCTGCGACGGCGAGCGCACGCGCGGCATAGGCGCCGTCCAGCCCACGCTCCAGAAGATAGACCATGGTCTGGGGCACGAGCGAAAAGATCCCGATCGAGGTCAGGCCGAACGAGAAGGTGAGCGCCCAGAACGGCCAGTCGCGCACGGCCTCGCGCACGGTCGGACCGGGACTGGCGGTCGCGCGCAACCGCGCGAGACCCGGTGCGCCGCGTTCGATGCGCCGCCAGGGCAGGAACAGCAGCACCGGAATGAAGGCGGCGCTTATGATGGCGAAGACGATGTAGGCATGCCGCCAGCCGCCGCTGACGATCAGGTGCTGGGCGAGCGGCAGAACGACGATGGCGCCGACACCCGACGCCGACCAGGCGACCGCCAGCGCCACGCCCAGCCGATGCGCGGGAAACCAGCGGCCGAGCAACGAGGCGCTCAACACGCCGGACAGCGAGGCGCCGGCGAAACCCATGACGACGCCGAGGCAGAGATAGAGGTGCCAGACCTGCGTCGCCTGCGAGGCGCTGGCCGTGGCAAGGGCGGCTGCCGACATGCCGATGACCGTGAGGGCGCGCAAGCCGAAGCGGTCGACGATCCAGCCGGCAAGCGGCGCGCCGGTGCCGCCGACCAGCAAGGCGAAGCTGTAGACCACCGTGATGGCGCTGCGGCTGGCGTCGAAGGCATTCTGCAGCGCCGGCACGAAGACGACGAGGGAATCGCTGATCGAGCGACTTGCCACGCCGACGACGAAGCACAACGCCACCAGCGTCCAGGGCAAGAACCGACTCATCGACCTCACCCTGGGCGAGGGCTCGCACTGCAGGCAAGGGGTTTCGCGCAACGGCAGGCTTGCATCGTCCGCATGCGAGCGGCAAGTTCCGCGCCGCGGAGGAATGCGTGGACGATACAGTGATCATCGAGCCGGGCTTCAACGGCCCGCGACTTTCGGGCAACGGCGGCTATGTCGGCGGCGTGATGGCCGAACGATTCAACCGGCATTTCGCGACCGACGGCGCGGTCGAAATCACGCTGCGCGCGCCCATCCCGATCGCTCGCAGGCTGCAGGTGGCGCGCGACGGCGATGCGCTGATGCTGCGCGACGGCAAGACCCTGCTGTGCGAGGCGCGCGCCGGATCGGTGGCGCATCTGGAGCCGCCACCGCCGCCCGTCGACTGGAACGACGTCATGCACCGCGGCGAAGTTGGCGGCGCGCCGGACGACGGCGAGTTCAGCCGGTGCCTCGTCTGCGGCCGCGAGCGCGCTGTCGGCGACGGCCTGCGTGTGCTGGGCACCGCCGGGCCGCAAGGCGGCACCTCGCTCTCGTGCTATCTGCCGCACGCCAACCATGCCGATGCGAACGGCCTCATCCGGCCGGAATTCGTGTGGGGCACGCTCGATTGTCCCGGCGCGTTCGCCGCCCAGGATCCCGACGATTTTCGTCCCGCGCTCACCGGCCGCATGACCGCCAAGGTGATCGAACGCCCACGGGTGGGCGAACGCTGCGCCGTGGTCGGCTGGAAGATCGGCGAGGAGGGCCGCAAGCTCTATTCGGGCACCGTGCTCTACACCGAATCGGGGCGCCTCTGCGCCATCGCCACCTGCACCTGGATCCTGCTCAAGGACTAGCGCTGGCGGACGAAGATCGTCGCCGTGTTGTCGCTGTAGACGCGCTTCCAGTTGGGCAGGTGCGCCAGGATCTTGTTGGCCGCCTGATCCTTCTGGAGAAACGTCCAGTCGATGTGGAACTCGTCGAGCGTCTCCTCGAGCGGCCGTGACTCCCGTCCGTTGACGATTTCGACGTAGCGCTTGATGAAGTCGCCGCCAAAGAGCTCACCTCGGCCGTCGATGAAGGTCTTGACGCCGTTGCTGATCAGGACGCCGCCGAAGCCGTAGTGGTTGAGCACGTTGCCCGGCAGGTTGGCCTCGCGGATGAAGTCCAGGGCTGCCGTCGGCATGGTGTCGTTCGGCGGACGGATGCCGGCGAAGCGGACCACGCTGGCGGCATAGACCGCGCCGAGAACGAGGCAGAGCACGATGGCGTTGCGCCCGGCCGGGCGGCCGAGCATCGCCAGTCGCTGGCGAAGCAGCGAGCCGGTCGGCGGCTCGGCGGAGGGCCGCAGCGTCGGCCACTGGCGCGCCAGAACCGGCGCGATGATCAGCGGGGCCAGCATCGCCAGCAGCTCGGCATTGCGCACATGCTTCAGGAACAGGTGGAGCAGGCCCAGCACGATCAGCAACCGCACGAAGGGCAGCTTGAGGCCGCGCGACAGGCAGACATAAAGCGCGATCAACAGGATCAGTTCCTGCTGCGGCATGCCCTGGAAGTTGGGCGACTGCCATTCGCTGATCATGCCCAGCGCATCGCCGAGATTGAAGATGCGGAACGTGACGAGCATCGATTCGGGGCCATAGGGCGTGATGCAGGCAACCAGCACGGCGGCGATGCCGAACTTCGCCCATTCGACGAACAGCGCCTTGCGCTCCGATGCCTCGCGCGCGCCGACCATGGCCTCGAACGCGAAAGCGCCGCACAGCAGGAGGCCCAGCGTGAAGCCGCCGTGCAGGTTGGCCCACGCCAGCATGGCGAGCAGCAGGATCGGCCGCGGCGCGCGGCGTTCCTCGACCGCACGGACCAGGCCCGCCACCCAGACCAGCATGACCGGGAACGCCAGCACGTGCGGGCGCGCCAGAAGATGCGGCGCCGTCATGACGACGGCGGCGACGGTGAGCAGCAGGGCCGGCAGCGGACGAATGTCCCGCAACAGCAGGCGCATCATGAGCGCGAAGGCAAAACCGATCGAGGCGGCGCACAGCACCGCCACGGCGCCCCAGCCGCCGGCATCGTAGGCGAGCGCCAGCAGGACCTGCGACAGCCACTCCTTGGCGATCCAGGGCTGGCCTGCAAAGGTGAAGGAAAAGCTGTCGACCGTCGGTACCGCGCCGTGCGTCAGGATCCAGTTGCCGACCGTGACGTGCCAGTGGCTGTCGGGGTCGGCCAGCAGGCCTTTTGAACTGGGCAGCCAGACGAACAGGGCGAGGCCCAACGCCAGTGGCCAGGACAGCGCCCAGGACGAACGTGACCGCTGCAGGATGGCGCTATCGCGGGCATCGCTGGAGACCGAGAGGCCGGAAGTAACGGCCATGAGTAGCTCCGAAATAACTGAAAGAAATTTATATAATGCACTGATATACAATATTTTTTGACGATGCACCAGAGCGCCGACCGATCATCCCCTTTCACCGACCTTGTGCTGTTGGGCGGGGGTCATACCCACGTCCATGTGCTGAAGAGCTTCGGTGCCAAGCCGATGCCCGGCGTGCGGCTCACGCTGATCGGGCGGGACATCGCGACGCCCTACTCCGGCATGATCCCGGGCTTCGTTGCCGGCCACTACACGTTCGACGAATGCCACATCGACCTGGCACGGCTTTGCGCCTGGGCCGGCGCGCGCCTGATCCACGCTGAAGCGACCGGGATCGATCGCGCCAATCGCCAGGTGCTGCTGAAGGACGGCCCGGCCGTCCCCTACGATCTTCTCTCGATCGACATCGGCTCGGCGCCCAACCTCGAGACCATCCCCGGCGCGGCCCAATGGGCGACACCGGTGAAACCGATTGCCGATCTCGGGCGGCACTGGCCGGCCTTCCTGGAGCGCATGAAGACCTGGCTGGGCCCGCTCAACATCGCGGTGATCGGCGGCGGCGCGGGCGGTGTCGAGTTGGCGCTGGCGATCGACCATCGCCTGCGCGAGGTCGCCAAGGCTGCCCAGGTCCAGGTCACGCTCACCACGAAGGACGAAATCCTGGCGGGGCAAGCCGCCGCCGCTCGGCACAAGATGCGGGTGATCTTCAGGCGGCGCGGCCTGCATCTGCTCGAAAAGGCGGCAACCGTCCGGATCGAACGCGGCGCAATCCAGCTCGAGAACGGCAAGTGGCTGCAAGCCGACGCCGTATTCGTCGTCACCGAGGCGAGCGCCGTAAAATGGTTCGCCACGACCGGCCTGCCGCTCGACGAAGACGGGTTTTTGGCGGTCGACGACACGCTGCGGTCGACGGGCGACGAGCGGGTCTTCGCCGTGGGTGACTGCGCCACGGTTCTGAAGCACCGGCGGCCCAAGGCCGGCGTATTCGCGGTGCGCCAGGGACCGCCGCTGGCGAACAACCTGCGGCGTGTCCTGCTGGGCGAGGCGCCCGAACCCTTCGTGCCGCAGACCCGGTATCTCTCGATCATCGGCACCGGCGACAGCCACGCGGTGGCGATGCGCGGGTCGTGGGCGATCGAAGGTGCCTGGGTATGGCGCTGGAAGGATTACATCGATCGCAAATGGATGCGCCAGCATCACGCTCTGACGCCGTGAAGAACTTCCTGTATGGTGCGCTCGGGAACCTTCACACCGGCAAACGGGAGAGCGATATGGCGAAAAACACGATAGTCGACACAGTGACGGATGCCGTCATCAGCGCCGAGGTAGCGGTCGTCAAGGCCGGACGCCAGGCGGTGAAGGCCGTCCAGCGCGGTGTCGACGCTGGCGCGCGCAAGATCGCGAGCAAGAAGAAGGCGGCGAAGAAGACGGTCAAGAAAGCCGCAAGAAAGGCCAAGAAGGCCGTGTCCAAGACCAAGCGCGCCGTCCGCAAGGTCGTCAAGAAAGCGGCGAAACGCAAGCATCGCTAGGCCGAGGCCGCTAGACTGGGGCCGGCGCCCGTGTTTGGCGCCGGCATCGGAGGCGGCATGGCGCGCGCAAGGGCAAGCATCGGCACGGTCGACTACGCGACCGAGATCGCGACCGGACATCACAGGCTTGTGGCCGACGAAGGCCCGGAGCTGGGCGGCAAGGATGCCGGACCGGCCCCTTACGACCTGCTGACCTCGGCGCTCGCCGCCTGCACCGTGATCACGCTCCGCATGTACGCCGAGCGCAAGCAGTGGCCGGTGACGGCCGTGCATGCCAACGTTCACTACGTGCGCGAAGGCGACAAGCAGCACATCGACCGCGTGCTCACCATCGAGGGCACGGTCGACGACGAGCAGAAGAAGCGCATGGCCGACATCGCCGAGCGCACGCCCGTCACCCTCACCCTGAAGGGCGGGCTGGAGATCAAGACGACCTTGTCAGGATGACTTGGTACGCTTCTTCCACGCCTCGTAGTCGCGCTTGGCCTCCTCGCCGGCCACGGGGAACAGCCCCTTGAGCGAGCGGCCGCGGGCGACCTCGGCCTCGGCGAATTCCTCGTAGTGGTAGGTGTTGAGCGCTTCCTCGGCCACCGCCTCGACGATCTCGGGCGGGATCACCAGGATGGCGTCGCGGTCGCCGACGACGATGTCGCCGGGATAGACCGCCACGCCGCCGCAGGCGATCGGCAGCTGCAGATCGACCGGCCGATGGGCGATCGGGCTGGGCGGCGAGGACGGCCGGCGGTGATAGGCCGGCAGGCCGGTCTTGAACACGCCGTCGGTGTCGCGGAAGCCGCCGTCGGTGACGATGCCCGCGGCGCCACGCGCCTTCAGCCGGCCGATATAGAGGTCGCCCGAGGAGGCGGCGCGCGAATCGCCGCGCGAATCGATCATCAGCACGTGGCCGGGCGGGCATTCCTCCATGGCCTGCGGCTGGACCATGCTGCGGTTGGTCGAGGTCGGCCCGTCCTTGTCCTCGCGCGAGGGGATGAAGCGCATGGTGAAGGCGATGCCCACCAGGCGCGGCTGCTCGGGCCTGATCGGCCAGACGTCGTACAGCGTCATGCTGCGCAGGCCCCGGCGGTTCAGCACGCCGGTCAGGGTCGAGGTGCCGACCTTGGCCAGCGCTTCGCGCAGATCGGACGATAATGCGGTCATGACAGCGTCTCCCTCGATTTTGTGGCGAGGTTAGCCGATAATCACGCCAACATGCGCGTGGAAATCCTCTGTACCGGCGACGAGATCCTCACCGGAAAGACCATCAACACCAACTACAGCCACATGGCCCGACGGCTCGGCGATGTCGGGCTCACCGTCCATTGGGGCACCACGGTCGGCGACGACCGCGCCAGCCTGCTGCAAGCCTTCCGCCAGGCGGGCGAGCGGGCCGATGCGGTGATCGTGAATGGCGGGTTGGGCCCCACGGTCGACGATCTCTCCCAGGAGGTTGCCGCCGAGGCCTGCGGCGTCCCGCTGGTGCTGAGCGACTACTGGATGACCCGCATGGAGCAGTCCTACGCGCGGCGCGGCCGGGTCATGCCGCCCAACAACCGCAAGCAGGCGATGCTGCCGGCCAATGCCGAGTTCATCGACAATCCGATCGGCACGGCCTGCGGCTTTGCCGTCACCATCGGCAAGGCGCGCTTCTTCTTCACGCCCGGCGTGCCGCGCGAGCTGCGCCGCATGCTCGACGAGCAGCTGATCCCGCGCCTCCTGAAGCTGGGCGGCATCACCGGCGTGACGCGCCTGAAGCGCTTTCATTCCTTCGGCATCGGTGAATCGCGCGCCGACAACATGCTGGCCGACATGCCGGCTTTCCAGAATGGCGGCGGCATCAAGCTGGGCTTCCAGGCGCACTATCCGCAACTCGAGACCAAGCTCGCCGCGCACGGCGACAACGAGGCCGAGCTTTTGGCGCGGCTGGCGCCGGTCGAGGCCGAAGTGCGCAAGCGCCTCGGCAATTTCGTCATCGCCGAGGACGACCAGACCCTCGAAGGCGTGATCCTCGCCACCCTGCTCGAACGCGGCAACACGCTGTCGACGGCGGAGATGTTCAGCGGCGGCTACCTCGCCTCACGCCTGGCGCCGCTCGCCGGCGCCGAGCGCGCGTTCCGGCGCGGCGTCGTGGTGCGCGATCCGGGCGAGCTCGCCATCAACGGCGTGTCGCCGGAATCGGCTGAATCGGTCGGCCGCACTCTCCGCGAGGCAAGCGGCGCCAGCCATGCGCTGGCCCTGCTGATCGAGCTCGATGAGGGCGCCGATCGACCCGATTTCGGCGGCACGATCTGCGTCGGCATCGCCGACACCAAGCAGACGGTCTCGCGCCAGGCGCGCCTGATCGGCGGGCGCGACTGGGTGCGCGCCGGCGCGGTCGAGCTCGGGCTGGATTGCCTGCGCCGTCATCTGCTCGGCCTGCCGGTCGACGAGCGCATCGACTTCGAGCGGCGCTAGAGATTTTGGGACGCTCAGTCAAAGGTTTGTGGACGCACAGTCAAACGCGTCGCGCGCAATATTGCTAGGAAACAGCGCACCAGCGGCTTCGTAGACAGGCCCGGTTCGAAGCAATGCGTCGGGACATCGACATTGTTTTGCCTAGAGGAGTAGCGGGTCATGGCGAACGACGAAGACATCGGGCATTGTCAGCACACCGAAGGGCGGCCTGTACGGCGGCGTCTTCGATCCCACGGGCCTCGGCATCGACCCCAACGCCCTCGCCCTGCTCGTCGATGCGCGCTGGACCACGACGTTCGAAGGAGCCATCCCCGCCACCACGATGCCGTACGCCTTTCCGACCCAGGCTTCCGACTACACCGCCGGGACGAACTACCCAGGCCCGCAATATCTTACCGGCTTCGCTCAGCTGACGGCCGACCAGATGGCCGCGTCGAAACGTCGTTCGACCTGGTGGCCTCCTACACGAACCTGATCTTCGTCCCGGCCGCCTCCGGTTCGCCAGCGACGCGGCGATCCGCGTCGCCCAGACCGGCTATATCGACCCGCAGGTTGGCGCAGCGTCGTGGGGCTCCTTTCCCTATTACGGTGGCGCCGCCGCCGGAGATCTGTTTCTCGGCGCCAATGGCAGCGTCCCCAGCCAGTATTTCGGAACCGACGGCCTCAACACCATCATGCACGAGCTTGGCCACACGCTCGGCCTCAAGCATGGTCACGATCCCAGCACCCAACGGCACGCTCGCACCGCAATACAACGACAACGAATTCTCGGTGATGACCTACGCGAGCTATCTGGGCGCCAACACCGCCGGCGCCACGGAAGCGTGGCCCGGCTCATCGCCGCAGAGCTACATGATGTTCGACATCGCCGCCCTGCAGGCCCTTTACGGCGCCAATTTCAGCAAGGTCGGCACGAGATCCACCTACACCTGGGATAACGCCACCGGCCAGGAATCCATCAACGGCAAGAACGCACCCGACACCGGCGTCACTTCGGCCCACAAGATCTTCTCGACCGTATGGACGATGGGCGCGGTCACGACGTATGACCTGAGCAACTTCAGCGACAACCAGGTGGACGACCTGCGGCCCGGCCACTGGCTCACCTTCTCGCATTCCCAGCTCGCCGACCTCAACAACCAGGCCGCGCCCGGCACGGCGCAGTTTCAAGGCGCAGGGCAACATCTACAACTCGCTGCTCTATCACGGCAACACCGAACTCCGAGATCACCACGCTCGTCACCGGCATCGGCAATGACACGATCATCGGCAACGACCTCGACAACGTCCTGAATGCCGGCGCCGGCAACGACACGATCATCGCCGGCGCCGGCGACGACATCATGATCGGCGGCATCGGCGCCGACACGATCTACTTCCATTTCGGCAACGGCATTCTCAGCAGCGGACACGATATCCTGCGCGACACGCCGGTCGACCTGAACGGCGACCAGGTCTGGGGCTTCGGTTCAGGCTACACCAGCGCCGTCGATGTCCGAGGTGTTCAGTTCGGGCAGATCAGTCTCGTGGTCGCCGACAGCCACCAGTCCGCGACCGTCAGTTCCGAAGGTTCGACCGCCACGCTCAACGGCCAGTTCACAAACGGCCAGTTCATGGTCGATACTCGCGGCAGCGGCGACCAGGAACACACGACCGTCAGCTTCGTGCAGTTCATGCCCACCCTCACGGAAGGCAAGGCTGTCAGTTCCGGCGCGCTCAACGGCGTCGCCAACCAGCCTTTTCTCACCGGCGACGGCAGCGTCCGGTTCACGCTCACCTTCAACCAGGCCATCTCGTCATTCGACAACACCTTGGGCTACTACCAGGTCAGCGCCGACGGAACGATCCACGATGTGCGCCTGTTGTTCACCAACACGCACGCCGTGGCGGCCGGCCAGACCGTCGACCTCGGCGTACCCAGCACCGACGAGCGCATCGGCTTCTTCCTGGTCCAGAACGGCTTCGACAAATACGGCACCCTCCCCAACGACCTCTACTTCCTGTCGCCGGCGACTCACCTGTCGGCCAACCTGAACAGCAGCTCGACGCCCGTCCTGCTGAGCCAGAGCCAGGGGACGCTTACCGCCGCGCAAATCTTCCACTCCTTCAATTCCCTCAATGCAGGCGGCGCCCCGCAAGTCCTGTCCGGCGTGTTGCCGGGCGGGCACGACCTTCAAGATCGGCTTCGAGGACCTGCAGAACGGCAAGGGCGACAACGACTTCCAGGACGTTGTCGTCAGCATTCACGCCTCGCACGGCTATCTGATCGGCTGAAAGCCGGTTCGCGCTATTCGCTGTTGTCGCGGCGCGCCTGCGCCGCCATCTGCTCGGCCTGCCGGTCGAGGAGCGCATCGACTTCGAGCGGCGCTGGATACCGGGACGCTCAGTCAAGGTTTTGTGGACGCCCAGTCAAACGCACGGTGCGGGGAATTGCTAGAAAAATAGCGGGGTTCCAAGGGCTGGAACAAGCGGACCACAAGGAGCATTTGGACCATGTCGAGCGACACCGACGATCCGAACGCGCAAATCTTCAACACGCCGAAGGGCGGCCTCTATGGCGGGCCCTTCAACTCGGCGGGCCTCGACCCCAATGTGCGCGCAGCTGATCATGGATTATCGCTGGACCACGTCGTTCGACGGGTCGGCGACCGCCGCCACGATGCACTATTCCTTCCCGACCCAGGCCTCCGACTACACCGAGGTCGCGGGTTATCCTGCCGCCACCCAGGCGAGCACGTTCCAGCCGCTGGACGCCGCGCAGAAGGCCGCGGTGGTCACCGCGTTCGACCTGGTGACATCCTATACCGGCGTGACCTTCGTGCAGGTCGCTTCGGGCTTGGCGAGCGACGCGACTTTCCGCTTTGCCGACTTCAACGATCCCGAGGGCGGATCCGAATCGGCCTTCCCGCCCAACAAGGGGACTTATTCCGATTCGGACAGCCGCAATGCTGGAGACACGTGGCTAGGCACCAATGGAAAGGTCCCGGTAAACTATTTCGGAACCGACGGCTTCAACACCATCATCCACGAGTTGGGTCACGCGTTCGGCCTCAAGCACGGCCACGACGCCATCCTTCAACGGCGCGCTCGCGGCGCAATACAACGACAACGAATTCTCGGTGATGACCTACGCGAGCTATCTCGGCGCCAACACCGGGGGCGTCACGGTGGCTGCGGGACGGCTCCGCGCCGCAGAGCTACATGATGTTCGACATCGCGGCTCTGCAGGCCCATTACGGCGCCAACTTCGGCAAGGTCGGCACCGCCGCCGTCTACACCTGGGATGCGGCGACCGGCCAGGAGCGCATCAACGGCTCGGTCGCGCCCGACACCGGCGTCACGGCGACCCACAAGATCTTCTCGACCGTCTGGACGGGCGGCGCGCACACGACGTACGACCTGAGCAACTTCAGCGACAACCAGGTGGACGACCTGCGGCCCGGCCACTGGCTCACCTTCTCGCATTCCCAGCTCGCCGATCTCAACAACGAGGCCCCGCCCGGCACGGCGCAGTTCCAGGCGCAGGGCAACATCTACAACTCGCTGCTCTATCACGGCAACACGGACTCGGAGATCACCACGCTCGTCACCGGCGGCGGCAACGACACGATCATCGGCAACGACCTCGACAACGTCCTGAATGCCGGCGCCGGCAACGACACGATCATCGCCGGCGCCGGCGACGACATCATGATCGGCGGCATCGGCGCCGACGCGATCTACTTCCATTTCGGCAACGGCATTCTCAGCAGCGGACACGACATCCTGCGCGACACGCCGGTCGACCTGAACGGCGACCAGGTCTGGGGCTTCGGTTCAGGCTACACCAGCGCTTTCGATGTCCTGGGCGTTCAGTTCAGCCAGATCGGCCTCACGATCGCAGACAACCAGCACGCCGCAACCTTCAGTTCCGGAAGTTCGACCGCCACGCTCAACGGCACGTTCGCAAACGGCGAGTTCATGGTCGATACCCGCGGCAGCGGCGACCAGGAACACACGACCTTCAGCTTCGTGCAGTTCATGCCCACCCTGACGGAAGGCAAGGCTGTCAGTTCCTCCGCGCTCAACGGCGTCGGCAACCAGCCTTTTCTCACCGGCGACGGCAGTGTCCGGTTCACGCTCACCTTCAACCAGGCCATTTCGTCATTCGACAACACCTTGGGCTACTACCAGGTCAGCGCCGACGGCACGATCCACGACGTGCGCCTGTTGTTCACCAACACGCACGCCGTGGCGGCCGGCCAGACCGTCGATCTCGGCGTGCCCAGCAACAATGAGAAAATCGGCTTCTTCCTGATCCAGAACGGCTTCGACCAATACGGCACCCTCCCCAACGACCTCTACTTCCTGTCGCCGGCGACCCACCTGTCGGCCAACCTGAACAGCAGCTCGACGCCCGTCCTGCTGAGCCAGAGCCAGGGGACGCTTACCGCCGCGCAAATCTTCCACTCCTTCGATTCCCTCAATGCAGGCGGCGCCCCGCAAGTCCTGTCGGGCGTGTTGCCGGGCGGGCACGACCTCAAGATCGGCTTCGAGGACCTGCAGAACGGCAAAGGCGACAACGACTTCCAGGACGTCGTCGTCAGCATCCACGCCTCGCACGGCTATCTGATCGGCTGACCGGCGATAGCGGGCGTTTCTCTGCTATTCCCTCTTGTCGCGGCGCGCCTGGGCGACGCGGCCGGCCTCAGTGATGCTGCCGACCGTCGATGGCTGCACGATATCGGCGCCCTTGGGATTCTCGATCGGTGTCGGTCCACCACGCGCCCGTCGGCCGCTCGACGGATGGTGCACCGGCGCGCGGCGCTTGCGCTCGAGGGCGGCGCTCATGCCGGCCCGCATCGCCGCCCGCTTCTCGCTACTCAACAGACTGTCGAGGCGACCATTGACGCGCTTCAGGGCGCGGGCGAACACCTGCTTCTTGGCCGCCATGCCGCGCTCGCTCGCCTGCTCGGCCGCGGCGTTGCGCGCCTCGGCCTTGCCGCGCCGCACGCGGCGGCGATGTTCGATCTGTCCGCGGAACTTGCCGCGCTGATCGCGCAGCCAGCGCACCAGATCGACGAGTTCCCCACGCTCGAGACCGGCAAGCGCCGGATAGTGACTACGCGCAACAGGCTCGTATTCGTCGGCAGCCAGAAGTCGGCGTTCGTCGGCGATCGAGGTACTCATGTCGGCCCTCCGATCTGCGTCCTTGATATGATTTCACCGTCCAAGACGGCGGTCGATCCTCGCGCGGCGGAATTCAAACCGCAACGACTGGATCGTCACAAGCCGGGCAAAATCTTTCTTCTTCCGCCGGTGCGTGACCGGCAAATCGACGTATCGACTGCATGAGACGCGTTTCAGCCCGCCGCGTGCCCCCAGACCACTCCTTGGTGGTCGCCATCCACGTCACGCCGGACGACAATCAAAACGTGTAGCGCAGCGCCCGACCGGATGGGACCTCCTGCGGTCCCATCCAGCCGGACATTGATCTCAGGCGTACTCGGGCGCCGCGGGCTGGGCGGCGACGTCGGCCGGCTCGCTACGGGTTTGCGGGAAGGCCACGATCACGGCCGTGAGGCCGCGGTCGAACCTTTGCAGCGAGATTTCCGTCCCGTTGGAAAATCTCACGGCGTCCCTGTAGGGCCCGGCCGCTTCGAGGCGCGTCATCACGACTTCTTCGACAGCTCCGACTCCGCAGGCCTGGCGAACGGTCTCGCCGATGCCTTCCAGCAGCAGGTGGGTTTCCGCAGGCACGCAGACGGCCAGGTCGCAGCTCGACCCGGTCGTGAACCCCTGGGAACCACTTGGGAAGCGCTCGAGGGTGAGCTTCTCTCCTTCTTCAGCAGGTCGGGATTGATACGCCTCCAGTGAGTAATCACACATTTACGACCTCCTTTGCGTTGGATTGACTCTCGCGTTGACGGGCTTCGGTGCAGTCGAGACCGCATCAGCCCGGTGAATCACACGCAAGAATCACACCATACTTATTCACCGCGGCGCCGCTCGCCGAGGACAAGGCATTGCCCTTGCTTTCGGCGGCCCCGCGTCCTGTGATCGAGCAAAGCCGGAGGGAAGCCTTGACCATCGTCATTCACAATGCCGCGATCGCCACCGTCGACGATCGCGACACCGTCCATTACGGCGCCGCCATCGCCATCGACGCCGATCGCATCGCCGCGATCGGCCCCAGCGCCGAGGTCCTGGCGCGCTATCCCGCCGCCGAGCGCCTCGACGGCACGGGCAAGATGGTCATGCCGGGTTTCGCCAACATCCACACGCATCTCACCATGACCCTGGCGCGCGGCGTGTTCGAGGACCTCTCGCCGCCGCACAAGCCGCCCTTCTCCGGCGGCCTTTCGCCGATCCCGCTGCCCGACATGAACCCCGACGAGCGCCGGGTGATGGCGCAACTGGGCGCGCTGGAGGCGATGCGCAGCGGCACCACCCTGGCGCTCGAGGATTCCAACGACGTCGACGACTATGCCGAGGCGCTGGCCGACACCGGCATGCGCTTCCTGCTGGGCGAGCGCGCTTACGACCGGGTCGGCACCTCGATCGGCGATCCGGCGCCCTACGAGCTCGACCGCGCGCTGGGCCAGCGCCATCTCAGGATCATCGAGGACACACACCGCAAATGGAACGGCAAGGCGGAGGGCCGGCTGCGCATCGCCGTCTCGGCCTGGGCGCCCGACATGTGCTCGCCCGAGCTGCTGCGCGACGTGCGCGCCCTGCAACAGAAGCTCGACACCTGGGCCACCATCCATCTCAACCAGATCTGGGGCGAGGTCGCGGCCGTCAAGGCGCATCGCAACCGGCTGCCGACCGAGTATCTGGCGGATCTCGGATTCCTGCACGACCGGCTGATCTGCGCCCATTGCCGCTGCATGGAGCCCGCCGAGGAGAAGATCCTGGGCGAAGCGGGCGTCACCGTGTCCTTCAATGCCGCCATCGCCGCGCGGCGCGGCTTGAGCCCGCGCATCGCCGATCTCGAAACCCATGGCTGCACCATCGCCATGGGCAGCGACAACATGGCCGAGGACATGGTCGAGGTGCTGCGCACCGGCCTGTTCATGGAGCGCATAAGGCGCGAAGACGGGCGCCAACCGACGCCCGAGCAGGCGCTGCGCTGGGCGACCCGCAACGGCTACCGCGCGCTGGGCGTGCCGGACGGCGGCTGGCTGGCGCCGGGCAACAAGGCCGACCTGATCATGGTCGACCTGCAGCGGGCCCACGTAGTTCCGGTGCTACGGGTCGTCGCCACGTTCGTACACCAGGCCCAGGCGCGCGATGTCGAGGCGGTGATGGTCGACGGCAAGTGGCTGATGAAAGACGGCGCCGTGCTGACGATGGATGAGCCCAAAATCCTGGCCGAGGCACAGAAGGTCGCGAACGCGGCATGGTCGCGCCAGTTCCGCGCCCGACTCGATCTCAAGGTCCCGGCCGGCTTCTCGCCCGATGCCCTGCCGTAAAGCTTCCGGACCGTCTGTCGCCGGCCATCCTGTCGTCCCCGGATATCCCTGTAAGCGACCCGACTGCTCATTTTGAGCAGTCGGCGATGGCATTCCGCCTAGGGTCTTGCCGCCCGGGAGACCGCGAAGCTGTCTTCCAGCATCTGGAACCGGGTGATCTCACGGCCGGAGATCGTCAGGATGATCGCAAAGGCCGTCTCGATGATCCTTCCGGTCGCGGAGACCTTCGACGCCAGAGCGCCGACAATGACGGCCCGGCTCTCATCCGTCAGTATGGCTTGGACGTCGAAGCGGACGGGTTGGGTCAGACGGCGCAGATCGCTAAAGAAGTCGGCGACGGCCTTGCGCCCCGTCTGTCGGCCGATCCAGGGCAGCGCGCCCACGTCGCCCGCCACCTCGAATTCGACGTCGTCCCTGAACAGGGCAGCGATCGCGTCCGGCTCGGCGCCTTTGCCGATGCTGTCAAGAAGCGTCTGGGCGATGTTTGCATTCTCGTCCCGGCTCACGGCCTTTCTCCTGTGGAACGACTGGCAGATAGCGCGCGGCTCGTCATGCCGCGCTGCGTTCGGCGGCGATGCGGTCGCGCACGTCCGCCGCGATCTCGAAGGAGCGAAGCCGGGCGGCGTGGTCGTAGATCTGCGCGGTCAGCATCAGTTCGTCCGCCTCGGTCTCGGCGATGCGCGCTTTCAGCCCCTGCTCGACGGCGTCCGGCGTGCCGACCACCGAATAAGCCAGAGCGTGCTCGACTCCCACCCGCTCCATGGACGACCAGTGGGCGGCCATGCTGTCGACCGGCGGCGGCAGGGGTCCGGGCGTGCCGCGCCGCAGGCTGATGAATTGCTGCTGCAGCGACGTCATGAGACGCCGCGCCTCGGCATCGGTTTCCGCAGCGAAGACATTGACCCCGACCATGGCGTATGGCCGCTGAAGCTGCTCCGAAGGCCGGAACTGCGCGCGGTAGAGAGCCAATGCTGCCATCAGGGCCGCCGGCGCAAAATGCGAGGCAAAGGCAAAGGGCAAGCCGAGCGCGGCGGCCAACTGCGCACTGTACGTGCTGGATCCCAGCAGCCAGATCGGAACATTCGATCCGGCCCCCGGCACCGCCCGCACGGCCTGGCCCGGTCGCACCGGCCCCAGCAAGGCCTGCAGCTCCAGGACATCGCGGGGAAAGTTCTCGGCCGTGCCCGCGAGATCCCGCCGCAGCGCCAGCGCCGTGCGCTGATCGGTGCCGGGAGCGCGGCCAAGACCGAGATCGATGCGGTTGCCGTAAAGCGACTGCAGCGTGCCGAATTGCTCCGCGATGACCAAAGGCGCGTGGTTCGGCAACATGACGCCGCCCGATCCGACGCGGATGGTGCTGGTGCCGCCGGCGATGGAGCCGATCACCACGGCGGTCGCGGCACTGGCAATGCCCGGCATGTTGTGATGTTCGGCCAGCCAGAAACGCTTGTAGCCCCAGCGTTCGGCGTGCTGCGCGAGATCGAGCGAATTGCGGAAGGCTTGCGCCGCGTCGCTGCCCTGATTGATCGGCGACAGATCCAGAACCGAAAAAGGGATCACTTTGGACTCCGTGGACACTGGGCTCGATGTGGTGCCTCGCCGCCCGTTCCGCCACACCCCGAGCAGGCGGGGCTATCGCGCACGACGATCCCGTCGTCTGGACCGGCGCGCCAAGCGCGGAGCGGAAGACCCTCTCCCAGCAGTAAGCCAGTCATCGTCGAGGGAAGCACTCTCCGCTCGGCCCTGCGAGCCTCGGTCGAGACACTCGGGACCAGGCGCTTCAATCCCACTTCCGATCGAGGAAAAGCCCCGGACGTCGTCAGTGAATTGGCGCGGCTCCCGCACCATCGATCCTGAGGACCTGACTTTTCAACGCCATCGTCAGGCCCATGGGTTCCGATGTCGTCGAGTAGATGTCTGCTAGCCCGTCGCCTGCGGGACGAGCGCGCCTGCGTTGATCCAATCCGACAGCAACTGGATGTCGGCCTGGGCCAACACGCCTTGCATGGGGCCTGTCCCGATGATCGCGACAAGAAACATGCTGCGATCGGATTCGCCCGGGATGATCCAGCCGCCGCGGATCAACGCGCTCATCAAATCCAGCGGCGTGTCGAACAGCGACTTCAGCGACACAGGCTTGCCGTTGGCATCGGGAAGCACGAGGTCGTCGTGCGCGCGTTTGGCGCGGGGGGCGAGACGCTTGATCAGTTCAGCGACCTGCGTCCCGAGAGTGTCGGGGGCCGCGCGTGCCGGACGGACAGCCATGCCCGTCGTCGCCTGGCCGTCGATTGAAATGCGGTACATGAAATGACCCGTGCCGGCATCCACGCCGTCGTCGGTCTTGAAATTCCAGGAAAAGGTTCGCGCGCCCGGCTGCGGCGTTTTCTCGTCGGTCAAGACCTTCACCAGAGTCTGCCGCGGATCGAAAACCGTGATCGTCAGCTGCTTCGCGTCTCGAGGGACCTGGGCGGTGATATCGAGCGCGGCCCACGCCTTTGGGATTGCCGGCTCCGAGACGCGCGGCGCCCTCGACAATGCCGCCAGGGCGGCGCCTTCGGCCGCGACGCATTGATAAATCGTCCCGCCGGAGGCGTAGGCGACGATCGGCTCGGTCTTGGTGAAGCGAAAGCGGTTGATGAAGCGGCCGACGCCGTTGGCATCGAACCAGGTCACGCCGCCGTCGGTCGTGCCGCTGGTCGTGCCGTCCGGGCTACCCGACATGAAACCGTGGCCCCACCCGCCGACCCATCCGACCTGATCGTTGATGAAGCCGATACCCTCCAGCTCCACGTTTCGCTGCGGATCGGTGATCGGGATCCGCTTCCAGCTCTGGCCGCCATCCGTCGTCTTCAGGATCGCGGCCGCGGTGTCGTTTTCCAGAGACACGAATCCGATTTGAGGGGTCAGGAACTGGATCTTCCAGCCCCATTCGCCGGTCGGGAAGTCGATCCCCGAATTCTGCAGCCTGTTTTCCCATGTCTTGCCGCCGTCGGCGGTGAACATGACCACGGGCTTCAACTCCTCGTAAGTGGTGCCGCCGGTGCCGCCGACCACCCAGCCATGCAGATCGTCGACAAAATAGGTGTCGATCAGAAGATTGGCGTGCGCCGCCATCGAGATCGAATTCCAGGTTTGTCCGCCATCGGCCGTGTGCATGACCGCGGCTTCCCGGTTGGGATATTGTGTGCCAGAGGCAAAGACGACGCCCTTGGACGGCGAGGAGATCCCGCAGATCGCGCTGGGCAGTGGCGGCAGCCTGGCGGTCATATCTGTCCAGGTCTTGCCGTCCTCCGTCTTCCACAAGCGCTGCCGTCGCGTGATTGAACCGACCCAGCCATCGGTCGGGCTCGTGAAACTCATGCAGCGCAGCCAAGTATCGGCGCCGACCGTGTGCTGGATCGTCCAGGTCGCACCGGCATCTTCAGTATGTACGATTTGACCCGCACTGTTCACGCCCCAGCCAACCTGAGGGCTGATGAACCAGATATCATCGTAACGCGTTTGGACTGGAGCGGTCGTGGGATGCCAATTGAAAGCCATGGGTCTTCCCTCTTCGAACAATACTATAGTATTGTTCTATTCAATCAACCCTAGATAGCAGCGGTCAGCGCTTATGACCGAGGCAGAATCTGGGACCGGACGGCGACAAGGGCTGGTGGCCGCGGCGCCTGCAGAATCGAGAAGTGACTGACCTCGGGCTGCAGGCCAAGGCGCTGCTGGCCGAGGCGGGCTTTGCCAACGGTTTCGATCGTGACCGGCGTTCAGCCCGCTGCGTGGGGGGCCGCCATCCAGAACTATCTCGCCGCCATCGGCATAAGAGCCAGGCTCAATCAGCTCCAGGTGACGCCCGCGATCGAGAAGGCGCAGAAGGGCGAAGCCCCGCTTTATATCAGCAGCTGGGGCAGCTACTCGATCAACGACGTGTCGGCGATCATGCCCGTGATGTTCGGCGCCGGCGCGCTCGACAATTATTCCAAGGATCCCGAGTTCGAGAAACTGGTCGCCGAGGGCGGCGCGACATCGGACAAGGCGGTCCGCGCCAAGGCCTATTCGGCGGCGGTCAGGATCGCGACCGAGAAGGCCTACTGGCTGCCCATCAGCACCTACGTGAACGCCTACGCCTTCGCCAAGCAGCTCGACTTCAAGACCTATCCCGACGAGCTGCCGCGCTTCTATCTGGCGCGGTGGAAATAAGATCGTCCGCGACGGAGGATCATTCGGGCTTGATGTGGGCGGCGCGAATCACCTTGGCCCACTTTTCGGTCTCCGCGGCGAGGAAGCCGCCGAACTCGACCGGTGTCATCGGCATCGGCACGCCGCCGAGATCGACGATGCGCGCGCTGAGTTTCGGATCGGCGAGGCCGGCGCCTATCGCCTTGTTGAGCTTGTCGACGACCTCGCGCGGCGTTCCCTTGGGCGCGCCGATGCCGGCAAAGGCGCTGGTCTCGAAACCCGGCACGGAATCGCCGATCGGCGGGATGTCGGGCAGGATCTCGAGCCGTGCCGGGGTCGACACCCCGAGCGCCCGCAGCCGGCCGGCCCGGATGTGCTCGATCGAGGACGGCAGGTTGTCGAACATGACCTGGACTTGACCGTTCAGGAGATCGGCGAGCGCCAGCGGCGCGCCGCGATAGGGCACATGCTGCATCTGGATGCCGGCCATCATCTTGAACAGCTCGCCGGTCGCATGGGCGACCGAGCCGGTGCCGGCGGACCCGAAGTTGATCCGGCCCGGGTTCGCCTTGGCGTAGGCGATGAACTCGGCGACGGTCCGGGCCGGGAACGCCGGATTGACCACCATGACCTGGTAGACGCGATAGATGCCGGCGACCGGCACGAAATCGCGATTGAGATCGAAGCCGAGCTTGTCGTAGAGCGTGGCGTTGATCGGGTTGTTGGCGCCGATCACGAGCAGCGTGTAGCCGTCCGGCGTCGCGCGGGCGACCGCCTCGGCCGCGATATTGCCGCCGGCGCCCGGCCGGTTCTCGACGATGAACTGCTGGCCAAGCTGCTCCGCCAGCGATTGCGCGATCAGGCGCGCCAGAATGTCGATCGCCTGCCCGGCGGCAAAACCGACGACAAGACGCACCGGCTGCGTCGGATAGGTCTGGGCGGAAGCAAAGCTCGACACCGCCGGCAGCGCGAGCGCGCCGGCGGCCAGACGGTGGAATTGCCTGCGGCGAAGGCTCAACGCGCTCTTCCCGTCGCGACCGCGCATCGGTTCGCGGCAGCGAACAGTTTCTGCCTCGCCATTGTCATTGAGCGCCTCCCGAAGCGTCGCTTTTTGTTTTCGTTCTTGAGTCTCAGCTGACGGCGCAAGACTATCCGTCGCGCCTCAAAAACTTGTCAATAGCGCGGGAGACGCGGCGGGCGGAGAGCGGTTCTCAGTGAGGAGTTCGCCCCGACCCCCGACTAGGCCCTATGATGGCCGCCAAGAACGATACGCCTGGGGAGGCGACGCCGGTGAAGATCGAGCGGCTGAAACGCCGGAAGTGGCGTCATGTATAGCTACATCGCACGGCGGCTGGCCTTCGGCGCGCTGACGGTGATCGGCGTGTCGATCATGGTCTTCGTGGTGATGCGCATCCTGCCCGGCGATCCTCTGGTCGCGATCTTCGGGCCGGAAGGCTTCACCAAGCTCTCCGACAAGGACCGCGCGGGCTACATGGCGGCGCTCGGCCTCAGCGACCCCTTATGGGTGCAGTACCTCGCCTGGGTGAAGGACATCCTGCGCGGCGATTTCGGCCACTCGTTCTTCCGCTCCGAAAGCGTCGCCGATATGATCCTGCGCCGCGGCCCGCTGACCGCCGAGATCGCGCTGATCTCGGTCGTGCTGTCGTGGCTGGTCGGTATCCCGGTGGCGATCGTGAGCGCGCTCAAGCCCAACACCATCGCCGACAGCGTGGCGCGCTTCGTCAGCATCCTGTTCCTGGCGGTGCCGGGCTTCTGGGTCGGCATGCTGATCGTGCTCGCCCTGCTGTTCTGGTTCGGCTATCGCGCGCCGATGACCGGCGCCTCGCTGTTCGCCGATCCGGTGGCCAACCTGCAGCTCGTGATCGGCCCGGCGATCGTGCTCGGCCTCGGCCAGGCCGCCTACATCGCCCGCATGGGCCGCTCCAGCCTGCTCGAGGTGATTCGCGAGGACTATGTCCGAACGGCACGCGCCAAGGGATTGAACAACCGCCTGGTGATCGCCATGCATGCGCTGCCCAATGCGCTGCTGCCGGTGATCACCCTGTCGGGCGTGCTGCTGGGCCTCGTGCTGGCGGGCTCGATCCCGGTCGAGCGCGCTTTCGGCACGCCGGGCCTGGGCTTTGCGATGTTCACGGCCGTCAGCGAACGCGACGTCTTCGTCATGCAGAACCTGGTGTTCCTCTACGCCGTGGTGTTCGTGCTGCTGAACATCGTGGTCGACGTCACGATCGCCCTGATTGATCCGAGGATCCGCTACCGATGACCGCGATCTTTCCCGCCCAGCCGGCGTTGCCCACCGCCGCCTCGCGCGCCCGCTCGGCGCTGCGTGGCCTCGGCATGTTCTTCCGGCGCGCACCGTTCTCGGCGTTCTGGGGCTGCATCGCCGCAGCGATCGTCGTCATGGCGATCGCCGCACCCGTCATCGCGCCCTACGAGCCGCTGAAATCCGATTTCCGCTCGATGCAGAAGCCACCCGACGAGAAGCACTGGTTCGGCACCGACCAGATCGGCCGCGACACCTTGAGCCGGGTCATCTACGGCAGCCGCGCCTCGCTCACCGTGGCGTTCGGCGCCGTGCTGTTCGGCACCACGGTCGGCGCGCTGTGGGGCCTGGCCTGCGGCTATTTCGGCGGACGCTTCGACATGCTGAGCCAGCGGCTGATCGAGTTCCTGCAATCCTTCCCCGACCTGATCCTGGCCATGGCGATCGCCATGGCGCTGGGCGGCGGCCTCGGCACGGTGATCGTGGCGATCGCCATCACCCGCATCCCGTTCGGCGGCCGGGTGATCCGCTCGGTCGTGCTGTCGCTCAAGGAAATCCAGTATGTCGAGGCGGCGCGCGGCCTCGGCGCCTCGCACAAGCGCCTGATGTTCCGCCACATCCTGCCGCAATGCGTGGCGCCCTACATGATCCTGGCCACCACGCATCTCGGCGTCGCCATCGTCATCGAAGCGTCGCTGGGCTTTTTGGGCGTCGGCATCCCGCCGCCCTCGCCGACCTGGGGCAACATGCTGTCCGATGCGCTGAATGCCGGCCTGGTGCCGCCGTGGTGGCTGGTGCTGTTTCCGGGCGTCGCCATCACCATCACGGTGCTGGCCTTCAACCTCCTGGGCGACGGCATCCGCGACCTGCTCGATCCGCGGCTGAGAGGCTCGGTCTAGGCGACGCCACATCTCGGCGTTCGGGAATTTCCTCTACAGTCGCACGATGAGCATCGTCACGCGCCTCTGCATATCGGGCTACCGCTCCCTGCGCGATGTCCGATTGGAACTCCAGGCGCTCACCGTCGTCACCGGCGCGAATGGCAGCGGCAAGTCGAGCCTGTATCGGGCGCTGCGGCTGCTGGCCGACATTGCCCGGGCCGCATCATCCAGTCCCTCGCCGTCGAAGGCGGACTTCCCTCGGCATTGTGGGCCGGGCCGGAGGCGTTCTCGCGCCGGATGAAGAGCGGCGACCAGCCCGTCCAGGGCACCCGGCGCACGGGCCCGGTCAGCCTGAAATTGGGCTTTTCGTCCGATGACTACGGCTACGCCATCGATCTCGGCATCCCGCTTCCCGTGCCGCCGTCGCGCTTCAGCCGGGATCCGGAGATCAAGGTCGAAAGCCTGTGGACGGGCCTCGTCCTGCAACGGGCCAATGCTTTCGCCGAGCGCCGGGGACCATCCGTCAGCCTGCGCGACAAGGAGGGCGTGCGGCGGCCGGTCTTCGACGATCTCAAGCCCTACGACAGCATGCTGACGCACTACAGCAATCCGCGCGACGGCGCCGAACTGCTCCTGCTGCGCGAGCATATGCGGGCCTGGCGCTTCTATGACCACTTCCGCACCGACAGCGAGGCGCCGGCGCGTCGGCGCCAGATCGGCACGCGCACGCCGGTGCTGAACAGCGACGGGTCCGACCTCGCGGCCGCAATCGCCACCATCCAGGAGATCGGCAGGGACGATCATCTGGACGCCGCGATTGCGGACGCCTTCCCCGGCGGCTCGATCGACGTCGAGGACGCCGATGGATATTTCGAGCTCGAGATGCGCCAGCACGGTCTGCTGCGGTCGCTGAAGACCTCCGAGCTCTCCGACGGCACCTTGCGTTATCTTCTCCTGGTTGCCGCCTTGCTGTCGCCGCGGCCGCCGCCCTTGATGATCCTGAACGAGCCGGAGACCAGCCTGCATCCCGACCTGCTGCCGCCTTTGGCGCGCCTGATCGCCCGCGCATCCGAGGACTCCCAGATCATCGTCGTCTCGCACGCCGCGGGCCTGGTGTCGGCGCTGCACGACGCCGGCGCCCGGCAGATCGTCCTGACAAAGGAGTTGGGAGAGACGGTCGTGCTCGACTACGAACCACCGCCCTGGAATTGGCCGTCGCGATAGAGCCGGCGGCTGGACAGTCTCTCCCAAGGAACATGAGGATGAAGGCTAGGCCGAGGCCAAGGGGAACTTCACGCCGCCGTCGTGCAGGTGGCACGATGCCCAGTGGCCGGGCTGGACCTCGCGCAAGGCTGGAACGTCGGTCCGGCAGCGCGCCATGGCGTAGGGGCAGCGGGCATGGAAGTGGCAGCCGGACGGCGGGTTGATCGGGCTCGGCACGTCGCCGGTCAGGATCACCCGCTTGCGCTCGCGCGCCGACGATTTCGGGATCGGCACGGCCGACAGCAGCGCCTCGGTGTAGGGATGCAAGGGCATCTCGAACAGGCTCTGCTTGTCGGTCATCTCGACGATGCGCCCGAGATACATCACCGCGACGCGATGGCTGATGTGCTCGACCACCGCGAGGTCGTGGGCGACGAACAGGTAGGAGAGCCCGAGCTCGTCCTGCAGGTCCATCAGCAGGTTGATGATCTGCGCCTGGATCGACACGTCGAGCGCCGAGACCGGCTCGTCGCCCACGATCAGGTCGGGGCTGAGGGCGAGCGCGCGGGCGATGCCGATGCGCTGGCGCTGGCCGCCGGAGAATTCGTGCGGATAGTTCAGCATCGCCTCGGGCCTGAGGCCGACCCGCTCGAACAGGGCGGCGACCCGCTCGCGGCGCTCGTGCGGCTCGCCGACGTCGTGGATGGTGAGCGGCTCGCCCACGATCTCGCCGGCCGTCATGCGCGGATTGAGCGAGGCGTAGGGATCCTGGTAGATCATCTGCATGCGCCGCCGGTAGGGCAGCATTGCCTCGGCGTCGAGATGGGTGATGTCCTCGCCGCCGACCCGGATCGTGCCATCGGTCGGCTCCAGGAGCTTGAGCAGCGTGCGGCCCACCGTCGACTTGCCGCAGCCGCTCTCGCCGACCAGGCCCAGGGTCTCGCCGCGGCCGATCTCGAACGACACGCCGTCGACGGCATAGACCTGGCCGGAGATGCGCGAGAAGAACCCCTTGTGGATCGGGAAATGCTTCTTGAGGTCTCTCACTTCGAGCAACTTCTCGCGCCCGGGCTTTTCCGATGGCGAACCGCCGTTCATGCAGCCCCCTGCAACAGGCGGTCGGCATGCCAGCAGGCGATCCAATGGCCGGGCCGGCGCTGTTCGAGCGGCGGCGCCGTGGCCCGGCACTCGTCGGTCGCGAGCGTGCAGCGCGGCGCGAAGCTGCAGCCCACCGGCAGGTTGAACAGCGACGGCACCATGCCCTTGATCTCGTTGAGGCGCGTGCGCCGGGTCGTGCGGGCGGCGGTGTCGAGATGCGGGATCGAGCCCAGAAGACCCTTGGTGTAGGGATGGCCGGGATTGTCGAACAGCTCGTTGGCAGGAGCTTCCTCGACCTTGCGGCCGGCATACATCACCACGACCCGGTCGGCATTCTCGGCGACCACGCCCATGTCGTGGGTGATCAGGATGATGGCCGTGCCGAAGGTCTCCTGCAGCTCGCGCATCAGGTCGAGGATCTGCGCCTGAATGGTGACGTCGAGCGCCGTCGTCGGCTCGTCGGCGATCAGCACCTTGGGATTGCACGACAGCGCCATGGCGATCATCACCCGCTGGCGCATGCCGCCGGAAAGCTGGTGCGGATAGGCCTGCGCGCGCTTCTCGGCCTCGGGCATCTGGACCCGGCGCAGCATCTCGATCGCCTTGTCCATGGCGTCGCGACGCGACAGTCCCTGATGGAGCGCGATCGCCTCGCTGATCTGCCGGCCAACGGTGAACAGCGGGTTGAGCGAGGTCATCGGCTCCTGGAAGATCATCGAGATGTCGTTGCCGCGGATGCGTCTCCATCTCGCCTTCGCTGAGCTCGAGCAGGTTCCGGCCCTCGAAGCGGATCGCGCCGCCGACGATGCGGCCCGGCGGATTGGCGATCAGGCGCAGGATGGAGAGCGCCGTCACGCTCTTGCCGCAGCCCGATTCGCCCACGACGCCCAGCGTCTCGCCGCTCTTCAATTCGTAGGACACGCCGTCGACCGCGCGCACCGTGCCGATCGCCGTGAAGAAATGGGTTTTGAGATCCTCGATTTGCAGAATTGTCTGCGCCGGCATCACCGCCGGCTCACCGACGGCGCGTGGCCCCGGAGCGGGAAGATTCAAGCAATGACTCCCTGAGTTTTGTCGTGTTACTTTTGGCCTTCGGGGAAGAAGGCCCACCATCAGAGCACACAGTGCTCGATAAGGAAAAGGGCCAATTGGGAGGAAACGCGATGCAAGACCACGAGTCTAAGCGTGTCACGCGTAAATCGGCGTAGGTTCGTGAAAGGCGCTGCCGCCATGGGCGGGGCAATGGCCTTCCCCTGGCATCTCGCCCGGGCGCGAGGGCGTGCCGAACGAGTTCGACGGCTCGAAGTTCCAGCTCAAGGCGCCGGAGCCCAATCCCAAAGTCGGGCGGCGTGCTGAAATACGCCATCACCTCGCGACCGCCGCACTTCGACATGCACCAGTCGGGCACGATCAACAGCCTGGGCAGCGCAGGGCTGCATGTTCGACAACCTGATCCGGCGCGATCCCGCGGGACAGCGGCAAGACCATCATCCCCGACCTGGCGCACAGCTGGGAGATCGCCAAGGACGGCAAGACCTATACCTTCCATCTGCGCGAGGGCGTGCAGTTCCACGACGGCGCGGACTTCACCTCCGAGGACGTGAAGGCGACCTACGACCGCATCGTCAAGCCGCCGTCGGGCGTCAGCATTCCGCGCAGCACTCTGTTCACGACGGTGAGCGAGATCACCACGCCCGACAAGAAGACCGTGGTGTTCAAGCTCTCCGAGCCGCGCCCGGCCAGCTTCATGATGGCGGCCTTCGCCAGCGGCTGGAACACGATCGTGCGCAAGAAGACGCTGGAGGACAACGGCTACAACCTGCGCCGCGTGGTCGACATTCCCGGCACCGGACCGTTCAAGAGCAAGCGCCGCGTCGAGAACGAAGTCTGGGTGATGGAGAAGAACGCCAACTACTGGAACAAGGGCCTGCCCTATCTCGACGGCATCGAGTTCTACCATGCCCTGCCGTTCTCGCCCGAGCTCGGCTCGGCGCTGCTGTCCAACCGCGTGGACTACGGCCGCATCGTCGACCCGGTGACGGCGCGCAAGGCCAAGGAGACCCAGGGCATGTCGTCGACCAACTTCTACCAGAGCGTCATCCAGGGCACCTGGGTGAACAACAAGAAGAAGCCGCTCGACGATCCAAGGGTGCGCCGCGCGCTCCATCTGGTGTTCGACAAGCCGGTGCTGGTCGACGTGGTCAAGGACGTGGCGCCGATGATGGTGGGCGGATTCATCTATCCGTTCTCCGAGTTCGCCACGCCCAAGGAAGAACTCGCCAAGCGGGTCGGCTACCAGGCCGATCCAACGGCGGCGATCAAGGAGGCCAAGGCGCTGCTCGCCGCCGCCGGCCAGTCGGGCGGCATCAAGGGTCTCGACTTCATGGTCCGCGAGGTCGCCTCGTTCAAGCTGTGGGCACAGGCCATCCAGGCCATGCTGCAGCAGGCGCTCAATATCGAGACCAAGCTGCGCACCGTGGTCGAATCGGTGTGGTTCGACGACGTCAAGACCGGCAACTTCGACCTCGCGGTCGGCGCCGTGGTGTCGACGCTGCTCGACCCGTCGGACTACTTCAACGCCTGGTACAAGAAGGACGGGCCGCAGAACTACGGCTTCTGGGACAACGAGAAGTTCAACGCGCTGCTGCCCAAGATCGACTCCGAGGTCGACCCGGCCAAGCGCCTGGCGGTGATCCGCGAGGCCGAGATGATCATGGAGCAGGATCCGCCGGTCCTGCCGATCTGCTGGGAGAAGATCAACGACGTCTGGTACGACTACGTGAAGGGCCACAATCCGTACGAATATTTCGGCATCTACGACTGCGTGCGCTTCGACACGTTCTGGCTCGACAAGTAGGTCCCGACATCCTGGAAGCACAACGGGCGCATCGTTTTCGTTCATCGAACGGAAACGACGGCGCTCGTTGACACCGCCGCGCCGAGCCGGCAAGGATTCCTCTGAATAAACGATCATTCAAAGAGGAAGCGCCATGACCCAGTTCAAGCTCGGACGCCGCCACTTCACGGTCGTGGCGGGCGCGGGCGCAGCCTCGCTCGCCCTGCCGGCGCTGGCGCAGGGCGAGCCGATCAAGGTCGGCGTGATCGTTCCCCTGTCCGGCCCGGCCGGCCCCAACGGCCAGGCGGTGCTGCACGCCGTCCAGGTCATCGCCGACATGGTGAACGCCCGAGGCGGCGTGATGGGCCGCAAGGTCACGGTCATCGGCAAGGACGACGAGAGCACGCCGGCCGTGGGCGTCACGCGGGCCAACGAGATGGTGGCCGAGAAGGTCGCGGTGGTGATCGAGGGCTGGAACAGCCCGGTGACGCTCGCCATGCAGCCGGTGCTGGCGCGCGCCGACATCCTCGACATCACCGCGGTGTCGAAGGCCGATCCGATCCTGGCCGGCCAGGTCAACCCCTATGCCATCCGCCTCAACAGCTCGAACGGCCAGGACGGCGCGGTGATCGCCGACATCCTGGCCAACCATCTTTCGGCCAAGCGGGTCGGCTTCCTGACCCAGAACGACGCCTACGGCAACGGCGCGCAGGCCGTCATCGAGGCCGAGCTGAAGACGATCGGCAAGCCGTGGGAAAAGGTCGTGGTCGAGCAGTTCCCCTTCAAGCAGACCGACTTCCGCGTCGGCCTCGCCAACGTGAAGCAGGCCAAGCCCGACGCCACGGTCGCCATCAATGCCGCCGAATCCTCCGGCATGCCGGCGCTGATCCAGCAATATCGCCAGGCCGGCATCGAGGGCACCTTCGTGGGCGCCGTCGGCACCATCCTGCCGACCGTGTTCAGGATCGCGGGCGACGCGGCGACCGGCATCGTCTCGGCCGACGTCTATTTCCCCGACCTGCCGCCGTTCGACACCAACAAGGAAAACCTGGCTTTCATCGCGGCCTTCCGCAAGGCGCAGAACAACGAGACGCCGGACAAGGGCGCGGCGCTGGGCGCCGCGGCGATGGAGGTGTGGGCCAGCGCCGCCAACAGCACCAAGAGCCTCGACCGCAAGACCGTGGCGGAAGCCATCCGCGGCAAGACGATCCCGGGCACGATCTTCGGCGATCTCGCCTTCGAGGCCAACGGCCAGGCCAAGCACAAGCACACGATCTTCAAGGTCACCGACGGCAAGACCGGCAAGCTCGAGGTCTTGAAGTAGCTTGTCCGACGGAGGCGAACCGCTCCTCCGCGTCGCAGGCCTCACCGTCCGCTACGGCGCCCTGACGGCGCTCCGCGACATGGACTGGCATGTCGCGTCGGGAGAGATTCTCGGCATCATCGGCCCCAACGGCGCCGGCAAGAGCTCGTGCTTCGCCGCCGTCACCCATGCCGTGCCGCGCCAGGGCGAGGTCTGGCTGGCCGGCGAGCGGATCACCGCTCTGCCGACCCATCGATTGGCCCGCCTCGGCCTGCGCCGGACCTTCCAGCAGAACGCCTTCTTCGGCGAGCTGACGCTGCTCGAGAATGCGCGGGCGGCGATGCTGCGCGAGCATTCGACGTCGCTGCCGCGGTCGATCGCGCTGCCGTGGCAGGAGATGGCCGCGCGGCGGCGCTCCGAAGCGGCGGCCGCCGACCTGCTGTCGTCGTTCGGCATTGCGCGGCCCGACCATGGCAAGCGGCCGGGCGACATCGCCTACGGCACCCAGCGCCTGCTCTCGGTCGTGCTGGCCTACGGCGCCGGCGCCCGCGCGCTGCTGATCGACGAGCCGGCCGCCGGGACGGGCGGCGCCGACATGCAGCGCCTGGCCGACCTGCTGGTCGACCTGCGCCGGCGCGGCGTCGCCGTGGTGGTGATCGAGCATCACATGGACCTGATCATGGCGATCGCCGACCGCATCGTGGTGATCGACCAGGGCCGCAAGCTTGCCGAGGGCACGCCGGCCGAGATCCAGCGCAACGAGGCCGTGCTGGAAGCCTATCTGGGGCGCGCGGCATGACCGATGCGGGCCTGCACGCACTTGGCGCCGCCGGCCTCTCGGTGCGCTACGGCGGCAACATGGCGGTCGACGGCGTCGATGTCGCCGTACCCGTCGGCCGCATGGTCGGCATGGTGGGCGCCAACGGCGCCGGCAAGAGTACGCTCATAAACGCCCTGGCCGGCTGGTCGCGCGGCCGGCCCACGGTGCGCGGCGCCGTTCGTCTCGGCGGCGAATCGATGGACGGGCTGCCGCCGCATCGCCGGGCCGCGCGCGGGCTGGTGCTGGTGCCGGAGGGCAAGGGCATCTTCGCCGACCTCACCGTGACCGAAAATCTCGCGCTGGTGCGGCCGCCGGCCGATACGACCGGCCGCCATGTCTTCTCGATGGACGAGATCTTCGGCCTGTTCCCGCGGCTGGCCGAACGGCGCGGCCACAAGGGCGGCATGCTGTCGGGCGGCGAGCGGCAGATGGTGGCGGTGAGCCGGGCTCTGCGCGCCGCGCCCAGGGTGCTGCTGCTCGACGAGCCGTCGGCCGGCCTGGCGCCGCGCCTGGTCTACGAGCTTCTGGCCACCATGCGCGCCCTGGTCGATCGCGGCCTGTCGCTGCTGCTGGTCGAGCAGAACGTGCGGGCGACGCTGGAGCTGGTCGACGAGCTCTACCTGCTGGAGCGCGGCAAGGTGGTCGCCAAAGGGCCGGCCGCGGCGATGAAGAACGATCCGCGCATCCTCGAGGCCTATCTCGGGAGTCTACGACATGAATCCGGCGACATGAACCTGGCGCAACAGATCATCAACGGCCTGGTGCTGGGATCGGGCTATGCCCTGATCGCCATCGGCTGGACGGTGCTGCTGGGCGCGGCGCGACTGGTCAATTTCGCCCATGGCCAGCTCTACATGCTGGCCGCCTTCATCGCCTGGGCGGCGATGCAGAAGCTCGGCGTCAACTATTTCGTCGCCGTGCCGATCGCCGTGCTGGCGCTCGGGCTCTTGGGCGTGTTGCTGCAGGGCATGATGCTGCGGCTGGTGATGCAGCAGAACCTCACCAGCCTGATGATCGTCACCCTGGGCTTCGGCTATGTCATGCAGGGCGGCGCGGCGCGTATCTTCGGCGGCGATCCCGAGCGCTTCATCAGCCCCCTGCAGGATGCCAGCATCCGCTTCGGCGAGATCTGGTTCACCTGGCAGGACGTGCTGACCCTGGCCGGCACCCTGCTGCTGTTCGGCGTCTTGTGGTTGGTGCTGAACCGCACGCGGCTCGGCGCCCTGGTGCGCTCGGTCGCCGAGGATCCCAAGCTCGCGCAGCTTTTCGGCATCAACGCCGCGCTGGTCTACATTGGCGTCTTCGTCTTCGAATGCGCCGCCGTGGCGCTCGGCGCCGGGCTGGTGGCTCCGCGCAGCCCGATCCTCGCCAGCATGGGCTTCGACGAAGTGATCCTGACCTTCGTCGTCGTCGTGCTGGGCGGCATCGGCAGCGTCGGCGGCAGCCTTCTGGCCGGCTTCGGCCTCGGCATGTTCACCGCCCTGTTCGGCGCGCTGGTCTCACCCGCCTATACGACGGCGGCGGCGTTCCTCGTGCTGCTGGCCGTCCTGGTCGTGCGGCCACGCGGGCTGGGTGCCCGATGAGGGGTGCACGATGATGGGCCGCCTCGCCACACCGCTGGCGCTGCTTGCCGCGGCACTCGCCTACTTCGTGCCGACCGTCGCCGGCGGCGTTCCCGCGGCCTATGCCGCCTGCACCACCATCGCCATCCTGGCCGTCATGGCCTATGGCGCCGACCTGATCCTGTCCTATCTCGGCGAAGTGAGCCTGGGCCACACCATCTTCTGGGCGGCCGGCGGCTATGCCGCGTCGATGCTGGCGGTCAATGCCGGCTGGAACGGCTGGCAGACGGCAGGCGCCGCGGTCGGCGTCTCGCTGGTGCTGGCCGCCGTGCTCGGCCTCGTGACCCTGCGCACGCGCGAGTTCGTCTTCTCGCTGGTGACCTATGCCGCCGCCGTCGTCGCCATGGAGGTGGCCTTCAACTGGTCGTTCCTGGGCGGCTCCGACGGCATCGTGGGCGTGCCGCCGCTGTCGCTCACGCTGTTCGGCTGGGGCATCACCGGCTCGGGCAACGACGATCTGTGGCCGGTCGCCTGGGCGCTCCTGATGCTGACCCTGCTGTTCATCCAGCGCTTCCGCCATTCGCGGCTCGGCACCAGCGCGCTGATGGTGCAGATGAATCCCGACCTCGCCCAGGCGCTGGGCGTCGATGCCCGCGCCGTGCGCTTCCTGGTCTTCGTCGCCTCGGCGCCGATCTCGGCGCTGGCCGGCTGGCTCTACGCCTACCAGCGCGCCTATGTCGGGCCGGACATGTTCGAAAGCTATTTCCTGGTGCTGATGCTGACCGCCATCGTGGTCGTCGGCCGCCGGCTGCTGCTCGGGCCGTTGATCGGCACGGCGCTGATCATCGTGCAGCAGACCTTCTTCTCGATCGGCGGCGACGGCGACAAGATCGTGCTCGGATCGGTGCTGGCGGCGATCCTGCTGCTCTGGCCCAAAGGTCTCGTCGGCCTATGGGACGTCGTGGCGGCGAGAACGACGCGCAGATTACAGTAGGTCGGCCACCGCCGCCCGGTAACGCGTGATCGCGTCGAGGTGGTCGGCGTAGCTCTTGCCGGCGATGCGCTTGTGATGGGCGCTCACGTAGCTGGTGTGGGCGTTGACGTGCGTGACGCCCGCTTTCTTCCAGAAGCCGATCTCGCGCCGCCAGTCGTCTTCCTTGCCGATGCCGGGCGACACCCAGACCTCCAGCCCCACCGAAGCGGGATCGCGCCCCGCCTTGCGGATCATGGTGCGCAGCTTGTCGAAGGCCCTGAGCGCCTCGTCGCCGGCCGGATAGGCGAGCGGCATGAAGCCGTCGCCGTACTGCGCCGTCCGCCGGAATGTCGCCTCGGCATGGCCGCCGAACCAGATCGGCACCTTGCCGGACTTCGGGCGCGGGTTGATGCCGCCGTCGTCGAGGTGGTGGAATTCGCCGGCGAATTTCACGTGCGGCTGGGCCCACAGCGCCTGCATGAAGCGGACCTGCTCCTCCGAGCGCTTGCCGCGGGTATGGAAATCCGCGCCCAGGCCCTGGAACTCGATCTCGTTCCAGCCGACGCCGATGCCGAGGCGAAAGCGGCCTTCGCACAATTCGTCGAGGCAGGCGGCCTGCTTGGCCACCAGCGCCGCCTGACGTTGCGCCAGGATCAGCACGCCCGCGGCAAAGCCCACCTTGCGCGTGACGCCGGCCAGGAAGGCGAACAGCACGAAGGGATCGTGATAGGCCGTGGCGGTGGTGCCCATGCGGCGGCCGCCGTAATCCTTGTTGGGATCGCCGCCCAGCACATGATCGGGCGCCACGAGATAATCGTAGCCCAGGCCTTCCGCCGCCTGCGCGTAGTCGCGCAGGACCGTGGGGCCGGTGCCGATGTCGCCGACCGGTAACGATGCGCCGAGTTGCATGGCCTCTCCTCTACTCCGCCGCAGCGGCCTTGGCGGGCTTCAGGTCGGTCGAGTACTTGAGATGGACCGGCGCGTTGGCTTCGAACGGGCTCTTGAGGTCGAGGCTCTTGGCGATGTCGCGGATCGCCGGGAAGACCTCCTGACCCATCAGCCGGATGCAGGTGAGCGAGTCTTCCTGGCTCACCTTTCCGTCGTTGCCCCACAGCGCCAGGATGCCCGGCCGCGTCTCCTCGAGGATGCGCTTCAGCTTGGCCACGACCGTCTTGGGCGTGCCGGCGATGATGCGGAGGTCGGCCATCTGCTGCTCGAAGCTGGTGTTGCCGCGCGGATTGATGGCGCGGCCGGCGGCGAACTCGACGAAGGCACGGCGGGCCGACGGCGAACCGTAGCCCGACGGCGTGCTCCACACCGGATGGGCAAGGCCGGTGAACTCGCCCTGCATCCAGCGGAACTGCTTGGCGTTCTCGATCGCCTTCTCCTCGTTGTCGGAGATGTGGACCTGGATCAGGTAGCCGCGATTCTCCGGCCCGCCGACATAGCCCGCCTGCAGCGCCACCTGGTCGTAGAGCTCCCAGATCTTCTTGGTCTGCTCGATCGAGGTGTTGAGGGCGATATAGGGATAGCGCTGCTGCGCCGCCCACACGATCGTCTCCTTGCTGATCACGCCCGGGATCCAGACGCGCGGATAGGGCTTCTGCAGCGGCACCGCCCACGGGTTCACGACGCGGTGCTGATAGTGCGTGCCCTCGAAGCGGAACGGCCCGGGCCGCGTCCAGGCCTGCACGACCAGGTCGTGCGCCTCCTCGAAACGCTCGCGGTTGAAGGCCGGGTTGACGCCGGTGGCGAGCTGCTCCTGGCCGCCGCCGCGCACGAAGCCCGAGACCAGCCGTCCCTTGGAGATCATGTCGATCATGGCGAGCTCTTCGGCCAGCCGGATCGGGTTCTCCGCCAGCGGCAGCGGATTGCCCAGCATGACGATCTTCGCCTTCTTGGTCATGCCGGCCAGGATGGCGGCGAAGATGTTGGCCTTGGCCTGCATGCAGAACGGCGCGTTGTGATGCTCGTTCAGCATGATGCCGTCGATGCCGACCTCCTCGGCCAGCATGTACTGCTCGATGTAGTTGTTGTAGAGCCGCGAGCCCGCCACGGGATCGAAGTTCTTGTTGGGGAACATCAGCGCGGTGGCGCCGAAGTCGCGGCCGGCCTCTTCGGAATAGGCCGACATCGGCTGCTCGGTGAAATACATCAGGTGCATGGCGTCTACTCCCGACCGATGAAGTTGGTGACCAGCTTGGCGAGCGCCTCGGGCTGCTCCATGTCGACGCAGTGGCCGCACGCCTTGACGATCTCGAGCTTGGCGTTGGGCAGCGCCTCGAGGTAGCGCTTGGCGGCACTCTGCGGCACGACCTTGTCGTCGTCACCCCAGACCACGAGCGACGGCACATGCACCGCGCCCAGCAGATGCGGCAGGGTCTGGCTGTACATGTAGGGCTTCCAGGCGATGCGGAAGCTCATCTCGCGGCAGATGTCCCACATTTCGAGCTGATCGACCGAGGGCTCGGCGCCGTAGACGCGGTCGAACGCCTTCTGGTCGTGGAAGCCCGCGCGGGCGTAGTCGACGTAGCCGGTGACGGCGAGATCGAGGATGTCGCCCTGGGGCGGCTTGATGCCCATGGCGCCGACCAGCACCAGACGCGACAGATCGGCCGGCGCCATGCTGGCCATCTCGGCCGCGATCCAGCCGCCGAAGCCCAGCCCGACAAGCGCGGCGTCCTTGATCTTCAGTTCGCTCAGCAGGCCGCGATAGATCACCGCGATGTCGCGTGCGCTGCGCATCCAGTCGGGCCGCTGCGAGCGGCTGTAGCCCGGATGATGCGGCACCAGCACGTCGTACTGGCTGGCCAGCGCGTCGTAGAACGGCAGGCGATCCAGGGTGCCGGTCTCGTGGTGCAGCACCACGATGGGACGGCCTTTGCCGGCGCGCGCGACGTGGAGCTTCGTTCCCGCCGCATTCATTGTCGATCTCGGTCCAGTCTACGCCGGCCATACGCGTTCCTTCCCTGCTAAAGGAATGGTTGCAACCGCGCCGCGCGGAGTCAAACGAGCGACGCCGCTGCTTTCGACTGGCGAAGGCACTGCCTGCGCTCGAATTTGCGCAATTTCCGCAAGCGCCATGGCAATTGCTCGAACGACCCCGCCTCCCGCTCGCTGAGCGGCCGGCCTTGCTCAGCCGGCCTCGAGGGACAGGGAAGACATAAGTCTAGCCTTAGCAACAATAAAGGTGTAGATTAGTAGAAATACATGCCCGCAAGCCATTTGCGGGCGAATGGAAAGGTATCGCTGCCGAAGACTGGCTCGCCCGTCACGCGCGCTTCGCGCCGCGCTCCGAAGCGGCGCACGACCTGGCCTCCGAGGGTGCTAATCGTCCGCGCGCGCCCGCGCAGTCGACGTCGCAATACGATGGCAACTCACGGCGCAATCGACGTCGCAGTGCGTTGGCAACTCACGGTCCGCGAGCCGTTCGGCCTCGTCGGCACTGTCCGCTTGCACTTCGATCGTCAGAGTGAGGTTGTAGGTCACGGTGTAGGTTGTCATCGCCCTATCCTCCAGGGTCCTGCGGGACTGGATGAAATCGCGAAGGTGCTCGAACGACAGCACTTGCGCCTGCACGGCCCGGCTTGCCGCTGCCCCGGCGTGCCAGCCATCGCCGCCATCATACTCGGCGCCGTCGAATGCAAACATGGCACAGGCATAATGGCGCCCCCGCCCGATCGGCCACCTGTTGGACACGGTGGCCGCCAAAACGCCCAATTCGTTGATTTTGCCGGCGGTCTGCGCAGGGTTCGGAACCGGTATCCTGCTTGCCTCCGAAATCGGACATCGGTGTGGAAAAAGGCAATTCCGCCATGGGCCACAACCGGAAGCCGGACCGCACCATGAGCCGAACACGAATCGGACATACTGTCGCCTCGGTGGGGCTGCAGAACCCCGCGCCGTTTCCCAAAAGCACGATATGTCACAACCGCCGAAGCACATGCCGTGGCGGAAAAAGCACATGCCGTGATGGAAAGGGAAATTTTACGAAATGAGTCTTGGCCTCTCGCCCCTGTCTGCTTATTTCCGCGAGATCAGTTGGGGGCGGGCCGCCCCCTTTTTCCTGCGAGGCGTCGTGTCTACCCGGATTTCGTCGATCGGCCGCATTGTCGCGGCCAGCACCCGACACCCTTTGATCGTGCTGTTGCTCGCCGCCAGCGTCACGCTGGCGGCGCTGGTCTTCATTGCCCAGAACTTTGCAATGACTGCCGATACCTCCCAGCTGATCTCGAAGCGGCTGGACTGGAGGCAGAGGGGCCTCGCCTTCGACGCTGCATTTCCCCAACTCAACAACCTGACCCTGGTTGTCGTCGATGGCGCCACGCCCGAACTCGCCGATGATGCCACGAAGCGTCTGGCCGCTGCGCTGACGGAAAGGCGGGATCTTTTTCACAGCGTGCGCTGGCCCGACGGAGGCTCTTTCTTCGAGCACGAAGGGTTGCTGCTCCTGCCGCAGGAGGATGTCGAGGCGACGACGAGCGGCCTCATCCGCGCGGCGCCCCTCCTGGTGCGGCTGAAGGCCGATCCGAGCCTGCGCGGCACCCTGGTCGTCCTCACCGACATACTGCAAGGCCTCAAGCAGGGCGAGGCTTCGCCGCAGGACATCGAACCGACGATGACGGCCTTCGCCAAGACGTTCGAGGACGCTGTGGCCGGGCGGCCGGCTGTCTTTTCCTGGCGGACGATGTTCAACGGCGGGAAATCGCCCGACCTGCGCGAGACGCGGCATGTCCTGCTGGTTCAGCCGGTGATGGACTATGGCGCGTTGGAACCGGGCGCCGCGGCGAGCGAGGCGATCCGCAACATCGCCCAGTCTCAGGGCCTCGATCCGGCGCATGGCGTGACCGTTCGCCTGACCGGACCCGTACCGCTGGCGGATGAGGAATTCGCGTCGCTTGCCCAGGATGCCGACCTGGTCCTGGGCGCGATGCTTGCGGCATTGTTCGGGATCCTGTGGCTCGCGGTTCGGTCCGTGCGCGTGGTTCTTGCGATCGCCATCACGACGCTGATAGGCCTCGTTCTGACGGCCGCCGCCGGCCTGTTGGTGGTGGGCCGCTTCAACCTCCTGTCGATGGCCTTCGTTCCGCTGTTCGTGGGCCTGGGCGTCGATTTCTGCATTCAGTTCAGCGTCCGCGCCCTCGCCAATCGGCTGGTCCAACCGACCCGCGAGGCGGCACTCGCCGAGACGGGCGTCAGCATCGGACGGCCGCTGGCGCTGTCGGCAGCGGCGATCGGCGCGGGCTTCTTCGCCTTCCTTCCGACCAGCTATATCGGCGTGGCCGAACTCGGAACGATTGCCGGCCTCGGCATGATCGTGGCGTTTGCGCTCAGCATCGTGCTCCTGCCGGCGCTCCTGGTGCTGCTGCGGTTCCCGGCGGCGCGGATGGCGGAGGTCGGAATCGGCATGCTGGGCCCGGTCGATCGTTTCGTGGCCCGGCATCGTTTCGGCGTGCTGTCATCGGCGCTGGTTGCGGGCGTCGTGTCGATAGCGCTGCTGCCGCTGGTGCGGTTCGACTTCGATCCGCTGGACCTCAAGAGTCCCAAGGTGGAATCGATGACCACCCTGCGCGCACTCGCTGCCGACGCCGACCGGACGCCCTATGCGATCAACGTTCTCGCGCCGTCACTCGGGGACGCGCAGACGTTGGCCCAGCGTCTCGGCGCCCTGCCCGAGGTTTCCCACGTCGTCACATTGCAGAGCCTTCTCCCGACCCGGCAGGCGGAGAAGCTCGAGGCTGTCGGCGACGCCGCCGCTGTCATCGGACCCGCTCTCGAGGGCGCCTCCCCTCGCCCCGCTCCTTCCGACGAGGAACTCCAGACGCGGCTCGCGAGCACCGAGGCGGCGTTGCAGAGCGCCGTCTACGAAGCCAAGGAGGAACCGGCATCGCTTGCGGTGCTGCGGCTGGCCAAGGCACTGGGCCAGCTTAAGGCGGCCACGCCGGAAGTCCGCGCGCGCGCCCAGGCGGCGGTGACGGCTCCCCTTCAGGTCACGCTCGACCAGATCGCCACGCAGCTCAAGGCGAGCCCGGTGGCGATCGACACCCTGCCGCCGGACCTGGTCGCCGACTGGATAACCAAGGACGGTCGCGTCCGCCTTCAGGTGATGCCGCGCGCCGGTCGAACCGACAATGAATTGCTTCGGCGCTTCGCTGCCGCCGTCCAGACCGTGGCGCCGAACGCCACCGGAGCGCCGATCGACACCAGCGCCTCGGCCGACACCATTGTCGAAGCCTTCCTGCAGGCGGCGGCCTATTCCGCCATCGTCATCATCGCCCTGCTGGCCGTGGTGCTGCGGCGGGCCCGTGACGTCGTGCTCACCATGCTGCCGGGGCTGCTGAGCGGGCTGCTTACTTTCGCGACCTGCGGACTCCTCGATCTGCCGCTCAATTTCACCAACATCATCGCCCTGCCCCTTCTGTTCGGCGTGGGCGTCGCTTTCAACATCTACTTCGTCATGGCCTGGCGCGCGGGCGAGACGACGATGCTGACGTCGAGCCTGATGCGCGCGGTGGTCTTCAGCGCGCTCACGACCGCCACGGCCTTCGGCGCGCTCTGGCTGTCGGCTCATCCGGGCACCGCCAGCATGGGCCGGCTGCTGATGATCGGGCTCGGCTGGGAGCTTCTCGTTACCTTGTTGTTCCGGCCGGCCCTGCTCGCGCGCTCGCCGCAGAGCAAACTCTGGCCTTCAGGCTTCGCGATCGGCGCGACCACGCTGCTCAGCCCGATATTCGATCGCGTGCTCGCCAAGCGCAGCACGGCCAAGACCCCCGCCAATCGGCTCAATCGGGAAGCCAAGTTGCAACAACTCCAGATCGAGGGCGCCAACGCGCCCTAAACCACCATCCAGTACAGGAGAGACCAATGTCATCATTCATCCGCCGTCGAAGCCTGGCGCGTCTAGCCACCGGCGCAGCCGCCATCGCCTTCACCGGTGCCGGCCTCGTTGCCATGATGTCCGGTCCGGCGGCAGCCGGGCAGGATCCTGCCGCGCAGCTCGTGCAGAGGACGGCCGACCAGGTGATCGAGGTTGCCAGGACCACGACCGGCGGGGCGCGGGAATCGGGAATGATGCGCGTGCTGCGGACCGGCTTCGACCTCGACTACATGGGCCGCTCGACGCTCGACACCCATTGGAACCAGGCAACGCCCGAGCAGCGCCAGCGCTTCCTCAACGTGGTTGCGAGCGCGGAGGCGCGTTCCTATTCGCAGCGTTTCGGGCAATATGCCGGCCAGACGCTGACCGTGAGTTGCGTCAACACCCGGGGCAACGGTGTGTCCCTCGTCGAAAGCAAGCTCGACCAGAGCAGCGGCGAGCCCGTCGCGATCCAGTGGGAAGTGCACACCGACGGCCAGGGCCCGCGCATCGTCGACGTCAAGGTCGAGGGCGTCAGCATGCTCCTGACCAGGCGGTCGGAATACAATTCCTACATTCGCAATCATGGCGGCCAGGTCGAACCGCTGATCACCGAGCTGGAAGCCCGCGCCAAGCGCTAAGCTGCACTATCGTCGTTGCCCATCCTTCGAGACGCCGCGCTGCGCGCGGCTCCTCAGGATGAGGTCGTTTGTGATTCGATCCGCGATTTCGCCGGCGATCTGTTCGGGTGGGCGACCGATGTCGACGACGATCGCATTTTCGTCTGGCGAGGGTTCCTCGAGGATCGAGAACTGGCTGTCGAGCAGGCTGGACGGCATGAAGTGGCCGTGGCGCTGGGCCATGCGCCGGCGGATCAGGTCGGGCGAGCCCTTGAGGTAGATCAACCGGACGTCCGGCCGATCGCCCGCGATGATGTCGCGATAGGATCGCTTCAAGGCCGAGCAGGTCACGACGCCCGACTGGCCCTGCGCCCGCCAACCGTCGATGACCTCGGCGATCTTGCGCAGCCAGGGCAGCCGGTCGGCGTCGGTCAGGGGCGTGCCGCGGCTCATCTTTTCCACGTTGGCCGGCGGATGGAGCTTGTCGCCCTCCTGGAACGCCCAGCCGAACGTGTCGGCCAGCAGGCTCGCCACCGTCGTCTTGCCGGAGCCGGAAACACCCATGACAACGGCGATCACCGGCCGGTTGTTCGCAGGATGCTGGTCGATTAAGACTTCGCTTGTCGGCACTACTGCCCCACTGCCACGATAAGGAAGCATCACCGTGCTCAAGCTCGGATACAAGGCGTCGGCCGAACAATTCGCGCCGGGAAAGCTTTTGGACTTTGCCTGCCAGGCCGAGGCGGTCGGCTTCGATTTCGGCTTTCGTCAGCGACCACTTCCAGCCGTGGAAGCATGTCGACGGCCATGCGCCCTACTCGCTCGCCTGGCTGGGCGCGCTGGGCGCCCGCACGTCGCGGCTTGTGATGGGCACCAGCGTGCTGACGCCCACCTTCCGCTATCATCCCTCGATCGTGGCGCAGGCCTTCGGCACCCTGGGCGCGATGTTCCCGGGACGGGTGATCCTGGGCATCGGCACCGGCGAATTGCTGAACGAGGTGCCGTCGACCGGCGCGCCGTGGCCCGAGTTCAAGGAGCGCTTCGCCCGCATGCGCGAGGCGGTCACCTTGATCCGCACCCTGTGGCGCGGCGAGCGGATCAGCTTCGAGGGCGAGTACTATCGCACCGAGAAGGCCACGATCTACGATCGCCCCGAGATCGAGGTGCCGATCTATGTCGCGGCGGCCGGCGCGCTGGTCGCGCGCTATGCCGGCCGCTCGGGTGACGGCTTCATCTGCACCAGCGGCAAGAAATGGGAGCTCTATACCGAGACGCTGCTGCCCAAGGTCGCCGAGGGAATCGCCGCCGCCACCGAGCCGAAGAAGCAGCCCTACGATCACATGATCGAGGTAAAGGTCTCCTTCGACACCGATGCCGTGCGCGCCAAGGAGGATACACGTCACTGGGCGGCGCTGGCCTTGACGCCCGAGGAAAAGACTTCCGTCGAGGACCCGGTCGAGATGCAGCGGCTTGCCGATGCGCTGCCGCTCGATCGCGCGGCCAGCCGCTGGATCGTGTCGAGCGATCCCGACGAGCATGTCGAGAAGATCGGCGCCTACGTGGGCCTGGGCTTTCGTCATCTCGTCTTCCATGCGCCCGGCCCGGACCAGGAGCGTTTCCTGAAACTGTATGGTGAGCAGATCCTGCCGCGCCTGCGCAAGCGCTTCGGATGAGCCGCAACACTGCGCTCGAAATCCTGGCGGTCCCCGGCCTGCCCATGGTCAAGGCGGGCGACGATCTGGCCGGCCTGATCGCCGAAGGATTTGCACGCGGCGGCATCCAGCCACGCGCCGGCGACGTGCTGGCGCTGGCGCAGAAGGTCGTCTCCAAGGCGGAAGGCCGCAGCGTCGACCTCGCCACGGTGAAGCCCTCGGCGCGCGCCATCGCGCTGGCCGCAGAAATCCAGAAGGATCCGCGGCTGGTCGAGCTGATCCTGTCGGAATCGGTGCGGGTCGTGCGCTCGCGGCCCAACGTGCTGATCGTCGAGCACCGGCTGGGCTTCGTCATGGCCAATGCCGGCATCGACCAGTCCAATGTGGCGCCAGCCGACGGCGTCGAGCGCGCCCTGCTGCTGCCGGTCGATCCCGACGGCAGCGCCGCGGCGCTCTGCACCCGCCTCTCCGCCCTGCGCGGCGTGCCGTTGGCGGTGATCATCACCGACAGTTTCGGCCGGGCATGGCGGCGCGGCACGGCGGGCGTCGCGATCGGCGCGGCCGGCCTGCCGGCGCTCCTCGACCTGCGCGGCAATCCCGACCTGTTCGGCCGCATCCTGCAGGTCAGCATCTCGGGCTTCGCCGACGAGATCGCCGCCGCCGCCTCGCTGGTGATGGGCCAGGGCGACGAGGCGCAACCGGCGGTGCTGGTGCGTGGCCTGAGCTGGAACGCCCCGGCCAATCCGGCCGCCAACCTCGTGCGGCCGGCAAGCGAAGACATGTTCCGATGAAGAGCGGCCTCGTGGTGGCGCTGTCGGGCGGGGTCGGCGGCGCCAAGCTGGCGCTTGGCCTCAGCCGCGTGCTGCCGGCCGACGATTTGCTGATCGTCGCCAACACGGGCGACGATTTCGAGCATCTCGGCCTCAGCATCTCGCCCGACATCGATACGCTCACCTACGTGCTGGCCGGCCTCGACAATACCGTGCAGGGCTGGGGCCGCCGCGACGAGACCTGGTCGTTCATGGAAACCATCGGTTCCCTGGGCGGCGCGGACTGGTTCCGCCTCGGCGATCGTGACCTCGCGCTCCATGTCGAGCGCACACGGCGGCTCAAGGCCGGCGAGACGCTGTCGCAGGTCACCCGCGACATCTGCCGCCGCCTCGGGATCAAAACCCGCATCCTGCCGATGAGCGACGACCGCGTGCGCACCCGCGTGCGTTCGGACGGCGGCTGGATCGATTTCCAGGACTATTTCGTGCGCCAGCAGTGCCGTCCGGTCGTGCAGGAGCTGGCTTTCGACGGGGTCGACGCGGCGCGCGCGCAGCCCGACATCATGGCGACACTCAAGGGCGGCAGGCTGCGGGCCGTGGTGATCTGTCCGTCCAACCCCTTCATCAGCATCGAGCCGATCCTGGCCGTGCCGGGCCTGCGCGCCGCCCTCGCCGGTTGCGGCGCCCCGGTGGTCGCGGTCTCGCCGATCGTCGGCGGCCGCGCGGTCAAGGGCCCGACCGCCAAGATGATGCAGGAGCTCGGCCTGGCCGTGAGCTCCGCGACGGTGGCCGAGCGCTACGGCGATCTGCTGAGCGGCTACGTCGTCGACAGCGCCGATGCCAAGGGCGTCCACGCCAAGCTGCACGTCGCTCCCACCTTGATGACGACGCTCGAGGACCGCGAGGCGCTGGCGCGCACCGTTCTCGACTTTGCCGATTCCCTCGCGTGAGCCTCTCCGCCGACATCTGGGCAATCGTGCCCGTCAAGGAGCTGGAGGGCGCCAAGCAGCGCCTCGCGCCCCTGCTCTCGCCCGCCCAGCGCCGGGCGCTGATCGAGGTGATGATGGGCGAAGTGCTGGAGGCGGTCGCCGGCGCTAAAAGCCTCGCCGGGCTCCTGGTCGTGACGCTCGATCCGCAGGCGACGGCGTTCGCCGCCCGCCTCGGTGCGCGGATCGTGACCGACGGCGCCCGCGATGGTCACACCGGCAGCGTGGATGCCGGACGACGGTTGCTCGCCCGCGAAGGCCGTGGCGGCATGATCACGGTGCCGGGCGACATTCCCGCCGCCACGTCGGCGGAGATCGACGCCGTCGTGGCAGCGCATCGCGCGGCACCGTCCTTCACGATCTCACCGGCGCATGACGATCTCGGCTCCAATGCCGTGATCTGCTCGCCGCCCGATTCGGTCCCGCTCCGGTTCGGCGAGAACAGCTATTTCCCGCATCTCGAGGCGGCGCGGCGCTGCGGCATCGAGCCGACGGTGATCCGCCAGCCCGGCATCGCCATGGACATCGACCATCCGGTCGACCTGGCAGCCTTCCTGCGCCTGCCGCAATCGGCCGGCACGCGCACGCGGGCTTTCCTGGAGGAGATGGGCGTGCCGAAATTGCTGGCGGAACAAAAGCTCGGCTAGGGTCATGCTCATAGCTGAGAGCGCGCCACTCCAGTGGCGCTCATGGGCTGCGTGATCCACGAAGATGCGCCACTGGAGTGGCGCGCTCCCAGCAAAGACGAAGACTAGGCGGCGACGCGCTTGCGTGGCGGCGTGAGCACGATGGGCGCGAGCTCTTCGGCGACGAACGACGCGGCGCGGCGATCCTCGGGCACGGGGCGATAGAGCGTATCGCGCTGCTGCGGCTCGCGGCCGATCGAGCGGATCAGGGCTTCCATGGCGTCGGGCGGGAATTCCTGGCCGTGCTGCGTGCCGGCAGCGCGCGAGATGCTCTCGTTCATCAAGGTGCCACCGAGATCGTTGGCGCCTGAATCGAGGCAGATCGCAGCGCCGGCCGGGCCCATCTTGACCCACGAGGTCTGGATGTTGGTGATCGCCGGATGCAGCACCAGGCGCGCGACGGAATGCATGATCACCGCCTCGCGGAAGGTCGGCCCGCGGCGGGCGCGGCCCTGGCGGTACATCGGCGCTTCCATGTGAACGAAGGGCAGCGGCACGAACTCGGTGAAGCCGCCGGTCTCGACCTGCAGGTCGCGCAGCGCCAGCAGATGGCGCGACCAGGCGAGCGAAGTCTCGACATGGCCGTACATGATGGTCGAGGTCGTGCGCAGGCCGAGCCCGTGCGCGGCGCGCTGCACGTCGAGCCATTCGGCGGTGTTGATCTTGTCCGGGCAGATGATGGCGCGCACCTCGTCGTCGAGGATCTCGGCCGCCGTGCCGGGCAAGGTGCCGAGTCCGGCCTGCTTCAGCTGCGCCAGGAAGGACGGGATCGGTGTCTGCAGGGTCGCCGCACCCTGGGTCACTTCGAGCGGCGAGAAGGCATGGATGTGCATGCCGGGCACCGCCGTCTTGATGGCGCGGCAGATCGCTTCATAGGTCTCGCCGGTGTAGTCGGGATGGATGCCACCCTGCAGGCAGACCTCGGTGGCGCCGCGCTGCCACGCTTCGACGGCGCGGCGCGATACTTCTTCCAGGGCCAGATCGTAGGGCGCGCCGCGCAGATCCTCGTGCGTGCGACCCTTGGAGAAGGCGCAGAAGCGGCAGCGGAAGTAGCAGATGTTGGTGTAGTTGATGTTGCGGTTGACGACGTAGCGCACGACGTCGCCGCTCGTGGCCTGGCGCAAGGCGTTGGCCGCGCCGGTGACATGGCGGTAGTCGGCGTCGCGCGCCGCGAACAGGCGCATGATCTCGGGATGGTCGAGGCGCTGGCCGCCGGTTGCGCGATCGACGATGTGGACGATCTCGGGATCGACGGCGCGCGCCAGGACCTGCGGCGCCGGCGGCGGCTCGGTATTGCCGGGCGCCCAGTCGTCGTCGCGCGCGAAGCCCTCGGCGTCGCTCATGCGCCGGACCTGGGTGGCGACCTCGGGCGCAAGCCAGGTGTCCGGCGCGCGGGCATAGGCGGGATAGATCGCCAGCCGGTTGACCAGCAGCTTGCCCATCTCGGCGCTGGCCCGCGCCAGCTCATCGATCGCGGGCCACGGCGCTTCGGGGTTCACGTGGTCGGGAGTCACCGGCGAGATGCCGCCCCAGTCGTTCAGGCCGGCGCCGATCAGGCGCGGATAGACGCCGGGCGACAGGTTGGGCGGCGCCTGGATGTTCATGTCCGGCCCGAGGATTTTCCGCGCGGTCGCGATCGTCCAGAGAAGGTCGTCGAGGTCGGGTTCTTCCGCGTCGGCGCGCTTGGTGTCGGGCTTGGCGCGGAAATTCTGGACGATGACTTCCTGGATGTGGCCATGCGCCTCATGCAGGTCGCGGATTGCTTCCAGAGTTTCGATGCGCTCCGCGCGCGTCTCGCCGATGCCGATCAGGATGCCGGTGGTGAACGGCACTTTCAGTTCGCCGGCCAGGCGAATCGTCTCCAGCCGCACCGCCGGATGCTTGTCGGGCGAACCGAAATGCACGCCACCTCTTTCGCCGAGCCGCTCACTTGTCGAATTCGAGCATGATGCCCTGGCTGGCGGTCACTTCCCGCAGCGCCGCGATCTCGTCCCGCGTCATGACGCCGGGATTGGCGTGCGGCAGCAGGCCGGTCTCGCGCAGCACCAGGCCGCACATCGCGGTCAGATATTCGATCGTGGTCTTGTAGCCGAGCGCCGCCAGCGCATCGCGCGCCGCCTGGTAGCGCAGCTCCGGCTTGTCACCCAGGGTGAACAGCGCCTCGGTGCAGCCCGCCGCCTGGCCGGCGCGGGCGATGGCGAGGACCTGATCGGGCGACAAGTACGCGGGCTGCCCTGCCCGGGGTCGCTCGGCGAAGGTGCAGTAGTGGCAGACGTCGCGGCAGAGATGGGTCAGCGGAATGAAGACCTTGCGCGAATACGAGATCAGCCGGCCGTGACCGCGATCGCGCAGTCGCGCCGCGTCCGCCATCAGCTGGGAAAGCTCCGTCATGACAAGATATCCTTTACGCAATCACGCCAGCCCTGCCGGACGATAGCGACAATCGCCCGCGGCCGCATCGTGTACTATGACCATCACAACAAGGCTCTTTCCAGAGGGAGATGACACATGCAGTTCGGTTTCAACGCGCCGACAGCCGGGCCATTATCGGCGGCAGTACCCCTGACGAAACTGGTCACGGAAGGCGAAGCCATGGGCTTCGACTACGCCACCCTGAGCGACCACGTCATCATCCCGACCGATATCGAGGCCAAATACCCCTACAGCTCGACCGGTGAATTCCCGGCCGGCTCGCGCGCCGAACGGCACGAACAGCTGATCGAGGTGACCTACGTGGCGGCCAAGACGACGCGTCTGCGGCTCGTCACCTCGGTGATGGTCGTGCCGCATCGCCCGGCGGTATTGACGGCCAAGATGCTGGCGAGCATCGACGTGCTGTCCAATGGGCGTCTCACCCTGGGTATCGGCGCCGGCTGGATGAAGGAGGAATTCGAGGCCATCGGCGCGCCGGATTTCGCAGCGCGCGGCAAGGTCACCGACGAGTACATAAAAGCCTTCCTCGAGCTCTGGACCAAGGACAAGCCGCGTTTTGCCGGCGAGCATGTCCGTTTCGACAATATCCTCCTCGAGCCCAAGCCGGTGCAGAAGCCGCATCCGCCGATCTGGGTCGGCGGCGAGAGCGGGCCGGCGCTGCGCCGCACCGCGACGCTGGGCGACGCCTGGTATCCGATCGGCACCAACCCGGCCAACCCGCTCGACAGCCTGGCGCGGATGAAAGCCAACATGGCGCGTCTTGCCAAGATGACGAAGGAAGCCGGACGCGATCCCAAGGCGGTCGGGCTCGCCTTCCGCTGCACGGCGTTCGGCGAGCAGATCCCGGCCAAGGCGGGCGACGGCGAGCGCCGGCTGTTCTCGGGCAAGCCGGCGGAGATCGCCGCCGACATCAAGGCGCTGCGCGACCTCGGCTGCGGCCATCTCGACTTCGGCTTCGGCGGCACGACCGTCGAGGCCATGCTGGGCGAGATGCAGAAGTTCAAGAAAGAGGTGCTGGCGCTGGTTTAAGCTGGAGGCGCGCCACTCCAGTGGCGCGATCATTTCTGGGACCGACAAAGACGCGCTACTGGAGTGGCGCGCCCCCAGCGCTAAGCCACTTTCTTCGCCAGCTTCGCCCAACGGTCGAGCTCGGGCAGGATGACGTCGGCCTTGGCCGATTCGAGGCTGATCACAACCCGCACGACGCCTTCGTCGCGGTCGCGCTTCAGCTGGTCCTCGTCTTCCTTCGCGCTCCAGATGCTGATGGGCACGGAGGCGGGGTCGCGGTTGGCCGCCTTCGCCATCTCGCGGAACTTGGGGAACAGCTCCCGCACCTCGGGATAGGCCGCCCGCGCGCGGAGCGGCATCCAGCCGTCGCCGTAGCGCAGGGCGCGGCGGGCGCCGTAGGGAAAGGCGCCGCCGACCAGGATCGGCGGATGCGGCTTCTGCGCCGGTTTCGGCCAGGCCATCATCGGATCGAAATTCACGAACTCGCTGTGATACTCGGCCTTGGACTTGGTCCAGATTTCCTTCATCGCCTCGATGCGCTCGCGCACCAGCTTGTGCCGGCTTTCGAAGGCGGTGCCGTGGTTCTCCATCTCGTCGCGGTTCCAGCCGTTGCCGACGCCGAACAGGAAGCGGCCGCCGGAAAGCTGGTCGATCGACGCCACGAGCTTGGCGGTCTGGATCGGGTCGCGCTGGTTGACCAGGCAGACGCCGGTGCCGACGTTCAGCTTCTTTGTGACGGCAGCAGCCGCCATCAGCGCCACGAACGGGTCCATGGCGTCGTAATACTTCTTGGGCAGATCGCCGCCGCCGGGGAACGGCGACTTGCGCGTCAGCGGAATGTGCGAGTGCTCGGGCGCCCACACCGATTCGAAGCCGCGCTCCTCCAGCGCCTTCGCCAGTTCGCCGGGAGACATCGAGTAGTCCGTGAAGAACATCGCCGCGCCGATATGCATTGTTTCCCCCTTACCAGGTCACGCGCTCACGCCGCCTTGGCTTTCTTCGGCCATCGCGCCTCGACCAGCGGCAGCACTTTTCCGATCAGCATCTTCGTCTGGGCGATGATGTCATCGCCGCTCGGCCCGACAGGCCGCAGGATGAATTTCTCCACGCCGACGGCGACATATTCCGCGATCCGGTCGAGGATCACCTTCTCGTCGCCGATCGCGAAGTAACCGCCAGGATCGCGGCCGGTGCGTTTTTCATAGGCGGCCATGGCGCCGGATATGACGCTGTCGCCGGCTTTGCCGAAATAGAACGGAAAGGCCGCACCGTAGTGATCCTCGTCGATGGTGCGGCCAGCCTCGGCAACCGCCTTCTTGATGGCCGCAACGACCTTGCCGACATCGGCCGGCAGCTCTGCCCCGGACTGCCAGCCGGTGCCGTAGCGGGCCGTGCGCCGGATCGCCGCCTCCGAGGACCCGCCGATCCACATCGGCAGGTCGGGCTGGACCGGCTTGGGCGAGATCGATGCGCCCGCCAGGTGATAATGCCTGCCCTCGAAATCGACGCTGTCCTCGCGCCACAGCCGGGCGATGATCTCCAGCGCCTCGTCGGTCCGCCGGCCGCGCGTCTTGGTGTCGATGTTGAGCGCCTGCCATTCCGGCCCTAGGGGACTGCCGATGCCGAAGGCCGGCAACAGGCGGCCTTCGGAAAGCACGTCGATGGTGGCGCACTGCTTGGCCAGCAGGATGGGATCGCGCAAGGCCAGCGAGACGACATTCATGCCGAAACGCAGGCGGCGCGTGCGGCCGGCCAGCGCCGCCATCGCCGCCATGCATTCGAGGATCGGCTGGCGGCTCACCAGGCGATCGGTCTGCCACAGCGAATCGATGCCGCCTTGCTCGCAAAGATCGACCCAGCGCCAATAGTCAGCGGCGCCGGCAAACGGAAATTCCATCAGGCCGAGGCCGATGGCGACGCTCACGCAGGCACTCCGACCTTGGCGAGCGGCGCGATCTTGTCGAGATAGCGCAGGATGTCGTCCGGGCTATCGTCGGGAATCGCCAGCAGCGCGCTCTCGATGCCGGCCTTCTCGTAACTCTCGAGCACCTTGGCGTCGTTCGGCGCACCGAACACGATGGTCATGAGCGTCGCGGGATCGCGGCCTTTCGCCTGCGCCATCTGGCGCAACCGGGCGACACCCTGCACCGGGTCGAAGCCGCCGCGCGGACGCGGGAACCAGCCGTCGCAATACTCGATCACGCGCCGCAGCGTGTGGTCGGTCTCGCCGCCCAGGATGATCGGCGGATGCGGGCGCTGCGCCGGCTTGGGCCACGACCACACCGGCTCGAAATTCACGAACTCGCCCTTGAAGGAGGCTTCCTCCTGGGTCCACAGCGCCTTCATGGCCAGCACGTACTCGCGCATCATCTTGAAGCGCGTCTCGTAGCGGGCGCCGTGATTCTCCATCTCGTCGACGTTCCAGCCGCCGCCGATGCCGAAGACGAAGCGCCCGTTCGAAAGCTGGTCGAGCGTGGCGATCGCCTTGGCGGTGACGATCGGCTCGTGCTGCGGCACCAGGCAGATGCCGGTGCCGACCTTGAGCTTCTTGGTCGCGGCCGCGGCGAAGGCCAGGCCCACGAACGGATCGTGGGTATGGGCATAGCGCTTGGGCAGCTCGCCGCCGCCGGGGAACGGCGTGCGCCGGCCGACCGGGATATGGGTGTGCTCGGGAACGTACAGCGAATCGAAGCCGCGGTCCTCGAGGGCTCGCCCCAGTTCGGCGAGGTTGATTCCATAGTCGGTGGGAAAATAGAAAGCCCCTACGCGCATCGCACGTCTCCTCTGCATCTGCTATTGAGCCCGACGATATCGGCCACCTTAACGTGACCCTGCCAAGGTCACAACGAACCCACCGGAGAGCATAGCCATGACGTTAGGACGCCTGGGCGTGTGGTACTCGACCGACAAGCTGAACGGATCCCAGCTCGCCGATCTCGTCGGCACCGTCGAGAAAGCCGGCTATTCGGCCCTGTGGTATCCCGAATCGCGCGGTTACGAATTGATGTCACTGGCGGGCTACCTGCTGTCGAAAAGCACGCGACTCACCATCGGCAGCTCGATCGCCAATATCTATGCGCGCGATTCCTTTACCGCGCGGCGGGCCATGGTTTCGCTGAACGATTGGTATCCGCAGCGCTTCATCCTCGGCCTGGGCGTCAGCCACATACCGATGGTCGAAGGCCTGCGCGGCCATCGCTACGACAAGCCCTTGTCGGCCATGCGGGCTTATCTCGACGGCATTCACAAGGATCTCCCGTCCGGCCAGGAAGCGCCGGTGATGGTCGCGGCTCTCGGTCCCAAGATGCTGGCGCTCAGCGCCGAGAAGTCGATGGGCGCCGTCCCCTACAACGTGACGCCCAAGCATACCGCTCGAAGCGGCCAAGATCCTGGGGCCCAAGAAATGGCTGGCGGTCGAGCAGAAGGTGACGATCGAGACCGATCCCGCCCGCGCACGCGCACTCGGCCGCAAGGAGCTCTCGCGCTACATGGTGCTGCCCAACTATCGCAACAACTGGCTGCGCGAAGGCTTCAGCGAGGCCGAATTGGCGGACGGCGGCAGCGACCGTTTCATCGACGCCATGGTGCTGTGGGGCGATGCGGCGACGATCAAGAAAGGCCTGCGTGCTCATTTCGACGCCGGCGCCACGCATGTCTGCCTGCAGCCGGTTCACGCCGACGGTGATTTCGCGGCGCGCGACAAGATGCTCGCCGCGCTCGCCGACACCTAGGACGGAGAAAGACGATGGATTTCGGCATCGCCCTGCCGACGGCGGCGGATTCCTGGAAGCTCGCGCAACGCGCCGAGGAACTGGGCTTCACGCACGCCTGGTTCTACGACACCCAGATGCTGAGCGCCGATTGCTTCGTCGCCATGGGCGCCGCGGCCGTCAACACCCGCCGCATTCGCCTCGGCACGGGCGTCCTGGTGCCGTCGAACCGCATCGCGCCGGTCGCGGCCAATGCGCTGGCGACGCTCAACCAGCTGGCGCCCGGCCGTATCGATTTCGGCGTCGGCACGGGATTCACGGCCCGGCGCGCCATGGGATTCGGCGCGATCAAGGTCAAGGACATGGAGACCTACATCGCGCAGGTCTACGGCCTGTTGCGCCGCGAGACGGTCGACTTCGAGATGGAGGGACAGAAGCGCAAGATCCGCTTCCTCAATCCCGAGCTGCCGCTGTTCAACACGAAGGATCCGATCGCGCTCCATCTCTCGGCCTTCGGGCCGCGCACGCGGGCGCTCACGGCCAAGCTCAAGGCCGGATGGATCGACTTCGTCGGCAAGGTGGAAAACGGCATCAAGGAAGTCGAGGCGATGCGCGAGGCCTGGGGCAAGGCCGGGCACGCGATGGGTGATCTGCAGGCCACGGCCTTCGCCCTGGGCTGCGTGCTGCAGGACGGCGAGTCCGCCGACTCCGAGCGCGCCATGGCGCAGGCCGGACCGCGCGCCGCCGTGATGCTGCATCGCGCCGCCGACGAGGCGCTGGCCGGCCTGGCGCCGGGCGTCGCCATGCTGTCGAAGACCACGCCCGAGTTGCAGGCCTACATCGACCTCGCGCGCGGATTCGAGCCCAAGGACGCGCCCTATCTGCAGAACCACCGCGGGCACCTGATGTTCGTCAAGCCCGAGGAGAAGCGCTTCGTGACCGCCGAGCTGATCCGCTCCACCTCGTTCACGGCCGGCGAAGCCGAGATCAAGCAGCGCATCGAAGCCTTGCGCGGCGCCGGCTACACGCAGTTCACCATCCAGCTCGTGCCCGGCCAGGAACAGGCGCTCGCCGACTGGGCCCGCATCCGCAAGGCGTTTGCGTAGGTCACAATTCTAGGCAGCCACCGGCCGGCCGCGCCGATGGAGGCCGAGGACCATCACCAGCGCCGCGGTGACGAGGCCGGGGCCGCAGGCGAACAGCATGACCGTGGTCGGCGCGAGGCCGAGGCCCAGCAGCGCGCCGCCGATGATCGGTCCGGCGATACCGCCGAGACGGCCGATGCCGAGCGCCCAGCCGATGCCGGTCGACCGCGTGGCAGCGGGATAGATCGCGGCAGCAAAGCCGTTCAGGCCAAGCTGGCTGCCGACGAAGCCACCGCCCGCGCCGAACAGCACGATCATGATCCAGACGTGAGGCATGTGCACCGTCGCCACGATGCCGATGCAGACGGCGCCGAACAGCAGGCTGGTCGCCAGCACGCGCTCGGCGCCCAGGCGGGCGATGACCGGCCCCAGCAGCAGCGTGATCATGATGCCGCCCAGCGAATAGATGCTGGCGGCGAAGGCTGCTTCGGCGGGGCTGAAACCTTCGAGGTTGAGCACCGTCGGCAGCCAGTAGCCGATCAGGTACATGTTCAGGAGGTTGATCAGGAAGATCGCCCACAGCAGCAGCGTGCTCACCGCCAGACCGTCGGCGAACAGGCCGCTCACCGGATTGTCCCGGGCAGCGGCGGGTCGCGCGCCGCCCTGGAACTGCGGCGATTCCGGCAGGATGAAGATCAGCACGACCAGCAGGACGAGCGGCACGATCCCGCCGACATAGAAGATGCCCTGCCAGCCCCAGCGCGGCAGGATCTGCGCCGCGATCTGGCCGGCGAAGAAGCCGCCGATCGTATTGCCGGTGAACATGAACATGACGACGGAGGTGCGCCAGCGGTCCGGCGTATAGTCCGACGTGAGCGCCACCGTCGTCGGCATGGCGCCGCCGATGCCGACGCCGGTGAAGAAGCGCAGCGCCACCAGCATCTGCAGGGAGGTCGCCCAGGCCGAGAGCAGCGAAAAGACGCCGAACAGCGCGACCGAGAGCAGCAGCACGGGCTTGCGGCCAAAGCGATCGGCGATCGGGCCGGCGCCCATGGCGCCCACCATGATGCCGACGCTGGAGAGGGCGAAGGCCTGGGTGAAGGCCGACGGCGCCATCGACCAGGCCTTGGTGAGCGAGGGCACGGCAAGCCCGATGGCCGAGAGATCGTAGCCGTCCAGCGCCTGGATGAGGCCGCACAGCACGGCGACACGCAGCTGGACACCGCCGAAGCTTCCGGAGTCCACGGCGGCAGAACCCCTGTTCGTCATCACCATGGTCTTCCTCCCCCTCTCAGATGGCTTGTGCTTTTTCTTCTAGGCGGGCACGGCCTCCGCGGCGGGCACAATCGTGACCTCGTGCGCCTGGAGCGCGGGCAGCACGTCGCGGGCGAAACGGCGGATCTGCTCGATGAACATCTCGTGAGGCATGGCGCCGCGATTGAAGCCGATCTGCACCATGTTGGCGCCGGCGGCATCGGCGATGGCGATGAGGCGCTCGGTCACCTCCTGCGGCGTGCCCCACGGCATCTGCTCGGCCTGGCGTTCGACGTCGGCCATCGTGAGGTTGCGGAAATCCTCGCGCAGCAGGGCGGCGGCGCGCTGGTTCTCCGGCCGCACGTAGTCGGTCGAGGACTGGCTGACATAGCCCACCTGCCGCTGCGCCGCCGTCTCGGTGAAGCTGCCGTGGCTGAACAGCGTGCGATTGAAATAGAGGTAATAGGGTGCCATTTCCTTCACGGCCTGCGCCTTGGAGTCGGCAACATACACGTTGACGCCGAGCGACAGGTGGTTGGGCGTGATTCTATGGCCGGATTTGGATAGGCACCTGGCGTAATAGGCAATGATGTCGTCGCGCAGGCCGCCGCCGCCCAGTCCCGGCGTGATCGGGATATTGTGCCGGCCGGCGAACTCGATCAATTCCTTGCTGCCGACGATCGGGATCCAGATCGGCGGATGCGGTTGCTGCACCGGGCGCGGCCAGATCGACACGTTCTTGTACGACCAGAACTTGCCCTCGTAGGAGAAGACGTCCTCGGTCCAGGCGCGGGTGACGATCTCGAAGGCCTCCTCGAAGCGGGCGCGCGAATCGGCGAGCGGCACGTTGTGCACCTGGTATTCGCGCGGGATGCCGCGCGCAAAGCCGGAGATCAGCCGGCCGTTCGACAGGCAGTCGAGCATCGCCAGCTCTTCGGCGAGCCGCAACGGCTCGTGCAGCGGCAGCAGATTGCCGTAAATCAGCAGCTTCAGTCTCTTGGTGCGCTGCGCGACGGCCGACGCCATCAGGTTCGGCGAGTTCATCAGCCCGTAGGGCGAGCAATGGTGCTCGTTGAAGCCGATGCCGTCATAGCCCAGCCGGTCCATCTCCTCCCAGGCGTCGAGGTGCTCGGCGTAGGTGCGGACCGCCACGTCCGCCTTGAAATGCCGCTTGCCCAGGGGATAGGGCAGCTCCGAGCCGACCTTCACATGGTCGAGGTTCTCGCCGTAGGCCAAAAGGTCGAAGACAAAGACTTTCATGGGACTCCTCGATCAAACGGCGACTCGCGCCGGAGGCAACGCCAGGCCCGCAACGTCGGACCGGACGCGAAAGATACTGCCGCAGTTTTCCGACGGGCCGCCGCGCGATCCGGTAACGATGTAGAGATCGCGAAGGTCATCGCCCGCGAAGCACAGGCTGGTGACCATCGGCAGGGGCACCGGCAGGTCCTGCCGGTGCGTGCCGTCCTCGTTGAACACGATCACCCGGCCGCCATGGGCGTCGGCGACCCAGACCGATCCGTCGCTCGCCACCTTGAGGCCATCGGGCACGCCGCCGGCGCCGAGGGTGGCGAATGTGCGCCACGGGCCAACCGTCCCGCCTGCCCCCACGTCATAGACGCGGACCAGGCCTGCGCGGGCGTCGGAATGGTAGAGGCGTCGCTCGTCCGGCGAAAAACCAAGACCGTTGGTCAGCATGACGCCGTCCGACAGCGTGCGCATCGTTCCGTCGAGGTCGATGACATGAAGATGACCGGGCTTCGGCGCATCGCCGCCGAAGACCCGGAAGGCGAGCGAACCGACATAGATACGCCCTGCCCGATCGGTCGTGAGGTCGTTGAAGCCGGTGGCGCCGGGGATGGCATCCAGGGCAAGCAGCGGGCGCGTATGGCCGTCGGCCAGGGCCACGAAGGCGATGTCGCGTCCGCCGACCACCAGGCCGCCCGACGCATGCAGCGCCATGCCGCCGATGCCGCGCCGCTTGGGGATCACCGGCGACACCGCGCCGGCGCGATCGAGCAGATGCACGCCGCCATTGATGACGTCGCTGAAATAGAGTCCGCGGCCCGGGTCCCAGACGGGACCTTCGATGAGGCCGAAGCCCGTCGCTATGCGTTGCATCTTCTTTCCCCCGGGCGACCTTTTGAGGCCATTATAGGTGCCGCTCAGCACCGGAGGAACCGCGATGAAATTGGGTTTGGCGATCGGCTATTCCGGCGCGCATCTCGACGTGCCGGTGAAGCTCGTGCAGCGCGCCGAGGAGCTGGGCTACGAATCGGTGTGGACGGCGGAAGCCTACGGTTCAGATGCAGTGACTCCGCTCGCCTTCCTGGCGGCGCACACCAGCCGCATCAAGCTCGGCACCGGCATCATGCAGCTCGCCGCCCGGACGCCCGCCAACGCAGCGATGTCGGCGGCGACGGTCGATGCGATGGCCGGCGGCGGCCGCTTCATCGTTGGCCTGGGCGTTTCGGGTCCGCAGATCGTCGAAGGCTGGTACGGCCAGCCGTGGGGAAAGCCCTACTGGCGGATCCGCGATTACGTCGCGATCATGCGCAAGATCTTCGCGCGCGAGGCCCCGGTGACGCACGATGGGCGCGAGATCGCGCTGCCCTACAACGGACCCGGCGCCATGGGGATCGGCAAGCCGCTGAAATCCATCCTGCACATGAACCCGCACATCCCGATCTATCTTGCGACGGGAAACGAAGCGACGGTCAAGCTCACCGCCGAGATCGCCGACGGCTGGCTGCCGATGGGCTTCATGCCCGGCGCCATGGAAGAATACAGGCCGTGGCTCGAAGAGGGCTTCCGCCGCGCCGGCAACGGCAAGAGCTTGAAGGACTTCTCCGTCCACGCCTCGGTGCATGTCGAGGTCGACAACGACGTTTCCGGAGCGCTCGGCAGGCTGAAGCCCGAGGTGGCGCTTTATGTCGGCGGCATGGGCCACCGCAACAAGAACTTCCACAACGACATCATGGTGCGCCGCGGTTTCGGCGACGCAGCAAAGCGTATCCAGGAGCTCTACCTGGCAGGCCGCAAGGACGAGGCCATCGCCGCCGTGCCGGATGAATGGGTCGACATGAAGTCGCTGGTCGGCCCGCCCGCCCGCATCCGCCAGCGCTATCGCGCGTGGGAGGATAGCGGCGCGGACTCGCTCAGCGTGCGGTCCCGCCAACCCGAGGCGATCGAAACGATGGCGCAGGCGGCGCGGCTCAACTAGGCCTCGAACATGAAAAAGGCGGCCCGCGAGGGCCGCCTTTTCCGGATATTGCGATCCTAGTAGCCGCGCGGCGGCAGCGGAACGCGGGCGTTGGTCAGGAGCCGCTCGAGCGTCGGAACGCCTTCGTCGTAGGCACCAGCTTCGCAGCGAGCGAGCGCGGCGCCGGCGACGGCGTCGGCGTTCGACTGCGCGACGTTACGCCGGTACAGAGCCGACAGCCTCCGGCAGTAGTCGAGCGGCAGCGGGACCGCAACCGGCGGCGCTGCAGCCATCTGGCCACCGATCACGATCTCGACACGACGGTTCTGCGGCTCGCGCACGTTGTCGCCGGTCGGCACCAACAGTTGCAATTCGCCCTTGCCGACGACGGCGATGGCGTCAGCCGGTACGCCCTGGCGGACCAGCTCGTTCTTCACTGCGTTCGCGCGGCGCAGCGACAGGGCCATGTTGTAGCTTTCCGGGCCTGTGGTATCGGTGTGACCGGTCGCCGTGATGCGGGCGTTGCCGGTGGACCTGAACGCCGTGACCGCCTGGGTGATCGTGTTGAGCGCGGTCACCGAGAGGTTCGAGCGATCCCAGTCGAAGAACACCATGAAGGTCGGTGCCTGCACCGCAGGCGGTGGTGGCGGCGGTGGCGGCGGTGGCGGTTCCGAGGCGCAGGCGCCCAATAGGAACGAGGCCGCTAACACTACCAGAAGCTACATGATCCATCCCCCATTAGAGTTTCGGAACGCAAAGCGCAGTTCCAGGGACGGTGTCCAGAGCACCCCACCCTGAAACGCTGCAGTACCGAAGAGGTTCCGGCAATCAGACGCGAATGTGACGTTGGTCGCCGGATGACCACACGCAACTTATAGTCGAACCGATTTTCACTGGAAAGCATGCCGGACGCACACCTAGCCGCTGTTTCGCAGTCCGGCCGCGATACCATTGATACTCAGGTGAATGCCCTGGACCACGCCCGGATCGGTGTCGCCCGCCCGGTGGCGGCGCAGCAATTCGATCTGCACGTGATTGAGCGGGTCGATATAGGGAAAGCGGTTGCGAATCGAACGCGCCAGCAACGGATTGCTCTCCAGCAGCGTCTGCTGGCGCGTGATGGCGAGCACCGCCTCGATCGACGCCTGCCACTCCCCGCGCAGGCGATTGAAGATCGACTGGCGCAGCCTGGCGTCGGCCACCAGCTCGGCGTAGCGCGAGGCGATGGCGATGTCGCTCTTGGCCAGCACCATGTCCATGTTCGAGAGCACGGTCCGGAAGAATGGCCAGTCCTCGTGCATCGCCTGCAATGTCGCCATCCCGTCGGCGGGCCGCGCGGCAGTCCACGCCTTCACGGCCGCGCCGAAGCCGTACCAGCCCGGCAACATCAGGCGACATTGCGCCCAGCTGAACACCCAGGGAATGGCGCGCAGATCCTCGATGCGTTGCCGGCTCGAACGTGACGCCGGCCGGCTGCCGATATTGAGGCTGGCGATCTCCTCCAGCACCGTGGACTCGCGGAAATACCGGTCGAAGCCTTCGGTCTCGTAAACCAGGTCGCGATAGGCGCGAAAGGCGCCCGCCGACAATTCCTCCATGACGGCCAGATAGTCGGCGGGCGGCGCGGGCCGGTCGGCCTCCAGAAGCGTCGCCTCGAGCGTCGCGGCAGCCAAGGTTTCGAGATTGCGCCGGCCGACCTCGGCATTGGAGTATTTGCCGGCGATCACCTCGCCCTGCTCGGTGACGCGGATCTGGCCCTGCAGCGCGCCGGGCGGCTGCGCCAGGATCGCCTCGTAGCTCGGCCCGCCACCCCGCCCGACCGAGCCGCCTCGACCGTGGAACAGGCGCAGCCCGATCTGGTGACGCCGGAAGACGTCGATCAGCACCAGTTCGGCCTTGTAGAGCTCCCAGGTCGAGGTCAGGTAGCCGCCGTCCTTGTTGCTGTCGGAGTAGCCCAGCATCACCTCCTGGGTGTCGCCGCGCGAGGCGAGCAGCCGGCGATAGGCGGGCAGCCCCAGAAGGTCGTCCATGATGCGGCCGCAGCGCTGCAGGTCGCCGATGGTCTCGAACAGCGGTGCGATGTTGACGTCGAGCCGGCCCTCGCGCGGACGCAGCAGCCCCACTTCCTTGAGCAGCACCGCCACTTCGAGGATATCGGAGACGCTGTCGGCCTTGGAGATCACGTAGGTCGGCACGGCGGCGGGGCCGTAGCGCCGGTGCGCATCGGCCGCCACGCGCAGCATCGCCAGCTCGCCGGCTGTTTCCTCGCCATACGACGACTGAAGCGCCGCCAGCGGCCGCGGATTGCCCATCTCGCCCGCCAGCAGCGCCACGCGCGCCGGCTCGGCCAGCGTCGCATATTCGGCGCTGACGCCGGCTGCGTCGACAAGTTCGGCCATGACACGCGCGTGAACATCGGAATTCTGCCGCAGGTCGAGCGACGCGAGATGGAAGCCGAAGACATCGACGGCGCGACGCAGCGAGCGCAGGCGGCCCCGCGCCAGGCTGGCCGAACCGTTGGCCGCGAGCGACTCGCGAGAGCGTATCGAGATCGGCTTTCAGCGCGCCCACCGCTTCATAGGCCGGGGCCGGTCCCACCGCGGGGTGCGGCGGTTCCAGCCGGTCGAGCGCCCAGGCCGTGGCGGCCAGCCTGGCGTAGATGCCGACGATGGCGCGTCGATAGGGTTCGTCCTGGCGCTCCGGCGAACGGTCGGGCGAGCCTTCCGCCAGCGTGCGCAGGGAATCGGAGATGCCCACGATGCGGCCGTCGAGCGGCAGCTCGCCACCCAGCAGATGCAGCTCGTCGAGATAGAAACGCAGCGCGCGCTGGCTTTGCATGGCGAGCGCCTGACCCGTCACGTCGGCCGTGACGAAGGGATTGCCGTCGCGGTCGCCGCCGATCCAGCTGCCCATGCGCAGGAAGGACGGCACATCGAGGTCGCGCCATGCCGGATCGCCGGCGCCCAGCCGATCCTCGAGATCGGCGTAAAACTCCGGCAGCGCGTGCAGGAAGGTGTGGTCGTAATAGGCCAGGCCATTGGCGACCTCGTCGATGACCCTGAGGCGCTTGCCGCGCACCAGGCTGGTCTGCCACAGGGTGAGCACGGCGCGGCGCAACGCCCTGCGGTTGGCCGACAGCTCCTCCGGCGTGAACTGGATGCGATCGCGCTCGTCGAGCAGCCGCGCGATCTCCATCTCGCGATCGATCGAGCTCTTGCGGCGGACCTCGGTCGGATGCGCCGTCAGGACCGCGCTGCACAGAGCGTGGGCGAAGAACGCCTGCAATTGCGTCCGCGAAACACCGGCGCTGCGGGCGCGGTCGAGCGCGTAGGCCATCGTGCCCTGTCGCGGCGCCGCCTTGGCCATGGCGTAGGCACGGGTGCGGCGGATGTGATGCTGGTCCTCGGCGAGGTTGGCGAGATGCGAGAAATAGCCGAAAGCCCGGATGATGCGCAGCGCCTGGTCGGTCGGCAGGCCACTCATGATCGTCTGCAATTCCTGCCGGGCGGCCTCGTCGGCATCGCGGTGGAACTGCACCCCCGTGCGCCTTATGCGTTCGACGAGCTCGAACACGGCGTCGCCTTCGTGGACCCGCACCGTGTCGCCCAGGATGCGCCCGAGCAGCCGGATGTCGTAGCGCAGCGGGAGGTCCTTCTCCGGCGTTTCGCGGTGGTTCGTGGTTTCCATCGGCGCCATCATAATACGACTCTCGGCAGCGGTTTTGACATTCGCGTCGACACGCTTCGTTGGCATACTAACTGCATGAAATCCGGGACAGTACGCATGACGGTGACCCAATGACGATGGCCCGGCGCCAGCTGCGCTTCGGCGCCTTCTTCAGTGTTCCAGGCTGCCATCCGACGGGCTGGCGCCATCCCGACGCGGTCTGCGAGACCGATCTAGACTTCCGTCATCTCGCCGACATGGCGCGCATGGCCGAACGCGGCAAGCTCGATTGCATGTTCTTCCAGGACAGCGTCGCCATCCCGGGCAGCACGGCGGTCTATGGCGCCAAGCCGTTCCGGGTGAAGAACGGCAGGCAGGCGCACATCGAACCGATGAGCGCGATCGCCGCCCTCGCCGCGATCACCACGCGCATCGGACTGGTATCGACCTGCACGACTTCGTACAACGAGCCCTACAACGTCGCGCGCCGTTTCCTCACCATCGACCACATCAGCGGCGGGCGCGCCGGCTGGAATCTCGTCACCTCGCAGGCCGAGGACGAGGCGGTGAACTTCGGCCGCGACCAGCATTTCGAGCACGGCATACGCTACGACCGCGCCGCCGAGTTCCACGACGTCGTGATCGGCCTGTGGGACAGCTGGGAAGACGACGCCTTCCTGCGCGACAAGAAGAGCGGCGTCTGGTTCGACTACGACAAGATGCACATCCTGCGTCACAAGGGAAAGCACTTCACGGTGCGCGGGCCACTCAACGTGGCGCGCTCGCCGCAGGGCCGCCCGGTGGTGGCGCAGGCCGGCTCGTCGGATGTCGGCATGGAGCTTGCGGCGCGCACCGCCGACATGGTGTTCACCGCCCAGACCACGATCAAGGAAGGCCAGGACTTCTGCAACGACATGCGCTCGCGCGTGACGAAATACGGGCGCGGGCCGGAAGACATCCGCATCTTCCCCGGCATCATGCCGATCGTCGGCCGCACCGAGTCCGAGGCGCGCGAGAAATACGAGGAGCTGCGCTCGCTGGTCGATGACGGCGTCGGCATCGCGGGCGTCGCGCGACTGGCCGGCGGCGTCGACATTTTCGCCCTCGACCCCGACGGCCCGCTGCCCGAGCTGAAGCCCAGCAACGCCGCGCGGGCGCGCCAGGAGATGATCATCGCCATGGGCAAGCGCGGCATGACCATCCGCGAGATCGGCCGCGTGCTCGCCATGAGCCAGGCCCATCGCGTCCTCTATGGCACGCCCCAGCAGCTCGCCGACGACATGCAGGCCTGGCTCGACGCCGGCGCCTGCGACGGCTTCAACCTGTTGTTCCCGCACTATCCCAAGCCGCTCGAGGAATGGGTGACCATGGTCGTGCCTGAACTGCAGCGCCGCGGCATCTTCCGCACCGAGTACGAGGGCAAAACGTTCAGGGAGAACCTGGGCGTGCCGATCCCGCAGAACATCCACACCAAGAATCGCACGAGCGTCCAGGTGAATGCGGCGGCGTCCAATGACTAGGCAGCTCCGACTCGGCGGCTTCTTCAGCGTGCCCGGCAACCATCTGGCCGGTTGGCGCCATCCGGATGCGATTCCCACGTCCGACATGGATTTCCACCAGTACGCCCACATCACCCAGGTCGCCGAAGCCGCCAAGTTCGACACGATCTTCTTCCAGGACACCGTCGGCGTGGCCGGCAGTCGCGCGCTGGCGCGCGGCGAGCGCACCCGCGCCAAGCTCTCGCGCACCGTCAAGCTCGAGCCGACGGCGACGCTGGCGGCGCTCGCCATGGTGACGAGCCGGATCGGCCTGGTGGCGACGGCGACCACGACCTACAACGAGCCCTACAACATCGCCCGGCGCTTCGCCTCGATCGACCATATCAGCGGCGGCCGCGCCGGCTGGAACCTGGTGACGTCGCAGATCGAGGACGAGTCGGAGAATTTCGGCTTCGACGAGCACCTGGCGCACGCCGAGCGCTACGAGCGCGCCGCCGAATTCTACGAGGTCGTGATCGGCCTGTGGGACAGCTGGGAAGACGGCGGCCTGCTGCGCGACAAGCAAAGCGGCGTCTACATGGACCGCGACAAGGTCCATTTCCTCGACCACGTCGGCAAGTACTTCAAGGTCAAGGGACCGCTCAACATCACCCGCTCAGCCCAGGGCTGGCCGGTGGTGGCGCAGGCAGGCTCGTCCGAGGCCGGGCGCGAGCTCGCGGCCCGCACGGCCGATGTGGTGTTCACCGCCCAGACGAAGATCGACGAGGCCAAGGCCTTTTATGCCGACATCAAGGCGCGCGCCGGGCGATACGGACGGACGCCCGACGACATAAAGATCATGCCGGGCCTCACGCCCGTGCTCGGCCGCACCATGGAAGAGGCGCGCGAGAGCTACGAATACCTGCAGTCGCTGATGCCCGACGACGTGGCGCTGCAGTCGCTGTCGCATATCTCGGGCGGCCTCGACCTCACCAAGTTCCCGCTCGACGGGCCGCTGCCCGAGCTGCCGCCCAGCAATGCCGCCAAGGCCCGCCAGGCCCTGGTGGTGAACACCGCGCGCGAGGGCAACATGACCTTGCGCCAGATCGCCCGCCACACCGCGGCCGGCACCGGCCATCGCGTGCTGGTCGGCACGCCGCAATACATGGCCGACGAGATGGAAGCGTGGCTGAAGGAAGAGGCGGCCGACGGCTTCAACGTGGTGTGCAACCACTATCCCAAGCCGTTCGAGGATTTCTGCCGCCTGGTCGTGCCCGAGCTGCAGCGCCGCGGCATCTTCCGCACCGAGTACGAAGGCAAGACGTTGCGCGAGAATCTGGGCTTACGCGTTCCGGAGAACCGATACACGCGCCAGGCCGGACCCGCCCTGGCAAAGGAGGCGTCATGAGAAAGCTCAAGCTTGCCGCGGCGGTCGGACTGGCCGCGCTGGGATTCGCGACGGCGGCCTTTGCCCAGGGCCCGACCGAGAAGGTGCGCAAGATCAACCTCTACACCTGGCCGCAGGCGGCCTTGCCGCAAAGCTATCAGGCGTCGCAGCTGATCGCCCAGCAATGGCGCCAGCTCGGGCTCGAGGTCGACGTCAAGCCGCTGCAGCGCCAGGCACAGACCCAGCTCATCTGGTTCAGCCGCGACAAGTGGGACACCACGATGTGGCGCATGGTCGGCCGGCCCGAACGCAGCGATCCCGACGAGTTCCTCTACAGCCTCTATCATTCGAGCTACGCCGAGAAAGGCTACAACTTCATCGGCTACATCAATCCCGAATACGACAAGCTGGCCGAAAAGCAGCGCACCCAGCTCGATCGCGACGAGCGGCGCAAGACGGCGTTCGCCATGCAGGAGATCATCAACCGCGATCAGCCGCAGGCTTTCCTGGTCCATCCGAAGTATCCGCTCGCCTTCAACAAAGCGGTGTTCAAGGAGGACAGCGTCGTCAATCAGAGCGGCATCGGCATCCGCAACATCTGGACCTTCCTCAAGATCGAGCCGCTCGGCGCGCAGAAGGACCTGATCATCAACAGCAACGAGACGATCAACGCCACCAACCCGCTCTATATCGGCGGCGCGGTCGACAGCTGGGTCACCGACCTGATCTGGGATCGCGTGATGCGCATCGGCCCGGACGGCATGCCGCAGCCCTGGGCGGCCGAGAGCGTGAGCTGGGTCGACGACAAGACCGTCGACGTCAAGATGCGCACCGGCATGAAATGGCACGACGGCAAGCCGGTGACGGTCGAGGACGTCATCTTCTCCTTCCAGGCGCCGGCCGGCGACAAGGCGCCGATGTACAAGCCTTTCGTCACCGACATCGCGTCGATCGAGCAGACCGGCGATTCGAGCCTGCGCTTCAAGCTGAAGCAGGCCAACACCACCTTCCTCACCGCCTCGCTCGCCAAGATCAACCTGATCCCCAAGCACATCTGGGAACCCGTGCTGAAGGACCTGGCGGGCAAGCCGGAGACCGCCGAGCAGCTCAAGGAAGTGTCCAAGATCGGCTCGGGACCGTTCAAGCTGGTGCGCTGGAGCCCCAACGAGGAGATCCTGCTCGAGCGCTTCGGCGAGCATTTCGCGGCGCCCAAGATCGAGCGCTGGATCATGCGCATCGTGCCCAACGCCGAAGCGACGCTCGGCATGCTGAAGCGCGGCGAGCTCAACTTCCTCGGCATCTTCGGCGGCGATCCGGAAGTCCTGATCAAGTTCGCCAAGGACAATCCCGACATCGCCATCCGCAGCGAGGTCGACATCGGCTTCGAGTATGTCGCCTTCAACAACCGCCGCCCGCCGTTCGACGACGTGGCGTTCCGGCGCGCTCTGTCGCTCGCCATCGACCGCCGCCTGATGGTGAGCGCCGCCTGGCAGGACTATGCGATCCCGGCCAACAGCCACGTCTCGCCGGTCCTGACCTTCTGGCACGATCCCGCGGTCGACCAGCTCAAGACCGGCGTGGCCGAGGCCAAGAAGATCCTGCAGGACGCGGGCTACCGCCTGGTCGGCGGCAAGCTCTACTACCCGGCCGGCAAGCAAGAAAAGCTGACGACTGAATAGGATGACAGGGTCGTCGTGTTCCCACGGGCTTGAGCAATGAAACTCATCCTCGAGCGCTTCACGCACAACGCGCTGGCGCTGCTCGCCGTCACGACGATCCTGTTCTTCATGTTCCGGCTGATGCCGGGCACGCCGCTCGCCGCCTTCATCAACGAGAACCTGAATGCCGACCAGCAGCAGGCGATGCTCGAACAGTTCGGCCTCGATCGGCCGATGTGGCAGCAGTACTTCATCTACCTGGGCAACTTGCTGCAGGGCGAGATGGGTCTGTCGTTCTTCCAGCGCCGGCCCGTCACCACCATCCTGCTCGAAGTCCTGCCCAACTCGGTGATCCTGACGCTCAGCTCGCTGATCATCGCCTATATCGTGGGCGTGCTGGCGGGCGCCTGGCTTGCCTGGAAGCGCGGCAGCTGGATCGAAAGGGTCGCGGTGCCGGCCGTGCTGGCGACGCGGGCCGCGCCCGAGTTCTGGATCGGCATGGTCCTGCTGGCGCTGCTGTCGTTCAACGCCGGCTGGTTCCCCTCCGGCGGGGCGAGCAGCCCGGGGCTGGCCTATGACAGCAACTGGGAACGCATCGCCTCGCTGGACTATCTCCACCATCTCGCTTTGCCCGTCCTGACCCTGGCGCTCTACCTGCAGGGCCTGCCCCTGCTGCTGATGCGCTCCAACATGCTGGAGGTGATGCACGAGGAGTTCGTCACCATGGCGCGCATGAAGGGCTTCTCCGAATGGCGCATCGTCATCCACCATGCGGCGCGCAACGCGCTGCTGCCGGTCGTCACCGCCTTCGCGCTGGGCGTCGGCCTGTCGATGGGCGGCAATGTCGTGATCGAGACGGTGTTCAGCTGGCCCGGCATCGGCCGCCTGCTGGTCCAGGCGGTCTCCGTCCACGACTATCCGCTGGCCCAGGGCGCCTTCCTGATGATCGCGCTGGTGCTGGCGCTGACCAACTTCGTCGCCGACCTTCTCTACATGGTCCTCGATCCGCGGGTGAGCCATGGCCGAAAGGGCTGAGCCAATTCTCCCGACGCGGACAGGCTGGACGCTGCTGCCGGTGCTGCGGCGCATGGCGGCAATGCCGCTCAAGGATCCTTTCGCCTTCACCGGCCTGCTGATCTACCTGCTCTTCGTGCTGGTGGCGCTGTTCGCCGACCAGCTGGCGCCGGTCGATCCGCTGGAGATCCTGTTCACCAAGACCGGCAAGCTCGCGGCCAACGTGGCGCCCGGCCTGGACTTTCCGCTCGGCACGACCAATCTCGGCCGCGACATCTATGCCCAGCTCGTGCATGGCACGCGAAGCGCGCTTGCGGTCGGCCTGTCGGCCGCGATCATCGTCGCCACCGTCGGCACCGTCGTCGGCCTGGTCGCGGGGTACTTCGGCGGCGCGGCCGACGCGGTGCTGATGCGCATCGCCGACATGGCGCTCAGCCTGCCCTTCCTGCCCTTCGTCATCGTGCTCACGGGCTTTCTCGGCGCCAGCACGTCCAACATCGTGCTCGCGGTCGCCCTGCTGCTGTGGCCCAACTCGGCGCGCGTGATCCGCAGCCAGGTGCTGACCCTGCGGGAACGCGCCTATGTCGAGGCGGCGCGGGTCACCGGCGCCAGCTCGTGGCGCATCCTGTTCGTGCACATCGCGCCCAACATCCTGCCGCTCAGCTTCGTCTATGCCGCCATCGCCATCGGCTGGGCGATCATCACCGAAGCCAGCGTCAGCTTCCTGGGCTTCGGTGATCCGACCAGCGTGTCGTGGGGCATGATGCTGCAGGACGCCTTCTCCTCGCAGGCGCTGTCGCGCGGCCAGTACGCCTGGTTCGTGCCGCCCGGCGTCTGCATCATCCTGGTCGTGGTGGCGGGCTTCTTCATCAGCCGCGGCTATGAGGAGGTCTTCATGCCGAGGCTGCGTGGGCGATGACGGTAGGCCGATGATCCTCGAGGTCGACGCCCTGCAGATCCACTACAGCACCCGGGCCGGCGCGGTGCGCGCGGTCGACGGCGCGTCGTTTGCCGTGCCCGAGGGCCGCATCGTCGGCCTGGTGGGCGAATCGGGCTGCGGCAAGACCACGGCAGTGCGCGCCATCATGGGCGTGCTGGCCGAGAACGGTCGGCGCGCCGGCGGGCGGGTCGTCTTCAAGGGCCAGGCGATCGACGAGGCCTCGACCCGGAAGCTGCTGTGGCGCGACATCGCCTATGTGCCGCAAAGCGCCATGAGCTCGCTCGATCCGGTCTATACCGTCGGCGCCCAGATCGTCGAGGTGCTGACCAAGCGCGGCAACGCCTCACGCGCCGCCGCCCGCGCCCGCGCGGCCGAACTGTTCGACCTGGTGGGCCTGAGCGAAAGCCGGCTGGCCGACTATCCGCATCAGTTCTCCGGCGGCATGCGCCAGCGCGCCGCCATCGCCATGGCGCTGGCGCTGAAACCCAGCCTGCTGCTGGCCGACGAACCGGTGACGGCGCTCGACGTCATCGTGCAGCGCCAGATCCTCGACATGCTGCGCAGCCTGCAGCAGCGGCTTGGGCTCTCCATGGTGCTGGTGACGCACGATATCAGCGTGGTGGCCTATCTCTGTGACGACGTCGTCGTGATGTATGCCGGCCAGGTGATCGAGAGCGGCCCGGTGCGCGAGGTGCTGGCCAGGCCGCGCCATCCCTACACGATGGGCCTGCGCAACGCCTTCCCCGACCTGCTGTCCGACGCGCTGGAACTGGTGCCGATCGGCGGCAGCCCGCCCGACCTCAGCGATCCGCCATCCGGTTGCCGCTTCGCGCCGCGCTGCCCCTTCGTCCTGGCTGCCTGCACGGCTGCCGCGATGCCGGTCGCCAATGGCAGCCAACAAACCCACGCCTCGGCCTGCCTGCGTGACAACGAGGCCAACTCCCTCCGCACAGCCGCAATGGATCCCGCGACATGGCAGCGCTCGTCGAGCTTCGCGACGTCGTAAAACACTTCCCCGTCGCGCGCTCGCTGGGCGAGGTCGTGCGCGGCGCGCATCCGGCGGTGCGCGCGCTCGATGGCGTGAGTTTCGACGTGGGCTCGGGCGATGCCGTGGCCATCGTGGGCGAATCGGGCTGCGGCAAGACCACCCTGGGGCGCCTGATGCTGAAGCTGGTCGAGCCGACGGGAGGGTCGATCGCCTTCGACGGCGCTGCGCTCGCCGGCCTCAGCGGCGAGGCCTTGCGCGACTTCCGGCGCCAGGCCCAGCTCGTCTTCCAGAACCCGTTCGATGCACTCAACCCGCGCTTCACCATCTACCGCGCCGTCGCCGAGCCGCTGCTCAACGCCGGCATCGACAAGGCCGAGCACATGGACAGGGTCGCGTCGGCCTTCCGCCGCGTGCACCTGCCCGACCTCGACCGCTACCTCGACAAGTATCCGCACCAGCTGAGCGGCGGCCAACTGCAGAGGGTCGTGCTGGCGCGCGCGCTGGTGCTGACGCCGCGCTTCCTGGTCGCCGACGAGCCGGTCTCGATGCTCGACGTCAGCGTGCGCGCCGGCATTCTGGCCTTGATGCGCGAGGTGCGCGACGCCATGGGGTTGAGCGCCGTCTACATCTCGCACGACCTCGCCCTGGTTCGTTACCTCTGCGAACGCACGCTGGTGATGTATCTCGGCTGCATCGTCGAGGACGGACCGACCGGGGAGATCGTGCGACGGCCGCGGCATCCCTACAGCCAGGCGCTGGTGGCAGCCGTTCCGGTTCCCGACCCCGACCAGTCGCGCGCGCCACTGCCGATCAGCGGCAACGTCCCGGATGCGCGCGAGCCGCCCTCGGGCTGCCGGTTCCGCGACCGCTGCCCCCGCGCGATGGCCCGTTGCGCCGAGGAGACGCCGCTATTGCGCACGGTTGCCTCCGGACACCGTGTGGCCTGTCATCTCGACCTCGTCTAGGTTCGCGGTCGATGCTCGAACAAGACATCGCCTATCGCGACGGCGCGGCAAACCTGCGTGGATTTCTCGCCTACGACGAAACGGCACAAGACAAGCGGCCGGGCGTGCTCGTGGTTCATGAGGGGTTGGGGTTGAACGAGCATGCCATGGCGCGCGCCCGCATGATCGCCGGGCTGGGCTACGTCGCCCTGGCAGCCGACATGTTCGGCGATCGCCGGCAGGCCGGTGATCTCGAAGAGGCGCGCGCCCTGATCGCACCGCTGCGCGACGACCCCGCGAAGCTTCGGGCGCGGGCCCGGGCGGCGGTCGCGGCGCTTGCCCAGCTGCCGCAGGTCGATGCCAGCCGGCTCGGCGCCATCGGCTTCTGCTTCGGCGGCGCGGTCGTGCTCGAGCTTGCGCGCGATGGCGCCGATCTCAAGGCGGTCGTGAGCTTCCATGGCGTACTGACGACAAAGGCGCCCGCCGTCGCCGGCACGGTGAAGGCGAGCGTCCTGGTCTGCACCGGCGCCGACGATCCGCTGGCGCCCGCCGATCAGGTCGCGGCCTTCGCAGAGGAGATGCGGGCCGCCCGCGCCGACTGGCAGGTGATCAGCTACGGCAACACGCTTCACGGCTTCACCAATCCGGCGGCCGACGGCTCCATCCTGCCGAGCGCTCTCTACAACGAGAAAGCCGACCGCCGCTCGTGGGCAACCATGCGGAGTTTCCTGGCCGAGGCGTTCGGCGTCTCCTGAGCGCGCACTCAGGACAGTGGCGGCGTCGGCGGCAGGATGCGGTCTATGGCGGCGATCCACGCGTCGCAAGCGGCTTCGACCGACAGGCCGTGGCGTTCCCGCAACCGCCCCCAGCTCTCGAAATCGGTCAGGGCCTCGAGCGCGATCAACACCGGCTTTCGCTCCGCCTCCGACAGGGTCGAGAGCTCCCGCCGGTACATCATCTCCAGCCGCGCGACGACGGCATCGCGCATGCGTTCGATGCGAAACGCCAGCTTGTCCGATTCGTGCTGGTGGTGCAGCAGGGCGCGCCAGAGCGGCAGCCATCGCTCGCAGACCGCAGCGCGCGTCTCGACCTGGGATTTCAGCCGGGCCTGCCGGTCGCCATCGACATTGCGGGCGACGGCCTGCGCCATGCCCTGGGCAAAGGCATAGTCGGCGGCCGCGAGGCTGAGCGTCAGCAGGTCGGAAAAGCGCTCGAACACCGAGCGCTGGGAGCACTGCGCCCGTTTGGCGATGTCGGCCGCCGTCGGGATCTGCGGGTTCTCACGCAGGAGATCCAGGTAGGCTTCGATCAGTACCTGCTTGGTGCGCTCGCTCCGCAGGAGGCGACCGTCGATGCGGCGATTTACAAGTGCTGACTGGTCCATTTCCCCCCATCAATAGCGCTCCCTGTGCAATTTGGAAAGAAAGCAGCTTGGGGGACCGAATCCCGTACCGGCATCAGCACAAACGCTTTCCAAAGCCCTCCGCCCGGGCTTGCCGGCAACGGAAATCGCTCCACGAGCAGGCAAATCACCGGTCCTTTTTTGATCTACATGCAAGTCTGTTTCAGTTTGGCAAGATCCTTGCAGAAGCTTCCAGTGGTTGCAGCTCACTCGCGAAAGATTGTTGTCCGATGACGCGTGCCCTGGAACTCGGAATATTCCTGCCCAACGCCAAAGGCGGCGCCATCATGTCGACCGCCGCGCCGCCGCAATACTTCCCGACCTGGGAACTCAACAAGAAGAACTCCCTGATCGCCGAGGCGGCCGGGTTCGACTTCCTGCTCTCGATGGTCAAGTGGCGCGGCTTCGGTGGCGTCACCAACCACTGGGACTATTCCCTCGAGTCCTTCTCGCTGATGTCGGCGGTGGCGGCGGTCACGTCGCGCATCCAGCTCTACGCTTCGGTCGCCATCCCGACCATGCACCCTGCGGTCATCGCCAAGATGACATCGACCATCGACGACATCAGCAACGGCCGGTTCGGCGTGAACATCGTCTCGGGCTGGAACAAGTTCGAATACCTGCAGATGGGCCTGTGGCGCGGCGACGAGTATTTCGGCTACCGCTACGACTATGCGGCGGAATACCTCGAGGTGCTGCGCAAGCTGTGGCGCACGGGCCGAACGTCGCACGACGGCCGCTTCTTCAAGCTCGACGATTGCAAATCGCTGCCCCAGCCGTCGCGCACCATCCCGATCGTCTGCGCCGGCCAGTCCGACCGCGGCATCCAGTTCACGGCCGAGCATGCGGACTACAGTTTCCTGGGCGGCCAGGACGACAGCCTGGCCGACCTCGCCCGCCTGAACCAGAAGCTGCAGGCCGCCGCCCGGCCGCACGGCAAGACCGTGGGCGCCTATGTGCTGCTGACCGTGATCGCCGAGGAAACCGACGAAGCGGCCTTTGCGCTGCGCGACCACTTCATCGAGACCAGCGATCGCGCCGCCCTGCAGGAATGGTCGGGCAATGCCGGACAGGATTTCTCGCGCGCCACCTACAAGGACCTCGCGGTCCAGACCTTCATGGCGATCCCCTATGTCGCCGGCTCCTACGCCACCGTGGCCGCCTACCTGGACGGCCTGGTCGAAAGCGGCATCGCCGGCGTCTGCTTCATCTTCCCCGACTACGAAAACGACCTGCAGAAGGTCATCGACCACGTCCTGCCGCTGCGCAAGTACCAGGGCCAGAAGCTGGTCGCCTGACCGCTGGCGCCGCGGTCACGCCCGCAGGGCGGCCGTGGCGGCAGCGTCGACCCTGCCCGCCTCGTCGAGGGCGACCTTGTAGACCGCGGCCGCGCGCGCGGCCGAAATCCAGCCTTCGCGGACGTCCTCGGCGACCTTCTCGGGATCGCGCCTGGCCGGATCGCCGAAACCGCCGCCGCCGTTGGAGTAGGAAACCATGAGCTGGTCGTTGCGGATGGCGACCTGCTCGCTGGTGCCGAGCGGCGTCAGCGCGCCAGAATCGGCGCGCAGGAACTGGCGCGCCGGAATGGCCGGCTGGCCACCGCGCGCGCCCAAAGCCGGGTTGACGGTGCCGTCGCTCACGAAGCCGATCTCGATGTCGCAATCGACGGGGCGGAACTCGGTGAGCATGCCGGGCGCACCGCGATAGGCGCCCGCGCCCTCGCTGTCCGGCACGATGCGCCTTGTCTCGATGCGGATCGGATGGTGCAGCTCGTCGATCTCGATGCTGTCGTAGAACGGCATGCCGCCATTGCCCATGGTGAAGAGCGAGAGCCAGCCGTCGTTGCTGAAGGTGCCCGGCCCGCCACCACCGGCCAGGATCACCTCGTTGACGAAGAGCGCGCCGCCATGGCGCGGGTCGCGCCCCGAGATGACGCCCGAGGCCGGCGGGATGCCGGCACCGCCCTCGGCCATGCCGAGCGCCGGATCGATCTCGGCCATCGCCCGCTGCACCGCGCTGGTCACGCGATCGGCCAGGTTGGTCGTCGCCACCGAGGTCGAGGTCGGATGATGCGGGATGCCGACGATGCAGTTCTCGCGCAGGCGCACCTCGACCCGCCGGAAGCTGCCGGCATTGGCCGGGACCGACTGCGGCAGGCTGTTGAAGACGCCGACCATCGCCGCCGTGCGCGAACAGGCCTCGCTCAGGTTCACGCCGACCGGCAGGCAGTCGATATTGTCGGTGAGGTCGACCGTGATGCGCGCGGCGGCGCTGTCGACGGTGACGTCGGCATTGGCCGCGATGCCGCCGCTCGGGCTGTGCGGCAGCGGATCGTGGGTGCAGGTCATGCGGGCGCGCCCGCTTTGCATCGCGGCGATGGTTTCGATCATGCGGCGCTCGCTGAAGTCGAACCAGTGCCGGGCATGGCCGGCGACGGCGGCCCAGCCGAGTTCCTCGCCCATGCGGACGATCTCGCGCTCGCCGATCCGCGCCGCGCCCACCATGGCGAGATAGTCGCCGCGCCACTGGTTGGGCACGCGGATGCGCATCATGCACATGTTGATGATGTCGAGATTGTCCCGGTAGTCCTGCTGGACGCGAACGGCCGGGAAGATCAGCGCGCCTTCCTGATAGACGTCGCGCGCCGTGCCCATGTAGGTCGTGGGCAGCGAGTTGCCGCAATCGGCCTGATGGGCCTTGGCCAGCACCGTGAAGCGATGCACGCCGGCATCGTCGAAGACCGGCACCAGGATCGTGTGGTCGGCGGCGTGCGTGTTGCCGTGGTAGGGCGAATTATGCAGGAAGGCGTCGCCCGGCTTGACGTCGGGGTGGAATTGCAACATCGCCCTGGCCATCAGGTCTGCGCCGCGCAGCACGTGGATCGGGTAGCTGTCGGCGGCGGTCAGCAGATCGCAGTCGGCGGTGACAAGGGCGCAGGAGAAGTCGCGCGCCGTGTTGATCACGCCCGAGCGCGCCGTGCGCAACAGCGTGTTGGCCATCTTCCGCGTCACGCCCTCGAAGCGTTTCTGCATGATCGCGAGCTTGACCCCGTCGATCTTGAGCGGTGCACCGTCCATGGCGATCAGCCTCCCTGCCCGGCGTGCCGACCGACGAACGGTTCGACGACCAGCTGGCTCGCCTGGCGCAGGGCGCGGCTGCCCGGATCGACGACGATGGTGGTGAAGCTCGATTCGATGATGGCCGGGCCTGTGACCGGATGGTCCTGCGGCAGCGCATCGAGATCGTAGACCGGGGCGTCGACCCGCCCGATGTCGCGAAAGACCATCGAGCGCATGCGCTCGCCCGTCGCCGGCGGCACCGTGGCAAGCCGCAGGCCGGCTCGAGAGTCCGCGATCTTCGAGCGCGCCACGGCGCGCCAGCTCACGATCTCGACCTCGTCATGGTCGTCGGCGAAGCTGAAGATCTCGCGATGCCGGGCATGGAAGTCGCGGATCAGGTTGGCGGCGCCGGCCTCGGAATCGAAGGCCGGTCCCTCGAGCGCGACCTCGATCTCCCAGACCTGGCTCGGATAGTGGCCCTCGATGAAGTAGTCGATGACCGTGTCGCGCCCGGCGCCGACGCTGCCGTCGAGGAAACGTTGCGCCTCGGCGCCGAGCCCGGCCAGGATGGCATTGGCGCGAACGACGTCGAAGTGGCTCACGCGCATGAACTCGGTGCGGACGAATTCGCGGCGCAGCTCCGACATGATCGCGCCCGCTGCACTCAGCACGGCGCCGACTTCGGGGAACAGCACGGTGCGGCATTTCAGTCGCCGCGCGATGGCGACCGCGTTCAGTCCCGCCGCCCCGCCTCCGCCCACGATGGCGGTATCCTCGGGATCGATGCCCTGCTTGACGGTGATCTCCTCGATCGCATTGATCATCGTCTCGGTGGCGAGCTCGACGATCGCCAGCGCGGCATCGTCGAGCGACAGGCCGAGCGGCTGGGCGATTTGCGTGGCGACCGCCGTGCGCGCGGCGTCGACGGCCAGCGTCATCCGACCGCCCAGGAAGAAGTCGGGATCGATATAGCCCAGGACCAGCGCGGCATCGGTCACGGTCGGATGAACGCCGCCGCGCCCGTAGCAGACCGGGCCGGGATTGGAGCCGGCGCTTTGCGGGCCGACATGCAGCATGCCGCCGCCATCGACCGAGGCGATGCTGCCGCCGCCCGCGCCGATGCTCTTGACGTCGACCGAGGGGAAGCCGGTCATGTGGCCCTGGTAGAGCGGCCCGATCCAGGTTTCCCGGGTCCACGGGATGGCGCCGTTGCGCACCAGGCTGACATCGTAGGTGGTGCCGCCGGCGTCGGTGACGATGGCGGTGGTGGTGGCGGTGTGACCGTGCTCGGCCAGCGCATAATGGCGGCCCGACACCGGCGCCATCGACGGGCCGGAGTTGAGCGACAGGATGGGCCGCTCGGCCAATTCCTCGATATCGGCGATGCCACCCTGCGAGGTGACCGCAAACATCTTTCCGGTGAGGCCGCTCTCGCCCAGCCGGCTGGTGAGCGCGCGGAGATAGCGGGTCATTACCGGCTTCAGCGACGCATCGATGCAGCATGACGAGGCGCGGCGGTATTCGCGCAGCGACGGGTTGAGCTGATGCGACAAGGTCACCGGCACGCCCGGCAGCCGCTCGGCCAGGACCGCGGCCACCGCCAGCTCATGGGCCGGATTGACGATCGACCACAGGAGGCAGACGGCGACGGCCTCGACGCCCGCCGCCTTCAGCCGGTCGGCGATATCGTGCACCGAGGCCACGACGAGCGGCCGGACGATCCGTCCGTCCGCGCCGGTCCGCTCCTCGACCTCGAAGGTGAGCGAGCGCGGGACATAGGGCGCCGGATACGGGATGCGGTAGTTGAAGGCGTCGGTCCGTCCGCCCTCGCGCACCAGCAGGATGTCGGGATGGCCGCGGGTGGTGAGAAAGGCGGTGCGGGCCGTCTTTCCGGTCACCACGGCATTGATCGCCCGCGTCGTGCTGTGGATGAACATGTCGGTCCGGGCGAGCAACGCCTGCGTCGTCCGGCCCGCCCCGGCAGCGGCCAGCGCCACGACATCGAAGACGCCCTCGATCGGGTCGGGGCTGGTGGTCGGCGACTTGTAGAGCTTGAGCAGCCCCGCGCCGTCATCCACGACCAGGTCGGTGAACGTCCCGCCAACATCGACAGACAATCGCATCCGCCCATACCCGTTCATTTTGTGCAACGTGTTGCACGCCGTGCAACATACAGCAAAATCCGCGCCAGCTATGCGCCGGCAGCGGCCGGCGGCGGAAAGTGCTGGCGCCAGTGGCGGGCGACATCGATGCCGCGGCAGAACCAGACCTTGTCCCGGCCGCGCACATAATCGAGGAAGCGGATGAGGCCGACGGCGCGCGCCGGCCGGCCGATCAGCCGGTCGTGGATGGCGATCGACATCAGCTTGGGCTGGTCGGCGCCCTCCTCGTAGAGCAGGTCGAAGCCGTCCTTCAGGTAGGCGAAGAAATCGTCGGCCTTGCTGAACCCGTGGTTCTCGTTGAAGCGATTGTCGTTCATCTCGAACGAATAGGGCACGATGAGATAGGGCTGGCCGCCGACCGCCACCCAATAGGGCAGTTCGTCCGCCAGGGAGTCACGGTCGTAGAGGAAGCCGCCATGCTCGGCGAGCAGGCGGCGCGTGTTGGGACCGGGGCGCCCGGTCATCCAGCCGAGGGGACGGGTGCCGGTCAGCTGCGTGAGCCCGGCCACCGCCTTGGCGATGTGCTCGCGCTCGATCGCCTCGGGAACGTCGTGATAGTCGATCCAGCGATAGCCGTGGCTGACGATCTCGTGGCCGGCCGCGATCATGGCGCGCGCCACCTCAGGGTTGCGCTCGAGCGCGCGCACGACGGCCAGGATGCTCACCGGAATGTCGAAGCGGGCAAAGATGCGCAGCAGCCGCCAGACGCCGCAGCGGCTGCCATATTCGAACGCCGATTCGACGATCGGGCTGCGCACCCCTTCATAGGCGGGAAAGCCGATATCGTTCAGCATGCCCTCGGAAGCGGAATCGCCCTCCAGCAGGCTATGCTCGCCGCCGGCCTCGTAGTTGAGGTTGATGTTGATCGCCACCCGGGCACCGCCGGGCCAGCGCGGATCGGGTGGCGTGGCGCCGTAGCCGAGGAAGTCGCGCTCTGCGTCATCGGGCATCAGTTGCATATCACTCAACCCGCGTTACATGGAAGGAGTTGATTGAGTTTGGACCCAAGAGTGGGTATGGACGCGGCAACGCAGCCACAGGAGCTTTGTTCAGAATGGCGTCGAGCCGATCCGCTCGTACCGTGCAACCTCGGGGTTCGACGCGGCGTGCGCGTCCCGATGCGGCGGTCCGGCCGGCCGACGATCTTCCCGCCATCGGCCGCCGCTTGCGCTACTTTCGCCGCATCAAAAAGCTCACCCTGCACGATCTCGCCAAGGGCGCGGCGTGTTCGGCCAGCCTGCTCTCGAGGATCGAGAACAATCGCGCGACTCCCTCGCTCACCACGCTGCACCGGCTGTGCCGAGCGCTCGACATCAGTGTCGCTGCCCTGCTGACGGAGGCCGAGGAACAACCCTGCGTGGTCTACAAGCCCAACGAACGGCCGAGCCAGGCCGGCAGCGGCATCGTCGAGGGCGACGGCAGCATCGCCGAGAGCCTGGTGCCCTTCGCCAATGTCAGGCTGCTCGAAGGCTTCGTCATCAGCCTGGCCGCCAACCGCAAGATGTGCGGCCCGTTCGAGCATGACGGAGAGGAGGTCGGCTACGTCCTCGAGGGCGAGCTGAAGCTGGTCGTCGGCGGCAAGACCTACACGATTGGCGAGGGTGGCAGTTTCTTCTTCCGCTCCGACCTGCCCCATTCCTACGGCGCCAGCGGACGGCGCGCTTGCCGCGTGATCTGGATCAACACGCCGCCGACCTTCTAGGGCGCCAAGCTCAGGCATCGGCCACGGTCTCCTCGCGCTCGACCATGCGCAGGAAGCGCTGGGTGCGCTCCTCCTGCGGATTGTCGAGCACCTCGGCCGGCGTCCCCTGCTCGACGATGGTCCCCTCGTCCATGAAGACGACGCGGTCGGCGACCTCGCGCGCGAAACGGATCTCGTGGGTGACGACGATCATCGTCATGCCCGCCTCGGCCAGCCGGCGGATCACCGCCAGAACCTCGCCGACCAGCTCGGGATCCAGCGCCGACGTCGGCTCGTCGAACAGCATCAGGCGCGGCGAGATGGCAAGTGCGCGGGCGATGGCGACACGCTGCTGCTGGCCACCGGAAAGCCGGTGCGGCAGATGATCGGCATGGCGGCCCAGGCCGACGCTGGCCAGCAGGCTGAGCGCGAGGTTGTGCGCCTTCTTCGGGTCCTCGCGATAGACCTGGACCGGCGCTTCGCTGATGTTCTGCACCGCCGTGAGGTGATTGAACAGGTTGAAGTGCTGGAACACCATGCCGATGCGCGCATCGGCGCGAGCCTTGGCGAGATCGCGGATCGGGCGCATCGTGGCGCCGTTCTTCTCGTAGCCGACATACTGGCCGTCGACCTTGATGTCGCCCCAATCGACATGCTCGAGATGATTGATGAGGCGGAGCAGCGTGCTCTTGCCGGAGCCGCTCGGGCCGATGATCGTCACCACCTCGCCGCGCTTGACGGTGAGGTCGAGATTGCGCAGGACCTCGCGGCCGCCATAGGACTTGCAGACGTTGTAGCAGGCGACGAAGGGCCGGCCCTCGTCGTCGGCTTGCTGCGCATTCGCCGCCAGCAAGTGCTCGCGCCACAGCAGCCCGTGCGCCGATCGTTCGGCCGCGGTCTCCGGCCGAGGGACTGCGAGGACCGGTGAAGCCTCGACGGCGGCGGGGAGTGCGGCCTTGGCGGCAACCCGTCCCGGCAGCCAGGACGACCCCCAACCCAGGAACCGCTTCCAGCTCGACACGCCGCCGGACGACAGCTCGAGCTCGTGGTTGAAGCGACGCTCGAGGGCGGACTGAGCCAACGAGATGGCGCTGGTCAGGATCAGGTAGATGATGCCGGCCGCCGCGAACACGGTGAAGAACTTGAAGTTCTGGCCGACGATCTGCTGGCTGCGGAAGGTCAGCTCGTTGACGAAGATCACCGAGGCGATGGAGGTGCCCTTGATCATGCCGATGGTGTCGTTCGCCATGCCGGGCAGGATGGCGCGCATGGCTTGCGGCAGGATGATGCGGCGGAGCGCCAGCAGCGGCCCCATGCCGAGCGAGGCCGCCGCGACGGTCTGGTTGCGGTTGACCGACAGGATGCCGCCGCGAATGATCTCGGCGCTGAAGGCCGCCTCGTTCAGGGCGAAGCCGATGACCGCCGTCGTGAAGGTATCGAGCTTGATGCCGATCCCGGGCAGGGCGTCGTAGAGAAAGACCAGCTGCAGGAGCTGCGGGGTGCCGCGCACGAACCAGATGTAGATCCAGGCAGCCGCCCGGATCGGCGCGTGCGACGACAGTCGCATGAGCGCCAGCCCGAGGCCGAGGAAGACGCCGCCGACCATCGCCAGCGCCGAGATCTGCACGGCGAGCAGCGCACCCTCGAGGAGGAAGGGCAGGACGACATAGCCCAGAAGCTCGCCCAGCCAGCCGGCCTGGCCCTCGCCGACCGGCGAGCCGCCGCCGGCGAGCTGGGACAATGTCGCGCCGCCCTGGCCGCCGCTTCGATTGTCGCAGCCCAGCAGGAACAGCGCGAGACAGAGCGGCCCGATGAAAAGCGCGAGCCGGCCTCTCACGACGCGCCGCCCCCCAGGATGCTCACGGAACCTCTCGCTCAGACCATCTTCAGCGCTGGATCGCGATCGGCAGGATGAGGGCGGGATCGAGCTTGTACTGCTCGTAGATCTTCTTCTGGGTGCCGTCGGCCTGCAGCACGGTGAGCGCGTCGGCGATCGCCTTCAGAAGATCCTCGTTGCCCTTCTTCATGGCGACGCCGATCTTGAAGTCGCTGATCACCTTGAAGCCGCGCTCGAAGGCGCCCGGGTTGTTGGCGGAGAGTTGATCGACCATCGCGAGGTCGCTCAGGAGGATATCGGCCCGGTCGTTCTGGATGAGGCGGGTTCCGGCCGGAATATCGGGGTAGGTCATGATATTGATGGTCGCCTTGCCGGCCGCCTTGCACTTCTCGCTCTGGTCGCGAAACGCCGCCTCCTCGACCGTCCCCAGCCCGGCCGTCGCCGTGAGGCCGCAGGTGCCCTCCATGCCGGTGATCTTCTTGGGGTTGCCCTTCTTCACCAGGGCGCCGGTGCCGGCGATCATGTAGACGACGTAGTCGACCTGCTTGGCGCGTTCGGTCGTGAAGTAGAGATTGTCCCACATGACGTCGGCCTGGCCTGCGATCACCGCCGGCAGCAGGCCGGACCAGCCGCCCAGCTTGAACTCGAACTGGCGCGCCGATGCACTTGAACGCGGCACGGACCATGTCGGCGTCGGCGCCGATGATGGTGTTGAAATCCTTCGGGTCGCGGAAGCTGTAGGGCGGGCTCTCGCCATCCTGGCCGATGATGATCTTCTTGCCGGACGAGGCCCGGATATTTGGCCGCGAGCTTGTCCGGCTCGCATTTCGGCGGGTCCGCCGCTCGGGCTGCCGGAACCGTCCCCAGGATCATGGCTGAGCTGCTCAGGACCACTGCAACGGCGAAAAGCAACTTGGATCGAACCATCGCCTGACCTCCACTGATTGCTAGGTTGTTTTCCTCCCCTTGATCGCCGGCCCGCTGGTCGCGTCGCCGAGACATCCCGCACAGTCGAGCTAGCAAGTTGCAGGCCAAGCAGCGCGGCTTTCGGGCATGACGCGTTTTCTGGCACGCGGGTTGCACCGCGATCTGCGGATTGCATCGTAGTGCATGAGTTGCACCACAGGCACATACCGGTCGATTGGAGAAGCTCGGGAGCCAGCGCGTTGTGCGCATTATTTGCTCAATCTGCACAAGACGGCGTTTGAGCCCGCGGCAGCAACAGGGAGGCGTCAGGCCATGAAGACGTATTTCAAGGAAATCATCGATCTCGGCCACGAGTACTACAACGACATGCCGAATCTCGGCGCCAATCATTGCGCCTTCTGGCCTCTGGAAACCTTCGAGCACACTCGCAAGATCAGCGGCGGCAAGCTGGCGACCGAAGGCAAGATGATCCTGATGGCGGAGCACTGCGGCACCCACATCGATGCCCCCCGCCATTTCGACGAGCACGGCAAGACCGTCGACGAGGTGCCGCTCGACCAGACGATCCTCCCCGGCCATCTTCTCGATCTCACCCACCGCGCCAACGGCGAGGCGATCACCATTGCCGACCTCGAGGAGGCGGAGAAGAAATCAGGTCAGAAGATCGGCAGCGGCACCGCAACGATCTGCTGGACCGGCGTCGACAAGGACTGGCAGAAGCCGGGCTTCATCATGGAACGGCCCTTCGTGCCGACGGACACGGCGCAGTGGCTTGTCGATCGCAACATCACGATCTTCGCGACCGATCTCATCGGCATGGACGACCCGCACCAATGGTGGTGGCCGACCCACGAGATCTGGCTGAAGAAGGGGATCTGCATGGTCCAGCAGCTCTGCAATCTCGACAAGCTGGCCGGCAAGGAGTTCCTCTTCGTCTGCCTGCCGCTCAAGATGCGCGGCGGCACGGCCTCGCCGGTGCGACCGGTGGCGCTCGTGATGTAGCCGGACGTGAAGCAGCGCGGTCCTGACGGCTGACCGGTGCTCAGCCGACCGTGGCCACCGCCGTGTGCGCCGCCGCCGGCTCGTGCGCCACGGGGCCGTCGTCCAGAAGCTTGATGTCCGAGGCCGACCAGCGCGCCACCACGCGGTCGCCGATGTCGAGCGGGTTGGCGAAGAAGGTCTCGTCCAGCAGATGGGCGACGAACTCTTCGTTGCCGGGCAGATCGAGCGTGATCTTCACGTAGGATCCCTGGTTCTCGATGGTATGCACCTCGCCCGCGATCGTGTTGAGCCCGCCCGCCGGCTTGGCGCCGCTCGGCACCTTCTCGAGCGCGATGCGGTCGCGGCGGATCGAGCCCCAGAGCTTCGAGCCGCGCAGCGGCCGGACGTCGCCGACCGGAAAGGCGAAGCGGGCGCCGCTTTCGGCGGCGACCGCCGCGGTGCCGTTCATCGCGCTCTCGACGGTGCCCGACAGCACGTTCTGGCCGCCGACGAAACGCGCGACATAGGCGTTGCGCGGGGCGATGAAGATGTCGCGGGCGCTGGCGGCCTGCTCGATGTGGCCATGCGCCATGACGACGACGGTGTCGGCGACCGCAATGGCCTCGAGCTGGGTATGGGTGACGTGGATGAAGGTGATGCCGAGCTCCTTCTGCACGCGGCGCAGCTCGCCGCGCATGCGCAGGCGCAGATACTCGTCGAGCGCCGACAGCGGCTCGTCGAGCAGCAGCACGCGCGGATTGGTGATCAGAGCGCGCGCCAGCGCCACACGCTGCTGCTGGCCGCCCGAGAGCTGGGCCGGCAAGCGGTCGGCGAAGTTCTCGAGCTGCACCTTGGTCAAGAGCTCGCGCGCCTTGGCGTGGCGTTCCGCGAGGCCCGCGCCGCGCATTTTCAGCGCAAAGGCCACGTTGTCGAGTACGCTGCGATGCGGGAACAGGGCGTAGCTCTGGAACATCATCGCGGTGCCGCGCCGCACCTGCGGCAGCCCGACCACCGACTCGCCGCCGATGCGGATATCGCCGATGGTCGGATTCTCGTGGCCCGCGATCATGCGCAGGATCGTGGTCTTGCCGCAGCCGCTGGGCCCAAGCAGGCAGCAATAGGAGCCGTGCGGGATGGTCAAGCTGAGGTCCTTGATCGCCACGGTCTCGCCGAATCGCTTGGTAACGCCCAGGACCTCGACCTCGCCGCTGCGGTTTGACTCAGCCATTGAACTACTCCGTCGAAGTCAGGGTCGCGCGCCGGGCGCCCGCCGCACGTCGGCGTTGCACGATCGCAATGGACGAGAGCGCCAGGATGATCACCACGAACGACACGACGGTGGTGACCGCACCCACGGCATAGAGCGCCGGCGACGTGACGTTGGTGGTCATCGCCCAGATTTCGAGCGGCAGGGTGTTGGCACTGCCTGCGGTGAGCGCCGTGCGGGCGATCTCGTCATAGGACAGCGTGAAGCCGAACAGCGCGACGCCGATGATGCCGGGCAGCAGCATGGGCAAGGTGACCTCGCTGATCCGCTGCCAGCTCGTGGCACCGAGATCGGTGGCCGCCTCCTCGTAGGACCGGTTGAAGCGCCCCAGCACCGCGAACATGATCAGAAGCCCGAACGGCAGGGTCCAGGTGAGCTGGGCGCCGAGCCCCGAGGTGAACCAGTTGGTGCCCAGCCCGAGCAGCCGGAAGGTGAGCGCGATGCCAAGGCCGACGAACAGGCCGGGCATGATCAGGCTGGCGATCGCCAGGTAGAAGGCGAAGGCCGATCCGCGGAAGGGCCGCCGAAAGCCCAGCCCGGCAATGACCGACAGCAGCACCGTGATCAGGGCCGCGGCGATCGCGAGCCCGATCGAGCGCTGGAACGAGCCCGCGATATCGCCGACCCGCGTCTGGGAGAACAGCGCGTCGAACCAGTGCAGCGAGATGCCGTTCATCGGGAAAGGTCATGCCACCCTGCGGTCCCTGGAACGACAGGATGTAGATGACGGTCATCGGCCCGTAGAGAAACATCACGAACAGCGTGAAGAAGGCCGCGAAGGCGTAGAACGTCCAGGGTCGGGAACCGTCGGCGGAATACATGAAGCTTCCCTTTAGCGCGCCAATTCCTTGCGAACGTCGACCAGGCGCAGGATCCCCGCCACCATCAGGGTGACGATGATCACCATGATGACGGCGCTGGCGGCGGCCGGCGGATATTGCAGGGCGGCGACCTCGTTCTGCAGCGCCGAGACGACCGACGCGCTCTGGCCGCCGCTCATGGTGCGGACGACGAAGGAATCGCCCATGACCAGGGTCACCACGAAGATCGAGCCCAGCGCGATGCCGCTCTTGCTGAGCGGCAGCACGATCTCGGACACCACCCGGAAGCGGCTGGCGCCCGCGTCGTGCGCCGCCTCGAGCAGGCTTTTGTCGATGCGCGCCATCGAATTGAAGATCGGCACCACCATGAACAGCGTGAACAGGTGGACGTAGGCCACGATCACGGCGAAGTCGGAGAACAGCAGGAATTCCAGCGGCTGGTCCACGACCCCCGAACCGATCAGCGCCTGGTTGAAGATGCCGTTGCGCCCGAGGAACGGGATCCACGAGATCATGCGGATGATGTTCGAGGTCAGGAACGGCACCGTGCAGAGCAGGAACAAGGCGATCTGCCACAGCACGGTGCGGACGTGGAACACCAGGAAATAGGCGATGTTGAAGCCGAGGACGAGCGTGACGACCCAAACGATCAACGCGAACTTGATCGAGCTGGCGTACAGCCGCAGCGTGACTTCCGAGCGAAACAAGTCGGCATAATTGTCGAGGATGAATGCCGGAACGATGGTCGTGCGGTCGAAGTCGAAGAAGCTGACGGCGAACACGACCAGCATCGGCACGCCGAAGAACAGCGCGAGCACCACCACCAGCGGCGCGACCTGGAACCACGAGGCCCGTTCGCCGCCGGCGTCGACGGCCACATGCTCCGCTCCCGCCGCCGGCGCGGCGGCGGACCTCGCAAGCCCGTCCGCCGTTTGATCAAGGATGGCCATGTCGGAACGACACGATTGTCAGGACGATACGAACTCGTTCCAGCGCCTGGTCAGGTAGCGGTCCTCGTCCATCACCGTGTTCCAGCAGGCGATGTTGCCCATGCGGTCCCAGATGGCGCCGCCGTCGCGCGTCGCGCCCTTCTTTTCCATCAGCGCGCCGTAGGGATCCTTGATGTCGACCGCGGCCGGCTTGCCGTCGTACCAGTAGTCCCACTCGTCCTGGCTGAGGAACTTCTTGGCCGTCGTCGGCACCGCCGAATAGTAGCCCTGCTTGGCGATGAAGCCGCCCTGCCAGCCGGAGTTGAACCAGTTCATGTACTCGTAGGCGCAATCGAGCTTGAGCCCGCTGAGATGCGCCATCGGCGCCAGCCCGACGTACCAGCCGCGATAGCCTTCCTTGAGGGGCGAGTAGTAGCAGTCGATACCGCGCGAGCGCACCGCGGTGACGGCCGGCGACCACATCGACTGGATCACCACCTCGCCCGAGGCCATCAGGTTCACCGACTGGTCGAAGGTGCTCCAGAACGAGCGGAAATGACCGCCCTTCTTCATGTCGATCATGATCTTGATGGTCTTGTCGATCTCGTCCTTGGTCATGTTGCCCTTGTCGGCGTACTTGAAGTCGCCGCGCGATTCGAGCGCCATGGCGACGTCCATCACGCCGACCGGCGCGTAATCGACCAGGGCGGTCTTGCCCTTGTATTTCGGATCGAGCAGGTCCTTCCAGGACGTCACCTTGTCGCGTCCGCCGACCAGGTCGGGACGGATGCCGAGCGTGTCGGCGTTGTAGATCGTGGGGACCATGGTCAGAAGCTCGGTCGGCTTGTCCGCCAGCTTCTTGCCGTCCTTGTCGGCGTAGAACATCGCCTCGATCGGCGACAGGCCCTGCGTCGAGGCCATCTTGCCGTTGGGATAGGAGCCCTTGGTGAAGAGCGGCACCGTCTCGCCCCACAGCTTGTATTTGCCGACCGGGATCGGCGCCAGCACCCCCTTGCCCGCGAGGTAGGGCAGCTTGGTGCTGTCGATGTTGTTGATATCGATGCTGTTGGGCTGGGTCAGCGAGCGGTTGAGCTGGACGTCGTCGGTGATGGCCTGCATCACGATCTTGAAACCGAGGTCCTTGCTGGCCTGCTCGCCGATCTCCTTGATCGCCGCGTAGGATCCGCCGGCGTGGACCAGCGTCACGTCCTTGGTGGCCTGCGCCCACACGGTGGGGAAGCCGCCGATCGCCTCGGTCGCAACGAAGGCACCCCCGGCCGCTGCGCCCTTGAGGAGATGCCGGCGATTCAACTTGCTCGTGGTTTCAGAAGATTTCCGTGCCATCTGACACCCCCCTCTCAACCGGGTTTTTGAAACGTTCCGCGCAAAAAGTTTCGCAAGAATTGTGCCATCGGCCTTCGCGGCAGGAAGCGCCCGTCTGCGCTTCAGGAATATGCTCCCGGCTGATCCAATCTTGAGCGGCCTGATCGTTTGAGCGTCACCGACGCGAAGGTCCGGGTTTTGCATCGGCCCGGCGGAGCCATCCTCACCGGAGGTCGGAGCGCATGGAAATCGGTGTCTTCATCCCCATCGGCAGCAATGGCTGGCTGATCTCGACGACCTCGCCCCAGTACAAGCCAAGCTTCGACCTCAACCGGCAGGTCACGCAAAACGCCGAGCGCCATGGCTTCGACTTCGCCCTGTCGATGATCAAGCTGCGCGGCTTCGGCGGCAAAAGCGAGTTCTGGGACCACAATCTCGAGTCCTTCACCCTGATGGCGGGCCTCGCCGCGGTCACCTCGCGCATCAGACTCTATGCAACGGTGCCGACGCTGGCGGTGCCGCCGGCAATCGCGGCGCGCATGTGCTCGACGATCGATTCGATCTCCAACGGGCGGTTTGGGCTGAACGTCATCACAGGCTGGCAACGGCCGGAATATTCCCAGATGGGTCTGTGGCCGGGCGACGAGTACTTCGCCCACCGCTACCGCTACGCCACGGAATATGTCCAGATCCTGCGTGATTTGTGGGAGAAAGGCGTGTCGGACCTCAAGGGCGAGTTCTTCACCATGAACGACTGCAAGCTGAGCCCGCGCCCGCAGGCCGACATGAAGGTCATCTGCGCCGGCCAGAGCGACGCGGGGATGGAGTTCACGGCCAAATATGCCGACTACAATTTCTGTTTCGCCAAAGGCATCAACACGCCGCTCGCCTGCAGCGACACGGTGGCCCGCATGCAGTCATATGCCGCCGGGACCGGCCGCAAGGTCGCGTCCTACGCCCTCACCATGGTGATAACCGGCGAGACCGACGCCGAGGCCGAGGCGAAGTGGGAGCTGTACAGGGAAGGCGCCGATCTCGAAGCCCTCGCCTGGCTCGTCGAGCAGGCGACGGCCGACAAGAATCCGACCGGCGACAGCAACGTCCGCCACGCCATCGATCCCAGGTCGATGGTCAACATCAATATCGGCCTGCTGCTGGGCTCGCATGCCAAGGTGGCGCGGATGCTGGACGAGATGGCGACCATTCCCGGCCTGGCCGGCGTCCTGCTAACCTTCGACGAATTCATCAGCGGCACTGAAATCTTCGGCGAGCGCATCCAGCCGCTGATGCAGTGCCGCCGCCACATAAAGCCGCTTGCAGAGGCCGCCGAATGACCAAGCCCGTCAGCTACTTCCCGTCCGACGACCCGGCGGCGCGCTACCTCGAGGCCAGGCCCGAGCCGATCATGCTCCGGCCGTCCGAGACGGCGCTGATCATCGTCGACATGCAGAACGCCTATGCCTCACCCGGCGGCTATCTCGATATCGCGGGCTTCGACATCTCGGGCGCCGCCCCTGCGATCGAGAAGATCGGCGAGGCGGCCGCCGCGGCACGGGCAGCCGGCATGCCGGTGATCTTCTTCCAGAACGGCTGGGATCCCGACTATGTCGAGGCCGGCGGCCCCGGCTCGCCCAACTGGCACAAGTCGAATGCGCTCAAGACCATGCGCAACAAGCCGGAGTTGCAGGGCAAGCTCCTGGCCAAGGGCGGCTGGGACTACGAGCTGGTGCAGGCGCTGCCGCCACAGCCCGGCGACATCGTCGTCGCCAAGCCGCGCTACAGCGCCTTCTTCAACACCAACCTCGACAGCCTCTTGCGCGCGCGCGGCATCCGTTCGCTGGTCTTCACCGGCATCGCCACCAATGTCTGTGTCGAGTCCACCCTGCGCGACGGCTTCTTCCTGGAATATTTCGGCGTGGTCCTGCACGACGCCACGCATCACGCCGGGCCCGACTTCATCCAGCAGGCCTCGCTCTACAATATCGAGAAATTCTTCGGCTGGGTGTCCTCGGTCGAGGAGTTCCGCCATGCCTTGCAGGCCAATATCAATCCGACGCTGACAATGAAGGGAGACTCCTGATGCCGATGAAAGCCATCTTTCCCCCGGGCTCCGGCAAGACGCTGGCACCTTATTCTCCCGGCGCCATGGCCGACGGCATCGTCTATGTCGCGGGCACCCTGGCGCTCGATGCCGAGACCAACGTGGTCCATGTCGGCGACGCCGCGGCGCAGACCGAATATGTGCTGAACGCGATCAAGTCGGTGATCGAGACCGCCGGCGGCACGATGGCCGACGTCACCTTCAACTCGATCTTCATCACCGACTGGGCGAACTACGCCGCCGTCAACGGCGTCTATGCCAAGTTCTTCCCGGGCGACAAGCCGGCGCGCTACTGCATCCAGTGCGGCCTGGTGAAGAAGGAAGCCCTGGTCGAGATCGCCACCGTGGCGCATGTCGGCACGAAGTCATCCTGAGCGAAGCGAACGATCTCATCGCCGCTGGTTGCAGGCACGAGATCCTTCGCTTCGCTCAGGATGACAGAGAAAAACATGTTCTTCGACGTGCTCGACAGCGCCCGGCCGGGCGCCGACACGGTGCTGCTCTCGGCGGGGCTGGGCGGCACTGCCGGCTACTGGTCGCCGCAGCTCGACGCCTTGCGCGAGCGTTATCGCGTCGTCACCTACGACCAGGCCGGCACCGGTCGCAACCGTCGGGAGCTGCCGGCGGACCACAGCATCGCCCAGATGGCCGACGAGGTGCTGGCCGTGCTCGATGCGACCGACACGCCGGCCTGTCACTTCGTCGGCCATGCGCTGGGCGGCCTGGCAGGTCTCGATCTCGCCGCGCGCCGGCCCGATCGCCTCAGCTCGCTCACCGTCGTCAACGGCTGGGCGGCGGCACACGCCCACACCAGGCGCTGCTTCGCGGCGCGTCTTGCCCTGCTGCAGCACGGCGGCCCCGAGGCCTATGTGCACGCCCAGCCGATATTTCTCTATCCAGCCGACTGGCTGGCGAAAAACGCGGCCCGCATGGAGCAGGAAGAGGCGCACGGCCTGGCGGGCTTCCAGGGCGCCGACACCCTGCGGCGGCGCATTGCCGCGCTGCTCGCCTTCGACGCCACGCCGCATCTGGGTGCGGTGCGCCTGCCGACCTTGCTGATGGCGGCACGCGACGACGTGCTGGTGCCGAGCTCGGTGTCAGAAGAGCTTGCCGCGGCGATCGAGGGTGCAACCCTGCACATCGCCCCGTGGGGCGCTCACGCCGTCAACGTGACGCAGCCCGAGTCCTTCAATTTCCTCTTGCTGGACTTCCTGGATCGCCATGCCGGGCTTCGTCCTTAGCATGGACGGCGAGCACCTCGATCTCCTACAATAGCCGCGCCACCACAGACACGGAGACGAGTATCGATGCGGGCTGCAATCGGACTGTTCGCAGCGTTGACGGCTTTTGGGGGAGCAGCGTCTGCAGAATCCCCAGGCATCGTCAGGACGGCGGGCCTCTATACACCGATGCCGACCGACGCGAGCGATACCCTTTTGCGCAGGGTGGGGGTGGTGAAGGTCAAGTGCAGCTGCAAAGGATCCTCCAAGTCCGTAATGCTCGAGATGGACCCCTGTCCGGACGGCGTAAAACCGACCTGCGATTGCAAGGCCACTCCTCCCGCTGGAAGCTGCCCGAAGGCGCGTAATTGAACGGGCGACAGCGCGTGCGCGAGCGTGATGGAGCGGGTGGCGTGGCGGAGGGCATGCTCGACGTCTCTGGCCTCGCCTTCGCGTATGACGGCGCACTCGCGGTGCGCGACGTGTCGCTTACCGTGCAGCCGGGCGAGATCGTGGCGCTGCTGGGCGCCAACGGGGCGGGAAAATCCACCACGGTGCGCATGATCGCGGGCGTCCTGCGGCCGCAGCGCGGCGCCATCCTGTTCGATGGCGAGGCGCTGGCCGGTTCACCGAGCCATGTCGTCGTGCGCCGCGGGATCACGCTGGTGCCGGAAGGACGGCTGGTCTTTCCGCAGATGACGGTGATGGAGAACCTTCAGCTCGGCGCACACATCAAGGAGCGCGGCCAGGTCGCCGCGCTGGTCGACTACGCCTACAAGCTGTTCCCGCGCCTGTTCGAGCGACGCGGACAGCTGGCCGGCTCGATGAGCGGCGGCGAGCAGCAGATGCTGGCGATCGCCCGCGGCCTGATGGCCGAGCCGCGGCTCATCATCCTCGACGAGCCGTCGCTGGGACTGATGCCGACGGTGACCCAGGAAGTGTTCCGGCTGATCGAGGCCGTCAACAAGAGCGGCATCAGCGTCCTGCTGGTCGAGCAGAACCTGCACCAGTCGCTGCGCATCGCCCATCGCGGCTATGTGCTCGAGAAGGGCGCCGTCGTGCTGGCCGGCACGGGCAAGGAGCTTCTGGCCGACGCCTACGTGCAGCGGGCGTTTCTGGGTCGCTGAGATGGGCCGCTAAACGGCTTCAGGCGTACCGAGGTAGGCCGCGATGACCTGCGGATTGGTCGCCACCTCGTGCGGCGGACCATCGGCGATCAGGCGTCCGGCGTCGAGCACCAGCAGCCGGTCGGAGACTTCCATCACCGACGGCATGTCGTGCTCGACCAGCAGGACGGTGACGCCGCTCGAGCGGATCTGGCGCAGCACCTCGATCATCGCCGCCGTCTCGGTCGGATTGAGGCCGGCGCACGGCTCGTCGGCCAGCAGCAGGTCGGCCCGGGTGGCGATCGCGCGCGCGACCTCGAGGTGACGCAATTGCCCGACCGTCAGGGTGCTGGCCGGCTGGTCGGCCAGATGAGCGATGGCGGCGAGCTCCATGCCGCGCGCCGTCGTGGCGGCGACGTCGCGCGACCCGGCTTTGCCGAACAGCGCGCCGATGCGGACATTGTCGAACACGCTGAGGTCGCGGAACGGCCGGGCGATCTGGAAGGCGCGCGCGATGCCGAGCTCGGCGATGCGGTTGGTCGCCATGCCGGTGATCGGCCGGCCCTGGAACCGGATCTCGCCGGCGCTGGGCGGAAGATAGCCGGTCACCAGGTTGAACAGCGTGGATTTGCCGGCGCCGTTGGGGCCGATGATGCTGGTGATCGAACCGGGCTCGATCGCAAAGGACACGTCGGCGATCGCCGCCAACCCGCGGAAGTTCTTGGACAGCCTGTCCACGCGCAGGATGGGCGCCGCGCTCATTCCGCGGGAGCCGCGGCGGGGCGGCGGCGAAGCTGGAAGCTGCGAACCAGGCCCAGCACGCCGCCTGGCGCCGCCAGCACGAGGATCACCAGCAGCAGGCCGGTGGCGAAGAGGTGGAAGTCGAGCAAGCGGCCGAGCACCACCTGGGTGATGAACACCAGCATGAACGCGCCGATCACCGGCCCGAACAGCGTGCCCATGCCGCCCAGCAGGGAATAGACGATCAGGCTCAGGTTGGTGTCGTCGCGATAGACCGAATCGGTGGTGATGTAGCCCAGCGAATGGGCGTAGATCACGCCGAGCTGCCCGGTGAGAACAGCGCTGATGACGAAGGCCATGCGCTTGTAGCGTTCCGTCGGCACACCGAGCATGCGCGCGGTATCCTCGTCCTCGCGGATGCTCAAAAGCCCGGCGCCGAAGCGGCTGCGCCTGATCTGCCAGGCGATCAGCAGCACCACGAGGCCGGCCAGAAGATACAGCCAATAGAAGAAGGTCGCCGGTTCCAGGTCCTTGGGCGCGACGGCGGGGAAGTTCAGCCCGAGCGATCCCTCGAAGAAATCGACGTTGTTGTTGAGCTCGGCGCAGACGTGGCTGACGCCCAGCATGGCGATGGCGAAGAACGTGCCGCGCAGGCGCAGGATCGGATACGAAATCGCCGCCGACAGCACCGCGCAGCAGGCCCCGCCCACGGCCAGGCCGATCAGCAGCAGCAACGGCGGCGAGACGCCGGACAAGCGTGCTTCCACCAGGCCGGCGGCAAAAGCGCCGACGCCGATGAAGGCGGCATGGCCGAAGCTCGCATAGCCGGCGAACCCGCCCAGGATCGTCCAGGCGACGGCCAGCCCCGCCGAGTAGAGCATCAACTGCCCGACCCTGATGTAGAACGGCGGCAGCACCAGCGGGCCCAGCGCCAACAGGGCGGCGCAGGCCACCATCAGCAATACGGCCAAGGCGGGATTGAGTCTCATCGCGAGGCGCTGAACGCGTTGCCCAAAAGGCCGGTCGGACGGACCAGCAGCAGGAGCACGAGCAACAGGAACATCGTCACGTTGGGGAAGGACGGACCGATATACTGCGCGGTGAGCGTGCTGACGATGCCGAGCAGCAGGCCGCCCAGCAGCGCGCCGGCCGGGCTGCCGACGCCGCCCAGCACGACGACGACGAAGGCGTTGAGCGTCCATGTCGCTTCATCGGCCGGCGAGAACGGCAGGATGATGCCGATGACGATGCCCGCCGCGCCGGCGAACGCCGCGGACACGGCGAAGGTGAGGGCATAGACGTGCCGCACATTGACCCCGCACAGCCGCGCCGCCATCGTCTGCTGCGCCGTGGCGCGGATGACCCTGCCGAGCGGCGAAAATTTCAGCAGCAGCGCCAGGCAGCACAGCAGGACCAGGCTGGCCAGCAGGGCGCTCACCCGCACCGCGTCGAAGTTCACGGCGCCGATATGGAACGACGTGAAGGCCCAGCTCGGCGTGATGTTCTTCATGTCCGGCGAGAACACCCAGATCATGACGTTCTGCAGCATCAGCGCCACGCCGAAGGTCAGCAGCATCGAGCCGAGCTGCGAGCGGTCCACGGCGTGCTGGATCAGGAACCGCTGATAGACGTAGCCGACGGCAAACAGCACGGCCATCACCAGCGGCAGGGTGAGCAGCGGATCGATGCCGAGCGCCTTGGAAAAGATCAGCGCCAGGTAGGCGCCGAGCAGCACCAGGATGCCATGGCTGAGGTTGATGACGTGGAGCACGCCGAAGATCAGGGAGAAGCCCACGGCGGCCAGTGCATAGATGCCGCCCAGCACCAAGCCGTCGGCCAACGTCTGCGCGATCAGGTTCATCCGAAAACGCTGATCGTCACGCCTTCTTGTCCCACGGCGGCGCCGGGTAGATCGCGTTCGCCGAATGGGCCTCGCCGGGGAACACGATCTCGAGCTTGCCCTTCATCACCTGGCCGATCATCGAACCCATGATGATGGCATCGCCATCACCCTCCGGCGTGAACTTGATGCGGCTGTAGAAGGTCTCGTAGTCCGCCGCGGCCAGCGCGTCGCGCACCGCCTCGGCCTTGATGCTCTTCGCCGCCTGCATGGCGAGGATGTAGGTCTCGATGCAGGCCGCGGCGCCCGCGGTGTGATAGGCGATCGGGCGGGTGAACTTGGTCTTGTAGTATTCGACGAATTTCTTCGAATCGCCGAAGAACTTGTCCTTGTAGGGCACCGTTTCGTCCCAGTAGGTCGAGCACAGCAGCGCCTCGGAATATTTGCCCAGCGCCTCGCGGAACGACGCAAGCTGCGGCCCCAGTCCCTGGAACAGGAGCTTCACGTTGGTGCCGCTGGCGATCATCTGCCGCGCCACCAGGAGCGAGTCCTGGTCATGCATGACGCAGACCAGCAGGTCGGGCGTGTTGGCGCGCACCGAGCCCAGCACGCTCGAAACGTCGGTCGGCTTGGCCGGCAGCTCGAAGCTGTCGAGCCGCTTGAAGCCCGCGGCGTCGCAGGACAGTTTCACGCCCTCGCCCGCTGTCTTGGAGAAGGCGTCGTTGGTCCAGATCACCGAATAGGTCTGCGGCGTGGGCTGCAGCGTCTTGAACAAGGCCGCCGCCGAGGCGAACTGGCGCGTGGCGCGCGGGTACATGCCGAAGACGTACTTGAAGCCCTTGGTGAAGATCGCGTCCGAGCCGCCGCCGGTCTGCACCATCGGCTTCTTCGCCCGCTCGGTGATCGCCGCGGTCGGCAACACGATGTTCGAGCCAAACGAGCCCAGGAAGAAGTCGGTGCCGTCGTCGAGCTGGCGCTGGATCAGCGTGGTGGCGCGCGCCGGATCGCTGGCGTCGTCGAACAGCTTGAGCTCGATCTTGTATTTCTCGCCGGCGATCTCCACGCCGCCCAGCACGTCGTTCAGGTAGCTCGCCGCGGTGATGTAGCCGTTGTTGACGTTGAGCCCGGTCTCGGCCGCGGCGCCGGTAAGCGGCACCGAGCCGCCGAACACCAGCGTCTTGCCGGCTTGCGCCCGGGCCGAACGAATGGCGGGAGCGGCGAGAGCGGCTGCTCCCAATCCCGCACTCACGAGAACATCGCGACGTCGCATGCTTGCCTGCCCTGTCTTTGCTGGTCCACCCGAATGTCGGTTCTACTGCAAAAGGCGTGCCCGGGGGAGAGGCGCCGTGCCACCGTTCGGTTTCGCGCGGCGGTCGTCGGCGTGGCCTCGCCTCCTGTCCATCATACCTTTCCATTACGCCGCCGCAGCCTGTCGCCCTGATATGATCCACGTGTGGTTTCGACGCGCAAAGGGCCTGCAGGGAGGACCTGTGCGATGAAAGTCTCTTCTTCGATCAAGCGCTACGGCCTGGCGATGGCGATCTGCCTGGGCGCCATCCTCTTCGCCTGGCTGACGGGCGCAGCCTCCTGCCTGCTCGCCGCCATCGTGGTGGCCTGCATTTACGGCGGTCGCGGGCCCGGCGTGCTGTCGATCGCGATCTGCGGGCTGGCGTTCGGCATATTCCTTCTCTTCCCCGGCCTGTATTTCCCCGGCCAGCCGCATGTCTGGCTGCGATTTGCCGTCTTCCTGGCATCGGCGGTCGTCGTCGCCCTGTTCATCCAGGATCATCGAAACGCCGAAGCGGCGCGCCACGCCGAACGCGAAGCCCGGCTGATCGTGGAGAGCATGCCTGGCCTCGGATGGTCCACGGATGCCCAGGGCAACTTCAAATATCTCAATCCCAGCGTTTTCGACTACACCGGTGCGCGCTGCGAGGATGTCGAGCGCATCGACGGGCGGACGAAATTCGGCGAGGAGGTGCTTCACCCCGACGAAGTCACCCGGGTGGTCGAGACCTGGCTGCACTCCCTCAAGACCGGAGAGCCGTACCAAAGCGAGCACAGGATTCGCCGGTTCGACGGCGTCTATCGCTGGTTCCGGGCCGCCGCCCGGCCAACGCGCGATCGCAACGGCCGAGTGACCGGCTGGTACGGCATGACGCTCGACATCGACGACCAGAAGAAAGCGGAGGAGGCGTTGCGCGCCAGCGAGCGCAACCTCAAATCGATCGTCGAGAGCATTCCCGGCATGATCGCCACCGCCGATGCCCGGGGCGTGCACGACTACGCCAACCAGCGCCTGCTGAGCTTCACCGGCACCAAGCCGTCCAAGGTGACGGAGAGCAGCTGGCTCGACGTCATCCATCCCGACGATCGCGACGCTGCATCGACCGAGTGGCTGCGCTGCAAAAGAGCCGGCGAGCCGATGAACATCCTGCACCGCATGCGCCGTTTCGACGGCGTCTACCGATGGTTCCAGGCGCGCGTCGAGCCCGCCTTCGACGGCGGCACGATCGGCCGCTGGTATGGCCTGCTGGTCGACGTCGACGAACAGAAGAAGGCGGAGGAAGCGCTGCGCACGAGCGAACAGCAGCTTCGCCTGCTGATCGACACCATACCCGCCCTGGTCTGGTGCGCGACGCCGACAGGCGAGGCGTCCTATCTGAACAAACGCCTGCTCGACTATGCCGGCCTGTCGCCTGAAGAAGCGCCGCAAGCACGATGGAAGCTCATCCATCCCGACGACCTGCAGCCCCTGATGCGAACCTGGGCGCAATGCGTCAAGACCGGGCAATCCTTCCTGATCACCTATCGGCTGCGCCGGGCCGACGGGGTCTATCGCTGGCACGAGGGACGCTCGGAGCCGTGGCGCGACCAGGCCGGCAATATCGTCCAGTGGTATGGCGTGAATGTCGACATCGACGAAAGGATGCATGCCGAGCACGAGCTTCGCTCGACCCAGGCCCGGTTCCTGCGCGCCTCGCAGCTCGTCAGCCTCGCCGAGCTGTCGGCCTCGATCGCCCATGAAGTCAATCAACCGCTGGCCGCGGTGATCACCAATAGCCATGCCTGCCAGCGCTGGCTGGCCGCCGAGCCTCCCAACCTCCAGCGGGCCCAGCTCACCACGGAGCGCATCATCCGCGACGCCAATGCGGCCGCCGAAGTGGTGAGCCGGATCCGCGCTCTGTTCAAGCAGACGACCCTGGGCCGGAGCTCGGTCGACATCAACGAGGTGATCGCCGAGGTATGCCAGCTGATGACCGACGAAATCGCCGCCAAGGACATCAGCATCGAAGCCGCCCTGGAACAGAACCTGCCGGCGATCCTGGTCGACCGGGTACAAATGCAGCAGGTCCTCGTCAATCTGATCCGCAATGGCATCGACGCCACGAACGCCACGGGCGACGGCTCGAAATCGCTGGTGATCCGCTCGCGCCGGGACGGCACCGACAGGGTGCGGGTCGAGGTCCAGGATTACGGCCGCGGCATCGAGGACACCGAAAGGATCTTCGAGCCTTTCTTCACCACCAAGGAAGACGGCATGGGCATGGGGCTGGCGATCTGCCGGTCGATCGTCGAGGCGCACGATGGCCGGCTGTGGGCGACCAAGGGCGATCCGAAGGGAACGGCGCTCAGCTTCACCCTGCCCTCGCACTCGGCCGCTCGCGTATGAAGCGGGGCGACCATATCGTTTTCATCGTCGACGACGATCCCACCGTGCGCGAGGCGCTGTGCGAGCTTCTCGAATCGCTCGGCCTCAGCGGCGTGGCGTTCGGCTCCGCCGCGGAATACCTCGCCTATGCCAGGCCCGATCTGCCGGCCTGCCTGGTGCTCGACGTCAAGCTGCCCGACATCAACGGACTGGAATTCCAGAAGCAGATCGCGGCCGAGCATCACCCGCCCATCGTCTTCATCACCGGGCACGGCGACATCCCCTCTTCGGTGGGCGCCATCAAGCGCGGCGCCGTCGATTTCCTCACCAAGCCCTTCAGCGAGACGCAGTTGATGCAAGCGATCCATGCCGCGATCGATCAGGATCGCAAATCGCGCCAGGAAACGGCCGAGCTCGACACTCTGCAGCAGCGCCTGGCCGGCCTGACGCCCCGCGAGCGGGAAGTCCTGCCCCTGGTGGTGAGCGGCCTCCTGAACAAGCAGGCTGCCGCCGAGCTCGGCATCAGCGAAATCACCCTGCAGATCCATCGCAGCAAGATCATGCACAAGATGGCGGCGTCCTCTCTCGCCGATCTGGTGAGGATCGCCGAAAGGCTTCGCATACCCATCACCCATTCGCGGCGGGCGGGGATGTCCTGACATGGCATCCTCGCACAAGCCGATCGTTGCCGTCGTCGATGACGACCAGCGGGTCCTCGAATCCCTCGAGGACCTGCTGGAATCGGCGGGCCATTCGGTCCGGGTGTTTTCGTCCGCGACGGCGCTTCTGGAGAATGACGGCCTGGCGCAGATAGACTGCCTCATCGCCGACATCGGCATGCCCGTCATCGACGGCTTCGAGCTGCAGCGCCTGGCCCGGACGGCGCGCCCCGAACTGCCCGTCATCCTGATCACCGGGCGCCACGAGATCGCCGACCAGCAACGCGCCATTGCCCAGGGCAACCAGGGCTTCTTCCAGAAACCCTTCAGCGGCCAGGCCTTGCTCGCAGCCATCAGCCAGGCGTTGCGAGCCGCTCATCGAGGAGATGACCCATGACGAACGATCCGGCGAGGGATCAGCTCGGGATGACGTTGCAGCGCCCGCCGCCTTTGGTGAAAAATACCGCCATGGCGAAGCGTGTCCCTTTGCGCAACAGCAGGGCGCAGGAGTCGGTCGTCTTCATCGTCGACGACGACGCTTCCATGCGCGAAGCCCTCCAGAACCTGCTGCAGTCCGTCGGCCTGGGGGCCGAGGTGTTCGGCTCCGCCGCCGAGCTGCTGGCGAGCAAGCTGCCCGACGTCGCCAGCTGCCTGGTGCTGGACATCCGCATGCCCGGCATGAGCGGTCTCGAATTCCAGGCGCAGCTCGCCCGCGCCAGCATCCACACCCCGGTCATCTTCATGACCGGGCACGGCGATATTCCGATGACGGTGCGGGCGATGAAGGCGGGAGCGGTCGATTTCCTGACCAAGCCCTTCCGCGACCAGGACATGCTGGACGCCGTCGCAACGGCGATCGCGCGCGACCGCAAGCGTCGCGAGGGCGAGAAGCTGGCCGCCGAGTTGCGCGCCCTCTTCGAGACCCTGACGCCGCGCGAGCGCGAAGTGATGGCCCTGGTGGCGTCCGGGTCGATGAACAAGCAGGTGGCGGGCAAGATCGGCGTCACCGAAACCACGGTGAAGGTCCATCGCGGGCAGGTCATGAGGAAAATGGGCGCCAAGTCCCTGGCCGACCTGGTGCGCATGGCGGAAATCCTGGAACTGCATCTGGTGAATTCCTGAGCTTGTCCCTCGGGAATCGCGGCCGACGGACCGCGCTGCAACAGAGGCGAGTTGACCGGACGCGGCCGGCGCTCGATCTTGCAGGGTCATGGCGAAGCGCGAACCCCTGGACTACGACGCCCTGGTCATCGGGGCGGGCATATCGGGCCTCTACCAGCTCTACCGTCTGCGCGAGCTCGGGATGCGGGTGCGGGTGCTCGAGGCCGGTTCCGGCGTCGGCGGCACCTGGTACTGGAATCGCTATCCCGGCGCGCGCTTCGATTCCGAAAGCTACTCCTACGGCTATTCCTTCTCGCAGGAGCTGCTCGATGAATGGAACTGGTCCGAGCATTTCGCGCCCCAGCCCGAGACGCTGCGCTATCTCAACTTCGTCGCCGACAAGTTCGGCCTGCGTTCCGACATCGAGTTCCACAGCCGCGTGAGCGCGGCGCATTACGACGAGAAGACCGGCCACTGGGACGTGACGGTGGAGGACGGCCGGCGCTACCGGACGCGCTTCCTGATCACCGCGATCGGCCCCTTGTCGGCCCCGACCATGCCGCGCATCGCGGGCGTGGAGACGTTCCAGGGCGCCTCGTTCCACACCGCGCGCTGGCCGCACGAACCGGTGAGCTTCGCCGGCAAACGGGTGGCGGTGATCGGTACCGGCGCCACCGGGGTGCAGACCATCCAGGAGGTCGCCAAGACCGTCGGGCACCTCACCGTGTTCCAGCGCACGCCGAACTGGTGCGCGCCGCTGCATAACGGCCCGATCGACGCGGAGACCCAACGCCAGATCAAGGCCGGCTACCCGGAGATGTTCGAGCGCTGCCTGAAGACCTTCGCCTGCTTCCTGCACACGCCCGACCCGCGCGGCACGTTCGAGGTCACGCCCGAGGAGCGCGAGGCCTTCTTCGAGAAGCTCTATGCCGAGCGTGGCTTCGGCATCTGGCAGGGCAATTTCCGCGACATCCTCACCGACCGGGCGGCGAACGCCGCCGTCAGCGACTTCGTGGCCCGCAAGATCCGCCAGAGGGTGAAGGACCCCGCGGTGGCCGAGAAGCTGATCCCGAAGAACCACGGCTTCGGCACCCGCCGAGTGCCGCTCGAGACCAGATATTACGAGGCCTACAACCAGCCCAATGTCCGGCTGGTCGACATCACGGAAACGCCGATCGAGCGCATCACGCCCAAAGGGTTGAAGACCAGCGACGCCGAGTACGAATTCGACATCATCGTCTATGCCACGGGTTTCGACGCCATCACCGGCAGCTTCGACCGCATCGACATCAGGGGTGCGGGCGGGCAGAGGCTCAAGGACAAGTGGGCGAACGGACCGCAGACCTTCCTGGGCGTACAGGTCGAAGGCTTTCCTAACATGTTCATGCTGATGGGACCGCACACCGCGCTGGGCAACATTCCGCGCAGCATCGAATACAACGTCGACTGGGTGACCGGCCTGCTGCGCCATATGCGCGAGCACGATCTCAGCCGTGCCGACGTCCGGCCCGAGGCGGTGGCGGCCTGGACCGACCACGTCAAGGCGCTGGGCGAGGGCCTGCTGTCCAACGAGGTCAATTCCTGGATGACCGGCATCAACACCAATGTCGAAGGCAAGCAGACCCGCATCATCGCGCGCTACAGCGGCAGCGCGCCGGCCTACCGTGCGCGCTGTGACGAGGTGGCGGCGAAGGGCTATCCGGAGTTGGCGCTGACGTAAGGCCACCCTCTCGTGACCATCTCCAAGAAGGCAGCCTTTTACGCGATCCTGGCGCTCATCGTCGTGATGGCGCTGGAAATGGCGTCGTCGGCATTTCTCTATCTCTTCTACAGGGACCAGATCGCCAGCCTGTCGGGCGAGCCACTCAGGCCGGCAACGGTCGTGGTCCTTCGCATGAGCCTCGATCGGCTGTTCCCTGCCAAGGATCAAGCCAACGCGAGGCGGATGACGCGCATCCCGCAGGATTTCTTCGCCGAGGACGCCGAGCAGGGTTACCGGGCCAAACCGGGGCGATACATCTTTCGCTATTCGAGGAAACGCGGCAGCGCTCTCGAACATGTCGACACCGTGGTCACGATCAACGGAGACGGAACGAGATTCACGGGCAATCCTCCGGCAGATGCCGCGAGACGAATATTCGTGCTGGGCGATTTGTTCGTGTTCGGTGACGGCGTGAACGACGAGCAGACCTTCAGCTTCCTGCTGCAGGCCGCCAATCCGGGCGACGCTGTCCATCTGCATGCCCTTGGCGGCTACTCGTGGGCCAACGCGCTGGTCACGATGGACCGCATCAAGGACCAGATCCGTCCCGGCGATGTCGTCATCCTGGGATATGCCTTTTACTACAAGGAACGCCATGTCGAGGCGCCTGCCCGGCTTCGCGACATAAGGGACTGGATGGCGAGCAGCTTTCCCGAGATCGAGCTCAGCCCCAAGGACAGGCTCGTTCGGGCCCGTCTCGACGGCGCCGACCACCTGGTGCTGGACACCATTCCAATGCACTGCAAGTTCAACCCGGACTACTGCACCGCGGCCGAACCCAGCCCGGACTACACCGACAGGGTGTCGATCGAACTCTTGCGATCCATCGCGGCGAAAACCAGCGCCAAGGTCTACCTCGTCCATTTCTTCGGCCCCGCGAACGACCCTGTGCTCGCCAAGCTCCCGGCCAATGTCGAGCGGGTGCCGGCAACGCCCGAAGACTTCCCGTACGTGATGCGGGACGATGTCATGGGCTTCGACGATCACGGTGGCCCCTACTGGCACTATGCGATCTATTCCCGGCTCAACCAGTCCCTCGGCGGGCATTGAGATGGGCGCCGCAACGGCTAAGGTCGCTCTCCAATGACTGAAAACCTCCCTCCCCTCTTCCCTCCCCTCGTCGCTCCCTGGCGCATCGGCGTCGATGTCGGCGGCACCTTCACCGACATGGTGCTGCGCGACAGCGCCGGCGCCGTGCGCATCTACAAGGCGCCGTCGGTGCCGGCCGATCCCAGCGAAGGCGTTCTAGGCGTGCTGCGGCTGGCCGCGCAGCAGCTCGACCTGCCGCTCTCCGCCCTGCTGCGCGACTGCGCCCTGTTCGTGCACGGCTCGACCGTCGCCACCAACACGATCCTCGAGAAGAAGGGCGCCAGGGTCGGCATGCTGACGACCGAGGGCTTTCGCGATTCACTCGAGATCCGCCGCGGCATCCGCGACAACCAGTGGGACCATCGCGCGCCGTTTCCCCCCGTCCTGGCGCCGCGCTACCTGCGCCTGCCGGTGCGCGGGCGGATCGGCGCCGACGGCAAGGAGCTGGCCCCGCTGGTCACGGCCGACGTCGACGCGGCGGCAAGAGTGTTCGCCGCCGAGGGCGTGGAATCGGTCGCCGTCTGCCTGTTCAACAGCTTTCTCGACGGCGCACACGAGCGCGCGGTCGGCGCCCAGCTGGCCAAAGGCTGGGCCGGCAAATGGGTCTCGCTGTCGAGCGAGGTCATGCCGACCATGGGCGAGTACGAGCGCGGCTCGACCGCCGTGGTCAACGCCTACATCGCGCCCAAGGTGACGAGCTATCTCAGCGCGCTCGACGAGCAGCTCCGCCAGTTCGGCCTGCCCCGCTCGCTGCTGCTGCTGCAAAGCAACGGCGGCGCGGTGTCGGTCGCCCAGGTGGCGGCCCGTCCCGTGATGCTGGTCCTGTCCGGCCCCGCCGCCGGCGTCGGCGCGCTGAAAGGCTGTGCCGCGCCGGGCGAAGCGGCCAACCTGATCTCGATGGAGATCGGCGGCACCAGTTGCGACGTCATGGTGATGGCGGGAGGCGACGTGCCGGTGGCCGACCAGCTCACCATCGACGGCTACCACCTCACGACGCCGTCGGTCGAGATCCACACCGTCGGCGCGGGCGGCGGCGCCATCGCCTGGGTCGACGATGCGGGCCTGCTGCATGTCGGCCCGCAAGGCGCCGGCGCACGGCCCGGGCCCGCCGCCTACGGCCTGGGCGGCGAGCAGCCGACCGTCACCGACGCGCAGCTCGTGCTCGGGCGCCTGCGCCCCGGCCCGCTGGCCGGCGGTGCCGTCACGCTCGACGGCGCGCTGGCGCGCAAGGCCGTCGAAGACAAACTGGCCAGGCCGCTCGGCCTGTCGGTCGAGGACGCCGCGGCCGGCGTGATCCGCCTGCTGGAGCAGAACCTGCTGCATGCCGTCGAGCGGCTCAGCATCGAACGCGGCCACAATCCCGCGACCTTCACCCTGGTGGCCGCCGGCGGCGCCGGCCCGATGCACGGCACCGCCGTGGCCCGCGCGCTGGGCTGCAGCCGGGCGCTGCTGCCGCGCGCCGCCGGCGCCTTCTGCGCCATGGGCATGCTGCAGTCCGACGTGCGGCAGGATTATCTCCAGGTGTTCGTGGCCGATCTCGACCGGCTCGACCGCTCGGCCCTCGACGCGGGCTTTGACCAGCTCGAGACTCGCGCCCGCGACGCGCTGTCGCGCGACGGCTTTGCCGACGCCGATGCCGCGATCGAGCGCGAAGTCGACCTGCGTTACGACGGCCAGCAATGGCCGGTGAGGGTCGCCCTCAACGGGACCGGCTTCGACGCCGGCGCGGCCCGCCAGGCGTTCGAAGCCGAGCACCAGCGCCTGTTCGGCCACATCCAGCCCGGCGGCCGCATCGACGTCACCGCGCTCCGCGTCGTCGGCCGCGGCCGGCTCGACTGGACGCCGCCGGCCGTGCGGGCGTCGCAGGCGGCGCCCCCCAAGCCACGCGAACGGCGCAAGGTCTGGATCGATCCGGCGCACGGCTGGCGCGAGGTGCCGATCTACGACGGCGCCGATCTCCGTCCCGGCTGCACCCTCGACGGGCCGCTGCTGATCGAGGAACGCACCACCACCGCCTTCGTCGGCCCGCGCGACCGCCTCGAGGTCGACGGGCGCGACGACTTCCTGGTTCATGTCGAGCTTGGAACAAACCCGTCATCCTGAGCGAGCGAAGGATCTCATGCCGTGCACGGCATGAGGTCCTTCGCTTCACTCAGGACGACGTCGAGAGTCTAGCCGATGAGCACCGTACCTCGATCCCGTCACGCCTCGCGCGCTGGTGCAGAACCGGCTCGACCACATCTCGCACCAGATGGGCTGGGTGATGACGCGCACGGCGCGCTCGCCGATCTTCAGCCAGAGTCACGACTTCTCCTGCTTCATCGCCGACGCACGCGGCACGCTCATAAGCCAGGCCGACGGCATCCCGATCCATACCGGCGGCGGCGGCTTCGCCGTGCGCGCCATCCTGCGCGACTTCAAGGATGCCATCCGGGCCGAAGACGTCTTCCTGCTGAACGACCCCTACGCCGCCGGCGGCAACCACCTGCCTGACTGGGTGATCGCCCGGCCGGTGTTCGTTGCCGGCGCGCTGGTCGCCTTCGCCTGCAACCGCGCCCACCAGGCCGACATCGGCGGCGGCGCGGCAGGCACCTATAATTCGGCAGCCACCGAGATCTTCCATGAAGGCATCCGCCTGCCGGTGCTGAAGCTGATCGAGGGCGGCAAGACGCGCGACGACCTGTGGCGCCTGCTGCTGTTGAACACCCGCCTGCCCGACGCGCTCGACGGCGACCTGCGCGCCATGATCGGCTCGACCCGCATCGGCGCCGAGCGGCTGGCGCTGCTGGTCGAGGAACTGGGGCCCGACCGCGCCGATTCCTTCTTCGAGGGCGTGCTGGCCCATGCCGACCGCCGCTTCCGCACCTGCATCGACCGCCTGGCCGAAGGCGTGTGGCGTGCCGAGGAGCCGGTCGACAACGACTGCTTCGAGCCGATCGACGGCAGGATCGCCGTCACCCTGACGGTGAAGGACCGGCGCCTGATCGTCGACTTCGCCGGCACCTCGCCGCAGATCCGCGGCTTCAAGAACAGCTCGATCGCCAACAGCACCTCGGCGGTGTTCATGGCGCTGGCCTCGTTCTTCGAGCCCGACCTGCCCAAGAACGAAGGCGCCTTCCGCAGCGTCGAGATCCGCCTGCCCGAAGGCACCCTGGTGAACGCGCGCGCGCCCGCGCCGATGACCATGAACACGGTGTTCGTGGCGCACGAGATCATCCACGCGATGTGGAAGGCGCTGGGCCAGGCGCTGCCCGAACGCGCCTCGGCCGGCTGGTCGAAGGCGGTGCATGCCGTCACCGCCGGCCTGCGCGCCGACGGCGGGCGCTACGTGATGTATCAGTGGGCGGGCGCCCCGGCCGGCGGCGGCGTCGAAGGCCGCGACGGCTTCCACCTGATCGGCCATCTCATCACCCTGGGCGGCCTCACCCTGCCCAACCTCGAAACCTACGAGCACCTCTACCCTGTCCGCTTCCACCGCCAGGAGATGCGCTGCGACAGCGCCGGCCCCGGACGCTTCCGCGGCGGCGCCGGCTGCGACTACGAGGTCGAGATCTTCACCCCGGCCGATTACGCCTTCCGCGGCGAAGGCGTCGGCGCGCCCTCGAGCTTCGGCGCCGCCGGCGGCCGTGCCGGCTCGGGCGGCGAGGTCGTCCTCACCCTGGCCGACGGAAAACGCATCCAGGCGCCGAAATACGGCGTCGAACGCCACGGACCCGGCACCTATCGCGCGCTCTCGCCCGGAGGCGGCGGCTATGGTGACCCCCGCTCGCGCGACCCGGCGCGCGTGCTGCGCGATGTGCGCGACGGCGTGGTGAGTGCCGCCGGCGCCGAGCGCGACTACGCCGTGGCGATCGCCGCCGACGGCCGCGGCATCGACGAGGCGCGCACCGCCCGGCTGAGGAGTGCCTGACAGAATTTGCCGCCGGGAGGTGATACTCTGGGGCCGTAAGCCGCGACGAATGCAGCATCCCATGACGGGAAGGAGGCTGCGGCATGCGCCTGAAATACATCGCGATCCTGGTCGCGATCTTCATCCTTGGCCTCGTTGTCCTCGGGCGGGTGAGCAACACCCTGGTCGACTGGCTGTGGTTCTCCTCGATCGGCTATGAGGGCGTCTTCTGGACGATCTTCACCGCCCGCACCGGCCTCTTCGTCGCCGTCTTCGCCGCCTCGGCCGGCGTGTACGGCCTCTCGGGAGGACTGGCGCTCCGCTTCGCCCGCCGGCCGGCATCGCCTCGGCCCGCGCGCGCGGCCTTTGCCCCGCATGCGCCGCCGGCCTCGGTCGCGCTTCTCAGCTACGTGTCGCCGCATGTCTCCGGACGCCTTGCGGTCGCGGGTGCGGCCGTCCTTCTCGGCCTGCTCACGGCCGCGATCGAGCTCTCGAACTGGGACACGGTGCTGCGCTTTCTCCAGCAGGTGCCCTATGGCGAGAACGATCCGGTCTTCGGCAAGGACATCGGCTTCTATCTCTTTTCACTGCCGGCCTATGTCGCGCTCAAGAACTGGCTGCTGCTGCTGCTGTTCTTCAGCGCGGCCCTGGCCGGCGGCGTCTACTGGGTGCAAGGCGACATCGAGCTCGACACGCCGCCGCGCGGCCTGTCACCGGTCGCCCTCACCCACGCGTCGGTGCTGCTCGGCCTGTTCTTCGCGGTGAAGGCCTGGTCCTATGGCCTCGATCGCTTCCTGCTGCTCTACAGCGACAACGGCGTCGTCGTCGGCGCCGGCTACACCGACCTCAATGTCAGGCTGCCGATCCTGTGGTTGCTCGTCGGCATGGCGGCCGCCTGCGCCATCGCCTGCTGGGTCAATGTGCGGTGGCGGACCTGGCGCCTTCCCGCGGCGGCGGTGGTGCTGCTGTTCGGCACGTCGATCGTGGTCTCCGTGCTGTTTCCCGCGCTGTTCAACCGCTTCTACGTGAAGCCCAGCGAGCTGCAGCTCGAGACGCCCTACATCGAGCGCAACATCGCGGCGACGCGCCAGGCCTACAACCTGCAGCAGATCGCGGTGAAGCCCTTCCCGGTCGAGGAGCGGTTGAACTTCGCTTCGCTCGAGGCCAACCGCGCGACCGTCGACAACATCCGGCTGTGGGACGTGCAGCCGCTGATGAGCACCTACGCGCAGCTCCAGGAGATCCGGACCTACTACAAGTTCCTCGACATGGACATCGACCGCTATCGCCTGGGCGACGCCTACCAGCAGGTGATGCTGTCGGCGCGCGAGCTCGACCCGGCGCTGCTGCCGGCCAACGCGCAGACCTGGGTCAACCTGCATCTGCTGTTCACCCACGGCACCGGCGTGGTGATGTCGCCGGTGACCCGGAAATCGACCGAAGGCCTGCCGCTCTTCTACCTGCAGGACATACCGCCGGTCGCCACCGGCGGTCCCGCCATCCGCGAGCCCCGCCTCTATTTCGGCCAGGGCGAGGAGCGCTATGCGATCGTCAAGACCAGCACGCCCGAGTTCGACTATCCCAAGGGCAAGGACAACGTCTATGCCGCCTATGACGGCGCCGACGGCGTTGCCATCGGCGACACGGTGCGGCGCGCCCTGTTCTCCTGGTACTACGGCGATCCCAACATCCTGCTCACCGAGTACATCACCAACGACAGCCGGATCCTGCTTCATCGCAATATCCAGGATCGCGTGCGCACGATCGCCCCCGGCCTGCGCCTCGACCACGATCCCTACATCGTGGTGAGCGGCGGCCGCCTCTTCTGGATGCAGGACGCCTACACCACCAGCGACTGGTTTCCCTATGCCCAGGTGCAATCGTCCGGCGGCCTCAACTACATCCGCAACTCGGTCAAGGTGGTGATCGACGCCTACAACGGCTCGGTCGACTTTTATGTCAGCGATCCCGGCGATCCGCTCATCCGGACCTACCAGCGCATTTTCCCCGGCCTGTTCAGGCCGCTGGCCGACATGCCGGCCGACCTGCAGCAGCATATCCGCTACCCCGAGGATCTCTTCCTCGTCCAGGCGCAGCTTTACCGCGCCTATCACATGGACACGGCGGAGGTGTTCTACAATCGCGAGGATCTCTGGCAGTTCCCGCGCCAGGCCGCCGACGGCGACGGCCTTGTCGGCCGCGACCCCGCGCGCATGGCGCCCTACTACATGATCATGCGGCTGCCCGGCGAGGCGCGCGCCGAGTTCGTCCTCATGCTGCCGATGGTGCCGAGCCAGCGCGAGAACATGATCGCCTGGCTGGCGGCGCGCTGCGATCCGCCCGACTACGGCAAGGTCGTCGTCTACGAATTCCCCAAGGACAAGCAGGTCTTCGGGCCGTTCCAGATCGAGGCGCGCATCCAGCAGAGCACCGACATCTCGCAGCAGATCTCGCTGTGGAACCAGATGGGCTCGAGGGTCATCCGCGGCCATCTCCTGGTGGTGCCGATCGAGAATTCGATCCTCTACGTCTCGCCGCTCTACCTGCGCGCCGCGACCGGCCAGCTGCCGGAGCTGAAGCGCGTGATCGCAGCCTACGGCGATCGCGTGGTGATGGAGGAGACGCTGGGCGCCGCGCTGGCGGCGCTGTTCAAGGACACGGCGCCACCGCCGCCCCGCCCCGCCGAGATGGGCGCGGCGACGTCCGCCGGTCCGGCGGATGCGCGGGCCCGCGAGGCGCTCGTCCACTACGACCGGGCCGTCGAGCGCCTGAAGGCGGGAGACTGGAGCGGCTTCGGCGCGGAGCTCGACGCGCTCCGGCCGTTGCTCGAGACGCTCGGCCGGCGCTAGAGCGGAATGAGATGAGGGGGACCGCATGCGGTCCCCCTCATCTCATTCGCGCGCGCTGGTGATCGCGGTTCCACAGGGCATGATGGGGCCGCCGCGCATAGCCGCCGCATAGGAAATGCAGCCGAGCGGGCGTTTTCGCAATTATCCCGTGGCGGGCGCGCGGACGATATCCTAGAGCACATTCCGTTCGGCTGGAATCAGCCGAACGGAATGTGCCTGTTGCCGCGAATCCATCGCGTGACGAGGCCGCAGCGGCATCAGATCGGAATCGCTCTAGTCACACGTCGTCTCGTCGTGCGCGGCACCGGGGGCAAACTTGCAGATCCATCTGTCCGACATCGTGTCCGTGGCGTTGCTCGGTCTCTTCACGACCAGCTCGGTCATGCTCGGCGCAGCACTCGGGCTCTACCTGTCCTTTCCCAAGAAGGTGCTGGCCGGCATCCTTGCCTTCGCCGCCGGAGCGCTGATCGCGGCACTCGCCATCGACCTCGCCTTCGAAGCGGCGCGCGACCTCACCCGGCATGGCGACGACGTGTATACCGCCTGGGCGACGATCGCCGGTGGCTTTGCCGCCGGCGCGGTCGTCTACTACCTGACATCGCTGTTCCTCGACCAGAAGGGCGCTGCGCTGCGCTATCCCTCGCGCTTCCTGGAATATGCCCTGAACCGCAAGCGCCACGCCGTCGGCGAAAAGCTCGGTCTCCTGTCGCAATGCAACCTGCTGCGCCACCTGCAGCCCGAGGACATCGAGCCGCTGCTCGATCGCGTGCAGGAGCGCAACGTCGCGGCCGGGCAGATCGTCTTCCGCGCCGGCGATCCGGGCGATGCGCTCTACATCGTGGCCGACGGCAGCGTCGAGGTGATCGACGAAAGCGCGCATCGCACCCTGGCCCAGCTCGACCGCGGCCAGGCGTTCGGCGAGATGGCGCTGCTGAGCGGCGGCAAGCGCACCGCCACCATTCGCAGCAAGAACGACAGCCGGCTGCTGGCGATCGGCAAGAACGATTTCGACCAGCTGCTCGCCGACGATCCGTTCCTCGATGAACAGGTGCGCAAGCTCAGCCACGAGCGCGCCCTCTCCAACCTGCGCGCGGCGGGCGTCAATCCGGCGCTGTGGGCGCAGACGGCGCGCGAGAGCGTCGATCGGCTGAGCCGCGGCGAGGAGCACCGGCTCCTGCAGGAGGCCAAGGCCGGCAAGGGCGCGGGACTTGCCATCGTGTTCGGCAACATCCTCGACACGATCCCGGGCTGCCTGGTGATCGGCGCCAAGTTCGTGGGCTTCGAGAGCCTGTCGGTCACCCTGATCCTCGGCATGTTCCTGGGCGGCATTCCCGAGGCGGCGGCCAGCGCGACCATGCTGCGCAAGGCAGGCTACTCGAATCGCGCGATCTTCCTGTTGTGGTCGACCGTGCTGGCGGCCGGCGTCGTCGCCGCGGTGGCCGGCAAGATCCTGATCGCCGGCTCGGAATCGACGGCGGCCGTGCTCGCCCAGGCGGTGGCCGGCGGCGCCATCCTGGCCCTTGTCACCCATGCCATGATCCCCGAAGCCCTGCACAAGGGCGGCTCGGGCATCGTGTTGCCGGCGGTCGCAGGCTTTCTGTTCGCGCTCTATCTCGCGCTGATCGAGGCGCCGGTGCTGTAAGTCCCTATCGTTGTTTTCGGAAAGACTCGTCGTCGCGGACGGCGCATCCCGGGGCAATGCGATGATAGGATCGGTGCGTATCGACGGCGCCCAACCGAGCGCCGCAGGAGGCCAGCGTTGAGTGTTCTCGAGACCAGGCACGACCAGATGTTCCCGGTGCTGTCGGCAGCGCAGATCGACGTCGCCCGTCGCTTCGCCAGCGGCCCGCCGCGCCGCTTCGAGCCGGGCGCCGTCCTGGTCGAGGTCGGCGAGCTGGCCGCGCCGATCTGGCTGGTGCTCGCCGGATCGATCGATGGCCTCGAGGCGCGATGGCCTCGGCCACGAAACCGAGATCGGCATCGAAGGACCGGGTCAGTTCTCCGGCGAGGTCAGCCAGCTCGGCGGCCACACCTCGCTCGTGGTCGGACGTGCCGGGCCGCAGGGCTGCACCGCCCTTCCGTTCGACTCGGCCCATTTGCGCGCCCTCGTGATCGGCTCGGCGGATATCGGCGAGATCGTGATGCGCGCCTTCATCCTGCGCCGTGTCGGACTGATCGAATCCGACCGGTCGGGCTCGATCCTGATCGGCCACGCCGACATGCCGGATGTCGTGCGCCTGCAGGGCTTCCTGACGCGCAACGCCTATCCCGTCACCGTCCTCGACGCGACCAGCGATCGCGAAGCGCATGCCCTGATCGAGCGGCTGGGCATTCACGAGGATGAGCTGCCGTTGCTGCTCTGCCCGAACGGCACCGTCCTGCGCCGGCCGACCAACGAGGAGGCCGGCCGGTGCCTCGGCCTCACGCCCACGCTCGATCCCTCACGGCTCTACGACGTGGCGGTGGTCGGCGCCGGTCCGGCCGGGCTCGCCACCGCCGTCTACGCGGCTTCCGAGGGCCTCTCGGTGCTGGTGCTCGACCAGCGCGCCATCGGCGGCCAGGCCGGCGCCTCGGCGCGCATCGAGAACTACCTGGGCTTCCCCACCGGCATCTCGGGCCAGGCGCTGGCCGGCCGCGCCTATAACCAGGCGCAGAAGTTCGGCACCGAGCTCGCCATCCCGCTCGAGGCCGAGAAGCTCGACTGTGACGACCGCAACGGCCCGCTGCGCCTCAAGCTCAGCAGCGGCGACCTGATGCAGGCGCGCACCGTCGTCATCGCCTCGGGCGCGCGCTACCGCCGGCCCGACATTCCGAACCTCGCGACCTTCGAAGGTGCGGGGATCTCCTACTGGGCCTCGCCCATCGAGGCCAAGCTGTGCGCGGGCGAGGAGATCGCCCTGGTGGGCGGCGGCAACTCCGCCGGCCAGGCCGTCGTCTTCCTGGCCGCCAAGGTGAAGCATCTTCACCTGGTCATCCGCGGCAGCAGCCTCGAAGCCTCGATGTCGCATTACCTGGTCGAGCGGATCGCCGCCCTGCCCAACGTGACGCTGCATATCGGCAGCGAAGTGGTCGGCCTCGAAGGCGACCGCGCCACCGGCCTGTCCGGCGCCATCTTCCGCGACCGCGCCACGGGCGAGCAGCATCTCTGCGAGCTGCGCCACCTGTTCCTGTTCGTCGGCGCCGATCCCAACACCGGCTGGCTGCAGGGCTGCGTCGAGCTCGACGAAAAGGGCTTCGTCCTCACCGGCAAGGACGCCGCCGGCGGGCCGACGACCTTGCCCCTCGAAACCAGCCGCCCGCGCGTGTTCGCGGTGGGTGACGTGCGCGGCGGATCGACCAAGCGGGTTGCCGCCGCCGTCGGCGAAGGAGCCGCGGTGGTGGCGCAGATCCACGCTTCGCTGGGCGAGTAAGCCTTCATCGAGGCGTGGAACGTCTGACCTCGGCCGCCGTTAGGTCTGCAAGCCCCATCAGCTTCATTTCCGACCGGCGTGGCGATCTTGATCGGCCCTGAACCTGCGGTGAAAGCCAAAAGCACGATTCTGCCCTCGCATATCGCCGAAACGGTCGATGCGGTCGCGCGGATCCATTCGGAACATCATCTGAAGCGCACGCCCGTCGAGAAGTTCCTCGACAGCTGGACCGCCCGGCTGGCCCGACCGGCCGTGCTGGCGGCCGTCTTCTTGGGCGTCGCCTTGTGGATCGTCCTCAATCTGCTGGCGCCGCTGGCCGGCTATGCCGTCGTCGACTCGCCGCCCTTTCCCTGGCTGTTCGAGGCGCTCACGTTCCTGGGCGTGGTCATGGGGATTCTCATCCTGTCGACGCAGCGGCGCGCCGACCAGCTCGCCGAACTGCGCGAACAGATGACGCTGGAACTGGCCAGTGTGACCGAGCGCAAGGTCGCCAAGGTCATCGACCTCATCGAGGAGCTTCGGCGCGACAGTCCGATGCTGAAGAACAGGGCCGACCCGGAAGCCCGGCAGATGTCCGTGCGGACGAGTCCGGGAGACGTCCTCATCGCGATCAAGGACTCGCACGAGGAGATGACCGCGCGGTCGAATGATATCGCCTCCGCCGCGGACTCCGAAACGGCAGGCGCGCCCGGCGCCAATCGGTGACGGCCCCGGGCTGAAGGATACCGGGCGCCGTCATTCGCCTGTGCTACAACAGCTCCATCGAGACAAGCCGGCGTTGCAGTGGGCGCGGCTGGCCGCAATGCCTGGGGATCAGAATTGACCGCCGAAGCAATTTCTCTTGCCGTCTTCGTCATCATGCTGGGCGGCGCGGCCGCAGGCATTGCGCTGCGCCGGCTCCTGCCGCCGCACCATCTGAACGACCATTCGAAGGATGTCGTCCGCCTGGGCTCGGCCCTGGTGGCGACGATGTCGGCGCTGGTGCTCGGTCTCCTGATCACGTCGGCCAAAACCACCTATGAGACCCAGCGCAACGAGGTCAGGCAGATCGCGGCGAAGCTGGTGCTGCTCGACGGCCAGCTCAAGCGCTATGGACCGGAAACGAGGCGCGCCCGCGAATTACAGCGCCAGGCCATGGGCCCGCTGATCGATCGGATCTGGGGCGACCACGCCGTGAAGTCCGCAACGGGCGCACCCTTCCAGCCGACCGTGGAGGGCCAGGAGGTCTATGAGGCGATCGAGGCGCTGTCGCCGCGGAACGACGTCCAGCACAACCTCAAGTTCCTGGCCCTTCAGACCACGACCAGCATCACCGAGCAGCGCGTGCTGCTGGCCGAGCAGTCGGATGCCGGCCTGCCGTGGCCTCTTCTCGTGATGCTGGTGTTCTGGCTGACCATCCTGCTGGCGAGCTTCACGCTGTTTTCCGAGATCAATCCGACAAGCGGCGTCGTCCTGGTGATCATCGCCCTGTCGGCCTCCAGCGCGATCTTCCTGATCCTGGAGCTGACCAGCCCCTTCACCGGCTTCATGCAGATCCCGAGCGACTCGCTCCGCAACGCGCTGGGCGTGCTCGGGTCCTGATTTCCGTCGTCTCGACCGAGGCCGAGACGACGGAAATCGCAGCTGTCCCACGCAACAATCAGTGCGGCAGCTCGAAGCGCACACCGGCCCGCGCCAGGCCGCCGCCGAGAGCGGCCGGCGAGCCGTCGGCGCGCCAGCAGGCGGCGCCGGTCATCGTGCCGTCCTCGTGGAACTGGATGGCGTTCATGCCGCCGGCGACCGTCGGCATGACCTGCAGCGTGTGGCCGCGCGCTTCCAGGCCTTCGCGGACGGGCTCGGGAATGCCGTGCTCGACCTCCAGCACCGGTCCTTCCGTCCACACCCGCGGCGCCTCGACCGCCTCCTGCAGGGTCATGCCGTGGTCGATGAGGTTGATCAGGGCCTGCATCGCCGCGGGGAAGATCTTCCGGCCGCCCGGCAAGCCCAATGCATAGGCGAGCCGGCCGTCGCGCACCGCCATCATCGGCGACATCGAGGTCGTGACCCTCTTGCCCGGCATGATCGACAGCGCATTGCCCGGCCGCGGGTCGTAATTCGACATGTAGTTGTTCGGCACCATGCCGGTGCCGGGCACGATGAAGCGCGCGCCGAACAGGCTGTTGATGGTCTGCGTCGTGGTGACGGCGTTGCCCCTGCCGTCGGCTGCGGTCAGATGCGTGGTGTCCGCCCCCTCCATCGCCACGAGAGCGCCGGTCCAGCGCCGGGCCCGGGCGAGGTCGATGCCGGCGCGTCGCTCGTCGGCATAGGACTTGGACGTGATGCGTTCGACCGGCACTTTGACGAAATCCGGGTCGCCGCTGGCTTCGGCGCGGTCGGCGAAGGCGATCTTCAGCACTTCGGCCAGCAGATGGAGGGTGTCCACCGTGCCGAAGCCGAGCCTGGCGATGTCGTAGCCTTCGAGGATGTTCAACATCTGCGTGATGTGCACGCCGGAAGCGGCGGGCGGCGGCGGCCCGATGATTTCCCAGCCGCGATAGCGGCCGCGGATCGGCGGGCGCTCGACCACCTCGTAGCCGGCGAGGTCCTCACGCGAGACGAAGCCGCCGGTCTTTTCCATGCACTCGACCAGGAGGTCGCCGAGCGGGCCATCGTGCAGCGCCGCCTCGCCCTGCTGGGAGATCAGGGTCAGCGCCTCGGCGTAGTCGGCCTGGACCAGGCGCGCGCCGGCCTTGAGCGGCGTGCCGTCCGGCATGAGACGGGCGGCGATGAGATGATCCTTCACCAGGTCGGGCGCCGCGCTCTCGATACAGTCGGAGAGATAAGGAGTGACCGCAAAGCCGCGCGCGGCGTGGCGGATCGCGGGCTGCATCACGTCGCCGAGCGACATCGTTCCATAGCGGCGGAGCGCCAGGCACCAGGCGCGCAGCGAGCCCGGTGCCGCCACCGATTTCGGACCGACGAGGTTTTCCTGGTCCTCGACGTCGTAGATTTCCGGCGCGGCACCGGGGATCGGGCGATACATGTCCGGGCGGCCGGCGCGCGGCACGGCGCTCATGCCGTCGAGGATGGTGTGGGTCCCGTCGGCCAGGCGGATATGGCACGTGGTGCCGCCGATCAGCCCGACCATCATCGGCTCGACCACGGTGAGCGCGAACTGGGTGGCGACGGCGGCGTCGACGGCGTTGCCGCCGGCGGCCAGCATTTCCATGCCGGCGGCGGAGGCCAGCGGGTGGTTGGAGACCACCATGCCGCTGCTGCCCTCGGCCGGCCGCTTCTCGCAGGTGAACGGCGTGCCCGCGCGCTCCCGCCAATTCGACTTGGTCATGCCGTACTCCCCGTGAACTCTTGCGGCAGAAATCTCGCACGTCCGCGGGCGGATGCAAATGCTCCGAATCTGTCGTGCGCTATCGAAAGAGCGGCAGGAACCGCGAGAGTATGGATGGTGGGAGGTTGATGCTGCATGGAAGCGGAGCCGCGCAGTCATGGACAAGGAAACCGTTTCGACACCGTGGACAGGCACCTGGCTCATCGTCGGAGCCCTGCTGGGCCTGCTGGCTTTTTCCGTGGCACTTCTGAATGCCGCCGCCAATCTCGGCAGGAGTGATCCCGCGGCGGCCATGCCGGGCGGCTATGTCGCCATGACGCTGGGCATCATGGCGATATTCGCCCTGAGCGCAGGCCTGATGACGTTGATGTATTGCGCCAGGTGCCAGAATCGCGGCCTGTCGAACCCCGCGGCACGATGAAGATCCACACCACAGCCCGGCGCTTCGCGCGCCGGGGCTGCACGAGGTCATTGCTCGGAGCCTGAGCATGGACGGCTTGGCCGTCATGCAGCACGGCACGACTGTCTCCTGCTCAGATGGACGGAAATTCCGTCGCGGCGACGCGCTGCAGCAGGGATCGCAACTGCGCCGACGTCTCTGCGCCCAGCTCGTCCTCGAAGGCCCGCTGCGCCCGCCGCCAGTATTTGGCCGCCTGCGCGATCATCCGACGGCCCGCCGGGGTGAGCGAAACTTCGCGGCTGCGGCGGTCCTTGCCGACCGCCAGCCGGACGAGGCCGCGGGCTTCGAGCGGCCGCACGTTGTGGCCGAGCGTCGCCCTGTCCATGACCATTTCCTCGGCCAGGGGATTGAGCGCGATCGGCCCCAGCCGCCGGATCGCGCGCAGCAGCGCGAGCTGCGTGCCGCGCAGATCGAGCGGCGCCAGCGCCTGGTCGTAAAACTGCGTCACGTGCCGGCTGGCCTGGCGCAGCGCCAGGCAGTTGCAGGCCGATTTCATCGCCCCTCCCTCGATCCGCTCATATGCCCGGAATAGCTTTTCGACGCCGTGCTGGCAAGAAAACTCGGGCGAGCGCGCGTTGTGAATAGGCGCATATGCGCCTAATTCGGATCAGCAACACCGCGCCCAAAGGGGGAGCAGATGAGTGACGCCGTGAAGGTCGCGAAGCCGGGCCATGTCCTGGCCATCGTGTGCGCCGGGATTTGCCTGGCCAACCTCGACCTGTTCATCGTCAACGTGGCCCTGCCGGACATCGCCCGAGACTTCGGCAACGCCGGCCTCGACGACCTGTCGTGGATCCTGAACGGCTATGCGATCGTCTATGCGGCCCTGCTCGTCTTCTTCGGCCGGCTGGCCGAACGCCATCGCCGCGATCTCAGCTTTCTCCTGGGCATCGCCATCTTCACGGCGGCCTCCGCGGCCTGCGCCATCGCCGACGGCGTGTGGACGCTGGTCGCCTTCCGCCTCGTGCAGGCGGCGGGTGCCGCCCTCATGACGCCGACCTCGCTCGGCCTGCTGCTCGCCTCCTATACGCCGGAGCATCGCGGCGGCGCGGTGCGGACCTGGACCGCGATCGGCGGCCTGGCCGCGGCCCTCGGGCCGGTGGTCGGCGGCCTGCTGGTGACCGCGAGCTGGCGCTGGATCTTCATCGTCAACGTGCCGATCGGCCTTGCCGCCCTGCTGGTGGGCTGGCGCATGCTGCCGCGTGTCCCCGGCCACGACGTGCCGCGGCCCGACGCCTGGGGCGCCGCCCTCGTGACCCTGGGCGTCGGCGCGCTCACTTTCGCGTTGGTGAAGGCCAACGAATGGGGCTGGAGCTCGCCCGCCATCGGCCTCAGCGTCGCGGCCGCATTGATCTTCCTCGGATCGTTCGTCGTGCACTGCCTGCGCGCGCGCAACCCGCTCGTCGAGCCCGGCCTGTTTCGCATCCGCGCCTTCGTCGGCACGTCGCTGGTGATCGCGCCCTTTTCGGTGGCCTTCGGCGCCATGCTGCTGTCGATCGTGCTGTGGGAGCAGGGCACCTGGGGCTGGTCGGCCTTGAAGACGGGCCTGGCGATCGCGCCGGGACCGCTGCTCGTCCCCACCGTGTCGCTGCTGATCGCCGGCCGCCTGATCAAGCGCTTTGGCCCCGCGCCCGTGATCACGGCAGGCCTTCTCAGCTTCACCGCCGGCGGCGCGTGGTGGGCGCTGGCCGCCAGCCTCGAGCCCAGCTACGCGACCGTCATCGGCGGCATGATGCTGATCGGCGTGGGCGTGGGACTTGCCTTGCCGACCCTGATGGGGGCGGCGACGGGCTCGCTGCCCGCCTCCTCCTTCGCCACGGGTTCCGGCGTCGTCAACATGATCCGCCAGACCGGCCTCGCCGTCGGCGTGGCGCTCCTCGTCGCCATCATCGGCACGCCCGGCTCGCAACTGGAGCGGCTGGTGGCCTTCCGGCACGCCTGGTGGGCGATGGCCGCCATCGTGGCGCTCGGCCTGATCCCGGCGCTCCTGCTCCTGCGCCAATCGAAAGCAAAGGCGGCGACGGCCTCTCCGTTGGCGGCAGATCCCCACACTGTCCTCACGACAGCACAGGCGGACTAGGCAGGCTCGGCCCCGTTCAGGACGAAAACAACGCGCGCGATGCGGTCGGAGCGATTGCTCCAGGCGTGGTTCGTGGCGCGCTGGATCAGGACATCGCCGGTTCGCATCAGCGTCTCGCCGATATCCATCATCGCCCAGATCTCGCCTTCGACGACGATGGCGTAGTCGACACTGCTGGTTTTGTGGAAGCCCGGATGGCGGGCCGCCGCATCATGCGCCTGGCTCGCGCCATACTGCTGGAAGAGCGCCGCCTGCTGGCCGTAGTTGCGCTCCTTGTCGGGTGGAAACTCGACGATGCGCACGACGTTTCCCGCGGCCGGCGGTTCGAGCCGGAACGGCTGCGCCGTCGGATCCGGGCCCTCTGCGTTCGAGGCCGGAACCGACTCCAGCAGCCACAGGTTGGTCAGTCCGACATTGGGCGAATGCGAGGGCCGGAAGACATTCGGCGCCGGACCGTCCTCGAGGAAGATGGAACGTCCCTGGCTGTCGTGACCTGTCACGATCCTGCGAACCGGCTTTACCATGCGTCGACTTCACGCCGCTTACTTGAAGTGCGGCATGACCTCCTTGCACAGGAGTTCCAGCGCGCGCATCACCTGCGCATGCGGAATGAGGCTGCCCGGATTGAGCTCGGCCAGGATGCCGTCGAGGCCAAGCACCTCGCGCACTTCCTTGAGGCGGTCGACCACGCTCCCGGGCGTGCCGACGATCATCCGTTCGCGCAGCACTTCCTCGTAGTCGATCGTCAGGTTCTTCTGCCCGCGCTCCGCCCGGTTCTCGATCTCGCGCGCGCCCGATGCGCTCGCGGAGGCGGCCAGCCGTTCGCCGATATAGCGCAGCAGATGCATGATGCTCTCGCGCGGCTCCTCGCGGGCGGCCTCCTCGGTGTCGGCGACATAGACCGGCACGCGAAGAAAGACCTCGCCCTTGCCGGGATGGCCCGCTTCCTTCCAGGCCGCGCGGTAGCTCTTCACCAAAGGCGCCAGCTCGGAGAGATTGCCGGTGCGGGCGGCGACGAAGATCGCATGGCCCTGCGCGCCGATGGCGGGAAAGGTGTCGGGGCTGGCCGCGGCGACGCGGATCTCCGGCCACGGCTTCTGCAGCGACTTGGGCGCCAGCCGGACATTGTTGAACGTGAAGTACTTGCCGCTGTAGGAGAAGCGTTCCTCCTTGAAGGCGAGCTTGACGATCTCCAGGGTCTCGGCGAAGCGCTCGCGGCTTTCGCCATAGTCGACGCCGTAGGTCGCGTAGGTATGGGCAAAGCCCGAGCGGCCGACACCGAAGATCAGCCGCCCCTCGCTGATCTGGTCGATGGTGGCGACCTCCTCCGCAAGCCTCAGCGGATGGCAGAGCGGCAGCACCTGGACGGCGGTGCCGATCTTCATGCGCTTGGTGCGCTGGGCGATGGCCGCGGCCAGGATCAGCGGCGAGGCCAGCACCGAGCGTTCGGGCGCGAAATGCAGCTCGGCCAGCCACATGGCGTCGAGCCCCCAGCGCTCGGCCGCATCGACCTGCTCGAAGGATTGCCTGAAAGCCTCCGCCGCGCTCGCGCCGGGCGGGTTTTGAAACTCATGGAACATGCCGAATTCCATCGGTCGCCCTCCCGAGCGTGTCGGCTGATCGTTGGGCGAAGCATAGACCGCGCCATCGCCGTCTCACAGTCCATTGACGACGGGCACCCCTGCGCCGGCCGCCTACCGGCCGATGGGTCCGGCCGCCGTCACATGCTCTGCATATTGGGGCAGGTCGTCGGTGATGGTGAACCACGCGCCTTGGAGCCGACGAAGATGTGCTTGTCCGGGCGGATGCCTGGAGCGTCCACAAGGGTTCCCAGGGCGACATGGACGAAAGCGCCGTCGCGGACCACCGAATAGAGGATAGAGCCGCAGGTCCTGCAGTGCGTGTCGTTGGCGCGGTCGTCGCCGTAGATCAGGAGATTGTCCGAGCCCCCGGTGAGGCGAAGCTTGCCACGCTCGATGCCGGCGAACGGCTTGAAGGCCGAGCCGGTCGTCCGCCGGCAGTTCGAGCAGTGGCAGTTCATGGCATAGCGGAATTCGTCCGCCACCGCGTAGTGGACGGCGCCGCAGAAGCACTTTCCGGCAAGCATCTTGGTCATGATCTTCGTCCCTCCCCCGTCATACCAGGGCTATCGCATATGGCGATTCCGTCGTCTCAACCGCAGTGCATGCACTGCATGCAGGCGAACTCCCGCCCTTCCATACGGCACGAAAGAATTATCTTGCGCGGTTCGCTGACGATTCCGCCTTGACAGCACTGAGCAATGTTGTGGCGTATGCGGCCGACCTTCACGATCGAGGTTCGGCACATGTTTCCTTGGATACCCTCGGCCGGCGACCAACGTTTCAGCCACCAACGTTTTGCCGGCGGCCAAAACGAGCTGCGCCAACTGCGCAAACTGCGCAAACCCCAGCCGCGGCCGCTCACGCGGCGCCGCGCGCCGGCCAGACCGGGCGATGATAGCCCAGCGGCACCGATGGCCGCGCCCAGAAGGGCTGCGTCTCCGACATCTGCACGACGGGCTTGAGATGGCGCAGCGGGCCGGAGGGCGTCTGGCTCGTCATCGACCAGCCGTCGAGCTCGGCGGCGCTGAACTCATCCGGCACCTGGGCGAGGGCCGCTTCCGGCACTTCGCCGAGATCGGCCATCCACTTGCCGACCTGGGCGAGCGAGATGCGCACCAGCCAACTGCCGCCCTCCTGCGCACGGCGCCCCAGGGCGACCATGGCGCCGAACGCCATCAGGTAGCCGGTGCAATAGTCGATCGCCGAGACCGGATAGAATTGCGGGCCCGCGGTCTTGCCCGGCACGACCTCGGCCTGGCGGGTCGTCATGCCGCTCACGGTCTGCACCACGGTGTCGAAGCCGCGCCGCGCTGCCCAAGGGCCGGTGTGGCCGAAGGCCGACAGCGACACATAGACCAGCCCTGGACGCAGGGCTGCCAGTTCCTCGGGCGCGAGGCCACGACCGGCCAGGGTACCGGGACGGTAGCCCTGCGAAAACACATCGGCCTCGCGCACCAGCCCGCGCAGCGTCTCGAGATCTTCCGGCTTGCGCAGGTCGAGCTGGGCCGAGAGCTTGCCGTGCCCGGTATCCCATTCCTGGTAGCCGAGATTGGGCAGGTGGGCGGCGCTGATCTTCATCACGTCGGCGCCATGCTCGGCCAGGGTGCGGGCGCAGGTCGGACCCGCCAGCACGCGCGTGAGGTCGAGCACGCGAATGCCCGACAATGGCCGGTCACCGGCCGGCAGTGCTTCCGGCGGGCTGTCGCCGATGCGCACGATCTCCATCAGCGGCAGGTTGGCGATGGCGGCGGCCTGCGGATGGCCCGCCCATTCGGCCTGCGTGCGCACCATGCCGCCGGCGCCCCTGGCGGCCACGATCGCCTCCTCGAGGTCGGCGGCGTTCCACTTTTCCACGGCGGCTGCGACCGCGCTGCGATCCTCGGCCACGCCCAGCACCCCGAGGGCGGCCGCGCGATGGTTGGGGAAGTTGCAGTGCAGATAGCTCCACCGCCCGTCGCGGGTCGGGTAGCAGCCCATGATGCCGTTGCGCCGGGGCGACAGATGCCCCTCGCCCAGTTTCATATAGTGCCCGCTGCGCAGCGACGCCGTGGCCTGGCGCAGATCGACCGTCAGCTGCTGGCTGCGCCCGCTGCGCAGCCGCCACAAGGCGGCAGCCGCGAGCCCGGCCGCTGCCGCGGTCGCGGCGCCCGCCACGCCGATGCGGAACGGCGTCGGCAGCACGGGGTCGGCGCCGCCGGTGAAAGTGACGGCGGCAGCCTGGTCTTCGGACCATCCGACAACCGGCAGAATCTTGCGCAGGACCTCTTGCGGCATGGCCGTGACCTCCCTCTTTCGAGCTTTTTCGAAGACGTATCGTGCTTGATCTTGCGGTCCCGACAAGCTCTGATTGATGGACGATTTTGCACGCTCACCGAACGGGACAGGACGAACCAATGACCGCTGAAAATCCGGACAACAAGTGGATCGGCAAGCGCACCCCCCGGCCCGACGGCGCCGACAAGGTGACCGGGCGGGCGGCCTACGCCGCCGACACCAACATGCCCGGCATGATCTGGGGCAAGGTGCTGCGCAGCCCGCATGCCCATGCCCGCATCAAGTCGATCGACACCTCGAAGGCCGAGGCGCTGCCGGGCGTCGAGGCCGTGATCACGGCGAAGGACATCGTCGATTTCCCGATCGACAAGGGACCGGTGATGCTGGGCATCCAGGACATGCGCTGGATGTGCCGCAACGTCATGGCGCGCGACAAGGCGCTGTTCCACGGCCATCCGGTGGCCGCCGTCGCCGCGATCAGCCAGGCCATCGCGGCCGAGGCGCTGAAGCTGATCAAGGTCGACTACGAGGTGCTGCCCTGGGCGATCGACGTCGAGGACGCGATGAAGCCGGGCGCCGCCATCCTGCACGACCACGTCAAGTTCGACGGCAAGCCGTCCAACATCGCCGGCACGATCGAGCACAAGAAGGGCGACGTCGAGGCCGGCTTCAAGCAGGCCGACGTGATCGTCGAGCGCAGCTTCAAGACCGAGGCCGTGCACCAGGGCTATATCGAGCCGCACGCCTGCCTGGTCAGCGTCACCGACGGCAAGGCCACGATCTGGAGCTCGAGCCAGGGCCAGTTCATGGTCCGCGCCATGTCGGCGCTCCTGACGGGCATGGCGCAGAGCGATATCCGGGCCATTCCGGCCGAGATCGGCGGCGGTTTCGGCGGCAAGACCATCATCTACCTCGAGCCGCTGGCACTGGTGATGGCCAGGAAGTCGGGCAAGCCGGTCAAGATGGTGATGTCGCGCGAGGAGGTGTTCCGCGCCTCCGGCCCGACCTCGGGCTCGATGAGCAAGGTCAAGATCGGCGCCAGGAAGGACGGCACGATCACGGCCGGCCAGGGCACCTACTGGCTGCAGGCCGGCGCCTTTCCCGGCTCGCCGATCCGCGGCGCCGCCGGCTGCGCCTTCGGGCCCTACGACATCGAGAATGCCCACACGCTGGGTTTCGACGTCGTCTCCAACCGCTCGAAGGTCGCGGCCTACCGCGCGCCCGGCGCGCCGATCGGCGCCTATGCCGTCGAGTGCGTGCTCGACGAGCTCGCCGAGAAGCTCAAGATGGACCCGCTCGAACTCCGTATGAAGAACTCCGCCAAGCAGGGCACCAAGGCGGTGCACGGTCCGGTCTATCCGGTGATGGGCTACCAGGAGACGCTGAAGCAGGCGATGGCCCACCCGCATTACAAGGCGCCGCTCAAGCCCAACCAGGGCCGCGGCGTGGCGAGCGGCTACTGGTTCAACGCCGGCGGCGAATCGAGCGCCCAGATGAGCGTCAACGAGGACGGCTCGATCGTGGTGATGACCGGCCATCCCGACGTCGGCGGCAGCCGCGCCTCCACGGCCAACATCGCCGCCGAGCTTTTGGGCATCGACCACAGCAAGATCCAGGTGCTGATCGGCGACACCAGCTCGATCGGCTTCTCGAACCTGACCGGCGGCAGCCGCGTCACCTTCGCCTCGGCGATGGTGGTCACGCAGTCGGCTGAGAAGGTCATCAAGACCCTGTGCGAGCGGGCGGCCAAGATCTGGAAGATCGACGCCGAGGCCGTCAGCTGGGAGAACGGCTATGCCAAGCCGGCCGGCGACAATGCCGGCAAGTTCGAACCGCTGTCGCTCGCCCAGATCGCCGCCCGCGCGACCGAGACCGGCGGGCCGATCGGGGCCGGCTCGTCGACCAACACCACCGGCGCCGAGGGCGGCTTCGGCACGCATATCTGCGACGTCGAGGTCGACCGCGACACCGGCCGCGTCTGGGTCACGCGCTACACCGCCTTCCAGGATGTCGGCCGGGCGATCCATCCCGACTATTGCGAGGGCCAGATCCAGGGCGGCGTCGCCCAGGGCATCGGCTGGGCGCTGAGCGAGGAGTACATCTACGACCGGAACGGCAGGCTCGATAATGCGGGCTTCCTCGACTATCGCATGCCCGTCACCTCCGACCTGCCGAAGCTCGACGCCGTCATGATCGAGATCCCCAACCCCAAGCATCCGCAGGGGGTTCGCGGCGTCGGCGAGGTGCCGCTGGTGCCGGTGATGGCGGCGGTCGCCAATGCCGTCCACGGCGCCCTGGGTCTTCGGCTCGAGAGCCTGCCGATGTCGCCGCCGAAGGTGCTGGACGCGCTGGATCCGGAGCCGTGGGCGAAGGCGGCCGACTGACGCTCGCGGCGCATCAACCGGCGGCCATGCCGGAATAAAAGACGACCGGCGGATACGCCGGAAAAAGAAAAGGGAGAACGTTGATGAGACCGGACATGAAACGCCGAGAGGCGCTGATCGGGTTGGCGGCAGGCGCGGGCCTGCTGGCCGCGGGCGAGGCGCTGGCGCAAGGCGGCCCCTACAAGGAGTCGCCTTTGCTGGCCGAGCAGGTGAAGGCCGGCAAGCTGCCGCCGGTCGATCAGCGCCTGCCGGAGAAGCCGCTGGTGGTGCCGGTGGTCGAGAAGGTCGGCGAGTATGGCGGCGTGTGGCGCCGCGCGTTCCTCGGGCCGGCCGATGCCAACAACTACATCCGCATCGTCTACGACGCGCTGTTCCGCTTCTCGCCCGACGGCGCCAAGATCGAGCCCAAGATCGCGCTCGGCGCCGAGCCGTCGGCCGACTACAAGACCTGGACGATCAACCTGCGCAAGGGCGCGCGCTGGTCGGACGGCCAGCCCTTCACCGCCGACGACATCCTGTTCTGGTACAACGACGTGCTGCTCAACAAGGAGCTGACGCCGACCCTGCCGGGCTGGATCAAGAATCCCGACGGCTCGCCTGCCAAGGTCGAGAAGGTCGACGATTACGCGGTGCGCTTCACCTACACGTCGCCCGCGACCCTGTTCCTGACCGCCGTCGCCAACCAGGACGGCGCCGATCGCACCTTCGCGATGTTCCTGCCGGCGCATTACCTCAAGAAGTTCCACCCCGCGCACGCCACCAAGGAGGACATCGACAAGGCAGCGCAAGCGGCGGGCTTCAAGACCTGGACCGAGCTGTTCGCCAACAAGAACGCCCCGCCGGAGAACCCCGAGCGCCCGACCATGGCGGCGTGGGCGCCGGTCACGCGGGCGAGCGATCCGGTCTTCACGCTCGCGGCGCAATCCCTACTATGTCGGCGTCGACACGGCCGGCAACCAGCTGCCCTATCTCGACGAGGTGCGCTTCACCTATTTCGCCGACGTCCAGGCGCTCAACCTGGCCGCCATCGCCGGCAACTTCGACATGCAGGAACGTCACATCAACATGACCAACTACCCGGTCCTGAAGGATCAGGAGAAGACCGGGAAGTATCGCGTCATCGCCTGGCCGACCTTCGGCGGCGCCGATGCGGTGATCGCCATCAACCAGACCTATACGGCCGATCCGGTGATGGGCAAGGTGATGGCGCAGAAGGATTTCAGGATCGCGCTGTCGCTGGCGATCAACCGCGACCAGATCAAGGAAAGCGTGTTCCTCGGTCTCGGCGAGGCGCGCCAGGGCGTTCCGGCGCCGTGGCATCCCTATTTCCCGGGCGCCGAGTACGCGCAGAAATTCACCGAGTTCAAGCGCGACGAAGCCAACAAGCTGCTGGACGGCATCGGCCTCACCAAGAAGGACGTCAGCCGGCATCCGCCTGCTGCCCAACGGCAAGCCCGCGACCATCGAGATCAGCGTCGTGCCGGCCTTCGGCGCCTGGCCCGACGTGGCGCTGCTGGTCGCCAAGGACTGGGAGGCGGTCGGCATCAAGACCGTGGTGCAGGTGCGCGAGCGCGCGCTGCATTTCAAGATGGGCGAGAACAACGAGCTGATGGCCGAGATCTGGAACGAGGACACCAGCGCCTTCCCCTACACCGGCAACGCCAAGGTCGATCCGCGCAACGCGCCGATCCTGACCATGGGGCCGCTGTGGCGCCGCTGGTACGCGACCGGCGGCAAGGACGGGGCCGAGCCGCCGCCGGAGATGAAGCGCATCGTCGAGATCGTCGACAAGGCGCGCACCGTCGGGCCGGACGAGCAGGTCAAGCTGTCGCAGGAGCTCTACCGGAACTGGGCCGACAACGTCTACGAGATCGGCACCATCGGGCTCACGCCCATGGTGCAGGGCGTGGTCGTGGCCAACGTCAAGTTCCGCAACGTGCCGACGACGCTCGGCAACGACTGGCCGCTGCGCAGCCCGGGCAACGCCCGCACCGAGCAGTTCTTCTTCACCAAGTGATGATGGGGTATCGCTTCTGAGCGCGTACGCATGATCCTTTACATAGTGCAGCGGCTGGCCCTCCTGCCGCTGCTGATGGTGATCTATTCCTTCGTCATCTTCGCCATCATCCAGGCGCCGCCCGGCGACTTCCTGAGCGCCTACGTCGCCACCTTGGCGTCGTCGGGCTCGTCGATCTCGGCCGACCAGATCGCCGCGTTGCGCCACCAGTACGGGCTCGATCAGCCCTTCGTCGTCCAATACTTCCTGTGGATGCAGAACCTGTTCCACGGCGATTTCGGCCTGTCGCTCGAATACCAGCGGCCCAACGCCGACCTGATCGGCGAGCAGCTCGGCCTCACCATCGCCCTGGCGCTGTTCTCCTTCGTGCTGACCTGGGCGATCTCGGTGCCGGCCGGCATCTATTCGGCGACCCATCCGCGCTCGCTGGGCGACCATGTGCTGACGGTCATCAACTATGTCGGCGTCGCCACGCCCAATTTCATGCTGGCGCTGATCCTGATGTGGGTCGCCTTCGCCTATTTCGACATCAGCGTCACCGGCCTCTATTCGCCCGAGTTCGTCGACGCCAAGTGGAGTCTCGCGCGGGTGTGGGACCTGCTGGGTCACATCTGGCTGCCCGCGCTTGTGCTGGGCATCGCCGGCACCGCGCGGCTCAGCCGCATCATGCGCGCCAACCTGCTGGACGAGCTCAACAAGCCCTATGTCGTGACCGCGCGCGCCAAGGGCATGAAGGAATGGCGGCTGGTGCTGCGCTATCCCGTGCGGCTCGCCTTCAATCCGCTGGTCAGCACCATCGGCTGGTACCTGCCGGCGCTGTTCTCCGGCAGCCTGATCGTGGCCACGGTCATGAACCTGCCCAACATCGGCCCGCTGCTGCTGCGCGCGCTCATCAACCAGGACATGTATCTCGCCGGCGGCATCCTGCTGATCTACTCGTTCCTCACCATCGTCGGCACCTTGCTGTCCGACGTCCTGCTGGCGCTGATCGATCCGCGCATCCGGGTGGAGAAGTAGGATGACGGACACGGTCGCCACCGTCGCAGGCAAGGAAGCCGAGGACCGCGTCGCCGTCGCCTCCAACTGGCGGCTGGTATGGTGGCGCTTCCGCCGCCATCACCTGGCGATGGCCAGCGCCGGGCTGCTGATCTTCCTCTACATGATCGTCCTGGTGCCGAATTTCTTCTCGACCCAGGACCCCGAGCGCACCGATGCGCGCCAGGCCTTCATTCCGGTGCAGATGGTGCACTTCTTCGACAATGGCAGTCTCTCGCCCTGGGTGCCCGCCATCGTCGGCAAGCGCAACCCGACGACGCTCGCGCATGGAATGGGTGACCGACCCGCAGAAGAAGGTGCCGGTGCGCTTCTTCGCGCCGGGCTTCTCCTATCGCTTCCTCGGCCTGTTCGAGACCAACCTGCACCTGATCGCGCCCGCCGATCCGGCGCAGCGCATCTTCCTGCTGGGCTCCGACCGGCTCGGCCGCGATCAGTGGTCGCGCATCATGCACGGCACGCAGACCTCGATGACCGTGGGCCTCGTGGCGGTGGCGCTGAGCGTCATCCTGGGCGTCGTGCTGGGCGGCATCTCGGGCTATGTCGGCGGCAAGACCGACCAGGTGATCCAGCGCCTGATCGAGCTGCTGCAATCGGTGCCGACCATCCCGATCTGGCTGGCGCTGTCGGCCGCCCTGCCGCGCGACTGGACGCCGATCCAGGTGTTCTTCGCCATCACCGTGATCCTGTCGCTGGTCGGCTGGACGACGCTCGGTCGCGAAGTGCGCGGCCGCTTCCTCGCGCTGCGCGAGGAGGATTTCGTGCTCGCCGCCCGCCTCGCCGGCTGCTCGCGCATGCGCATCATCCTGCGCCACATGGTGCCGACTTTCCTGAGCCACATCATCGCCACCAGCTCGCTCGCCATCCCGGTGATGATCATCAACGAGACCTCGCTCTCCTTCCTGGGCCTCGGCATCCGGCCGCCGGCCATCAGCTGGGGCGTCCTGCTGCAGGAGGCGCAGAACATCCAGACCCTGGCGCTGGCGCCCTGGCTGCTGACCCCCGCCCTCGTCGTCATCGTGGCCGTGCTCGCCTTCAACCTCGTGGGCGACGGGCTGCGCGATGCCGCCGACCCCTACAGCCATTGAGGAAGCGGTGACCGCCGACGCCCAAATCCCGCTGCTTTCGGTGCGCGACCTCCGGGTCTCCTTCGCGCTCGACGAAGGCCTGGTGCGCGCCGTCGATGGCACCAGCTTCGACGTCATGCCCGGCCAGGTGCTCGGCATCGTGGGCGAGAGCGGCTGCGGCAAGAGCGTGACGATGAAGGCGATCCTGCAGCTGGTCGAGCTGCCGGGACGCATCACCTCGGGCGAGATCCGCTTCCGCCGTCGTCCGCCCGGCCAGGAAGACGGCGGCGAGGTGATCGACCTCGCCCAACTGCCGCCGCGCGGCGCGCTGATGCGCGATATCCGCGGCGGCGAGATCGCGCTCATCCCGCAGGAACCGATGGCGGCCTTCAGCCCGGTGCACACGGTGGGCGATCAGGTCATCGAAGCCATTCTGCTGCATAGCCACCGCTGGCGAGCCGGGGGCGAGCGCAAGCTCACCCGGCGCGAGGCGCGCGACATCACGGTCGGCCTGTTCCGCGACGTCGGCATCTCGATGCCGGAGCAGCGGGTCGACGCCTATTCCTGGCAGCTTTCGGGCGGGCTGCGCCAGCGCGCCATGATCGCCATGGCGCTCAGCTGCAAGCCGCGCCTGCTGATCGCCGACGAGCCGACCACCGCCATCGACGTCACCACCCAGGCCCAGGTGCTGGCGCTGCTGCGCGACCTGCAGGCCAAGTACAACACCGCCATCATCTTCATCACCCACGATCTGGGCGTGATCGCGCAGATGGCGAGCTACGTCGTCGTCATGTATCTCGGCAGGGTCATGGAACAGGGCCCGGTCGACGACATCTTCCACGCTCCCAAGCACCCCTACACCAAGGCCCTGCTGCGCTCGATCCCGAGCCTCTATGGCGAGACCCGCGTGGCGCTGCCCGTCATCAGCGGCTCGCTGCCGCATCCGTTCAACCGCCCGGCCGGCTGCCCGTTCCATCCGCGCTGTCCCGAGGTGATGGAACGCTGCTCGACCGCCGTGCCCAGCCTGCAGCCGGTGACCGAAAACCAGCTCGCGAGCTGCTTCCTGTACAACGACGACGTGGAGCCGGCATGAGCGACGCTCCCGCCCCATCGAAATCCGGCCCGCTGCTCGACGTCCGCGGCCTGCAGAAGTTCTTCCCCATCACCAGGGGCTTCCTGCAGCGCACCGTCGGCCACGTGCGCGCCGTCGACGGCGTCGACTTCACCGTCAACGAGGGCGAGACCCTGGGCCTGGTGGGCGAGAGCGGCTGCGGCAAGACCACGGCGTCGCGCTGCATCCTGCGCGCCATCGATCCGACCGGCGGCAAGATCCTCTACAGGACGCGCGACGGCCGCACGGTCGACCTGGCGGCGCTCAAGCCGGCCGAGCTGCTGCCGCTGCGCGCCGAGATCCAGATGATCTTCCAGGACCCGTTCGGCTCGCTCAATCCGCGCATGACCCTGCTCGACAATGTCGGCGAGCCGCTGCTGGTCAACGGCATGGGCAACCGCCGCGAAAGGACCGACCGGGTGGCCGAGCTGCTGCGCCTGGTGGGCCTGCGGCCTGAATTCATGCATCGCTTCCCGCACGCCTTCTCAGGCGGCCAGCGTCAGCGCATCGGTATCGCCCGTGCCCTTGCCACCAACCCGCGCCTCGTCGTCGCCGACGAGCCGGTCTCGGCGCTCGACGTCTCGGTCCAGGCGCAAGTATTGAACCTGCTGCTCGAGCTGCAGTCGCGCCTGAAACTCACCTTCCTGTTCGTCGCCCACGATCTCTCGGTGGTGCGCCACATCTCCGACCGCATCGCTGTGATGTATGTCGGCCAGCTCGTCGAGCTGGCGCCGACCGCCGAAATCTTCCGCCAGCCCCAGCACCCCTACACCGCCGCCCTGATGCGCGCCGTGCCGGTCGCCGACCCGCGGGTGCACGCCACCGACAGCATTTTAGGCGGCGAAGTGCCGAGCCCTGCCGCGCCGCCGTCGGGCTGCTACTTCCATCCGCGTTGCCGTCATGCCATCGCCCGCTGCCGGGTCGAGGCGCCCGAGCTGCGCGAAATCTCGCCCGGCCACTTCACGCGTTGCCACCTGGCCGGCGAGGTGGCGTTTTGACTCTCACCAGGACGGTGCTGCCATGAGCGGACGCGATTCGCTGCGCAATCAGGGCGAGGCCATGCGCCGGCGCCTGTTCGGCGACGACGACGGCGCGCCGGCGATCATGCGGACGCTCAACACCGAGGCGAGCTACGGCGCGATCTGGAGCCGGCCGGGCCTCGCCCTCGACGACCGCATGGTGTGCGCGCTGGCCGCTCTCGGCGCGGTCCAGCGCCTGCCCAAGCTCGGCCGCCATGTCGGCGCGGCGCTCGACCTCGGCCTGTCGGCGCGGGCGATCGTCGAGATCCTGATCCAGATCGGCATCTATGCAGGCTTCGCTGCATCGGAGGAGGCCGTCGAGGCGGCGGGCGCGGTGTTCGCCGCGCGCGGCGTGGCGATGCCGGAAGAGACGCCGCGCGAGGACTCGCTCGAGGCGCTGAGCGCACGCGGCCGCGAGCTGATGCAGCAGCTGCACGGCGATCGCGCGACCCAAGGCTACGCCGCGCCTGGTAATGCGGTGACCGGCGCGCTCTATCCGCTGGCGATCCAGTACGGCTACGGCGAGATCTGGTTTCGGCCCGGTCTCGACTTGCGACGGCGGGCGCTGGTCGCAGTGGCGGCGTTCACGGCGCTCAAGCTCGACGGCCAGGTGAAGAAGTTCGGGCAGTCGGCGCTCAACATGGGCCTGACCCGCACCGAGGTGATCGAGGCGGTGATCCAGACCGCGCCGCTCAGCGGTTTCGCCCCGGCCCTGAACGCGCTCGGCGGCCTCAGCGAGGCGCTGGGCGGACCTTAGCTCACCGCTCGCGCAGCTTGGGGTCGATGGCGTCGCGCAGCGCGTCGCCGAACAGGCTGAAGCCGAACACGGTGAGCGCGATCGCGAGGCCCGGGAAGACCGCGATCCACGGCGCGGTCGAGGCGTATTCCTCGGCGCCGCCCTGCAGCATCAGGCCCCAGGCCGGCGTCGGCTCCTGCACGCCGAGGCCGAGATAGGACAGCGACGCCTCGGCCAGGATCGCCTGGCCGACGAAGGCGGTGAGCATGATCAGGAACGGCGCCACCACGTTGGGCACCATGTGGCGCAGGATGATGCGGACATGGCCGAAGCCGCAGGTCCGCGCGGCGTCGATGTAGGGCACCTCGCGGATCGAGAGCGCGCTCGCCCGCACCACGCGCGCGCAACGCGGCACCAGCGGTATGGTGATGGCGATGATCACGTTCTGCACGCCGGTGCCGAAGATCGCGACCACGGCCAGCGCCATGATGATCAGGGGAAAGGCCATCAGGATGTCCATCACGCGCTGCAGGACGAGGTCGATGACGCCGCCGAAATAGGCGCTGCCGACGCCCAGCACGAGGCCGGCGAACCCGCCGACGAAGGCCGAGACGAAGCCGATGATGAGCGCGGTGCGCGCGCCATAGATGATGCGCGACAGCAGGTCCCGGCCGAACTGGTCGGTGCCCAGCCAATGGGCGGCGCTCGGCGGCTCGGTCATGGCGCTGAAATCGTTCGCCGTCGGGCTGTAGGGCGCGATCCATTCGGCCGACAGGCCGGCGATCGCGGCGACGACGACCACCACCAGGCCGAAGGTGCCGAGCGGCTGGCGGCGGCAGAAGGCAAGTGCCGAGTCGAGCCAGGTGCGGCGGAGCACGGGAGGGTCATGGGCCAGGACTGCCATTGCGAGACTCCCCTCAGCCGAACCGGATGCGCGGATCGAGCCACGCGTAGAGCACGTCGACCACGAGGTTGGTGACGACGAAGATGGCGACCGTCAGCATCACCAGCGCCTGGGTGAGCGTATAGTCCTGGTTCTGCACCGCCAGCACGAACAGCCGGCCGATGCCGTTCAGGTTGAACACCTGCTCGGTGACGACGAGGCCGCCGATCAGGAAGGCGAACTCGATGCCGATCAGGGTCACCACGGGCAGCAGCGCGTTCTGCAGGGCGTGGCGATTGACGATGATGGACTCGAGCAGGCCCTTGGCGCGGGCGGTGCGGATATAATCCTCGCGCAGCACTTCCAGCATGGCCGAGCGGGTCATCCGCATGGTCACCGCCGAGTAGCGGTAGCCGATGGTGAGCGCCGGCAGGATCACGATCGACAGGTTGCGCAGCGGATCGTCCCACAGCGGCACGTAGTCGATCGGCGGCATCCAGGGTGCGCCGAAGACGAGATGCGAGACTTCCAGCACCACCAGGATCGACATGATGCCGAGCCAGAATGACGGCGTGGCGATGCCGGCGATTGCCACGGTGCGCACGATATGATCGAGCCAGGTGTTCTGGCGCAGCGCCGAGATCGTGCCGAGCGGGATGGCGATCAGCACCGCCACCACCGTGGACAGCAGGGCGATCTCCAGCGACACCGGGATGCGCGTGGCGATCTCCTGGATGACCGGCTTGCCCGACCACATCGAGGTGCCGAAATCGCCGCGTCGCGAAGCCCGCGATGAAATCGAGGAACTGCAGAAACATCGAGCGGTCGAGGCCGAGCTGGGCGTGGCAGTTGGCGACGGCCGTCGGGTTGATCGAGCCGCCCGAGCCCAGCCGCACCACGCAGATGTCGCCGGGGATCAGGCGCATCAGGATGAACACCAGCGCCGCCGCCCCGATCAGGGTCGGGATCGACAGCAGCAGGCGGTTCAGGATGTAGCGATACATGAGCGAGCCCCGGCCCCGCCTCCTCCTACTTGTCCAGCCAGATATTGGCCAGGTTGAGGTTGAGGTAATGGCTCGGGCTGATCTTCCAGCCCTTCATGTACGAGCGCTGGACGATGATGCGGCTCCACCACGGCGTCATGATGGTGTCGACCTGGGTGTCGAGCGCGTAGGTCTCGAACTCGCGCATCTTGGCGCGCTGCTTGGCCGGGTCGGTCTCGCGCAGCATCGCATTGTAGATCTCGATGAGCTTCGGATCCTCGTAGCCGCCGTAGTTCTCGGGATAGACCGAGCGCGGCAGGACCTTGGCGACGTCGAGCAGCGGATTGACCATGTTCTGGCAGTTGAACTCGACGGCGACCTCGAAGGCGCCGGTCCGCAGCGCGTCGTAGAACGGCCCGGTCGGCAGCACCTTCTGCGTGACCTTGAGGCCGATCTTGCTCCATTCGTCGATCGCCCAGGTGGCGACGAACTTGTAGGGCTGGTCGACGTTGCGGTTCATCAGCTCGAACTTGAGTCCGGTGGCGCCGGCCTCCTCGAGGAGCTTCTTGGCCTCGGCGCGGTTCTTCTCGATATCGGGCCCGAAGCCCGCGATCTTCTGCAGCTCCTCCTTGGTCGCCGCCAGCGGCGAACCCGGGAAGACCAGGCCGCCCACCGTATGGACGGTGGCGATCTTGGAGAGCGCCGGCGCGCCCTTCCACGGGTCGATCGCCAGCGCCATGGCGCGGCGCACCCGCACATCGTCGAACGGCTTCTTCTTCTGGTTGGGCGTCAGGAGGTTGACGCAGTTCCAGTCGCTGGTCTGCACCGTGACCTTGTCGCCCAGCTCCTTGACCAGCTCATCGCGCGCCGACGGCGGCATGCCGCGGAACTCCGTGGCGGCGCGGTCGGCGCGGATGGCGTCGACGCGCACCGACTGCTTGGCGGCGAAGATGGCGATGAAGCCGTCGAGGTAGGGCTGACCCTCATGGTAGTAGTCGGGATTGCGCACGCCCTTGATCGACTGGCCGGTCTCGTAGGAGACGAACTTGAACGGGCCCGAGCCCAGGATGTTCTTCTCGAACCAGGTCGGATCCTTCTCCAGCGTCTCCTTCTTGTAGATGTAGGCGAACGGATCGGCCAGCGCCGGCAGGAAGGCCCCGGTGGCGAACTTCAGCTTGAACACCACGGTCTCGGGATCGGGGCTCTCCACCGTGTCGACCATCACCATGTAGCTCTCGCGCGCGCTCGACACGCCCTTGGGCGGATGGACGATGTACTGCCAGCTCGTCGCCACGTCGGCGGCCGTGAGCGGCGTGCCGTCGTGGAACTTCACGCCCTTGCGGATCTTGAAGGTGTAGGTCTTGCCGTCATCGGTGGCCATCGGCATCTCGGTGCAGAGATCGCAGACAAAATCCGTCGACGATGCCGGATTGTCCGGATTGATGGCGATCAGCGTGCTGTAGAACGGCGCCGTGGCATGGAGCGTGGCGTAGGTGTTTTCCTTGTGCCCGTCGAAGCTCGGCGGCGCATCGGCCGGAATCATGTAAGTGAGGGTGCCGCCGCGCTTGATGTTCTGCGCGGCCGCCGGCGTCGCGGCCAGCGCAGCCGACACGGCAATGGAAAGACTGGCCGCCAGCCATCCGGTTCGGATCTTCATGTTAGCCTCCCTGTTCGACTCGTCTTGTCTCGATCGGTTGAAGTTCAATTCACTTCGCTGCATGCCACCCAGTGCCCGGGCCGCAATTCGCGCAGCTCCGGCCGCACGCGCCGGCAACTCTCGACCGCCATCGAGCAGCGCGGATGGAACACGCAGCCGGACGGCGGATTGATCGGGCTCGGCACCTCGCCGCGCACCGGCTGGAAGGCGCGGCCGGCCTCGATCGTCGGATCGGGCACCGGCACCGCGGCAAGCAGCGCCCGGGTGTAGGGATGCAGCGGATCGTCGAACAGCGCGTCGCAGTCGGCCAGCTCGACGATGCGGCCGAGATACATCACCGCAACCCTCTGGCAGAGATGGCGCACCACCGAGAGATCATGGGCGATGAAAAGGTAGGTGAGGCCGAAGCGCTCGCGCAGATCCTCCAGGAGATTGATCACCTGGGCCTGGATCGACACGTCGAGCGCCGACACCGCCTCGTCGCAGACGATGAACTCCGGCTCCAGCGCGAGCGCCCGCGCGATGCCGACCCGCTGGCGCTGGCCGCCCGACATCTCGTGCGGATAGCGGTCGGCGAAGTTGGGATCGAGGCCGCAGACCGACAGGAGCTCGCGCACGCGCGCCGTGCGCCGCGCCGCATCGGGCGCGAGGCCGTGCACGTGGATCGGCTCGCCGATGATGTCGCCCACCTTCATGCGCGGATTGAGCGAGCTGTAGGGATCCTGGAAGATCACCTGGATGCGCCGCCTGAGCGCCAGCATCTCGCGCCGCGGCAAGGTGTTGATGTCGACGCCGTCGTACAGGATGGCGCCCGACGTCGGGCGCTCGAGCTGCAGGATGCAGCGGCCGGTCGTCGTCTTGCCGCAGCCGCTTTCACCCACCAGGCCGAGCGTCTCGCCGCGCCGCATGCTGAAATCGACGCCGTCGACAGCCTTCACCTCGCCGATCTGGCGACGCATCAGCACGCCTTCGGAGATCGGGAAGTGCATGCGCAGGCCCTTGACCTCGAGCAATGGCGGGGCGTCGGTCATGCGGCGACCGGCGTGGCGGCGATCTCGTCGCGACGGAAGCAGGCCGACAGGTGGTCTGCCGCACCGGCCTGTTCGAGCGTGGGCCGCGATGCCGCGCAGGCTGCGACCGCGAACCGGCAGCGCGGACGGAAGGCGCAGCCGTCGTCGAGGCGCGTCAGGTCGGGCGGCTGGCCCTCGACCGGATCGAGCCGCGCCTGGCGCGGCCGGTCGAGCCGCGGCACCGAGCGCAGCAGCGCCATCGTGTAGGGATGGCGCGGGTCGTGATAGACCGCGGCCGCCGGGCCGCTCTCGACCAGCCGCCCGGCATACATGACGTTGACCCGACGGGCGTAGCGCGCAACGACGCCGAGATTGTGCGTGATGATGATCAGCGCGACGTTGAGGCGGTGCGTCAGCCCGGTCATCAGCTCCAGGATCTGCGCCTGGATCGTCACATCGAGCGCCGTGGTCGGCTCGTCGGCGATGATCAGCCGGGGCTCGCAGGTGAGCGCGACGGCGATCATGATGCGCTGGCGCATGCCGCCGGAAAGCTGATGCGGATACTGCCGCAGGCGACGCTCGGGATCGGCGATGCCGACCAGGGAGAGCAGCTCGACGGCACGACGATCCGCCGTCGCCCGGTCGGCGCCGCGATGCTGCTGCAGCGTCTCGGTGATCTGGCGGCCGATGGTCAGCACCGGATTGAGCGACGTCATCGGCTCCTGGAACACCATGCCGATCTCGTTGCCGCGCACCGCCCGCATCTCCTCGGCGGAGAGGCCCAGCAGGTCGCGGCCGGCGAAATGGATCTCGCCCTGGGTGATCCGTCCCGGCGGATCGGGAATGAGGCGCAGGATCGACATCGCGCCCACCGATTTGCCCGACCCGCTCTCGCCCACGATGGCCACTGTCTCGCCAGGATCGACCGTGTAGGACACGCCGTCGACGGCGCGCACCAACCCAGCTCCGGTCCGGAACTCAGTATGCAAATTCCTCACGTCGAGGAGTGCCGACATAGGCCCTCGCAGCGTTTCCCTGTCCCACACACATTGTCCCGGCACGCAGAGCGCAACCGGGCATCGCCCTTGTGACGGGCGTATTCAGTTGCCGTGAGCATAACATTGCGCCGACCTGAGACAATGGGTTGGGAACAGTCACAAGGCCGCAGGCTGGCGGTCGGAACGTGTCGAGCAGCCGTCGCGCCCTTGATGTTCGATATGCGAAGCGCGCGACCTCCAGGCGAGATTCTCCAGCGGCGTCAACCTGCCACCAGCCGGTGATACGATCGTGAATTGCAGGGAAGAGGCTGGCCGGACTAGCGTCGTTGCCAGTGCCTTTGCCTGAAGGGAGTCCGCCATGACGAATGCAGTCTCGCTCGATCGTCGCGACTTTTTTGGACTTGCGCTCGGCGGACTTGCCCTGGGAATGGCGGCAATGTCGCCGTCAGCCGCGCGGGCCCAGACGGCCAAGCTCAAGATCGCCACGATCGGCGCCGGCCGCGAGGGCGGCGCGCTGGGCACGCTGTTCGCCAAAGAGGGGCATCCGGTGATGTTCTCATCGCGCAACCCCGACTCGCTCAAGGACCTGGTGGCCAGTGCCGGCCCCAACGCACAGGCCGGCACGGTGGCCCAGGCGGTCGCGTTCGCCGATGTCGTGGTGATCGCGGTGCCCTATACGGCGATGGAACAGATCGCCAAGGATTACGGCCCCGCACTCGCCACCAAGCAACTCGTCTTCGATGTCTCCAACCCGATCGCGCGGCGCGATGGCGAGGACTTCGTGAAAAAGATCAACGACGAGGGCGGCGCCGGAATCGCCTCGGTCAAGCTGCTGCCCGGTGCGCACGTGGTGCGTGCCTTCAACGCCATCGGCTCGGCCGGACTCACCAAGGCGGCGCATCGCACCGGGGAGCCGCTGGGCGTGCCGATCACCGGCGACGATCCCAAGGCGATCGCGCTCGCGAGCGCACTGATCAAGGAGCTGGGCTTCGAGCCGGTGCTGATCGGCGGCTCCGCGAAGGGCAAGTACCTGGTGCCTGGAACGCCGCTGGGCGGCGAGCATACGCCGGAGGAGATCCGCAAGATCGCCGCGGGCTTGTCGTGAACGGTGGCGCTGGCTGGTCCGGGTTGCGCCGACATTGAGCCCGCAAGATCCGTCCGGTGTGGCCGGCCCGGCCGCACCGGCTTTACGGCTGCTGCAGCGCATCGTGGCGATTCGCCCCGAGGAGGTCCGCGCCGTCGGCTGGTGCTGGCTCTATATCTTCGCGGTGCTGTCGTCCTATTACATCCTGCGGCCGATCCGCGACCAGATGGGCCTGGCCGGCGGCGTCAACAACCTGCCCTGGCTGTTCACCGGCACGCTGGCCGGCATGGTGCTGCTCAACCTGCCGTTCGCCTACCTGGTCAAGAAGCTGCCGCGCAGCCGCTTCATTCCGCTCACCTACCGCTTCTTCGCCCTCAACATCGTGCTGTTCGCGATCGCCCTGCTGGTCGCCACGCCGCAGCAGGAGATCTGGATCGGCCGGATCTTCTTCATCTGGGCATCGGTCTACAACCTGTTCGTCGTCTCGGTGTTCTGGCAGCTCAATGTCGACCTGTTCAGCCCCGAGCAGGGCAAGCGGCTGTTCGGCTTCATCGCCGCCGGCGCCACCATCGGCGCGATCGTGGGCTCGGCGGTGACCGCGAGCCTGGCGCGCTACGTCTCGCCGACGGTGCTGATGGCGGGCGCCGCCCTGCTGCTCGAGGTCGCGGTGTTCAGCGTCGGACGCCTGGCGAAGCTGTCCCCTGTCCTGCACCAGCGCCCGGGCGACCTGGCCGCTGCCGCGGCGGATGAAAAGCCGGTCGGCGGCAGCGTGTGGGCGGGAATCCTGCACGCCTTCCGCTCGCCCTACCTGCTGTCGGTCAGCGCGTTCCTGCTGCTCTACGCAATCACCTCGACCTTCGTCTATTTCCAGCAGGCCGCGATCGTCAGCCACAGCTTCGCCGACAGGGGCGCACAAACCTCGTTCTTCGCCAGCATCGATCTCGCCGTCAATTCGCTGGCGCTGGTCTTCCAGCTGTTCTTCACCGGCCGGATCATCGTGCTGCTGGGCGTGGCCTTCGCACTCGCCCTGTTGCCGGCCCTGACCATGATCGGCTTCGCAGCGCTTGCCGTGACGCCGACCCTGGGCGTGATCGCGGCGTTCCAGATCCTGCGCCGTGCCGCCGACTACGCGATCGCGCGGCCGACCCGCGAGATCATCTATACCGTCGTGTCGCGCGAGGACCGCTACAAGACCAAGGGTTTCATCGACACCTTCGTCTACCGCCTCGGCGACCAGGTCGGCGCCTGGGCGATGGCGCCGCTGAACGGCGTCGGAGCACGGGCCGCATCGCTGGTCGCAATCGCGGTCGCCGCCCTTTGGCTGCTCAATGCGCTGTGGCTTGGCCGCCGCCAGCAGTCGCTCGAAGCCTCCGAACGTCGCCGCACGATGGCCGAAGCGCCGGCCGAATAGCCCGGCGCGGCGCCCATCGCCGAACTTTCAGGCGAGATTCTTCTTGAAGAAGGCGATCGTCCGATCCCAGGCGATCTTGGCCTGCGCCTCGTTGTAGCGCGGCGTCGAATTGTTGTGAAAGCCGTGCTGGGTGCCGGGATAGATGTACATCTCGTAGGGCACCGCGGCCCCCTTCAGCGCCGCCTCGTAGGCCGGCCACATCGAATCGATGCGCTCGTCGTTCTCGGCGTACTGAACCAGCAGCGGCGACTTTATGGACGCCACCGCGGCGGTCTCGGGCGCGGCGCCGTAGAACGGCACGCCCGCTTTCATGTCGGCGCCGAGCGCGGTGGCCAGGTAATTGGTCGCCCCGCCGCCCCAGCAGAAGCCGGTGACGCCGAGCTTGCCCGACGACAGCGCATGCGCCTTGAGATAGCGCGCGCTGTTCAGCATGTCGGTGCGCAGCTTGCCCTGGTCGAGGCCACCTTGAAGGTTGCGGCCGTCATCGTCGTTGCCGGGATAGCCGCCGACCGGAAACAATCCATCCGGCGCCAGCGCCAGGAATCCCTCGGTCGCGGCGCGGCGCGCCACATCCTCGATGTAGGGATTGAGGCCGCGATTCTCGTGGATCACCAGCACGACGGGAAACGGCCCGTTGCCCTTGGGTTGCACCAGGTAGCCGCGCATGGTGCCGGAATTGCCGCCCGGCGACGGGTAGGTGACGTAGTTAGCCTTGATGCGCTCGTCGGTGAAGGAGATCGTCTGGGCCGCTGCGTAGCGCGGCAGCAGCGCCTGCGCCATGGCGAGACCGCCGATCGTCACGACGGCTGCGCGCTGCAGGAAGGCGCGGCGGTCGATGTAGCCATGGCAATATTCGTCATAGAGATCGAACACGCGCTGGTCGATCTCGAGCTGCGTCACTCCCTGCCGCGCCTCAGGCGCGAGGATCGTCGATTCCGCGTTCCACTGTTCAGCCTTCATGGGACCCCTCCTCCTCTGTATCCGGCAGTCTAACTCGAAGCGCGACGACCGTGCCCTCAACACTTCCGTGATCAAATCGAATACGAGGCGAGCCGACGCCAGCCCCTGTCAAAACGATACGGTTCGAATTCGCAAAACTCATGATAGCCAGAAATGTTTGATCAATTGGCAGATTGATCAGTTCTAAAAATACACTGATATTCGGCACGCTGGCAGTCTCGAAGCGAGGAGAGCCGAATGGCAGCAAGACAGGCAACGGCAGCGGTCATTGGGGCGGGCGACTTCATCGGCGCCGCGATCGCCCGAAAGTTCGCGTCCGAGGGCTTCACGGTGTTTGCCGGCCGGCGCAACGGCGACAAGCTGGCGCCGCTGGTGGCCGACATCGAGAAGGCCGGCGGCAGGATCTCGGCGCGGTCGCTCGACGCCCGCAACGAAGCCGACGTCACCTCGTTCCTGCAGGCGGCTGACCAGCATGCGCCGCTCGAGGTCTGCATCTTCAATGTCGGCGCGAACGTCAATTTCCCGCTCCTCGACACGACCGAGCGTGTCTTCCGCAAGGTCTGGGAAATGGCCTGCTATTCGGGCTTTCTCGCCGGGCGCGAGGCGGCTCGCCTGATGCTGCCCCACGGCAAGGGCTGCATCTTCTTCACCGGTGCAACGGCCAGCATGCGGGGCGGCGTCGGCTATGCGGCCTTCGCTGCCGCCAAGGCCGGCCTGCGCGCGGTTGCCCAGTCGGCCGCTCGCGAACTCGGCCCGCAGAACATCCATGTCGCGCATCTCGTGATCGATTCGGGCGTCGACACCGCCTGGGTGCGCGAGCGCATCAAGGCGCGCGAAGGCGCTGACGCCCTGCAGAACCTCGATCCGAACCGGCTCATGCGACCTGAAGCGGTCGCCGAGACCTATTGGGCGCTCTACCAGCAACCGCGCGACGCCTGGAGTTCGGAGCAGGAAATCCGTCCCTCCGGCGAGAAATGGTGAACCATGGCCAAGGTTGAATTCCTCTTCGATTTCGGCAGCCCCAATGCCTATCTCGCCCACCTCGTCATTCCGGACATCGAGAAGCGGCAGGGCGTCAAGTTCGAGTATCTGCCGGTCCTGCTGGGCGGCGTCTACAAGCTGACCAACAATCGCTCGCCCGCGGAGTCACTGGCCGGCATCAAGAACAAGCCGGAATACCAGCGGCTGGAAACCCAGCGCTTCATCCGCCAGCACGGCATCACGCGCTTCCGACCCAACCCGTTCTTCCCGGTCAATACGCTGATGATCATGCGCGGCGCCGTCGCGGCGAAGAAGCTCGGCATCTTCGAGCGGTATGTCGATGAAGTTTACCGGCACATGTGGGCCGACCCGAAGAAGCTCGACGATCCGGCCGTTCTGCGCGACGCGCTGACCGAATCGAATTTGCCCGCCGATCGCCTCTTCGAGCTCGTCCAGACGGCGGAGGTCAAGAGCGATCTGATGGCCGAGACGCAACGCGCGGTCGACCGCGGCACCTTCGGTTCGCCAACCTTCTTTGTCGATGGCGAGATCTATTTCGGCAAGGACAGGCTGCGCGACGTCGAGGAGGCGATCGCGGCAAGCAAATAGAAGCGCTGGTTTGGGTTGGCGATTTGGGGAGACCGGGCATGCGGTGGAGCAATCTGGACAAGGAAGCGTGCTCGGTGGCGCGCACCGTGTCGGTCATCGGCGATCGCTGGACGCTCCTGATCCTGCGCGACTGCTTCCTGCGCGTGCGACGCTTCGAGGAATTCCAGGCGCGTCTCGGCATCACGCGCCCGATTCTCACCAGCCGCCTGCGCAAGCTGGTCAAGGAATTCGTGCTGACCAGGGTGCCCTACCAGGAACGGCCGCTGCGCCACGAATACCGGCTGACGCAGAAAGGCCTCGACCTCTATCCCGTCGTCATGTCGATCGTTCACTGGGGTGACGTCCATATGGCCGGCAGGAAGGGCCGTCCCCTGCTCCACCAGCACGCCAATTGCGGCAAGACCTTCGACCCGGTGATGACCTGCTCGGCGTGCGGCGAGCCGGTCAACCCCCGGCAGGTTCACGTCCATCGCGGGCCAGGAGCGGTCGATCCGCGTCATCTGCCTTCTGCCGCGCTCGTCGCCGACGCCGGGAAACGACGGGCAACGCCTGCTTCGCGCGCATCTCGCAGCCGACATCAGAAGCCCACGTCCTCGAGCGAGTGACCAACCCTGAAAACCAGGATCGCTCGAGCAACGGCTCGAAGGCCGAGCAATTATTGTTCTGCCCAGAAATTTCCTGTTGTGACAAAGAAAAATCCCAGGGGCGACGGGGCAAGCCGTGCCTTGCGCAACCGGCCGCCCGCGGCCTAGGAAGGGGCCGTGAAACGTTCCCTCTTCGCCCTTGTTGCGTTGGTACTTGCGCTGCCGGCCGCGACTGACGCGGCACAGGGCGACGATGCCGCATACTGCGCCCAGCTCTCCTCGCTCTATCGCCGCTATATCCAGAACGGGCCCGGCCACCGTTTCGACGTCGACGCGTCCGTGGCGCTCGATGATTGCAGCAAGGGTAAAACCGCGACAGCCATCCCGGTGCTGGAGAAGAAATTGCGCGAAGGCGGCTTCTCGCTGCCCAAGGAGTTCACGCCGTAACGCCGGACCGCGAGGCCCTCTATCCCGGCCGCGTTCCGCCCGAATCGTATTGTCTCAGCTGATAGTTCGCCATCACCCACTTGAGCGTGGTGCCATATTGCGGGTCGGTCGCGTAGACGCCGGTGAGGGCATCGGCAAATCGATCGGGATCCTGGACGACCTCCATGGCCGAGCGGTAGGGCGATCCGGTCGACAGCAACTTGCCATGCGATTCGAAAGCGTCGGCCAGGCTGTCGAAACGCCGAAACCGCGCCGTCGTGATGATCACCTTGCCGTCGATCACCTCGCGAGTCTCGCTTTCCACGGCCGGCTGCGACTCCAGCGCTTTTATCCCGAAAGGATTGTTGCTGTCGGGCGGCATCGCCGCGCCCCAGGCGCTTTCGACGATCCATTGCGCCAAGGTGATGGACGCGGGGATGTTCCAGCGCCGCTGCGAAGCCTGGGCCGCTTCGATGACCGCCGGCGGGACAATGCCGATATGGCCGAAGGGCGTCGGGGGCGGCGGTGTCCTGTTCACCAGCGGACGCGCGGCCAACGCATAATAGGTCGGGCTGCCGGGCAGGACCTGGCCGCTCGGGGGATTTATGTTCATCATCACCGCCTGGAATGCCTTGATGGCCAGAATTGTGCCCGGGTCGGCAATGCCCGTGACGGGAACCTCGGTATGAGGCTGCGGCAACCGCTTGTTCAGCAACGATTGGATAACGAATACGTCACCCGGGCCATTTACAGCGTCCTGTCCGACGGAGGTAAAGATGGGCGGCGCGATGCTGCCGACCTCATCCGTGCTCAGGATGGTCGGTGACGGGGCAAGGCACATGGCGACAGATTCTTTCGAATGTCGAGTGACTTTCGCACAGGATGGCCGGCGGCCGGCGGACCGTCAACCAGCCCGTCGAATGTGCGGTTAGACACATCAAAGAACCGCGCCTTGTTGCAGGTTTGCAACCTTTGATAGGGGTAGGGAGAGCTTCCGGTGGGTTGTCAGGAGTACGATCCAATCGATAACAAATCCAAATACGATTGCCCTGCCGAGGGTTCCCCGACTAGAATTTTAGGTGATCGGGGCCTGCCGGTCGGACGGTGACGTCCCGTCACAGGAGTGCGCCCTCACGTGACCCTCAAGCTTGTCATGATACGCTGCCCCGATAACGTGGCGCCCGAAAGACGTGAGGTCCGCGGCGGTGAGTTTTCCATCGGCCGGGGCCAGGACAACGAATGGGTCGTCCCCGATCCCGAGCGCCATCTGTCGAAGCGGCACTGCCGGCTGGTCTACAGCGTCGGCGACTGGGAACTGCATGATCTCAGCTCCAACGGCACATTTCTCAACCGCGCCAGCGACCCTCTGGGCAAGGGCACGGCCGAGAAGCTCCGCAACGGTGACCGGATCAGGTTCGGCCTCTACGAGATCGAAGTCATAATCGACGAGGATGCCGAGGGGGCCGCCCCCGACCGCGGCAGGTCCCTGGCAAGCCTGCGCCCGGACGACGCCGCAATGCGTGAGCCTCTGACGCCGCGCGCCGATCTTCGTCCCTACAACAACGACGCCGGCCCCGACGCCCGGATGCCCCAATCCGGTTCGATTCTGGATGCCCCCAATTCGCCGATCCTGCCGCCCGATTTCGACCCCCTGGCTCCCAATCAGGAGCCCTTCGCCGGCACGCAGCCGGACCACGCACCCGCGCTCGAGAGCGCCTTCCGCCCGCCCGCGCCGGTAGCCATCATTCCCGACGACTGGGATGTCGCCGCACCTGCCGGGGTGCGGCCGCAAACGGCGCGACCGCCGCAGCCGCCGCGGCCCGTCGAAGAGGCAGCGCCCGCGCCGGCGCCTCGGCCGGAACCGCTGCCGCGCGCGCCGGCTGCCGCCGACAGCGGCCTGGCGGCCGCCTTCTTGCGCGGTGTCGGGATCGAAGCGACGCTGCCGGATCCGGAGCAGGCCTTCGAACGCCTCGGCGCCGCCACGCGGGCCACCGTCAGCGGCCTTCGGCAAACCCTGATGGCGCGCGCCAGCATCAAGGACGAGTTTCGCATCGAGCAGACGATGATCAGAGCCACCGGCAACAACCCGCTCAAGTTCTCGCTCGATGACGACGATGCGCTGGCGACCCTTCTCGGGACCGGCCGGCGCACCGGCATGGGCGCGGCGGAGGCGATTACGGAAGCCTTCGATGATCTGCGCATGCATGAGCTGGCGACCGTCTCGGCCATGCAGGCCGCGGTGCGCGTCCTCCTCGCCCAGTTCGAGCCCGAGTCCATCGAGCACAAGGTCGAGAGCAGCGCCCTGCAGATTCACCCGGCACAAAAAAAGGCGCGGGCATGGGACGCTTTCGTGCGGCTGCACAAGAGCGTGACGCAAGCGCTTTCCGACGATTTCGACAGCGTCTTTGGCAAGGCTTTCGCCCGCGCCTACGAAGAAGCCATCGACAAGCTGACCGCCGACAGGAAATCGGAATGATTACCCGCCGTCTGTTGCTGGCCGGGCCGATGGTGCTCTCGGTCGCGCGTTGCGGCGGTCCGCCACCGCCCGCCACGGTCGAGTTGTCCATCAAGGCGGGCGCCGATCTGAACCCGAACCCGGCAGGCACGCCGGTTTCCGTCGCGGTTCGTCTCTATTCGCTGATGGCCAATGGACGGTTCTCATCCGCCGATGCCTACGCCCTGATGGACCGCGAGCGTACGACACTGGGCGACGAAAGCGCGGGGTCCCAGGAAGTCGTCGTGCGGCCGGGCGAGATCCGCAAACTCACGCTGGCGCCGAAGCCCGGCGTGCGGTTCCTGGGCGTCGTCGTGCTGTTTCGCGATATCGACCGTGCCCAATGGCGCGCAATATCCGCCATCGCCCCGAGCGGCCTTACCCGGCTGACGCTGGCCATCGACCACAACAGAGCTGTGCTGGAGCCCGCATGACCTGGTCCAACCGTGTCGTCTGGCTGGAAGGAATGTTCCTGCGCGCCCAGCATTTCCAGCAGCAGGATCGCTGGCTCGAGGCGCTGGTGCGCGACCGCACGGCCGCCTTGCGCCCGCATGGCTGGGGCCTGACGGAGGCGGCGATCAACCGCAACCTGCTGGGCACCGGCCAGTTCGCGCTGGCGAGCGGCAGCGGCGTGTTCGAGGACGGCACGCCCTTCGCTCTTCCGGGTGAAACCGACCAGCCGGTTCCGCTCGACCTGCCCGAGACGACGCGCAATGCCGTCGTCTATCTCGTGCTGCCGATGCGCCAGGCCGGATCGGTCGAGGTCGCGGCCAACGGCTCTTCCGAAGGCCGCTATGAGCAGCGCGGTTTCGAGGCTTACGATACCCATTCCGGCTCGCCGCAGCCCGCCGACGTCCAGATCGGCAGGCTGCGCCTGCGCTACATGCTCGAGACCGACAACCGCGCGGGCTACCACGGCATCGGCCTCGCCCGTATCGTCGAGGTCGGGGCGGACCGCCGCGTGGTCCTGGACGATCAATGGATACCGCCGGCACTCGCCTGTGTCGCGGCACCACCGCTGACCGGCCTGCTCGCCGAATTCGCCGGCATGTTGAACCAGCGCGGCGAGGCGCTGGCGGCGAGGCTCACCGCGCCGGGCTCGCGCGGCGTGGCGGACGTCTCGGACTTCCTGCTGCTGCAGTCCGTCAACCGCGCCCAGAAGCTGCTGTCCCACTGGGCGAGCGACGGCAGCGTCCATCCCGTCGATCTCTATGCCGCCCTCGTGCAGATGGCCGGCGATTTCGCGACCTTCACCGAGGCGAGTCGCCGCCCCTCGGACTATCCGCCCTACCGGCATGCCGACCTCCAGCGCAGCTTCGCGCCGGTCGTCGCCGATCTGCGCCGGTCGCTGTCCACCGTGATCGAGCAGACCGCCATCCAGATTCCCTTGCAGAAGCGCGCCTATGGCGTGCAGGTCGGGCCCATCGTCGATCGCGGGATCCTGCGGTCGTCGAGCTTCGTGCTGGCCGTCCAGGCCGATGTGCCGACCGAACAAATGCGGCGGCTGTTTCCTTCGCAGGTCAAGATCGGCGCGGTCGAGCATATCCGCGAGCTGGTGAATGTCGCCCTGCCGGGAATCGCCGTGCGGCCGTTGCCGGTTGCCCCCCGGCAACTTCCGTTCTACGCCGGCGCGACCTACTTCGAGCTCGATCGCAATTCGACCCATTGGAAAGAACTTCAATCCTCCGGTGGCTTCGCAGTGCATGTCTCCGGCGATTTCCCAAATCTCAATATCGAGCTCTGGGCGATCCGCGGCTAGCGACAGTGATGTGAGGCGGATATGAGCGACAACCCCTTCGCCGAACCTGAAGACGACAACCGGACAGTCATTCGGCCGACTCCCGGCAGGCGCCAGCCACAATCGGCCGTACCGCCGGCCAAAACGGTCAGTGAACAGCCGACGCGGCAGGAGGCGCGGCCTGCCGGGCGCCCCGTCGCGATGGCCGAGGGAACGGAGAATACCGCGATCGGCGAGGACGCCCTCGCCGCCGCCGCCGCGCCGCTGCTCCAGCTCATGGCGCGGCTGCGCAACACGGCGAATCCGCCCGATTCCGGCGACTTGCGCGAGCGGACCGTCCGGCAGGTCAGGGTCTTCGAGCACGAGGCGCACGAGAAGGGCGTGCCGCTGGAGCAGCTGCGCCCGGCTCACTATGCATTGTGCGCCAGCCTGGACGACGTGGTGCTGAACACGCCGTGGGGCAGCAGCGGAACCTGGGGCGAGCGGTCGCTGGTCTCGACCTTCCACCAGGAGGTGCGCAGCGGCGAGCGCTTCTTCGATGTGCTGAAGCAGATGAGCACCAATCCCGGCATGTATCTGCCGGTCATCAAGCTGATGTATCTCTGCATGTCGCTCGGTTTCATCGGCCAGTACCGCCTGTCGCGCCGCGGCGTCGGCGACATCAACCGGATTCGCGAAGAAACCTACGCCGTCATCTCCCGCCAGCAAAAGGGAGCCGAGCCGGAGCTTGCACCGCACACCAAGGGCATCGACGCCCCCTACCGGCCGGCGCGCATTCGCGTGCCGCTCTGGGTTGTCGCGAGCGCGGGCCTGGGAATCGTCGCCGGCCTGTTTCTCTGGTTCTCGATCGGCCTGAACTCTTCGTCCGATGTCCTCTACGCGCGTTTGCAGGCTGCCCCGCCGTCGCACATGCCGACCATCACGCGCACCCCGATCGTCGAGCCGCAACCGGCGCCGACGCCGCCCTTGCCGCCGGAACCGACGGTGCTCGACCGGCTGCGGAAATTCCTGCAACCGGAAATCGAGCAGGGTCTCGTCGAGGTGACCGGCACGGTCGGCCAGCCGCTCGTGCGGATCACCGGTCGCGGCATGTTCCCCTCGGGCAGCGCCACCGTGCAATCCAGCTTCAAGCCGCTGCTCGACCGCATCGGGCTGGCGCTGAAGGAGGAGCCCGGCACGGTGAAGGTGATCGGCTACACCGACGATCAACCGATCCGCACGATCGCCTTCCCGTCGAATTTCCAGCTCTCGACGGCGCGCGCCAAGGAAGCCGGCTCGCTGATCGCCACCAGCATGGGGGATGCCTCCCGGCTGAGCGCGGAAGGCAGGGCGGATGCCGACCCGATCGCGACGAACTCCACGCCGGAGGGCCGCGAACGCAACAGGCGCATTGAAGTCCTCCTCAATCGGCAAGGCGCGTAGCCATGCAAGCACTGCGGATCCTCGCCTCCCGTTGGGTCGTGAGCTTTGCCGGCATCGCCATCCTGGCGCTGCTGGTCTGGTTCTTCGGCCCCCTGCTCGAGCCGCTCGAGGGCTGGGTACCGCGACTGGCCATCGTGCTGGCGCTGCTGCTGGTGTGGGGCATATCGAACCTGCTGCTCGACCTGCGCCGCCGGCGCCGCGAGCAAAGGCTCGAAAGCGGCGTTGCCGAGAAGGCCCCCGGCAGCGCCGATGACGGCGCCGGCGAGGAAGCGTTGGCGCTTCGCGAGCGCATGTCGACGGCGCTGGCGCTCCTGAAGAAAGCGCGCGGCACGCGGGGCTACCTCTACGAGCAGCCCTGGTACGCCATCATCGGGCCGCCCGGCGCCGGCAAGACGACGGCCTTGCTGAACAGCGGACTTAAATTTCCGCTGGCCGCGGAGATGGGCCAGGGCGCGGTGGCCGGCGTCGGCGGCACCCGGCTCTGCGACTGGTGGTTCACCGAGAACGCCGTGCTGATCGACACGGCCGGCCGCTATACCACCCAGGATTCCAATGCCGCCGTCGATCGCGCGGGCTGGGATTCATTCCTCGATCTGCTGCGCCGGACCAGGCCGCGCCAGCCCCTGAACGGCGTCATCGTCGCGATCGCGCTCAGCGACATCGCCGATGCGCCGCCGGCCGAACGCGCCGCCCATGCCGGGGCGATTCGTCGACGGATCAAGGAGCTCGAGAGCCGCCTGGGCGTGCGCATGCCGGTCTATGCGCTGTTCACCAAATCCGATCTCATCGCGGGCTTCACCGAGTTCTTCGACGACCTCGACCGCGAACGGCGCAATCAGGTATGGGGCGTCACATTTCCGCTGGTCAAGGCAGAGGCCGGTCCGGTGGGACAGTTCCCGGACGAGCTGCAGCTGCTTGTCGATCGCCTCAACGAACGGCTGTTCGATCGCCTGCAGGCCGAGCAGAGCCCGGATCGCCGCGCCCTGATCGCCGGGTTCCCGACGCAGATCGCCACCCTCGCGCAGCCCCTGCAGGGCTTTCTCGTCGAGGCCTTCGGCGGCTCCCGCCTCGATCCCGCGCCTTTGCTGCGTGGCGTCTACTTCACCTCGGGAACCCAGGAGGGCACCCCGATCGATCGTCTGACCGGGGTCATGGCGCGCGCCTTCGGCCTCGACCAGCGGCGCGCGGCGGCGCTCAGGCCACAGCAGGGCCGCAGCTACTTCCTGGGACGGCTGGTCTCCCAGGTGATCCTGGGCGAGGCCATGCTGGTGAGCGAACCACCCGCCGCCCGGGCGCGACGGATCGCCATTCGTGCCGCCTCGTATGCGGCCGTGGGCCTGGCGACGCTGGGCGTCGCGGGCTGGCTCGTCGCCGGTCAGTCGGCCGGTCAGCGCGAGATCGACACCATGTCGTCGGCACTGTCCGCCTACGAAGCCATCGCCAAGGACACGACATTCGACCCGGTCAACGATTCCGACCTTCCCCGCCTGCTGCCGTTGCTGGATGCCGCGCGGAACCTCGAGCAAGCCGCCGGAAGCGGCGGCGGCATCCTGTCGAGCTTCGACCTTTCGCAGGCCGCCAAGCTCCGCGCCGGGGCGAACACGGTCTATCGGCATGCCCTGGGCTATGCGTTGCTGCCGCGCCTGGTGTGGCGGCTGGAAGCGCAGATGCGCGGCTACTTCACCCAGCCCGACTTCCTTTACGAGGCCACGCGCATCTACCTGATGCTGGGCGGCCAAGGGCCGCTCGATGCATCCCTGGTGAAGGAATGGATGACGTACGACTGGCAGGCCCAATATTCCGGCGTCGCCAACATCCCGGTCGTGGCCGGGCTGCAGAGCCATCTCGATGCGCTGCTGGCGCAGCCCCTGCCGGCGGTGGCGCTCGACGATGCGCTTGTCGCGCAGGCGCGCACGACCTTCAGCCGCGTGTCATTGGCGTCCCGCGCCTATTCCCGCATCAAGCCTTCCGCGGCCGCCCAGGGCCTGCCCCCGTGGCGGCCGAGCGATGTGCTGGGACCGGCGGGCGTGCGCGTTTTCACGAGGGCCTCGGGCAAGAAGCTGAGCGATGGCGTGCCGGGCTTCCTGACCGTCGACGGGTTTCACAAGGTGCTGCTGCCTGCCTTGCCGGCCGCGACGCGCGAGGTTGCCGCGGAAAGCTGGGTGATGGGGCAGAAAGTGCCCCCTCTCGACAGCACGCAGCAAGCCGAGCTCGCCAACAACGTGGTCAAGCAATACCTCGACGACTACGCCAAGGCGTGGGACGCCCTGATCCAGGATCTCGAGATCGTGCCGCTGCGCAGCCTGCCGCAGGCCGCCCAGGATCTTTACGTCCTGGCATCGCCGCAATCGCCGATGAAGGAGCTGCTGACGGCGATCGCGCGTCAGGTCACCCTGTCGGAGCCTCCGAAGCCTTCCGCCGCGGAGGCGGCAGCGGCAGAAGCGGAAAAGGCCGCCAAGGCCAAGGCGACGGCGGCGGCCCCGGCGACGGCAAGAGGCGCCGCCGCGCTTTCTTCGATACTCGGCGGTCAGCCCGGCACGGCGCCCGCGCTGCCACCCGGCCATGAGATCGACGAACGCTACAAGCAGCTGCGCGACCTGGTCGCGACAACGGGCGGCGCACCGATCGACCAGGTGCTGAAGGTTCTCAACGACCTGCAACAGCAGCTGGCGAAAATGGCGGCCGCCGGCATCGGCGCGCCCGCCGCACCGGTCGGCAACGATCCTTCGCTCTCGCTCAGGGCCGAGGCCCAGCGGCAGCCCCAGCCGCTGGCCCGCTGGCTGGCGGCCATGGCCGACTCGAGCACGGCGTTGCGCGGCGGTGGCGCGCGCCAGCAGGTGGCCGCGGCCTATAACGGCTCGGGCGGGCCGGCGGCGCTCTGTCCGCTCGCCGTGAACGGACGCTTCCCGTTCGTGCCGGGCAGCTCGATCGAAACGCCTCTCGACGATTTTGCCAAGCTGTTTGCGCCCGGCGGCCTGATCGACGGCTTCTTCAACACCCAGCTTCGGCCCTACGTCGACACCACGGGCAAGGCCTGGAAGCTGCAGCCGGTGGATGGCATACCGGCGCCGGTCTCGCAGGCGGACCTCGTCCAGTTCCAGCGCGCCGCCATCATTCGCGACCTGTTCTTCGCACCGGGTTCGACGACCATCGCCGTTCGCTTCGACATCATGCCCGTCGACCTGGACCCGGGGGCTTCCCAGGTCAGCCTCGAATTCGACGGCACGTCGGTCACCTACGCGCACGGGCCGGCGCGTTCGACCCAGATCACCTGGCCGGGCCCGAACCACATGACGAACGTCCGGCTGGTGTTCGATCCGCCGCCGCCCGGCGGCACGGGTGTGCTGGCGGAGACCGGCCCGTGGGCGATGTTCCGCCTGTTCGGGCGCGGCTCTCTCCAGCAGGCGGGCTCGCCGGAGCGTTACACGCTCACCTTCTCGCTCGGCGGCCGCAGCGCCACCTTCGAGCTTCGCGCGGGTTCGGTCATGAATCCCTTCGCACCCGGTGTCCTGCAGGACTTCCGATGCCCGTCGGTGCGGGACTAGGCAAGCCATGCCGGCGCTTCCCTCCGATGCGCGCGCTGGCTTGTTCGGCAAGCTGCCGGCACGCGGTGACTTCGTGCGCGAAAACCTGCCGCGCGACTTCACCGATATCTGGGATGCCTGGTGGCAGCGTGGCCTGGGCGAGACGCAGAACCTGCCTCGGGAGGAGTGGCTCGCCGCGTGGCTGGAGGCGCCGGTCTGGCGCTTCATCCTGCCGCCCGGGCTCTGCGGCAGGAATGGCGTGCTCGGACTTTGGCTGCCGAGCGTGGACAAGGCCGGCCGCTATTCTCCGCTGACCATTGCCGCCACCGCCTCGGGCGACTGGGCGCCGCATGTGAGCACGATGACGGCGTTCCTGGCCGCGGCCGAGCAGGCCGGCCTCGATGCGCTCGAACATGATCTCTCGCCGACCGAACTGCTGCAGCGCATCCAGGATGACTTTATCGCCGCCGACGCCCCGGCCCCGGCACCGGATCTCGTCGCCGGTCGGGCCGCGTGGTGGACCGAGGGCGGCCCGCGGGTCGTCGCGCGCCTGGAGACCGGAACCGCCCTGCCCGAGGGAAGCCGCTTTGCCGCCCTCATCGACGATGACTGGGGCCTGGCCGATCCGACGCCGGAGCCGGCAATTCCCCGCACGGATGCTTCGTGATGTCCGACAACGGCATCGACCAGGACACCGCCCGGTTCGGCAGCTTCCGCTCGCGCGCGGCAACCCATGCCGGGACGGCGAACAGGCTCAACGAAGACGCCTATGTCAACCGGCCCGATCTCGGCCTTTGGGCGGTTGCCGACGGTGCCGGCGGCCACGAGTCCGGCGAGGTCGCGTCGGCCGAGGTCGCGGGCCTCCTGCAGTCCATCGACGCCGGCCTTTCCGCCAGCGAGATGCTCGTGGAGGTACGGTCCCGTCTCGAGGCGGCGCATGCGCGCCTGCATGCCGAGGCCGCACGCCATGGCACCGGCGTGACCGTCGCCACCACCGTGGTCGTCCTGCTGGCGCGCGACGACCATTTCGCCTGCCTGTGGGCGGGAGATTCCCGCGCCTACCTGTTGCGCGACCATGTTCTCACCAAGATCACGCGCGACCACAGCCTGGTGCAGGCTTTGGTCGAAAGCGGCACCATCAGCGAAGCCGAAGCCGCCTCTCATCCGCAGGCCAATGTCATCACACGCGCCGTGGGCGCCGATAGCGACATCATCGACCTGGAGAAGCGAACCGGGCAGCTCATGGCCGGCGACCGGCTGCTGCTGTGCAGCGACGGTCTGTGCAAGACCCTCCCCGAGGCGCAGCTCGCGGCGCTGCTCTCCGGCGATGACGACACCAACGCCGAACGCCTCGTGATGGCCGCCCTCACCGCCCAGGTGACAGACAACGTCACGGCGGTGACGATCGATTTCGGCGCAGGCGACGGATCGGCAACCATCGAAGCAAAAAGGGTCGACGCTTCCGCCTCGACTCCGCCGGAACCCACCTTAGGTTAGCGCCCGTCAGGTTAGCGCCCGTCGGCCGCGCTCGTCAGCCGATCAGCACCGTGGGACAGCCCATGACGATGGTACCGCCATGGGCGCACATGTCGCCCAGTCGAGCCGCCGGCATGCCGCCGATCAGCACGGTAAAAGAGCCCAGCGCGATCACATCGGGCGGACCGACGCAGACCGCCATGTCGCTGACACGGGCGGCCGGCATGCCGCCGATCAGCACGGTCGGGCAGCCGGGACCGGCAATCGGTCCGCCGACATGCGGCACCAGCACGGTGACCATCGGGCACACATGCATGTCGGTCAGGCGTGCAGCGGGCATGCCCATCAGTCGGTCTCCGCTTCGATGCGTCCGACGCCGCCGGCGGCGATATCCTTGGCCGAGGCCAGGAAGCGGCGAAGCCTCGCCTCGTGCCGCGCGGCCTCGCCTCGCGCCGCGGCCAGGGCGACGGCGCCGGCCACGGCGAGCCCGGTGAAATGCGGCTGCGGCGGCACCTTCGGGGCCTCCGGCGGCGCCATCGAATCGCCGTTCCAGAAGGCGGCGACGACGGCCCAGGCCTCGGGACTGCCGAACCCGGCGGTTTCCGCCTGCTTCATCGCCGCGCGGCGATGTTCGTCGGTCGGCCGGCGGACCCACTCTTCCGCCGCGTCGCGGAGCGCCGTCTCGACCGCCGGATTCGCACCGGACGGCGCGGTGTGACGCGAACAGGCGCACGCCCACCACACCGCTTCACGCGCCGGCAGGGCATGGGCGACCAGCCGCGTTGCCTCGATCAGGAGGCCGGCCTGCTCCAGCCGATCCAGCGCCTCGAGGGAGTTGTCGCAGCCCGCCACTGTCGGCACGGCCTCGGCATCGAGCTGCAGGTGCGGCAGCACGCGGGAGAGTTCGCCGCTCAGTTTGTTCGTCTTGTCGGAAGCTGGGAGGGACATGGTTGGAATGGCCTCAGCCGATCATGGTGACGCCGCCCGAGAGCGACAGCATCGCACTGCCCGTGACGGTCGTCATCAGGCCCTTCACGTCCGTCTGAACCTGTCCTTCGATCTTGATCATCAGGCCGCTCACCGTGACGCCCGTCTGGTCGATCTTCACCGAGTTCTGGCCGACCTTCAGCGTGATCGACTGCAACGCCTCGATGGTGATGGAACCGGCATCGGCCTTGACCGAGATGTCGCCGAGCTTCACGTCCGTGGTCTGGTCGCCCTGCTTTATCGTCACCTTCTCATTGCCGGTGACGGTAACGGTGCGGTCGTTGTCGACGGTGAGCTTCTGGTCGTGCTCGACCTCGGTCGTCATGTCCTTCTGCGCATGCAGAAAGACCATCTCCTTGCCCTTGTTGTCGTCGAACGAGAATTCGTTGAAGTCGTCCGTGCTGCCCTTGGTCACGGATCGCGAGCGAAAGCCGAGCTTGGTCTTCTCCGCCACCGGGAAGATCGGCTTGTCGTTGCCGTTGTAGAAGCCGCCGACGACGATCGGACGATCCGGGTCGGCATCCATGAAAGCGACGGCGACCTCGGTATTGACGCGCGGGATGAACTGGCCGCCCCACTGGTTGCCGGCCCACGGCTGGACCACGCGCACCCACTCGCTGTTGTCGGCCGTCGCGTCTTCGCGCCAGTCCCAGAAGAAGCGGATCTTGATGCGGCCCTGGTCGTCGGTGTGGATCTCCTCGCCCGACGGCGCCAGGACGATCGCCGTATGCAGGCCCTCCATGCGCGGGCGCGCCGTGGCCATCGGTTGCCGCCACGGTACGGTATTGGGGAAGGCCGTGAAGCTGTTTGAATAGGTGCTGGCGCTGCCGCCGCGCCGCGAGCCGCTGTCGTCCTCGGCGAAATGGGTGATCTCCCGGATGACATGAAGCGCTTCCGCGCCGGCCTTTTCGCGCAGCTTGAACTTCCCGCCGGCGACCAGGCTGCCCAGATCGCCGCCGCCGCTGAGCAGGGACACCGCCGCTTCCGCCGCTTCCATCCGCCACTTTGCCCGGTCCTTCGCCTGCGAGGTCTCGCGGGTGAGCGCCGGCCAGTGGAACACCGCGCGATTGGCCGTTCCGCCATGCTTGAGGACGGTATTCTGGTCGACCTTGAGATTCTTGCTGGGAACATCGTGGTCGTAGTCGCGCAGGCTGTATTTGCCGACTGCGATCGTTTCGGTCTTGCGGAATTCAGTCAGCTGGTCGGCGGTCGAGCCCGGGCCGAAATGAACCGCGGCGCCGGGAATGGTCGCAAAGCCGTTATTGTCGTTGGTGATCACCAGCGTGTGGCCGTCGGAGGCATGTTCGAAGAAGTAGAACCATCCTTCTTCTTCCATCAGGCGGGTCACGAAATGCAGCGAGGTCTCGTTGTATTGCGCCGTGGCCTTGCGCGGCTTCGGCTGGGAATAAAGACGAAACGCGGTCTTGGTGACGCCGGCGTCGTTGAAGATCGTCTTGAGGATATCCTCGGCGGTCTTGTTGAAGAACAGCCGGCAATCGCTTCGAATGTTGGCCTGGGCCAGTTGCGGCACCAGGATCATGCGGTAGAGCGTGTCGACCGTGCCGCTTTGCTCGATCGGACCGAACTCGGCGACGATGCCATGGAAGTAGCGCGTCTCCTTGTCGCCGTGGTTGACGGAGAGGCAGGCGGGCTTGTTGAGCATGCCGCGCGCGTCGATCGTGCCGGTTGCGACCGCCTCGATGTCGAATCGGAACAGCTCGCTGATCGCCTCGTGCGCCACCACTCGGACCGGCGCCAGCTCGTGTTCGGCGCTGCTCTTGAGGTCGAGCAACGCCTTCTTTTCACTGGGCATGGGGTGCCGCGCAACGTTCGGTATGTTGCCTCAGAAGCCAATTCACGATCGGTTCTCCCGCAGGTGATCACGCTAACCCAGCTCGCCGTGCGTTTCTATGTCGCCTAAACGGCAATTTTAAGGAGGGTGTAGTTTATTCGACTTCCTCTATTATAAGTGGAATGCGACTTATTCGGGCACAATCTGCAGCTGCCGCAGGACCGGCACGCGCTGCTCGATGGCAGTGTGCACGACCGATCGTACGGTATCATGTTTTTCCGGCACGATATCCGCGCTCAAGGCCTCTATCCACGCCTTGGCATTGTCTTCGCGCTCGCCGTTGAGCAGGCGGTTGGCGATGAACTGCACGAGCGGCGGCGTGGAAAACCCGGTGCCGAGCCGACCCGACGCGAGGCCGCCGGGCGTCGTCGGTTCGGCGATCGAACTTATGCGGGCTCCGAACACACGGTTGAGACGATTGGCCGAACTCGGGCTGCGGGCCATCCGGTCGCGTCGCGATCTGGCACTGGTGAGAGCCCACCAGCAGGCTGACCAGTTCCGTCGGGTTGCTCCGCCCGGGCTCGAGCGCGAGCAGTTCGCCCACCGTCGCCGGCCCGCGCATCGCGGCAGCCATCATGTTCTTCAAGGGCCCGCCTATATCCGCCCGGCCGGCCGGCACCCGGATCTCCGTCTGCAGCTCGCCGGCCGTGATGAGCGGCACCACGGTCAGGCGCTTGAGCGCCGTGTCGCGCTCTTCGTTGCGCATGCGCCGCGCGCCCCGGACGAAAACGTCGTGGCGCAACTGGCGCTCGATGCACGTATCCTTGATCAATTCGCGCATGGTCGGATCCTTGTAGCGATCCACCAGCGCGCGCTGCTCCGGCGTGAGCATCAGCTCGGGAAAGTTCTCCAGCGGGTTGGCGGACGCCACCCAGTCGAGCTTGGCGTCGGCCATCGCCGCGGCGACATCGGCGTGGAAAGCCGGCGCCCAATGCGCGTTCATATACTCGTGCGACAGATATTCCGTCGACATGCCGGTGGTGCTGTCGAGGAGGTCACTGGCCAGGAGGCTGGTGGCAAGATGTTTGCCGCCGACGCCCTTGATCTCACGCCCCAGCGCGAGTCCGGCCTCGGCCCGGGCGTCGCTGCGGCCGGGCGAGCGCAGGCCGGCCTCGTAGATCAGCCGTTGCATTCCAATCGCACCCTGCCAGGCCGGCAGGGCATTGTAGCTCACATGCAGCATGCCGCCGGGGCGCGTCTTGGCGGCCAGCAGCCGGACGATGCCGGCCCGGACATCGTTGCTGACCCACGACCACATGCCGTGCATGCTGACGAAATTCGCCGCCGGAATCGCGTCGGCCTGCGCGCTTCCCGCCAGCTGCGCGAGGTCGGCTTCCAGGAAGCGGATGTTGTCGAGGCGCGCCGCCCGCGCGAGGCTCGTGCCGATGGCGATATGGGCAGGGTTGTAGTCGATGGCCGTGACCTGCCAGCCCGGGTTCGATGCTGCGGTCAGAAGGGCGCCGATACCGACGCCGCAGCCCAGCTCGAGATAGCAGGCATCGTCGTCGGGCTCCGGCAGGTCGACCGCGATGTTGCTGCTCAGGCAGGCCAGCGCCAGCCGGGCCGGCGACTGCTGGAGGTAAAAGCCCTCGATGTAGGCGACATCGGCAACGTAGCCGTTGCTCCAAGACTGGCTCATGGGCGTCCTTCGACAATCTCCGCCTCGAATACGGCGTCATTTGCATCCGTTCGCCGGGGCGCAACCGCGGATGTCGGTATCCAGGTGTTCCAGCCCAGCAGGGGCCCGGCACCGGCCGCGCCGGGCTCACCCGGCTTGGACATGACCAGCGGCGGGACTGCATCGCGGGCCAGCACGGGATTGACGGCAAAACCGACTTCGAAGCCGACAAAGGCGCGGACCAGCGAGACCAGCTCGCGCAACAGCGGCCGGTCCGGCAGAAGCCGCTCGAAATAGGCAAGGTCGAGCGGCCCGATCCGGAGAACCACGCGCGCCTGCTGGTCCCAGGCGCGCACGCCGGCGGCGGCATCGAGGCCCAACTGGCCAAAGGCACCGGGCGACACGCCGACCGGCAGGCGGGTGCGCTGGTCGAGCGGCAGGGCCATCCAGGCGCCGGCGAATTGCTCGACCTTGACGGGCCGTCCCAGCCAGTCGGAGGCCAACGCTTCCAGCCGATCCGCCGATCGCGGATGGGCCGAGAAAAAGCCGGCGTAGTGGCGCAACGCGGCCGACCCCGCACGCAGGCGCTCGGCCAGGCCCGGCGTCGCGTAGCCGGTCAATGCCAGCAACAGCTCGGCGACCGGATCGGCGCGTTGCCGGCCCGGCGCCAGCGCGCCGACATCGGCCGCGCGATGCGGGCGGTACTTTGCGCCGGCCGCCGCGAAAGCGGCGATCATGCGATGCGAAATCAGGTCGAGGAAATCGGTGAGCGAGAACGAGCGCGACCGCTGATCGGCCACGACCGCATCGGAGTAACGCCGCGGCAGGACGCCGACCGGCCCCGTCAGGCCGATGAGGCCGACCGTCACGCGCGGCGCAGACGTGGCGTCATCGGCCTGCACCCCGGTGACCTCCGCCGCAAGGTAGGACGATCCCGCCACGCTGGTGAAACGCGCAGCACCGGCGGGGTCGGGCCGGCGGCGATGAAAGGTCAGGAGCCTCACCACCGCATCGAAGGTAAAGCGTTGCGGCTCCGCCCTCAGCCGGGCCATCGGAGCGCCGCGGCGCCGACTGGCGGGGACGGGCTCGGTCACAGCAACACCTGGCTGCCGGCGCGCGCGGGCCAGCTGGCGGCGACCTCGGTGCGCCCGCGCAGGATCACCCGCGTACGCACGAACGAGTTCACGGTCGCATGCAATGCCAGGAAGCGGTCGAGCACCGATGCGAGAATGTACAAGCCACCGGTCGTCCAGACCTGGTCATCGAAGGTCAAGGTCACGTCGAGCCCTCGACAGAATCCGCCGGTGCGCGCGCCCGGACCGCTCAATCCCGGAATGCGCGCAGCCCCGGGCCGCGACGTGACGCCGAGCAGGGCGCGGATGGCGGCACGCGATTCGGAAGTCTCGCGGCAGTCATAGAGGCGCAGCACCTCGCGCAAGGCCTCGGCCGCCGTCTCACCGCCGACGACGCTCAGGTGCCCGAGCGAGAGATGGGAGATGAGCCGCCAGAACCCCCGCTCATGCAGGGGCATGCGCAGCGTCGGCGTCGGCGCCGTCAGGCAGGTGAGGCCGGTGACGGCGGCGGCGCCTTCGACCAGCCGGAGCACCGGCCGTCCGCCGCCGAACGGCAATGCCGCCGGCAGATCGCGGTTGCAACACAGCGCATCGATCGACAGCACGCCGCCGCTCTCCTGATCGGGATCGAAGTCGGCGTCGTGCGGCAGCAGGAAGACCTCGGTGCCGCGCAGGCCGCCCGTGGTTTCGCGGCGGGCGGTGCCGTAGAACCCGCCGACCGGGCCTTCCGCGGTGTCGCCGGCGTGGCTGCGCGTCAGGCGATGGAACGGCTCCCAGGTCCGGAACTCGCCGCCCGGCAGGCTTTCGCGCACACGCTCGACCGACCAGATCTCCAGGCTTGCCGGGCGGCGCACATCCGGCTCGATGCGGTATTCGATGCTCGTGTGATCGAGCGGGACCGGCTCACACCGCTGTTCGAAGAGGTTGACGATGGGCGTGCAGCCGAGCGTCAGGCTATTGGCCTGAACGGAACGTTCGAGTTCCGGCATGGCACGGTCCAGGTAGACGAAGATGTCCATGCGGTTGCCCGCCGAGACAAGCGTCTTGGCATCGAGGCGGCAGAAGTCGATGAACAGGAATTTCTCGCGCGCGGAGAAATATTCGCTGAGCAGGCGAAAGCCGGAGAACGAACGCGCCGGCCAGGGGAAGAGCGCCTCTTCCGGCGCAAAACCGACGGCCTGCAGCACATCCGGCGGCAGGATCACGGGGCGTGCATCCGCGAGATCGTCGGCAAGGGCCACCGAGATGGTGTGGGCCAGCAACAGCTCGAGCAGCGCCGAGCCCCGTTCGCCGCCAAGGAACAGGCGCAGCCGGTCGAGGCCGAGCTGGGTGAACGTCATGGCGGGATTGGCGCAGCGCAGGCTGATGCGCAGGCAGGAAACCGCTCCCGCGGCCGCCGGATTGGGCGGGGCCGGCAGCGGCATGCCCGAAAGCCGGACCGCGTCGATCTCGATCGGCCAGAGCGTCAACGGATAGGCGGTACGAAACAGGCAGGTCTCGCCGCCGACAGCTTCGGTTTCGACCGCGAGGCCGGACGGCAGACGGGCGGGGCCCGGCATCCCCGGGTCGGCGGCAAACCGGGTGATCGCCACCGAGGGCATCGGCGCGAGATAGTGCGGATAGAGCACCTCGAGCAGGCCGTCGGTGAGCTCGGGGAACTCGTCATCGAGCCGGTGCTGCACGCGCGCGCCGAGGAAGGCCACGCCCTCGAGCAGGCGGCCGACATGCGGATCGTCGACGGTATCCTTGGTCAGCCGCAGGCGGCCGGCGATTTTCGGATGGCGCTCGGCGAATTCGCCGGCCAGCCCGCGCAGCGCTTCGAGTTCGCGATTGAAATAGGCGAGCAGGGAGTCGACCACCGGTCACGCTTCCTTTTCGAGGATCGTCACATTCTTGGTGATGAGGTCGACGACGGTGTCGAAGGCGATCGGTTCGGGCGCGGGTTCTGCCCGCAGCAGCGCGTCGACCCGCAGCCGCAGCGTGCCGCTCACCTTGTCGGTTGCCTCGATCAGCGTGACCTTGAGACTGGCGATGCGCGGCTCGAAGCGGCGGATGCAGGCCTCGATGATCAGACGCAGCTCCTCGCGACGGCGCGGATCGCTGAAGGCGCCGGAGGCGAAATCGGGCAGCCCGAAACCAACCAGGGAACGCTCGAGCTCCGTCAGATGCGGATCCCACGAGCGCCAACGCCGGCGGGTATTCAGCAATTCCTCGAGGTCGCTGCACAGGCTGGTCCGCAGCGCATCCATCGCGGCAGCCGCGGAAAGCGGACGATCCGAGGCCTCCGAAGGATCGCTATCGACAAGCCGGTCGAGCAGCGGAAGTTGCGCCCGCCCGCCCCGCGTGAGGCCCGTGCTTTCCGGAGCGGTGCGGCTTCGGCTGTCGTTCATGCTGCGGCCTGGAAGCCGATTTTATCCATCTCGAGCCAGGTCAGGGCCTCCTCGCCGACCAGGAGAGTGACGGCGCCAAGACCGCGCGTCGGGCCACCCTCGCCGGCTTGGCTCCAGTCGGTGGCGCGGCCCAGCCGCAGGGCGTCCGTCGGCGCCGCCGCGGCGCTCGCCATGGGCGGGTAGATCGTGGGCAGGTAGACATCGCCTTCGGGCCCATCGGCGACCTGCATCGTCGCCCGGCGCCAGAACAGATCGCGCGGCCGTTTCATGGGATGGAACTCGAGCAGCATCACCCGATGCGGCGGGACCCAGAAATACTTGCCCGTCGTGGTGATGACCTCGAAGCACGACGCCAGCAGGTCGTCGCCGTCCCGCATATCGTCGAACGTCGCGCCGCGCACGGTGCCCTTGGGATGAATGCGCGCCTCCTCGGCCTGGGCGGCGAGCTTTCCGGCTTCCTGCATATCGCCGTTGCGCAGCGCCACCACGGCGGCCAGCGACAGGCGGTGGGCGTCGGTCGGCTCGCCGAGGAATTCCGGCACCCGCCCCTCGCTGAACAATTGTCGCCTTGCCGTCTCGCCGCGCAGGAGCTGGCGGAACTCCGCCACCACGAGAGCGGCCGTGGGATCGAGGTCGGCGCAGGCATCGAGAACGACATCGACCCTTTCGATGTTGCCGGCGAAGACCAGCAGCTCGGCCAGAAGGATCCGCGCGCCGATATCGGTCGGCGCCTGGCGCACCGCGGCGGTGGCCGCCGTCAGGGCGTCCGTCAGATTGCCTTCTCGGAACAGGCGGCCGGCCTCGCCGGGAGCTGCCGCCTTTGGGGACGAAGGTGACATCTGTTCTCCTTTGTCAGCCGCCGGGGGCCGCGAGTTCGGTAACGACGTGGAAGGCGGCCGCGACATCGTCGAGCTGGTAGTGCGGCCGCAGATGAATGGTACAGCCGAACGAACCGGGCTTTCCCGGCCGCTCGCGCACCTGCACGTTGCCCTCGACCAGAGGGAAACGCGCCCGCGATTCGCTCGTGCTGTTGACGTTGGTGTTGACGTAGTCCTGGAGCCAGCGATTGAGCTGGCGCTCGATCTCGTCGGCGGTGCGGTAGGACCCCACCATGTCCCGGCCCATCACCTTGAGGAGATGCGCGAAGCGGGCGGCGCAGAGCATCGAGTTGAGCTGCGCCGAGAGCCGGGCATTGGCCTCGGCAGCGGCGGCCGAGGCGCCGGAATAGCTTGCCGGCGCCTGCATGCTGCGCGACGCGCCGAACACCATGTCGGGCCCGAACGGCAGCGCGCCGACCGGCATCAACCCGACCTCGACCAGCGCGTGCTCCTGGCGATGGCTGAACTGGTATTCGACGGCCCGGCGCGGCCAGACACGGGGCGGCCCGCTGGCAAAAGGCTCGGCGTCGAGGTTGGTGATGAGCCCGCCGCCGACCCGGTCGATCTCCACGCCGCGCACGTCGGCCGGCCAGCTGTTCTCGGCGAACGCGCGAACGGCACAGGCGGCAAACGCGTAGGCGGCGCTCATCCACACGCGCGTCCCCGCGGTCGGCGCATATTCACAGTAGCGGAAACGGTCGACGCGACTGGGATCGTCCGCCCACGGGTGGCGCGCCAGCAGGCGCGGCAAGGTGACCGCCACGAAGCGCATGTCGGCACGGCCGGCGAGGCCGCGCCAGCGTATGTGCTCGGCGCCGCGCAACGGTGCGGTGACGTCGCGCACGCCTTCGAGGTCGGAGAATTCGTCGACTTCCAGGGTCCGCGGATCGAGCGCCAGCACGGTCGGCATGAAGGCGGCCGCGGCGACGGCGGAGAGCCGCATCAGGGCGCCCACGTCGTCGGTCGTCGCCCCTGGCGCCGCGCGATGTCGGACGGCGCGGTCGATCACCATCAGCCCATACGGCTCGCCGCCGGGCATGCCGAATTCGTCCTCGTAGATCCGCCGGAAGGTCACGCTCTGGTCGAACTCGAGCGCCCGCTCGAGGTCCCGGCACAGCTCGACCCAGGCGATCGGCAGCAGTCGCACCTTGATGCGGCGACCGGGCTCGATGCCGGAGATCAGCCAGGCAAGGCCCCGCCAGCGTCCCTCGAGGTTGAGAAATCGCGGGGCATGCAGCACGGCGTCGAGTTGCTCGCTGAGTGCTGCATCGATATCGGCGATGTCGCGGTCAAGTGCCGCGCGCAACGATCCCTTGGCGAGGAGACCTGTGAGGGCCTCGCCGAACCACGCTTGCAGCGCATCCGCGACGTCGAGGCCGCCGTGCAGGAACGCCGCCAATTCGGCGGCAACGACGGTGTGTCGGTCACCGAAGAACCGGCCGGCCAGGACCTGCTCGCGCAGCGACCAACTCGGTGGGGCTGCCTGCGCGCCCTGTTCGAGGGCCGTCGCGGAGGCGCCTGCTATCGTCGCTTCGTTACCCATGGAATCGCCGGTCCCGCCCTGTACGGCGAGCGCAAGCCAAGTGGTCCGCGCGCTCAGGCCATCTTGGGTATGTTCGCCACCATCCGCAGACTCGTGGTCAGCTCCTCCATCTGCAGCCAGGGCCGCAGATAGGCGACGGCGTTGTAGGAGCCCGGCTTGCCCGGAATTTCCTTCACTTCGACCTTCGCTTCACGCAACGGGAAGCGGGCCTTCATGTCCTGCCCGGCATCGACGTTGGGATTGACGTAGTTCTGGATCCAGCGATTGAGCCAGGTTTCGACGTTGCTGGCTTCCATGAAGCTGCCGATCTTGTCGCGCGCCATCACCTTCAGGTAGTGGGCGAAACGGCTGGTTGCCATGATGTAGGGAAGCCGCGCCGAAATCGCGGCGTTGGCCGTGGCTTCGGGACGATCGTACTTCTTCGGCTTCTGCACCGTCTGGCCGCCGAAGAACACCGCGTAGTCTGTGTTCTTGTAGTGACAAAGCGGCAGGAAGCCCTGGTTCGACAGCTCGAACTCGCGCCGGTCGGTGATGCCGATCTCGGTCGGGCATTTCGTGTCAGTGTCGCCGTCGTCCGAGGTGAAGATATGGGTCGGCAGGTTCTCGACCTTGCCGCCGGCCTCGGCGCCGCGGATGGCGGTGCAAAAGCCATACTTGGCGAAGGCGTCGGTCAGCCGCGCTCCCATCACGTAGGCGGCGTTGGACCAGCAATAGGATTCATGGTCCATCGCCCGCGCCTTGCCGTCGGGACCCGCCGGAGCCTCTTCGTAGGCGAACTCGTCGATCGGCTTGGTCGCGGCGCCATAAGGCAGGCGCGCGATGACGCGCGGCATGACGAGATTGACGAAGCGCGAAGTCCTCGCTGTCGCGGAAGCTGCGCCACTTCTGGAACTCGACCGTATCGAAGATCTTGGCGAGGTCGCGCGGCTTGGACAGCTCCGTCCACGAGTCGAAGCCGAACATGCCGGCCCCGGCCGCGGTGATGAAGGGTGCGAACGCGCCGGCGGAGATATTGGACATCAGCCGCAACGTCTCGAGATCGTCGGGATGGTTCGTCCATTCGTAGTCGCCGATCAGCGCCCCGTAGGGCTCGCCGCCGGGCGTGCCGAACTCGTTCTCATAGATCTTCTTGAAGAGCTGGCTCTGGTCGAACTCGATGGCCCGGCTGAGGTCGCGGTTCAGCTCGCGCTTGCCGATGTTCAACACGCGGAGCTTGAGCGACGTACCGGTCTCGGAATTCTGCACCAGGTAGTGCAGGCCCCGCCAGCTGCCCTCGAGCTTGAGGAACTTCGGATCATGCATGATCGCGTTGAGCTGCGCCGACATCTTGGCGTCGATCGCAGCGACCGCCTTGTCGAAAGTACGCGTCAGATTGCGGTCGAACGTGACCGTGCCGGCCAACGCCTGCTCAACGAGGTTCTTGACGAGGTCCTGGGCGCGGTCGGGCTGCGTCTGCTTGGTGTTGGTAATGATCTGTTCAAGCAGACCGGGCGCCGCCTCGGTCGATGTGGCGGCACCGGACTCGCGGGCGCTCTCGGCCATCTGTTAGCCCTCCGTCTTTTTGCTGGTGAGTTCGCCGGACAGCGACTTGAGGTCGTCCTGCGAACGCAACACTTGCTCCAGCAGGTTTTCGAGTTCCTGGGAGCGGTCGGCCTTGCTCATGAGGTCGCGCAGCTTCTCGCGGGTCTCCAGCAGGGCGGCGAGGGCCGGAACCTGGGCGACGACACGCGCCGGCTCGAAATCGTCCATCGAGTTGAACTTGAGGTCGACGGCCATCTGCGTGCCGTCGTCGGCAAGCTTGTTGTCGACCTTGAGCTTCAGGCCGGGCGCCATGTTGGCCATCACGTCGTTGAAGTTGTCGCGGTCGATTTGCGTGAATTTGCGGTCCGCCAGGGGCTTCAGCGGCGTCGTCGGATCGCCCGAGAAATCGCCCATGACACCGACCACGAACGGCAGCTCTCGTTGGATCTGAGCGCCTTCGGTTTCGACGTCGTAGGTGATGTGCACCCGGGGTTTGCGCACACGATTCAGCTTATCGTGGATACTGGAGCTCATCGCACAGACCCTCCTGTTCAAAGACTACTCTGGACGGCAGGGGCAGTCCATGGGCCGGCCCTGCTCCCGGCGGCTGCGAGGCCGCGTGATTATCCAATTCACGCCAGTACGGCCGGGGTGCCAAGGCACCATGCACCAGGTCGGCGTCCGCCAGCGTGGCCAAAAGCACATTCCCGTCGTGTTTGACACTGCAATACGACGGCATGAACTGTATCATAGCGGATCAGTCTGCGGGTGGCTTCACAATGATTCCGGAACTTGAGACGGCCGAGCTTGAAGCAATCCTGGCGCCGCTTGCCGGCGACCAGTCGACCGGTGTCGATCTCCGACAGGATTTCGCGCCAAACTCGATCTACTTCCGTCTTCGCGACGCCCGTGCCGCGGCGCGTGACGCCGAGCGGCAGGCCGAGACCGAGGGCGGCGACGAAGGCCTGCCGGCGCTCTGGCGCCCGGTTGCCACGACGGCGATCGACGCCTTGAAGTCGAATTCCAAGGATCTCGAGGTGGCGACCTGGCTGACCGAAGCGCTGGTGCGGATTGCCGGCCTGCGCGGCCTGATGGCGGGAGCCGCGGTCATCGGCGGGCTTGTCGAACGACACTGGGACGGGCTGTTTCCAATGCCCGACGAGACCGGCATGGAGACACGGCTTGCAGCCGTGGCCGGGCTTTCCGGTCAAGGCGCCGACGGCACGCTGATGCAGCCCCTGCGGAAAACCGTCGTGTTCCGCCGACCGGATGGTACCCCGTTCAGTTTCTGGCAGTACCAGGCAGCGCTCGAACTGTCGGGCATTTCCGACCCCGCCCGGCGCGCCCAGCGGATCGATGCGGGCGTCATGCCTTTCGAAGACGTCGAGAAGGAAGCACGCCTGGCAGGCGGGCCTCATTGGTCGACGCAACGCGACTCGCTCGTCCAGGTCGTCGCCGCCTGGAAGGAGATGGAGCGCATGCTCGACGAAAAGGCGGGTTCGGAAAGTCCCTCGGGCAATCGGGTGCGAGAGGTGCTGGAAGCCATGTTGGAAATCAGCAAGCGGTTCGCGCCTCCGGACACACCGGAAACGACGGCAGACGGCGAGCCCGCCGCTGAGGGATCGGCTGCCACGGCATCGCCGGGCGCCTTGACGGGGCGCGAGCAGGCCCTGCGTCGGCTCGCAGAGGTCGCTGCGTGGTTCAAGAGCAACGAGCCCAACTCGCCCATCGGCTTCACCCTGGACGAGGCGGCTCGGCGGGCGCGACTGGGATGGCCCGACCTCGTTGCGGAGCTGATGCCCGACGAGACCGCCCGCCAAACACTGCTGACCAGCGCCGGCATGAAACGGCCCGTCGCCGAGCAGTAAGGGACGACCGTCCTCACTGCTGGCGTGCTCCACGGGAAGAGGCCGGTCGCGAAGAACGCACCGGCCTCCATTGTATAGGGGACGCATCCCGTCAGTTGCGGCTGGAAAGCCTCAGCTCGCCTTCATCTCGAGGAGATCATAGGTGACGACGTCACCCTTCTTGATCTGGCCCGACTTGTCGAGCGGCGTCGGTGTCACCATGACCTTGATGAAATTCAGCGACAGGCTTTCGACCGGGGCGTCACCACCTGAGCTCTGCGAATAGCTGCTGACGCCGCAATCCGTCAGTTCATAGGTGAGGAACGTTTCAGTCTTGTTTTTTGTCGTCGTGTTCATCTTGATCTCGACCTTCGTATCGAAGGTTCCGGCCACCGAGTCCTGATAGAGCTTGGGGGACGCGGCGTCGAAATACTTGGTCACGACGATCTCGCTGATGCTCGGCGCCGAACTTTCGCGCGAGCCGCCACCGGCGCCACTGCTAACTCCTCGGGAAACTCCGAACTGGAACGAGTTCAGCTCGATCCAATTCTTGTAGCCGTCGGTTGTCACATCTCCAGGGATACTACCGAACTTCATGTAGATTGGCACATCGACCTCCATGATGACGAGCAGGGGAAAGCTAACAACACTTTAAGGTTTGTTAATGGCAAAGAATAACAACCCATCCGATTTAATGCCGGCGTGAACACTGCGGATCGTTTCGCCGTCAGCCAAACGCGCGAGCACTTCACCTGACAGCTCAGGCAACAGTGTGCGCGCGAGGATGTTCTCGACGTTGCGCGCGCCTGAACTGCTTTCCGTGCAGCGCGCGGCAATCATCTCGACCAGTTCCGGCGTCCAGTCGAACGTCGCACGATAGCTCTCGAGCACGCGCGCGCCGATCCGCTTGAGCTGCATCACCACGATCTGCCGGATAATTGCATCGGGAAGGGGAAAATACGGCACCAGCGTTACACGACCGAGAAAGGCCGGCTTGAAGAATTTCGCCAGCTCCGGCCGCAGTGCCTCCGCGAGACCCGCGGCATCGGGCGCCGTCTCGGGATCGGCGAACAGCTTGGTGATCAGATCGGTGCCGGCATTGCTCGTCATGATGATGACGGTGTTCTTGAAATCGATGTCGCGGCCTTCGCCGTCCTTCATGTTGCCCTTGTCGAACACCGAGAAGAACACGTCCTGGACACCGGGATGGGCCTTCTCCATCTCGTCCAGCAGCACAACGCTGTAGGGCCGTCGCCGAACCGCCTCGGTCAGCACGCCGCCTTCGCCATAACCGACATAGCCCGGCGGGCTGCCCATCAGCAGGCTGACTTTGTGCTCCTCCTTGAACTCCGACATGTTGATCGTCGTCACGTTCTGCTCGCCGCCATAGAGCAGCTGGGCAAGGCTGAGGGCTGTCTCGGTCTTGCCGACGCCCGACGTGCCCACCAACAGGAAGACGCCGATCGGCCGGCGCGGATCGGTCAAGCCCGCGCGACTGGTGCGGATGGCCTGCGCGACGGCTTCCATGGCATGGCTTTGGCCGATGACGCGGCGCTCCATGGATTCGCGCAGGTTGAGCACGGTGCGGATCTCGTCGGACTGCATCCGGCGGGCGGGAATGCCGGTCCATCCTTCGACGATCTCGGCGATCGCCTGGCCGTCGACCACGGGGAAGATCAGCGGCTGTTCACCCTGCAGCGCGCGCAGGCGCGTGGAAAGTTCCGCCAGCTTGGCGCGATCGGCCTGGCCGTCGTTGCCCGCGGCGCCATTGGGTCCGTCGCCGGCGCTCGTCTTGGCGGCCATGGCGGCATCGATGCTGCCGCGCACCGCGTCGATCTCGGTCACGATGACGCGTTCGGCCTCCCAGCGTTCCTGCAGCTTGGCCAGCTCCTCGCTGGTGCGCTGGCGTTCGGCGGTGAGTTCGTCGCGCCGCACGGCATGGTCGGCGCCCGCCGACATCTCGCGTTCGACGATCTTCAGCTCGGTGTCGATCAGGTCTATCCGACGCTGGCGATCGTCGATCGGCGCCGGGATCGCGTTCTGGCTCATCGCCACGCGAGCGCAGGCGGTATCGATCAGGCTGACGGCCTTGTCGGGCAGCTGGCGGGCGGGAATGTAGCGGGCCGACAGGCGCACCGCTTCGCTCACCGCCTCGTCGAGGATACGAACCTTGTGGTGCAGTTCGAGGATCGAGACGAGACCGCGGATCATGGCGGTCGCCACCTTCTCGCTCGGCTCCTCGACCTTCACGGTCTGGAAGCGACGGGTGAGAGCGGCATCCTTCTCGAAGTACTTCTTGTATTCGGCCCAGGTGGTCGCGGCGATCGTCCGCAGCTCGCCACGGGCCAGGGCCGGCTTCAAGAGGTTGGCGGCGTCGTTCTGTCCCGCAGCGCCGCCGGCGCCGATCAGCGTGTGGGCTTCGTCGATGAACAGAATGATCGGCTTGGGGCTGGCCTTGGTCTCTTCGATCACCGACTTCAGGCGGTTCTCGAATTCGCCCTTCACGCCTGCCCCGGCCTGCAGCAGGCCGAGATCGAGTGTGCGCAATGTCACGTCGCGCAGCGCGGGCGGCACGTCGCCCGCGGCGATGCGCAGCGCCAGCCCCTCGACGACGGCAGTCTTGCCGACGCCCGCCTCGCCGGTGAGGATCGGATTGTTCTGCCGGCGACGGGTGAGGATGTCGACCATCTGCCGGATCTCGAAATCCCGGCCGAGAATCGGATCGATCTTGCCGGCCTTGGCCTGCGCCGTGAGATCGATCGTGAATTGATCGAGAGCCGCGGATCCGCCGGGTCTGGCTTCGCCCGACCCGGTGCCCGCTGCTTCGGAGCCGACCGCCTGGCTTGTCGCCTGCGCCGCCTCCGCGGTGTTGGCGCAGATCGCGAGATAGTCGGCCTTGAGCGAATCCGGCGGAACCTGAGCCAGAAGTCCCGAGATCTCGCGCGCCCGCCGCGCCAGCATGTCATCGGAGAGCAATGCCCAGAGCAGGTGGCCCGAGCGCACGCGGTTCGCGCCCTGCTCGACCGAGGCCAGCAGCCACGCCTGCTTGACCATGTCCACGATGTCGGGCGAGAGCGCCGGCGCGCGGGCGTTGCCGGTCTTCATCCGATCGAGCGACCGGTTGACGTCGATCAATAGCCGGGCCGGCTCGACATCCCACTTGCGCAGGATCGCGGCGACGTCGGTATCGGAACGATCGAGCAAGCCGATCAACAGATGTTCGATCTCGACGTTGTAGTGCGTTCGCAGAGCCGTAGCGCCAGCCGCCGCTTCGAGAGCGCGACGGCAAACGTCGTTGAGGCGTCCGATCAGTGGCTTCAGCTCAATCGTGCGCACGTGTTTCTCGCTTCCACGAAGGACGGCATTCCCGGCGAACGGGCGGCACACCGACTATCCTGCAACGTCCGTCTGTTCGACAAGAGAATATTCCGACGCCGATTACCGTCAGTGCGTTCTGTCACCTTCGGAAGACACAATTAGCAGGGGCGCCAAGCGCGATTGGCGGCGCCTGATGCCTTTATAGGTGTTTGTACCTAGGGTATCCTGAGGCCGATCGCGGTCGGGCGCCCTATTCTTGACGCTGTGTAAAATCACAACATAGGGTAGAGCAGCCGACAACGTAACCCCGATGCCCAAGGGCAGCAGTGTATGGCGGCCGATACCAAGGCAGACGCCAAGCCTAATGAACTCCGCGGTACGCTCCCGGCGGGCACCCGGCTGCGTAATTATGAGCTGATCAACGTTCTGGGCCACGGCGGCTTCGGCATCACCTACTACGCGCGCGACACGACGCTCGGCCGCGAGGTCGCGGTAAAGGAATATCTGCCGACATCGCTGGCGCTCCGCGAGAACGGCACGACGGTCGTGCCTCGCTCGACGCAGCTTGCGGAAGATTTCATCTGGGGACGCGAGCGCTTCCTCGAAGAGGCCCGCATTCTCGCGACGCTCGAGGGCGTTCCCTCGATTGTCCGCGTCTACGACTACCTCGAAGCCAACGGAACGGCCTACATGGTGATGGGCCTGGCGCGCGGCGAAACGCTCGAGCAGCGCCTGAAGCGCGACAAGCAGTTGCCGGCAGTGACCATCGAGCGTTTGCTCGACCGCCTGCTCGGCGGCCTCGAGGAGGTTCACAAGGCGGGCTTCCTGCATCGCGACGTCAAGCCTGCGAACATCATTCTCGATGCCAAGGACAATCCGACGCTGATCGACTTCGGCGCGTCGCGCGCAGCCATGGCGGATCGTACGGCGGCGATGACGGCGATCTTCACGCCGCGCTATGCCGCCGCCGAACAGCTCACATCGGACAAGCAGGGACCGTGGACGGATATCTACAGCGTCTCGGCCACGCTTTATCACTCGATCACGGGACACGCGCCGCCCAGCTCCCTGGAACGCGCACTGAACGATACCTACGAACCCTTGGCCGGTCTTCCGCTGGCGGGCTTCTCGGCCGGCACGCTGCCAGGGCTCGATGCCGGCCTGGCGCTGCGGGCAAAAGACCGCCCGCAATCGATCGCCGTCTGGCGCGACGTTCTGTCGGCGACGGAGGCATCGGACGGCGATGCGACCGTCGTCAAGCGCGTGAAGCCCGGCGCCGCACCGAAGCCGCTCGTCCCGGTCGCGAAGACGCCCGAGCCGGCGCCGAAAGCGAAGGCCCCTCCCTCACCGCCGGCGGCCAGCAGCGACCCGTCGCAGATGTTGGCCATTGCCGGCAGGAACCGCCTCAAGCTGTTTGGCGGCGCACTGGTGGCGATCCTCATCCTGGCCGTGGGTGGATATTTGCTGTTCGCGACCAAGCCCGCCCCTTCGCCGGCGCCGTTTGCCGATCAGAAGACGGACGGTCGCGACCAAACAGCCAAGGCGCTGGCGGAGCGACAGCGAGCCGAGCAGGCGGCCAGGCAAAAAGCCGACGCCGAGGCTCAACAGAAGGCAGCCGCTGAAGCCCAGCAAAAAGCCGCTGCCGAAGCTCAGCGGAAATCCGCCGCCGAAGCCCAGCAGAAGGCTGCTGCCGAAGCCCAACAGAAAGCTGCCGCCGAGGCTCAGCAGAAGGCCGCCGCCGAGGCACAACAGAAAGCTGCCGCCGAAGCCCAGCAGAAGGCCACCGCCGAAGCCCAGAAGGCGGCCGCCGAGACACAGCAGAAAGCTGCCGCCGAAGCCCAGCAGAAGGCCGCCGCCGAAGCACAGCAGAAGGCTGCCGCTGAAGCCCAGCAGAAAGCCGCCGCCGAGACACAGCAGAAAGCTGCCGCTGAAGCCCAGCAGAAGGCCGCCGCCGAGGCACAGCAGAAGGCTTCTGCTGAAGCCCAGCAAAAGGCCGCCGCTGAGGCAGCGGCTCAAAAGGCGGCAGAGGCCAAGGCCGCAGTCGAAGCCCAGCAGAAAGCCGCCGCCGAGGCGGCGGCTCAAAAGGCGGCGGAGGCCAAGGCCGCGGCCGAAGCCCAGCAGAAGGCCGCCGCCGAGGCCGCCGCTCAAAAGGCAGCAGAGGCCAAAGCCGCTGCCGAAGCACAACAGAAGGCTGCCGCCGAGGCGCAACAGAAGGCCGCGGCCGATGCCGCCGCTCAAAAGGCAGCAGAGGCGGCCGAAACAGCGCTGCACCTCTCGATCGTCGATCGCCAGCGGATCCAGGTGGCGTTGACATCGCTCGGCTTCGACACGCACGGCGCCGACGGCGTTTTTGGTCCGCGATCGCGCGAGATGATCACGGACTGGCAGCGCGCCCGCAACCAGCCGACAACGGGCTTCCTGATCGCCGCGCAACAACAGGCATTGCTGAGCGAAGCCTCTCCGGCGCTTTCAAAGTACGATGACGATCAGAAAAAGGCCGAGGAAGCGCGGCGCAAGGAAGAGGCGGCCGCGCGGGCGCGCGCCGCGGCGTCGCCTTCGCCGGCGCCTTCCTATCCGTCGAGCTCCCCAAGGAATTCGGGTGGCGGCGTATCGTGCCAGGACACGTCGGGACGGCGCATCGAGTTTCCCGGCTCCAGTTCCTGCCCTTACGGCCTGACGCCGGCGCGTTGAGTTTACCGCGGATCCATGGGATGTTTTGTGCGCAAATCGGTTGGGAGCCTGTCGACTTGAGGCGAAAAGAATCCGGCTACCAACAGAAGTCCGAGTCGGGCGAGAGGCCACGGGCTGCGTCACCAGCGCCGGGCAGACTTGTCCATTCCCTCAAGTCGCTGACGGCAATTCTGGCACTTCTGGTCGTGACGGGCGCCTCCCGGGCAGCCCTCGCGCAGGACTCCTGGAATTTTGCCAATGAGATACCCTGCGCCACCGCACCCGTTTACGGCGTGCCCTTCACCCGGTGCTGGGCGTCGAATGTGCGGACGTTTCGGGTGGGCAACGTGCAGAGCTGGCGGCTCACCTACACCGATTCGAAAAGCGAAGTCGCCATCGGCCTCTACCGGCTCGTCGAGGCCCATGGTGTCGGCGGGATGAGCGCCGTCGCAGGCTCGACGGCCATCGAATGGCTACGCACCGCGGATGCGCTCAAGAACGTCACCACCGGCGGAAGCGGCTGGACCTTGAACGGCAGCCAGGCGGGCGACCACTACGTGGCGTTCCAGAAGGCCCAGCGCCAGTGCATCGCGTTCGTGCGCAACGGGCCCGCGGTCGGTGGACAGATCAACTGGATCCTGGGCGCCGCATTCTGCCGCGAATCGGCAGCGCCCATACCCAGCAGCGAACTGCAGTTCATCGCCGATGCCGTCCAGGTGAGAGGCTAGAGCAAATCCGCCCGCCCCGGGAAATCACCCGAGGCGCCGCGATCTTTCGAACGACGGCTGGCGAGCCGCCGGAACGACTGCCTAGTCGATGACGATCTCGACGCGACGGTTCTGCGGCTCGCGCACGCCGTCGGCGGTCTTGACCAGCAGGCCGGCTTCGCCGCGGCCGATGACCGTGATCGCGGCAGCCGGCACGCCGTCGCGGACCAGCGCATCCTTGACCGCATTCGCGCGACGCAGCGACAACGCCATGTTGTAGGACTCCGGGCCCGACGTATCGGTGTGCCCGGTCGCCCTGATGCGGGCGCTGCCCTTGCTCTTGAACGCCGCCGACGCCTGCCTCACCACGTTCAGCGACGCCTCCGACAGTCGCGCGCTGTCCCAGTCGAAGAACACCATGAAGGACGGCGGGGCGGTGGAGGGCGGCGGCGGAGGCGCCGCGGAGACCGGCGGGGCGAACTTGTACTGGCCATACACCATCGCGATGATGTTGGCGTTGTTGACCCCCACGTTCACGCCGTTGATGATCACGTTTGCGGTCGTCGTGCCCAGGAAGCGGCCTTCGAGGGCGACGCGCCACTGGCTGTCGATGTTGTACCCCAGGCCGACGATGCCCTCGTAGGCGAACGTCGTGTTGCCCAGGAAGGAGTTGCTGTCGACGAAGGCAACGCCCGCGCCCGCACCGATATAGGGCGTGATGGTCGAAGCCGGAATGAAATCATAGAGCGCCTTGGCCATGACCTGCAGCTGATGGGCACTGCCGCTGAAATTCGATTGTGCCGCCGTTCCGGCAAGGTTGGCAGTGAAGGGAATGAAGCCGAAGCCCACTTCGAGCTCGACACGCGGACCGACGAAGTCATAGCCGGCCACGACGTCGGCCAGCATGCCGGTCGTGCCGGAAAACGTTCCACCGATGGTCGTCGAACTGGGGAGGTACCACGCACCGCCCGCGCCAGCGCCGATATAGAAGCCCTGCAGCGGTGCAAACTCCTGCGCGTGGCTGATCGACGGCAACAACACGAGCGCCCCCGCGACGCACAATGCTTTTCTCATCTGCGTACCTCCTAGAGTCATGTTGCATGCATTTTACACGGTGCGAGACGAATTTGCTCTACGTCTTCCTCCCCCGGCGGCGACCCCACCTCCAGTGTGACCATAAAGCAACATGCTGCGACGACTGCCGCCATCTTGGGCAGCCTGGCAGACGCAGCACGCCGCTGTGCGGCCGGACCCATGGGCTTTTGCCGAAGTGTCGAAGACAGAAATAATTGCACTCTGCGCCTGCCGAAATTCGACCAGGCGGCGTCGGATAGGCGGGTGGCGCGATGCCCCTGCCATGGCAGCGCCGCCCCCGCCGGTACGCAAGAATAGTCACGCGCCGGAGTGCATACACCGAGCACTTCTTGTCGTTGACGTTCCTGAGCAATGTTGTGGCGTATGCCTGTCGACACGGACGCGCAGAGGATCGACAGATGGCCAACCCCGGACAACCGACGCTCTCCAAACGGGAGTATTGCGAACTCGTCCGTAACGATTGCCGCTCGGCGCACCGAGGCGCCGGGCGACTTCTTCGGCATCCGCAGACCATTCAGAACTTGAGCGAGGGCGACCGGGCGGAAAGGGCGGAAAGGGCGGAAAGCCCTTGGCACCCGTTCGGGCGTGTCGAATTCGTCAATGATTTCAATCATCGCGACGGGCCGGTTTCCGCCGCCCGGCGTGGGCGGAAACGGGCGGAAAGTGCCGGAAAGTCCCTGCAGGAACTTTGCGCGAGAAACTGTCCGCTGTTTTCCTGTCTCACTTTGGGGGTGCACTACATTCGTGTGTTTTGAAAAGCGCAGCGTCGAAAATGAAATACCGGGCATTTCAGCGGTGTTATCGGTCACGCAGCCAGCAGCCTGTGAACCGTAGAAGGAAGAGTGAATGCTCAAGCCACGCCGCTCGCCAGCGCGTTCCCTGCTTGGATCGCTGGCGCTGATCACCGTCGTCATCGGTGGCGGCGCCGCCGCCTTCGCCTACACGGCGGGATGGTTGTCGCCCCAGCGTCTCACGCCGGACAAGATGGTGGATGCGTTCACGCCGCCCGGTGACGAGCCGCCGCTCGGCCATCGCCGAAACCATGCCAAGGGCATCTGCTTCACCGGCATCTTCGAAGCGAACGGGGCCGGGTCGGCGCTCTCGCAGGCCCAGGTTTTCACCCGCGGCCAGTATCCGGTCGTCGGACGCTTCAATCTCGGCACGCCGATCCGAACGCGCCGGATGCGACGGTCCGGGTGCGCGGCATGGGACTGCGGATCTCGACGCCGGACGGGCAGGAATGGCGCAGCGCCATGATCGATCCGCCGTTCTTTCCGGTGTCGACGCCGCAAGCCTTCTACGAGCTGCTGCTCGCCTCGGCGCAGCAAGGACCCGAACGCGATGAAGACATTCGCCGCCGCGCATCCCGAGATCGCGGCGTTCGGCGCCTGGGCCAAGAGCGCACCCTGGACCGGCAGCTACGCGGAAGAGCGGTTCAACAGCCTCAACAGCTTCATCTTCGTCGACAGTTCCGGCGCGGAGCATGCGGTGCGATGGTCGCTCCTGCCGGCGGCGCAACCTGTCCCGGTCTCGCCCGATGATCTCGCCAAGCGTGGCCCCGACTTCCTCGAGCAGGAGATCACCGAGCGGGTCCGCGGCGGGCCGCAGCGCTGGACCATGGCGGTGACCGTCGCCAATCCGGGCGATCCCACCGCGGATCCGAGCAAGGCCTGGCCGGAAGACCGGCGCACCGTCGAGGTCGGCACGCTCATCGTGCAGCAGATCGAAGCCGAGCGGGACGGCCCGTGCCGCGACATCAACTTCGATCCGACCGTCCTGCCGACCGGCATGCGGACGTCGGACGACCCGTTCCCGGCCGCCCGGTCGTCTGCCTACGCGAAGTCATATGACCGTCGCACGGCCGAGGCCAAGGACTATCCCCGAACCGCACCGGAGGCCAAGCCATGAGCGGCGATCGCCAACGCTTCACCCTGCTCCAGCGCGCTGCTGCACTGGCTCATGGCGGTCTGCATCCTGGCCATGCTGTTCATCGGCGTCGGCATGGTGTCGACCGTCATGCCGAAATATCTGACGCTCGTTTCGATCCACAAGCCGCTCGGCATCGCCATCCTGGTGCTCGCGCTGATCCGCCTGGCCGTGCGCCTGCGCTACGGCGCGCCGCCGCTGCCGGCCGACCTGCCCGAGCCGATGAAGCTCGCGGCCCACCTGTCGCACTACGCGTTCTATGTCCTGATGATCGCCATGCCGCTGATCGGCTGGGGGATGCTGTCGGCCGCCGCCTACCCGGTGGTGCTGTTCGGCGGCGTGCATCTTCCGGCGATCCTGCCGCAGAGCGACAGCCTGCATGCGCTGCTGTGGGACGCGCATTTCTATCTGGCTTTCGCGTTCTTTGCCCTGATCCTGTTGCATGTCGCGGCGGCGCTCTTTCATGCGCTCGTCCGACGCGACGGCGTATTCGACACGATGGCGCCCAGGCTCGCGCCGCCGACTCACGATGAGGTTGCGCCCGCCGAATGATCGCGGAGATAGACAGGCAGATCCGTCGCCGGATTGCGGGCCGGCACCTGGAAGAACATTTCGGCGACCCATCCGCGATGGTAAGTCGCGTGATTGACCACGTGCAGCAGCATGTCGCCGCGCGTCATCGCCCCACGCTCGCCGCCGATGAACTGGAAATGCACGGTCTCGTCGAGCGATTGCGGTGACTGCCGGTCGCTCCAGTCGATGTACCACTGATCGATGGCCTGCTGCGCCTTCCAGAGCTCGGGCAGGCTTTCGTGCAGCACCAGGTTGCGCGCCTGAAAGCCGTGGTCGCGGCCTTCGAGATGCGCCTGCCAGACCAGATCGATGACGTAGTTGTGGTTGAGCGTGCCGATCATCGTCTTGAAGAGCGTCGGCCGTTCCTTCGCAGCCTCTCCCGGCGGCAACGCGGCGACCGCGTCGAAGGTGAGCTGGTCCGCCCACAGGCGATATCTCGCCAGCAGACGCGCGTTGCGGAGATCGATCATGCCCTTGCTCCTCGTCGGTAGATCATCTTGCAGCATACCGGGGTGTCCGCGAGTGACGAAATGCCCAGAAGGTAAGAGCCGCAGACGGACGACGCACGCGGGAGCCGGGACAGATCACGACGGCCGCATGTCACCCTACTGACACAGCAGATTCACGGGCATGCAACGGCTTCCCTACAAAAGGAAGGACGCCTGTCGTGCCCTTGGTCTTGGCCTGCGGCAGGCCCAGGCATCGTCATGGAAGGTGCATGAGCGCGCAGCCCATCCGGACCAAAGTGCCTTCGCGGATGTCGTCGCAGAGGCGAAATCCCGGCGGCGCAAACACGATGATCGTCGAGCCATGCTCGAACCAGCCGAGCTCGTCGCCCTTTCTGAAGGCGGCGGCGCAGTCGATCTCGGCAGCGCCTCGGTAGTTCATGTTCATCGTGACATCGAGAAAATGCAGGCGAATGCTGGCGACGAGAATGGCTGCGACCGGCACAAGGGTCACGAGGTGACCGGTTCCGGCGAGCCTGGTCCGGATCACGGCCCGCTCATTCTTGCAGAACAGCCTGGCCACGCGCCTGAGCGCGATCGGATTGACGTTCCACGTATCGCCCGAAATGTAGGTCACGCGCTCGACCGTGCCGTCATGAGGCGCATGAAACCGGTGGTACATGCTCGAGGTGAGCCGGAGCGTCGCGTACTGGCCGTCGCGGTAGGCCTCGATCAACGCCGGATCGACCAGCAGATCCTGCAGCGTGTACGGGAAGCCCTTGGCCTGAAGCACCTGGGTGCCGTCGACCGCCCCGCAGGCGCCGACGATGGCATCGCACGGGCTCGCGAGCACAAGCGGATCGGCATCGACAGAGCGCGCACCCGGCTTCAGCGCGCGCGTGAAGCAGGCATGCAGGCTTGTGAAGGACTGCAGCCTGGCGTCACTGAGGTCGAGATCGGCAAACAGGCGCCAAACCGCGATCGACGCCCGCGCCAGGACGGGATTCTCGATCTTGCTGAACCACCCGAGGAACCGCGTGACGAGCCGCCGGGGAATCCGGTTCGTCAGCAGGAAGTTGATGTCTTCCTGATGGAGGATCCTCGTGAGTTCCGAACGCAGGCTCATGTCGCGACCGAGGAGGCTAGGGAGACTGGATGGCAATGACACTGGATGCCGGGTCGGTCGCCGCGTTCATGCTGGCCGGTCTGCTGGTCGCCATGGCGGCGGTGAAGCTGCGCGCAAGGCTCGCTCTGTCCCGCGCCAAGCATCGGTCCCTCGCCGGCCATTCGCGCCTCTCCCGTCGCATCGCGGCGCTGGTGCCCCACTACGCCTTTGACGACGCCGATTTCTTCCACGCCGACGGCGCCGGCACAGACGTCGCGGCCCGGCGCCGCGCCGCCTTCGAGGGACTGTCGGGCCTCCTGCGGACGACGGCTGCGCGGACACTGGACCAGACAGCCGAAGCGGCGCTCCGCATCTCCGACCTGCAGTTCACCGAGAGCTACCGCGTGCCCTTCCCGTTCAGCCCGTACGTGAAGGCGCATTTGCCCACTGGTTCGTTTCTCGCCGCGTCGAACGGCGTCCAGCTCACCGATCTCGACGGCAACGTCTTCTACGATCTCACCGGGTCGTACGGCGTGAACCTGCTGGGATACGATTTCTACAAAGGCTGCATGGAGCGTGGCGCCCGGCGCGTGAGCGCGCTCGGCCCGGTGCTGGGATCCTACCCGTCGCTGGTCGCCGACAACGTGGCGCGCCTGGCGCGGATTTCCGGCAAGGCCGAGATCTCGTTCCACATGTCGGGGACGGAAGCGGTGATGCAGGCGGTCCGTCTGGCCCGCTATCACACAAGACGCTCCCATCTCGTGCGTTTCTGCGGCACCTACCACGGCTGGTGGGGCGACGTTCAGCCCGGCGTGGGCAACCCGGTGCCCGCCGACAACACCTACACGCTGGCGGAAATGTCCGACGCCACTCTTGCGGTGCTGCGGAGCCGCCGCAACATCGCCTGCGTGCTGGTCAATCCGGTGCAGGCGCTCCATCCCAACATCGGGGCGCCGGCTGACACGACCCTGGTCCACAGCCGGCCGGACAAGAGCGTCGATCGTGCAGCCTACGCGGCCTGGCTGAAGGAGCTCCGCAAGGTCTGCACGGAGCGCGGAATCGTCCTGATCTTCGACGAGGTCTTCGTCGGCTTCCGCCTGGCGCCTGGCGGCGCCCAGGAATATTTCGACGTCGAGGCCGATATCGTGACCTATGGCAAGACGGTCGGCGGCGGCCTGCCCGTCGGCGTCGTGTGCGGCCACCACCGCTTCATGAAGCGCTTTCGCGACGACCGCCCCGCCGACATCTGCTTCGCGCGGGGGACATTCAATTCCCATCCCTATGTCATGGCGGCGATGAACGAGTTCCTGCTTCATCTCGATGGGTCGGAGATGCAGGAACTCTACCGCGACCTCGATGCCACCTGGGCAAAGCGGACGGCCTCGCTCAATCGAAGGCTGAAGGAACGCGGCCTGCCGCTGCAGATCGCGCACCTGTCGTCGATCTGGACGGTCTGCCACACGGCGTCGTCGCGCTACAATTGGATGCTTCAATACTACCTCAAGGCCCACGGCCTGGCCTTGAGCTGGGTCGGCACCGGGCGGCTGGTCTTCAGCCTGAATTTCAGCGATGCCGACTTCGAGGCGGTGGCCGAGCGCTTTCTGGCCGCCGCCGATGCCATGCGCCGCGACGGCTGGTGGGAGACCGGCGCGCTGGACACCGACCGGGCCGTCAAGCGCCGCATCCTGCGCGAGATGCTGGGCGCTGCCATCGCCCCGCGCCTGCCCGGAAGGCGCCCGGCCGGCCTCGTCGGCAGCCGCCCGCTAGACGCTCGCCTTTGAGGCCTCGACGGGAAGTTCCTCGGCGCACTCCTCGCAAAGGGCTTCGGGCATCGGGTGGGCGACCGCGCCCGCCACCCGCTTGCCGGCCAGGAGATGGAGCGGCGCGCGGTGGTAGAGCTTGATGTCGTGGAACGGATCGGTGGCGATCTTGGTCGCCCACACCAGGCCGGTCTGGAAATCCTTCAGGATGAACAGCTGGACCGTGCGGAAGGCGATGCCGCCCAGGCCCACCGCCAGCCAGACTTCGCCGACATGGCGGACGAATTCGGCCGTGCCGACATGGGGGACGAAGATCCCGAGCAGGGTGGGATCGAGCACCAGCAGGAGCGGCGAGGCGGCCCACACCGCCAGCAGCACGAGCTTGCGCTTGATGTTGTAGCCGACCTTGATCTCTTCCTTGTAGTCGTCGGTCGCCTGGTTGACCTGGTCGTAGCCGCGCGGCTCGAAGAAGAGGTGGCCGACCTGGCGGGTCGTCATGGCGGCCAGCCAGCCGATCAGCGCGGCCATCGCGGGATCGGAGAACGCCATCACATAGGCACAGAGGAAGCTCGTCGCGCTGACGAAGTGGAGCGACTGGTTGACCTTGCTGTGATGGTAGTAGCGATGGTCGTCCCAACGCTGCACTTTCAGTTCGTTGAAGAAACCACTCATGGATGCTTTCCTTGGCTGTGGAGGGGGAGCAGAGGCCAGCCGTCGTAGGTGCCCGCGTCGTTGCGGCGGGCGCTGTTCCCGAGCTGAGCCGATTGTTGGTTGCAACGTTCGAGTTTCTTGTGCTTTCCGGGAGGCAGGCGACGCGGCAGGGCCGTTGAGAGGGACGACCGTTGCACGCCAATTACCAATGTACCGCGCTGCCGTTACAGGAAAGAGACGCTGTATCCGACCACCCAGCCGAGCGCGGCGAGGACAGCGGCGATGAAGACCAGCGGAATCAGAGGGTGGATGTTGTTCAGCCGGCGAAAGAGATTGCACAGGAGTCCGACGGCGACCTGCGGCGGCGTGCTGGGACTCTTCGAGTACTCCATCGCCGATTTCACGACGTAGAACACGCCGGTGTTGGCGGCGAGCGCCGCCCGCCCCAGCAGGGCGGCGTTGCGGGGCGTGACCAGATAGTTGCACTTGAGGAGGATGCGCTGGCGGTCGGCCGGGTTGTATTCGCCCTCGACCCAATGAAGCTCGCGATGAAAGTCCAGCAGGCCGAAATCGTAGGTCGCAAACGCCTTCTCGACCCGGCTGTCGTCGAACACGACCCGGTAGGTCGCGTCGGACTGCAGGTAGATCAGGGCGCGCACGACCACGCTGGACGACAGGAAGCGCAGATTGCCGTCGTAATGCCTGTCGAAGAGGCCCTGATCGCCGCCATGGTCCTTGTTGTAGTTCGACACATAGAGCTCGTCGGTGTGTTTCATCGGCTCAATGACGCTGCCCGCAGGGACTTGCCGCGCGATCAAGGAGCGGATGAGCGGGCTGTCGCGCAGGCGATCGACCTGCTCGATCACGGGGCCGGGCAAGGTGCGGATATAGACGTGCTTGGACGGCCGCTTGAGCAGGTCCTCGCGATAGCGATCCTCGACCCAGCGTGTCAGCCCGTCGATCACGGCCCGGTCGGCGCTTTCGTCGAACCGGCCGACGGTCGCGGGAAAGCGCCGCGACGCACGGGCCTGCGGTCGAGATTCCGTGCTGTCGCCGGCCCATCTCAGCATGTTGCTCATGGCATCCCCCTTACGGTTTCTTTCGGGCTTTTGCCGGGCCTGCTGGCCGGACTGTGAGGCCAATGGCGCATAGCAGCGGTAGAGGGCCAGGGCGCAGGCGACAGCCGCCGCGCCGAGCAGCGCGACGGGGGCCATCACGAGCGTCCCCTGCCCCAGGACGGCGAAGCCCGCAGCAAGCAGAACGCCTGCGAAGACGGGGCCGCCGCCGATCCGGACGATGCGATGGCGCGAGCCTGCCAGCTCCATGACGAGCAGCCCGACGTTGAGGGCGACATGCAGGCATGCCAGCGGCCACCAGAGCTCTCGAAATGCCGGGTTGATCAACGTGCCGCCGAAGGCCGCGACGTTTCCCAGGATCATCGGATGGTTGAGTCACCGAATACGGGAACGCGGTAATTCTCCGCGGCGGCAGGCCGGCCACCTCATGACCGTAATAGGTCCGGTCGACTCCGAGGGCCGCCGCCGCGCGGACGTTCAGCAGAATGCCGGCGGCAATGACGGCCAGGGAGGCAAGGTCGAGCGGGGCGGCGAGATAGACCGTCGCCAGGGCGGCGACCGAGACCGTCTTCATCGCGATGGCATCACGCTTGAAGACGCCAAACGAGACCGCGCCAAAGGTGAAGGCAAGCCAATAGAGATAGTAATGCCAGAAGCTCAACAGGTAGACCGCGAGCGGCAGGCTTCGCTCGAGAGCGCCACCGAGCAGGACCGCCAGAACAAACAGGAGGCACGCCAGCAGCGAGCCGTTGCGTCCGAAAAGGCGAAACGACCTACGACGCACCGCCAGGACGGCCATTCAAGGGAGCCAACTGCTCAAGATCCGGACATCGATGCATACACGGTGGGGAAGCATAACAAGCCTTTGTGTCAGGCACGTTACCCGGCGCGCCGCGTCGATGCCTCAAACCATCGCTTTCTGCTCGGCTTCTCCCTTACTGCGCAGCCTGTGCCGGCCGCAGCGCGTCGTGTACCGCCTTGGCGACCGCGACGGCGCCCGGCGTATCGGAATGCACGCACACCGACCGCGCCCGAACGGGAAAGTCCTGGCCATTGATCGCGCGCACCTTGCCCTCGTTCATGGCGCGCAGGACGCGCCGCGCGGCCTCGGCCGCCTCGACAGGCTTGTGCTCGCGGGTGATGAGCAGGAATCCATCGGACCCATAGTCGAGATCGGCGTAGAACTCGCCGACGAACGACACGCCACGACCGGCATAATGGGTCTCATGGTGTGTGCCGCTCATGCCGTAGAGCGGCACGCCGAAGACCGACGCGGCATCGGCAATGGCCGTGGCGACAACGGGATCCTTGGCCGACATGCCATAGAGCGAGCCGTGCGGCTTGATGTGGTTCAGAGGCAGCCCTTCGGCCTCGAGAAAGCCTTTCAGGGCGCCCACCTGGTAGATGACGGCGTTGGTGATTTCCTCGGGCCGCATCTTCATCTCGCGACGGCCGAAGCCTTCGCGGTCCGGCAAGGACGGATGGGCGCCGACCTTCACGCCGAAACGCTTGGCCAATTGCACCGTCTTGCGCATCACCATCGGGTCGGCCGCGTGGAAGCCGCAAGCCACATTGGCGACTGTAATGTAAGGCATGATGCCTTCGTCATCGCCCATCTCGTAGAGGCCGTAGGCCTCGCCCATGTCGCAATTGATTTCCCAGGTCATGACTGCCCCCAAGCGCTCATTGAACATGCCCATGCCGGCCGACAGTGTCACGTTCGAGCATTGGCGCGAGACCGTCGCAGCTTTTCAAGCAATGCTCGCGCGGACTGAAGGTCGGCGGTGTCGAAGCCTTCCGTGAACCGATCGAATACCGCCGCAAGACCCTGCCGTGACTCTTCCTGTCGATCCTGCTGCGCTCTCAAGCGCGCCAGGCTCATGGCAGCACGCAGTTCCCAGAACAGCGCCGCCTGCGACCGCGCCACGTCGAGCGCCTTCTCGAAGCAATCCTCTGCCGCCTGGACCGACCGGTCTGCCCGCTCCTCACGCAGCAACTCGCCCTTGATGCGAAGCGCCTCGGCGATACACCAGCGATTTCCCTCGGAGTCCGCCGACAGGGCAAGTGCTTCGTCGATCGTGTCAAAGGATCGAGCGAGCTCTCCGGTACGGGCGAAGCCCTCCGCCATGATGCCCAGAAACCCCACATAGTGCACAGTCTGGCTTGTCTCACGGAAGGCATCGAGCGCAGCGCGCAGCACGACAGTGCCTCTCGCCGCATCGCCCTGCTTGATGAGCAGCGATCCTTCCAGGCAACGTCCGAATCTTATCCATAAGGCCATGCCGTGCCTGGTCGCGATATCGATCAATTGAACGGTCGACCGCTCGGCGGTGCCAAGGTCTCCTGTCATGAGGGCGATGGGAAACAGGACCTCGGCATGGATCAGGCAAAGCGACAGCTTGTGGTCCAGGCTCTGGGCCTCGCCGAGGCAGGCCAATGCCGTGCTCTTTGCCTGGTCAACGAATCCCTGCAACCAGAGAACCCGCGCCAGCCTGGCGCGTGCGAGCAGACGCTGGTCATGAAGGAACCACATCGAATGCCGTTGATTGTCCGGCGTCGTGTAGAGATTGAGCACGCGTTCGAAATAGCGCCGCGCCTCCGGCTGGTCCCCGGCATAGTGCATCGCGTTCCCCATCAGCCGGTCGCCGACGAGAAGATCAGCCGAATCGCCGACACGACCGGCGATGTGCAGAAACTTTTCCGCGAGATGCGCGGGCCGCGCGACGTTCGCCCGTGTTGATTCGATAGGTCCACGTGGCCCACAGCGCCTGCAACTGCGAATCCACATCGCCCAGGCCCTCGGCAACCTCGAGCGCCGTCGCCAGGGCATCCTCCGTCTTTTGCCGCGGTCCCGAAGTGTGAAGCAGCGTCATCCCCAGGGTGAAATGCAGTTGCATCCTGAGGCGATCGGCGAGATCCAACCGGGAGCCGAGACAATCCAGGGCCTGTTCGGTCCGCTCGCGGCACTCGGCGATCAGCGACATGTGCAACCAGATCGGTCCGTAGGCGGCTGTCAGGAGCACACCGAGCGCGATATCGGCATCGGGGACGAAGGTCCAATGGAGCGCCGCACGAACGTTGTCGATCTCCAGGCCATGGACCGACATGAGCTCGGCAGCCGGAGGGGATTTGGACGCAAGCGCCACGGCCATGAAGCGATCGCGAAAGTGCTCTGCATGACGCCGCGCGGCCTGCTCGGCCTCGCCGCTTTCCCGGAGTTTTTCGAGCGCGTACGCACGGATCGTCTCGAGAAGTCTCCAGCGTCCTCCGGGGACGGCTCCATCGAACACGACGAGGGATTTCGCCGTGAGCGCGGCAAGATCCCTGATGACTGCAGCGTCCTCCCGGTCATCTCCCGTTGTCACCGCTGCGGCTGCCCCGACGGTGAAGCCGCCAGCGAAGATTCCAAGATGGCGCAACAGGCGCCGCTCCGTCTCCGGCAGAAGTTCGTATCCCCAGTCCAGCGTGGCGCGCAGGGTCTGGTGGCGGGGCAAGGCTGTACGCCTGCCCCTGGTCAGGAAACGGAAGCGGTCGTCCAGACGCGAGGCGACTTCCGCGAATCCCAGCGTCGCCACGCTTGCCGCGGCAAACTCGATCGCGAGCGGGATGCCGTCGAGGCGCCGGCAAATCGCGGCGATGGCCGAGCGATTCGACTCGTCCGGTTCGATGGCGGCATTCAGCGCCTTCGTTCTCGCGACAAGCAGCTCCACGGCACTCCTTTGCAGCAGCTGCTCCAGCTTCTCATTGTCCGAAGCCGGCAACTCCAGGGGCGATACCCGGTAGACCGATTCTCCCGCGATGCTCAGCATCTCCCGGCTGGTCGCCAGCACGGTCGCGCGCGGACAATGCCTGACGACGGCTTCCGCGAGGTCCGCCGCGGCTTCGATGACGTGCTCACAGTTATCGAGGACAAGGAGCAGACTCTGCTCAGCGATGCCGCGTGCGACCATTTCGGAAGTTACGGTCGCGCCGCCGCTTATGAGCCCCAGCGTTCCTGCCGTCGTCGAAGGCACCAGACCGGAATCCGAAAGCGACGACAAATCGACGAACCACGTTCCGTCGTGAAATTCGCCAGCCAGGCTACGGCAAATCTCACGGCCGAGCGTCGTCTTGCCGATGCCCGCCGGGCCGGTCAGCGTCACCACCCGGCCGGTCGAGACGAGATCCCGAAGACTTTGCAAGTCAGAGGTCCGGCCGATAAGGGCTGACGTGAGCGAGGGCACGTTGCCTGCTCTTCGCTCGGCATCGCTTCGCCCGGGAATGGCGCCCGAGTCGGCGGCGGTTTGTCCCCCGAGGACGGCGTTACCTCGGGTCGCTGCTCGGCTTCCGGCGACGCGCTCTCGGCCGATGTCGCTTCCTCGACCGGCGCCACAAAGCGGTATCCGCGCCCGGGCAGGGTCGCAATGACGCCTTTGCCGAGCAGCTTGCGCAAGGCGGCGATGTGGACGGTGAGGTTGCCCTCGTCGACAACGCGACCTGCCCAAACCAGCTTGATCAGCTCCTCCTTGGAGACGACCCGGTCGCGACGCTCGACCAGTACCAGCAAGAGGTCGAAGGCGCGGCTCCGAATGGAGGTCTCTTGGCCATTGCGGAACAACGCACGTCGATCGGGGATCAGGCGATAGCGCCCGAACAGAAAAACCCTTGCCGCGCCAACCATGGCGGCCCCTTTGCCAAATTTTGGAAATATTAACTCAGGTCGCCGCGGATCGGGCGGCATATTCGTCGGCGTTCAGGGACTGCAGATCGTCGGCCGCGCCGACGATCCCGACGAAGGAGTAACACGGCTTGGAAGCCCTCTATATCGCGCTCGCCGAGGTCAAGGGAGGTCGCCAGGGGCAGGCCTGGACCGTCGATGGCGATGCGTTCGAGCTCGCCTTCCCGACCGAGCTGGACGGTTCGGGCGGCGGGACAAATCCGGAGCAGCTTTTGGCGGTGGCGTACGGAGCCGCCTTCGGCAGCGCGCTGGATCTCGAGGCACGCCAATTGGGCCTGGATCTCAGCAAGATCTCCGTCACCTCCTCCGTTTCGCTCGGCCATGGCGACCATGGCGGCTACGCCTTGGCCGTCGAGCTCCGCGTCCGCCTGCCCGAAGTCGATGCGGCCACCGCCGAACGCCTCGTGCACGCCGCCGAGGCGACATGCCCTTATTGCAGGATGGCCCGAAGAAACGTCGAGTTCCGGGTCGTGCTGGCGTAGCCGGCTCCGCGTCCATCGAGATTCGCAGAGATTAACTGTTGATTGGCTGGGAATGATCGTCGGGAGGCTTTGGGAAATTTAAGGAAGATTAACTCGGCGGCCCTGCCGGCCCGCCCCATTCTTCGGTCGAGGTTGGGTCATGAGGGCCCAGCCCATCCCCGACAACATGAGCGAGATGACCGGACTGGACAGCTGCCAATGTCGACGCGTCTCCTAAGTCTCGCGATCCCGGGCTCGAGCCTGCTTGCTTTGTGGTGGCTGAGCGGCCTTGCCGCCTTTGTCGAGGCCCCGACATACGCCCAGCTATCGCTCGTTGCCATGATCGCGGCCCTCGCCGGCATACTCGGCCGCAAGATCCTCGGCGATCCTGGCGATCGTCGGATCGCAAGCGAGACCGACCTCGCGTCAATTCTCGACCACGTCCCTGGACTGATCGCCATCGCCGATGCCGGCGGCAATCTCAGCTACATCAACCGATGGAACCGGGACCGCCCCGGAATGGATGTGTCCACGGTCGCGGGACACGGCTGGCTCGAAATGGTTCATCCGGATGAGCGCGACAGGATGGCGGCGGAGTGGCGACGCTGCCTGCAGAGCGGCCAGCCGATGGATGTCGTCCATCGCCTTCGGCGCCGCGACGGCGCGTACCGCTGGTTCCACGCGCGCATCGAACCGGCCCGGGACGAGAACGGCGGGGTCGAGCGCTGGTATGGCCTGATCGCGGACATAGACGATCAAAAGCGAGCGGAACAGGCTTTGGCGGCGAAGGAGGCCGAGCTCAAGCAGCTCGTCGATGCCATTCCGACACTGGTCTGGTCTACGGCCGCCGATGGATCGGCAATATTTCTGAACCGCAGATGGCTTGACTATACCGGCCTGTCGCGCGAACAGGCCATCGGCTGGGGCTGGACGACGACGATCCACCCGGACGATCGGGACCGCCTCGTCGAATATTGGGAGTCTCTCCTGGCGACCGGCCGGCCGGGCGAAACCGAAGCGAGGATGCGCCGCTCCGACGGCCACTATCGCTGGTTCCTGTTTCGTGGAGAACCGGTACACGACGCTTCCGGCGCGACGATACGGTGGTTCGGGAGCAACACCGACATCGACGACCTCAAGAGGTCCGAAGAGGCGTTGCGCGCACGAGAGCGCGAGCTTCAGCTGAACGTCGACGCGATACCCACGCTCGTCTGGTGCGTCTCGCCGGAAGGTGAACCGGAATACATCAACAGGCAGATGTCGCTCTACCTCTACGGCGATGTCCGCGGCGTCGATCGCAGCGAGTCGGACGTCGGCACCCGATTGGACAGGGCGCTTGGACGCCTCATGCACCCGGATGATCTGCCGTCCATACAAAGGAAGTTGTCACACTCGCTGAGGACAGGCGAACCATTCGCCATGCGGTACCGCAATCGCCGAGCCGATGGCGCCTACCGCTGGGTTGACGCCAGGGCCGAACCGCTTCGGGACGACGATGGCCGGATCGTGAAATGGTATGGAGTCAGCGTCGACATCGACGATGAGGTAAAGGCACAGGAGAGCCTCCGGATAGTGCAGCAGGAGCTTTCACGCGCCTCGCAGCTTGCCGGCCTCGCGGAGCTTTCGGCCTCGATCGCGCACGAAGTCAACCAGCCTTTGGCGGCCGTGGTCGCCAGCAGCTATGCCTGCCAGCACTGGCTGTCGGCGGATCCGCCCAACTTGCAGCGCGTGAAGACAATCACCGAGCGAATCGTTCGCGACGCGAATGCCGCTGCCGACGTCCTGACCAGAGTACGCGCCCTCTTCAAGCAGGCAAGAACGACCAGAGCCTGGATCGACGTCAATGCGGCTGTCGGCGAGGTATCCCAGCTGGTGATGGACGAGATGACGGCGAACGACATCCTTCTGACGACCGATCTCGACCCGGCGCTGCCATCGGTGTTCGCCGACCGCGTGCAGATCCAGCAGGTCCTGGTCAATCTGATCCGCAACGGGATCGACGCGCTCGGATCGAATGCCGGTCTGCCCAAATCGCTGCTCGTGGCGTCACGCAGGGACCCGCAGGGCTCGGTGGTGGTGGTCGAGGTCCGCGACAATGGAGAAGGCATCGCCGAGCCGGAGCGGATTTTCGAGCCCTTGTTCACGACGAAGGCGGACGGCATGGGCATGGGCCTCTCGATCTGCCGATCGATCGTCGAAACTCACGGCGGCTCGCTACGGGCACAGAACTTGCTGCCGCGGGGCGCGGCTTTCTCGTTCACTCTCCCGATCGGGGCAGCAGCCGACACCGCATGCTCCCGAGAAAGCATCACGGCCTAAAAGCCACGGATCCTCGTCGAAGCCCCGCAAGCCCTTCGAGCGTTCGAGAGTGCTAACGGGAAAGACGACGATGCGCCGCTCAACCAACGCTGGGAGACCCCCATCGGTCATGTTCAACCCTACCGCCCCAAAAGGACACGAGCCATGAGCTATGTCAGCACCAAGGACAGCGTCGTCATCTTCTACAAGGACTGGGGTCCCAAGAACGCGCGGCCGATCGTCTTCCATCATGGCTGGCCCCTCTCGGCGGACGATTGGGACAACCAGATGCTCTTCTTCCTCCAGCACGGCTATCGAGTCGTCGCTCACGACCGGCGCGGCCACGGCCGCTCCTCGCAGGTCAGCGAAGGCCACGACATGGACCACTACGCCGCAGACGCGGCGGCCGTGGCCGAACACCTCGACCTGAAGAACGCCGTTCACATCGGCCACTCGACGGGTGGCGGCGAGGTCGCCCGCTATGTCGCCAAGTACGGTCAGCCGCAAGGTCGCGTCGCCAAGGCCGTGCTGGTGAGCTCCGTTCCGCCGATCATGGTGAAGAGCGCCAGCAATCCCGGCGGCACGCCGATCGAGGTGTTCGATGGATTCCGCAAGGCGCTCGCGGACAACCGCGCCCAGTTCTACATGGATGTCGCCTCCGGTCCGTTCTACGGCTTCAACCGGCCGAACGCCAAGGTCTCGCAGGGCGTGATCCAGAATTGGTGGCGCCAGGGCATGATCGGAAGCGCCAAGGCGCACTACGACGGCATCAAGGCCTTCTCCGAGACCGACCAGACCGCCGATTTGAAGGCCATCGACGTACCTTCCCTCGTGCTCCAGGGCGACGATGACCAAATCGTGCCGATCGACGATGCCAGCCGCCTGTCGGTCAAGTTGCTGAAGCACGGCACGTTGAAGGTCTATCCGGGTTATCCGCACGGCATGCTGACCGTCCATGCCGACGTGATCAACTCGGACCTCCTGGCTTTCGTCAAAAGCTAGCGCCGGCGTTCATCCGCGGCGAAGGTCGGGGGCGGCGCCTGTATCGTGGGGGCGGCAGCGGCGAGGATCTCTGCGCGGTTGCGCGAGCGCGGCGGATAGATCCGCTCGCGGTTGATCAGCATCTTTGTCCGCTTGGCCTTCTCCGCCGTTGCCACCACCCGGCGGTCCCACCCCTCGGTGTAGACGGCACCCCAGGCGCCGAGGTCGAGAATGGTGGTGTACCAACCGATCGAGAGCGGCAGCATCGGTTCGCCGAGCAGGTCGGCGACCACGTTGTGGCCGGCCAGCCGACCCATCGGGCGAGCGTGCTGGCACGACATGACGGAGCGATGCGAGGCGTCCACCGCGGCGTCCGCGCAGTCGCCGGTGGCGAAGACGCCGGCGTGGCCTTCAACCTGGAGGAATTCGTTCACGGTAATCCGGCCCAGCCGGTCGCGCTTGAAGGGCAGGGTCTCGGTCAGCGCGTTGGCGCGCATGCCCGCGCACCACACCACGGTCGCCGCCGGTATTGTTTCGCCGTCGGCGAGGACCAGGCCCTGCGGCGTCACGCCGGCCACAGACACGCCGCCGCGTGCCTCGACGCCGAGTGCCGCCATGGCGGTCTCGACGACAGTGCAGGCACCGTCGCCCATGCCGGCGCCGACCCGGCCGGAATGGTCGACGAGGATTGCCCGGGCGGCCTCGCCGCCGGCCCCGGCCGAGGCGGCACGCAGGGCCGTGATGATTTCGGTGGCACACTCGATGCCGGTGAGCCCGCCGCCGACGACGATGGCGGTGTAGCGGCCAGGTACGGGTGGCCGCATCGCAAGGCCGGCGATATGCGCCTGAAGTCTTTCGGCGGCGGCATATGTATCGATGTCGAATCCATGTTCCGCGAGGCCCGGGATCGGCGGGCGCAGCAGCGTACTGCCGATGGCAAGGACCAGGCGATCGTATTGCAGTGTCCTGCTCACGCCGCCCACGTCGCAGGCGACCTGCCGGGCAGCGACATCTATGCCGCCGATGTCGCCGATGATGCGGTCGACACCGATCGGCTCCAGCACATCGGCCAGGGGTACCCTGACATCGGCGAGAGCCGATTCGTAATTGCGCACACGAATACTGTGCCAATCGTCGCGATTGACGAGCGTGACGCGGATTTTGTCGGGCGCAATGCCGCGTTGGTCGAGCAGCCGGGCGGCGCCGGCAGCACTCCACAGACCTGCGAAGCCGCCGCCAAGAACCAGGATCTGCTGCATGCGCGCCTCGGCTGCATCGTTGAAGTGACGGTCAGTCGCGCACCAGCGCCGCGCCGCCGCGCAACACCGAAGCCGCCTGGTCGACGATCCGCTCGATCACCTCGCGCGCGGAAGGAATGTCGCGCACGAGGTCCACGCTCTCTCCGGCCCACACCACGCGCTGCGCGAAATCATCGGCGGCGGTGGCCAGGTAGCCGGCCTCGGTCTGTTTCTGTTGGCCTTCCAGCGCTTCTTCCCGGCCGTGCCATTGATCGAAGAATTCATTGCGCAGGGCCCGGCCAGGATAGATGGCGGGCCATCGGGCGCCGCGGACGATATCGAAGACGCGGGTCTGCGCGGTTTGATCGCCGCCGGACGCGACCGCCTTGTCCTTCATCGCCTGATCCCACAGCGATTCCCGGGTGGCGGTGAAACGCGTGCCCATCGACACACCGGCAGCCCCCAGCGACAAGGCGGCGGCGAGGCCCCGCCCATCGGCAATGCCGCCGGCAGCGACAACCGGGATCGGCCCGACGGCATCGACGACCGCCGGTACGAGCCCGATCGTTCCGCGCGTCGTTCCGGAATGTCCGCCCGCGTCCCGTCCCTGGGCGATGATCACATCCGCCCCGGCCGCGGCGGCCTGCCTGGCCTGCTCCAGTGTCTGCACCTGACAAATGATCCGGCAGCCCGCCGCCTTGATGCGGTCCGTATAAGGCGACGGATCGCCGAACGACAACATGACCGCCGCTGGCCTGGCGTCGAGCGCCACGTCCAGCGCCGCCGGATTCTCGTCCAGCGCCCAGAGAATGAAGCCGATGCCGACACGGGCATTGCCGGCCTCGGCCAATTCCCGACGGATCGCCTTCTCATCGGCATAACCGGAACCGAGCATGCCGAGACCGCCCGCATGGGTCACGGCGGCGGCCAGCTTGCCGCCGGCCGCCGAGCCCATCGGGGCCAGCAGGATCGGGTGCTGAATCCCCAGCAGGCGCGTCAACGGGGTTTCGATGGTGGCCATTGGTTCCTCCAGGTGAGCGCCGCGCCAACCGGCGACACAAGTCCGCGAAAGGCGGGCCTAAGATACTGAATTACAACCGGGAATCGGTCGATCAAGAAAGGCGATCGCGAAAAAGTGCGCAGCGAAGCCGGATATAATGCAAAGGTGTTATGGACGACTGAATCGGCAGCGACGAGAGCTTACCTCTGTGGCGCCGCCGGTCCGGGGTACGCATTCCAGGCCGCCTCCGTTTTGGGTTAAGAGTAAGAGATGACGAGAGACGACAATCCGGGCGGTTGAGTCCAGGTGCCCACCCCTCGCCACTCCTCGCTGATGGACGACAGCCTGCAGGCGTTGTGGGACGACGGAACGCGCGTGTTTGGCCGGGGATCGTGGCTGGACGCGCAGGGTCGCAGGCACGCCGTGCTGGCCATGCGCCTCACGGCGGAGCACCCGACGCGCAGCAGCCTCGACCGGCTCGCGCATGAGTACGAACTGAAGAACGAGCTCGATGAAGCGTGGGCCGTGCGACCGCTCGAACTCGTGCTCGACCGCGGGCGCAGCATGCTCGTGCTCGAAGACCCGGGCGGCGAGCCGCTCGATCGCCTGGCGTCACGCCTGCGGCAAGCCGGACCGGACCTGGCGAGGCTCCTCCCGGTCGCCTGCGCGCTCGCCGACGCCGTCGGCCAGATGCATGGTCGCGGCTTCATCCATAGGGACATCAAGCCGGCAAACTGCTTCGTGGATCCGGAGGGCAGGATCAAACTGACGGGCTTTGGCCTGGCAAGCCGGTCGGCGACTGACGACGGCGCGCCGCGCATGGTCGATGTCGTGGCCGGCACCTTTGCCTACATGGCACCCGAACAGACCGGCCGGATGAATCGACCGGTCGATGCCCGCAGCGACCTTTACTCTTTGGGCGTGGTCCTGTTCGAGCTCTTCACTGGAACGCTGCCGTTCGTCGCCGAGGATGCCCTGGAATGGGCCCATCGCCACATCGCGAGCAAGCCACCCGCTCCCAGCGAACGGGACGCGAGCCTGCCCCGGCAGATCGACGCCATCATCCTGAAGCTGCTGGCAAAGAATCCCGACGATCGGTACCAGAGCGCGAAAGGCGTGGAGGACGACCTTCGACGCTGCCTCGCGGAGTGGACGGCGAGCCATCGGGTCGGGCGGTTCGTGCCGGCCCGCAGCGAGATCCCCGACCGGCTTTTGATTTCGGGAACCCTGTACGGCCGTGACGAGGCGATGGAGACCCTGCTGCGGGCGGCCGAACGGATCATCGCCGGAGGGGCCAGCGAGCTTGTCCTGGTGTCCGGCTCCGGCGGCGTCGGAAAATCGTCGCTCGTCGATGAGATCCAGAGAAGGCTCGCGAACCGGAACGTGCTCTTCGCCTCCGGCAAGTTCGACCAGTATCAGAGAGACATCCCGTATTCGACCTTGGCGCAGGCCTTCCGCGGGTTGGTTCGACAGCTGCTGGCAAAACCCGAAGCCGACCTGCGCCTGTGGCGCAAGGAGTTGCTCGCGGCACTCGAGCCGAACGCCCAGCTCATGATCGACCTGATACCCGAACTCGCGTTCGTGATCGGCCAGCAGCCGGCGGCGCCCCCGGTCGAGCTGTCTTCCGCGCAGGTGCGCTTTCACTTCGTGTTCCGTTCCCTCCTGGGCGTGTTCGCCAAGGCCGAGCACCCGCTCGTGCTGTTCATCGACGACCTGCAGTGGCTCGACGGCGCAACGCTCGACCTGCTGCAACGCCTCATCACGGACTCCGGACTGCGGCGCGTCCTCGTCCTGGGGGCGTATCGTGACGACGAGGTGGGCGAATCCCATCCACTCACCCGCACATTGACCGCGATCCGCCTCGCCCGTGGCGCGGTGTCCGACGTTCGCCTCGACGTCCTCGCGGACGACCATCTTACCCAGTTGCTGGCGGACGTCCTCACCTGCGATCCCGGAGTCGCAGCGCCCCTGGCCCGCCTCATCGGCGAGAAGACGGGGGGCAACCCGTTCTTCGCCGTCCAGTTCATCCGCGAACTCGTGGCCGACGGTTCCCTGTCGTTCCAGTCGACGTCGTCGCGCTGGACCTGGGACATCTCGCGGATCCGCGAGAAGGCGATGACCGACAACGTCGCCCACCTGATTTCCCTGAGACTGGGGCGTCTGCCGCCTGCGACACAAGCTGCCTTGGGCGAGCTGTCGTTGTTGGGCCATGCAGCGGACCTCCGCATGATGGCGCTGATCCGCGGGAGTTCCGAAGAGGAGGCCGAGGCGACGCTGCGGCCCGCCGTCGAGGCGGGACTGGTCGTCCAGGCCAACGGTAGCTTCTCGTTCGTCCACGACCACGTCCAGGCGGCGGCCCATGCCTCGGTGCCCGCGGAGGCGCGCCCGGTCGTCCATCTCAGGATCGGCCGGCTGCTGCTCGCCCAGACGGTCGACGCCGACCTCGAGGAAAAGATCTTCGAGATCACGAGCCAGTTCGATCAGGGCCTGGCCCAGCTCACCGCGAGGCCGGAGCAAGTACGTGTCGCCGGGCTTTATCTCCTGGCCGGCAAGCGCGCCAAGGCCGCGAGCGCCTACCCGGCCGCCGGCTCCTATTTCGAGAAGGGACGCCTGCTGCTGGGCGACGACAGCTGGGACGGCCAATACCGGCTGATGTTCGAGCTGGAGCTGAACCGGGCCGAGTGCGAGATCGTCGATGGCGATCTGGAGCGTGCCGAAGGGCGCCTCGATGCCCTTGCCCTGAACGCCAGGGGATTCACCGACCAGGCGGAAGTCGTCTGCCTCGCCGTCCTTCTCTACTTCACGACAGGCAGAAGCGATCGGGCGGTGGAGACAGGTGTCGGTTTTCTCTCCCGCGCCGGCATCGATTGGCCGATGAAGCCCACGCACGCCGAAGTCCGGCGCGAGTTCGAGGAGATGCACCGCAGGCTCGCGGCAAGGTCGATCGAGGCGCTGATCGACTTGCCGGAGATGAGCGATCCCGCGACCGTCGCCATCATGTCGGTCATGACGGAGCTTTTTCCCGCGGCCTACGCGGTCGACCGCCACCTGATGGAGCTCGTCCTCCTGCGCATGACCAATCTCAGCCTGCAGCATGGCAATTGCGAGAGCTCGAGCATCGCCTACTCGGCACTGAACATGGCGGTGGGCGTTCAGTTCGGCGATTACGCGACGGCCTGCGCGTTCGGCGAGCTGGCGCGCCAGCTCGTCGACCGCCGGAAGACCGGCCGCTACAGGGCGCGTGTCTATTCCCTCTCCGCGGCCTTCGCCATGCCGTGGATCAAGCCTCTTGCGATGACCGGGCCGTTGATGACCGAGGCCTTCCGGATCAGCAGCTCGGTGGGCGACCTGGCCTTCGCCGCCTACAACAACAGGAACCGCATCACCCATGTGCTCATGATGGGCACGCCTCTCGGGCACGTGCAGCATATGGCCGAGGAGGCCGTCGCCTTCGCGAAGAAGATCCAGCTCGGACTGTCCGCCGAACGCTTCTTCGGCCAGCTCGAGCTGGTGCGGAAGATCCGCGGCGTCGGCGGCGGCGAGACGTCCGACGACGCGTGGGCGCGACAGGACGTGCAGGCCATGCCTGGCCTCGCCATGATGGTCTGCTATCACTGGGTCTTCAGGCTCGAGGAACGCTATTTCGCGGCGGACTTTCCGGCAGCTCTCGAAGCAGCGGCGCATGTCGCGAAGAGCCTGTGGGCGATGCGCTCGTCGATCGAGGAGGCGGAATATGATTTCTACGCCGGTCTCGCGGCGGCGGCCGCGGCGGCAGGCGCCGGCATTTCCCCGGCGCAGCGTCAGTCCCATCTCGCGGCGCTTTCCGGCCACCATGAGCGGCTGGCGCTGTGGGCACGGAACTGCCCGGAAAACTTCGCCTGCCGCGAAGCCCTTGTCGGCGCCGAGCTGGCGCGCCTCGGCGGAGACGATCCCGTGGCGCAGATCCTGTACGAGAAGGCGATCCAGCTCGCGCGGGACGACGGCTTCATGCAGGTCGAGGCCGTCGCCAACGAGCTGGCCGGTCAATTCTATGCCGTGCGGGGACTCGGGACCGCCGCCGACGCCTATCTTCGCAATGCGCGGGACTGCTACGAGCGATGGGGATGTCTGATCAAGATCAGGCAGCTCGATTTCCGCCACCCCCAGCTCGGCCAACGACAGTCGACGGCCTTGTCGGCGACCACGATCGATGCCCCGATCGCCTCCCTGGATGTCGAAGTCGTCGGCAGGGCCTCGCGGGTGCTGTCGAGCGAGATGGTCCTGACCAGCCTGCTCGAGAAGCTCATGCGTCTCGCCGTCCAGCATGCCGGAGCGGAGCGTGGTCTGCTGTTGTTGCTGAGCGGCGACGAGTTGAACATCGAGGCCACGGCCGTGACCGACCGCGGCGCGGTCGACGTCGAGATCGCACGACGCCGGCCGACGGAAACCGACTTGCCGCATTCGGTGCTGCAGTACGTCCTGCGGACGCAGGCGCCGATCGTCCTCGACGACGGCGCGTCCGGGAGCCTCGATCCCGCCGATCCATACCTGCAGCACAACCGTCCGCAGTCCGTCCTGTGTCTCCCCATCTTCAAGGAGACGCTTCTCATCGGCATCCTGTATGTCGAGAACGGCCTGGCTTCCGGCGTCTTCTCGCCCAATCGGGTCGCCGTGCTGGATTTTCTCGCCTCGCAGGCGGGCATCTGGCTCGAGAACGCCCGGCTCTATTCCGACCTGCAGCGCAGCGAAACATGGCTTCGTGAGGCTCAACGATTGAGCCGGACCGGAAGCTTCTATTGGCGCGACGACCTGGAAACGCTCGAATGCTCGGACGAATTGTTCCAGATCTGCGGCCTCGATCCCAACCGGATCGTGACCGTCGCCGATGTGCAGAGGCCGTGTCCATCCCGGCGATCTCGAGATCTTCCAGGAGCTGGTCGGAAGGGCGCGCCTGTCCGGCGCGGACATCAATCGTCAGCTCCGCCTGCAGATGACCGACCGCACCGTCAAGCACGTGAGGCTGGTTGCGCACAGCCGGCGCGAGCGCGACGGCAAGCGAATGTATATCGGCTCGGTCCAGGACGTGACGGACATCCAGCTCGCGCAGGATGCCCTGGGCAAGGTCCGCTCCGAACTCGCCCATGTCTCGCGAACGGCGACGCTCGGCGTGTTGACCGCGTCGATCGCCCACGAAGTCAACCAGCCGCTCCTCGGCATCGTGACCAACGCCACGACGTGCCAGATGATGCTGGCGTCGGACACGCCCAATATCGAGGGTGCCCGCCGGACGGCCGAACGCTGCGTGCGTGATGGACACCGCGCCGCCGAGATGATCAGGCGGCTGCGCAGCCTTTTCGGCAACAAGGCCGCGACAAGCGAGCTGGTCGACGTCAACGAGGTCGTGCGCGAAGTGCTGGCCCTGGCCAGGAGCGAGCTCCAGGACAATCAGGTCGTCGTGCAGACCGGCCTGATGCCAGGGCTTCCCCTGGTGATGGGCGACCGCGTCCAGATCCAGCAGGTCGTGCTCAATCTGCTGCTGAACGCGATGGACGCGATGAGCGATGTCGTGGGCCGGCCCAGGACGATCCTGCTCGGCAGCCAGCCCGCAGCCAACGGCGGCGTCCAGGTCGACGTCCGCGACGCCGGCGTGGGGTTCGACGCGACGTCCGCGGAAAGGCTGTTCGACGCGTTCTACACGACCAAGGACAAGGGCATGGGCGTCGGCCTGTCGGTCAGCAAGTCGATCATCGAGAGCTTCGGCGGAAGCTTGTGGGCGGCGCTCAATGAAGGACCGGGAGCGACATTCTCGTTCACGCTGCCGCGGATCTCGCCGGAAGCCCGCGCCGAAGCCGGCCGGTCGCTCCGGGATTGACGCCATGCCTCCGTCCTCTATTGATCTGGCGCCATGATCGACGCATTGCCAAAGCTCATCACCGTCGTCGATGACGACGAGTCGGTACGGGAGTCGTTGTTCGACCTGCTCGAAGTGTACGGGTATTCGGTTCGAACCTATTCCTCGGCCGAGGAGTTCCTCGGGTCCGCCGCACATAACGGATACGAACTGCCTCGTCCTCGACATATCGATGCCGGTCGTGGGCGGGCTTGCCTTGTATGAGGAGCTGAGAAGGCGGAACGTCGATATCCCGGTCGTCTTCATGACGGGACATGCCCACAAGATCGAAATGAGCGAAGCGCAGCATCTCGGCCCGTGCCTGTACAAGCCCTTCAGCGGCACGGCCCTGCGCTCGGCGATCGAGTCGGTCCTCCGCGATCATTGACGCGGTGACCTTTTGGAGAAGGCGGGGAAGCGATGCGGTTTGCGACAGTGGAGCACAAAGGCAGGACGTTCGTCGGCGTCGTCGACAAGGCGGCCGAGACCGTAACGGCGCTCATGACGAGCACCGGCGCCGAGGTGCACGACCTCAACGAGGTGATCCGCAGCGGGGCGTCCTTCGACAGGCTTTATGCCGCCAAGGGGCAGAAAATCGCGCTCTCCGAGCTGAAGCTCCTGGCACCGATTCCGGTGCCGGTGCGCAACATCATGTGCGTCGGCAAGAATTATCGCGAGCACGCCCGGGAATTCACCGCCAGCGGCTTCGACAGCAGCGCCAGCAGTGCGGCCGATGCGATCCCCACGGCGCCCATCATCTTCACCAAGGTGCCGCAGTCCGTCATCGGACCCGGCGAGCCGATCCTCTATCCGACGGGCGTGAGCGAGCAGCTCGACTACGAGGCCGAGCTGGCCGTCATCATCGGCAAGCCCGGGCGCGGCATTCCCCTGGGATCCGCCATGCAGCATGTGTGGGGCTACACGATCGTCAACGACGTGACGGCGCGCGATCTGCAGGCCAGGCACAAGCAATGGTTCCTCGGCAAGTCGATGGACACGTTCGCGCCGATGGGGCCGTGGTGCGTGACCGCCGACGAGGTCGATCTCGGCTCGGGCGGGATCCGATGCTGGGTCAATGGCGAGCTGCGCCAGGAGGCCCGGTTCACCGACCTGATCTTCGACGTCCCGACCCTGATCTCGACCATCTCGGCGGGCATTTCGCTGGTTGCCGGCGACATCATCGCCACCGGCACGCCCGCCGGCGTCGGCATCGGGTTCAAGCCGCCCCGGTTCCTGAAGAAAGGCGACACCATCGCCATGGAAGTCGACGGCATCGGCCGATTGAGCAACCCCGTCGCGTGATCGAGCGCCAACGTGCCGATCCCGGTGCCCGTGGCCTATCACTCCTTCGGCGGCTGGAAGGCCTCGATCTTCGGCGGCCACGGCGTCTACGGCATGGAAGGCGTGCGCTTCTACATCAAGCTCAAGACCGTGACCGCGCGCTGGCCGACCGGCATCCGCGC
>CAVWKN010000002.1:0-209739 GCA_963755585.1 uncultured Alphaproteobacteria bacterium
GCTTGCGACTGCGCGTCAGCAGGCGGAAGAACAGCGGCACGAACAGGATGGCGACGAAGGTCGCGGCCAGCATGCCGCCGATCACGCCGGTGCCGATCGAATGACGGCTGGCCGAGCCCGCGCCGGTGCTGATGGCGAGCGGCAGCACGCCCAGGATGAAGGCGAGCGAGGTCATGACGATCGGCCGGAAGCGCAGCCGCGCGGCCTCCATGGCGGCGTCATAGACCGAGCGTCCCTGCTGATGGCGCTGCGAGGCGAACTCGACGATCAGGATGGCGTTCTTGGCGGCCAGCCCGATCAGCGTCACCAGCCCGATCTGGAAATAGACGTCGTTGTCGAGGCCGCGCAGCCAGATGGCGAGCAACGCGCCCAGGACGGCGAAGGGCACCGCGGTGAGGACGGCGAGCGGCAGCGACCAGCGCTCGTACTGCGCGGCCAGGATCAGGAACACCATGACCAGGCCGAACACGAAGCCCAGCGAGCCCGAGCCCGCCGTCGCCAGCTCCTGGTAGGCCGATCCGGTCCAGCCGATCGAGAAGTCGTTGCCCAGCGTCGTCGCCACGACCTGCTGCATGGCGGCGATCGCCTGGCCCGACGAGAAGCCCGGCGCCGGGCTGCCGAGGATCTTGGCCGCCGGGAAGATGTTGAAGCGATCGACCGTGTCCGGCCCCAGGATGCGCTTGAAGCTGACCAGCTCGTTCAGCGGCACCATGGCGCCGGAGTCGGAGCGCACGAAGACGTGGCGCAGGTCGTCCGGCTTCTCGCGGAAGTCGGCCTCGGACGACAGGCTGACGCGATAGGTGCGGCCGTACAGCGAGAAGTCGTTGACATAGAGACTGCCGAACGAGCTCTGCATGGTGTCGAAGATGGTGTTGATCGGGATGCCGAGCGCGCGCGCCTTCTCGCGGTCGACGTCGGTGCGGTACTGCGGAATCGCGGTGCTGAAGGTGGTGGAAACGCCGCGCAGCTCGGGCCGCTTGTTGGCGGCGGCCACCACCTTGTTGGCCGCCTCCGACAGGCCGTCGAGCGAACCGCCCGAGCGGTCCTGCAGGAAGAACTCGAAGCCGCCGGTGACGCTGATGCCCTGGATCGGCGGCGGATTGAAGCCGATGACGATGCCGTCCTTGAAGTTGGCGTTGAGCGCGCTTAGCGCCGGCGCCAGGTTGCGCGCGTCCTCCTTGGGATCGTGGCGCTCCGACCAGTCCTTCAGCGTGACGAAGGAGATGCCGGAATTGGTCTTCAGCGCCCGCGACAGGAGGTCGAAGCCGGAGAAGGAGACGACGTTGGCGACGGCCGGGTTCTTCATCAGCGCCGCCGTGCCCTCCTTCGTCACCTCGCGGGTGCGCGAGATCGAGGCGGCGGGCGGCAGGATGGTCACCAGGAAGACGTAGCCCTGGTCCTCGGCCGGCACGAGGCTGCCGGGAATACGCTGGAACAGGGCGAATACCAGCCCGAGCACGATGACGAATCCGGCGAGGCCGACCACCGTGCGGCGCATCAGGAAGCCCACCCCGCCGGTGTAGCGCGCCGTCACCCAGGCGAAGAAGCGGTTGAAGCGGGCGAACGGTCCCCACGGTGCGCCATGCGCCGGCTTCAGGATCAGCGCGGCCAGCGCCGGCGTCAGCGTCAGCGCCACGATGCCCGAGATCACGACCGAGACCGCGATGGTGACGGCGAACTGCCGATAGAGCTCGCCCGCCAGGCCGCCCAGGAACGACACCGGAATGAACACCGCGCACAGCACCAGGACGATGGCGATGATCGGGCCGGTCACCTCCTGCATGGCCTGGATGGCGGCGGCGCGCGGCAGCTTGCCCTCGGTCGACATGATGCGCTCGACGTTCTCCAGCACCACGATGGCGTCGTCGACCACGATGCCGATGGCGAGCACCAGTCCGAACAAGGTCAGCAGGTTGATGGAGAAGCCCAGCACGAACATGCCGGCGAAGGTGCCGATGATCGACACCGGGATGGCGATGACCGGGATGATCATCGCCCGCACGCTCTGCAGGAACAGGAAGACCACCAGCACGACCAGAATGATCGCCTCGACGAAGGTGATGGCGACCTCCTCGATCGAGACTTCGACGAAGCGGGTGGTGTCGAACGGGATGTCGTAGCGCAGCCCGACCGGGAAGCTCCTGGAGATGCGCTCCATGGTCTCCCGGACGGAAGCCGCGACCTGCAGCGCGTTGGCGCCGGGCTGCAGGTAGACGGCGATGGGGACGGCCGGCGAGCCGTTGAAGGTGCCGGAAAAGCCGTAAAGAAGCGCGCCCAGCTCGACGCGGGCCACGTCCTTCAGCCTGAGCGCTCCGCCGTTCTCCTCCGAGCGGATGATGATGTCCTCGAACTGGGTGCGATCGACCAGCCGGGGCGGCGTCGTCACCGAATAGGTGAAGACCTGCGGATTGTTCATCGGCTCCTCGCCGAAGCGGCCCGCGGCGAACTGCTGGTTCTGCTCGCGCACCACGGCGGCGATGTCCGATGGCGTCAGATTGTACTGGGCGAGCTTGTCGGGCCGGAGCCAGATGCGCATCGAATAGTCGGAGGCGCCGAACAGCGAGGCATCGCCGACGCCCGGCAGGCGGCGGATCTCGTCGAGCACGTTCACCAGCGCGTAGTTGCTGATGTAGATCGTGTCGTAGCGCCCGTCCGGCGAGGACATGGTCAGCACCTGCAGGATCGCCGTCGAGCGCTTCTGCACGACCAGTCCCTGGCGGACGACTTCGCCCGGCAGCAGCGGCAGGGCGCGCTGCACGCGGTTGTTCACGTTGATGGCGTTCTGGTCGGGATTGGTGCCGATCTCGAAGGTGACCGTGAGGTTCATCGTGCCCGAGCCGGTCGAGGTCGACTGCATGTAGATCATGCGCTCGACGCCGTTGATCTGCTGCTCGAGCGGCGCGGCCACTGTGGCGGCGATGTTCTCGGCCGTGGCGCCGGGGTAGGTCGCCGAGATCACGACTTCGGGCGGCACGATCTGCGGATATTGCGAGATCGGCAGGGCGCGCATCGCCACCAGGCCGGCCAGCACGATCACGATCGACAGGACCGAGGCGAAGACCGGCCGGTCGATGAAGAATTTCGAAATCACGGCTTTTTGTCCGCCGGCTGCTCGGCCGCAGCAGCGGGCGCCGCGACGGGGACCGGCTTCACGACATTGCCTGGCCGCACGCGAATCACGCCGTCGACCACGATACGGTCGCCCGCGGCCAAGCCCTTGCGGACGATAAAGCCATCGGGCAGCTCGCGGTACAGCCGGACCTGCCGCGCTCGCGCCACCGAATCCGGCTCGACGACATAGACGTACGGCCCGAGCGGACCCTGTGATATCGCGGCCTTGGGCACCACGATGGCGTTGGGCATGGTGATGCCGGTCATCTTCACGCGCACGAATTGGCCCGGCAGCAGGCCGCCGTCCTGATTGGGGAAGATGGCGCGCGTGAGGATAGTCCCCGTGCGGGGATCCACCGTGCGCGAGCGCGTGTCCACCGTGCCGGGCTCGGCATAGGTGGCCCCATCGCCGAACTGCAGCCCGACCTTGACGCGGGCGGGATCGAACAGCTCCTCGGCCGACTTGTCGATCTCCTGCAGGGAGCGCAGCTCCGAGTCGGTGAACGTGAAGTTGACGTAGGCCGGATTGAGCTGGGTGATCGTGGTGAGCAGGGTCTGCTGCGCCTGGATCAGCGTGCCCTCCGCGGGCGACACCAGGCTGGTGGGGCCCTTCACCGGCGCCTTGATGGTGGTGAATTCGAGGTTGAGCTTGGCCGTTACCACATCGGCCTCGGTGGATTGCACGTTGGCGCGCGCCTGGTCGCGGCCGGCGATGGCATCCTCGAGGGACTTCTGCGTGGCCACCTTCTGGGCGGCCAGGCCGACCTGGCGGTTATAGTTCTCCTCGGCCTGGATCAGCGTCGCCTTGGCCTGCGCCGCCTGGGCGTTGGCGCGGGCCAGGGCGGCCTCGTAGGTCCGCGGATCGATGCGGAACAGGACCTGACCGACATCGACGACGGAGCCCTCGAGGAACTCGCGCTTGAGCAGCACGCCGCTCACCTGCGCGCGAATCTCGACGACGCGGAAGCCGGCGACGCGGCCGGAGAATTCCAGGGGGAGAGGAACGTCCGCCGCCTTCAGCTCGACGACGCCGACCTGAGGCGGCGGCGGGGGCGCGGGCGCAACCGGCGCCTTGGCCGGCTGAATCATGAACAGATAGGCACCCCCGCCGACAAGCGCGAGCACCAGCACGACGGCTGCGATGCGGCCGATCAAGGCTCGCACCTTCATCGAGTCTCTCCTTGGTCTCCCATTCTGCGCAGGTCTAGCATGCAATCAGTGCATTTTGTGGCGGCGGATGGGCGCAATTTACCACGCTCCGGACGCCGCCCTTTGGGCGTCAGTCCGGCTCAAAGCCTCTGAATTTGCAGGGAAAAAGCCTCCGGACGTCGATTTTCCGGGCTTCCCTGCCTTCTGTCGTGCCCAAGTACGATGTGCAATCTTCGCCAATGACTTGGTCGTCGCATCTCCGTGGCAGGCACTCATGACGCGCGGGCAGGGCTTTGCCGCGAAGCTTCGCGATTGGCGCCAACGACGGGGATGGTCGCAGCTCGATCTGGCGGCACGCGCCGACATCTCGCAGCGGCACCTCAGCTTCCTCGAACTGGGACGCGCTTCGCCCAGCCGCGACATGGTACTTCGCCTGGCCGCAACGCTCGACATTCCGTTGCGTCAGCACAATGCGCTGCTGCTCGCCGCGGGCTTTGCGCCGGTCTGGCAGGAAACCGAACTCGGTGCGCCCGAACTCGCCGAAGTGAACAGCGCCCTCGACTACATTCTGGCCCAGCAGGAACCGTTCCCCGCGGTCGCCGTCGATCGTCACTGGAATCTCCTGAAGGCCAATGCCGGCGCGGTGCGGCTGGTCGAATTCCTGGTCGGCCCGCTCGCACCCGACGCCAAGGTCAACCTGGCCGACGCGCTGGTCGCGCCCGACGTGTTGCGGCCGTACCTGCTCAACTGGACCGACGTCGTCCGCTACTTCATCCGCAGCGTCGAGGCCGATGCCGCCGCCGATGGCCGGCCGGAGACCGCGGCCCTGCTCGAGAGATTGCTCGCCTACGACGGCGTGCGACCGCTTCTGAAGGCGGCCACGATGAACGGCGTCGCCGGGCCGGTGCTGCCCATGCATTTCCGCAAGGGCGAGGTTTCCCTGCAGCTCTTCACCACCATCGCGACGCTCGGCACGCCGCAGGACGTCACCTTGCAGGAACTGCGCATCGAGAGCTTCTTTCCCATGAACCAGGAAAGCGCCTCGGTGCTGCGCGGCTGGGCAGCAAAATAGGGGCTCGTTCCATACTGACAGAAATTGACAGGAGAGGATGGTAGGCTCCCTCCGTGTCACGCGCGCATCGCCTCCTGGAGCTTATCCAAGTCCTGCGCCGCCATCGTCATCCGGTGAGCGGCGCGCTGCTCGCCGAGGCGACCGGCGTGTCGCTGCGCACGCTCTACCGCGACATCGATACCCTGAAGGCCGACGGCGCGCATATCGATGGCGAGGCCGGGGTCGGCTATGTCCTGCGTCCGGGCTTCATGCTGCCGCCGCTGATGTTCAGCGAGGAGGAGATCGAGGCGCTGGTGCTGGGCTCGCGCTGGGTGCATCAGCGCGCCGACCGCGCGCTGGCCGATGCCGCCGCCAACGTGCTGGCCAAGATCGGCGCCGTGCTGCCCAAGGATCTGCGCGAGACCCTGGACGATTCCGGCCTGCTGATCGCGCCGGGCGATCCCATCGCCGCGGGCGACGCCGAATTGCCCAAGATCCGCCAGGCCATCCGGACCGAGCGCAAGCTCGGCCTGTCGTATCGCGACAAGGACGGCGCGGCGAGCCGGCGCACGGTGTGGCCGTTCGCCGTGGGTTTCTTCGAGAAGGTGCGCGTGGTCGTGGCGTGGTGCGAGCTGCGCCAGGACTTCCGCCACTTCCGCACCGACCGCATCGTCACCCTGACGATGACCGACAAGCGCTATCCGCGTCGACGCCAGGTCATGCTCAAGGAATGGCGCGAGCGTGAAGGCACGAGCGAAGCCTGAAGGCTGCTGCCAGAATCTGACAGCTGCTCCGCTTAGACTGGGTTCACTTCGACAGAGGAGAATCCCATGAGCAGGAACTGGCTGGCGGTCGCATCCGCCGAACATGTCGAGATCGGGCGCAGCGCGGGTTTCATGCAGGTCTGCCACGGCAAGGCCTCGCCGCTCCGCCGCGTGCAGCCCGGCGACCGGGTCGTCTATTATTCGCCCAACCGCGTCTATACGCCCAGTCACGCCTTGCGCGGCGCCGACCGCCTGCAGGCCTTCACCGCCCTCGGCACCGTCAAGGGCGCGCTCTACCAGGCCGACATGGGTTTCGGATTCCAGCCCTTCCGCCGCAACGTCGCCTGGCACGATGCCGCGCCGATGCCGATCGCCACGCTGCAGGACGGGCTCGCCTTCACGCAGGAGAAGAACTGGGGCTACCGGCTGCGCCAGGGGCTGATCGAGATCAGCGATGCCGACATGACGATCATCGCCGAGGCGATGTTCACAGCTTCGGCAGCACCTGGTCGGCGAGAAGATGAAAGGTCTCGCGGCTCAGCGGCGCACACATCAGGTAGTTCAGCCCGATCTCTTCCTTCAGTCGCCCAATCTGTTCGACCACAGATGCCGGCGTACCATGCAGGATGACGCTGTCGATATAGTACTGCACCGGATCCTTGCCGCCGTAGTCGCGCGGCGTTTGCAGCGTTTTCTTGTGGGCATGCTGCGGGCCGGCATAGGCGTCGACCAGCCACTGCGCGCCGCGCCGGGCAATGGCTTCCGCTTCGCTCGTGGTCGGCGCCAGCGCCAGAAGCCGCGCCATCGGAATATCGCGGCCATCATCTGAGAAGCCCGCCTCGGCGAGCTTCTGCGCATAGCGCCGGCGTTTGTTGCCGAGATCCGTCATCGAGGCGTGGGGATCCATCAGGATGGAAAAGCCGCGGCTCGCCGCCCAGTCGATCGCCGTCTCCGACGTCGCCGCCATCCAGGTCGGCGGATGGGGTTGCTGCAGGGGCTTGGGCAGCACCTCGATGCCCTCGAAGTTGAAGTGCGCGCCCTGAAAGCTCAAGCGCTCCTGCGTCCACGCTTGCAGGACGATCTCGACGGCCTCGCGGAAACGCTCCGAGCTTTCTTCCGGCGGCACGCCGAAGGCGTTGAACTCGGAATGGGCGAAGCCGCGACCGGCGCCCCAATTGACCCGGCCGCCCGACAGCATGTCGAGCAGCGCCACTTCCTCGGCGAGGCGCAGCGGATGATAGAGCGCGGCCAGCGACACCGCCGTGCCGATGCGCAGCCTTTTGGTGCGCGCCGCCGCGAGCGTGCCCAGCATGTGCACCGAGGGACAGACACTGAAGGTGGTGAAATGGTGCTCGGCCAGCCACACCGCGTCGAAGCCGCCGCGATCCATGATCTCGATGCGCTCGAGCGCACGCGCATAGACTTCTTCCAGAGGCCCGTGCCGGCCCGGCCAGGCGAAGAACTGCAGGACGCCTACTTTCATGGTCATTCGGCCTTGATGCCCGCGTCCTTGACGATCGGCCACCACTTCTCGATCTCGGCCTTCTGGAAGGCGCCCAGCGCCTGCGGCGTGAGCTGATCGACGGGTGGGATCTCCTGGCCCAGGGCGGCGAGCTTCTCCCTGGTGCCCGGCTCGCCCAGGGACTTCACCACGCCACCGTTCAGCTTGGCGATGATTTCGGCCGGCGTGCCCTTGGGCGCCCACAGGCCGTGCCAGACCGAGACGTAGAGGCCGGGGAGCCCCGCTTCATCGACGGTCGGCACGTCGGGCGCCGACGGCAGGCGTTCCTTGCTGGTGACCGCGAAGGCCTTGATCGTGCCGGCGCGCAGTTGCGGCAGCACGTTGGACGCCTGGTCGATCATGATGTCGATCTGGCCGGCCAGGAGATCGCGCATCGCCGGCGCCGTGCCGCGATAGGGCACGAACTGGAACTGCGTGCCGGTCATCTTCTGGAAGAAAACGCCGGAGATGTGCGGCGGGCTGCCGACGCCGCCGGTGCCGGCCGTCGCCTTGTCGGGATTGGCCTTCAGCCAGGCGATCAGCCCCTTGAGATCGTTGGCCGGCAGGTCCTTGCGGCTGACCAGCAGCAACGGGCCGGTGACGATCATGGCGATCGGCGCGAAGTCGGCCAGAAGGTCGTACTGCAGCGCGTAGGTGGCGCCGTTCAGCACGTAGTGGCTCCACTGGCCGATGCCCAGCGTGTAGCCGTCGGGCGCAGACCGCGCGACCTTGCCGACGCCGATCGAGCCGCCGGCGCCCGCCACGTTGTCGACCAGGACGGTGCCGCCCAGGTTGGCGGTCATGCGCTCGGAGAGCACGCGGGCGATGGCATCGGTCGGCCCGCCGGCCGAGGCCGGCACGATCATGGTGACGGGATGCGAGGGATAGGCTTGCGCGATCGCCTCTGGGCCACGACCGGAAGTGCAGCGACACTCGCTGCCAAGCGAAGCACATCGGCGGCGCGGCGGGTTCATTATTGTTTCCTTCCGCCCGTCAGTAGAGCATGCCGATCAAGACGGTTGAAACAACCCGGTGTTGGCTACGCCAGGGCGTCGTCGATGGCGCTGCCCAGGCGATCGACGATTTCGCCGACCTGATCGACGGTGACGATGAAGGGCGGCGCCAGCAGCACATGATCGCCCCGCGTGCCGTCGATCGTGCCGCCCATCGGGTAGACCATGAGACCGCGCGCCATCGCCGCCTTCTTCACCTTGGCATGGAGCTTCTTCGCCGGATCGAACGGCGTCTTGGTCGAGCGGTCCTCGACCAGCTCGACCGCCTGGAAAAGCCCGCGGCCGCGGATGTCGCCGACATGCGGATGGTTGCCGAAGCGCTCGCCCAGGCGACGGCGCAGCAGCGCGCCCATGGTGCGGACATTGGCTAAAAGATCGTCGCGCCGGATCGTCTCCTGCACGGCGAGGCCCGCCGCGCAGGCCAGGGGATGGCCCATGTAGGTGTGGCCGTGCTGGAAAAAGCCGCTGCCCTGGGCGAACGATTCGTAGATGTGTTTGCCGAGCAGGACGGCGCCGATCGGCTCGTAGCCGCCGCCCAGTCCCTTGGCGATGGTCATGAGGTCGGGCGCGATGCCTTCCTGCTCGCAGGCATGCATGGTGCCGGTGCGGCCCATGCCGCACATCACCTCGTCCAGGATCAGCAGCACGCCGTGGCGATTGCAGATCTCGCGGATGCGCTTGAAGTAGCCCTTGGCCGGCGGCACTGCGCCCGCGGTGGCGCCGACCACGGTCTCGGCGACGAAGGCCATCACGGTGTCGGGGCCGAGTTCCTGGATCTTGGCCTCGAGCGCGTTGGCCGCACGCTCGCCATAGGCCTCTTCCGTCTCGCCCGGCTCCTGGAAGCGATAGGCGAAGCAGGGGTCGATGTGATGCGTCTCGATCAGCAGCGGCGAGAAGGGAGCGCGCCGCCATTCGTTGCCGCCGGCCGCCAGCGCGCCCAGCGTATTGCCGTGATAGCTCTGGCGCCGCGCGATGACGTGGCGGCGCTGGCGCTGACCACGCTCGGTGAAATACTGCCGCGCCATTTTCAGCGCCGCCTCGATCGCTTCCGATCCGCCGCTCACCAGGTAGGCGTGGCTGATGCCGGCGGGGGCGTCGGCGATCAGGCGGTCGGCGAGTTTTTCGGCGACCTCGGTGGTGAAGAAGCCGGTATGGGCATAAGCGAGCTTGTCGAGCTGCTCGTGCAGCGCCGCCGTCACCGCGGGATGGCCATGCCCCAGGCAGGACACGGCCGCGCCGCCCGAGGCGTCGATGTAACGCTTGCCCGTGGCATCGACGATCTCGATGCCCTTGCCGCCGGCGGCGACCGGCAGGTTTCCGCCGATCTGGCGATGCAGGATATGGCTCATGGTCTCTCTCGTTGTCCGCGCCGCGGCAGGTGCACGCCGAATGCCGAGAGCTGCGCCTCGGTATGTTCGAGTGCGGCCAGCGCCTTGTTGCCGCCGCGGCCCGCGACCAGGGCGGCGAGGATCTCGGCCACGGCGAGCAGCGGCGTCATGGTGTGGAAGAAGGACGGGCTTTCGGTCGCCACCAGGATCGCCGCGGCGGCGAGCTGGGCGAGCGGCGAGACCTCCGAATCGGTCAGCGCCACGACCGGCACGCCCTGGGCCGCCGCATAGCGCGCGCCGTCGATGGTGGCGCGGGCATAGGGCTCGACGCTGGCGGCCAAAAGCACGTCTTGGGGGCCGGCGTCGCGGATCGGCGTCGAGGCCCGTGCCGCCGGCGTCATCCAGCATCACGGTCTTGTCGCCCAGAAGCGACAGCATGTAGTGGAAATGCCAGGCGGCGGCGTGGCAGGAGCGCAGACCCAGGCAGTAGACGCGCCGCGCTTCGTGCAGGCGGCCGGCCGCGTCGGCCAGGCGTTCAAGCGACGCGGGCTCGGCAAGGGCCGCGATCTGGCGCGACAGCCTCAGCGCCATCTCGGAGGCGAGCGCCCGCTCGCCGCGCAGCTTCTGCGCCTCGACCTGAACGCCCGCCTTGCCGGCAAAGCCCAGCGTGCCCTCCCGCACCGCGCCGGCATAGAGCTCGCGCACCTGGTCGTAGCCCTCGAGCCCCAGCCGCTTGGCCAGTCGCGTCATGGTGGCGGCCGGCACGCCGGCGCGCCGCGCCTGCTCGCGCATGGAGAGCAGCGCCACGTCGTCGGGACGGTCGAGCATCCAGCGCGCGGCCGTCTGCAGTTGCGGCGGCAGGATGTCGAACGCCTCGACGATCGAGGCGTTGAGCGGACCTCTGTCCAACGGCGTGCTCAGCGCAGCGGCAGCGGATACATCAGGCCGCCCTTGGTCCACAGACCATTGAGACCGCGCGCCAGCTTGAGCGGGCTGCCCATGCCGACATTGCGCTCATAGCTCTCGCCGTAGTTCCCGACCTGCTTGACGATGTTGTAGGCCCAGTTCTCGTCGAGCTGCAGCGCCTTGCCGTTGCCCGGCTTCACGCCCAGGAAGCGCTGGACCAGCGCATCGGTCGACTTCAGCTGCTCGTCGACGTTGGCCGTGGTGATGCCGCGCTCCTCGGCTTCCAGCATGGCGAACAAGGACCAGCGCACGACCGTCATCCAGACGTCGTCGCCGCGGCGCACGAACGGGCCCAGCGGCTCCTTGGAGATGATGTCGGGCAGGACCATGTAGTCGGCCTGCTTGCCGCGCGTCGCCAGCGCCGAGGCGAGCGCCGAGGAATCCTGGGTCATGGCATCGCAGCGGCCGCCGAAGAACGCCTCGTACATGAGGTCCTGGCTTTCATAGACCACCGGCTTGATGGTCATGCCGCGGCCGCGGAACCAGCTCGCCATGTTGAATTCATGGGTCGTGCCCTGGGCGACGCAGATCGTGGCGCCGCCCAGCTCGGCCAGGCCCTTCACGTTCAGCTTCTTGGGCACCATGAAGCCCTGGCCATCGTAGAAATTGACGCCGGCATATTGCAGGCCGAGCCCGGCATCGCGCTCGAGCGTGATGGTCGAGTTGCGCACCAGCATGTCGATCTCGCCCGACTGCAGCGCCAGGAAGCGCTGCTGGGCCGACATCGGCACGTACTTGGCTTTCGTCGCATCGCCCAGCACGGCGGCGGCCACGGCGTTGCACAGGTCGACGTCGAGGCCGGACCACTTGCCCTGGCTGTCGGGCAGCGAGAAGCCACCCAGGCCGACATTGACGCCGCAGATCAGCTGGCCGCGCTTCTTGACGACCTCGAGGGTCGACGGTGTTTGCGCCGCGGCAGCGGAAATCAGCAAGGCGAACATGCCGAATGCCGCGCCGACGCTCAAAACGCGTTGGATGAGATGCATGAACGTCCCCCGTGGATGGCTGGCTGCCTGCCTAGCGCGAGCACGCTGCTGAATGCAACAAATGAATCATTTATTCGGAATATGGTTCATTCGACGCACTCGAAATGAACACAGTTCAGTTAGTTACCATCGTGGGAATTGACACTTTCGGGCGGCACAACCACATGTGCTGCGCCGCACAATTTTCGCGGGGGAGTAGCTTTTGCCCGTTCGTCGCCGCCTGCTGGCCGCAGCCAGCCTGTTTCTTGTTGTCACATCAGCGGCGGCCTTCGCCCAAGGCGGTCCGCCCGCCATGCCGGTCAGCGTCGCCGCACCGATCGCCAAGCGAGTCACGCAGTGGGATGAATTCTCCGGGCGTTTCGAGGCGGTCGCCTCGGTCGAGGTGCGCGCCCGCGTCTCGGGCTTCATCGAGGAGCTGCATTTCAAGGACGGCCAGCTCGTCAAAGCCGGCGATCCGCTGTTCACCATCGACAAGCGGCCCTACGACATCGCCGTCGACAGCGCCAAGGCCGAGGTCGCGCGCAACAAGGCGCAGGTCGGCCTGGCCGAGCTGCAGGTCCAGCGCGGCGCCTCGCTGATTTCGTCCAGGACCATCACCGAGCAGGAAAACGACCAGCGCAAGGCCAACCTCGACGTGGCGCGTGCCCAGCTCAAGGCCGCCGAGGCGGGCCTGCGGCAGGCCGAGCTCAATCTCGACTGGACCGACGTGCGGGCGCCGATCGCCGGCCGCATCTCCGACCGCAAGGTCGATGCCGGCAACCTGATCCAGGGCGGCCAGCAGGGCGCCACCCTGCTCGCCACCATCGTCACCCTCGATCCCATCCGCTTCGTGTTCGACGTTTCGGAGACCGACTACCTGCGCTACACGCGCCTCTTCCTGTCGGGTGGGATGGCCTCGTCGCGCGAGACCAATCCCGTGCGCATCCGGCTGGCCGACGAGACCGACTGGACGCGCACCGGCAAGGTCGATTTCGTCGACAATTCGTTCTCGCCGCGCTCGGGCACCATCCGTACCCGCGCCCTCGTCGACAACAAGAACCAGCTCCTGGCCGCCGGCATCTTCGGCCGCGTGCAACTCTACGGCGGCGAGTACGACGCCCTGCTGATCCCCGATACGGCCATCGTCTCCGACCAGTCGCGCAAGATCGTCTTCACGGTCGGCGAAGACAACGTGGTCAAGTCCAAGCCTGTGACCCTGGGTCCGATCGTCGACGGGCTGCGGGTCGTGCGCGACGGGATCGCCGCCACCGACCAGGTGGTGCTCGACGGGCTCGCCAACCCGATGGTGCGGCCGGGCGCCAAGGTCGTGCCGCAAAAGGGCGAGATCAACACCGCCAAAGCCAAGTAGACGCCCTCCTCAAGGCGACCTCAGCCCATGCGTTTTTCCCATTTCTTCATCGACCGGCCGATCTTCGCCTCGGTCCTGTCGATCATCATCCTGATCGTGGGCGCGATCGCCCAGCGCAACCTGCCGATCGCGGAATATCCCGAGATCGCGCCGCCCACCGTCAACGTCACCGCGACCTATCCCGGCGCCTCGGCCGAGGTCATCGCCGCCACCGTCGCCACGCCGCTCGAGCTCGAGATCAACGGCGTCGACGACATGCTCTACATCAACTCGCAGTCGACCGGCGACGGACGGTTGTCGATCAACGTCGTCTTCAAGCCCGGCGTCGACGTCGACCAGGCCCAGGTCAACGTGCAGAACCGCGTCGCCGTCGCCCAGCCACGGCTGCCGCAGGACGTGCAGCGGCTGGGCGTCGTGGTGCGCAAGGCCTCGCCCGACCTGATGATGGTCGTGCACATGACCTCGCCGGACGGCAGCCGCGACCAGCAATACATCTCCAACTACGCCACGCTCTACGTGAAGGACGTGCTGGGTCGCGTCGATGGCGTGGGCAACGTGCAGGTGTTCGGCGCGCGCGACTATTCGATGCGCGTGTGGCTCGATCCCGCACGCGTCGCCGGCCACAATCTGACGGCGTCCGAGGTGGTCGCAGCACTTCGGGCGGCCAACCTGCAGGTCGCCGCGGGCTCGATCAACCAGGCGCCGGCCGTGTCGCCCGGTGCCTTCACCCTGTCGGTGCAGACCCTGGGTCGGCTGACCGCACCGGAGGAGTTCGGCAACATCGTGTTGCGGGCCGAGCCCGACGGTTCGGTGACGCGCCTGCGCGACGTCGCCCGCATCGAGCTGGGCGCGCAGGACTACACGGTGAACGCCTATCTCGACAACAAGAACGCCACGGCGCTCGCCATCTTCCAGCGCCCGGGTTCGAACGCGCTCGCCACCTCCGCCGGCGTGAAGGCCGCGATGGAGCACCTGAAGAAGGCCTTCCCCGAGGGCCTCGACTATTCGGTGGTCTATAATCCGACGGAGTTCATCCAGGCCTCGGTCGACGCGGTGATCGAGACGCTGTTCGAGGCCCTGCTGCTGGTCGTGATCGTGGTGATCGTGTTCCTGCAGACCTGGCGGGCGGCGATCATCCCCCTGCTCGCCATCCCGGTGTCGCTGATCGGCTCGTTCGCCGTGATGGCGGCGGTCGGCATCTCGTTCAACACGCTGTCGCTGTTCGGCCTGGTGCTGGCGATCGGCATCGTCGTCGACGACGCCATCGTCGTGGTCGAGAACGTCGAGCGCTACCTCACGCAAGGCATGTCGCCCAAGGCGGCGGCGCACAAGACCATGGACGAGGTCGGCGGCGCGCTGATCGCCATCTCGCTGGTGCTGATCGCGGTGTTCCTGCCGACCGCCTTCATCACCGGCCTGCAGGGCACGTTCTACAAGCAGTTCGCCATCACCATCGCGGCCTCGACGGCGATCTCGGCCTTCGTGTCGCTCACCCTGTCGCCGGCCATGGCGGCGCTGCTGCTCAAGACCCATGCGTTGTCGCATGTCGAGAGGCCCAAGCCGACCTTGCTCGAGCGGCTGGCCTGGCCGCTCAACTGGTTCTTCCGCCAGTTCAATCGCGGCTTCGAAGCGCTGTCGAATTTCTACGGCCACGCCACGGCGCGGCTGATCCGCATGGCGGCGATCGTCCTGGTCGTCTATGGCGGCCTGCTGGGCCTTGCCGGCTACCGGCTGGTCGCGACGCCGACCGGCCTGATCCCGCAGCTCGACCGTTCCTATCTGATCGCCGCCATGCAGCTTCCCCAGGGCGCCACCCTGGAGCGTTCCGACAAGCTGGTGCGCCAGGCGTCGGAGATGATCATGGCGACGCCCGGCGTGTCGCACGCCGTGGCCTTCGTCGGGTTCGACGGCGCCACCTTCACCAACGCGCCCAACACCGGCGTGATCTTCGTCACCCTGAAGCCGTTCGACGAGCGGCGCGACGAGCCCAAGGACAAGATCCTGGCCGCGTTGCGCGCCAAGATGTTCTCGCTGCGCGAGGCCTTCGTGTTCGTGCTCGAGCCGCCCTCGGTGCCCGGCATCGGCACCGGCGGCGGGCTCAAGGGCTACGTCCAGGATCGCGCCGCGCGCGGCCTGCCGGCGCTCGAGGGCGCCACCTGGGCGCTGGCCGGCGCCGCGGGGCAGACGCCGGGCCTCACCCAGGCCTTCACGCTGTTCAGCACGAAAACGCCGCAGATCTGGGCCGAGATCGACCGCACCAAGGCCGAGCAGCTGGGCGTGCCGATCGGGCGCGTGTTCGACACGCTGTCGGTCTACATGGGCTCGGCCTACGTCAACGACTTCAACATCCTCGGCCGCACCTACCAGGTGACGGCGCAGGCCGACGATCCCTATCGACTGACCCTGCGCGACGTCGCCAACCTCAAGGCGCGCAGCGACAGCGGCGAGATGGTGCCGATCGGCTCGGTGGCGACCTTCTCCGACACGACCGGTCCCTATCGCGTGGCGCGCTACAATCTCTATCCCGCGGCCGAGGTCCAGGTGGCGCTGCTGCGCGGCTTCTCCTCGGGCCAGGGCATCGCCGCCATGGAGGGGCTGGCCGACAAGGTGCTGCCCTCGGGCTTCGGCTTCGAATGGACCGAAATCGCGCTGCAGGAAAAGCTCGCGGGCAATACCGCGATCCTGGCCTTCAGCCTGGCCGTGGTCTTCGTCTTCCTGCTGCTGGCGGCCCTCTACGAAAGCTGGCTGCTGCCGCTGGCCGTCATCCTGATCGTGCCGATGTGCATCCTGGCGGCCATGATCGGCGTCAACATCCGCGGGCTCGATCGCAACGTCCTGGTCGAGATCGGCCTGATCGTGCTGGTGGGCCTGGCGGCCAAGAACGCCATCCTGATCGTGGAATTCGCCAAGCAGGCGCACGAGGCCGGCATGACCCGCTACGACGCCGCGGTCAGCGCCGCCAAGACCCGCCTGCGGCCCATCCTGATGACCTCGCTCGCCTTCATCCTGGGCGTGGTGCCGCTGGTGGTGAGCTTCGGCGCCGGCGCCGAGATGCGCCAGTCGTTGGGCACCGCGGTGTTCTTCGGTATGCTGGGCGTCACTTTCTTCGGCCTGATGTTCACCCCGGTCTTCTATGTCGTCACCACCGGCCTGTCCGAGCTGCGCTTCAAGTGGCGCAAGCCGGCGGTTCAGCAGCCGGAGTTCAAGCCGGAGTAGCCCGCGATTCACCGTGGAGACGTGCCATGCCTCGTTCACGCGTCCTTGCCGCACTCGCTTTGACAACCGCGCTCGTGGCCGTGGCCATCGGCCTGCAGGTAGCACCCACGTTCGCTGAAAGCGCCCGCGTGATCGCAGCGCCCGCAGTCGATGAACCGGCGGGGCAGGCCCAAAGCCAAGTGGCCGTCTTGGCCGGTGGCTGCTTCTGGGGCGTGCAGGGCGTGTTCCAGCATGTCGACGGCGTGACCAGCGCGGTGTCGGGCTATGCCGGCGGCGCCAAGGAGACGGCGGAATACGAGAAGGTCGGCAGCGGCCGGACCGGCCACGCCGAATCCGTGCGCATCACCTACGACCCGCGCAAGGTGAGCTACGGCCGCCTGCTGCAGATCTATTTCTCGGTCGCCCACGACCCGACGGAATTGAATCGCCAGGGACCGGACGTCGGCACGCAATATCGCTCGACGATCTTCCCGACCAGCGATGAGCAGGCCAAGGTGGCGAAGGCCTATATCGACCAGCTCGACCAGGCCCACGCCTTCGGCGCCAAGATCGTCACCACGATCGAACCCGGCCGCGCCTTCTATCCGGCCGAGGGCTACCATCAGGATTACCTGACCTTGCATCCCAACCAGCCCTACATCGCCATCAACGACCTGCCCAAGGTCGCCAACCTCAAGCGCCTGTTCGCCGACTCCTATCGCGTCGAGCCGGTGCTGGTCAGCAAGTCGGGCATGTAGCTCACGGCCTCAGCACCCGATGCAGGTCGAGCACCGGCGGATCGCGGCCGAGCTGCGACAGCAGCGTATGGACCTGGGCGCGGTGGTGGGTCTGGTGATTGAAGAAATGCGGCAGGATCACCTGGGCGGGATCCTCTGACTCGACGCCGGCATTGTTGACGTAGCGCAGCGAACGTTCGAGGAAACCGGGCGGCAAGGCGGCAAAGAACGACTCGATGCGCCGGTCCATCTCGATGCGCGCTGCGCTCAAGGCGGCAAAGTCGTCGAACAGGATGGCGCCGAGGTCGGTCGAGGGATGCGAGCCGCCCTCGAAGCGCGTCATCCAGATGCGATCGCCCAGCACCAGGTGGTTGAGCGTGCCGTGCACGCTCCTGAAAAACGCGCCGAGGTCGCGCCGCCTCTCCTCCTCGGAGAGGCCGGTGCAGGCCTCATAGAGTTTTTCGTTGGCCAGCCGGTTGTAGCGTGCGTACTGCGCCCAGATCGCCGTCATTGGCCTTTTTAGCGAGCGGCGGCGGAAACCCAACGGGCCAGATCGCGGATCAGGGTCGCCACGACCGCGCCACGCATGCGGTGCGCGCGCACGATATAGGCCTGACGGTCGGGCAGAAGGACGGGAAAGGGGATCGGGTGCATGAGGACCTCCAAGGAACGAGGAGAGCCTAATTCCGATCTGTTTGCTGGATAATACAGTCCTTTTGACTATCACTTTGGAATGTAATTCACTAATCCCGCAATGATCGATCATGCGAGCGAAATGGCCGCCTTCGTGCGGGTCGTCGATTTCAACGGCTTTTCTGCCGCCGCGTCGAGCCTCGGGCTGACGCCATCGGCGGTCAGCAAGCTCGTCACGCGGCTCGAGACCCGGCTTGGCGTGCGGCTCCTGCAACGCACGACGCGGGCGCTGCACCTCACCGAGGAGGGCGAGGTTTTCTACGCCGGTGCCCAGCGCATCGTGGGCGAGATCGAGACGCTCGAGACGGAGATCGCCGGCCACAGCGGCACGCCGCACGGCGTACTGCGCGTGACGACGTCGCTGGCCTTCGCCGCCCACCAGCTCACCCCGGTGCTGTCGGAGTTCCTGGCGCGCTATCCGCTGGTGCAGCTCGACCTGCTGCCGACCGACCGCGTGATCGACCTTGTCGAGGAAGGCATCGACGTCGCCATTCGCATCGGACGGCTGGGCGATTCGAGCTTCATGGCGCGCAGGATCGGCGAGGACAAACGCCTGGTCTGCGCCGCGCCGTCCTATCTTGCGCGCCACGGCACGCCGCGTCGGCCCGAGGAGCTGGCGCGGCACAATTGCATCGTGTCGCGCGAACGCCCCCACCTCAACCGCTGGCCGTTCAAGATCGACGGACAGGTCATCGAGATCGAGGTCGGCGGCCGGGTCGCCATGAGCGAAGGCGAGCTGCAGATGCAGCTCGCCCTGCACGGCATCGGCATTGCGCGCCTGACGCGGCTCACCCTGGCCGGGGCCGTCCGCGACGGCACGCTGGTGCCGCTGCTCGGCGATTTCGCGGCCGAGGAGCCGGTGCCGATCCACGCTGTCTATCCGCACCGCCGGCACCTTGCCGCCAAGGTCCCGGCCTTCGTGAGCTTCCTGATCGAAAAGTTCACGCCGCCGCCGTGGGAAATCTGAGGCGGAAATCTGAGGCGGGAGATTTGATCCGCCGGGTGATGCTAGGATCGCCCGAACCAGCCGATGGAAATCGTGGCGGAAATCGTGGAGGGGGAAATGAATCGCGACACCGACCTGTTCGTGCAGGCCTTTTGGGTCAAATGCCGGGAGACGATACGGCCGGAGCTCGACTTCACGATCGACGATCTGAAGAGCGAAGGCCACGACGCGCATGTCGCGACGCAGGAATATTCCGATGTGCCCGACCAGCTGCCCGAGGCGGGCCCCTCCGTCATCCTGACCGTCCACCCCAAGGGCACCGCCCAAGGCCATGCCCTGCGGTTTCACGGCGACGTCGCGCGCAGCGATGTCGTGGTGACGGGATCGACCGGCACGTCGCGCCGCCATGAGCTGGACCAGCTCGAATTGCCCGAGGTGAAGGCCGAGATCTCGGCCTGGCTCACCGAGCTTTTGGGCCGGCAGGGCGTCTGATCTTTCGGAGGAAACCATGGCTGATGCCATCGACGACCTGTTCCGCCGTTTCGGCAAGGCCTTCAACAAGGCCGATGCCGAGGAGATCGCCGCCTGCGTGACCGACGATTTCGAATGGCGCCTGAACGCCGGCGGCTCGCCGTCCGGCGCGGTGCTGAAAGGCAAGGACGGGCTGCGCGCCTACTTCGGCGACAAGAGCAAGGCGCATCGCGAAGCACGTTACTCGGAGGCGCGCATCCATCGCGCCGGCGACAAGCTCTTCGGCACCTTCCGCGTCACCGGCATCGATCATGCCGGCAAGCCGTTCGACCGCTACGGCATCGACCTCTACGAAGTGAAGGACGGCAAGATCGCGCTCAAGGACAGCTACCTCAAGGCCGATTGAAAGATGTCAAACGACACGGTGCTGTGGGAGATCGATCGGCGCGGCGTGGCCACGGTCACGCTGAACCGGCCGCAGGTCAACAACGCCTATAACGGCGAGCTGATCCAGGGCCTGCACGATGCGATGGATGCGCTCGGTCGCGAGGCCGGATTGCGCATCGTCGTGCTGCGCGGCAACGGCAAGCACTTCCAGGCCGGCGCCGACCTTGCCTGGATCAGCGGCGTGGCCAAGCAATCGCCGGCGGAGAACGAGAAGGTGAGCCGGCTGACCGCCGAGGCCATCCGCCGGCTCGATACCGCACCGGTGCCGACCCTGGCGCTGATCCAGGGCGGCTGCTTCGGCGGCGGCACCGGAATCGCCGCGGCCTGCGACGTCGTCGTGGCGTCCGAGGACGCGATCTTTTCCATCAGCGAGACGCGCTGGGGCCTGATGGCGGGCATCATCCTGCCGCAGCTCTGCCAGGCGATGGGCCTGCGCCAGGTGCGCCGCTATGCGCTGACCGGCGAACGGTTCGGCGCGCCAGGAAGCCCGCCGGCTCGGCCTGGTGCACGAGGTCTGCCCGACCGGCGGCCTTGCGGCGGCCGGCGAAAAGATCGTCGAATCGGTGCTGATGAACGCGCCGCGCGCCACCACCTCGACCAAGCTCCGTTCGCTCGCCGCGGCGCGCGCCTTCGTCGACGACGGCGAGCTGCGCGACCTGATCGACGAGCACGCCCGGGCCCGCCAGCAGGACGAGGCCGGCGAAGGCCTCGCCAGCTTCCGCGAGAAGCGCAAGCCGGGCTGGTATCCCGGCTAACGGTTGGCCAGGAAGCGCAGGGCCGCGTCGCAATACATCGCATGGACCGGCGCGATCGAATCGATGTCGGCCCATTCGTCGGCCGCATGCATGTTGCCGAAGCTGACGCCGGGAGCGCAGATCGTCGGCACGCCGCGCGCCGATAGAAGGTTGCCGATGTTCGACGGGCCGCAGACATCGGTCGCGATGGGACGCCCGAAGGCGCGCTCGGCCGCCGCCGCAAAGCTCCGGACCAGGGCGTGGTCCGGATCGAGGAGATAGGGCGGCCAATGGTCGATCCTCTCGATGCGGCCTTGGCCATCGACCGAGTGCACGATCTCCTCCAGCCAGTGCGTGGCCTTGGCGCCATCGAAGGCGCGGGTCAGGCGGATATCGATGTTGCAGGTCGCGTGATCCGGCACGACGCTGAAACCTTCGCCGCCCGAAAGATGCGTCACCGTGGCGGCCGGCCCGAACGGAAACGCGGCGTCGTGCGTTTCGGGAAAGCTGGAGGCCGCCACCTTCAGCGCAAACGCCGCGGCCTTGTTGAGCGCATTGATGCCGGTCCGCTCGATCTCACCGGAATGCGCCGCCTTGCCGGCGAAATGAACCCTGGCGCGCAGGAAGCCGCGGCTGCCCACCACGATGCAGTCGTTGCCGGGATAGCCCAGCGACACCGCGTCGGGCGGCCGGGCGATCGCCTCGAGATAGGCCCGCACGCCGCCGAAACGGCCGGTATGCTCGTCGGCATCGAACAGCACATGCACCGCGCCGCGCGGGATCCCGGTTTCGGCGAGGTGCCGGGCGACATGAGCGAGGATGGCGACGCCCGATTTGGAATCGGCGGCGCCGCGGCCGAGCAGCCGTCGTCCGTGCACGGCGCCGCTGAACGGCAGCTCGGTCCATTGAGCGAGGTCGCCCGCCGGCGCGGTATCGATGCAGGCATCGAGGCACAGCACGGGGCCGGGCGCGGCGCCTGGGATCTCGACCAGGACGGCGACTTCCGAGCCCGCGGCGTCACGCAGGAAATGCGGCTTCAGTCGATTTTCCGCGAGCCAGTCATGGATGACGCCGAGCACCGCTCGCGGTGAATCGATTCCACCGCAGGACGGCGTCGCCACCAGCCGCGACGCCAACTGCACGATGCTGTCGGTTGGCGCGGTGCTCAAGACGCCGGCTAGTCGAGGCCTTCGAACAGCACCGTCGACAGGTAGCGTTCGGCGAAGTCGGGGATGATCACCACGATGCGCTTGCCGGGGTTGCGCTTGCCGACATCGATTGCCGCCGCCACGGCGGCGCCGCCGGAAATGCCGATGGGAATGCCTTCGAGGTGGGCCATGTCCTTCGCCGCCGCCAAGGCCGCTGCGTTCGACACCTTGAAGATCTCGTCGAGCACCTTGCGGTCGAGGATTTCGGGCACGATGCCCGCACCGATGCCCTGGATGGGATGGGGCGTGTGCGTGCCGCCCGACAGGACGGGGCTCGCTTCGGGTTCGACGGCGACGATCTTGAGCCCGGGCAGGCGCGGCTTCAGCGCCTGGCCGACGCCGGTGATCGTACCGCCGGTGCCGACGCCGGCGACGAAGATAGTCGAGCTTGCCGCCGGTGTCGCGCCAGATCTCCTCGGCCGTGGTGCGGATGTGGACGGCCGGATTGGCCGGGTTCTGGAACTGCTGCGGCATGAAGCTGTCGGGCACTTCCTTCAACAGCTCCTCGGCACGGGCGATCGCGCCGTTGATGCCCTTTTCGCGCGGCGTCAGCTCGAGGCGGGCGCCCAGGAAACGCAGCATCTTGCGCCGCTCGATCGACATCGAATCGGGCATGGTGCAGATCATCTTGTAGCCGCGTGCGGCGGCGACGAAAGCGAGCCCGATGCCGGTGTTGCCCGAGGTCGGCTCGACGATGGTGCTGACGCCCGGCTTGATCTTGCCCGCCTTCTCGGCGGCATCGATCATGGATACGCCGATGCGGTCCTTCACCGAGGACATCGGATTGAAGAATTCCAGCTTGGCCAGGATCTCCGCCGTCACGCCGTCGCGCTGGGGCAGTCGGTTGAGGCGGACCAGCGGCGTGGCGCCCATGGTCTCGGTGATGTCGCCGTAGATGCGGCCGCGGAATTCTGCTTGGGTCATGCGAGCTTTATACCCCATCTCGCCGCGACAGCCCAAGCCAGCCGCGTCCAGAAACCGCCAGAATAAGAGCCAGGACAAAGGGCCGATCGGCGTTGAGCGCCGCGGCCTGGTTCACGCGCGCTTTCTTCCCCGCCACGCCACGGCAGCCCAGGCCATGAGCAGCAGCGCCGACAGGCCGGAGATCGCCCAACCGGCCTTTTCCTCGGGCACCGCAACGCGCTGCAAAAGATAGCCATGACGGCCGGCCGGGGCGACGAACGACACCAGCCGCAGCGGATCGGTCGCCACGATCGGTAGCGCCGGATCGAGCCGCCAGCCGGGGAAGAAGAAGCGGCGCAGAACGATCGTGGTCGACGCATCGGCGTCGATCTCGGCGCGCAGCTTGCCGAACGGCTCGGTGGCCGCCCGGCAGGCGCGTGGCTCGGGCGCACACGCGATCATCGGCACGCCTGCGAGCGGCTCCAGGCCAAGGTCCGCATATCCCCCATTCGGATTCTGCGGGAAGCCCGCGGGCTGGAACTGCTTGAGATCTTGCGGCGTCTCCCGTTCAGCCAACGACGCATTCAGGCGCTGGAGGATGTCCGGGGCCATTTCGGCAAAGCCGGGAACAAGGGCAACGACGGCCACCATGAAGATGTATGTGGTCAGGCCCCGTCCGGGCAGGCCAAGGCACCAGGCAGAGCGCGGTAATGGCCGCGAACTCCACGACGATCATGAGCCGCCAGGGAAACTGCACCTTGGCAACGAACGGTATCTGCCAGAACCACGGCAGAACACCGCCAATGAGCGACAGGCACACGAGGCAGATGGCCGCCCAAAATGCCGCCTCGGACCGCCATCCCTGCGGGACTCGACCTTGGGCGAGGGTCGCCACCACGCCGACGGCCGCGATGCCATAGGCTGCAGCGGACCACGCGATGACCCGCATCATGTCGAGGGGCGGAGGCCAACGCTGGGGTGTCAGGAGGAACCAATTCTCGACGCGGTAATACGACATCCAGAACGTGTCGGCGGGGATCCAGTCCTGCAGGCCGAGCGCCGGGATCAGATAGATCGAGGCGAGGCCAAGGCCAAGCGCCCCAGCCAGGGCGCAACGGACGAAAAAGCCCACGGCCGGCTTCACGGCGCCAAGCCGCCAGCCGCGATACAGCACATACAGCGGCAGCACCGTCACCGAGATGAGAAGCGCCGTCGGCAAATGCGCCATCGGAAGTGCCGCATAGGCGACGGCGAACAGGACCGGACCGTAGCGCTTCCTGTGCGCGATCTGGCGAACCGCCAGCGCGACAAGGGGCAGAACCGCATAGGCGGCAAACTCGGCATAGGCGCCGCGATAGTAGTGATCGAGCAGATGATAGGGCGCGGCCATGTAGGCCATGGCGCCCCAGAGCGCCGCGCGAGACGATGTCGCGTCCGCCTTGAGCCAGGCTGTGCATGGCGATCCCCGACGCCCACAGCAGCAGCAAGGAGGAGAGCGACAGGCGGTACGACACCGAAAGCGAATCGAATGTCACGACGCTCAGCAGCGCATCGACCCAAAACGCAAGCGGCGGATAGAAATAGAAGGCTGGTGCACCGAGACCGTCGAAGGAATCGGCCAGCCATCTTGGATAAAGGATGCCGGCACGGAATTGATCGGCGAATTGTGCCGCCCAGGTGAGATTCTGCGGCGAACTGTGCGAAATGAGATTGCCTGCCGCGAGCGACGGCGCCAGCAGCAGCGCCGCCACGATCAGCAGGACGAAAGGGGGGCCACCCCTGCCCATGCCTACTCTGCCGCTTGACGCTGGGCCGTGCGGTCGGGGGTCAGGGAATAGGTCGTGAAGTGCCGGTTGAGCGCCGGCATCGGGCGCGGCCTCGAGATGGCCTTCGCCCGGGCGCATCAGGATCATCGCCGACGTCGCCACCAGATTGCCGCGGTTATTGGGCCGCGGCGGCCGGCACACCGACCAGGGCGAGCCCCAGTCGTCGAAGAAGGCCGAACGGAAATCTTCCAGCGTGAGCTTGCCGCCGCCCGGTGACAGGCGCGGCGCGAGGTGCTCGCGCACCCGCTTGTCGCGATAGATCGAGCAGGGCGTTTCGGCAAGGCCGGTGTCCTTGACCTTGGCGCGGGCCGAGTCGGCGATCCAATGGTTGGCGTGCACGTAGAGGCCGCGCTCGGGCGCCAGCCAGAAGGTCTCGTCGGGCGCGCATTCGAAGCCGAAGGCCTCGCCCTCGCAATGGCTCACCGCCATGTGGTTGGAGCCGAGCTTGGGCGTCGAGAAGATGGTGTGCACGGCGTTCGCGAGATAGGCGCTCTCCAGCACCTTGCGGCGGATGAAGGGCAGCGGCACGCCGGCGCCGCGCTGGTAGTCGCGATCGCACTCCAGCGCGTTGGCGGTGAGGCCGATGCCCGCCGAGTTCAGCCCCGAGCGCGCAAGGCCGCCGGCTTCGGTGAAGGTCAGGATATCGGGCCCGTCGTCACGGCGGATGCGCAGGATCACGCCGTTCTCGGCGCACTCCGCCCGCCAGTCCCAGTTCTGGCCGTGCAGCAGCACGCCGTCGGCGCTGGCCTCGGGCAGCGCGAGGGCGGCAGTGCAGCCGTCGGGGAAGTGCTTTTCGATATGCGTCTTGCGCGCCGCCGCGACCATCTCGGTGCGGGCGTTCATCAGCATGACCGCGGCGAAGGGTTCACCCGCGCCCTCGGCGATGCCCCGCATCTCCTCGACGTAGGCCGGATCGAACTTCTCGATGGTGGGCACCATCCGCTCGGCACGACGTTCGAGCTCCTTCCAGTCGACGCCGTTCTTCAGCAGCGACTCGGCGTACATCTTGGCGCCGCGGCGCAGGCGGTCGGCCGCTGCCTTGCCGTGGGTGCGGCCGCGCTCGCGCGGGCTGCCGGAGAGGTCGATCAGCGGAAACGGCGCGTAGTCGGTCATGGATGCCCCAGGAGTGCCTGACGGAAGCGGTCTTTCAGATGCGCGCCATCCTGCGGCGGCATCACGAATTCGAGTTTCTCGACCATTACCTTCACGAGCCGGAACACCGGCCCCTTCTTCGTCCGCACGTCCTTGACCAGCTGGGCCACCTCGCCCGCCTCGCGCACGGTGCCGACATCGGCGATGCCGCAGCCCCGGGCGATCATCGCCAGGTCGGCGCCGGCGCCGGACTCGGTCGGGCCGTTGTTGCGCGGGCTGGTGTGCGACGCCTGGTTGCCGGTCTCGCCGAACTTCTCGTTGTCGAGCACGACGATGGCGAGATTGTCGGGCTGCTGGGTCGCCACGGTGGCGAGCGAGCCCAGGCTCATCAGCAAGTCGGCGTCACCGGTGATCACCAGCACGCGCTTGGCCGACTGCGCCAGCGCGAGACCCAGCCCCATGCTGACCGGCGCGCCCATGGCGCCCCACAGCGGCATGTTGAGCGGCCGATCGCCCGCCTCGGTGACGTCCCAGTTGGACGAGCCGAGACCGGCAATCACCAGCAGATTGTCGTCGGCGCCTTCCAGGATCTTCTTGACCAGCGGGCGGCGCTGCAAAGTGGCTTTGCTCATTTAGCGGTCTTCTTTCCGAAATCCTTGATGCCGATCAGCTTCTGGCGCAGCAGGACCGCGACCGACTGGCCGCCATGGAACGCCGAGCGCGCCGCGGCATCGACCGTGGCCTTCACCTCGTCGGCCTTGTCGACCGAGTAGAGCAGCACGCCCATCGCCTCGAGCACCTTGGGCGTGCCCTGGCCCATCGGGTACTGCCAGGAATTGAACTCGCCATAGTCGCCGCGCATGGTGATCAGCGTCAGGAACGGAAAGCGCAGGGTCTTGGTGAGGCCCATCATGTTGATGGTGTTGCCGACGCCCGAGCTCTGCATCAGCAGCACCGAGCGCTGGCCGCCCAGCCAGGCGCCGGCAGCAAGCGCGATGCCTTCCTCCTCGGTCGTGAGCGGCACGGTGCGGATCGAGTTCGAGCGCTGGCAATGCTCGATCAGCCGCGAATGGCCGGCATCGGGCACGTGATAGACCTGCTTGATGTCGTGGGTCTGAAGGACGTCGAAAATCTGGTCGCGCCAGTCGGCGCCCGGTTTGATGCCCGGTTTGATGCTTGTCTCGGCGTTCATGTCTTTCCTGTCAAAACGGCTTCAGGACGGCGAGGAACACGATAGCGATCATCAGCACCGTCGGCACCTCGTTCCACCAGCGATAATAGCTGGCAGGTCGCGTGTTTCGGTCTGCCTCGAAATCCTTGCGCCAGCGGCCGAACAGGTGATGAACGAGCGTCAGCCCGACCACCAGCGAGAATTTCATCTGCCACCAGCCGGCGTGCCACCAGTCGCCCTGCCAGGCGAGCAGCAGACCGAGAATCCAGACCAGGCCCTGCGCCGGCTCCATGATGCCGCGCATCAGCCGGCGCTCCATCACCTTGAAGGTCTCGCTCTGCTTGGAACCCTTCTCGGCGTCGGCGTGATAGACGAACAGGCGCGGCAGGTAGAGCAGCCCCGCCATCCAGGCGATGACGGCGATGATGTGCAGCGCCTTCAGGATCTCATAGAGCATCGCGCACCAGCCTCGCGAGTCCTTCGATGAACAGCGGATGCGTGCCGACGGTCGGCACGCGAATGTAGATCGGTACGCCGATCCTTTCGGCAAGACGGCGATAGTCGATGTCGAGCTCGACCAGCGTCTCGGAATGTTCCGACACGAAGGCGATCGGGTAGAGCACGACACCCACCTTGTCGGCGCCGGCGCGCTGGATCTCGGCCTCGGTCGAAGGACCGATCCACTTCAGCGGACCGACGCGACTCTGGTAGCACATCGACCAGTCGACGCTCTCCGAGGCGCTGGGCGATGGCATCCGCCGTTTGCTCGATCTGCTCCTGATAGGGATCGCCCGCCTTTACGATCCGTTCAGGCAGGCCGTGGGCGGAGAACAGCACACGCTTGGGTCCGACGCCGGCCTCGGCCAGTCCCTGCTTCACCAGACTCGACCGACGCGGCGATGAAACCGGGCTCGGTGGGATAGAACTCGATGGCCTTTGCTCGGCACCTTGAAGGTCGCGGCATCGTTCCAGGCCTTGAAGGACGAGGCGGTGGTCGTGGTCGAGAATTGCGGATAGAGCGGCAGCAGGACGATGCGGTCGGGCGCGAAACGCTTGACCGAGCGCACGACGGCCTCGGTCATGGGATGCCAGTAGCGCATGCAGACATAGCCGCGCCATTCGTGCGCGCTGCCGTCATCCTGGCCGAGCGCTTCCTCCAGCGCCCGCGCCTGTGCCTCGGTCTGGCCGAGGATCGGCGAGGAGCCGCCGATCTTTGCGTAGATGTCGCGTGCCTTGGCGGTGCGGCGGCGGGCGAGGAGGCTCGCCAGCGGCCGGCGGACCAGCGCCGGCAGGCGCAGGATCGCGGGATCGCCGAACAGATTTCGCAGGAACGGCTGCACGGCATCGAGCGAATCGGGCCCGCCGAGATTGAACAGGATGATGGCGATCTTCACGACGCGCCGCTCACGTTGTCGAGGGCTTCCAGTTGCGCACGATCTCGACGAGCTGCGCGACATTCTCCGGCGGCGTCTGCGGCACCACACCATGGCCGAGATTGAACACGAACGAGCCGTGGCCGAGCTTGTCGAGGATGCGGGTGGCTTCGCGTTCCAGCGCCACGCCGCCCGCCACCAGCATCAGCGGATCGAGATTGCCTTGCACGCAGATATGCGGCTGCAGCTCCTGGGCCGCCCAATGGGCGCCGATGCCGGTGTCGATCGACAGCACGGTGAACGCGTCCGGCCGGCGATACATCAGGGACGCCGGACCGACGGCGCGCGGAAAGGCGATGATCGGAGTCCTGGGATGACGGGCACGAACAGCATGGGCAATGCGCACCATCGGTTCCAGCGACCAGCCGAAGAGCTGTTCCTCCGGCAGGATGCCGGCCCAGGAATCGAATAGCTGGACGGCATCGGCGCCGGCTTCGATCTGGCAGGTGAGATGATCGACGATGGCCTCGACCAGCAGGTCGATCAGCAGCCCGAAGGAATCGGGATGGCTATAGGCCCAGCTCTTGACCTTGGCGAAGTCACGGCTGCCGCCGCCTTCGATCATGTAGCAGGCGAGGGTGAAGGGCGCTCCGGCAAAGCCCAGCAACGCGGTCTCTTTCGGCAGCGCCGCGCGGACCTGGCGGATCGCCTCGTAGACCGGCGCCAGATGCGCGGGCAGTCGCGCACGCGAGAGACGGCCAAACTGGGCAGGATCGGTCAGGGCCTCGAGCTTCGGCCCTTCGCCTTCCTCGAACCAGACTTTCTGCCCGAGCGCGTCGGGTATCACCAGGATGTCGGAAAAGATGATCGCGGCATCGAGCCCGAAACGGCGGATCGGCTGCAACGTCACCTCGACGGCCTTGTCCGGCGTGTAGCAGAATTCGAGGAACGATCGGGTCGTGGCGCGGACGGCGCGATACTCCGGCAGGTATCGTCCGGCCTGACGCATCAGCCAGACCGGCGGCGTCGCAAAGCGCGTCCCGGCCAGCGTCTCCAGGAATTTCCCGGCGCTCACTGCTCATCCCTCATGCTTCCTTCTACTCTATTCATAATAGGTAGTAGTGGTAGTAGGGGCTGTGTCACATGGGGATGCGCCCAATTTATCTTCCCTCCCCAAGGCGCTGTGGATCGACCGGCACCGATTCCATTCGATTCCATCACCTGATTCCCGACTCGCAGGTCATTCCTCCCAGACTGTCCGCAAGGGATGGCCGACGGGAGCGGCCGGGCGAGTCGGGGTCCGAATCCGCCGTTGGGCCACGAGCCGGCCGACTGTCCCCGCCTTGCCATCGGCAATCCCGCGTTTCTCCTGAGCGTGCTGTGGGGTAAGTTGGGTCGTGGCCAACCGCAATTTTCACGTCCACCTCGTATCAGACTCGACCGGCGAGACGGTGTCGAGCGTGGCCCGTGCCTGCCTCGTGCAATACGAGGGTATCTTCGTGCAGGAGCATGTCTGGTCGCTGGTCCGCACCAAGGGCCAGATGGACAAGGTCATGCAGGCGGTCGAGCGCGACCGCGGCCCGGTTCTTTACACCCTGGTCGATCAGGAGCTGCGCGACGTGGTGCGCGACCACTGCCGGCGCCTGCAACTGCCTTGCGTCGGCGTGCTCGACCAGGCGATGAGCGTGCTGGCCGTTCACTTCCACTCCAAGAGCGAACAATGGCCCGGCCGCCAGCACCAGCTCGACGAGGGCTATTTCGATCGCATCGATGCGATGCACTACACCCTGGCGCATGACGACGGGCAATCGACCCACGATCTGGAAGACGCCGACGTGATCCTGGTCGGGCCCTCGCGCACCTCCAAGACGCCAACCTGCGTCTACCTTGCCAATCGCGGCGTGCGCGCGGCCAACGTTCCGCTGGTGCCGTCGGTCGAACCGCCCGCCGAGCTCGAATCGGCCAAGCGGCCGCTGGTCGTGGGGCTGATCACCGATCCGGAGCGGCTGGTTCAGATCCGCGTCAATCGCCTGCGGCTCCTGCAGCAGGATACCGAGAGCGAATACACCGACATGGAACGGGTGCAGCGCGAGATCCAGGAAGCGCGCCGCCTCTATGCCCGCCGCAAATGGGCGACCATCGACGTCACACGCCGTTCGATCGAAGAAACGGCGGCGTCAATCCTGCAGATGCTGGCAACGCGACGCGAGCAGCGGCTGCAGGCAGGGTAGGAAACAGCCGTCACGGGAGGCGATCATGCTGCTTCGTCATCCTCAAAGGGTCACCGCAATTGCACTTGGTCTGATTTTTGCTGCTTCAGCCGTACTCGCCGCGAATGGCATCGACGTCAAGCGCGGCGAGGACTCCACGGTGTTCGGCAACTGCGTGCCGAGCCTCTTGGTCGAAAACAAGTCGGCGGAGACCATCGACTATCTGCAGGTCGATGTCGCCGTGGCCCTGGGCAACGGCCAGGAGCGCACCGTCGAATTGCAATCGGCCTACCGTGAGGGTGTGCTCTATCCGATTGCGCCGGGAGGGAAGGCGACCTTGAAACAGCATCTCGATACATCGATGGCCTTGGGCGTCGCCTGCGGCGAGGTCAAGGCACGCCGAGTCGTGCGCACGATTTGCGAAGCCGCCGGCGGCAAGGAATGCGCCTCGTCGGTGTCGGTCCAGCCGTGATCAAGCGACGAACGGTTCTGGGCGCCGCGGGCGCCTCGCTGCTCGCTGCGCCGGCTCTGGGCCCGGCCTTCGCTCAAGGGACCTATCCCAACAAACCATTGAAGATGGTCGTGCCCTATCCGCCGGGCGGCGGCACGGACGGCTTGGGACGCATCACGGCCGAACGGCTGTCGGCCAAGCTCGGCCAGCAGATCGTCGTTCAGAATATCGGCGGCGCCTCGAGCACCGTGGGCTCCGAGACGGTGCGCCGCGCCGATCCCGACGGCTACACGATCCTGTTCAATGCGAGCCTGTTCGTGCTCGGCAAGACCATCATGCCGTCCTGCCCCTACGATCCGCAGACCGACTTCCGGGCGATCGCCCAGGCCGGCGAAGCGCCGCTGGTGCTGCTGGCCAATCTCAATGTGCCGGGCACCGACTATGCGAGCACGATGGCGGCGATCGCCAAGGAGCCGAAGAAATACTTCTTCGCCCTGTCCTCGGGTGGGTCGGCCGGCCATATCGCGACCCTGGAATTCCTGAGGAAGACCAAGCTGCCGCTCGACACCATCCTCTACAAGGGCACGGCACCGGCCAACGCCGATCTTTTGAGCGGCAGCGTCCAGCTCTTCATGGATCCCTGGACGGCGCTCCTGCCGCTCGCCACCTCGGGCAAGGCGCGCGGGCTGTTCGTCACCTCCAAGGAGCGCACCAAGCTCGCGCCCGACATCCCGACCTCGGACGAAGTCGGGCTGAAGGACTTCAACATCGGCTCGTGGTACGGCGTGTGGGCGCCCAGGGACACGCCCGACGCCGTCGTCGACAGGCTGGCGTCGGCCATGGCGGAGGTCTCCAAGGATCCCGCCTTCATCGCCACGACGACGGGCCTCGGCATCGTGCCGACGGCGCGCGGGCCGAAGGAGTTCGCCGCCTTCATCAAGGGCGAGGTCGAGACGAACACGGCGCTGTTGAAAGACGCGGGCTACAAGCCGGAGTAGCCGCCTGTTTTTCGCCTGCATAATCGTGTCGTCCTGAGCGTAGCGAAGGACCTCATCGCCGCTTGCTGAGGGCATGAGATCCTTCGCTGCGCTCAGGATGACAGAGGTGAACCCTGCAGTCCTCGGTCGAGACGACGGGATGCCTGATGGAGACGACGGGTCGGCTATTCCGCGGCCTTTGCCACCGGCTCGAACCGCGCGTCGAAGTCGCGGATGGATTTTTCGACGGTGTCGGCGATCTGCTTGAGCTTGTCCTGGTTGACGACCTTCAGGCCGAACAGATCCTTGACGTAGAAGACGTCGACGGCGCGTTCGCCGTAGGTGGTGATGTGCGCCGAGGCGATCTGCAGGTTGAGCCGCGTCAGCGCGCGCGTGACGACGTGCAGGAAGCCCGGCCGGTCGCGGCCGTTGACCTCGATCACCGTGAAGGTGTCCGACGCGATGTTGTCGATCAGCACGCGCGGCTCGACGGTGAAGACGCGGTCGCGCTTGGGCCATGACGAGCGCTGGCTGTCGAGCTCGCGCTGGATGTCGAGGCGGTTGGAAAGCGACAGCTCGACCCGGGCGGCCAGGCGCGCCAGGCGCTGCGGGCCGTCGAACGGCTTGCCCTCGAGGTCCTGCAGCCAGAACGTGTCGAGCGCCATGCCGTTGGCCAGGGTGAAGATCTTGGCGTCGACGATGTTGGCGCCGCTGATCGCCATGGCGCCGGCGAGGCGGGCGAACAGGCCATGGGTGTCGAGCGTGTAGATCGTGACCTCGGTGACCGAGCGCTCGCCGTCGATGCGGTGCTCGATGGCGAGCGGCTGGCGGTCGCGCTCGGCGCGGCGCACCAGCTCGGCCTGGCGGACCAGCGTGTCGGTCGGGAAGGAGAGCCAGTAAGGCGCGTAGCCGCGCGCGAAATGCTCCTCCTTGTCCTTCTCGCTCCACCCGATCAGCCGCTCGCCGACCTCGGCCTGGATGGCCTTGATGCGCTCGGCGCGGCCGCCCGCCAGGGTGCCGCCCGACAGGACGCGCTCGGTGGCGTTGTAGAGCTGGCGCAGCAGGGCGGCCTTCCAGCCGTTCCACACATTGGGCCCGACGGCGCGGATGTCGCACACCGTCAGCACCAGCAGGAGCCGCAGCCGCTCGGGCGACTGCACCAGGGCGGCGAAGGTGTCGATGGTCTTGGGGTCCATCAGGTCGCGCTGGAAGGCGGTGTTGGACATTGCGAGGTGGTAGCGCACCAGCCAGGCCACGGTCTCGGTCTCGGCGGCGCTCAAGCCCAGCCGCGGCCCGAGATACATCGCGACGTCGGCGCCCAGCACCGAGTGATCGCCGCCACGGCCCTTGGCGATGTCGTGCAGCAGGATGGCGAGATAGAGCACCGGCCGCGACAGGATCTTGTGCACCACGTCGGCCGACAGCGGATGATCTTCCTTGAGCGTGCCGTTCTCGATCTGCGCCAGGATGCCGATGGCGCGGATCGTGTGCTCGTCGACCGTGTAGGTGTGATACATGTCGTGCTGCGTCTGCGCGACGACACGGCCAAAATCAGGAACGAAGCGGCCGAACACGCCGGCCTCGTTGAGCCGCCGCAACGTCGTCTCCGGATCGTGCCGCGACGTCATCATCGCCATGAACAGGCGATTGGCCTCGGGATCGGTTCGCAGCCGATCGACCAGGCGGATGTTCTGGGTGATCAGCCGCAAGGTCGCGGGATGGATGTCGAGGTCGTTCTCCTGCGCGACATGGAACAGGCGCAGGATCGCCACCGGATCCTTGGTGAAGGCATCCGGCGAGGCGACGGCCAGGCGCTCGCCGTCGAGACGGAAGCCTTCGAGCTCACGCGGCCGCAATGTCTGCCACAGGGCAGCAAGCTTGGGCTTGCGCCGGCGGCTGTCCTCGAGCGCGGCGACGAAGATGCGCGTGAGATCGCCCACCGTCTTGGCGTGCAGGTAGTAGTGCTTGGTGAAGCGCTCGACGCCGCGGCTGCCCGGGCGGTCCTGGTAGCCCAGGCGCGCGGCGATCTCGCGCTGCAGGTCGAACGACAGGCGGTCGTCGGCGCGGCCGGTGAGATAGTGGATGTGGCAGCGCACCGTGGTGAGGAAGCGCTCGGCGCGCTCGAAATGGCGCGCCTCCTCCTGGGTGAGCACGCCCTTGGCCACCAGTTCGCCGGGCTCGCTCACGCGATAGAGATACTCGGCGATCCAGAACAGCAGGTGGAGATCGCGCAGCCCGCCCTTGCCCTCCTTGACGTTGGGCTCCACGACGTAGCGCGAATCGCCCATGCGCTGATGGCGCTGGTCGCGCTCGGCGAGCTTGGCCTCGACGAAGTCGCGGCCGTCGCCGGTCAGGAACTTCTGGGTAAAACCTTTTTTCAGTTCGTCGAACAATGCGCGATCGCCCCACACGTAACGCGCCTCGAGGAGCGCGGTGCGGATGGTCTGGTCGCGATCGGCATAGCGCAGGCTCTCCTCGACGGTGCGGGTGGCGTGGCCGACCTTCAGCCCCATGTCCCACAGCAGGTAGAGCATGAACTCGACGATCTGCTCGCCGCGCGGCGTCTGCTTGTAGGGACGCAGGAACAACAGATCGATGTCGGAAAGCGGCGCCAGCTCGCCACGGCCATAGCCGCCGGTCGCCACGACGCCCAGCCGCTCGGCCGTGCTGGGATTGGCGGCGGCGTAGATGCGCTGGTCGGCGAAGTCGAACACCACGCGGATGAGCTGGTCCATCAGGAACGAGGTGGCGGCCAGCACCATGTCGCCGTTGTTGCGCAGCGGCCCCGGCTCCTCGAAGCGGCGGCGGATCTCCGCCCGTCCCGCGGCCAGCGTCTCGCGCAGAAGGGCCAGCACCGCCGGGCGCGGCGGCTCGCCGCCGGAGGGCAGGTCCTCGACCAGCTTGGCCAAGGTCTCCTCCAGCGCGCGGCGACGCACGATGGCGCGGCGGTCGGGAATCTGGTCGTAGGGCTTGGCCATTGGGGGCGAGATACTACAGGGGAAGGGGCGCCTAAAGTACCGCGACCTCTATTTCCGCAAGTCCCGGCAGCGCATTTCGCCGGTCACCGTCCTCCGAAATGGAATTTCCGGCATTTCCGAAATTTCCGGTAGTGGTTTTCGGCCGGACGGCCGTGAGCGAAATACTGGAGGCTCGCATTTCCGCCGTCACCGGACGGGGCAGCGTCTGGAACAACTATCTGCCGTCGTGCTCGAGTCAGCCCTCACGCACGACATGCCATCCGTCAAGCGACAATGAACGCGCCGCGGCCGGAATGCCTCTAGAATATCCGCATGGTTCATGCTCCCACGCTCGCCGTTTTCACCAAGAACCGGGTCAATCCGGCCTATGCCGCCGCCCGGCTGGCGGCCGACCGCGTCGCGGCCGAGGCCGGCGCGCGGACGATCCACTACGTGCCGGAGACGCCCGACGATGTCGGCCAGCAGAAGGTGCTGGTCGGCGAGGCCCTGGCGCAGCGGCCCGACGCGGTGGTGTTCGTGCCGACCGACGATGGGGCCATGGTCGAGGATGTCCGGCGCTTCGAGGCGGCGGGCATCCCGGTCGTCAACTGCGTCAACCGGATGGAGGGCCGGTTCGTGACCTTCGTGGGCTCCGACGACGTGGCCGTGGGCTACACCGCGGCCCGCGCCCTGATCGAGGGCCTGGGCGGGACAGGCGACATCGTCGTCATCGCCGGGCCATCGGGGGCGCCGACGGGCCGCGACCGTGCCGTCGGCTTGCGCAAGGCCCTGGCCCAGTCCCCGGCGGTTCGTCTGCTGGGTTCCGGCGCCGGCGCGTTCCAGGAAGAGCCGGCCCGGCGGGCGATGGCCGGGCTGCTGGCGGAGCATCCGCGCATCGATGGCGTGTGGACCGGCAACGACCTGATGGCTTTCGGCGCGCTGGAGGCGCTGGCCGAGGCCGGGCGCACCGCCAAGGTGGTGGGCATCAACGGGCTGCCCGGGGCCATCGAGCGCATCGAGCGGGGCACCATGCTGGCCAGCGTCGATTTCAGCGCCTTCAATATCGCGGCCATCGCCGCCCGCGCCGCGCTGCGCCATCTCGGCGGCGAGCCCGTGCCGCCGCGAGATCCTGATTCCCGCCAAGCTGATCGACCGCACGAACTTCAGCGCCTGGCAGGTGCCGTTCGCGGCGCGGCCGCTGATGGCGTGGGAAGATGTCGTGGGCGGGTGTAACGTGGCCGACAAATGAAACGTCTCGCCCTGCTGATCGGACTTCTATTCGCGCTTGTCGCACCCGCCGCTCTTGCCCAGTCGCGCGCGGCGGCGCCGGCGTCGAGCCTGATCGATCTCAACAGCGCCAGCCGCGACGACCTGATGACCCTGGACGGCATCGGCGAGGTGCGCGCCGACGCCATCATCCGCGCCCGGCCGTTCCGGGCCAAGACCGAGCTGGTCGAGCGCCGCCTGATCCCCGAGGCGCTGTACGACAAGATCGCCGACAAGGTGATGGCGCGGCCGGTGCCCGGCACGGCGCCGACCCCGGTGACGCGGCCGCCGGCGAAGAAGTCGTAGTAATCGGCGCATGGATGCGACGATCTACGCGCTGGCGACACCGACGCCGTCGCGGGCGCATCCCGGCGCGATCTCGGTCATTCGCTTGAGCGGTCCGCGGGCGGACGATGCGCTGGTCTTCCTCACCGAACCGCGCGCCTTCGAGCGCGGCCACTCGGCGCGCGATCCGGCGCTGCCGGCGCCGCGCCGCATGGCGTTGCGCACCGTGCTCGATCCGCTGAGCGGCGAGGCGATCGACCGCGGCCTGGTCGTGTGGTTCGAGGCGCCCAACAGCGAGACCGGCGAGACCATGGCCGAGCTGCACCTGCATGGTGGTCGCGCCGTGGTCGGCGGCGCCCTGGAGGCGATCCGCCGGCTGGGCTTCTGCCGGCTGGCCGAGCCCGGCGAGTTCACGCGCCGCGCCTTCGAGCACGGCAAGCTCGACCTCACCCAGGCCGAGGCCATCGCCGACCTGGTCGCCGCCGAAACCGAGGAGCAGCGCAAGCTGGCGCTGCAGCAGATGGATGGCGCGCTGCATCGTCTCTACGAGGACTGGCGCACCCTGGGCTTGCGCACCCTGGCCCATCTCGAGGCGGCGATCGACTTCCCCGACGAGGACCTGCCGACCGGCATCGCCGACGCGGTGCGCGCCGGCATCACGCAGCTTCAGGCCGAGATCGCGGCCCACCTCGACGACCGGCGCGGCGAGCGCCTGCGCCAGGGCCTGTCCATCGCCATCATCGGCCCGCCCAACGCCGGCAAATCCTCGCTGCTCAATCTTCTGGCGCGCCGCGAGGCCGCCATCGTCTCGGAGACCGCCGGCACGACGCGCGACGTGATCGAGGTCCATCTCGATCTCGGCGGCTGGCCGGTCGTGCTGGCCGACACGGCCGGGCTGCGCGCGTCCAGCGATGCCATCGAGCAGGAGGGCGTGCGCCGCGCCAGGGCGCGCGCCGCCGCGGCCGACTTCCGCCTGCTGGTGCTCGATGCCTCGGCCGACTGGAAAAGCGAGATGCAGACGTTGACCAAGGCGACCGAGCGCTGGGATCCGGCGCGCGACATCGTCGTCGTGAACAAGATCGACCTTGCCGACGTCGTCGATGCGGCCGGTGTCGTGCCGCTTTCGGCGACGTCGGGCCAGGGGCTGCCCGAGCTTCTGGCGCGCCTGGAACGCTCGGCCGAGACGCTGATGGAGGACGGCGCCGCAGCACCGCCGCTCACCCGCGCGCGTCATCGCGAAGCGCTGGAGGAGTGCCGCGAGTCGTTGGGTCGCGCGCTCACCGCGCCGGAGATTGCGCTGGCGGCGGAGGATCTCCGGCTGGCGTTGCGCGCGCTCGGCCGCATCACCGGCACGGTGCGCATCGACGAGCTTCTGGACGTGATCTTCCGCGACTTCTGCATCGGGAAGTAGCGCCGGGCGCTAGAGAACGGTGTCATCCTGAGCGCAGCGAAGGATCTCATGGCAGATGGCGATGAGGTCCTTCGCTGCGCTCAGGACGACAGTTTTTTTACCCCTCCCGCCGCATCAGCTCCGGCAGCACCTTGTCGAGCGTGATCGGATAGTCGCGCACGCGGGCGCCGCAGGCGTTGTAGACGGCGTTGGCCACCGCGGCGCCGGCGCCGCAGATGCCGAGTTCGCCCACGCCCTTGGCGCCGAGCGCATTGGCGTGAGGATCGAACTCGTCGAGCATCACGGCATCGACCTCGCCGATGTCGGCATGGACCGGCACGTGGTAGTTGGCGAGATCCTGGGTGACGAAGTTGCCGAAGCGCGGATCGACGACGGCGTCCTCGTAGAGCGCCGAGCTCACGCCCCAGATCATGCCGCCGATCAGCTGCGAGCGCGCCGTCTTGGCGTTCAGGATGCGGCCGGCGGCGAACACGCCCAGCATGCGGCGCAGCCGCACCTCGCCGGTGGTCTCCTCGACGCCGACCTCGGCGAAGTGCGCGCCGTAGGCGAATTGCGCATATTTCTTGTAGTCGTCGCCGGGCTTCACCTGGCCGGTCACCGAGAGGCCTTGCGGTCCCTCGCCGGCCTCGAGCTTCGCCTTGAGCTTGAGGCAGGCGTCGTGCAGGGCGGCACCGCTGCTGGCGGCGCCGAACGAGCCGCCCGAGCCCGGCGTGACGGGATAGGAGCTGTGGCCCAGGCGCACCTCGACATTCTCGACCGGCAGGTCGAGCAATTCGGCGGCGATCTGGGCCAGGATCGTGTAGGAGCCGGTGCCGATGTCGGTCATGTCCATCTCGACCACGGCCTTCTGCGCGCTCTGCATCGTGACCCTGGCCTCGGCGGGCCGCAGGATATTGCCGCGGATGGCGGCGGCCACGCCCAGGCCGACCAGCCAGCGCCCGTCGCGCACGCTGCCCGGCCGCGCCTGGCGCTTGTCCCAGCCGAAGCGCCGGGCGCCTTCCTGCAGGCAGGGCACCAGCGCGCGGGTGGAGAACGGCACGTCCTTCTCGGGATCCTCCTTGGGCTCGTTCCGGATGCGCAACTCGACGGGATCCATGTCGAGCCGCATCGCCAGCTCGTCCATCGCCTGCTCGAGCGCCAGGAGCCCGATCGCCTCGCCGGGCGCGCGCATGGAAGCGGCCACCGGCAGGTCGAGGGCGGCGATGCGCATGCTGGTGAAGCGGTTGGCCGCGGCATAGAGCGAGCGCGTCGCCATCACGATCGGCTCGGCGAATTCGTCGGCCCGCGCGCTCTGCGCGAACGACTGGTGGGCGATGGCGGTGAGCGTGCCGTCGCGCTCGGCGCCCAGCCGCACCCGCTGGATCGAGGCCGGGCGATGCGTGGTGACGTGGAACATCTGCTGGCGGCGTCAGCACGATGCGCACCGGCCGGCCGAGCTCGCGCGCGGCGAGCGCGGCCAGGATGGCGTCGGCATTGACCGGCAGCTTGCCGCCGAAGCCGCCGCCGACATATTCGGAGATCACCTCGACCTTGTCGGGCGGAAGCAGAAGCGTACTGGCGATCGACTTGTGCGCGCTCTCGACGATCTGCAGGGCGCTGCGGATGGTGAGCTTGCCGTCCTTCCACTCGGCCAGGCTGGCGTGCGGCTCCATCATGGCGTGGCTCTGATAGGGCGTCTTGTAGACGGCATCGACCCGCACCGGCGCCACTTCGAAGGCGCTGTCGAAGGCGCCGACCTTGCTGTCCGAGGGGGCGCCGGTGTTGCTCTTCTTGGGGTCGTAGGCGTCGTGGCTGGCCGATTCGAGCACGAAGGCGCCGGCCGCGCGCTCGTAGGTGACGATCATCGCGCCGGCCGCGGCGCGCGCGCCCTCGGGCGTCTCGGCCACCACCAGCGCCACCGGCTCGCCGAAATACTGCACCTTGTCGCTCGCAAGCTGCGGCTTGGGCCGCGCCAGCGCGTCCGGGGCCTTGGCCTGGAAGGGCGCCTGGCGCGGCGCATTCTCGTGCGTCATCACCAGCAGCACGCCCGGCATGCCGCGTGCGGTCGTGGCATCGATGCCGGTGATGCGGCCGCATGCCGATCGTGGCCGTGACGATCGAGCCGTAGGCCAGGCGATCGGCTTTGGCTGTCGGCGCCATAGGGCGCCGCGCCGGTCACCTTGGCGTGGCCGTCGATGCGGTCGATGGGCTGTCCGATGAGCTGCGCCATCGTCAGCCTCCCGCCGCCAGGTCGCCCAGGGTGCGCGCCACGAGGCGCTGCGCCAACGCGATCTTGAACTCGTTGTGCGGCAGCCCCGCCGCGTCCTTGACCGCGGCCTGGCCGGCCGCGTCGAAGCTGTCGGCCTGCGCCGCCGCGCCGACCAGCTCGCGCTCGGCGTCCTTGGGCGTCCACGGCTTGTGGGCGACACCGCCCATCGCCAGCCGCGCATTGCGCACCTTGCCGCCGCCGACATCGAGGATGGCCGCCAGCGAGACCAGGGCGAAGGCGAAGGACGCGCGGTCGCGCACCTTGCGATAGATCTGCCGCCCCGGCGGCGGCGGCGGCAGGATCACCGCGGTGATCAGCTCGCCCGGCGCCAGGGTCGTATCGTGCTCGGGCGTCTCGCCGGGCAGGCGATGCAGCTCGGCGATCGGCATCTTGCGCGTGACGCCGGTCGGCGTGTGGATCTCGACCTCGGCATGCAGCGCCGTCATCGCCACCGCCATGTCCGACGGATGGACGGCGATGCAGTCCTCGCTGGCGCCCAGGATCGGCGTGCATGCGGTTGTAGCCGCCCAGCGCGGAGCAGCCGCTGCCCGGCTGGCGCTTGTTGCAGGGCATCGAGACGTCGTAGAAATAAGGGCAGCGCGTGCGCTGCAGGAGGTTGCCGGCCGTGGTCGCCTGATTGCGCAACTGCGCCGAGGCGCCGTTCAGCAAGGCGAGCGCCAGCACCGGATAGCGTTGGCGGACCCGGGAATCGGCGGCGAGGTCGGCGTTGCTCACCAGGGCGCCGATGCGCAGGCCGCCGTCCGGCGTGTCGACGACGTCGCGCAGCGGCAGGCGGGAAATGTCGACGAGATGAGCTGGGCCGCTCGACATCGACCTTCATGAGATCGAGCAGGTTGGTGCCGCCGGCAATGAAGGAGGCGCCGGGCTGGCTGGCCGCCTTGGTGGCCGCCGCGATGTCGCTGGCCCGTTCGTAGGTGAAGGCTTTCATCCCGCGCTCCCTTCGTGGGCGTCCATGATGGCCGCGACGATGTTGGGATAGGCCGAGCAGCGACAGATGTTGCCGCTCATGCGCTCGCGGATTTCCTGCGGCGCTGGCCTCGGGCATGGCCGCGAGGTTCGCCGTCACCGCCGAGGGCAGGCCGCGCCTGAGTTCGTCGAGCATGCCGACGGTCGAACAGATCTGGCCCGGCGTGCAGTAGCCGCACTGGAAGCCGTCATGCTTCACGAAGGCCTGCTGCACGGGATGCAGCTTGCCGTCCTGGCGCCAGGCCCTCGACCGTGACGATGCTGATCGCCGTCGCGGACCACGGCCAGCGACAGGCAGGAATTCAGGCGCACGCCGTTCACCAGCACGGTGCAGGCGCCGCACTGGCCGTGGTCGCAGCCCTTCTTGGTGCCGGGCAGGCCGAGATGGTCGCGCAGCGCGTCGAGCAGGGTGGTGCGCGGATCGAGCTCAGAGTTCGTGCGCCTGCTCGTTCACCGTGAGGCGCACCTTCGCCTTGTCGGGCGGCGCGCGGGCGGCTTGTCGGGCGCGGCGGCCTTGTTGCGGGGTCTGTGCCAGGAGATCGCGGCCGAACACCGCCGTCATGAGGGCGGCGATGCCCAGCACGCGGCGGGTGATGGGGTGTTGGGGTGCGCTCATGCAGCGACAAACGACCCGTCGTCGGCGGGCGTTGCACGGCGGCATTTTTGTCACGCCGGACGCGCCGGGAACCTAGTCACCGCAGGGTTCGTTGGCATGAAGCGATCGTGAGAAGAGCGCGCGCGGTTGCTCGCCACTTATTGAGATTTTGCGCCTTGCAGCGCTACCGGTTGCGCCACCGGTCGCCGGGCGACTGGAGCCTTTCTGTGAAAAAGCCCAAGAACCGGAACAGCCGCAACAAGAACGATGCCGTCGCGGGCGGCGAGACGCATCAGACCACGACATCCGCCGACCAGACGCTCACCACCAATCAGGGCACGGCGATCTGCGGACAACCAGAATTCGCTGACGAGCGGCGCGCGCGGCCCGACGCTGCTCGAGGATTTCGTCCTCCGCGAGAAGATCACCCATTTCGACCACGAGCGCATTCCCGAGCGCATCGTGCATGCCCGCGGCTCGGGCGCGCACGGCTACTTCCAGCCGCTCAAGAACATGTCGCGGCTGACCAAGGCGTCGTTCCTGCAGGATCCGGGCAAGAGGACCAAGGTCTTCGCGCGCTTCTCGACGGTGGCCGGCGGCGCGGGCTCGGTCGACACGCCGCGCGACGTGCGCGGCTTCGCCGTGAAGTTCTATACCGACGAAGGCAACTTCGACCTGGTCGGCAACAACATCCCGGTGTTCTTCATCCAGGACGCGATCAAGTTCCCCGACCTGATCCATGCCGTGAAGATGGAGCCGGATCGCGGCTTCCCGCAGGCGGCGTCGGCGCACGACACGTTCTGGGATTTCGTCTCGCTGATGCCCGAGAGCATGCACATGCTGATGTGGGCGATGTCGGACCGCACCATCCCGCGCTCGCTGCGCCACATCGAGGGCTTCGGCGTCCACACCTTCCGCCTGGTCAATGCCCGGGACGAATCGACCTTCGTGAAGTTCCACTGGCGGCCCAGCGTCGGCGCGGCCTCCACCCTGTGGGACGAGGCGGTGAAGATCGCCGGCGCCGATCCCGACTACACGCGCCGCGACCTCTGGGAGTCGATCGACAAGGGCGACTTCCCGGAATGGACGCTCAGCATCCAGGCCTTCGACCAGGAGACGGCCGACAAGCTCGACTTCGACATCCTCGATCCGACCAAGATCATCCCCGAGGAGATCATTCCGCTGACGCCGATCGGCCGCATGGTGCTGAACCAGAACCCGGTCAATTTCTTCGCCGAGACCGAGCAGATCGCCTTCCATCCCGGCCATCATCGTGCCGGGCATCGACTTCACGCCCGATCCGCTGCTGCAGGGCCGGCTGTTCTCCTATCATCGACACCCAGCTGATCCGGCTGGGCGGGCCCAACTTCCACGAGATCCCCATCAACCGGCCGGTCTGCCCGATGCGCAACTTCCAGCGCGACGGCCATATGCGCATGCAGGTGCCGCCGGGCCGCGTCGCCTACGAGCCCAACTCGCTCGATCCCGCCGGCCCGCGCGAGAACCCGGCGCGCGGCTTCGCGAGCTTCCCCGATCCCAATGCCGGGCCGAAGCAGCGCCAGCGGCCGGAATCCTTCGCCGACCATTACTCGCAAGGCGCGGCAGTTCTGGAAGTCGATGACGCGCGCCCGAGCAGGGCCACATCGTGAGCGCCTTCACCTTCGAGCTCAGCAAGGTGGAGACGGTGGCGATCCGCCAGCGCATGCTGGGCCATCTCGACCTGATCGCGCCGGAACTCGGCCAGCGCGTCGCCGCAGGCGATGGGCATGGCAGGCCAGGCCGAGAAGATCACGCCGGCCGTGCGGCCGCGCGACGACCTGCCGCCCTCGCCGGCGCTCAGCATCGTCGGCAAGGCGCCGGCCACCCTCAAGGGCCGCACGGTCGCGGCCCTGGTCACCGACGGCAGCGACGGCGCCGCGGTCGAAGCGCCTGCAGGCCGCGCTCAAGAAGGAAGGCGCGGCGCTCAAGCTGGTGGCGCCCAAGATCGGCAAGCTCAAGGGCAACGGGCTGGATGCCCGACATGACGGTCGAGGGCGGCCCCTCGGTGCTGTTCGACGCCGTCGTGCTGCTGCCGTCGGCGGAGGGCACCGAGGCGCTGCTGGGCATGGCGGCCGCCGTCAACTGGCTGCGCGATGCCTTCGGGCATCTCAAGGCGATCGGCTACAACGAGGAGGCGCAGCCTTTGTTCGACAAGGCCTCGTCAAGCCCGACGCCAAGCTGGGCGTCGTGTCTTTGGACAATGAGCGCGGGCTCGACGCCTTCATTGCCGCCGCCAAGAAGCATAAAATCTGGGACCGGGAGAAACTGGTGAACCCACCGCGGTGAGCTCATGCGAAAAGACAGTCTCGCCACTTACCGCGCCAAGCGCGACTTCAACCAGACCGAGGAGCCGTCAGGCAAGGCGGCCGTCGCCGCCGGCAAGGCGCTGCGCTTCGTGGTGCAGCGCCATGACGCGACGCGGCTGCATTACGATTTCCGGCTCGAGCTCGACGGCATCTTCAAGTCGTGGGCGGTGACCAAGGGGCCGTCGCTCGATCCGCACGGTCAAGCGGCTGGCGGTCGAGGTCGAGGACCATCCGCTCGACTACGGCGACTTCGAAGGCACCATTCCCGAAGGGCCAGTATGGCGGCGGCACGGTGCAGCTCTGGGATCGCGGCTACTGGCTGCCCGAGGGCGATCCGCACGAGGGGCTGAAGCGCGGCGACCTGAAATTCATCCTCGACGGCGAGCGCCTGCACGGCAGCTGGGTGCTGGTGCGCATGAAATGGGACCGCGACAAGGCCGGGCGGCAAGCGCACCAACTGGCTGCTGATCAAGCATCGCGACGAGGCCGCGCACGAGGGCGATGAGCGACGAGCTCCTGAAGGATCCCAAGTCGGTCGCCTCGGGCCGCACCCTGAAGGAGATCGCCATCGGCACGGGCCGCGCGCCGACACCTTTCATGACCGGCAAGAAGCGTGCGGCCGGCGCGGTCTGGGAGAGCAACAAGAAGGACGGCGGCGAGAAGGCCGCGATCGCTCCCGACCAAGGCCAAGGCCCGCAAGATCGCGGCGATGCCCAAGTTCGTCGAGCCGCAGCTCGCCAAGCTGGTCGAGCAGCCGCCCGGCGGCGCCGGCTGGGCGCACGAGGTCAAGTTCGACGGCTATCGCCTGCAGTTGCGCGTCGAGGACGGCAAGGCGACGCTGCGCACGCGCAAGGGGCTCGACTGGACGGAGAAGTTCGCCGCCATCGCCGCAGGCGGCGCGAAGCGCTTGCCGGACTGCATGATCGACGGCGAGGCCGTGGCGCTCGACAAGGCACGGCGCGCCGGATTTCGCCGCCCTGCAGGCCGCCCTCTCGGAGGGCAAGTCCGAGCGACCTGGTCTTCTTCGCCTTCGATCTGCTGTTCGCCGACGGCGAGGATCTGCGCGCGCTGCCGCTCGTCGAGCGCAAGGAGCGGCTGAAGGACCTGCTGGACGGGCTCAAGGGCAAGCATCAGGCGCTGCGCTATGTCGAGCATTTCGAGACCGGCGGGCGACGGCCGTGCTGGAATCGGCCTGCGCATGGGCCTCGAAGGCATCGTCTCCAAGGAGCTCGACGCGCCCTACCGCTCGGGCCGCGGCGGCAGCTGGCTGAAGGCCAAGTGCCGCGCCGGCCATGAGGTGGTGATCGGCGGCTGGACCAGCGAAGCCAAGCAAGCTGCGCTCGCTGCTGGTCGGCGTCCATCGCGGCAAGAAGCTGGTCTATGTCGGCCGGGTCGGCACCGGCTTCGGCGAGGCAGGTGATGCGCAGGCTGCTGCCCAAGCTCAAGGCGGTCGAAAGCAAGACCAGCCCGTTCGCCGCCGGCGCGAGCCCGCCGCCGAGGAACGCAACATGCATTGGGCCCGGCCCGAGCTGGTGGCCGAGATCGAGTTCGCCGGCTGGACCGGCGACGGCAATGTGCGCCAGGCCGCCTTCAAGGGGCTGCGCGAGGACAAGCCGGCCGACGAGGTCGTGGCGGAGACACCCGTCAAGTCGACGGAGGCGAAGATGGCCAAGCCTGTCCCGAAGACAGCAACGCGCAAGACAGCGATGCCCAAGAGTGCGGGCGGCAAGGCGTCCGGACCAGCCGTCGTCATGGGCGTGACGATCTCCCATCCCGACAAGGCCGTTGTGGCCGGACGAGAAGCCGCCGGTCACCAAGCTCGAGCTGGCCCACTATTACGAGGCGGTCGGCGACTGGATGATCGACCACATCAAGGGCCGGCCGTGCTCGCTCGTGCGCACGCCCGACGGCATCGGCGGCGCAGATCTTCTTCCAGCGCCATGCCATGCCGGGCAATTCGCGATCTGATGGAGCAGGTGAAGGTCAAAGGCGACAAGAAGCCCTACCTGCAGATCGACCGGGTCGAGGGGCTGGCGGCAGCGGCGCAGATCGGCGCCACCGAGCTGCATCCCTGGAATTGCCAGCCCGACGAGCCCGAGCTGCCGGGCCGGCTGGTGTTCGATCTCGATCCCGCGCCCGACGTGGGCTTCGCCGAGGTGATCAAGGGCGCGCTCGCGGTGCGCGAACGGCTCGAGGCGCTGGGCCTAAAGACCTTCTGCAAGACCACGGGCGGCAAGGGGCTGCATGTCGTGGTGCCGCTCACGGCCGATCCCGAAGAGTCCGGACTGGGACACCGCCAAGATGTTCGCCAAGGAGATCTGCCGGCGCCTGGCCGACGCCGAGCCCGACCTCTATGTGATCAACATGGCGAAGAAGGAACGCGGCGGGCGCATCTTCCTCGACTATCTGCGCAACGACCGGACGTCGACCGCCGTGGCGCCGCTGTCGCCGCGCGCGCGGGCCGGCGCCACCGTGTCGATGCCGCTCCACTGGCCGCAGGTGAAAGCGGGCCTCGATCCCAAGAAGTTCACCGTGCGCACCGCGCCGGCACTGCTGAAGAAGAACAAGCCGTGGGCCGACTATGCCAAGTCGGCCAAGCCGCTGCGCGCGGCCATCGAACGCCTGATCAAATCCAAATCGTGAGGACCCGCCATGGCCAAGGCCAAGCAGCACGACCAGCCAGCATAAAGCGATGCGACCGACCTGGGAGGGCCATCTCCGGCTCTCGCTGGTGACCTGCCCGGTGGCGCTCTACACCGCGACCGAGCGCACCGCCGACGTGCATTTCAACATGATCAATCCCAAGACCAACAACCGCATCCGCATGCAGACCGTCGATGCCGGCACCGGCGACGTGGTCGAGCGCGCCGATCTGGTGCGGGGCTTCGAGGTTTCCAAGAACAAGTACGTGCTGTTCGACAAGGACGAGCTCGACGCGGTGAAGCTCGAATCGACGCGCATCATCGACATCGAGGAGTTCGTCGACGCCGATTCGATCGACCGCATCTACTGGGACGAGCCCTACTACCTGGCGCCTTCCGGCAAGACCGGCATCGACGCCTTCGCCGTGATCCGGGCCGCCATGGCGAAGCAGAACAAGGTGGCGCTGGGCCGCCTGGTGCTGCATCAGCGCGAGCATGTCTGCGCGCTCGAGCCGCGCGACAGCGGCATCCTGCTCACCACCTTGCGCACGCACGACGAGATCCGCTCGACCGACGAGGTGTTCGACCGCAACCTGCCCAAGCCCGACCCGCGCATGCTGCAGATCGCCGAGAAGATCATCGAGCAGCAGGAGGCGAAGTTCGATCCGACGGAGCTTCAAGGACCGCTACGAGGATGCGCTGCGCGACCTGATCGCGCGCAAGAGCAAGGGCGAGAAGCTGGTCACCAGCGAGGCGCCCGCGGAAGACGACAAGGTGGTCGACCTGATGGAGGCGCTGAAGAAGAGCCTCAAGGGCGGCGGCGGACCGTCGCGCGAAAAGGCCGACCGCTTCCTCGAGGCGCGACCCGCACGGCCAAGCCGAAGGCGAAGAAGAAGACGTCGTCGCGCAAGCGCGCGGCTTGAACCGTGACGGCATAGGCGCCTCGGGACGACAGCAGTGCCGGCCTGCTAGATTGCCGGCATGACCAAGATCCTGCTGACCCGCCATGGCCACGTCGAAGGCATTCTGCCCGAACGCTTTCGCGGCCGCGCCGAGCTGGCCTTGACCAAGAAGGGCGTGGCCGAGGCCGAGGCGCTGGCGGCGCGCATCGCGCGGGCCTGGAAGCCGGTCGTCGTCTACACCAGCGCCCTGCAGCGCTGCGTCGTGACGGGAACCATCATCGCCAATCTGTGCGGCGTGAAGGCCATCCCGCTCGAAGGGCTGATGGATATCGACTACGGCGCCTGGCAGATGCGCACCCACGACGAGATCAAGGCGGAAGCACCCGAGGCCTACCGGCTGTGGCGGACGGCGCCGCAGCGCGTGCGGTTTCCCGACGGCGAATCGCTGCAGGACCTGTTCGCGCGCACCGCCGATGTGCTGCGCCTGGTGCTGGAGCGCCACCCGGCCGACACGGTGGTCATGGTCGGCCATGACAGCGTCAACCGGTCGATCCTGATGCAGTTCCTCGACCAGCCATTGTCGGCCTATGGCCGGCTGGCGCAGGACCCCTGCACGCTGAACGAGATCGACGTCGAGGGCGACGACATCCGCGTGCAGCGGATCAACGATACCAGCCACCTGGGCTGAGCCTGATCGGCCTTGACCGGAAGGCCGCGATCCTCGACTAAGCGCGCATGGTGAAGGGCGGTTCTTCCTATGACGTGATCGTGGTGGGCGGCGGCCATGCCGGCTGCGAAGCCGCGGCCGCGGCGGCGCGGCTCGGCGCGCGCACCCTCCTGCTCACCCACCGGACCGACACGATCGGCGAGATGTCGTGCAATCCGGCCATCGGCGGTCTGGGCAAGGGCCATCTGGTGCGCGAGATCGATGCCCTGGATGGCGTCATGGGCCGCGCCATCGACCGTGCCGGCATCCAGTTCCGCACCCTCAATCTTTCCAAGGGGCCGGCCGTGCGCGGCCCGCGCGCCCAGGCCGATCGCAGGCTCTATCGCGAGGCCATGCAGGCGCTGCTGGCCGAGCAGGCCGATCTCGAGATCCGCGCCGATGCGGTTGTCGATATCATTCTAGATGCAAGCGGGACGTGTGGCGGAGTCCTGACCGAATCAGGCGCCGAAATCGCGGCAGGCCGGGTCGTGCTGACGACAGGCACGTTCCTGCGCGGCTTGATTCATCTCGGTGAAATCAGGATTCCGGCGGGTCGGGCGCGCGGCCAGCGCGGCGGCGTGCCCGCCGATCTCGCGGCCGATGCGGTTGAAGAACCCTCGACACGACTCGCGCAGACGTTGCAGCGTCTGGGTTTCGCGCTGGGGCGACTCAAGACCGGCACGCCGGCGCGGATCGACGGCCGCACGATCGATTACGCGGCACTCGAGCGCCAGGACGGCGACGATCCGCCGGCGCCGTTTTCGTATCTCACCGCGAAAGATCACCACGCCGCAGGTGGCCTGCCACATCACGACCACGACGGCGGCCACGCACGAGCTGATCCGCGCCAACCTGCATCGCTCGCCGATGTACTCGGGCCAGATCGAGAGCGTGGGGCCGCGCTACTGTCCCTCGATCGAGGACAAGGTGGTCCGCTTCGGCCACCGCGACCGGCACCAGATCTTCCTGGAGCCCGAGGGGCTCGACGACCCCACGGTCTATCCCAACGGGATTTCGACCTCCCTGCCGCGCGACGTGCAGCTCGCGATGTTGCAGACCATTCCCGGGTTGGAGCGCGCAGTCATGCTGCGGCCAGGGTATGCCATCGAATACGATCATATCGACCCGCGCGAACTCCATGCCACGCTCGAAACCCGTCGGGTGCCGGGGCTCTACATGGCTGGACAGATCAACGGGACGACCGGTTATGAAGAGGCCGCCGCCCAAGGGCTGATCGCCGGCCTCAATGCCGCCCTGTCCAAGCCCTTCATCGTTGATCGTGCCGAGGGTTATCTCGGTGTTCTGATTGACGATCTGGTGAGTCTCGGGGTCACGGAGCCCTACCGGATGTTCACGTCCCGGGCGGAGTACCGGCTCTGGCTGCGCGCCGACAATGCCGACCAGCGCCTTACGCCGCGCGGCTTGGCGATCGGCTGCGTCGGCGCGGAGCGGGCTCGGGTGTTTCACGTGAAACAGCAGGCTCTGACCGAGGCGCGGGAGGCCACCGCACGGCTGAAGCTCAGCCCTTCCGCCCTGGCCAAGCGCGGGATTGCCATCAACCAGGACGGCGTGCTGCGATCGGCTTTGGAACTGCTGGCCTATCCAGATATCGGCTGGAGCACTCTCGTCGGTCTTTGGCCGGAACTCGCGTCCGTCCGGCCCGATATCGCCGAGCAACTGACCGTCGATGGCCGCTACAACGGCTATCTTGCCCGGCAGCGGCAGGACATTGCCGCCTACCGCAGCGATGAGGCGCTGGTTCTGCCGGCCGATCTCGATTACGGCGCGGTCGGCAGCCTGTCCAATGAAGTCCGGCAAAAGCTCCAGACGCACAAGCCAGCCACCCTGGGTCAGGCAGCGCGGATCTCGGGGGTCACGCCGGCGGCGCTGATCGCCCTGCTGAAATACGTCCGCCGCCAGGCGGCGTAGCCATGAGCCCCATCCAGGCCGGCCGGGAGCGGTTCCTGCGGGAAATGCACCGACTGGGGGTCGATGTTTCACGTGAAACAGGCGATCGGCTCGAGGCGCTGGTCGATACCCTGGAGCGCTGGCAAAAGGCCATCAATCTGGTCGGCCGGACCACGATGGGAGACGTCTGGTCCCGCCATATCCTGGATTCGGCCCAGCTCGCGGCGCTGATCCCGGAAGGGGCCAAAACGCTGACGGATCTTGGCAGTGGTGCCGGTTTCCCCGGTCTGGTCGTGGCGGCGCTGCGGCCCGACCTCGAGGCCGTGCTGATTGAATCGGATGCCCGAAAGGCCGCCTTCCTGGGCGAAGCGGCCCGCCGGATGGCGTTGGAAAAGCTGCCAAAAGTGCTGATCGGCCGCATCGAGGCGGTGGCGCCGGCCCCCGGCGACGTGGTCACAGCCCGTGCCCTGGCGCCGCTCGACCAATTGCTCGCCTGGGCCGAACCCCATCGGACCGCTAACGCTATTTGCCTTTTCCACAAGGGTAAGGGCTGGCAGGCGGAGGTGGCCGAGGCCATGAAGGACTGGGATATTCCCCATCAGACCTTCACCAGCGTGACCGACCTTGACGCCGTCATCCTCCGAATCGGTCCCTACCGACCCACAGCTCTTCGCGATCGCCAACCAGAAGGGCGGCGTCGGTAAGACCACGACGGCAATCAACCTCGCCACGGCCCTGGCGGCCGTCGGCGAGCAGGTGCTGCTGCTCGACCTCGACCCGCAGGGCAATGCGTCGACCGGGTTGGGCATTCCCAGAAGTGAGCGCTCACCCGGAACCTATGAATTCCTTCTGGGTCTGGCGCCGCTGGCCGAGTGCGTGCGCGCCTCGCAGATCCCCAACCTGTCGGTGATGCCGGCCTCGGTGTCGCTCGCCGGCGCCGAGATCGAGCTCATAGACATGGAGCGCCGCGAGCACCGGCTCGAGGATGCGCTGAACGCGGCCGGCAGCGATGCCCGCCAGCGCTGGAGCATCATCCTGGTCGACTGTCCGCCCTCGCTCGGCCTGGTGACCCTGAACGCGCTGGTCGCGGTCGATGCGGTGCTGGTGCCGCTGCAAACGGAGTTCCTGGCGCTCGAGGGCATCGGCGCGCTGGCCAACACCGTGGAGAGGATCAAGAAAAGACTCAACCAAAGGTTGCACATTGCCGGCGTCGTTCTGACCATGGTCGACCGCCGCAATACCTTGAGCCAGCAGGTCGAGGCCGACGTGCGCCAGCACTTCGGCGATCTCGTGTTCGGCACGACCATCCCGCGCAACGTGCGCATCGCCGAGGCGCCCTCGCACGGACTGCCCGTGCTGATCTACGACAATGCCTGCGCCGGCGCGCAGGCCTACATCCTGCTGGCGAGCGAGTTCATCCGCCGCCGGCGCACCGCCGCCCAAGCGGCACAGCCTGAGGCCAATCATGAGCCAGTCCCCTAAACCGCGCGGTCTGGGCCGCGGTCTGTCCGCCCTGCTGGGCGACGAGGAAGTCGCCGCGACGGTGACGGCGCCGCCGCCCGCGCCGGACCATGTCCCCCGGGAGGCGCCGAGCAGCGCCGCGTCCAATCGTCAGCCGCTCACCGTGCCGATCGGCCGTCTCAAACCCGGCAGGATGCAGCCGCGCACGACCTTCGACGACCTCGAAGCCCTGGTCGCGTCGGTGGTGGAATTCGGCCTGCTGCAGCCGATCCTGGTGCGGCCGATCGTCGGCCAGCCCGACATCTACGAGATCGTCGCCGGCGAGCGACGCTGGCGGGCGGCGCAGAAGGCGCAGCTGCACGATGTGCCGGTCGTGATCCGCAGCATGGGCGATCAGGACGCCCTGCAGCTCGGACTGATCGAGAACCTGCAACGTGCCGACCTCACGGCAATCGACGAGGCGCTGGCCTATCGCCGCCTCGCGCAGGACTTCCACCAAAGCCATGACGACATCGCCAAGACAGTGGGCAAGAGCCGGCCGCACGTCGCCAACACCGTGCGCCTGCTGGAACTGCCGGGCGCCGTCCAGGAGATGGTTCGCAAGGGCCAGCTCTCGGCGGGCCAGGCGCGGGCGCTGGTCGGCCTGCCCGATCCGCTGGTCATGGCCGAGCGCGCGCTGCAGGAGCAGCTCACGGTGCGCGCCCTGGAACGCCTGGCCGGCGATATCAAGGCCAAGCCCCGCGCACCGAAGCCGGAAGCCGCGAAGAGCGCCGATACCCGCGCGCTCGAAAAGCGCATCGAGGAGGCGTTGGGCCTGAAGGCGGAGCTCAAGCTGCGCGGCCTCGGCGAGCAGAGCCTGCTCACTCTGGAGATCCGCGACTTCGACCAACTCGATGCCGTCGTCGACAAGCTGACGCGGCGCTAATGTGAGAGATTACCGGCCAGGTAATCGACCGCTGCCTGGGCATCGGTTATGTCAGCGGTCCCTTCCTGATGGCCGCGATCCGCCTGATCCTGATCGTGGTTGGCTGCTGGCTTGCGCTGTCACTCACCGGTAACGCGGTCGCAGCCTTTGCAGCGATCGCCGTTGGCATTGCGTTCTTCGGCGTCGGTGTCTTGATCATGACGCACGTACGATTCAGGCAGATCGGCGCGGCATGACCAATTCTGAGAACCTGTCGCAAGGAACTTGACCTGACGGTCGACGTTTACCGGCGCAGACGGTCGGACTAGTGTTCGCCCGAACACTGGAGGTCGGACGTATGTCGAGTGAAGTGCTGCACGAGGACGCCAACAAGCTCGGGCCGGAAGTTATCGACCAGCACCGCGCCATCGTTTCCCTGATGGAAGAGCTGGAAGCCGTCGACTGGTACAACCAGCGCGCCAAGGCGACGGGCAATTCCGATCTGCGCGCCATTCTCGAGCATAATCGCGACGAGGAGAAGGAACACGCCGCGATGGTCCTGGAGTGGCTGCGCCGCGGGGATGCCAAACTATCGGAGCATCTCAAGACCTATCTGTTCACCAAGGCATCCCTGACGGAGATTGAAACGGTCGCGGAGCACGGCGGCGGTGGGAACGGCGACGATGCGGGCGCCAGCGACGACGGCAGCCTGGGCATCGGCAGTCTGCGGTCGACCAATGTGCGGGGGGCAAAATGAAGAGCCATCTTTTTCGCGACAAGGCGCCGATCACCGAAGCCGGCTGGGAGGAGATCGAAAAGGAAGCCAAGCGAACCCTGCGGGCCATATTGGCGGCGCGCCGCGTCGTCGACTTCCGCGGTCCGATGGGTTGGGACGATTCCGAGGTCGAGATCGGCCGCGCCGATCCCATCACGTCGCCGCCCAGCGGCAAGGACGTGCAGGCCCGTCTGCGGCGCATCCAGCCGCTGGTTGAGCTGCGCATTCCGTTCGAGGTCCCGCGAGCCGAGCTCGACGCCATCGACCGCGGCGCACGCGATCCCGATCTCGATGCCGTGATCGACGCGGCGCGTGAAATCGCCATCGCCGAGGACCGCTCGATCTTCCACGGCTACGCGGCGGCGCACATCACCGGCATCTGCCAGGCAAGCGCCGGCGCATCGGTTCCCCTCGGCTCGAGCCACGCCGACTATCCCGGTGCGGTATCGGCGGCCCTCACCAAGCTGCGCGACGAAGGCATCGAGGGTCCGTTCGCCGTGGTGCTGAATGAGCAGCTCTACAAGGATCTCGCCGCGCGCACCGACAGCGGCTATCCGATCCTGAGCCATGTTCAGCGGCTGATCGACGGCGATATCATCTGGGCGAGCGGCCTCGACGGCGGCCTGGTGATCTCGCAGCGCGGCGGCGACTTCGAGCTGACGGTCGGCCAGGACTTCTCGATCGGCTATCTCGATCACAACAGCGAGCGCGTGCGGCTCTACATCGAGGAGAGCTTCACCTTCCTGGTGCTGACCGAGCAGGCCGCCGTCCCGCTCAGCCAGGGCGCCGGCAAGAAGGGCTAACGGCGGCGCAGGCGCTCTTTTCGATCAGCTTCGGCCTTTGCCAGCCCGAGACAGAGCCGTCGTGCAATCGCTTCGTCGGGCATGCCCGTGCTCTTGCATTGGATCTCCGCATCGAGCACGCGCTCGATGACGTGGTTGAGTCGCGTTGGAGTCCAGGCGCGCACATGGCGTTCGAAGCGCTGGCGCACCGGTCCACCGCGCGGCAGGCCGCGTGCCTTGAACATTGCGCCTTCCAGGTTGCCGCCCTTCGCGGCATGGCCGGCCACGAGGTGGAGCTGGTCGGCGTGGCGCTGCAGGGCGCGCACGAGCTGCACCGGATTGCCGCCTTCGGCGAACACGCGGTCGAGGGCGCGGTCGAGGGCGATAAGCTCGCCGTCGAAGGTGGCGGCGATGACGTCGTCGATGCCGATGGCGGCGGTATCGCCCAGCACGGCGAGCGCGTCGCCCAGGGAGACGGTCTTGGTGCCGTCGCCTTCCTTGTAGAGCAGAAGCTTGTCGACCTCGCTGCGGCTCTGGCCGCGGTCACCGCCCAGCCGCTCGACGATCCAGTCGAGCGCATCGGGATCAACGCCGAGGCCGCGGGTCCGGGCCGCACTCTCGACCAGTCCTTCGAGGGCGGCCTCGGTATCCATGTAGCAGGGCAAGGCCGCCAGACAGTCCTCGGTCTCAGCCAGCGCGCGCAGGCCGGAGCGTGGCGTGAGGTTGCCGCCCTCGATCACGACCAGCGCGTCGCCGGCCGAGGCGGCGGCCAGGTTCTCGAGCGCCGTCGCCAATTCCTCGCCCGCCGGCCGGACGCGGATTACCCGCCGGCCACCCATCAGCGACATCGCTCCGAATTCGTCGGCCAGCCGCGCCGGATCGTTCTTCAGGACATCGCCTGCGATATCGACGACGCGGAACGGATCCTTGAGGTCGTCGCACACCGTCTTGGCGAGCGCCACCGCCCGCTCGGCGATCAGGCCGTCATCGTTGCCGTAGATCACCACGCCGCGGATCTTTGGATCCGGCTTCTTCAGGAACGCTTCAACCTGGCGCTGCTCGATCTTCACGGAGAGGAATCAGGTCTTGTCCGGAATGGGCTCGACGTCCGCCGGCGGCGCTTCGCCGGCGTTCTCCAGCCGGGCGCGTTCGCGGGCCTCTTTCTTGGCCTCGCGCTTTTCGGCGACCTTGATGGCTTTCAGCCGATCGCGTTCGCGACGTTCGAATTCGTAGTTCGGTTTGCGTGCCATGGTTATGGCCTCTTGGCTTCGTGGGTTCACACCACGATGTTGACGATGCGGTTGGGGACGACGATCACGCGCTTCTGCGGTTTGCCGGCCATCGCCCTTTGGACGTCGGTATTGGCCAGCGCAGCCGCGGTATTCGCCTCCTTCGAGGAATCTTTCGGCATCTGTATCGTGCCACGCAGCTTGCCGTTCACCTGGAGGCCGATCGTTACCGTATCATCTACCAGCAGCGCGTCCTCGGCCAGTGGCCAGGGCGAATCGGCCAGGAGCGAGCCGTGGCCCAGCGCCTGCCACAGCTCCTCGGCGAAGTGCGGCGTCATCGGGCCGGCCAGGCGCACGAAGATTTCCAGCGCCTCGCGCCGCGCCCACTTGGTGCTCTCGTCCTTCGGTTCGGTCGAATCGATGGTGTTGGCGAGCTCGTAGAGCCGGGCCACGGCCTTGTTGAAATGAAAGGCTTCGATGTCGGTCGAGACGCCGGCGATCGCCTTGTGCGCGGCGCGGCGCAGCTCGGTCGCCCGGTCGGAGAACTGCGCAGGCTTGGCCGTGCCGACCGGCGGCAGATCGGCGAGCGCCGTCGTGGCGATGCGGAACAGGCGCTGCTGGAAGCGCCAGGCGCCGGTGACGCCTGATTCCGTCCATTCGAGGTCGCGCTCGGGCGGGCTGTCCGACAGCATGAACCAGCGCGCGGTGTCGGCGCCGTAGTCGCGGATGATCTGGTCCGGGTCGACGACGTTCTTCTTCGACTTGGACATCTTCTCCGAGCGGCCGACCTCGACCGGGCTCTTGTCGCTGGCGCGCACGACGTTGCCGCCCGCCGTGCGTTCGACTTCCTCGGGCAGCAGCCACGAGCCGTCGGCCGCGCGGTAGGTCTCGTGCAGAACCATGCCCTGGGTGAACAGGCCGTCGAACGGTTCGTCACGGCTGGTCATCTGCACTTCGCGCATGGCGCGGGTCCAGAAGCGCGAATAGAGCAGGTGCAGGATCGCATGCTCGATGCCGCCGATATATTGATCGACCGGCATCCAGTAGTTGTCCTCCTCGCGGTCGAACGGCGCCGTCGCAAGCTGCGGCGAGGTGAACCGGTCGAAGTACCAGCTCGAATCGATGAAGGTGTCGAACGTGTCGGTCTCGCGCTGGGCAGGACCGCCGCACTGCGGACAGGCGACGTGCTTCCAGGTCGGATGGCGATCGAGCGGGTTGCCCGGCTTGTCGAAATCGACATCCTCGGGCAGCTCGACCGGCAGGTCCTTTTCCGGCACCGGAACGACGCCGCACTTGGCGCAATGGATCGCCGGGATCGGGGCGCCCCAATAGCGCTGGCGCGACACCAGCCAATCGCGCAGGCGGTATTGCGTCGTGCCCGTGCCGACGCCCAGCTCCTCGAGGCGCGCGATCACCCGCGCCTTGGCGTCCTCGACGGACAGCCCGTTCAGGAAATCCGAGTTGATGATCACGCCATCCTCGACGAACGGTTCGTCGGCGACGCTGAAGCTCTTGGGATCGACGCCCTCGGGCATCACTACCGGGATGATCGGCAGGCCGTACTTGACCGCGAATTCGTGGTCGCGCTCGTCGTGGCCGGGGCAGCCGAAGATGGCGCCCGTGCCGTATTCCATCAGCACGAAGTTGGCGGCATAGACCGGCAGGGTCTTATCCGGCATCAGCGGATGCCTGGCGAGCAGCGGCAGCTTGTAGCCGACCTTCTCCGCGGTCTCGACTTCGGCCGCGGCGGTGCCGGTCTTGCGGCTTTCGGCAACGAAGCGCTGCAGGCCGGGATCCTTCTCGGCCAGCTCGGTGACCAGCGGATGCTCGGGCGACAGTGCTGCGAAGGAAGCGCCATAGAGCGTGTCGGGCCGCGTGGTGAAGATCTCGAGCTTGCCGCGATCGGCACCCAACATATCGGTGAGCTGCCAGAAGACGCGCGCGCCGCGGCTCTTGCCGATCCAGTTGGCCTGCATCAGGCGCACCTTCTGCGGCCAGCGCTCGAGCGTGTCGAGGCGGCTCAGCAGTTCATCGGCAAACTTCGTGATCCTGAGGTTCCACTGGGTGAGCATGCGCCGCTCGACCGGCGCGCCGGTGCGCCAGCCCTTGCCCTCGATCACCTGCTCGTTGGCCAGCACGGTATTGTCGACGGGGTCCCAGTTGACCCACGCTTCCTTGCGGTAGGCGAGCCCTGCCTGCCAGAAGTCGAGGAACATCTTCTGCTGGTGGCGATAGTAGGACGGGTCGCAGGACGCCAGTTCGCGGCTCCAGTCGAGCGACAGGCCCATCACCTTGAGCTGCGCCTTCATGGTCGCGATATTCTCGTAGACCCATTTCTTGGGATGGACCTTCCTCTCCATCGCCGCGTTCTCGGCCGGCAGGCCGAAGGCGTCCCAGCCCATGGGATGCAGCACGTTGAAGCCGCGGGCGCGCTTGTAGCGGGCGATCACGTCGCCCTGGGTGTAGTTGCGCACGTGGCCCATATGGATGCGCCCCGACGGGTAGGGGAACATCTCCAGCACGTAGTATTTGGGGCGCGCCCGGTCCATCCGGGCACGGAAGGTCTGGCGCTCGTCCCAGGCCTTCTGCCACTTGGCTTCGGTTTCGCGGAAATTGTAGCGTGCTGGTGTCGACGACACGGTTTGATCCCAAAAAAGCGATTCTAGCCCAGAAAAGACTGAGGCCGCAGCGGATGCCCGCTGCGGCCTCAATCGTCAAGCTTTGCGATGAGGCAGGCTCAGGAACCGCCGGCGATGCGGAGCTGGCGCGCGCGCGTCAGGATGGCGTTTTCGATGTCGATGTTGGTGCGCGGGTCGACCTGGGCGTCGACCCAGCCGCCGCCCTTGGGTCCGGTCTGCTGCTTGAAGACCGCCACCCGGACGCCATCGGCCCGCAATTCGCGGTCGAGGATGGTGACCTGGACCTTCATGCGCTCGTTGGGCGTCTCGGCCGGCGTGTACCAGTCGGTGATGATGACGCCGCCGAACGGATCGGCCGAGACCAGCGGGATGAAATTGATGGTGTCGAGCGAGGCCCGCCACAGATAGGCATTCACGGCGACGCCGGTGCCGGCGTTGTCGTCCTTCCGATCGGCCTTCGAGCCGAAAACGCCGCCCGGTCCGAACAGGGTGCCCTCTTCGCGGTTCTTGCCGCCCAGGCCCTGGTTCATGGAGCGCTGGCTTTCACTCCGGCTGGTGTTGCGGGCGTCGCCTTCCTTGACGGCGTCGGGATTGCCGCCGCAGGCACCGAGCAGAAGGGTCGAGCCTCCGACCATAATTACAAGAATTCGGATGGAAATTGACGAGCCCGGCATCGTTGGCGTTCCTGTCCCTTGGCCACGATATCACAGCGGCGGGCCGGACCTTAAGCGCGGCCTCGGTGGACTGCAAGCGGCCGGATGGCGCACCCGCAATAAGTCCCTCAGGAGGACTTTATTGAGTCCTTTAAAAGGACCTATAGGGATTTTGCGGCCAAAAATCGTCGCCAAAGGGTGCTCAAGGGCCGGCATTAAGCTGTTCAAATTGTGACAAAGACGCCACAGGTGCGGGGAGAATCGTGCGGCGGCGCGTCCATTTCTTGACCCTTATTGGGCCGAAGTGTTTTTATACATCGGCCGTATTGGCGGAGTGCGTGTGGTGCTGGATTCGGGCTTTCCACTTTCCGCCGGTCGGACAGGCCTTTTGGTACGTACCAGTCTCTGATCAATGAGAGAGGGAGAATGATGAAAAAGCTTCTACTCGGCTCGACCGCCTTGGTCGTCGGCGGGTTGATGGCCGCCCCGGCCATGGCAGCCGACCCGATCAAGATGGGTGTGGGCGGCTACTACACCTTCTACGGTGCCGCCGGCAACATCGACCCGACCTACGCCATGAACGGCTCGGTCACCAACTACAAGGGCCTCGAGTTCATTCAGGAAGGTGAAATTCATTTCATCGGCCAGACGAAGCTCGATAACGGCACGTCGGTCGGTCTGACCGTCGAGCTGGAAGCTTGGAACCCGTCTTCGGCGGTCGCCAATGCGCAGATCGACGAAGCGTTCCTGTTCGCCTTCGGTGACTGGGGTCGTATCGAGGTCGGTTCCCGTGACGCTGCGACCTATCGTATGTACTACGGTTCGCCGTCGGCGTTCATCGGTTGGGGTGCGATTCAGCACAACCATAACTGGTCCAACCTGTCGATGCAGGCGAACAACAAGGCCTACACCCGCGTCACTGCGACGACCAACACGCCGACTTGGCAGGACGTCAACCGCGTCAACTTCTTCACGCCGCGCTTCGCCGGCCTGCAGATTGGTGTCGGCTACGCTCCCAAGCTGAACGCGGCGTCGGCTGGCGGCCAGGCAGCTTCCGGTCCGGGTAACCCGGCTGGCATCTGCGGCTACAACAACGCCACCAACATGAACGCCTGCCCGACCGCTGACTATGCCTGGCAGGATGTGTTCGACGTCGGCGCCAACTACCTGAACAAGTTTGGCGATTTCACCGTGGCTCTGTACGGCGCGTTCGCTTACGCCTCGTTCGTGCCGGGCTTCGGTCCGGTCGGCGGCGTGTTCCCGAACGTCGCGGCCAACCAGGTCACCGGTGCGAACCTGACGGCTTGGAAGCAGTGGGTCGTCGGTGCGCAGTTCGGCTTCGCCGGCTTCACGGTCGGTGGCGCTCTCGGCTACGACAACAACGGCCTCGGCTCGAACTACTTCACCGGCGTCGACAACGATACCCGCTTCTACACCGGCGGTATCATGTACGAGACCGGTCCGTGGCAGATGTCGTTCCTGTGGGTCGGTGCCTACAACACCAACGGTAACGGCTCGGCGAGCGTTTCGTCGATCGTGCCGGGCACGCAGGCGCAGGTGCTCAACGTGTCGTCCGCGGGCGGTGTCCCGGGCGTCAACAGCACGGCGTTCAACGGCAACGCTTCGACGTCTTTGAACTTCGGCCAGGAGTTGGTCCAGAAGTTCGAAGTCGGCGCCAACTACGCTCTCGGCCCCGGCATCAAGGCGGTCGGCGGCTTCCAGTACTACAACGCCGCTGGCCCCAGCAACGCCGTGGTCGGCAATGCCTGGGTCGTCATGCTCGGCATGGATCTGCGCTTCTAGTCGCAGTCCAAGACAGAAGATCGGGAAGAGCGGGCGAAAGCCCGCTCTTTCTTTTTGTCGATCTGCCTTCGCCGGCGCATGCTCCGACGTCACAGGCTCTTCCGGCAAAGAGGACCGGCTGATGAGCAAGGCCGATGCTCCCAAGGTCAGGATCGTCCCGCCGCTGGTCTACCTGGCGGGCCTCGTGCTCGGGCATCTCGCGAACCGGTGGCTGCCGCTCGAGGTCGTGCCGGTGCAGACGGGGTGGATCGCCGGGGGAATCCTCTTCGTCCTGGGTCTCGGGCTGGCAGCTTCGGCGATCATCAACTTCACGCGCTCGGGCACCACCATCCGACCGGATCGCGCGTCGACCGCCCTGGTCATCGCCGGCCCGTACAAGTTCACGCGCAACCCCATGTATCTCGGCATGGCGGTCGCCTATCTCGGCCTCGCCATCGCCGACCGCTCGCTGGCGAGCCTGATCCTCCTGCCCGTTGTCCTGCTCATCATCCGATGGGCGGTGATCGCCAATGAAGAGGCGTTCCTCGAGCGCCGCTTCGGCAGCACCTATACCAACTACAAGACACGGGTCCGGCGCTGGCTGTGACAGCTAAGCCGTCCGCTCGCCCACGATGTTGACGAACAGGGTCGGCAGATAGGTGCGCGACACCGGCAGCCGTTCGGTGGCCTGGCGGGCCAGCACGGCGCGGTTGTCCTCGTGGTCGAGCACGAGCTGGAACAGGCCCTGCTCGACAGCGCCGGCCCGCGAATCGAGCTCGGGCTTGCCGTCGCGCACCACGCGGTAGGCCACGTCCAGCCCGACATCGCCGCCGCTGTAGAACGATGAAAGCACTTCCAGCCGCTCGAACATCAGCATCAGGCCGCGCACCGAGAATCGCCAATAATCATCCGGCGTGGCGTGGAAGGCCTGCGACCAGGGCGTGGCGACATAGGCCACGCCACCCGGCCTCAGCAGACCCTCGATGTTGCGGGCGGCCTTCGCCGGCCGGCGCGTGTGCTCGAGCACATGGCAGCAGATCACCAGGTCGAATGGATCTTCGCCGAGCTTGGCTCTGAGAGATCGCGGCTCGCTGCAGATGTCCAGCACGTGATCGACATTGCTGCCTTCCAGAAGGTCGAGGCCGATGAAGGTGGCGCGGCTGCCGAAGCGCTTGGTCACCAGGCTGCGCCAGTTGCGCTCGTTGCGGTCGGAGACGAGGGTGCGCGAACCGACCTGCAGGACGCGCGGCGCCCGCTTGCCCACTGCCTGGGCGACACGCTCCAGCAGCAGCTCGACCTCGCGAGTAACACTCGTGCCGACGACGCGCAGTTCCCCTTTGGGCTCCGAAGGAGAGGCGTCGCCGGCGGGCTTCATTCGCGTACAACTAGGACGTGCATGCGGCGCGGGCCGTGGGCGCCGAGCTCCATGGCCTGCTCGATGTCGCCGGTGCGCGACGGGCCGGTGATGGTGTTGACGGTGCGCGGCATGCGGTCCTTGCCGTAGCGCGCGCGCAGCCGCTGCCACACATCCTCGTAACCGCCAACGATGTCGCTCTCGCGCAGCACGACGATGTGCGTGTCGGGCAGCAGATTGAGCGTCACCGGATGCTCAGGGCCGGATGCCGTCACCAGGGTGCCGGTTTCGGCGATACCGGCGAAGGCGCCGGTAATGGAAACCTGGTCGCTGCCTTCGCCGCGGCCGCGCCGCAGCGACAGCATCTTCTGGCCCGCCCAATCGTAGCCGGCGAGCTGGGGCGAGGGCGCCATCACGGCCTCGGCCGGCAGGTTGTTGCGCGCCAGATAGGCCGAGACTTCGGCCGCCACCTCGGCCGGCGCCACGCGCGCCACGGTGGCGTTGTTGGCCTCGGCCCACTGGCAGAACAAGGCGACCTTTTCCGGCTGGGCGAGGGCTGCGCGGGCGACCGCGGGCCCGCGCGGCGGCTCGGCCAGCCGCGCCTCGACGGCTTTGCGGGCATCGCCGGAAAGTTCGCCGCGATGCAGGGATCGGCGGATGCCGTCCAGGATCTGGGAGCGTGCGTTGCTCATGATCGCCTGCCGCGCCACTGGGCATGAAACGTGCCGCCGGGCGGCGGCGCGGGAAAGTCGCGGAAGCGCGTCCAGCCGCCAGCCAGCGGCAAGGCGTGGTAGCGGCCTTCGGCGCGGCCGAACAGCGCGAGCACGCGGTTGGCGATCGCGGTGAGGCGGCGATAGAGGCGCGGCCGGCGGGCCAGGAAGCTCCATAACGCCAGGCCCTGGCGCACGCCCTTGGGCTGGAGGTGACGCTCGAACTCGCGCTCGCGCCAGTGACGCATCAGGCCGGGCAGCGGGATGCGCACCGGGCAGACGCTCTCGCAGCGGCCGCAGAAGGTCGAGGCATTGGGCAGGTTGCCCGCCTCCTCGACGCCGATCAGCTGCGGCGTCAGCACCGCGCCGATCGGGCCGGGATAGACCCAGCCATAGGCGTGGCCGCCGATCGCGCCGTAGACCGGGCAATGGTTCATGCAGGCGCCGCAGCGGATGCAGCGCAGCATGTCCTGCATCTCGGTGCCCAGCACGGCGGAGCGGCCGTTGTCGAGGATGACGACGTGATAGTGCTCCGGCCCGTCGAGGTCGCCCGGCCGTTTCGGGCCGGTGTTGAGCGTGGTGTAAGCCGATGATTCCTGACCCGTGGCCGAGCGCGCCAGCACGCGCAGCAGGACGGCGGCATCCTCGAGGGTGGGGATCACCTTCTCGATGCTGGCCAGCACGATGTGCATGCGCGGCAGGGTATTGGAGAGATCGGCGTTGCCTTCGTTGGTCACCAGCATCGACGAGCCGGTCTCGGCCACCAGGAAGTTGGCGCCGGTCAGGCCGACATCGGCATCGAGGAATTTCTGGCGCAGCACATAGCGCGCCTCGGCCACCAGATCGTTGCGCTCGGTCAGCCGCTTGGTGAAGCCGAGCTTGCTGTGATGTTCGAGAAAGGTGTCGGCGACCTGGTCCTTGGTGAGATGGACCGCGGGCGCGATGATGTGGCTGGGCGGCTCGTGGCGGAGCTGGATGATGTATTCGCCGAGATCGGTCTCGATGGGTTCGATGCCCGCCGCCTCGAGGTGCTCGTTGAGCGCGATCTCCTCGGCCACCATCGACTTCGACTTGGCGACCGTACGCGCGCCCATGCTCTGGCAGAGCTCGGTGATGATGCGGCGCGCGTCCTCGGCGGTCGGCGCCCAATGGACGTGGCCGCCCAACGCGGTCACCTTGCGTTCGAATTCCTCGAGATAGAAATCGAGGTTGGCCAGGGCGTGGTTCTTGATGTCGCGCGCACGATCGCGCAGCGCCTCGAACTCGGGCAGACGCTCGGCTGCCTGGCGGCGGCGCTCCGAGAAGCCGACCTTCAGCTTGGAAAGCGAGTCCTGCAGGTTGGGATCGGCGAGGGCTGCGCCGACATTGTCCTTGAAGTCGTGGGCGGTGGATTCCATCAGCTTTTGCCCTGCGGCTCGCCGATCGCCGCCTGGTCGCCCATGCCGGCCAGCACTTCGGCGACATGGCGTACCCGCACGGCGCTGCCTTCGCGCTGCAACTTGCCGGCCATGTTCATCAGGCAGCCGAGGTCGCCCGCCAGCAGGGTGTCGGCGCCGGTGGCCGCGATATCGGCCGATTTTTCGCCAACCATGGCATTGGATATTTCAGGATATTTCACGCAGAAGGTGCCGCCGAAGCCGCAGCAGACCTCCGGCGATTTCATCTCGCTGAGCCTGAGCCCCTCGACCGATCCCAGCAGGCGGCGCGGCTGCGCCTTGACGCCAAGCTCACGCAGACCCGAGCAGGAATCGTGATAAGTGACGTTGCCGTCATAATGTGCGGCGACCTTGGTGACGCCCAGCACGTCGACCAGGAACGACATCAGCTCATGGCTGCGGTTGGCCAGGCTCTCCGCCCGCGCCTTCAGGGCCGGATCGTCGTCGAACAACCCTGGATAGTGATGGCTCAACATGCCGCCGCACGAGCCTGAGGGTGCCACGACGGCGTCGTAGCCCTCGAAGGCATCGATGACCTGGGCGGCGATGGCGCGCGTCGTGGCGCGGTCGCCGGAGTTGTAGGCGGGCTGTCCGCAGCAGACCTGCAGCGGCGGCACTTCGACCGTGCAGCCGGCCTCCTCGAGGAGCTTTATGGCGGCAAAACCGACCGATGGCCGGAACAGGTCGACCAGGCAGGTGACGAAAAGCGCGACGCGACGCGGGCGGGGGCTCGATCCGGAAGGCGAATGGGACACGACGGGCACATTGGCAGCGGCCAAAATAGGGTGCAACGGGCGCTTGTTTAGAAACATTCTAAATGGATAGGGAGCAACGCACGCGAGATGCGAGAGCTGAGGAGGAGAAAGCAACCAGCGCCCGGTTGTGTCGTTGTAGACGGTGCTCCGGATTCTGCTCTTCATCGTGATGGTGCTCGCTCCGGATATTTCGGATAGCGCGAGCGCCAAGCTCACGCCGCCCTGTGACGGCCCGCCCATCCCGGCCTACGCACCGGCTGGTGAAGCCCCCGCGACGGACGTCTGGAGCGCATCGGAACTCACGAGGTCGGGCTGGCAGGCCGCGCCCTGCCTCAACTGGGGAACGAGCCGGACCAAGCTGGCGGCAGCCCTTGCTGGCGAATTCCAGTTCGTCGGCTCCGTCGACGATCTGGCAGTACGGCTTGCCCATATCTCGGCGCTGAAATCGGTCCGTTACTGGTCGGTGAGCCACCAGTCCTGGCAACCGCTCGCTTCCGACTCAGGGATACTCGATGGGCCGGAAGGCAAAGCGCGCCCCGACCCGGTTGCGGGCGAGCTCGCGCCGGGCAGCTCGTTCTACTATTTCGAGGTGAGCCACGGCCGCACCGTCTATCGCATGATCGTGCGCGAACGCACGGCGGATCGGCTTGTCGTGTCGACGGAGAACGTGACGGCCATCCGCGTCGGTATCCTGACCGCCTTCGACCCCGGTGCCCTGCAGTCGGTGATCTTCCTCGACAGGCGCGGCCCTGGCCTGTGGGGCTACTATCAGACGATCCGCGCCGCCGAGGGCGCCAGCACCATCGCCCTGGGCAGCAATGCTTCCTACGTCAATCGTCTGGCTGCGCTTTATCGCTATATGGCCGGCATCCCGACCGATCAGGAACCGCCGGCATCGCGCTGATCAGGCCCCTGCCAGTCAGCCTTTATTGGGCACGAGCACGATGGCGCGGCCTTCGCCCACCATGCGGCCGGCCCAGTCGGCGGCCTGCGCGTTGCTGCCGAAGAACACGTCGCCGCGCGCCGGCCCCTGGATGGCGGTCCCGGTGTCCTGGGCGATCGTGAGCCGGCGGTAGGGTTCGGTGGCGCCCGGCTTGCGCGCCACCGGCCGCGTGGTGTCGATCCAGATCGGCGTCCCGTAGGGCGTGAGCGTGACGTCGACCGCGAGGCTGCGCTGCGCCGTGAGCGGCACGCCCTCGGAGCCGCTGGCGCTCTGGCTCTTGGTGTCCTTGAAGAAGATGTAGCGCTCGTTCTTGCGCATCACGTCGCGCGCCTGCTGCGGGTTGCGCTTCAGCCAATCGCGGATCGCGGGCCAGGTGACGGCGTCTTTCTGCAGCACGCCCATCTCGACCAGCACCGCACCGATCGCCGTGTAGGGCCGGTTGTTGGAGCCGTCGAAGCCGAGGCTGAGCACGCCGCCTTCGGCGAGATGGACGCGACCGCTGCCCTGCACCTGGACCTCGTACAAGGCGACCGGATCCTGCACCCAGGCGATCTCCAGCCCCTTGCCCTTGAGTGCGCCCTGCTCGATCTCGGCGCGCGTGAAGTAGGGCTTGTCGGTGAGGTCGGGCGGCCGGCGATAGACCGGCACCGTGAAGATGCGCGACGGCACGCGGCTGCCACGCATTTCGGGCTCGAAGTAGCCGGTGAACTTGCCGGGCGCCTGGACCACCAGCGGCCGGAAATTTTCCTCGAAGAATGCCCGCGCGGCGCGATCGTCGCCCGCCTTTACCGCGCCGGCCGAGTTCGCAAATCTGCTTCCACTCCGCCGGCGTGATGGTCTTGGTGCCGCCGTCGGTCGCGATCTTGGTGTCGGGCCCGGCGACGAGCTTGGGGCAGGAGCGGCGGAAGGCGGCGAGGGCTTCGCTCTGCTTGTCTTCGCCCCATCCGGCAATCTCGTTGAACGAGATCGGCGCCATCGCCACGCGCTGTTCGGTCGGCCCGCCCATGCCGCCGGCGCACGCAGCCAGAAGGCCGGCGGCGGCGATCCAGGCCGCGCCGCCGGACAGGACGGTCCAGCGCATATTCGGAGAGCCTCCCCTTAGCCTTCGCTTTCGGTCTTTATCAGCAGCCAGTTGGGGTCACTTGACTTGGTGTCGCGACGGAATGTCCAGAGATCGACGACCTTCTGGACTTCATTGGGATTACCGTCGACGATCTGGCCTTCGGCGTTGCGCAACACGTTGATCTGTTCGCTGACAAAGCGGACGGTGACGGTCGCCTGGCTGTCCTGCAGGCTGGCGGCGGCGACATCGGACGCTTCGAAGCCGATCAGCGTGGTCTCGGCCTTCTCCTTGCGCTCGGCGCGGCCGCGAATGGCGGACTCGAAGCTCGCATAGGTCGGCGGGTCGAGCAGCGGCCGCAGCGCCGCGGTGTCGTCCTTGGCAAACGCCTCGACGATGGTCGTGAACGCCGCACGCGCGCCGGCGGTGAAGCCGATGGGTTCGAAGGACGGGTCGGCTGAACGAACGGCGGCGACGCCGGCCGAGGCGGTCGGCAGGACCGTGGCGCGAATGCCGCCCGGACCGGTGGTCGACAGCGACGGCCGCGGCGCGGGCGCGGTTGGCAGCGGCACGACATTGTCGTTGCCGGACTGTCCGGAAGAAGGTGCATCGCCCAGCCGCGGCGACGCCGTCGGCGGCGGCGCGGGCGGCGTGAACGGATCGCGCGCCGGCGGGCGCTCGTTGCCGGTACGCTTGCCGAGCACGGAGCGCAGCCGCAGAATCAAGAAGACCGCGACCAGGCCGATGAGGATGATGTCGTAGTTGTTACCCACGATGGCGCTCCGCCAACCCGTTCCCAACTCGCGAATTACATAGGCCCCGAATGGGGAAAGGGCAAGGCAACGGCACCGCAGCATGCAGGTTCGCGATCATGCCGCCCATCCTAGGCCAGAACCACAATATCGACCAAATCGGCGACGCCGGTCACTTTTCGGCCCGCCCTGCGCTCGCGCACCCCAGGTGACGCATAGCCTTGCTGCTCGGCCTTGGCATAGGTGGCGCCATCGACCAGGGCCCGGGTCTTTTCGTCCTTGTTATGCTTTTCGAGTTTCGCCGCGAAATTGACCGCGTCGCCGATCACTGTGAATTCCAGCCGTTCGGCATCGCCGACGGCGCCGAACACGACGCGACCCGATGCCGCCGCCAGACCGATCGACAGCGGCGCCAGGCCGGCCGCCTGGCGTTCGGCGGCCCAGCGATCGGCCGCCTCGATCACTGCATCGGCCGCGCGCAAAGCATCGGCCGCCGCGGTCGGCGAGGGCGTCACCGCGCCGAACGAGGCCAGGATGCCGTCGCCCAGGAATTTGTCGATGCTGCCGCCGTTGCTCACGATCGGCGGGCAGACATGGCCCTGGTAGTCCTGCAGCACCTTCATGACGTCGGCCGGCGCCAGCTCGGTGGAGAGCCGGGTGAAGCCGCGCAGGTCGACCATCAGGATGGCCACGTCGCGCAGCTCGCCTTCGCCGGCCGTCACCGATGTCGCGGCGCCGCGGATGCGGGCGGCCACCTCGGGGTCGAAGAAACGCGACAGGTCGCGTGCCGCCGCACTTTCACTGACCGAGCGCACCAGCAGATGGCGGGCGCGGGCGATGGCGAAAGCCAGCACGAGGGTCGTTGCCAGGATGGCGATGATCTTGTCGGCCTCGGCCTGGATCAGAAAGGCGTTCGAGGTCATGTACTCCACGAAGTCGTCGGTGACGTTGGGCGGTCCGCCGCGGCCGCTCAAGGCGTAGAAGATCAGCGCGATCCAGCCCACCACCGCGGCCAGGCCGGTGACGACGACGAAGCGTGCCTCGAAGCGCAGCGCACGCAGCGCAATGAACAGGAATACATAGGAAAGCACCGGCGCCTTCAGATAGAAGACGGCCGGCTGGGCGTACTTGTAGTGGAAGGAATAGATCAGCCCCATCAGCAGGCCCATGTCGACCACGATCGACAGGTAGAGGAGCCATTCCTTCAGCAGCCGGGCGTAGGCCAGCACCAGGCGGATCACGGAGAAAGCGGCGTAGAGGAGGAAGACCTCGGTCTCGAACGAATAATCGTCCTGCACCACGCCCTGCGCCATGTTCGTGGTCTCGTAGGCGATGGCGAGCAGACCGACCAGCACCAGCTCGGCCCAGCCGATCAGGATCTCGCTGCGATCCTGCTGCTGGCGAATCGCCTCGCGCACGCGCGCCGGCAGGTTATCCGGCCCGCCGCCTTCGAACAGCCAGTCGCGCAGGCGGGTCAGCATCAACGCTTCTCGAGCCACAGGCTGGCGGCGATGGCGTCTGGTGGCCGGGGCAGGCGCGGCACGACGGATGTCTCGAGGCGCGCGCCGAGCCGGCGTTCCGCCCAGACGCTGGAGAACAGCGGCCGATAGGTGTCGCCGGCGAGCAGCGGCAGGATGCCCTGCTGCTCGTTGTAGGCGCGCCAGCCCCAGATCGGTGGGTAGTCGAAGGGCAGGAAGATGTCGTGGATATGGATCAGGACACCGGCCGGCAGCATCGGCAGAACACGGTTCAGCAGGATGTCGACATCGCTGCCCGGCATCAGGATATGGCTCGAATCGATGAACAGCGCATCGCCGGCGCGCAGGCCGTCGAACAGTTCGAGCGGCGCGGCCTGCAGGGTCGACGGCACCACGCGCACGCCCGGCAGATCGATGATGTCGGCGCGCGGCGCCGGGTCGATGGCCACGATCTCGCCGACGCCGCCCAGCGCCCGCGACAGCACGCGGGTCGAATGACCGGAGCCGACCTCGACGATGCGCTGCGGCTTGCGCTCGCGCACCAGCGTGTAGGCGACGGCCGCGTCGAGCGAGGGAAACCACGACTGGTCGAACAGATTCTTGAGGCCTTCGAGCTGCGTGGCGTGGCTGTCGACGGCGTCGAGCACGCCGATGAAGGTCGCGGTGCTCTTCTCGAACAGCCGCTCGATCACCGGATAGGGCGGCTGCGCGCCGGGTGGCGGCAGGAGCGGCGCATAGCGGTGCGGGATGAACCAGCCGCGCGGTTTAAGCCCGAGCACCGTCGGCAATCCCAGCGCCAGCCGTCGCCAGCGGCCGCGCAGGCTCGATGGTCCGCTCATTGGTCTGTACTCATGGGCCCGTTCTCATGGGCAGCCCTCATGGATGCGCTCACGGACTGATCGTCAGTCCTTCGTGGGCGACGATCACGCGCGGCAGGCCGTTCGGCGCGGTACCCGGTCGCGCCAGCGCCGCCTCGCGCGCCACGCCGTCCATGAAGGCGTCGTCGTGGTTCGGGTCGTGATGGAAGATGGCGAGCGTGCCGACTTGGGCGGCATCGGCTATCCGGACGCCCTCCTGCCAGGTCGAATGGCCCCAGCCGCGGAAAAGCGCATACTCTTCATCGGTGTAACTCGAATCGTAGATCATCACGTCGGCGCCACGGCACAGCTCGACGATGGTCTTGTCGGGACCGTCGCCGCGATGCTCGGTGTCGGTGATGTAGCAGATCGACTTGCCACCGAATTCGACGCGATAGCCGGTGGCGCCGTTGGGATGATTGAGCGGCGCCGTGCGCATTGCGATCTCGCCGCAGGCAAGCTGCTGGCCGCTCTGGAACTCCTTGAACTCGACTCGCGCCTGGAAGACTTCCAGCGACACCGGATAGAGCGGCGCTTTCATCAGGTTGCTGACGACGTTCTTCAACGTATAGGGCGGCTCGAGATGACCCGCCCACAGGCGCACCGCATTGCCCTTGCCGAACAGCGGCGCGAAGAAGGTGAGGCCCGAGATGTGATCGAGATGGGTGTGCGTGAAATAGATATCGATATCGATCGGCGTTTGACGCGCGAGATCGACGCCGAGAGGCCGGATGCCGGTGCCCGCGTCGAAGATGAGTCGCCGTCCGCCGGCCGTGACCTCCAGACAGGAGGTATTGCCGCCATAGCGCATATATTCGGCACCGGAGCACGAAATCGAACCTCGTACGCCCCAGAACCGGACTTTCAGACCGTCGCCCAAAGGCATGTTCCCCAAGTAAGCCCTTGGGGCGCAGAGTCCACGCGCCGACCGCTCGCGTCAACCGACGCGAGCGCATGTTCGGACGCCGCAATTCTGGCCGCCTTCTTGCCTATGCATCCAGTAGGCGGATTCTTACGTATTCCGGTATTCTTGCAGACTATCCGTGAATTCGCCGGTCGAGCGCGTTGCCTGCTGCCCTGTTAGGAGCAATACTTCCGCCATGGGAATCGAAAACCAAGTCGCCCGGTCCGTGATCGTCCAGCCGCCGATGCGTAAGGCCAAGTTCGCCATCGGACAGGTGGTGAAGCACCGCATCTATCCATTTCGCGGCGTTATCTTCGACGTCGACCCCGTGTTTGCCAACACCGAGGAATGGCTGGCGTCGATCCCCGAGGAGGTGCGCCCGCGCCGCGACCAGCCGTTTTATCACCTGCTGGCCGAGAACGCGCAGACGACCTATGTCGCCTATGTCTCGGAGCAGAACCTGCTGCCCGACGAGACGGGCAAGCCGGTGTCGCACCCGCAGGTTCCGCACTTCTTCAAGGAGTTGAAGCGCGGACAGTATGTGTCGCGCGAACGCGCCCTGCACTGAAGGCGCGTTCCCGGCCCTGACGTTCCGCTAGCCCTAGTGGATGTCCTCCGAGGCCGCGAAGGCCTGGCGCAGGACCTCGATCCCGAATCCCTTCTTCTTGGCCGCGTCGAGGATGACCTTCTCCTTGCGCGCCAGAAGATCGATCGCCGCCGGCAGCTTGGCGGCAAGCTCGTGCGGGATCACCACCGCGCCATGACGGTCGGCATGGATCAAATCTCCGTGCACGACGGTCATGCCGAAGATATCGACCGGCATGGCCCAGCCTTCGACATGGACGTGGGCATGGCTGGGGCCGACCTTGCCGGCCAGGATCGGGAAGCCCTTGGCGAGCACGGTGAGGTCGCGCACCGAGCCGTTGGTGACGCAACCCAGCACGCCCAGCCCGCGATGCACGGTGCTGTTGACCTCGCCCCACATGGCGCCGGTGCCGGGGTTGGAATCGAGATCCTGGATGACCGCCACCGTCGGGCCCTCGCCGCTCACCACGTATTCGTACCAGCCGACTCGCCTGGCCTTCTTCTCGGCGGCCGAGCCCACGGCGGGCTGGGCGGCGCGGATGATGCCGGTGCGGGCAAAGCCCACCATCGGCTCCGCATCGGGCTCGGTCGGATGCATGTGCTGTGTCGTGAAGCCTGCGGCGGTGCGAAAGCCGCGCGCCTCTTCCAGCGCGTTGCAGATCGTCGGCGTGTCGACGGCGCGCAACGCGTCGAACAGTTTCTTCTGGGCCTTGTTGTCCATGGTCGCCCTCCCTTTCATGCTAATTCAACGGGAACGGAAAATACTTCTCGTTGATCTTCTTGTAGGTCCCGTCGGCCATCATCTCGCCGAACGCCTTGTTGATGGCATCGCGCAGCTTGGCGTCTTCCTTGCGCAGGCCGGCAGCGACGCCGATGCCCAGCGTCTGGTTGTCCTTGATGTCCTGGCCGACCAGCTCGCAGCACTTGCCCTCGGGCTTCTGGCTCCACAGCCAGAGCTGCGTCTTGTCGCCGAACACCGCGTCGACCTCGTCGTTGCCGAGCGCGGTCAGCGCTTCGCCCAATGTGTTGTAGCGCTTGAGCTGGGCGGAGCGGCGGAAGCTCTTGTCGGCCCAGTCGGCATGGGTGGAATCGCGCTGCACGCCGATCCGCTTGTTGCGCAAGAGCGAGGGCGGGCCGTCGAACGGCGCGCCCTTGGCGGCGATGAAGGCGCCGGGCGAGAGATAGTAGCGGCGTGACATGCCGAGCCGCTTGCGCCGCTCGCTGGTCACTTCGAGCGACGACATGATGACGTCGAACTTCTTGTCGATCAGGCCGGGGATCAGATCGTCCCACTTGAAGGCGGCAAACTCGCATTCGGCCTTGATGCGCTGGCAGGCTTCCTGCGCCAGCTCCATCTCGAAGCCGGCCGGTATGCCCTTGCGGTCGATATAGTTGAACGGCGGATAGGCGCCCTCGGTGGCCACGGTGATCTTGAAGGCGGGCGGCGTGAACGGCGACTTGGCCGCGGGCTTCGCCGCCGGTTGCGCCGGGCTTGGCCGGCGGCTTCTGCTGGGCAAAGGCCGTCCCCGCCATCGCCAGCAGCATCAGCAAGAAAGCCGCCAGCCTCATGCGATCAGCCGCTCCAGGAGCGCGTTGAGGCGCTGTCGGCCGGCCGCCGTTGCCTTGAGGTGCGCGGCATCGATTTCCAGGTAACCCGCGGCCACCAACGGCGCGAGGCGGGCCTCGCCCAGCGCCGCCACGGGATCGGCGCCGGTCATGGACGCGAACAGGGCCCGGTCGATGCCGTCGGCCAGCCGCAGTCCCATCATCAACGCCTCCTCGACCAGATCCTGCCCCATGACCAGCGACGTCTCCGCCGTGCCGTGGCCTTTGCCTTCGACGGCTTCCAGCCAGGCTTCCGGGCCGCTTGTCCGCCGCGTCGCGCGCTTGGCGCCGGCCTCGGCAAAGCGGCCATGGGCGCCCGGCCCGATACCGACGTAATCCTGATACCGCCAATAGATCAAATTATGGCGGCAGGCAGCCCCCGGCCGGGCATGGTTGGAAATCTCGTAGGCTGGCCGGCCCGCCGCGGCGAGCCGGGCCTGGGTGAGCTCGAACATCGCCGCCGCCTCGTCCTCGCCCGGCAGGGTAAAGGCGCCGCGGGCATGGTCGGTGAAGAAGCGCGTGCCGCGCTCGATGGTGAGCTGATAGAGCGAGAGGTGTTCGCCGGCGAGGACGAGGGCCCGCTCCAGCTCGGCCGCCCAGGCCTCGACCGTCTGGCCCGGCCGGCCGTAGATCAGGTCGAAGGAATAGCGCGCGAAATGGCGACGGGCTGTCTCGAGTGCGGCGATCGCCTCGTCGGCCGAATGCTCGCGGCCCAGGAAGCGGAGCGACGGCGCATCGAGCGCCTGCACGCCCAAGGACACACGATTGACACCGGCTTCGGCCAGGGCGGCGAAGCGACCGGCTTCGACCGACGTCGGATTGGCTTCGAGGGTGATCTCGAGGTCGCGGGCGGTATCCCACAGCGCCTTCACCCGCTCGATCACCGCCCCCACGGTCGCGGGCTCCATCAGCGAAGGGGTGCCGCCGCCGAAGAAAATCGTCTCGACCCGGCGTCCGGGCGCTTCGCGCGCAGCGTGCTCCAGCTCCTTCAGCAAGGCGGCCCGCCAGCGATCCTGCTCGACGCCGTCGCGCACATGGGAGTTGAAGTCGCAGTACGGGCACTTCGATTTGCAGAAGGGCCAATGGACATAGACGCCCAGAGGTCCGGTGGGCGGCGTCATCGAAAGCAGGCCTCGACCAGCAGCCGAAAGGCACGCCCGCGATGGCTGATGGCGTTCTTTTCGGCGTCGGTCATCTCCGCCGTGGTGCGCGTGTCGCCTTTCGGCTGGAAGCAGGGATCGTAGCCGTGGCCCCCGCTGCCGCGCGGCGGCCAGACGATGCTTCCGTCGAGCGTGCCGTGCACCAGCTCGACATGCTCGTCGGGCCAGGCCAGCGCCAGCACGCAATGGAAGGTGGCGGCGCGCGCGGCGTCGGTGTCCGGCACCTTGCGGGCCGCCAGCTCGTCCTGGATGCGGCGCATGCCGACCATGGCGTCGCGTGTCGGGCCTTCCCAGTCGGCGGTGTAGAGGCCGGGCTGGCCGTCGAGTGCCAGCACGCTCAGGCCCGAATCGTCGGCGAGCGCGGGCAGGCCGCTGGCGCGGGTGGCGGCCAGCGCCTTGATCGTGGCGTTGTCCTCGAAGGTCTTGCCGGTCTCGTCCGGTGCGGCGAGGCCAAGCTCGCCCGCCGAGACGATCTCGACACCAAAGGGAGAGAGGAGCGTGCGGATCTCGCCCGCCTTGCCGCGGTTGTGGGTGGCCACGACCAGCTTGGGGCCAGCGAAGCGGCGCGCCATTACGCTTTGCCGATGGCCAGCCGCTGCAGGCGCACGAGCTCGCCGATGCCTTTCTTGGCGAGCACCATCAGCGCCATGAACTCGGGCTCGCTGAACGGCTTGTCTTCGGCCGTGCCTTGTACTTCGACGATTCCGCCCGAGCCGGTCAGCACGAAATTGGCGTCGGCCTGCGCCTTGGAGTCTTCCGGATAGTCGAGGTCGAGCACCGGCGTGCCTTCCCACAGGCCGCACGAGACGGCGGCGACCTGCCCGGTGATCGGGCTGGCGGCGAGCTTGCCTTCCTTGATCAGGCGCTCGAAGGCGAAGTGCAGCGCCACCCAGGAACCGGTGATGCTGGCGGTGCGGGTGCCGCCGTCGGCCTGCAGCACGTCGCAGTCGATATTTATTTGTCGCTCGCCCATGGCCGGCAGGTCGACCACGGCGCGCAGCGACCGGCCGATCAGGCGCTGGATCTCCTGGGTGCGGCCCGACTGCTTGCCGCGCGCGGCCTCACGGTCCGTGCGGGTATGGGTCGAGCGCGGCAGCATGCCGTATTCGGCGGTGACCCAGCCGCGACCGGTATTACGCATCCAGGGCGGCACTCTTTCATCGACCGAGGCGGTGCACAGCACGTGGGTATCGCCGAACTTTACCAGGCAGGAGCCCTCGGCATGGCGGGAAAAGCCCGGCTCCAGGGAGACGGGTCGAAGCTGGTCGGGGGCGCGGCCGGAAGGGCGCATTCATCTCTCCTATCGGGGGCGGCCGGTGTAGCGCCGCCGCCCGTCTAAATCCAGCCGTCCACTCCGCCTGCGTTGACCCGCCCGCGCGCACTACCTACATTTTTTCCATGGCAATTCATCGCATCGGTACCCCCGGGGCCGTCCTCACGGACGTGCCTCCAGGGCAGCGGCAGGCCGCCTCGGTCGCCGAGCTGAACGAGCGTGCCCGCGAGGTCCTGCGCCACGTCGTCGAAAGCTATGTCGAGACCGGCGAGCCGGTCGGCTCGCGCGCGCTCACCCGCAAGCTCACCGAGGCGCTGTCGCCCGCCACCATCCGCAACATCATGGCCGACCTGCAGGATCTCGGCCTGCTCTACGCGCCGCATACCTCGGCCGGGCGTCTGCCGACGGATGCCGGGCTGAAACTGTTCGTCAACGGCCTGCTCGAGGTCGGCAATCTTTCCGAGGAAGAGCGCGAAAGCATCGAGGTGCGCTGCGCCGCTGTCGGCCGCAGCGTCACCGAAGCGCTGGAGCAGGCGACCTCGCTGCTGTCCGGCCTGTCGCGCTGCGCCAGCCTGGTGATGGCGCCCAAGACCGAGCAGCCGCTGAAGCACATCGAGTTCGTCAGCCTCGGACCCGGCCGGGCGCTGGTCGTGACCGTGACGCAAGCAGGTCACGTCGAGAATCGCCTGATCGACGTGCCGCTCGGCCTGCCGCCTTCGGCGCTCGTCGAGGCGACCAACTATCTCAATGCGCGCCTGGTCGGCCGCACCATCGAGGAGGCGCGTCGCCTCATCCTCGAGGACCTCAAGCTGAAGCGCGCCGAGCTGAACGACCTGACGGCGCGCGTGATCGAATCGGGCCTGGCGAAGTGGGCCGGCGAGCCGGGCAGCGCGCTGATCGTGCGCGGCCAGGCGCGACTCCTGGAAGACATCACCGCGATCGCCGACCTCGACCGCGTGCGCGGGCTGTTCGATGCGCTGGAGCGCGGCGAGAGTTTCGTGCGCCTGCTCGAGCTCGCCAACGTGGGCGACGGCGTGCAGATCTTCATCGGCGCCGACAATCCGTTGTTCGCCAACACCGGCTGCTCGATGGTGGTGGCGCCGTTCCGCGATTCGCAGGAGCGCATCCTGGGCGCGATCGGCGTGATCGGCCCGACGCGCCTCAACTACGCCCGCATCATCCCCCTGGTCGATTACACCGCCCGCACCATCGGCCGCGTGGTGGGCTGATCCACCGACCATGTGCCTCTGGCCCGCCTCAGGGGCAGAGCAGCACTGAGCAGCGTCAGAACGCGCGTTACCAATCCTTCTCGTCGAAATCCTCGACCAGCTTCATGTCCGGCTCATCGCTGGACGGCGGCGCGTCGTCGGCAGCCGTCAGCGACAGCACATTGAGCCGCGTCTCGGGTCCGATCAGCGTCACCAGCTCCAGAAGATCATCGCGTGCGAAGGCCACGCATCCCCGCGTCGGCGCATAGTCTTCGCGCGCGATGTGGAGGAAGATGGCGCTGCCCCATTCGCCCTCCGGCGGGTCGTCGTTGTAGCCCACCACCACGACGAGATCGTAGAGCCCGTCGTCGCGCCACATCTTCTCGTGGCTCCACTCGTTGGGGATGTGGACCAGGCGGTTGTAGGTCGACGACCGGGGATCGTCGCACCAGCCGTCATGCTCGTTGATCGGCCGCGCCGGCAGGCGAACCTTGGGCAGCACCATCCGGTCGTTGCGGAAATAGATCCGGCGCAGGGGAAACTTGCCGGCCGGCGTGGCGGCGTCACCCTCGACCTTGTCCTCGCGCACGCCGCCTGCACCCACCGTGCAGCGCCAGCGCCGGTCGCCCAGCGTGGCCCAGCCCAGCGAGGTGTCGGCCGAATCGGCCTGAACGGTCAGAAGGTCTTGCTCGGACATTGCCTGAAACTCCGGTGCCCTTCATAAAGGCTCGCTCTCGAGGGAGAAAGCGATGGCTTATGTCGTCACGCCGCCGGCCACTGTCGGCGTGCCGGTCCACGGAACCGGCGATCTATTCCCGGTCCGCCGCATCTTCTGCGTCGGCCGCAACTATGCCGCCCATGCCCGCGAGATGGGCCACGATCCCGACCGCGAGCCGCCCTTTTTCTTCACCAAGCCGGCCGACGCCATCGTGATCTGCGCCGACCCCAAGAACCCGGCCAAGGTCGCCTATCCGTCGTCGACCAAGAACCTGCACCACGAGATGGAGCTGGTGGTGGCCATGAAGTCCGGCGGCACCAACATCCCGGTCGACAAGGCCCTCGAGCACGTCTTCGGCTACGGCGTCGGCCTCGACATGACCCGCCGCGACCTGCAGAACCAGGCCAAGGACATGGGCCGGCCGTGGGACATGGGCAAGGGTTTCGACCAGTCCGCGCCGATCGGCGAGATCTATCCCGTGGCGCAGGTCGGCCATCCGGCGAAGGGCACCATCCAGCTCGACGTCAACGGCAAGACCCGCCAGAAGTCCGACCTCAATGCGCTGATCTGGAGCGTGCCGGAGACGATCTCCTATCTCTCCGGCCTGGTGGCGCTGGCCGCCGGCGACCTGATCTACACCGGCACGCCCGACGGCGTCGCCGCCGTGGTCAAGGGCGACACGCTGGCAGGCTTCGTCGACGGCTGCGGCACGGTGACCTGCACCCTCGTCTAGCGCGTCTTACGCGCTAGACGAAGCGGGCGGCAGCGCCTTCTGAGGCGCGAGAGCCCGCACAGCGCAGAATAGACAAGAACGCTCTATAGCTGCTGCGCCCGAAACGTATCGCACTGGTTCGGATCGCCGCTGTCCAACCCTTTGCGGAACCAGCGCGTGCGCTGCGCGCTGCTGCCGTGGGTGAAGCTGTCGGGCACGACCCTGCCTTGAGCCTGCTTCTGCAGCCGGTCGTCGCCGATCGCCGAGGCAGCCGCCAGCGCCTGATCGACGTCCTTGTCGTCGATCATCTTGCCGCCGCTCTTCTGCTCGGCGCGGTTGGCCCACACGCCGGCGAAGCAATCGGCCTGCAGCTCGACCCGCACCGACAGCGCGTTGGCGTCGCGCTTGCTCATGCTTCTGGCGCATCTGCTTCGACCTTGCCGGTGATGCCCAGCAGGTTCTGCACGTGGTGGCCGACCTCGTGGGCGATCACATAGGCCTGCGGGAACTGGCCCGGGGCATGGAAGCGGCTCGCCAGATCGTCGAAGAAGGCCAGGTCGAGATAGACCCGCTCGTCGGCCGGGCAATAGAACGGCCCCATCGCCGACTGGCCGGTGCCGCATGCCGTACGCGTGGCGTCGCGATAGAGCACCAGCTTGGGATCGACATAGTGTCGGCCCATGTCGCTGAACAGAGACGTCCAGACATCCTCGGTGCTCTTCAGCACGCGTGACACGAATGTGGTTTCGGCATCGGCAGCCGGTGCGCGCGCCGTCCGGCTGCTCTGGGTGGCGGGCGCGGTATAGGTCGACGTGTCGCCGCTGCCCAGGCCGCTCAGGAGCGCCATGGGGTCGACGCCGAAGATCAGCGCAATCACGATGAAGGCGACGAAGCCGATGCCGCCCTTGAACAGGCCGCCTCCGCCGCCGCCCATGGGAATGGGGATGCCCCCGCCGCCGAAGCCGCCACCGCCAAAGCCGCCGCCACCGCCGAATCCGCCTTCGCTGCGGCGATCCTCGACATTGCTGCTTTCGTCGCCATCCATCTGCATCGCAGCTCTCCTGGATCGAGATCGTCCCGGGATCGTCTATAATGTCGGGCAATGAGCCTCGCCATTGCCACCTGGAACATCAATTCGGTTCGCCTCAGGATCGATAACGTCGAACGCTACCTGAGGATGCGCAAGCCGGACGTATTATGCCTGCAGGAGACCAAGTGCCCGGACGAGCACTTCCCGCACCTGGCGTTCGAGGCCCTGGGTTACAAGCACCGGCTGGTCCAGGGCATGAAATCCTACAATGGCGTGGCGATCCTCTCGAAAGTGCCGTTCAAGGCCATCAACATTCATCATCGCTGCGGCAAGGAGGATTGCCGGCACATCGAGGCCGCCCTCGATATCGGCGGCGATCCGATCCTCCTGGACAACCTCTACATCCCGGCCGGCGGTGACATTCCCGATCCCGACCAGAACGTGAAGTTCGCCCACAAGCTCGATTTCTACCGCGAGATGGCCGGGTGGTTCTCCGACCGCAAGCCCGGTCCGAGGGTCCGCAAGGGCCTGCGCCGCATCGCCGTCGGCGATCTCAACGTGGCGCCGCTCGAGCACGACGTGTGGAGCCACAAGCAGCTGCTCAAGATCGTCTCGCACACGCCTGTCGAGGTCGAGCTGTTTGGCCGCCTGCAGGCTTCGCTCGACTGGATCGACGTGCCGCGTCGCTTCGTGCCGTCGCAGGAGAAGCTCTATTCGTGGTGGAGCTACCGCAACAACGACTGGCGCGCCTCCAATCGCGGCCGGCGGCTCGACCATATCCTCGCCACGCCGGCGCTGTCGGGCGCCCTCAAGAGCTATCGCATCGACGCCGATACGCGCGACTGGGAGAAGGCATCGGACCATGTGCCGGTGCTGGCGACGTTCGAGGTCTGAGGAGAGGACATCATGCATATTCTCGCGATCATCCTGATCGGCCTGGTCATCGGCATCCTGGCCCGCATCATCACGCCGGGCCCCAACCCGCGCGGCATCATCGTCACCATCGTGATCGGCATCGTCGGCGCGGTGATCGCCACCTACGGCGGCCAGGCGCTCGGCCTCTACGCTCCCGGCGAGCCGGCGGGCTTCATCGGCTCGGTGCTGGGCGCCGTGGTGCTGCTGGTGCTGCTGCGACTGTTCAACAGCTGACGGGCGAGGCGGGAGAGCGTCACCCCACTCGATACAGAAAATACCGCTCCGCCGGCACGCCGGGCGGTTCGGGCAGGCGGCGCCAGCGCGCGACGTCGAGCGGCTGGTTGGCGAGCACGTAACCGCCCGCTGCGGCGAGCGCGTCGAGCGCCGGGCCCAGCCACTTGCCCATCGCCATGTTGGCGGCGTGATCGCCGGTGCCGAGGTCGGTGTGGATCAGCGCTGCACGGGCACCGAGCTTGCCCGCGGCCCGCGGAATCGCCTCGCGCGCTTCGCCCAGGAACAGCCGGTCGTCGGGCGGGATGCACTCGGGATGGGCCGCCACCTTGCGCTCGAACACGTAGATGTCGCGGCCGGGAAAGAGCTCGCGCAGATGGTCGTAGGTGCGCCCGTTGCCCAGGCCCACTTCGAGGATCGGCCCGGGCAGGGCATCGACGGCCGGCTTCAGGAAGTTCAAGCAATCGCGCTGCGCCTGCATGCGCGCGATGAAGCTGTCGAGCCGACTCATGAAGAAGATCAGGCCGCCCTGTTCGAGTTCGCCGCCCGCAGCTTCTGGTTGGTGTCCTCCAGGCGATGAGCCAGTTCGCGCATGACCTCGACCGCCATCTGCGGGAACTCGGCGACCAGGCGATAGAACATGTCCTTGGAGATCTTGAGCGTGCTGAGCGGATCGCGCGCCTTGATGGTGGCGGTGCGCGGCACATCGCACAGGATGGCGATTTCGCCGAAGAAGCCGTTCTTCTGCAGTTCGGCGATGGCGAACTGGCCGCCCTCCTTGTCGATCAGCACGTCGGCCACGCCGCCCAGGATGACATACATGGCGTCGCCCGGGTCGCCCTGGTGGCAGACCTCCTGACCGGCCGCGAAATTCATCCGCTCGCTGGTGAAGGCCAACAGCTTGAGTTTGGCCGGCTCGACCTTGGAGAAGATCGGTACGCCCTTGAGAAGTTCGACTTCCTCGTTGAGGTTCATCGTATCCTCCTGAATTGCCTCAAGCCGACGCCATCAATTCGGCGTAGAGCCCACCACGCGCCGCCAGGTCGGCCGGCGCTCCCTGGGCGGCGATCCTGCCACCCTGCATAACGATGATCTGTTCGAACGGTTCGGCCTGCGCCGGCCGATTGGCGATCCAGATCACGCCTCGTTCCTCGTCCCTCGCCGCCGCCAGGACATTGTCGCGGATGCGATCCTGCGTGCGGCCGTCGAACATGGCGACCGCTTCGTTCACGATCAGGAGCTGGGGGCGCTTGATGAGCGCGCGTGCGATGCCGAGCTTCTGGCGCTGGGTCGCCGGCAGGCGCTTGCCGGCAACGCCGACATTGTACTCCAATCCCACCTCGATGACCGCATCGCGCAGCCCGAGGTCATGCAGCACCTCGAAGATCAGGGTGCCGATGCGCTGCTCGGCCTGGGCCTGGCCGTAGACCAGGCGGCCGAACAGGATGTTGTCCTGCAGGGTGGCGGCGCTGTTGTAGCGCCCGAAATCGTAGAACTCGACGGCGCTGCGCATTCCGGGCGGCAGGCCCGCGGCGAAGGTGCGCCGCGCCGCCAGCAGGCGCTCTTCCATCGCCGAGTCGATCAGGCCGAGGCGGTGGCGCGCCTCGATGTAGCGGAAAGGCAAGGTCATCAGGCGCGGCCGGTCGGCGTCGGGCACGGCTTCGATGCCCTTGCCGCCCAGCCGTTGCAGCAGCAGGCGAACGTTGGGCAGTTCGTCGGCGGAGATGAAGCTGTACTGCTCGAACAGCGGATTGTCGGGCGACAGGCCCGAGAACAGCTCGACCATGGTCTCGGCGATGGTAAGGCCCATGCGCTGCAGCTCGAGATCGAGCCCGGTCGACTTCAATATCGACTGCACGTAGGGATCGGCCGCGATGTTGTCGCCGTCGAACTGCTTGCCGACCGCCGTGCCGAACAGCAGGTTCTCCGCCACCGAGAGGTTGCGGTTGTAGTGGTCGGCGCTGAACGTCTCGACCAGGCCGGCATAGCTTTTATCCTGCAGGTGGCCGTGCAGCACATGGCGCGCCTTCAGGATCTTCTCGGCGAGGTCGGGCCGGAGCGCCGCGTCGACCGTGCCGCGCAGGCCCAGCGAATAGATGTCCTCGTCGAGCTCGACCTGCTTCAGCGCGCTGACCATGCACGGCAACAGGTCGGCCGGACCGCTGGCGCCGGCCAGCTCGTAGTCGATCCAGTCGGCATTGGGGTCGAACGGCGGATTGCCGGCGCGCTCGGATTCCTTCCAGAACGCCTCGCGCAACAGCTTGGTGGCATCGTCGTACGGCGCCGGCGCCACGGGCCGGGTCTTCAGGCCGAACAGCAGGTTGTCGCGCACCGACAGCGGGAAGAGATAGGTCTCCTGCCCGACATAGGCCGTCCGCGCGCCCAGGATGTACTCGGGGAGCTGGAAAAAATCCTTGCCGTCGAGCTTGATCGAGCCGCCGGTGGGCAGCGCCAGCCGCGCCAGCACCTGGCCCAGCACCTCCTTGCCCGAGCTCGAGCCGCCGATCACGGCGAGCTTGATGGTGGTCGGCAGGATGAGCGAGACGGCGTCCAGCTGCTTCACCCGGCCATCCTCGGAGACCGTCACGCCGGCCAGCGCCAGCTCGCGGCCGAGCGGCGGCGGCGGGCCGTCGGGGATGGCCTGCAATTCCTCCGGCATCATGCCTTCGGGCTGGAACTGGTCGATCACCTGTTCGTACTTGATCTGCACGTCCTGGCGCTGCTGGTCCCAGTCGATCAGCTCCTTGATCGGCGACGGCAGGTCCTTGTAGGCGAGCAGCACGCCGACGACTGCGCCGACGTCCATCTGGCCGGTGATGGCGAAGTAGCCGCCGACCAGGTAGATCGCGAACGGCGTCGCCTGCGACAGGATGTTGTTCCAGAACTTGGCGACGAACTTCTTCTGATAGAGATCGAAGCGGATCTTGTAGATACGGCCGAGCCGGTCGGAGATGTCGGCGCGCTCGTAATTGGCCGCGCCATGGATGTGGATCTCGTTGACGCCGTCGGCCGTCTCGGCGATGCGGCCGGCAAGCTGGCGCGCCGAGATCTGGCGCAGGCGTCCCAGCACCAGCACCGGCTTGCGCAGCCGCGGGATGATCGCCATCTGGACCGCCAGCAGCACGACGACGATGATCCCGAGCAGCCAGTTCTGCATCATGATGAAGATGATGGCCGTCAGCGCCTGGCCGCCCAGGAACATCGGCTGCACGAAGGCATCGCCGATGAAACCGCCGAGCGGCTCGACCTCGTCCTTGATCATCGTCGCGAGTTCGGCCTGCTTGACCTTGCGGAAGTGGGCCGGCGGGAAGCGCAGGATGCGGTCGTAGAGCTCGTAGCGCAGGCGGCGCAGCATGCGCTCGCCCATGCGGCCCTTCTGGGTGTTGATGCTCTTCTTGAACTGGCCGTTGATGACCACGGCCGCCAGGAAGACGAAGCTCATGACGACCAGGTATTGCAACTGGTCGACCTGGAAGCCGTCGAACAGGCGCAGCACCCTGCCATGAAAGATGGCCGACAGATCGAGCTCCCACGCCAGGAACGGGATGGTCGTGTGCTGCTTGAAGGCGTTGCCCTGGATGCCGTTGTTGACGATCGACTTGGGCACGGTGAGCGACATGAAGTAGAAGACCTGGGCCAGCACGACCAGGCTCAGGATGACGAGCTGCTCGTGCCGACTGTGTCGCCAGATATACGTGAACAGATTGCGCTGCATTGGAATCCGTGCTGCCCGGACCGCAGCCTACCCTATATTCGATCAGTCCGTTGATTACATTCGATATTTAGTGTCTGGCCGTGGGGCTGGTGCGGCCCTGCCGATGTGGCATAGTCCGGCCGAAACCACCGGTCGGGGCAGGAGGCGCTCCGGCTAAGGGGGAGACGTATTGCATGCTCACAAGCAGCCGGTCCAAGCGTGTGCTGCTCTACAGCCACGACTCGTTCGGTCTCGGCCATGTGAGCCGGTGCCGTACCATCGCCAACGCCATCGTCGAGGCCGACCAGTCGGTCTCGGTGCTGATCATCTCGGGCTCGCCCATGATCGGCTCCTACGAATTCCGCTCCGGCATCGACTTCGTGCGCGTACCGGGCGTGGTCAAGATCGAGACCGGGGAATACGACTCCGCCAACCTCCGGGTCGGCGTCGAGCATACGCTGGAGATGCGCACGCGGATCATCCGCGACACTGCCGACATCTATCGTCCCGACCTCTTCATCGTCGACAAGGAGCCGCTCGGCCTGCGCGGCGAAGTCGGCCCGACCCTGCGCCTCCTGAAGGACCGCGGCACGCCGCTGGTGCTCGGCCTGCGCGACGTCATGGACGATCCGACGGCGCTCGCCCAGGAATGGGAGCGCAAGAACGTCGTGCCGGCGCTGCGCGACCTCTATGACGAGATCTGGATCTACGGCCTGCCGCAGATCAACAAGCCGCTGACCGGCATCGAGGTGCCGCCGTCGGTGCGGCACAAGATGTTCTACACCGGCTATCTCTATCGCGACCTGCCGCTGCACAGCGACATCCCGCACGAGATCGAGGAGATTCAGGGCCCGTTCATCCTGGTCACCGCCGGCGGCGGCGGCGACGGCGCCGACCTGATCGACTGGGTGCTGGCGGCCTACGAAAGCGACCCGCATATCCCCTACGGCGCGGTGATCGTGTTCGGCCCGTTCATGTCGGCGACCGAGCGCGAGGCCTTCAAGGAGCGCGCCGCGAAGTTCAGCAACATCCGCACGCTCACCTTCACCAACAATCTCGGCGCGCTCATGCAGCGTTCGGCCGGCGTGGTCGCGATGGGCGGCTACAATACGTTCTGTGAGATCCTGTCCTTCGACAAGAAGGCGATCATCGTGCCGCGCACCAAGCCGCGGCTTGAACAGTTCATCCGTGCCCGCGCCGCGCGCAATGTCGGGCTGATCGAGATGCTCGACGCCGATCGCGGCCGCGATCCGCATGCCATGGCGACGGCGCTGCGGCAATTGCCGCAGCAGGGCCTGCCGAGCGACGTCGTCGTGCCGGGCCTGCTCGACGGGCTCGGCAACGTCCTGCGCCTGGTTGCCAAGCAGCTCGCCCATCCTCACCGCGGCCCGGCGTCGCTCGAGTTCGATGGATCTCTTCGCCGATGCACCCGCCGTCGATCCGGCTGCCTTGCCGCCGGCGCGCGCCAGGACCTGATCACCGGGCATTTCATGTCGTTGCCCAACATCGAGCGCGGGGACGCGCGCGTTGCCGTCATCCTGAAAGGCTGGCCGCGCCTGTCCGAGACCTTCATCGCCCAGGAGATCGCGGGCCTGGAAGCGCGCGGCGTGGCGCTGGAAATCTGGTCGCTGCGCCGGCCGACCGACAAGGCCCATCACCCCGTGCACGACCGCGTGGCCGCCCGCATTGTCTACTTGCCGGAGTACCTCAAGGATGACCCCCATCGCGTGTTCGCGTCCTGGCGGAAGGCGCGGCATCTGCCCGGCTACAGGGCGGCGCGGCGGAAATTTCTCGCCGACTTCCGGCGCGACCCCTCGGCCAATCGGCTGAGGCGCTGGGGCCAGGCGCTGGTGCTGGCGGCCGAGCTGCCGTCTTCGGTCGACCGGCTCTACGCCCATTTCCTGCACACGCCGTCCTCGGTGACGCGCTACGCCGCCACGATGCGCGGGCTGCCGTGGAGCGTGTCGGCGCACGCCAAGGACATCTGGACCAGCGAGTCCTGGGAAGTGACGGAAAAGCTCGCCGACTGTGCCTGGCTGGTGACCTGCACGGCCGTCGGCCTGCAGCGGCTGAGGGAACTGGCGCCCCGACCTGAACGGTTGAAGCTCGTCTATCACGGGCTCGATTTCGGCCATCTGCCGCCGCCGCCCGGCCTGCGCAAGCGGCGCGACGGGGCGAACCCCGCCGATCCCGTCGTCATCCTGTCGATCGGCCGCAAGGTCGAGAAGAAGGGCTATGACGATCTTTTGGCCGCTCTCGCCAAATTGCCGCGCACCCTCAATTGGCGCTTCGAGCATGTCGGGGCGGGCGAGCTGTCCGATCCCTTGAAAGCGCAAGCTGCGGCGCTCGGCATTGCCGACCGCTGCCTGTGGCATGGCGCCCAGCCGCAGAAGGCGGTGTTCGCTGCCCTGGCGCGCGCCGACCTGTTCGTGCTGGCCAGCAAGAAGGCGGCCGACGGCGATCAGGATGGATTGCCCAACGTACTGATGGAGGCGGCCCATCAGGGTCTCGCCATCGTCTCGACCCGTGCCGCGGCGATCGGCGAATTCATCACCGACGGCGACAACGGGCTGCTGGTGGCACCCGGCGCGCCCGACGAGCTCGCGGTGGCGCTGGCCCGCCTGGTGCGCGAGCCCGATTTGCGCCAACGCCTGGCCAGCCGTGCCGGCGAGATCGTGCGCACGCGCTTTTCCTTCGACTCAGGCGTCGACTGGATCGCGACGGCGCTCGGCCAGCCGGTCCGTCATGAGGCCCCTGTAATAGAGACGCGCGCCGCGGAGTGACCGACATGCGCGTGCTGTTGCACACGCCGCTCAAGCCGCCGGACAGTCCCACGCCCTCGGGCGATCGTGAAATGGCGCGCGGCCTTGTCTGCCTGCTGCGCCGGCTCGGCCATACGGTGACGATGCCAGCCTTGAGCCGCGTGGCGCCCGGCGTGCCGGCGCCGCCGGCGCATCTCGCGCTCGAGCGGCGCGCGCGCGCCCAGGCGGCCCGCCTGATCGGGTGCTGGCGCGCGCTGCCTCCGGGCCATCCCGAGCGTTTCGATCTCTGGTTCACCTATCACTGCTACTACCGCAAGCCCGACTGGCTGGGCCCCATCGTGAGCCGCGCGCTGGGCATTCCCTATGTGATCGCCGAGGCCTCGCATGCCCCGCGCCGCGCTCACGGTCCGACGAGGCTCGGCCATCGCGCGGTCGAGCGCGCGCTGGCGGCGGCCGACCTGGTGCTGACCGTGAACCCGCGCGATGTCGCCGGCGTCAAGGCGCGGCTGCGGCCAGGAGCGCACCAGCTCCGGCTGCCGCCGTTCATCGACACCGCGCCGTTTCGGGGCGCTGCGCGCCACGTCCCGAACGATCCGCCGCTGTTGCTCAGCGTCGGCATGATGCGCGCCCGCGACAAGCTCGCCTCCTACCGCGTGTTGGCCGAGGCCCTGGCCTTGCTGAAGGACAAGCCCTGGCAGGCGCTGCTGGTGGGCGATGGACCGGCGCGGGCGGAGGTCGAGGCCCTGATGGCGCCGCTCGGCCCACGCGTGCGCTTCGCCGGCGCCGTCTCGCGCGAGAAGATGCCGGCGCTTTATGGAGCCGCCGACCTTTACCTTTGGCCCGCGATCAACGAAGCCTACGGCATGGCCTTTCTCGAAGCCCAGGCAGCCGGTCTGCCCGTGGTCGCCGGCCGCACCGGCGGCGTGCCTGCCGTCGTCGCCGACGGCGTCACCGGGCTGTTGACTCCCGTGGGTGACGCCCAGGCTTTCGCGTCGGCGGTCGCCCGGCTGCTCGAGACGCCGGCCGAGCGCGCGCGCCTGGCGGCGGCGGCCAAAGACCGGATCGCCGCGCACCATGACGAACGCGCCGCCGCCCACGCCCTGGCCGCAGCGTTGCGGACCCTGCGATGAGCGGCGTGCCCTTCGCCATCCTGCGCCACGCCGCCACCGCCTGGAACGAAGAGCGCCGCCTGCAAGGTCTCACCGACACGACCTTGAGCGCCGCCGGCGAGGCCGACGCGCGACACTGGCGCCTGCCGCCGCCCGCCGACGGCTGGCCGCGAATTTCCAGTCCCTTGCAACGCGCCCGGCGCACGGCCGAACTGGTGCAGCCTTCCGTTGCCGTCACCGTCGACTCGCGCCTGCGCGAGATGAGCTTCGGGGTGTGGGAAGGCCACACCATCGCCGAGCTGCGCGCGACCGTCGGCGAGGCCTTCATCGTTGCCGAGCGCAGGGGATTGGATTTTCAGCCGCCCGGCGGGGAATCGCCGCGCGCGACGATGAAGCGACTCGGCCGCTGGGCTGCCGGCGTCGCCGAGGGCGGGCAACCCGTTGTCGCGGTCTCCCACAAGGCCGTCCTCCGTGCCCTGCTGGCGCTGGCGACCGGCTGGGATATGAGTGGCCGGCCGCCGCACAAGCTCGACTGGCGTTGCGTTCATTTCTTTGCGGCGCGCACCGACGGCAGCGTCGCCGTGGACCGCCTCAACGTGCCCCTCGATGTGCCCAAGAACGGTGCGTCGTGAGCGCGCGCGTCTTCTTTCACGTGCAGCACCTGCTGGGGATCGGCCATCTGCGTCGCGCCGCCACCTTGGCGCGTGCGCTGGCGGAAGGCGGCTTCGATGTGCTGCTGGTATCGGGCGGTGCGCCTGTCCCGGGCCTCGCGGTGGGGGCTGCGCGCTTTCATCAACTGCCGCCGCTCCGTGCAGCGGACGAAACGCTGCGGGAACTCTCCCGCCTCGACGGGACGTCGCCCGACGAGGTCTTCCTCGCTGCCCGCACCAAGGGCTTGCTCGACCTGCTGCGGGCCGAGGTGCCCGACATCCTGATCACCGAGCAGTTTCCTTTCGGCCGCACGCGCCTGCGCTTCGAGCTGCTGCCGCTTCTCGAGGCGGCCAAGGCGATGCGCCCCCAGCCGAAGATCGTGTCCTCGGTGCGCGACGTGGTGCGCCGCTCGGCCTCGCCCCGGCGGGTGTCGGAGACGGTCGATATCTTTGAAAGATTCTTCGATTCCGTGCTGATCCATGCCGATCCGAGCGTCGTAGAATTCGCGCGGAGCTTTGCCGGCTGGGACCGCATCAAGGCGCGTGCCCTCTACACCGGCTTTGTCGCGGAGCATGATCTGGCGCAGCGGTCCCAGAGCATGGAAGGCAAGGACGACGTCGTCGTGTCGGCGGGCGGCGGCGCGGTCGGCGCGCCGTTGCTGCACGCCGCCATCGCGGCGCGGCCGAAAACACCGTTGGCCGATCGTAGATGGCGCCTGCTGGTCGGTGCGAACATGCCGGAGGCCGAGCGTGCGGCACTCGATGGCGGCGCCGGCATCATCATCGAACCGGCGCGGCCCGACTTCACCACGCTCCTGGCCAATGCGACGCTCTCGATCTCGCAGGCGGGCTACAACACCACCATCGAGACATTGTGCTGCGCCGACCGCGCCGTCCTGGTGCCCTTCGGCACGGCGCGCGAGACCGAGCAGGCCGATCGCGCGGCGCTGTTGGCCGAACGCGGCATGATGGCCGTCGTGCCGCCCGGCACGCTGTCGCCCGAGAGCCTGGCCGATGCCGTGCGGCGCGCCCTGGCCGGCCCCTCGTTGCGCAGTTTCCCGCCCTGTGACGCCAATGGCGGCCCCGCTACCGCTTGCCTGCTGAAGCGCCTGCTATGAGCACCTGGCAGGCCCTCGAGGCGGAGGCGGCACGCTGGCAGGCGGCTGGCCGCACGGCCGAGCTGTGGTGGCGCGACGACGATGCCGCCGATTCGAGTGCAGCGCTCGACCGCCTGTTCGAGCTCCATCGCGAAACACAGGCGCCGCTCGCCCTCGCGGTGGTGCCGGCACGGGCGACGCCGGCGCTGGCCGATCGCCTCGCCGCCGAGCCGGCGGTCGACCTGCTCCAGCACGGCTACGCCCACGTCAACCATGCCTCGCCGGGCGAAAAGAAGGCCGAGCTCGGCCCGCATCGGCCGGCCATGGTCGTGCTGGGCGAGCTGGGCACGGGTTGGCTGGCGCTGGAGCGGCTGTTTGGCAGCCGGGCGCAGAACGTCATGGTGCCGCCGTGGAACCGCATCGCGCCCGGCCTGGTGCCGACCTTGCCGGAAATCGGCTTCAGCGGCCTGTCGACCTTCGGCCCGCGGCCGCGGGCCCACCCGGTACGCGGCCTTTTGCAGGTCAATACCCATGTCGACCTGATCGACTGGAAAAGCGGGGGCGTTTTCGCCGGCGAAACGGCGGCTCTCGGCGCCCTGGTCGCCGCCCTGGCGCACGCGCGGACCGTATCCGGCGAACCTGTAGGGCTTCTTAGTCATCATCTTGTGATGGACGGCCGGGCGTGGGATTTCTTAAGGTCGATGTGGGAAACAGCACCGACACTGCCCGGCATATGTTTGCGTTCGGCGCGCGAACTGTTTGCGGCCAAAATTGCTCCGGGAGGGGAGGCACACGGTTGAGCTCCGCCGATCTGCGCTATCCGCGGCAGACGCTGTGGGCCGACTATGGTCGCGCCACGGCGGGCGTCGTGCTGTGCGGCGCGCCGTTGCTGGTGCTCGAGGTCAACCGCTGGTTGGCGCTGATCCTGGGGGCGGGCTTCGTGCTCTTCGCCTTGTTCCTGGTGCGCACGGCGCTGCGCCACCACACGCGCTACGTCCTGGGTCCGGACGCGCTCTGCGCCGACGGCCCGGCCGGCGCCGTCGTCGAGTGGAACCGGCTCGACCGGATGAAGCTCAGCTATTTCTCGACCAAGCGCGACCGCTCCGGCGGCTGGATGCAGCTCTCCGTCGGCTCGGCCGGCGGGCGCACGCTGAAGGTCGATTCGTCGCTCGACGGTTTCCATGACGTGGTCGAGCGGGCGGCGCAGGCGGCCGGGCAGACAGGATTGACGATGAGTGAGGCGACGCGCGCCAATCTCAGGGCGATGGGGATAGCAGTGGCTGGTCAGGAAGCGACGGTATGAAGGATCTGTTGCGCGTCGAGAACCTGACCGTCGAATTCGGCGTTCACGAGGGCATCTTGCGGGCGGTCGACAACGTCTCGTTCTCGATTCCGCCCGGCGGCACCCTGGCCCTGGTCGGCGAATTGGGCTCGGGCAAGTCGGTGTGCAGCCAGGCCATCATGGGCCTGCTGCCGCGCACCGCCACTATTCCCTCGGGCTCGATCCTGTTTGCCGATCCCAGGGTCAAGGACGGCGCGCAGATCGACATCGCCAAGCTCGACCGCGCCGGGCCGGAGATGCGCACCATCCGCGGCGGCGCCATCTCGATCATCTTCCAGGAGCCCATGACCTCGCTGTCGGCGCTGCACACAGTGGGCGACCAGATCGGCGAGGCGGTCGAGCTGCATGGCGGCGGCCATTTCAGCGACATCCATTTCCTCGGCGACCAGATCAACGAGGCGGTCCAGCGTTCCGGGCGCAAGCTGTCGCGGCCCGAGATCGAGGCGCTGACCACCGACATGCTGCGCATGGTGGGCTTTCCCGATCCCAAGCGGGCGCTGCGCACCTATCCGTTCGAGCTGTCGGGCGGCCTGCGCCAGCGCGCCATGATCGCCATGGCCCTGGTCTGCCGGCCGGCACTCCTGATCGCCGACGAGCCGACTACGGCGCTCGACGTCACCATCCAGGCCCAGATCCTGCGCCTCATCAAGGACCTGCAGTCCGAGCTCGGCATGGCGCTGCTGATGATCACCCACGATCTTGGCGTGGTCGCCAACATCGCCGACGAAGTGGTGGTGATGTATCGCGGCAAGGTGGTCGAATCGGGCGACCTGCACGCCATCTTCCGCGATCCGCAGCATCCCTATCTCAAGGCGCTGCTGCACGCCGTGCCGCGCTTCGACATGGCGCCCGGCGAGCGGCTGGTGCCGATCCGCGAGATCACCGCGGCGACCGGCCATCTGCTGAAGGAGAAGCCGGTCTCCAAGCCCACGACGACCTTCAATGAAGACGCGCCGGTGCTGAAGGTGCGGCATCTGTCCAAGACCTTCACCATCCGCAAGGCCGACACCCTGATCGAGCAGCTGATCGGCGGTGGCACGACGCGCAAGATCCGCGCCGTCAACGACGTGAGCTTCGACGTCGAGCGCGGCGAGTGCCTGGGACTGGTGGGCGAATCGGGCTGCGGCAAGACCACGCTCAGCAAGATCCTGATGCGCGGCGTCTCGGCCGATCCCAACGAAGGCCCCTCGGAATACGGAGCGGGCCGCATCGTCTACGACGACTGGGGCCGCAAGGTCGACGTGCTGTCGCTCGACGGCGGCGAGCTCGACCGCTTCCGCACCAAGCTGCAATTCATCTTCCAGGACCCGTTCGGCTCGCTCAATCCACGCATGACCGTCTACGACATCCTGGTCGAGCCCCTGAAGATCCATAAGATCGGCGACGACTCCTATCGCCGCGAGATGGTGAGCGAACTGATGGAGATGGTCGGCCTCGATCGTCGCCATCTCAGCCGCTACCCGCACTCCTTCTCGGGCGGCCAGCGCCAGAGGATCGGCATCGCCCGCGCGCTGGCGCTCAGGCCCGACATGGTGATCTGCGACGAGCCGGTGTCGGCGCTCGACGTGTCGATCCAGGCCCAGGTCCTCAACCTCCTGAAGGACCTGCAGAAGCAGCTCGGCCTCACCTACCTGTTCATCTCGCACAACCTCGCCGTCGTCGCCTACATCGCCGACCGCATCGCCGTGATGTGCGCCGGCCGCCTGGTCGAGCTGGCGCCGTCGGGCGAGCTGTTCCACAACCCGATGCACCCCTATACCAAGGCCCTGCTGTCGGCCGTGCCGATGCCCGATCCCGATTCGCGCCTCGATCTCGGCGCGCTGATGGAGGGCAAGGCGTCCGATCCGTCGGCCTGGCCCGCGCCGTTCCGCGACACCGGCCGCGAACCGTTGTTCTGGACCGAGGCGTCGCCCGGGCATTTTGTGCGCGTCACGCGGCAAGAAGAAAAACAGGGGAATTGAGGCATGCTGCGCTACGTTGCCCGTCGCATCCTGCTGATGATCCCGACCCTCTTCGTCATCAGCGCACTCGTCTATTTCATCATCGACCTGCCGCCGGGCGACTGCGTGACCTCGCAGATCGACGAGCTTCTGTCGCGCGGTGATCCCGACGCCATGGCGCGCGCCGACGAGCTGCGCCAGATGTACGGCCTCAACCATCCGCTGTGGCAGCGCTACCTGCACTGGGTCTCGGGCATCTTCCGCTGGGACTTCGGTCTTTCCTGCCAGGACACCGTGCCGGTGTCCGACCTGATCGGCGAGCGCCTGGCCCTCACCATCGTGATGGAGACGGCAACCATCGCCTTCATCTGGATCGTGTCGTTCGTCATCGGCGTCTATGCCGCCACCCATCAGTACAAGATGGGCGACTACGTCGCGTCGTTCATCGGCTTCGTCGGCCTCTCCATCCCGAACTTCCTGCTGGCCCTGGTGCTGCTCTATGTCGGCAAGGTCTATTTCGGCCTGTCGATCGGCGGCCTGATGGATCCCGAATACATCGAGCAGCCGATGAGCTTCGGCAAGGCGTGGTCGGTGCTGCAGCATCTGGTCATCCCGGTGATCGTCATCGGCATGTCGGGCACCGCCGGCATGATCCGCCGGCTGCGCGCCAATCTCCTCGACGAGCTGCAGAAGCAGTACGTCGTCACCGGCCGCGCCAAGGGCCTGTCGCCGATCAGGCTGCTGGTCAAGTATCCGCTGCGCCACGCCATCAACCCGTTCGTGGCCGATATCGGCGGGCTCTTGCCCGAGGTGATCTCGGGCTCGGTCATCGTCTCGGTCGTGCTGTCGCTGCCGACCACCGGCCCGATGCTGCTGGGCGCGCTCAAGACCCAGGATGTCAACCTCGCCGCCACCTTCCTGCTGTTCGTGGCGACGCTCACCGTGGTCGGCATGCTGGTCTCGGACCTCGCGCTCGCGGCGCTCGATCCGCGCATCCGCTTCGGCGCGTCTTCGGAGAAGTGAGGCCGTCATGACCGACCAGACGACCAATCCTCCCTCCGCCGCGCCCAAGCGCCGTGCCGAGCACTACGTCAATCGCGAGCCGTGGGATCCCTACGTCGCCGAACGCCTGACCGCCGAGCAGGAAAAGTACTACATGGCGGGCCAGTGGAAGCTGATGTGGTGGCGTTTCCGCCGCCACCGGCCGGCCGTCGTGTCGATGGCCTTCCTGCTGCTGATGTATCTGTCGACGGTGATCAGCGAGTTCATCGCGCCCTACGACCTGCAGACGCGGAACTCGGCCTACATCTTCGCCCCGCCGCAGCGCGTCCATCTGTTCCATGAGGGCCAGTTCCTCGGGCCGTTCGTCTACGGCCTCAAGACCACGCGCGACATGGAAACCCTGCAGCGCGTCTACACGCCCGATCCGACCAAGCCGCAGCCGCTGCGCTTCTTCTGCCTGGGCGACAGTTACGAATTCTGGGGCCTGATCGAGGGCAGCTTCCATTTCGTCTGTCCGCCCAAGGGCAGTCACTTCTTCTGGCTGGGCACCGATCGCCTCGGCCGCGACATGTTCAGCCGCATCGTCTATGCCGCGCGCATCTCGCTCACCATCGGCCTGATCGGCATCACGCTCTCGTTTGCGCTGGCGTTGGTGCTGGGCGGGCTGGCCGGCTACTACGGCGGCTGGGTCGACATGATCGTCCAGCGCCTCACCGAGATCATAAAAAGCTTCCCGCATCTGCCGCTGTGGCTGGCGCTCTCGGCGGCGCTACCCGTCACCTGGTCGCCGCTGGTGATCTATTTCGGCATCACCCTGATCCTGGCCCTGCTCGACTGGCCGGGCCTGGGTCGCGCCGTCCGTTCCAAGCTGCTGTCGCTGCGCGAGGAGGACTACGCCTCCGCCGCCCAGATGATGGGCGCCAAGCCCGGCCGCATCATCGGCCGACACCTGCTGCCCGGCTTCATGAGCCATCTCATCGCCTCGGCCACGCTTTCGATCCCCTCGATGATCCTGGCCGAGACGGCGCTGTCGTTCCTGGGCCTCGGGCTGCGCCCGCCCATCACCTCGTGGGGCGTTCTGCTGAACGAGGCGACCGACATCAACGTGGTGGCGGTGAACTGGTGGTTGATGCTGCCCGTCGTGCCGGTGATCCTGGTGATCCTCGCCTACCAGTTCATGGGCGACGGCATGCGCGACGCCGCCGATCCTTACGCGTGAGGCGCAGGCGTGCTGACAATCCGTTGATTCAGCACGACATATTCTGAAAGTGCCGCTGCACGGCATGTGATCAAGAAATCACACTTATGCCCCATTTGGGTCTAGCGACGGCCATCGGGTGTTTCCATCTTCGGGTTGTATCTCCCCCGAACGTGGTCCCCCCAAAGCCACGTTCTAGCCTCTTCGGAGGCGCTTAGGCCGTCTTCTCACTCTCCCCCGAGAAGACGGCCTTTTTCTTTGCCCGCGGCGAGCGTGCTACGACCCCCCGCATGGCGCCCGCCTTCCTCGATGTCTCCGATCTCTCCTGCCGACGCGGCGTCCGCCGGGTGTTCGAGCGCCTGTCCTTCGCCCTGGGCCCAGGTGAGCTCCTGGTGCTCACCGGCCGCAACGGCAGCGGCAAGACCACGCTGTTGCGCGCGCTCGCGCTTCTGGTGCGGCCCGACGCCGGAACCATCCGCTGGCAGGGCGCCGAGGTCCGCGCCGAGCCCGAGGCGTGGCGCGGCCGGCTGGCCTGGCTCGGCCATCTCGAGGGCCTCAAAGGCGACCTCTCGGTGCGTGAGAATCTTCTGGTCGCCGAGCGCCTGCGCGGCGCCCCGCCGGCGGAGGATCGCCTGGACGGCGCGCTGGTGGCGTTCGATCTCGCCGCGCTGGCGGCGCGGCCCGTGCGCACCCTGTCGGCCGGTCAGCGCCGCCGCGTCGCGCTGGCGAGGATCGCGCTCTCGCAGGCGCCGGTGTGGCTGCTCGACGAGCCGCTGAACGCGCTCGATGCGCCGGCGCAGGCGGCCTTTCGCACGATCCTGCAGAAACATCTCGCCGCCGGAGGCCTCGCCGTTGCCGCCACGCACGCCGATCTCGGCATGCCGGCCGCCCGCACGCTCGAATTGGGGATCCCGACGTGAACGGCTTCCTCGCCCTCGTCGCGCGCGACCTGCGTCTTGTCTGGCGGCGCCCGGGCGATGTCGCCGTCGTGCTCGCTTTCTTCGTCGTGGCGACCGTGCTGTTTCCGCTCGGCATCGGCCCTGAGTCCAACCTGCTGGCGCGCATCGCCGCAGGCGTGCTGTGGTGCGCGGCGCTCTTCGCCTCGCTGCTCTCGCTCGACCGGCTGTTCGCGTCCGACTACGAGGACGGCACGCTCGACCTCCTGCTGCTGGCGCCGTGGCCGCTCGAGCTTGCCGCGTTGGCCAAGTGCGCGGCTCACTGGATTGTGACCGGCCTGCCGCTCGCCGTCCTGGCGCCCTTTCTGGGCATCGCCTTCGGCCTCGACCCGCCAAGCCTGCTGGCGCTGGCGGCCACGCTCCTGGTCGGTACGCCGACGCTGTCTCTTATCGGCGGCCTGGCGGCAGCCCTCACCCTGGGCGCGCGCCGCAGCGGCGCTTTGCTGGCCCTGCTCGCTTTGCCGCTCTGCGTGCCGACCCTGATTTTCGGCGCCGGCGCCATCGAAACCATGGCAATGGGAAAGAATTTCACCACCCATCTGGCCATCCTGGCCGCCCTGGCCCTGGTGGCCCTGGCGACCACGCCGTGGGCCATGGCCGCTGCCTTGCGGCAAGCAGGCGAGTAGACAAATCCTCACCCGGGACGGAAACAAGGGCTGATATGGCCGACCTGCATTTCCTCGCCAACCCGGCGCGCTTCCGCCGCTTCAGCCAGCGCGTGATGCCGAGCCTCGCCTTCGCCACCGTGCTGGCGCTGGGCGTCGGCCTCTATTTCGCGCTGGTCCAGTCGCCGCCCGACTACCAGCAGGGCGAGACCGTGCGCATCATGTTCGTGCACGTGCCGTCCGCCTGGCTGTCCATGGCGGGCTACGGCCTGCTGGCGATCCTGGGCGCCTCGCTCCTGGTGTGGCGCCATCCGCTGGCCGCGCTGATGGCGCGCGCCGCCGCGCCGGTCGGCGCCTGCTTCGCCCTGGTCTGCCTGCTCTCGGGCTCGCTGTGGGGCCGGCCGATGTGGGGCACCTACTGGGTGTGGGACGCGCGCCTCACCTCGATGCTGCTGCTGTTCCTGCTCTATCTCGGCCACATCGCGCTCACCCACGCCTACGACGATCCCGACCGCGGCGATCGCGCGGCGGCGATCCTGGCGCTGGTCGGCGCCATCAATCTGCCGATCATCAAGTTCTCGGTCGATTGGTGGAACACGCTGCATCAGCCCGCGTCGGTGATGAAGCTGGGCGGCCCCTCGATCCATCCCGCCATCCTGACGCCGCTGCTCTGGATGGCTTTGTCGTTCCTGCTGCTGTTCATCCTGCTGGTGCTGGTGCGCACCGAGACCGAGATCGACCGCCGGCGCCTCGAGAACGCTGATCAGATAGCGGACCAGGCCGCATGAGCGATCACGCCGCCTTCATCCTCTCGGCCTATCTCGCCTGCCTGGTCATCCTGGGCGGCCTGACCATCGCTTCGCTCAGCGCGCGCAACAAGGCGCGTCGCGAATTGGCCGCGCGCGGGCTGGACAGAAGACGATGACTCCCAAGCGCAAGCGCCTGTGGCTGCTCGTCGGTTCGCTGGGCGTGCTGGGCGTCGCCGCCGCTTTGGTGCTGAACGCGCTCGACGACAATCTCGTCTTCTTCTATTCGCCGACCCAGGTCGTCGAGAAGCACGTGGCGCCCGACCGCCATTTCCGCCTGGGCGGCCTGGTCGAGGCCGGCAGCGTCAAGAAGAACGGCCAGGAAGTGCGCTTTACCGTCACCGACACCCACAAGACGCTGGCCGTCGTCTATCGCGGCCTGCTGCCGGATCTGTTTCGCGAAGGCCAGGGCGTGGTGGCCGAGGGCACCCTGGGCGCCGACGGCGTCTTTACGGCCCGCGAGGTTTTGGCCAAGCACGACGAGAACTACATGCCGCCCGAAGTCGCCAAGGCGATCAAGGAAGCCGGGCAATGGAGAGACAAGAAGTGACTGTCATCCTTCGCTTACGCTCAGGACGACCGAGTATTCTCGAGACGAAGGCGGTGCCTCTTGGTTCCTGAGCTCGGCCACTTCGCCCTCATCCTCGCACTGGCCGTCGCGCTGGTGCAGGGCACGTTGCCGCTCATCGGCGCGTCGCGCGGTGACGTCCGCCTGATGGCGCTCGGCCGCACCGCCGCGCTCACGCAGGCCTTCCTCGTCATCCTGGCCTTCGGCGCGCTCACGCAAGCCTACGTCACGTCGGATTTCTCCGTCGCCAACGTCGTCGCCAACTCCCATTCGGCCAAGCCGCTGATCTACAAGATCTCCGGCGTGTGGGGGAACCACGAAGGCTCGATGCTGCTGTGGGCGCTGATCCTGTCGCTGTTCGGTGCCTCGGTCGCCGTCTTCGGCGCCAACCTGCCCGACACGTTGCGCAGCCGCGTGCTCGCCATCCAGGCGCTGATCGGCACGGGCTTTCTCGCCTTCCTGCTCTTCACCTCGAACCCGTTCGAGCGCCTCTCGCCGGCGCCGATCGACGGCAACGGCCTCAACCCGCTGCTGCAGGATCCCGGTCTCGCCTTCCATCCGCCGCTGCTCTATCTCGGCTATGTCGGCTTCTCGGTGACCTACGCCTTCGCCATCGCCGCCCTGCTCGAAGGCCGGGTCGACGCCGCCTGGGCGCGCTGGGTGCGGCCGTGGACACTCGCGGCCTGGTGCTTCCTCACCCTCGGCATCGCGCTCGGCAGCTGGTGGGCCTACTACATCCTCGGCTGGGGCGGCTTCTGGTTCTGGGATCCGGTCGAGAACGCCTCGCTGATGCCGTGGCTCGCCGGCACCGCGCTGCTGCATTCCGCCATCGTCGTCGAGAAGCGCGATTCGCTCAAAAGCTGGACGGTGCTGCTGGCCATCCTCGCTTTCTCGCTCTCCCTGCTCGGCACCTTCCTGGTGCGCTCCGGCGTGCTCACCTCGGTGCACGCCTTCGCCCAGGATCCGGCGCGCGGCATGTTCATCCTGGCCTTCCTGCTCACGGTCACCGGCGGCGGCCTGGCGCTCTACGCCTGGCGGGCGCCGAAGCTGCAGGGCGGCGGCCTGTTCCAGCCGATCAGCCGCGAAGGCGCCCTGATCCTGAACAACCTTCTGCTCTGCACGCTTGCCGCCACGGTGCTGCTGGGCACGCTCTACCCGCTCTTCCTCGACCTGCTCACCGGCAACAAGGTCTCGGTCGGCCCGCCTTTCTTCAACGCCACCTTCGTGCCGATCTGCGCGCCGCTGTTCGCCGCGCTCTGCGTCGGACCTTTCCTGGGCTGGAAGCGCGCCGAGCTGTGGCCCGCGCTGCTGCATCTGCGCATCGCCTTCATCGTCTCGGTGATCGCGGCCATCGTGGCGGCCACCATCGTCGACGGCCGCGCCACCCTGGCCGCGATCGCCTTCGGCTTCGGTGTCTGGCTGATCGCGGGCAGCCTGGTCGAGTTCGCCAGCCGCCTGCGCCTGGGCCGCACGCCGTTCGCCGACTCGCTGCGTCGCCTCAAGGCAACGCCGCGCTCCTCGCTCGGCATGACCATCGCGCACACCGCGCTCGGTTTCGTCGTGCTGGGCGCCGTCGCCACCAGCGCCTGGCATCTCGAGCTGATGCACACCATGAAGCCCGGCGAGACGGTTTCCTTCGCGGGCTACCAGGTGACCCTGCAGAAGGTCGAGCCGGTGAAGGGCGCCAACTACATCGCCGAGCGCGCCACGCTTGGCCGTCGCCTATGACGGCAGGCCCTACGCGACCCTGCAGCCCGAGCGCCGCCTGTTCCTCGTGCAGCGCCGCCAGGTCGCCGAGACCGCCATCCACACCAACCTGCTGCGCGACTTCTACGTCACCTTGGGCGAGGGCGATGCCAACACCGGCTGGGTGGTCCGCCTCTATCTCAATCCGCTGGCACCGTGGATCTGGCTCGGCGCCGCCTTCTGCGCGCTGGGCGGCTTCGTGTCGCTCAGCGACCGCCGCCTGCGCATCGGCGCGCCCTCGCGTCGCCCGGTCGCGCAACCGGCGGAGTGACGTCGTGCAGCGCCGCCTGCTTTTTCTCCTGCCGCTGCTGACCCTTGCCCTGATGGCAGGCTTCTTCGCCTGGTCGCTGCTGGCCGGCCGCGATCCCGCCGCGATCGGCTCGGTCCTGGTCGGCCGCCCGGCGCCGCGCCTCGACCTGCCGGCGTTGCGCGAGGGCGAGCCGCCGCTCACCGATGCGCTCCTGAAAAGCGGCAAGCCGGTGCTGGTGAATTTCTTCGCCAGCTGGTGCGCGCCCTGCCTGGCCGAGCATCCGCTTGTTCACGCGGCTCCGCGAACGCGAGGGCGCCACCATCATCGGCATCGCCTGGAAGAACAAGCGCGACGAGGCCGCGGCCTGGCTGAAGCGCCTGGGCGATCCGTTCACGGCGGCCGGCCTCGATCTCGACGGCAAGACCGGCCTCGACTGGGGCCTCTCCGGCGTGCCCGAGACCTATGCCATCGACGGCAACGGCATCGTGCGCTTCCACTTCCGCGGGCCGATCACCGAGCGGGATCTGAACGAGAGCATCCTGCCGTTCCTGAAGGGCGCGAAGTGAGAAGGCTGCTCGCCCTCCTGGTGCTGCTCGCCGCACTGCCCGCGCTCGCCGTCGAGCCCTCGGAGATATTGTCCGACCCGGTGCTCGAAGCCCGCGCCCGCACGATCGGCCAGGCGCTGCGCTGCGTCGTCTGCCAGAACCAGTCGATCGATGATTCGGCGGCCGAAGTGGCGCACGACATGCGCCGCGCCGTGCGCGAGCGCCTGACCGCCGGCGACAGCAACGACCAGGTCTTCGCCTTCATGGTCGCGCGTTACGGCGACTACGTGCTGCTGAAGCCGCCCTTCAAGACCGGCACCCTGGTGCTGTGGCTGGGCGCGCCCTTGCTGCTGCTGGTCGCGGGCGGCGCCCTGCTGCTGGCCGCCCGCCGCCGCCAGCGCGCCGGACTCGCCGCACCACCGCCGCTCAGCGACGAGGAGCGGCAGCGTCTCGATACGCTGCTGAAGCCGTGATGCTGGAATTCCTGCTCGCCCTCCTCACCACGGCGACGGTCGGCGTCCTGCTGATCCCGCTCTTGCGCGCGAAGACCGACTCGCACGGCCGCCTCGACGGCGAGCTCGCGATCTATCGCGACCAGCTGGCCGAGATCGAGCGCGAGCGCGCCGCCGGCACCCTGCCCGACTCGGAGGCGAGCGCCGCCCGCATCGAGATCGAGCGCCGCATCCTGGCCGCCGCCGACACCGCGAAGACCAACCCGCCCGCCGCCTCGCCCGCCCTGCACAAATTCCTGCCGCCGGCGCTGGCGCTCGCCATCCCGCTGCTGGCGCTCGGCCTCTACCTGCAGGTCGGCCGGCCCGGCCTGCCCGCGCAGCCGTTCGTCGCCGGCCGGCAGCCGCCCGCTGCCATCGACGAGCCGTTCTCGCTGGCCAAGCTTCTGGCCACCGCGCGGGCGCGCGTTGCCGCCCAGCCCGACGATCCCGAGGCGCTCTCGGCACTGGGCGAGGCGCTCACCCTCGAGGCCGACGGCACCGTGACCAGACCCGCCGTCGACGCCTTCACCAAGGCGCTGGCCGCCCGTCCCGACGATCCGCGCGCCCTCTATTATCTCGGCCTGCACGAGGCGCAGAGCGGCGACAGCCGCGCCGCACTCGCCCGCTGGCACGCGCTTTTCGCCAAAAGCCCGGCCGACGCGCCCTTCCTGCCCATGCTGCGCGCCGAGATCGAGAGGGTCGCCAAGGCGGCCGGCGTCGATCCCGACCTGCCCGCTGCTGGCCCCGCGACCGGCCCCGGAACTGGCATGCCCCAGCCGTCGCGCGAGCAGCAGGAGGCGATGGCCGCGATGACGCCGGAGCAGCGCCAGCAGGCGATCCGCGGCATGGTCGAGGGCCTGGCGGCCAAGATGAAGGACACGCCGCAGGACCGCGCCGGCTGGCTGCGCCTCGCCAACGCCTGGAAGGTTTTAGGCGAGAACGCCAACGCAGCCGACGCCTACGCGCACGCCGACGCGCTGGGCCCGGTCGACGCCCGCATCCTGGCCGACTGGGCCGAGGCCCATGTCCGCGGCCTCGCGCCCGGCGCGCCGCCGTCGCCCGAGGCCGTCGCCGTGCTGCAGCGCCTCGAGAAGGCCGAGCCGCGCAACGCGCTCGCGCTGTTCTATCTCGGCGCCGCCTCCTTCGCCGCCGGCGACAAGCCGGCCGCCGCACAGCGCTGGAAGACGCTGCTGGCGCTGCTGCCCGCCGACGCCCCGATCCGCGAGATGCTGCAACAGCGCATCAAGGAAGCGGAAGGAACGTCACCCTAGAAAGGCAGCGCCGCTACTCGGGCAGGCCGGCCAGCACGAGATGGTCGCCGAACAGCCGGCGCTTGTCGGGATCGCGCAAGGCATGCGCCTCGGCGAAGCGCCGGGCGCTGAACTGGGGATGGACGCGCAGCAGGTCGGCGGAGACCTGGCGCGCCTCGTCGATCTTGCCGCTCGCCGCGAGGCTGGCGGCCAGGAAGCGCAGGTTGGCCGTGAAGTGCGGATTGAGCGCCGCCGACTTGCGCGCCCACAGCGACCGCGTCGTCATAGTCGCCGGCGACGTAGCTGGCGAGCGACACCGTCGAGTAGCTGTAGAACACGTTGGCGTCGTAGGGCGACAGGCGCAGCCCGAAATCGGCGCGCCGCCGGGCCTCGCGCGTCTCGCCCATGTAGCTGAAGGTGGCGCTGCTGCGCATCCAGGCGATCGCCGAGCTGGGATTGGCGGCCAGCGCGCGGTCGAACAGCTCGATGGCATGGTCGTAGTCGCGGAACAGCAGGGCGCGCACATGGCCGCACAGCGACAGCGCCCGCGGGTCGAAGCGGTCGAGCGAGAGCGCCATGCCGGCCAGCCGGTCGGCCTCCTTGAGATCGGCGATGATGTTGGGCGACTGGCCCTGGCCGTTGCGCACGCTGTACCAGCTCGCCGCCAGCGCATGCGCCGTCGCATAGTTCGGATCGAGCGCCATGGCGCGCTGGAACAGCGGCAGCGCCTGCGTGTACCTGTTGTCTTCGAAGCGGTAGAGCAGGTCGAGCCCGCGCATGACGCATTCATAGGCGTCGAGGTTCTCCGGCCGCTTGCGCAGCACGCGGCGCAGCTCGGCCTCCTGCACCTGCGGCGTGATCGTCGCCACCACCCGCGCCGACAGCTCGTCCTGCAGCTCGAACAGGTCGGCGGCGTCGCCGGCGAAGCGGTCGCTCCACATGGTGGCGCCGCTCTCGCAATCGGCCAGCACGGCCGACAGCCGCACCTTGTCGCCGGCCCGGCGCACGCTGCCCGACAGCATGTAGCGCACGCGGAGATCGCGCCGGACCTGTCGCGGGTCCGGCGCGGTGCCGCGATAGCGCAAGGCCGATGTGCGCGAGATCACCACCAGCTCGGGCAGGCACGACAGGGCCGCGATGATGTCCTCGACCAGGCCGTCGCTGAAATAGGAGGTCGCCGTCTCCGACGTCTGGTCCGTCGTCGCGACGGACTGGTCGACGAACGGCAGCACGGCGATCGACGGCCGGCGCCGCTGGAAGCTGTCGATCGCCGGCATCGACTTGGGCCGCTTGCCCGCGCCCACCCGGTAGGCGTGCACGGGCCGGCTGATGTTCCTGAGCTTCAGCGTCCCGAGATCCTTGATCGGCGCGTCGATGCGGCCGCTGATCAGGTCCATGACCGCGGCCGACACCAGCACGCCGCCGGTCGGCGCATACTGCTGCAGCCGCGACACGATGTTGATGCCGTCGCCCAGCAGGTCGGTGCCTTCGACGGTCACCTGGCCCATGTGGATGGCGCAGCGCAGCTCCAGGTGGATGTCGCGCGCCGGTGCCATCTTGTTGATCGCCGCCTGGACCTCCAGCGCCGACCGTGTCGCCTCGACCGGGCTGGTGAACTCGACCAGCAGGCCGTCGCCCAGCGACTTGAAGATGCGGCCGCCGCCCTGGGCGATCAGCGGATCGATCTCGCGCCGCAGCGCCCGCCAGGCCGCGAGCGCATTGTCTTCGTCGCGCTCGACGATGGCGCTGAAGCCCACCACGTCGAATGCCGCCACGACCACGAGACGACGGATGCCGTAGTCCTCGTCGGCGATCGCGGCCAGGTGCCTGCGAGCCATCGCGAATATCCCCGCGCATCGAAGATCGATTGGATCGATCGAAGATCGATCGGATCGACGGTGCGGACCATTCATGGTCTTTTTGCGGCCCGCACACTTTTCGGTTGCAAACTGAAAAAGCCTTCTCTTCTGTGAGTTTAGTCACACTCGGGCGTCGCAACCAGTCTTATCCTTCCGACGACAGGAGGGGGTTACCATGGCAGGCAAGCTGGACCTCGACCTCGATCTGGACCTCGACCTCGATCTCGGCAGCCGGGCCGGACCCGGCACGGGCGGCGGTCCGCGCTTCAACACCGACGACTTCCCCAGGCTCATCCCGGCGCCGTTTCCCGCCACCCTTCCGGTGCCGACGCTCGATTACTCGCTCGACGGCTGGGATCCCGAGCTGCGCGCCTGGGCCTATGTCGAAGAGTTCATCCGCAGCTACGCTCCCGGCACCTCGGCGGTTCTGTCGATCGAGACCGGCATCAATACCCAGACCCTGTTTCCCGTGCCGGACCGCAACGGCGGCCTGTCGCCCATCACCCGGCCGCTCACGCCGGCCGACATGCAAAAGCAGGTGCTGGGCGTCCTCGACGCCTCGATCGACCGCGCCGACCGGTCGGTGGAAATCCTCGACCAGGCGAGCGGGCAGGGCGCGCTCCACTACTGGACCGGGATGCTGCGCATCGATCCGTCGAAGAACAAGAACACCTTCCTGCTGATGCTGGTGGCCCGCAAGATCGGCGAGTACGTCGCCATGGGGCTGAAGCAGTATTACCAGATGCGCCGGCCCGCCCAGGTCTATCCGCTGATCATGCCGCTGATCGACGGCCCGGACACGCCGTCCTTCCCGAGCAGCCATTCGCTGCAGGCCCATCTGATCACCGGCGTGCTGAAGCTCGCCTTGACGCCCGCGGTGCAGCCGGTGTGGCCGCCGGTGGGCCCGCCGCCGCCGCCCTGCACCAACACCGCGCAGGCGCTCGACGTGCTCGCCGATCGCATCGCCTACAATCGCGAGGTCGCCGGCGTCCACTACCACATGGACACATTGTCCGGTTACTTCGGCGCCGTGCAGTGCCTCAGGCAACTGGATGGCCTTGCCTCGACCAGCCTGTTCAAGCAGCTGGTCGTCCTGGCGACCAAAGACCTCAAGGACTTTCACTAGCGCTCGGTGCGTCCGCCACGTCCGCGGGGAGAAACCAATGACTGGTCTCGAGCCCTATCAGGAGCCCGTGCTGCCGGCCAACATCGCCGACCAGATCATCATCGGCTTCGACGACAGGCTGCGCCAGTTCGCCCCCCGCGAGGCGCGCCGGAGAATCGACGAGGTGTTGAAGTCGCTCGAGGCCTTTGGCGTGGAGCTGCTGCACCAGTTCTTCGTGGCACCCGAGCATCAGAAGGTGTTCTTCGCGATCGCCATCGTTCGCCTCGACGGCAAGACGCTCGACGACCTGCAGCAGGAACTCAAGAAGAAAGCCTATGCCCATATCGGCTGGGTCGAGCGCAATGCGTCGATCGCCCCGGCGGGCTACAACGATCCCCTGCTGTCCCAGCAATGGGCGCTCGCCAAGCTGGGGGCGGCGGACGCCTGGACCGCCAAGCCGCCACCGGGCAATCCCAAGACCCTCGTCGCCATCGTCGATTCGGGCCTGCGGCGGGCGAACGGCGGCGTGCATGCCGACCTGGGCGCGGTCGAGCCCGCCAGCATCTGCCAGCCGTCGGGGTTTTTTCCCCATTGCCTCGACCGCGACGGCCACGGAACCTTCCTGGCCGGCACCATCGCGGCCGTGCCCGGCAACGGCACCGGCGTCAGCTCGCCGATCACGCCGCTCTGGAACATCAGCCTGCTGCCGGTGCAGTTCTTCAGCCCCGCCGTGCCGCCCAATGCCGGCTATGCCGCCTATGCCATCGTGCATGCGGCCCTGGCGCTCGTCGATCCCTTCCATCCCTTCCAGCGCAAGGTCATCAACGCGGCCTGGCACGTGGCGCCGGGCGATGCGGGTCTCGCGACCTTGCGGGTGGCGCTCGATATCGCCGTGAACCTGCTGGGCTGCCTCGTCGTCTTCGCCGCCGGCAACGACGGCACCGACAACGAGATCTTCCCGCTCTATCCGGCGAAGTTCGCCAGCGAGGCCGCGTTCCAGGGCAAGGTGCTGACCGCCCTGGCGACCGACCGCCATGACGCCAAGACGTTCTTTTCCAACTACGGCAAGACCACCGTCGATCTTGGCGCGCCGGGCCTGCGCATCCTGTCGACCGAGCGCTATCTGGTGGACCCGCCGCGCTATGCCGACTACAGCGGCACCTCGCCCGCGGCGGCCTACGTCTCGGCGGGCGCCGCTCTTGTCTTCGCCCTCCATCCGCAGAACTGGGATTCCGCCGGCGCCCCCGGCTGGGTGGCGCGCGACGTCGTCCAGCACCTCAAGGCATCGGCCGACACGATCGAGGATCTGAAGCTCGCCTGCATCGACGGCAAGCGGCTGAACCTGCGCCGCGCCGTCTACGGACCCTTGCATGTCACCGCGCCGAGGTTGGGCGATACGCCGAAGGTCGGCGTGATCACCCACATCAAATGGACCACCGACTACGTCAATCCGCACTTCACGCAGGTGCGGATCGAGTTCATCCCGACCGGCTGGCCGGCCGTCCCGCTCGGGGTGGCGATGATCGCCGCCGGCTCTTTCGCCTGGACGCCCACACGCCGCCCAGCTGCCGCCGCTGCCCGCGGCCGGGTTGATCAGGATCACGCCGACGACCGGCAATTTCCCCGCCGACTCGGCCAAGTTCCAGGTCGTGGCCTGAGCGGCCGGCCGCCTCTTCCGGACCGCGGTCCGGCAAGACACTTGACCGCTACCCCGCGCGCGTCGTCACCGGCCGCAAGGTGAAGCCGCCCATGATGCTGCCGTCGTGCGCGGTGTGGACCATCGTCACGTCGCCGATCCGCTGGCCCTTGATCCGGGCCGGGTCGCCCGCGATGCCGAGCGACATGCCGAAATAGATCTCCTTGGCATGGTCGGCGATGCGGATCTCGGCCGCCTGAGCCGTCTGGTGCAGGATCACCGCGTCGGGGAACGGCTGGACGTCGCCTCGCGCACCACCGTGAAGCCGCGCACCGCGCCACCCTTGGCGATGTAGCGCTCATAGGGCTCGCGCGCGATCGCGACGTAGAGCTGGAACGCATCGGCCGGCAACGCATGCTCCAGCGCCAGCCCGTTCAGCCCGGCGCCGGCCTGCGACACGATGAAGTTCTTCCACTGGATCTTGTTCAGCGCCATCACCGTCATGTCGAACGGCGCCAGGTTGCGCTGGGCGATGTGGCGGTCCTTGCGCGGGCTCGAATCGATCTTGAGCGGCGCATTGTTCTCGGGCTTGAACGTATTGTCGTTCTCGCCCGCGGTGATGCGGATCTTCACGCACGGATGGCTGTCCTTCAGCCAGTCCACGGTCGACATCCCGCCGAGCTGGGCCGGCGTGAAATTGTGCGCGACCATCGCGTCGTTCAGCCGCTTGAACACGTCGTCGACGTTGAAGCGGAAGCCCACGACGTCGCGGTACTGCTTGGCCAGGAAATACTGCTCGTAGGCGGAATTCTTGGCCGCCGGATCGAGGTTGCTGAGCGCCGGCAGGCTGACGTTGGGGCTCATGAAGGTGTTGAAGGCCAGCGCATCGCCATGCACCCACATCTGGGCCGGCACGCCCTGGAAGCAGCGGCCGGCGCCCCAGTTGCCGGCATTGCCGATCACCGCGGCCACGTAATATTCCTCGGTCGGCTTGCAGCGCCGGCGGGAAGACGATGTTGCCCGACTTGTCGGTCAGGAAGATCTGCGACGTGTTCCAGTAATGCGGCGGCACGTGGTCGAGCGGCACGTCCGGCATCGCATGGTCGCCGTTCCGCCGCCCGTCGTCGCCCGCCATGCTGGCGACGAACAGCAGCGGCCAGTTGTCCGTGCACGCTGAGGCCCGGGAAGGGCGGCGGCAGCGACTGCATGAGCGACGCGAAGGCAAGCGGCGCACCCTTGGGCGCGTCGTCGATCTTGCCGGCCGTGATCCAGCTCTCGAACTGGTCGATCAGCTTGGGCGCGCTGGCGTTGAACTCCGCCCAGTTGGCATTCGAGACCTTGCCGTCGGGATAGTTGGGCGGCGGCATGACCGGCCATGTCTGGCCATTCACCTTGACGAAGAAATAATTCCCGACCAGCGGCACGCCGCCCGGCGTCAGCGAGGTCTTCAGCATGACGAACAGCGGGTTCAGCAGCGGGTCGGTGCTGTTGGGATTGAGCGGCATCATCATGCTGTTGAGCTTGGTGGGCGGGTTGACGCTGTCGTCCACCGTGAAGTCCGGCGCGTGCGGCGAGAGATGCTGGTAGAGCCCGAACATGTCCTGCGTCTGGCGCAGGCTGAAGCCGCCGCTGAGTTCGCCCGACTGGTCGTCGTCGTTGACGTGCCCGGAGCCCGGATAGGTGTTGCCGCCCGCCGCCGCCTGGAATTTCTTGAAGATCGCGTAATAGAAGCTCGGATCACCCGCCATCGCCTGCACCCCCTTTGAGAAAGCGCGCGACAGTACAATCATAGCGTGTGAACCGCCAAGCGCGCTATTGCATCGTGTGTGTCGCGAGCGCTCATGGCTGGGAGCGCGCCACTCCAGTGGCGCTTCATGTTTCATGTCGTCCTGAGCGTAGCGAAGGATCTCATCGCCGCTTGCCGCCGGCATGAGATCCTTCGCTACGCTCAGGATGACAGAAGGCGAGCGGGACCCTTCGGCAAGCTCAGGGCAAGCTGCTCGCGGTCCGGAAAACGAAGACGACCCTACCGCACCACCGCCGGCCGCAAGGTGAAGCCGCCGACGACGGCGCCGTCATGCGCGCGGTGGGCCACCGAGATGTCGCCCAGCCGCGTGTGCCTGAGCCGCGCCGGATCTCCGGCAAAGCCGATCGCCATGCCGAAATAGCGCTCGCGGCCCAGCCCATGGTCGGCCACGTGGATCTCCGCGGCGGGATGGGTCTGCTGCAGGATCACCGCGTCGGGGAAGGGCTTGGTGCCGGGCGCCTCGCGCACCTTGGCGTCGATCACTTCGAAGCCGCGGATCGCGCCGCCCTTGCTGGTCCTGGGGTCGATATGGCGCTCGTAGGCGGCGCGCGGGATGGCGATGTAGACCCGCACCTCGGCCAGCGGCAGGTTGTGCTGCATTGCCAGGCCGTTCACCCCGGCGCCCGCCTGGGCCACGATGAAGTTCTTCCACATCGGCTCCTTGATCGCCATCAGGGTCATGTCGAACGGCGCCAGGTTGTGCTGGGCGATGTGGCGGTCGAGGCGCGGATTGGAATCCAGCGTCAGCGGCACGTTGCCCTGGGGCGTGAAGCTATTGACGTTCTCGCCGGCGGTGATGCGGATCTTCACGCAGGGATGGCTGCCCTTCAGCCAGTCCTCGATCGAGAGCCCGCCGAGCTGGACGGGCGTGAAGCCCGCCTGCACCATCGCCGCCTTCAGCCCGGCGAACACGGCATCGACGTTGAAGCGGAAGCCCACGACGTCGTAGTTCTCCTTGGCCAGGAAATACTGCTCGTACTGCGGGTTGGCGGCCGACGGATCGAGGTTGCTGAGCGCCGGCAGCGGAAAATTCGGGCTGAGGAAGGTGTTGAAGGCCATCGCATCGCCCAGCACGAACATGTGCGGCGGCACGCCGGCGAACTTGCGGCCGGCGCCCCAGTTGCCGGCATTGCCGACGATCGCCGCCACGTAATATTCCTCGCCGGGCTTCAGCGACGCCGGCAGCTGCGTGTTGCCCAGCGCGTCGGTCAGGAAGATCTGCGAGGTGTCCCAGAAGTTCGGCGGCACGTGATCGATCGGCACGACCGGCATCGCATGGTCGCCGTTCCGCCGGCCGTCGTCGCCCGGCATGCTGGCGACGAACAGCAGCGGCCAGTTGTTGTTCACGTTGAGCCCCGGGAAGGCTTTCAGCTGCGCCTGCGCCTGGATGAGGGCGGCGAAGCTCAGCGGCGCATCCTTGGGCGCGTCGTCGATCTTGCCGTTGGTGATCCAGCTCTCGAAGGCGTCGATCAGCAGCGGCGCGTTGGTGTTGAACTCCATCCAGTCGTCGCTCGTCATCGCCGCCGCCCGGATAGTTGGGCGGCGGCATGACCGGCCATTCCTGGCCGTTCACGGTCACGAAGTACATCGGCCCCGGGCCGGGCGCGCCGCCCGGCGTGCAGCGAGGCCTTCAGCATGACGAACAGCGGGTTCTGCATCGGGTCGTTGCTGTTCGGATTGAGCGGCATCATCTGGCTGTTGAGGTGGGTGTTGTTGTTGTCGATCGTGTAGTCGCCGGCATGCGGCCCGAGATGGCCATAGAGCCCGTACTGGTCCTGCGTCTGCAGCAGGCTGAAGCCGCCGTCGAGATCGGGCGAGTTGTCGTCGTTCACATGCCCGAAGCCCGGCGCGGGGTTGCCGCCGGACACCGACTGGAATTTCTTGAAGATCGCGTAATAGAAGCTGGGGTCGGTCATCGGTGCACCTGTTCCGCTGTCTGCGGCTGTAGGGTGAAGCCGCCCACGACCGCGCCATCCCGCGCGGCATGGACCACCGAGACGTCGGACAAGCGCTGGTTCCTGATCTTGGCCGGGTCGTATTCGACGCCGAGCGACAGGCCGAGGAAGGGCTCGCGCGCGTGGTCGGCCAGCTCGAGGCGCGCGTCGGGCGCCGTCTGGCGCAGGATCACCGCGTCGGGGAACGGCTTGGACGCGACCTCGCGCCCACTGTTGTGGATCACGTCGAAGCCGTGGAGGCGGCCGCCTTTGGCGACATGGCTCTCGTAGCTGCGCGTCGGCATCGCCAGGAAGAGCCGGAACGCATCGGCCGGCAGGGCGTGCTTGAGCGTGAGCCAGTTGGGTCCGGCGCCGGCCTGGGCGACGATGAAATTCGTCCACGAGATCACCGTGACGCCACCGCCTTTCGGGACCGGGAACGGCGCCAGGGTGCGTTGGGCGATGTGGCGGTCCCTGCGTGGATCGGAATCGATCGTCAGCGGCGCATTATCCGAGGGCGTGAAGATGTTCGGGGTCTCGCCGCTGATGATGCGGACCTTCAGGCTGGGATGGCTGTCCTTCAGCCAGGCCTGCGGCGTGGCGCCACCCAGATCGACCTTGGCGTCGGCGAGCTCCTTGGCGAGGGTTGCGAACACCTTGTCGACGTTGAGGCGAAAGCCCACGACGTCCCAGCTCTCGGCGCGCAGGAAATACTGCTCGTACTCGAGGTTTGCGCCGAGCGGGTCGAGGTTGGACAGCGACGGCAGCGGCGCGCTGAAGCTCTTGTGCGAGGCGAAGACCTGCGCGGTGCACCGCACCTTGATCTTCGGCATGTCGAAGAACAGGCGGCCGGTGCCCCAGTTGCCGCTGTTGCCGACGATGGCGGCCACGTAATATTCCGCGCCGGCCTGCAGCGGCTGGGGGTTCACCGTGTTGCCCTTGGCGTCGGTCAGGTAGATCTGCGACGTCGCCCAGAAGTTGTCCGGGATGTAGTCGACGGCAACGTCGGCCGGCCCGTGGTCGCCATATCGCCGGCCGTTGTCGCCGGCCTTGCTGGCGACGAACAGCAGCGGAAGCTTGGCGCTGAGCTTGGCGGGCCGCAGCGGCCACGCGGCGGGCGGATTCTGCGCGAGCGTGTCGAAGGTGAGCAGATCGTGCTTGGGCGTGTCGTCGATCTTGCCGTCCTCGATCCATTTGCCGAACGCCTCGATCAGTATTGTCGGGCCTGAATTGAATTCCACCCATGACGTGTTGGCCGCGATGCTGCCGTTGGTGGGGAGGGGCATGACCGGCCATACCTCGCCGTTGATCGGTGCGATCGTCTCGGGCACAGGCACCTTCCCGAGCGAGGTGCTCAGCATCATGTAAAGCGGGTTTTCCTCCTTCACCAGGCTGCTGTGATTGAGCGGCTCGCTCGCGGTCGTAGAGTCCGGAGCCCGCGCCGATGGGGCCGAGATGGTGGAAGATGCCGTTCGGGTCATGCGGCGAGCGGAGGCTGAAGCCGCCGGAGAGCTCGGGCGAATTGTCGGGGTCGAGATGGCCGCCGCCATTGTCGAGGTAGAAGCCCGTCGAAGCCTGGAGTTTCTTGAAGATCGCGTAGTAGAAGCTGGGATCGGCCATTTGGTGTTCCTCTTATTGCTGGGAGCGCGCCACTGGAGTGGCGCGCTCCCAGCGCCTTACCGCACCGCCTGCGCCCTCAGCGTGAAGCCGCCCACGACGTGGCCTTCCTGCACCCTGTGCACCACCGACACGTCGCTGTCGCGCGCGCGCCGCAGCGCGGCCGGGTCGCCCTCGATCCCGATCGACATGCCGAAGAAGTGCTCCCTCTCCCCGGCATGCGGCGCCACGCGGATCAGCACGGCGCCCGGTCTGGCGCAGGATCACCGCCTCGGGGAACGGCTTCGACGGCGCGTCGCTCGTCACCTCGAGCCCGCGCACCACGCCGCCCTTGCTGGTCCTGGGATCGATCCAGCGCTCATACGCCGCCTTCGGGATCGCGACGTAGAAATGGACGGCGTCGGCCGGCAGCGCCGTCTGCACCGTGAGCTCGTTCCACCCCGCGCCCGCCTGGGCCACGATGAAGTTCGCCCACTTGATCTTCTTCATGCCGATCTCGGCCGGGTCGAACGGCGCCAGGTTGCGCTGCGCGATGTGGCGGTCGACCAGCGGATTGGAGGTGAGCGTCGGCGGCTGCGGCGCCCCGCCGGCCGGCGGGTAGTGGTCCTGCTGCTCGCCCGACATGATCCGCACCTTCACGCAGGGATGGCCGTCCTGCAGCCAGTCCGCCGCCGAGCAGCCCGCCCAGCATCGCCGGCGGCACCTGCGCCGTGAGCGCCGCCGCGAGCTGGGAGAACACCGCATCGACGTTGAAGCGGAAGCCCACGACGTCGTAGCGCAGCCCGCGCATGTAGAACTGCTCATAGACCGGATTGGTGCCCGCCGGATCGATGTTGTCGAGCGACGGCAGCGACGTGCCCGGGCTGGTGAAGGTGTTGAAGCACTGCGCGTCGCCCAGGACCTGGAACTTCGGATAACTGGGGTTGATGATCGCGCCCGCGCCGCCGGCGCTGGCATTGCCGACCAGCGCCAGCACCCAGTATTCCTCGCCGGGCTTCAGCGTCGCCGGCGTGGCGATCGTGCCCGCCGCGTGCCCCGCCACGCCCGGCGGGTAGCTGAGCGCAATCTGCGACGTCGCCCAGAAATTGGCCGGCACCGGCAACGGCCGGCGGGTTGGGCAGGGCGCTGTCGCCGGGCCGCCGCCCGCCGTCGTTCGGCATGCTGGCGACGAACAGCACCGCCGTCGCCTCCTGCGGCTTCAGCGGCCACGGCGCCACCGGCGCCGTGCTGAGGCTGGCGTAGTTGAAGGGCGCGGCCTGCGGCGAATCGTCGATCTTGCCGGCCGTGATCCAGTCGCCGAACGCATCGACCAGCCGCGGCGCCGTCGCATTGGCGTCGACCCAGATCTGGAACTCGTCGATCGGCGGCGGCGGCATGGCGGGCCAGGTCTGGCCGTCCACCACCACCGACGCGCCGAACGTCGCGCCCGGCGCCAGCGAGGCGTTGAGCATGGCCCAGATCGGGTTCTCGGCCGGGACCAGGCTGCCGGCCTTGAGCGGGAACAGCCCCGGCGTCAGCGGCGGGTAGTGCGTCGCCTGCGGGCCGAGCTGGCCGAAGATGCCCTGCGCGATCCTTGACCGATTGCAGGCTGAAGCCGCCATAGAGCTGATCCCACGTGCGCGCTGTCGGGGTTGGCGTGCCCCTGCTGCGCGCCGCCGCAGATCGCCAGGAAGCGCTTGAACATGGCGAAGTAGAAGCTGGCGACACTGGCCATGGCTTTAGTCCCCCAAGCAACCCGGCGGACGGTACACGCATGGCGAGCAATTCCCCAAGCAACGCCTTGCATCGTGTGTATTGCGTGGGCTGTCGAAGAACTGTCGATGGATCATGCACGAGGTGCCGTCGAGGGCTCCTGTCGGCACCAGCGAACGGATCCCTCGGCATTCGGCCTGGGATGCACGAGGCGCGCGCAAGCACTCCCTGTCATCCTGAGCGAAGGCGACCGTGCCGTCCTCGGGCGGCGTCGCCTGCCGCATCGTCATGGCGATGAAGCCGCGCTACGCCGGCGAGGCGCGCGCCGCCCTGCTGGCCGCCATGACCGCCAACATGCGGCCCAAGATCGTGATCGTGGTCGATCCCGACATCGACGTGCCACCCAACGCCTTGGGCCCGTGCAGGTCGCTCAGCTAAAGGGCCTGCGCCTTCCGCATGCAGCCGGCGCGCGACATGATCGTGGTCGACGCACTCCCCGGCGGCACGCTCGACCCCTCGGTCGACCGCTCGCTGCCGCTCGACCGGCAGACCGGCTCGGTGGTGGGCATCGACGCCACGTTTCCGTTCGGGGCGGAGATCCGGACCGCGGGAGCCCGGCCCGTCAGCCGCGACATCTGCGGCCCGGCGCTGGCCGAGAAGGGGCACGAGTACATCGAGGTCGCCGATGTGCCGGGGTGGCGGGAGTATGAGTTTCCGGAGTTGAAGGGGCAGATGGATGAGCGCGACGTGGCTAATCGGTCGGCTGCCCAGATCCCACGTGTTCGGGCCGACGCATCGCAGGCGACGCGGTGACGCAGATGACAGCTGGGCTACGTACCTTCTCCAGGGTGTGCAGCGTGCGAGCCATGTCGCGGCAAGGTTGGGTGAAGGCGATATTGACAGTATCTTGAGTTCGCTGGTAGTCTTGACGACGAAGCCGCATCTCGATGCATCTTCCCGACGACCGCGACCGGCCAGCGGCAGCGGATGCGGTGACTTTTAGTACAGATCAAGCGCGCATCGGCTTGTCCATAGCTCAGGCGGCAATGGTCGACGACGCTCGAATGCATACAGTTTCGGGAGCGAGCCGGTCGACTACGCCTCATAAGGCCGGCGACGTAGCTGCACGTCTCGGCTCGTCGCGATCTCTGTCTCCTCAGCTGGGTACTCCAGCAGATCTGCTGGAGCGGGCGGCGGATTGCTACGGCGCCGTGCCGCGTTTGTATCGAGCGTGCCTGCATCAGATCGCGCTCATGCCGCCGCGGCCGCCCCGATCTGCGAATTATCTCGCCCTGCACCGCCCAATCCGTCGTTCCGCGTAATCGAGGAAGCGGACGATGGCGGCTTGCTCGTGAAGGGGTGGAAGCGGCAGCGGTTGAGAGCCCAGAATCCTTCGAAGCGAAAGTCCGTCGATCGCTCAGAGGATGCCCGTCGCCAGAGCCTGGAACCACTGATTTCGTCATCTACACACGACATCAGCGTGGTAGTGGAATGCCCACTATCGGTCCAACTCTCGCATACAGGTACAACGCAGAGTGCCCTTTCCATCAGCGTCTGTCGACACCGATCGCTCCAGCAAAGGCCTCCATGGCGTGAATCGCACAAGATCGCCGCGCCGGATGCCTTGCGTAGCTCGGATCTCCTTAAGCGGCAGCCCAGTCGACGGTCCAGTCTCTGCTATCATTTACCGGCGCCGGGAGAAAACCCCTCTACGCCAGCCACCCATGTCCCGACGCGCTGGTGAAATCGAGCCCGACGACCAGATCGTTGAAGTCGCGGTCGCCGCCGCCCGCGGTGTCTTCCCAGCCCCAGGTGTTCAGCCCGTAGCTCCACAGGTGCCCGACATGCTGGCCGCCCACCACCTCGTTGGCCTGGGCGAACGCCGAATAGGTGTTGCCCGAGCTGTTGTTGGTGAGCTGCATGGCGACAAGGTCGCCGGCGTTCACGTGCTGCAGCTCGACCTGCGCGAAGTCGCCGTAGCCCGGCCCGCGGATCGAGGTGTCGCCGTCCGTCGTGTGGTAGGCCCGCGCGTGCAGCGCCGCCTCGTAGCCCGGGTCGCCCGGATGCAGCCCGCCGATCGCGCCGTTGAGATCGTCGACCCGGTAGAGCGTGAGCGACAGGCTGTCCTCGCCGTTCTGGCGGATGCGCACGATGGCCGTCTGGTCGTCGTGCCCGCCCGCCGTCTCGGCCACCGCCACCGGCCGCGCCACGCGCACGTCGCCGCCGCCGTTGGTGAAGTCGGCGAAGCCGAACGCGCTGCTGAGCGTGGCCTGCGTCGCCTGCGCAGCCCCGCCGTCGATCGACACCGCGAGCCCGTCGCCCGCATGCATGCCCTGCTGCATCAGCGCGCCCTGGGCCTGCTTGTCGTAGAGCACGACCAGCCTTGGATCGAACTCGGCCTGCAGCGACTGCTGCGCGAGCTGGTTGTCCCAGGCATAGGCGCCCGAGGCGGCGCTGAAGAAGCCGAAGGCGTCGGGGCCGGCCGCGACGCCGACCTGGGCGCCGTCGGCCGACATCGCCTGGAACAGCAGCGTCTGGTCGGCGCCGCTGGTCCAGCCGTCGTGGCCGTCGGGGTTCACCAGGCGGGACTGCGCGTGGAACGAGATCTGCTGGTGCGCGATCGCCGTCAGCGCGCGCGCCAGCAAGGTGCCGTTGGGCGTGCCCAGGCCGGTCGCGAGGTCGTAGCCGTGGCCGGCGTGATAGCCGAAGCCGGTCAGGGTGACGTCGGTGAACACCCCGGTCTTGGTGTCGAGGTTGCTGATCGGCCCGCCCAGGTGGAACGAGGTGACGTTGTTGCCGAACACGATGTCGTTGAACGAGCCCGGCGCCACGGCATCGGCCAGGTACAGCAGATCGTTCATGAAGCCGAGCTGGGGCAGGCCCTGGTCGTGGAAGATGGTGTCGATCTGCGACACCAGCGAGGTCCACATCGGCGCGGCGGCGCTGGTGCCGTCGTCGAAGCTGGTCCCGTTCATGTTCTCGCCGGGCGTTATGTAGAACAGGTTGCCGCCCGAATCGGCCGAGACGTCGGGCGCGCCGCGCCCGGTGCCGCTGCCGGGGACGACGGAGTCGGGATTGGCGGAAGTCGGCGTCAGGCCGAAATCGTGCTGGTACCACGGCGTCGGCTGCGTGGTGTCGACGCCGCCGTCGCCGCCTCCGGCCTGCTTCAGGCCGGGGCTGAGGGTCGAGCCGTGCAGGGCATAGGTGTTCCACACCGACTCGAGGAAAGTCGTCGCCTCGCCCTGCTCCGCGGTGATGGCGCTCGGCAGCTTGGTCAGGCCGCCCTCGATCAGCAGCCAGATGGTCGCGAGGTCGCCCGCCATGGCGCGGCCCAGCAGCGAGTCCGACAGGGTCGGCATCTCGGCGATCGAGGGGTCGTGGCTCGCGAAGTTGAACGGCGTCAGCGACGTGCCGCCGACCAGCAGCAGGAAGGGCGAGCTCGAGTTGATGGCCTGGTTGGCGAGCCCGTCGGCGAAGCCCCAGCTCGAGCCCCAGTCGTTGTCGGCCGACACCACCGTCATGTTGGCGAGCGCGCCGTCGATGAAGAGCTGCTGCACGGCATAGGCGAAGGGCGAGCCGGGCGCCGACTGCGGCAGGATCGAGAACGACGAGGAGAGCACCGGCGGGGCGTGCACGCGGTCGAAGAAGGCGTCCTGGTAGGCGGTGAAGACGTTGGAGTTGGCGTGGCCGGTGCCGGCGAGCGCGCTGCTGCCCGAGCCGACATAGAGGCCGAGCGTGCTGTTGGGATTGGCCGAGCTCACGACGCCGACATCGAGGCTGCGCTCGCCGGAATCGCCGGTGTCGCTCTGGCCGCCAGGGGCCACCACGTAGTAGTGGCCGGGAGTCGAGAGGCCCGCCGCCGGCGCGGAAGCTGTCGAGCCCGGCCTGGAAGTTGTATCCCGCCGCGACGGCGTCGCCGACCAGCGGCTCGAGCAGGCCGACCGTCGTGGTCGGCGCGTCGATGCCGGCCAGGGGATAGTGATAGTACCAGTTGGCGACGTCGCCGGCGTAGTGGTTGGCTTCATGCAAGCCGTCGGTCGACAGCCCGTTGCCGATGCTGAGCGGGCCTTGCGCCGGGATCACCGAGGCGCCGCCGGCGCGGTTGTCTTCGGCGGGCGCGGGGCCGAACCACGGCGCCGTGTCGAACCACAGGCCGGCGATGCCGGCGCCGCTCGGCAGCGTGAGGTTGCCGTTCCAGTACTGGAAGCCGCCGTGCTGCTCGCTTTGCAGCAGCTGGACGCCGAACACATGCTCGAACTGGTCGGGCGTCAGGGTCGCCCAGATGGTGCGCGAGTCGGGCGAGGAGGTGTAGCCGTCGCTGCCCGCCGCGTCGCCCAGCAGGACGGCGTGCTGGTTGGAGAGATAGGTCCGCAGGGTGTCGTAGGCGTTCTGCGTGGCGCCGAAGGTCGACCACAAGGTGCCGTGGGCGTTGAGGTCGGCCAGGGTCGACTGGCGCGTGCCCCAGTCGCTCTGGAGCAGCGTCGTGGGGTCGCTGGCGCGCGGCAGGACGAAGGCGACGTTGATCGAGGATTCGGCGGCGTAGGTGCCGGAGAGGTGGTAGGCGTCGAGGACGGTGCTGGCCGTCGTCGTGCCGTAGCTGGTGTAGTCGAGATAGGTCCAACCGGTGCTCATGGTCCGAAGACTACAAAAGCCGACGGCCGCCTGTCATGTCATTGCTGATTCGCTGTATCGCCCAAACTCGCTGTCATCCCGAGCGCAGCGAGGGACCTTTAAGGCCCCCGGAAAGGTCCCTCGCTGCGCTCGGGATGACAGCGTGCGGGATCAAGCGCCAAGTGCAAGTCCCACGACAGCGGACGCGCTCAGACAATCGTGAGCTTGCCGCACGCCGGCGCGTCGCATCGCAAGGTCTGCCGGAACAGGCCGAGGATGCCGAAGTTTGGATCCGGCCGTTCGTCGATCATGACGAGTCGACCTTTGCCGCAGCAGGCACAGAACGGTCGGTTGTCTTCGGACGACAGCTTGGCCGCTACTGCATGCAGATCTACAAAAATACTCATGGTCGTGTCCTGTGAACTCCGCCGCCCCGAGGGAGGGAGCGTCGTGGAAGATCACGTCAGTGTTGTGGCGGGCGGCGGGCGGATCGCCGCGGGTGAGTCACCGCACGGTGAGAGAGTCTCCCGGCTGGATGCGATTGGGCCTTTCGGAAATTACGCGCGCCCCGTGAACCGAGTTCGCATCGCGGTCCGGCAAGCCACTCGTGGCTACCCTAGGCACGCTGGCTCCTTCCGCTGCGTACCTTGATCAAGGTCGGGTCCGTGCCATCGGCCATCCACCCCAAGGATTACCTGACTAAACCTTGGTGTGATTTCCGGACGGCGCGGCGCGCACGATCTGATGGTCTTTGGATGGCGGCTTCGTATGATGATGTTGTTCAACCTCGGTTGGCCGCGCTTGGCCGCCTCCTCTCCCCGAGCGCCGCAGGAAGGCTACGCCGTGACACGTCCCCGCATCGGGCTCGCGCTGGGCAGCGGCTCCGCCCGCGGCTGGGCGCATATCGGCGTCATCGATTCCCTGATCGAGGCCGGCATCGAGCCTGACGTCGTCTGCGGCACGTCGATCGGCGCCCTGGTCGGCGCTGCCTATGTCGCGGGCAAGCTCGACGGCTTGCGGCAGTGGGCGGAGACGGCGACCTGGCGCGCGATCCTCAAGCTCACGGATGTCCGGCTGACCGGCGGCGGGCTGTTGAACGGCCGCCAGGTGGTGGCCTTCCTGCAGCAGCTCGGCATCGACCGGCCGATCGAGAGCTATGGCCGGCCCTACGCCGCCGTCGCCACCGATCTCGCCACGGGGCGCGAGATCTGGCTGCAGTCCGGGCCGATCCACGAGGCGGTGCGCGCCTCGATCGCGCTGCCCGGGATCCTGAGCCCGGCCCGCATCGACGGCCGCTGGCTGGTCGATGGCGGCCTCAGCAATCCGATTCCCGTCTCGGTCTGCCGCGCGCTGGGCGCCGACGTGATCATCGCCGTCAATCTCAACGGCGACCTTCTGGCGCGCCGCTACGCCGTCGAGCTCGACCCGTCGCCGCCCGCCGAGGCCGCGGGCGTGTCGCACGCCATCCTGCGCAAGGTCGCGGGCAAGCTGCCCAAGGCGCTCGGCCGGCGGGCGGCGAAGGACGCGGCCGACAACGGGCCGCCTCGCGAGCCGCCGCCCGGCTATTTCGACGTTCTGGCCACCTCGCTCAACATCATGCAGGACCACATCACGCGCACCCGCCTGGCCGGCGAGCCGCCGCACGTCATGCTGGTCCCGCGCCTGCGCAACATCGGCCTGATGGAATTCAACCGCGCCCACGAGGCGATCGACGAAGGCCGCGCCTGCGTCGAGCAGGCGCTGCCGACGTTGAAGCGGTACCTGTGACGTCTTTGCTGGGAGCGCGCCACTCCAGGCGCTCTTCACATGGCGCGAGCCAGAGGCCTCGCGGTCCGGCAGAGCATGAGCGGCACTTAAGCGCGGAGGTTACTCCGCGCGCAGTGGCGCGCTCCGAGCATACCAGATCGTCTGTCTTCGCGCCGTCAAATTCGCCCCCTATAGCTCGGCCAATGCTTGACCCCCTCGATAACGGCGGAGCGGCAGCCCGTGTCCCCACGTCGGTCCAGCTCGCGCGCATGCTCGATCGGGCGGAGAGGGAGGCCGCCGTCTCGATGGGCTGGCTGATGGAGCAGCTCGGCGGCCGCTCGTTCGGTCTCGCGCTGCTGGTCATGGGCGTGCTGGGTCTCGTGCCCGGCGTGTCGACGGTCGCGGCCCTGATGGTCGTCTGGCTGGCGGTCCAGATGATGCTCGGGCAGGAGGCGGCCGTGCTGCCCCGTCTCGTGGCGCGCCGCAGCATCGGTGTTCCGCGGCTGGCGCAGGTGGTCGCCGTCGTGGCGCCGCGGCTGGCCTGGGTCGAGCGGCTGGTTCGCCCGCGCTGGCCCATGCTGTTCCAGACCACCGAGCGGCTGACCGGCCTCATGATGCTGCTGCTCGGCCTCTCGATGCTGGCGCCCCTGCCGTTCAGCCAGATCGTGCCCGCCCCCGTCATCATGCTGCTGGCGCTGGCCTACCTGGAGGAGGACGGCATCGCCCTCGTGCTCGCCCTGATCGCCGCCCTCGCCGCGCTGTCGATCACCACCGCTGCGATCTGGGGAACGGTGCAGACGGTCGACTGGCTCGACTGACAGCCCATGATCCGCCGGCGAACTACAGAACAAGTGAAATGACAAAAGAGTGACCGGCGACGGACTGAACGACATAACGGGCCGGCCGTATTATGGCTGATGGCCTTTCGGCGGAAGAGGCGATCCATGCTCGACCGCAAGCGACTGGCGTTCGGCGCCATCTTCGCCGCCATCCTCGTGGCCGCCACCCTGGCCGGCACCGAGTTCATGGCGTCGTTCTACGTGCCGCCCTGGCCGGCGCACGTGATCAGTGCCCGCCAGCCCGCGCCGGTGCGCCTGCTCAGCGCGCCCTTCAAGCGCCAGCCGTGGATGGCCGACGGCGACAATTCATGGGCCACGCGCGACCAGGAAAGGACCGTCGAAAAGCCGGCGGGCACCCGGCGCTTCGTCTTCGTCGGCGACAGCTTCGTCGAATCGCGCTTCACGCCGCTCTCCGTTCCGGCCGCCGTGCAGCAGCGCCTGGGCACGGAAGGCGGCCCGACCGAGGCGGTCAACCTCGCTGTCGGCGGCACCGATCCACGCAGCTACTACTTTCGCATCCGCGACGTCGCCGTGGAGCTCCAGCCCGATGCCGTGCTGCTGTTCATCTATGCCGGCAACGACTTCATGGCGCCCGACCAGGGCTACACGATGTGGCCGAAGCTGGTCGACGAATCGCCCGGCGGGTCGCTGGTCGGATCGATCATGCCGCGGACCAACTGGCTGATCGTCAACCGCTTCGACCTGTCGGCGTTCTTCCGCTCGGTCTCGAAGGCGCCGGCCAACGACGAGGCGATGCTGTTCGCCGCCGTCACCGCGCCGCCCGAGGAACGGCTGAAGCGCATCGTGGCCTACGCCAAGACCTACCGCTTCCCCGACATGCCCGAGGCGCGCATCGCCGAGGTCCTGTCGCGCGGCGACAATCGCTTCGCCAGCATCGCCCTGCCGCAGGACGGCGAGCAGGAATATCTGCTCGACTGGATGTTCGACACGCTGATGAGCTGGGAGACCTCCGACTACGACGTGGCGAAAAGCCCGCAGGACGCGGCGCGCCTGGCGGGCTACGGCCAGGTCGAGGCGACGCTTTCCTGGATCGAGGCCACCCGGCAGGTGCTGCGCCGCCGCGGCGTGCCGCTGCTGGTGTTCCTGGCGCCGGTCGGCAGCGTCGATCCCGACTATGCCGACTTCTGGAGTCCGTGGCCGCGCGCCTATAGCTGGAACTATCTCTGCGACGAATGGACGTCGCGGCTCGCCGCCGCCCTGGCCAGGGACGGCATCCGCACCGTCGACCTGCGCGAGAACCTCGCCGGCGTCCGCGGCACCTATCGCAAGCTCGACGGCCACTGGAGCCAGAAGGGCGAAGCCATCGTCGCCGACCGCGTGGCGTCCGAACTGCGCGGCTTCCTGCGCCAGCCGCCGCCGGCCAGCCACGCCGGCGCCGACTAGACCGCCGCCGTCATTACCTCCCAGGAAATCGCCCGCTCCGCCGATTCGCGCTTTCCTGCGCTCGTCTTCAACGAGCCCTGGAGAGTGTCATGTCCAACATCGAATCCGTCGTCGAGAGCTACGTCGCTTCCTGGAACGAGACCGACCCGGCCCGCCGCCAGTCGTCGCTCGCCGCGTCCTGCGCCGCGAACGCGAGCTATCGCGATCCGGTCATGGTGAGCGACGGCCAGTCCGGCCTCGACGCCATGCTGGCCGGCGTGCAGGCCAAGTTCCCGGGCTTCGTGCTCAGGCGCATCTCCAAGGTCGACAGCCACAACAACGCCGTGCGCTTCGCCTGGTCGCTCGGCCCGGCAGCCGGCCCCTCGGTGGTCGAGGGCGTCGACTTCGCGACGCTCTCGTCCGACGGCAAGCTCGCGAACATCGTGGGGTTCATCGACAAGATGCCCGGCTAGCGGGAGACGCGACTCGGTGTCATCGGACCGCGGCGTCTCCAGCTCGCTCATGATCTTTGTATCGAACAGGAAGAGCGGACCTGGAGGTCGCGCGCTCCGGAAGACCTTAACGGTGATACTTCTGCGCGTGCTCTTCGGCGTGCAGCTTGTCGATCAGCGCCTGCGTTTCGTCGGCCGCGCTCACCAACCCTGAATAGCGCGCCCTGAGCGCTGCGACAGCGCCCTTGTCGTTTGAATTGGCGAGCGGCTCCGCGAGCAGGGCGTTCTCTTTCATGAGAAGCGTCGCGGCGAGTTGCATGGCTTCCAGGCGGGCTTTGCGAACCGCGCCTTCCAGCGTCGCGATACGCTGTGCAATGGTCTGGTCGTTGTCATTCATCGCAAGAATGATCCTTACGCCAATCTGGCGCCAATCTGGTGTGACCGCATGCTGCCCTGCCGAGCCCAGGCAAGCAAGGGACCTGAATGCAGTGCAGGCACCCCCCTGTCGATCGAGGTTCTGCAGAAACCGTGCGGAGATACTCCGGCGTTTTCCCGCCCCTCCCCCGGTACGCAAGTATTCCCCTCTCGGAATCCGCTTGACGTTACTGAGCAATGTTGTGGCGTATGCCTGTCGACACTCACGCAACGAGGATCGACAGATGCCTACATCCGGACAACCGACGCTCTACAAACCCGAGTACATCGAACTCGCCCATAACTATTGCCTGCTCGGCGCCACCAACGAGGTTTTAGCCGGCTTCTTCGGCGTTGCCCCCCGCACCGTCGACAACTGGATCGCCGCCCACCCCGACTTCGCCGACGCGGTGTATCGCGGCCGCGCCGTCGCCGATGGCGTGATCGTCCGTGCCCTGTTCGAGCGCGCCAAGGGGTTCAGCCACCAGGTCACCCGCACCACGCACTATCGCGGCGACAAGCAGACGGTCACCAACACCGTGTCCTATCCGCCCGACACCCAGGCCTGCATGTTCTGGCTGCGCAACCGCCAGCGCGAGTACTGGCAGGCGCGGGCCGAGGCGGCGCCGGAGTTCGAGCCCACCGACGATCTGGCGGCGGCGCTCGATGGCGCTGCCATGGGGTGCGCCATGCCGCCGAGTAAGCGCGCGCGCCGCCCAGGCTCGAAAATTGGCGCGAAAGGCGGCGCGGGAAACGGCGCGCAGTCGGCCGAGGCCGCCGCCGCGGCCGAAGAGGCCCTGCGCGAGCAGATCCGCGGCTACCGCTTCGATCCGGTGGGCTACGTCGACTTCGCCTTCCCCTGGGGACAGGCGGGCACGGTGCTGGCCGACGACAGCGGCCCCGAGCCGTGGCAGCGCGACATCCTGGAGAAGCTCGGCCAAGGACTGAACAAGGGCCTGATGTCTCCCGACGAGGCGGTGCGGGTGGCCGTCGCCTCGGGCCACGGCATCGGCAAGTCGGCGCTGGTCGCCTGGATCATCCTGTGGGCGCTGTCGACGCTGTCGGACACGCGCGGCATCGTCACCGCCAACACCGAGGGCCAGCTCCGCACCAAGACCTGGCCCGAGCTCGCCAAGTGGCTGGCGCTGTGCGCCAACCGCCAGTGGTTCACCTACACCGCGACCTCGCTGCACTCGGCGCAGCCCGGCCACGACAAGACCTGGCGGGTCGACGCCATCACCTGGTCGGAGAACAACACCGAGGCGATCGCCGGTCTCCATAACAAGGGCAAGCGCGCCTTCGCCCTCTTTGACGAGGCATCGGCGATTCCCGAGGGCGTGTGGGAGACCGTCGAGGGCGCGCTGACCGACGGCGGCACCGAATTGTTCTGGGCGGCCTTCGGCAATCCGACGCGGACGGCGAGGCCGCTTCCGCGAATGCTTCGCCGGCGGCCGCTTCGCCCATCGCTGGCAGCCGCAGCAGATCGATTCGCGCTCGGTGTCGATGACCAACAAGACGCAGATCGCCACCTGGGTGAAGGATTACGGCGAGGATTCGGATTTCGTGCGGGTGCGCGTGCGCGGCGTCTTCCCGCGCGCCGGCACCCTGCAGTTCATCGACAGCGAGCGGGTCGCCGACGCGATCGCGCGCACCCTCGAGGCCGATCCGACGGCGCCACTGGTCATGGGCGTCGACATCGCGCGGCAGGGCGCCGACCAGAGCGTCATCCGCTTCCGCCGCGGCCTCGATGCGCGTTCGATCCCGGCGATAAAATTCCGCATCCCCGATCTCATGCAGGTGGCGAGCCGGGTCATGGAGCAGGTCAACAGCCATTCTCCCGACGCGGTGTTCGTCGACGGCACCGGCATCGGCTGGGGCGTCGTCGACCGGCTGAACCAGCTCGGCTGCCCCAACCTGACGGGCGTCGATTTCGGCGGCCGGGCCGACCGCACCGACGGCAGCGATGCCGCCGTGCGCTACGCCAACAAGCGGGCCGAGATGTGGGGCTACATGAAGGAATGGTGCAAGGCGGGCTGCCTGCCCGACGACCGCGAGCTCGCCGCCGACCTGTCGGCGGTCGACTATGGCTACGACGCCTCCGACGCCATCCTGCTCGAGCGCAAGGACGACATGCGCCGCCGCGGCCTCGCCTCGCCCGACGACGCCGACGCGCTGGCCCTCACCTTCGCCTACCCGGTGGCCAAGCGCGACTGGGCCGAAGAACGCCGGTTCGAGGAAGGCCTCGCGAGGCTCAAGCGATGGGTGGTGTGATGGCCGCACCTGCCCCGTCATCCCGAGCGCGCCGTCTGACTTCTTCCAGACGCAACCCAGCCCTGCACACAGCAAGGCACGATCCGGGCTTTACCCGGACCGTGCTTATGGTAAGAATTTGTCACTAACCAAAAAGGCCTGTGTGCCCGACCACGTGAAAACGCGGTCGGGCTTTTTTTGTTCTCGCGGGGCTTCTGCCCTTACTGCGGCGCAGCCGGAGCAGCGGCCGGCGGGGTCCGCGGCGGCGGGATCGTCGGCAGGCGGGTCTGGTCGGCCGGTGCGGTTACCGGACGATCCGGCAGCTGCGCCTGGTCGGTGCGATCGCGCGGGCCGGTGGTGAAGAACATCAGGCCGGCCACCAGGGCGATCGCCACCAGAATGCCGACCACCAGGGTGAGGCCCCTGCCGCCGCTCGGCTCGTAATAGGCGTCGTAGTTGCGCGGGTCTCGGTTGCGCGGATCCAGTCGCGGGTCCGGCGGGTTCGGAATGTAATCGCTCATGGGATCTCTCCTTTCCTCTCTACAAGCGCTGTTGGTGAACGAATCGGAGGGGCAGGTGTTCCCAACCCAATTCTTCCAGTCGGTTCAAGGGTTTGCGGCTGATGCCGGCGCGCTGCGGTCCGATTCGTGCTAGGCTTTTGCGAGACCCACGGAGGTTCCATGCCCGACACCGCCCTGCCGCGTTCGCCCGCCCTGCTCGATGCCGCCGGCGCCCAGGCGCTGGTCGCGTCCTATGCCCCGGTCAGCAAGGGCGCCGCCCTGAAGGATATCGGCCGCATCGACGTCCACATGGGCCGCTTCATCGCCCTCTCGCCGCTCTGCCTGATCGCCACGGCCGACGCCTCGGGCAAGCAGGACGTCACCCCGCGCGGCGATCCGCCGGGCGGCTTCAAGGTGCTCGACGAGCACACGATCGCGCTCGCCGACCGGCCCGGCAACAACCGGCTCGATACGCTTAAAAACCTGCTGGAGAATCCCGAGGTCGCGCTGATCTTCCTGCTGCCCGGCGTCAACGACACGGTGCGGGTGGCGGGCACGGCCAGGCTCTCGGTCGATGCCGAGCTGCTGGCCTCGATGGCGGTGCAGGGCAAGGTGCCCAAGTGCGCCATCGTGATCTCGGTGCGCCAGGCCTACCTGCACTGCGCCAAGGCGCTGCTGCGTTCGCGCCTGTGGGCGCCCGACTATGTCCAGCCCAAGGGTACCTTCCCGTCGATCAGCCGCATGGTCGGCGACCAGATCGGCTTGAGCGAGGACGACAAGAAGGCGGCCGAGGCGCGCACCGAGGTTGCCTACAAGGAGGGGCTGTGGGCGCCTATGTCGTAACCGGCCAACGCGCCCGCCAGATGCGGGTCGTGCCGGCGGAGGTGCTGAAGCGCCTCTATGCGCGGTCGGACCGGCACGGGCTGGTGCAGACGGCCGGCCATCTCGCCCTGCTGATCGCCGGCGGCTGGCTGGTCCTGGCGACGCGCGGCACCTGGTGGGTGGCGCCGGCGCTGCTGCTGCAGGGCCTGTTCGTCAATGCGCTGTTCGGCGCCATGCACGAGTCGGTGCATTACGGCTCGTTCAAGACGCGCTGGATGGCCGACGTCCTGGCCTTCCTGTCCGGGGCGGCGATCCTGAACAATGCCGGCTTCTACCGGCACTATCACATGGCCCATCACCGCTACACCCAGGATCCCGCCCGCGATCCCGAGCTCGTCACCTCGGGCACGCCAAAGACGTGGGGCGCCTGGCTGTTTCGCGTGAGCTCGATCCCGTTCGTGATGCTCAGGATGCGCGACATCTTCCTCTTCCCCTTCGGCTTTCAGGGCGGCGTCGACTACATCCATCCCTCGGCGTGGCCCGAGGCGCGGCGCTGGGGCCGCTGGCTCCTGGCGCTCTATGCCGCGCTGGTCGTGGGCTCGATCGTGCTCAGGACCGATGTCGTGCTGTGGGTGTGGTTCTTCCCGCTGCTGGTCGGCCTGCCGTTCCTGCGGCTCTATCTGATGTGCGAGCACACGCTCTGCCCCAACTCGGACGACGGCTTCGCCAACACCCGCACGACGATCAGCAATCCCATCGTGCGCTTCCTGATGTGGAACCTGCCCTATCACGCCGAGCATCACCTGTTCCCCAACATCGCCTTCCACAACCTGCCCGAAGCGCACCGCCACCTGCGGCCGCATTTGAAGTACGTCGCCAAGGGCTACGTGGGCGTGCAGCGCGAGATCATCCGGAGCCTGGCGTGAAAACAAGCGAAGGCATCTTCGAGTGCGGCGATCTTCCGCTGCAGCGTGGCGGCACGCTCAAGGGCGCGCGCATCGTCTACAAGACGTTCGGCACGCTCTCCGCGAAGCGCGACAACGTCATCGTCTATCCGACGAGCTACTCGGCGCATCACACCGACATCGAATGGCTGGTCAGCCCCGAGCACTGCCTCGACCCCAGCCGCTATTTCATCGTCATTCCCAACATGTTCACCAACGGGCTGAGTTCGTCGCCGTCGAACACACCCGGTGAATTCCCCGAGGTCACGACCTACGACAACGTCACCCAGCAGCGCCGGCTGTTGAACGAGCTGTTCGGCGTCGATCATGTGAAGATGGTCTATGGCTGGTCGATGGGCGCCCAGCAGGCCTATCACTGGGCCGCTTTGTTCGGCGACGTGGTCGAGCGCATCGTGGTCAATTGCGGCTCGGCCAAGACGGCGCCGCACAATTTCGTCTTCCTCGAGGGCGTGCGCACGGCGGTGCAGAACGCCAAGACGCCCGAGGACGGCCTGCGCGCCATGGGCCGCATCTATGCCGGCTGGGCCTTGAGCCAGACCTTCTATCGCCGCGAGATGTGGCGCGGCCTGGGCTTCAAGGACCTCGAGGATTTCCTGGTGCGCTCGTGGGAAGCGAGCTTCCTGCGCCGCAACGCGCGCCGACCTGATGGCCCAGCTCTGGACCTGGCAGGCCGGCGACATCTCGGCCAACGACCTTTACCGCGGCGATCTCGAAATGGCCCTGGCCGGCATCAAGGCCAAGGTCCTGCTGATGCCGTCGGCCACCGACCTCTATTTCCAGACCGACGACAACAGGGCCGAGCTGCCGCATCTCAGGTACGCCAGGCTGGTCGAAATCCCCTCCGTCTGGGGCCACCGCGCCGGCAACCCCGCCGCCATCCCCGAAGACGCCGCGTTCATCGACAAGCAGGTCGAGGCGTTGTTGAATGAGTAGTAAGCTGTTGAACAAGTAAATCGTCATCCTGAGCGCAGCGAAGGATCTCATGGCGCTTCAAACGGCGATGAGATCCTTCGCTGCGCTCAGGATGACGACGACCAAGGATCTTCGTCATGCCTGACGGTCTCCCCAACGACGGACTCGTCATTGTCGCCAAGCGCGACTGCCCGACCTGCGTGCTGGTCGAGCCGGTGATGCAGAGCCTCGATCGCGCCGGGCCGCTCGCCGTCGTCAGCCAGGACGATCCGACCTTCCCCGCGGGCGTGCGCTCGGTGATCGACGACCAGGAGCTCGAGCGTTCGTTCCGGCTCAACATCGAAGCCGTGCCGACGCTCATTCGTTTCCAGGGCGGCCGCGAGGTCGAGCGCACCGTGGGCTGGGAGCGCACGGAATGGATGCGGCTGGCCGGCGATGCCGCCGAAGGCAAGGGCCTGCCGGCCTGGCAGCCGGGCTGCGGCTCCCGGAGCGTCGAGCCCGGCGTGCACGAGGCGCTGATCGCGCGCTACGGCGAGTCCGGCCTGAAGTCGCGCGCGATCGCCGTCGGCAACTGGGACGATCCGATCGAAGCCTGCTTCGAGCGCGGCTGGAGCGACGGCCTGCCGGTCGTGCCGCCGACCGACGAGCGCATCCTGCGCATGCTGGGCGGCACCCATCGCAAGCCCGACGAGGTCGTGGGACTCATTCCGCCCAACCTCGCGCCCTGCACCGTCGAGAAGGTGGCGATCAACGCCGTGCTGGCGGGCTGCAAGCCGGAATACATGCCCGTCGTGCTGGGCGTGCTGGAAGCCTCGCTCGATCCGCTGTTCGTGCTGCATGGCCTGCTCTGCACCACGCACTTCTCCGGCCCGCTGGTGATCATCAACGGCCCGGCCGCCAAGGCGATCGGCATGAACAGCGGCGTCAACGCGCTGGGCCAGGGCAACCGCGCCAACGCCACGATCGGCCGCGCGCTGCAGCTGATCGTGCGCAATGTCGGCGGCGGATTGCCGGGCGCGATCGATCGCGCGACCCTGGGCAATCCCGGCAAGTACACTTTCTGCTTTGCCGAGGATGAATCCGATCCCGACTGGGAGCCGCTGTCGGTGCGCCGCGGCATCGCGCCGGGCAAGAGCGCCGTCACCTTGTTCCACGGCGAGGGCGTGAACGGCTTCATCGACCAGAAGTCGCGCACGCCGGAGGAGCTGGTGCGCTCGCTGGCGATGGGCCTGTTCGGCGTCGGCCATCCCAAGCTTTGCCTCGCCGGCAATGCCGTGCTGGTGCTGTCGCCCGAGCACTACAAGATCTTCAAGGACGGCGGCTGGGGACGCCGGCAGATCGAGGAGGCGCTGTACCAGGCGCTGAAGCGGCCGGGCCGCGACCTCGTGCAGGGCGCGCAGGGCGTCGCCGAGGGGTTGCCGCGCATCGGCGCGCGCGACAAGATGATCGACAAGTTCCAGCCCGACGGGCTTTTGATCGTTCGCGCCGGCGGCGAGGCCGGGCTATTCTCGGCCATCATCGGCGGCTGGCCGGGCCAGTCCGTGCGCGACGAATGCCAGGCCGTCACCCATGAGATTCGCTGAGGGAGATTTCTCCATGAGCACATCGATCAAACTGCGCGATCCGACCGCCGAGAGCTCGCCGACCCGACGCGCCCGACTCGCGCCGCCGTCGTCGATCGACGGCAAGACCGTGGCGCTGATGGATATCGGCAAGGCGCGCGGCGTGGAGTTCCTCGATCGTCTCGAGGGCCACTTCAAGAAAGCCGGCGTGGCGACCAAACGCTATCGCAAGCCCACCAACACCAAGGTGGCGCCGCTCGCGCTGATGCAGCAGATCGCCGCCGAAGCGCAGCTCGCGGTGATCGCCTTAAGCGATTGAGGGTCCTGCACATCGTGCAGTCTGCACGACCTCAATAACCTCGACACCCGCGGCCTTCCCGGCGTCAACATCGTGACCACCGGCTTCGTCGACGGCGTCGCCGCGCAAAGCGATTCGCTGGGCTTCGAGCCCGCCGTCGTCTACGTCCCCCATCCCATCCAGAACCGCACCAAGCAGGAAATCGAAGCCATCGCCGACGCCGCCTTCGCCCAGGTGATGGCGCTCCTCGAGGCCGAGGACCAACGCTAGTCCTTCTCCGGCACGACCGACGGATGGACCATCTGGTCGGTCGACGGCGGCTCGGGCGGTGGTGGCGGAACAGGACGCGGCGGGATCGGAACCAGGAACGCGGCCACGGCGGCGGCGGTGGCCTTGGGGTCCTCTTCCATCGGGTTGTGGCCGAGATTCTCGAAGACTTGGAGCTTCGCGCCCTTGATGTCGCCCTGGAAGCGGAAGGCGTCGGCGACCGGCACCCAGCGGTCCTTGGCGCCCCACAGGATCAGGGTCGGCACGGCGAGGCGCTTGAGCGGTGTCGGATCGAGCGGCTCCTGCGTGCGGGCGCGCTGCAAGGTGGCTTCGCGGTTGCCGGGGAAGCGCTGCAGCTCGGCGGCGCGCCTCGTCCGCTCGGGCGTCGCCAGGGCCGGGTCGGCATAGGCATCGGCCAGCGAGCGCCGCACCGCGCTCTCGGGCTTGAAGTAGATGCCGATGTCGCCGATCACCGGCAGGCGGGCGAGCCGCGTCGGCAGCGGCGCCTCGCCGCCCTCGCGCGGGTAGCCCGCCGAGTCGACCAGGATCAGCTGGCTCACCCGGTCGGGCCGCGTCGCGGCAAAGCTCCAGGCCACGGCGCCGCCCAGCGAATGGCCGGCCAGCGCGAAGCGATCGAGATTGAGCGCGTCGACCAGCACCTCGATGAAATCGGCATAGGCCTCGACCGTGTAGTCGTCGCGCGGCCAGGTGCCGGTGAGGCCGTGCCCGGGCAGGTCGACCGAGATCAGCCGCGCCTGCTTGCCGAGCTCGCTCACCCAGCCCTCCCATTCGTGCAGCGAGCCCAGCGAGCCGTGGATCAGCACCAGCGGGATGCCGTCGGGATTGCCCTGGTCGCGCACATGGGCGCGCACGCCGCCGACATCGACGAACTTCGACCGGTCGTTGGCGTAGCGCGCGATCAGCGTCTCCGCCGGCAGGCTGGGCGAATAGGCCCACAGCGCGACGCCGGCCAGCACGCCCGCGGCGAACAGCAGCCAGAGCGGCCAGCGCCGGCGCGGCGCTGCGTCCCTACGGCGGCGCGGCGGCATTGCCGTCCTTGCCGTCCTTGCCATCCAGGGCCAGATGCTTCTCCAGGCCATGCAGCTTGAACGTGGGCATCGGTTGCGGATCGAGGATCCCGCTTTCGATCAGCCTGGCCAGGATCGCCTGGTTGAGGTCGTTGGTGACGACCAGCCGGTCTTCGACGCGGTTGACGAAGACGAACAGGTCGAAGTCGAGGCCGGTCGGCGTGATGCGCTCGAAGCGCACGATCGGCGCCGGCACGCGCAGCACGCGCGGATGGCCGAGCGCCGTCTCGCGCAGCAGGGCTTCCATCGCCGGGACGTCGGTCGCCAGCCCGACGGTGAGCTTGATCTCGATGCGGCTCGACGTGTCGGCATAGGTGCGGTTCACCACCGGGTTCTGCAGGAACATGCTGTTGGGCATGATGACGTGGGTGCGCTGGAAGGTCTCCATCTCGGTGGCGCGGATGTTGATGCGCCGCACGAAGCCTTCGTAGCCCGCCACGCTCACCCAGTCGCCCGCCTTGACCGGCCGCTCGACCAGCATGATGACGCCCGAGATCACGTTGTTGGCGATGTTCTGCAGGCCCAAGCCGATGCCGACCGAGAGCGCGCCCAGCACGATGGCGAGGTTGGTGAAGTCGACGCCCAGCACGCCGATGCCGATCACGATCGCCAGCAGGACGCCGATATAGTTGAGGCCGGTGTCGATCGACTGGCGCAGCGGCAGCGGCGCGTCGACGGTCGGCAGCACGCGGTCGCGCACGACGGTGCGCACCAGGCGGGCCAGCACCATGCAGATCACGAAGGCCACGATCGCCATGCCGATGTTGTTCAGCGATATGGTGACGCCGCCGACCTTGACGCCGCGCATCAGCTGGCCCGCCCCGTCGACGATGGCGTCGGTGTCGACGCTCCACGCCGCGGGGATGCCGACCGCGAGCACCAGGAGCAGGAACACGTCGAAGATCAGCAGCACGAGATGCTGGCCGCGCAGCGGTGCGTCGGGCGCCAGGCCGAAGCGGTGGCGCACCCATCGGCCGGGCGGCGTGTCGGGCGCGGCGGCTTCCTCCAGGAGATCGGCCACCAGGCGATGCGTCAGGGCGACGATGGCGATCAGCAGCGAGCTGCTGAAGATCGCGTTGTGCAGATGGGCGGCGAGCGGGGCGTAGCCCAGCAGCGCGAAGGGGATGGCCGACAGCACCAGGACGTTCAGCAGCAGGCGCACGATCGACCACCAGGTGCCGCCGATCATCCGCGGCCGGTCGGCTCCTTCAACCGGCACCGTGTGCCAGGCGCGATTGCTCAGCGCCGGCAGGGTGAGCAGGGCCACGACGATGGCGATCACCAGGGCGCCGACCGATACCAGCGCGCTGCGATCGCCGGCGCCGTGCGTCAGGACGACATAGACGAGATCGATGCCGAGGCCGAACGCCATCAGGCGGCGGATCGCGTGCGACAGAAAGACCGCGCTCTCGGTCGAGAACGGCAGCACCCGCCAGGCCGGCCGGCGCGGCGACAGCGCCGTGGCGGTGAGCCCGATCACCAGCAGGAAGGTGATCACGCGGACGATGAATTCCGGCACCAGCACATCGATCGGCGCCGGTGGCGCGGTCGCGGCCAGCAGCCTGCCGACCAGCAGCACGGACAGGATCGGCACCAGCACCAGGCCGACGCCGTCGACGGCGGCGGCAATGGCGCGGTCGCGCTGGCCGGGCTCCATCGCATCGCCGCGCCCGAAGCGTTGGCGCAGGTACCGTCCGCCCCACCACAGCAGCACGGTCACGACGGCCCAGACGCCGAGCGGCGTGAGATCCCGGTCGCCCGAGCCCAGCGCGCTCAAGCCCTCACGGCCCCATACCGCCATCGCCGCCGACAGGGTCTCGACCGCTGTCTTGAACTGCGGGCCGAGCTGGCGCCACACGTCGGGCGACAAGGGCGAGACATCGCGATGCAGGAGCGCATCGAGCATGACCTGGCCGCGCAGCTTGGTCAGGCGGTCCGTCAGCTGGTCGGCGCGGGCGATGATCACCTCGCATTGCTTGACCTGGCTCTCGCTGATCGTCGCCAGGTCGGACAGCCGGGCGCGATCGGCCTTCACCACGTCGCTTTCCGGCACCACGTCGGCGCCCGGCTTGACCTCGAGCGGCGCCAAAAGCTTCTTGGTGTCGGCCAGGTCGTTGCGGGCGATCGCGGCGGCTGCCGCCGCCGCCGCGCGGACGTCGGCGACCTGCTCGCGCAGGCCGTCGATCTCGACCGGCAGCAGCTTGGCCTGTTCGGCCCGCGTGGCGATGCGGTCGAGCTGGCCCGTCCAGACGTCGATCAGCTGGGCGAACGGTCGTTGCGGCGGCGATGCGGGCTGGCCGAACGCCGTGCCGGCGCCGACGAGCAGCAGCAACAGGAGCCAAGCCAGGCGGGGGAAATGGGGCATTTCGTTCTTTGTTGTCCTGACGGACCCGCGAGGAACCAAGGTCTACCACGCCCCCCGCGGGCCCGTCTGCCGCCCGGCAGGGTCAAAACAGGGCGACTTTTTCGTTACAGTCGGGCTCCTGGCGCTTCGCCGTTGACAGGACCCCGGCGGCGGGGAACCTTGCGGCGCGAAACAGGAAAAAGGGGGGGAAAGCGGCATGGCCGAGGGGCAGAGCGCGGTGGGCGAAGTACGTGTAAAGCCCGATCGTCTGCACGCTTTCACCATGGCGATCTGCCGGGCCGACGGCAGTTCGGATGAAGAGGCGCGGCTGGTCGCCGATCACCTGGTGCTGGCCAACCTGTTCGGCCACGACAGCCACGGCGTCGGCATGATGCCGGCCTATATCCAGAACACCACGACCGGCCGCTGCGTCCGTAACCATCATGCAAAGATTTCGCGCGATAATGGCGCGGTCATCGTGATCGACGGCGGCGCGGGCTACGGCCAGGTCGTCGCCAAGGAGGCCATGGATATCGGCATCGACCGCGCTAAAAAGCACGGCGTCTGCGTTGTCGGCCTCACCAACGCCCACCACATCGGACGCATCGGCCACTGGGGCGAGCAGTGCGCGCGCGCCGGCATGGTGAGCACGCATTGGGTGAACGTGCACGGCCACAAGTCGCTGGTCGCGCCGTTCGGCGGCGCCGAGCCGCGCTTCACGACAAATCCCTACTGCACCGCCGTGCCGCGCAAGGGCAAGGAGCCGATCGTGCTCGACTTCGCCACCAGCCAGGTCGCGATGGGCAAGGTCCGGGTCGCCAACAACAAGAAGGTGCAGATGGACGAAGGCCTGCTGATCGACTCGGCCGGCCAGCCCACCACCGATCCCGGCGTGATGTACAATCCGCCCTACGGCGCCATCCTGCCGTTCGGCCTGCACAAGGGCGGCGGTCTCGCCGTGATCTGCGACCTGCTGGCCGGCGCGCTGACCGGCGGGCGCACCCACAGCCCGCGCACCATCAAGAAGAACGGCACCGACATCATCAACAACATGCTGTCGATCATCATCGATCCCGAGTCGATGGGCGGCACCGAGACGTTCGAGGACGAGGTCGAGACCTTCATCACCTGGGTGAAGTCGGCCAAGCCGCGGGCGGGCGTGCCCGAGGTGCTGGCGCCGGGCGAGCCCGAGCGCGCGCGCAAGGTCGACCGCGAGAAGAACGGCGTGCCGATCGATACCACGACCTGGCAGCAGCTCGTCGAGGTCGCCCACAAGGTACGGCTGAACGATACCGACATTCCGAGTATGGCCGGCGTCTGACGGGGCTGAAGACAGCCAACGAGACGCCAGAGACAGGAGACCGACATGGCCAAGATGAAGCTCTACTACTCGCCCTCGTCGCCCTACGCCCGCAAGGTGCGGGCGGTTGCGATCGAGACCGGGCTCGACAAGAAACTGGACATGGTCAACGTCGCGCTGACGCCGGTGGCGCCCAACGCCGACGTCGACAAGCACAATCCGATCGGCAAGATCCCGGCGCTCTCGGTCAAGGGCATGGATCTCTTCGACTCGCCGGTGATCTGCGAATACCTCGACAACCAGCACAAGCGGCGCAAGCTCCTGCCGCGCAAGGGCCGTGAGCGCTGGGTGGCGCTGCGCCTGCAGGCGATGGGCGACGGCCTGCTCGATGCCGCGCTGCTGGCGCGCTACGAGGGCTTCCTCAGGCCCGAGGAGAAGCGCTGGCCGGACTGGAGCAAGGGCCAGATCAAGAAGATCGACGGCGTGCTCGACCAGCTCGAGGCCGAGACCAAGTCGCTCAAGGGCAAGCCCACCATCGGCACCATCACCGTGGGCTGCGCGCTGGGCTATCTCGACTTCCGCTTCGGCGACCATAACTGGCGCGCCAAGCGCCCCAAGCTCGCCAAGTGGTTCAGCACCTTCTCCAAGCTGCCGTCGATGAAGACGACAGCGCCGGCCTAAGCCGCCCGGTGTGAACGCCGAAGAGATCGTCACGCATCTCGGGTTGAAGCCGCATCCCGAGGGCGGCCACTACGTCCAGACGTTCCGCGCGCCCGAAGGCACGGCGATCTACTTCCTGCTGAAAGCCGGCGAACGCTCGCACTGGCACAAGGTCACCAATGCCGACGAGATCTGGCATCATTATGCCGGCGCGCCGCTGGAGTTGTCGTTGAGCGAAGACGGCAAGAGCGTGCGCCACCTGCGGCTCGGCAAGGACTTCGGCCTGGGCGAGCAGCCCCAGGCCGTGGTGCCGCGCCAGGTCTGGCAGGCCGCGCGCTCGCTCGGCGCCTGGACGCTGGTCGGCTGCACGGTATCGCCGGCCTTCGAGTTCGCCAATTTCGAGCTAGCGCCGCCCGGTTGGCGACCACAGATCGCGTGAGGCGAGCACGGCGCCCGCCGTGACCAGGATCGCGGCGACCAGCAGCGTGCCGCTGGGCTCGGCGAGGCCGCACGCGATCAAGAGCGCCGTCGAGAGAATCGGCGTGGCGTAGGAGAGGGCGCCCAGCGCGCGGATGTCGCCACGCTTCACGGCATGATCCCACAGATAGAACGCGGTGCCGGCCGGACCGAGACCCAGCACCAGCACGGCAAGCCACGCCGTCGTCGAGGCCGGCCACACCGTGCGCTCGAACAGGAGATGGCAGACCAACGACAAGGCGGCCGATGCTGTGCAGAACGCCGCGATGGCGTCGGTCGGCGTCTCGCCGAAGCGGCGCGACAGCACCGAATAGAGCGACCAGGTGAAGGCGCAGCCCAGCGCCAGTGCGTAGCCCAGCGCATAGGCGCCGGTGAAGCTCAGCCCGCGGCCGAAGGCCAGCAGCACGACGCCGGCGAAGCCCAGCAACGCGCCCAGAAGATGCGGCCAGCCCAGGCGTTCGCCGGCGAGCGGCGCCGACAGCAGCACGATCAGCAATGGCCACAGATAGTTCACGAGGTTGGCCTCGGCCGGCGGGGCAAGCTGGAGTGCTGCGAAGTAGAGCGCGTGGTAGCCGAACAGGCCGCCGACGCCCAGCAGCCACACGCGCGGCGGCCAGCCCACGAGGCCGCCCCAGCCGACGCCGCGGGCGAGAGCGCGCACGATGCCGATCGCGGCGCCCACGGTGAACGTCATGGCAACCATCTGGAACGGCGGAATGGGACCGGCCGTTACCGACAGCGCCGCCAGGGCGCCCCACAGTGCGATAGCGATAAAGCCCGCCGCCATCGCACGGCGCCGGTCGACGTCGACAATTGTCATCGCCGCCGCATAGAGAATGCCGCCGTCCTTGTCGAGGAGCCTGTCGGGCGGGTGCGTGGGCCGTCTTTCATGGTTACGATAAGGTTGCAGCGGAGACGTCATGTTCGTTCGGCCGACCAACCCGTTGAGTCATCGTCTGGCGCGCATGGCCTTCATCACGGCCTGCGTGGCGGCGCTGGTCGTCGCCTCGGCCGGTCCGCTGCACCGCTTTGCCGGGCTCGATATCGAGGCGGACTTCGCGGTCTTCCGCTACGGCTTCTACTTGGCCGTCGCCGCCGTTGCCCTGGGCCTTGCCACCATCGTGCCGACCCGGCCCGGCGATCGCCGGCGCGGCTTCGTGGCGGCGTTGCTCGCCATCGTGATCGGCGGTGCCGCCGCCTACATGCCGCTCGACTGGTTCCTGCGCGCCCAACGATCGCCGGAGATCAACGACATCTCGACCGACATCGCCAATCCGCCGGCGCTGGTCGCCACCTTGCAGATGCGCCGCGGCGCGCCCAATCCGCCGGCCTATCCCGGCGCCAGCGTCGGCGTGCTGCAGCGCGCCGCCTATCCCGACATCGTGCCGGTCATCCTGCCGGTTCCGCCGGCCGAGGCGTTCAAGCGCGTCGATGCCGTGGCCATGGCGATGGACTGGGACGTCGTCGCGCGCGCGCCGGCCGATGGGCGCCTCGAAGCCATCGCCACCAGCGAATGGTTCGGCTTCAACGACGACATCGTGGTGCGCATCCGTCCCGAAGGCACCGGCAGCCGCATCGACATCCGCTCCAAAAGCCGTGTCGGCGAATCGGATCTCGGCGTCAACGCGCGACGCATCCGCGACTTCATCGCGAGGTTGAAGGCGGAGAAGTAGTCGCCGGCAGTCAACTGCCGAGCGGCAACGTGAAGCGGAACGTCGTGCCCGCAGCGCTGGTCTCGGCCAGCGTGATGTCGCCGCCGTGGATGCGCACCAGGTCGCGGGCGATGGCAAGGCCCAGCCCGGCGCCGCCGGCGCGCCCGCCCGTGGTGAAGGGACGGAAGATCTGGGCGGCGACCGCCTGGGGTACGCCAGGGCCGTTGTCGGCGACGTCGACCAGGAAATACTTGCCGTTGGCCTCGGCCCGCACGGTGACGGTGGTGGCGCCGGCTTCGAAGGCGTTGCGGCCGAGATTGACGAACAGGCGATAGAGCAGGTCGCGATCGGCCCGCACGGGCCGCTCGTCGCTGCACTCGTTGATCCAGTGGCGCACGATGTTGGGATCGCTGTCCTCGCCCTGCTCCTGCAGCGCGACGCCGACCTCGTCGACCAGGTCCGCCAGCTCTATTTCGGCGATCCGGGGCGTCGGCCGGTCGCGCACATACTCGATGGCGTCGCTGGCCAGCCGCGCCGCCCGGTCGATGGTGTTGAGGATGGTCGGCGCGAGCGCCCGTGTGCGCTGGTCGTCGCTGCGCGCCAGCCGGTCGGACAAGAGGCGTGCCGTCGACAGCATGTTGCGCAGGTCGTGGTTGATCTTGTTGGTCGCCGCGCCGACCTCGGCCAATCGCGACTTTTGCCTGAGCGAGGCGCGGAGCTCGCGCTGCAGGTTCTGGAACTCGCGGTCGACGACGCCGATCTCGTCGTTGCGGCCGGTCGGCGGACGCTCCGTCCCCGGCTCCTCGGGCGCGCGCCGGAACGCCGTCATGTCGGACGACAGATCCTGCAATGGCAGGATGACCAGCCAGCGCAGCGCGAGGTAGAGCAGGACGGCGGTGAACAGCGCGATGATGATGGACATCGCCAGGATGCGCGTGGCGTAGCTGTACATCGCGATGCGCATCGGCAGCTCGTCGACGATGATCCACACCATGGCGTGCGGCAGGCGCATCGATTCGCCGCCGACGCGAATGTAGCGCGCGCCGTCATGCGCCATCGCCGCCAGCGCGTCCCACACCAGCGTGAACATGCCCTCTTCCTTGAGGTTGTAGCTCGGCATGCTGGGACGCGGTTCGATGGTCATCAACGCGCGCTTGGGCTTGTTGGGCTCGACCAGCACCACGGTGTCGACGCGAGCATTGTTGAGCAGCGACCGCTTGACCTCCTCGGTCACCATGTTGTCGGGCGTGGCGTCGAGCGCCAGCGCCGCCAGGGTGCCGCTCTCGATGAGCTGCTCGAGATAGACCGCGCGGAAGCGGGCGATCGAGGGCAGGAAGATCAGGATCTCGGCCGTCATCACCGCGGCAATCACCAGCCCCAGGATGCGCAGGGAGAGCCCGAAGGTGAGGTTTCGGCGACGCAGCGGGCGGACCGATTCGGCCGGAACGGTGACATCGGCGGTCATTGCCGAAGTCTATCGGACCAGGCGTCCCCGGCCTAGGTCAGCGCACGGACTTGTGTTGAGGCCTTTTCGCGGCACCGGCCGCGACGCCTGTGGCTGGGCTTGGTTGTTTGCCGTGCTGGGCAGTCTCCCGGGCCGGCGCGCGCTTCCTAGTGCGAACCGGGGCCGGTGATCAGACGCGCGCCGGACTGGAAGGTCACGTAGGACCACAGCCAGTCGAAGAACACGATGAACCGATTCCTGAAGCCGATCAGGAACGAGATATGGATCAGTCCCCACAACAGCCAGGCGAGCGTGCCGTGCAGCCTGAGCCAGCCGAAGTCGGCCACGGCAGCGCCTCGGCCGATCGTCGCCATGGTGCCCCAGTTGCGGTAGCGGAACGGCTTGGGCGCGGGACGGCCGGCCAGCCGGGCACGCAGCACGCGCGCGACATAGGCGCCCTGCTGCTTGGCGACCGGCGCCAGGCCCGGCAGCGGCGCGCCGTCCCGACCGGCGGCATGGGCGGTGTCGCCGATGACGAAGATTTCCGGATGGCCGGGCACGGTGAGGTCGGGGCCGACCATCACGCGGCCGACGCGGTCCGTCTCGAGGCCGAGCCACTGCGCCGCCAAGGAGGCCGCTACTCCCGCCGCCCACACGATGGTGGCGGCTTCGAGCTGCTCGTCGCCGATCGTCACGCCCGCCGCGTCGCAGTGGGAAACCGGCGCGCCCAGACGCACGTCGACATGCAGTCGTTCGAGCGAGCGACGCGCCGCGTCGCTCAACGTCGCCGGGAGGGAAGGCAACACCCGCGGCCCGGCCTCGACCAGCACGATCCGGGCGTCGCGCGGGTTGATGGTGCGGAAATCGTGGCGCAGGGCGACATGGGCCAGCTCGGCAATGGCCCCCGCCATCTCCACGCCCGTCGGGCCGCCGCCGATCACCACGAAGGTGAGGAGGCGCCGCCGTGCGTCGGGATCGGCGGTCTGTTCGGCCTGCTCGAACGCCGACAGGATGCGGCGGCGAATGTCGGTGGCATCGTCGATCTTCTTCAGTCCGGGAGCGACGCTTTCCCAGTCGTCGTGGCCGAAATAGGAATGCCGCGAGCCGGTCGCCAGCACCAGGATGTCATACTCGATCTCGCGGTCGTCGGGCTGTCCCTCGTCAAGCCTTACCGTGCGGCGCTGCCAGTCGACGCCGGACACCTTGCCCAGGATCACGCGCTCGTTCGCCGCATCGCGCAGGATGGAGCGGATGGGCGAGGCGATCTGCGCCGGCGACAGGCCCGCCGTCGCCACCTGGTAGAGCAGCGGCTGGAAGAGATGGTAGTTGCGCCGGTCGATGACGGTGACATCGGCAGCCGCGCCGGCCAATCCATGCGCCGCGCTGAGGCCGCCGAAGCCCGCGCCGACAATGACAATGCGCGGCCGGGCCATTGCAGGGTTCCTCTTGGACACGTCCGGACAGGCTGAGGCGACGATGCCGCCATCGTCAGGACATATGGCGGCATCGAGGCCCACATCAAGGGCTCGGGCGGCCCCTCACCAAATCGGCAGGCGCGCCAGCAGGCGCACCAGGCCGCGCGTGCGCGAGCCGAACAGAGCATCGGTGAAATAGCTGCCGGCGGCGCGCTTGCTCGCCTCGCCCAGGGTCGGATAGGGCGGCACGAAGCTCGCCAACGCGCCGATCCGAAGGCGCTTGGCGATGGCGAGACACCACGGCTGGATCAGTTCGCCGGCATGAGGGGCGGCGATGGCGGCGCCCAGGATGCGACCGCGCCGGTCGGTGATCGCCTTCACCATCCCCTCGGTCTCGCGTTCGGTCTGGGCGCGGTCGTTTTCGGCAAGCTTCCAGCGCAGGACTTTGATCGCCTTGCCGTGCTTGTCGCGCGCCGCGCGTTCGCCGAGGCCGACCTGCGCCAGTTCGGGGTCGGTATAGGTCGCCCACGGCACGATCGCGGTATCGAGCCGAGCGGGCGCGCGGAACAACGCGCCGCGAATGAACAGCGAGGCCTCGTAGCCTGCCATATGGGTGAAGGCGTAGAGGCCGTTGCAATCGCCGATCGCCCAGACGTTGCGGTTGGACGTGCGAAGTGCGGCATCGACCGTGATTCCGCGACCGGTGTGGGCGATGCCGGCAGTCTCGAGGTCGAGGCCCTCGACGACCGGCGTACGGCCGGCGGCGACCAGCAGATGCGAGGCTTCGAGACGCTCGCCGCCGTCGAGGATCACGGCGACGCCGGCGGATGCGCGTTCGACACGCGCGATCTTCGCCGGTGCGCGCAGGTCGACGCCTTCGGTGCGCAGTCGAGCCACGACGATGGCGGAAAGCTCGGGATCGTCCTGGGCGAGGAACGCGGCGGCTTCGAGCACCGTGACCCTGGCGCCCAGCCGCCGGAACGCCTGCGCCATTTCAAGACCGATCGGCCCGCCGCCGATCACGATCAGGTGGTCGGGCAGGGTGCGGTTGGCGAAGATCGTCTCGTTGGTGAAACAGGGCACGTCGCCGAGGCCCGGGATCGGCGGCACCATCGGCCGTGAGCCCGTCGCCAGCACGATGCGGCGACTCCTGATGCGGTGCGGGCCGGCCTGCAGCTCGGTGCGGTCGACGAAGCGTGCCTCTTCCTTCAGGACGCGGACGCCCAATTTCTCGAAGCGCTCGACCGAATCATTGGGCGCGATGGCAGCGATCACCTGGGCGACATGGTCGATGACCCGGCCGAAATCGACCTGCGGCTCGACGGACGCGATGCCGAAGGCGGCACCGCTGCGCTGGGCCTGGGCCGCCTTGGCGGCGGCGATCAGCGCCTTGGACGGCACGCAGCCGTAGTTGAGGCAATCGCCGCCCATCAGCGCACGCTCGACCAGTACGACATTCAGGCCGAGCTGTGCCGCGCCGGCGGCAACGACCAGGCCCGCCGGACCGCCGCCGACGACACAGACATCGGGTGTCAGGGTTTCAGCCATGTCACGGCGAGGTCTTGCGGCCGCGCAGGTGCGTGTAGAGCACGGGCACCAGCGCCAGGACCGCGAGGCCGAGCAAGGGCAGCAGGATGCGCCATTCGAAGATGATTCCCAGGTTGGGCGTTTCGCCCCGGTCGAGCACCATGCCGAGCCCCGAGCCGATGCTCGAATAGACGACCGCGCCGGGAATGATGCCGATCAGGGTCGCCAGCGTATAGGGGCCGAGCGTCATGCCGAGCAACGCCGGCACGATATTGACCAGCCAGAACGGAAACACCGGGACCAGCCGCAGGAACAGCAGGTAGCTGAAACTGTCGCGGCGAAAGCCTTCCTCGAGGCGCGCCAGGGCGGCGCCGGCGCGGGCGTGGAAGAGATCGTAGAACGCCGTGCGTGCCGCCAGGAAAACGGCCACCGACCCAAGTGTCGCGCCGATCACCGACAGCACGGCGCCCAGCCACAGGCCAAACAGGAAACCGCCGACCGGCGTGACGACCAGGGCGATGGGCAACGAGAACGCCACCACGAGCGCATAGGCCACGACGAAGAGAAGCGCCGCGAGCGCGACATGCTCCGCCACCCAGGCGGTGAGCGTCGCGTGGTGGCGGCTCAGCATCTCGAAGGAGAAGTAGCGCTCGAGATCGAGCAGCAGGAAAAGCGCCAGCCCGAGCAGCAGCACCGCCACGGGAATCAGCCGGCGCCACATCGGGAGGGTCATGTCGCCTTTCGCGTGGCTCGCCATCGATATTGGCCTGCATCGTCCCGGCCACAAAGCAAATGCGCTCACGCTCCGGTGACGACGCTAGGAGCTCGGCAGTCCGGGATCGGTTGCGGCGAAACTTTTGCGCCGGCTGAGATGCATCCACCACGCGGCGAGTCGCGGATGATCTTTCAGGAGCGCCGCACCTTCGGGTGCGGCCGCGAAGTAGGCGATCATCGCGCCAAGATGAAGGTCGGCCAGCGACAGCGTCGGTCCGGCGAGGAAGTCCATCGGGCGCCGCCAGCGCCTCGAGCGCTGCCAGGACCTTGGTCGCGCCGGTGAGGCCGCGTTCGACTTCTGCCTCGTCGGCCGGCTGGCCGATCGCCGGCCGGAAGACGCGATGCGAGAAGACCTGTCGCACCAGCGGCCAGTAACCGTAGGAATCGACCACGCCGATGATCTGGTCCATTCGGCCGAGCACTCGGGGCTGCGCGGGCTGCAGGGCGGGGCCGGAGAATGCCCGATCGACGTAGCGACTGATGGCGCCCGTTTCGTAGAGGGCGAAACCGTCATGGACGAGGGTCGGCACGCGGCCGAAAGGATGGAGCGCGAGGTAGTCGGCCGGGACCTCGGGCGCGAAGGGGTTCACTTCGACCCGGTCGTAAGCCACCCCCTTCTCGGCCAGGGCGAGGCGGGCGATTCGGACGTAGACGCTGTAGCGATAACCGTGCAGGACCAGAGGCATAGCCCATCCTAGCCTCTCGTTGACTCAAAGCGCGCCCGCGCTTATTACCCTCGCCCACGGATTTTGCCCCCGACGCCAAAGCGCGGGGGTCTTGTATTTGAAGGAGTTGCGTGATGAAACGCACTTATCAGCCGAGCAAGCTGGTGCGCAAGCGCCGGCACGGCTTCCGGTCGCGGATGGCGACGGTAGGCGGCCGCAAGGTCATCGCCAACCGCCGCAGGTCGGGCCGCAAGCGGCTCTCGGCCTAGTAAAATTGGCCGCGGCACGCCTCGGGCGCCTGCCGAACCGCCGAGATTTCCTGCGCGTCCAGGCCGGGCGGCGCTGTGCCATGCCCGGTTTCGTGCTCCAGATGGCGCCAGTCCCCGCTGAACTTCGGCCGGCTGAGCTCGAGCTGCCGTCCGTCCGGGTCGGTTTCACCGTCAGCCGCAAGGTCGGCAACGCCGTCGCCCGCAACCGGGTGCGCCGCCGGCTGCGCGAAGTGGCGCGCCTGGTGATCCCGGGCCAGGCCCGGGCCGATCTCGACTATGTGCTGGTCGGCCGCCAGGCCGCCCTCGCCCGTGATTTCGCAGCCCTGCGCCAGGAGCTGCTCGAGGCCCTGAAACGGCTCAAAGCGCTCGCCCTCGCGACGCCATGACCTGCCAAGGATGGCTTGCGCCGGCCCCGGCAAATCGCCAGTTTCCGGGCCGCATGATGTCGCTCCTGATGTCCGGGTTTCTGCGCGGCGCGATTCGCCTCTATCAGCTGACGCTCGCCTATTTTTTCGTCGGCGCCTGCCGCTACGAACCCTCGTGCTCGGCCTACGCCGCCGAAGCGGTGTTGCGTCACGGCGCCCTCAAAGGCAGCTGGCTGGCGGCGCACCGGCTGTGCCGTTGCGGGCCGTGGGGCGGTCGCGGCTACGATCCCGTGCCGTCGGCCGATGACGTCCGCCAACCGCTTTCCTGCCATCCCGCCGAGCGCGCCTAGAAGCGCCCCCAGAGTTCGCCCGAAATGGACCAGAAGAATTTCATCGTCGCTATCGTGCTTTCGGTCCTGATCATCGTGGGCTGGCAGCATTTCTTCCAGCCGGCCAAGCCGCCGGTCCCGCCGCAGACGACCAGCCAATCCGGAACGCCGCAGACGCCGGCCAGCCAGTCGACGGCACCGGGTGCGCCCGGCGCGCCGTCGGTCGAGCCGGCCGCGGCGCAGATCCTGAACCGCAAGGAAGCGCTGGCGGCCGCGCCTCGCGTCACCTTCGATACGCCCGAATTGGTCGGCTCGATCGCGCTGAAAGGCGGCCGTATCGACGACGTGCGGCTGGTCAAGTATCGCGAGACCATCGATCCCAAGAGCGACCCGGTGCCGGTGCTGTCGCCGGTCGGCGGCGAGCATCCCTACTACGCCGAGTTCGGCTGGGCGTCGTCTGACGCTTCGATCAAGACGCCGCAGGCGGACACGCTGTGGACCGCCGACAACCCGACGCTGGCGCCGGGCAAGCCCGTACGGCTCACCTGGGACAACGGCCAGGGCCTGATCTTCGGGCTCGAGATCGCCATCGACGACTACTTCATGTTCGACGTGAAGCAGAGCGTCGAGAACAAGACGGACAAGCCGGTGACGCTGTTTCCCTGGAGCCTGGTCGTGCGCTACGGCCTGCCCAAGGCCGAGGGCATCTACATCCTGCATGAAGGTCCCTACGGCGTCTTCAACGGCAGCCTGAAGGAGTTCGGCTACTCCGACTTCAAGGACAACAAGCAGCAGAAATTCCAGACGACCGGCGGCTGGGTCGGCATCACCGACAAGTACTGGATGACGACCCTGGTGCCCGACCAGCAGTCGAAGGTCGACGTCTCGATCAAGCAGACCGGCACGCAGGCCGATCCCAAGTACCAGATCGACTACACGTCACCCGGCGTGACGATCGCGCCGGGCGCCACCTCGACCAGCACCTCGCGCCTGTTCGCCGGCGCCAAGATCGTGCGCGTGATCGACGAGTACGAGAAGAAGTACGGCATCGAGAAGTTCGATCTCACGATCGACTGGGGCTGGTTCTGGTTCTTCACCAAGCCGCTGTTCTGGCTGCTCGAATGGCTCTACGCCCAGATCGGCAATTTCGGCGTGGCGATCCTGGTGCTGACGGTGATGGTCAAGGCGGTGTTCTTCCCGCTGGCCAACAAGTCCTATGCGGCGATGAGCAAGATGAAGGCGCTGCAGCCGGAGATGGAGAAGCTCAAGACGCGCTACGGCGAGGACCGCCAGCGCATGAACCAGGAGCTGATGCAGCTTTATCGCCGCGAGAAGGTGAATCCGGCCGCCGGCTGCCTGCCCATCGTCGTGCAGATCCCGGTGTTCTTCGCGCTCTACAAGGTGCTCTACACCACGATCGAGATGCGCCATCAGCCGTTCTTCGGCTGGATCAAGGATTTGAGTGCGCCCGATCCGCTCACCATCCTGACCGGCTTCGGCCTGTTCCATTGGCAGGTGCCGGCGATCCTGCACTTCTTCAACATCGGCCTGTGGCCCATCATCATGGGCGTCACGATGTACATGCAGCAGAAGCTGAACCCGGCGCCGACCGATCCGGTGCAGGCGCGCGTGTTCCAGTTCCTGCCCATTCTGTTCACCTTCATGCTGGGCTCGTTCGCGGCCGGCCTGGTGATCTACTGGGCGTGGAGCAACACGCTGTCGATCGCCCAGCAGTACACGATCATGCGCCGCCACGGCACGCTGCGCGGGGCCAAGCCCAAGCAGGCGGTCGCCGTGCTGCCGGCGCCGGCCCCCGCCGACGGCGGCGGTGGAGGCGGTGGCGGCGGCGGCAAGAAGGGCGGCAAGGGCTCGTCCAAGAAGGGCTGATGGCCGACCAGAAACCGGGCCAGGACCCGGAAGGGCGCACGCCGGCGGAGATCGAGGCGGCGCGCAAGCTCTTCGCCGGGACCTGTGAATTCGTGGCGGGCGCCGCCTCGTTCGAATCGCTGCCGGCCATCGCGCTGCCCGAGGTCGCCTTCGCCGGCCGCTCCAATGTCGGCAAGTCGACCCTGGTCAATGCGCTCACCGGCCGGCGCACGCTGGCGCGGGTCTCGGCCAGTCCCGGCGCCACGCGTCAGATCAACTTCTTCGATCTCGCCGGCCGCTTCTTCCTGGTCGACCTGCCGGGCTACGGATTCGCCCGGGTCTCGCGGTCGATGAAGGAGGACTGGCAGGAGCTGGCCTCGGCCTACCTGCGCGGGCGCCCGACGCTCAAGCGCGTCTGCCTGCTGATCGACTCGCGCCACGGCGTGAAGGACTCCGATCACGAGACGATGAAGAACCTCGACAAGGCCGCGGTTTCCTATCAGCTCGTGTTGACCAAGACCGACCGCCTCAAGGCCGCCGACGTGGCGCGCGCCGTCACCGCCGCCGAAGCCGCCATCCGCAAGCATGGCGCGGCGCATCCCGAAGTTCTGCCGACCAGCAGCGAGACCGGCTTCGGCATTGCGGAGCTGCGGACGGAAATCGCATCGGTGGCAATGCGTTGAGCGTCCTCCGGGACGGTCCGCTGCCGTGACGGTCCACGAGCCAATGATCCTGTTCACCGACCTGCTGCTCGCCGCGGTCGCGGGATGGCTTGCCTGGCGCTTGCGTCGGGGCCTGGCAAGCGATAACCGCGCCGCCTGGTGGTGGGCGAACGCGCTCGGGTTCGTCGCGCTCGCGGCCTGGTGGGCGGGCTCTATCATGCCCATGCGGCCAACCCTTTCGCCCTGATTCCCGGTTTTTCCGCACCGCTCGACTGGTCGTGGTGGATCGTAACGCTCCTCCTCACGTGCAGCGTGAGCCTGGCGATGGATTTCAGCCTGCTCCACCTCGCCTTTCCGGCCGGCTTCCAGCCGACGTGGCGCGCCGCCGTCGTTGTGAAGTTCGCGACCTTCGGCATCGCCGCGATCGTCCATCCCTACTTCTGGGTTGCGATCATGTCCTATGGCCTCAGTCTGGTCGCGTGGACGGTCGCCGCGCTCCTGCGCCGCGGCCCGTGGAGCGGCTGGATGCTGGCCGGGATCGGATTGTCCCTGGCGGCCGCCTTGCTGCAGATCAAGCGCTCGAGCATCTCCGCGCACCTCGAGGACAACGACCTGTATCACCTCATCCAGGCCATTGCCCTGTATGCCTTCTATCGCGCCGGTCGCCTTTTCGCGCCCAAGACCTGAGCTTTCGGACCATCCCTACGCCGCGTCGTGGAAGATGATGCCGAGCGTGAAGCGTTCGCCGTGGCGCAGGCTCGAGACGCCGTGGCGCATCGCCGTGCGGTGGAAGCCGCGCGTGCCCTTCACCGGCCGTTCGTTGACGGCGAAGATCACCGCGTCGCCCTGGCCGAGCGGCACGACCTCGCCGCGCGACTGCATGCGCGGGCGCTGCTCGACCAGCATGAATTCGCCGCCGCCGAAATCGCGCCCGGGATCGCTCAGCAGCACCGTCGCCTGCAGCGGGAAACACCAGCTCGCCGTAGAGGTCGCGGTGCAGGCAGTTGTAGTCGCCCGGCCCGTAGCGCAGCAGCAACGGCGTCGGCCGCTTCTGGCCGCCGTCGTGGCACTGCTTCAGCCAGCCCTCCAGGGTGGCCGGGAAGCGCTTGCTGAGGCCGAGCTGCTCGTTCCAGCGGTTGGCGATCGCGGCCAGCTCGGGATAGAGCGCCTGGCGCAGCCTCTCCACCGGATCGGGCAGCGGGTAGGCGAAATACTGGTATTCGCCCTGCCCATAGCCATGGCGCTGCATGACGATGTGCTTGCGAAAACGGGCCTGCTCGGGCCACAGGGCCGCCAGCGCACGGCATTCGGCGGGCCCGATCAGGCCGGGCGCCACGGTGAAGCCGCGATGGGCCAGGGACTCGGTGTCGATCATGGGGACATCCTGCCGCGCCGCGCCCTCTTCTTCTATCCGTCGCCCGCCTGATATATGATGCCGCCTCAGCCCTCTCCCGTCCCGGAGAGGGCTTTTGCCAACTCAGGGTCCGGGGAAATGGCCGAGCCGGTTCAGACCGACAGGGAACAGAGGCGGCTCATCCGCATGGCGGAGACCATCTCCAAGGCGCTGCCCTACATGCGCCGGCACAACGACGCCACCTTCGTGGTGAAGTATGGCGGCCACGCCATGACCGACCCCAAGCTGGGCGACCTCGTCGCGCGCGACGTCGTGCTGATGAAGCAGGTCGGCATGAACCCCATCGTGGTCCATGGCGGCGGCCCGCAGATCAGCAAGATGCTGAAGCGGGTGGGCATCGAGAGCACTTTCGTGAACGGCCTGCGCGTGACCGATGCGGCGACCATGGAGATCGTCGAAATGGTGCTGGCCGGCTCGATCAACAAGGCGATCGTGGCCGACATCAACGAGTGCGGCGGTATCGCTGTCGGCATCTGCGGCAAGGACGGCAATCTGATCCTGGCGCGCAAGGTCACCGAGATGCGCGATCCGCAGACCGGCGAGCTTCTCAAGGTCGATCTCAAGCAGGTCGGCGAGCCTGCCAAGATCAACGTCATGGTGCTGGAGCAGCTGCGCCGCGCCGACGTCATTCCCGTGGTGGCGCCGATCGGTTTCGGCGTCGACGACGAGCTCACCTACAACATCAATGCCGACACCTCGGCCGGGGCGATCGCCGGCGCCATGCGGGCCAAGCGGCTGCTGTTCCTGACCGACGTGCCGGGCGTCCTCGACAAGAACGGCCAGCTCATCGGCGACATGACGGTCGAGCAGGCGCGCGCCCTGATCGCCGACGGCACGATCTCGGGCGGCATGATCCCCAAGGTCGAGAACTGCATCGACGCGGTGAACAGCGGGGTCGAGGCCGCCGTCATCATGGATGGCAGGGTGCCCCATGCCCTGCTGCTGGAAGTCTTCACCGAGGCCGGCGTCGGCACCATGGTCACGCGTACCTGAGGGCCTTGAAAAGCCTGATTTCATTGCATATTTAGACATAATGGCCCTCCTGCCCATCCTCACGGCGCCCGATCCTCGCCTCAAGAAGAAGTCCAAGCCGGTCGAGACGGTCGACGCCGACGTGCGCCAGCTCATGGACGAGATGCTGGAGACCATGTACGCCGCGCCCGGCATTGGCCTCGCGGCGCCGCAGGTCGGCGTGCTGAAGCGCGTGATCGTGCTCGACATCGACCGCGAGGACGTCAAGACCGGCCCGCTGCTGATGGCCAACCCGGAGATCGTCGAGGCCTCGGACGAGGACGTGAGCTACGAGGAAGGCTGCCTGTCGCTGCCCGAGCACTATTCCGACGTGGTCCGCCCGGCCAAGGTCAAGGTGCGCTATCTCGACCGGGACGGCGCCCGGCAGGAGATGGCCTGCGAGGGCCTGCTGGCAACCTGCGTGCAGCACGAGATCGACCATCTCGACGGCATCCTGTTCATCGACCATATCTCGGCGCTCAAGCGCAACATGATCCTGCGCAAGCTTCTCAAGGCACGGAAAGAGAAGGAGCGCGAGGAGGCCGAGGGCAAGACGGCTTCTATCCACGAAGCGACAGATCCCGCTCACAGCCTGTAGACCGTGGCACGGAAGTTGCGGCATACACCCCGGCTCAACCCGGGGGAGAGTGCCGTGACACCGCAACAGATCGAACTGGTCCAGACGAGCTTCAAGAAGGTCGTACCGATCGCCGGCACCGCCGCCGACCTTTTCTATGACCGCCTTTTCGAGATCGCGCCCGACGTGCGGTCGATGTTCCCGCAGGACCTCACCGAGCAGAAGAAGAAGCTGATGGGCATGCTGGGCACCGCGGTCGGAAGCCTGCACAAGCTCGACACGATCCTCCCCGCCGTGCAGGACCTCGGCAAGCGCCACAAGGGCTACGGCGTGACCGCGGCACACTACGCGCCGGTCGGGGCGGCACTGCTGTGGACCCTGGAGAAGGGCCTCGGCCCGGATTTCACGCCCGAGGTGAAGATGGCCTGGACGGAGACCTACACAGCGCTTGCCGGCGTTATGACGGCGGCTTAGTCGTCTTGCGGACCGCGGGCCTCCAGGCCCGCATCATGAGTCATGAGCGGGCCTGGAGGCCCGCGGTCCCAGAAGACTACTGCGCCGCGATCTTTGCCGCGGCCGGCGCGAAGGCCTGTTCCATTTCGCGGCGGAGTTTTACCGCGGTGAGCGATTCGTCCATCGCCACGTCGGCGTAGGTCAGCGACTGGCCGGCCTTGATGGGCTTCAGGAGCTTGACGTTGTGGGCGAGGCCGAGCGGCAGGCTGCCGAGGCCGGTCGACTTCTCGGCCGGGAACAGCTTGCCGTACACCGTGTAGCCACCCTCGCCGTCCAGCATTTCGCCGGCCTTGAGGTCGCGCTTGGCGGTGGCGATGACGTCGGCATGGAAGCCGATGGCGCAGCCGGTCGGCTCCTTGCGCAAGCCGATCGAAGCGACCGACATGCCGACTTCCAGGCCGATCAGGTGCCAGCGCTTGTACATGACGGAGTAGCGGCCCGACGGATCGGTGCAGAGCATGTACTCCTCGAAGCAGTTCTTCTGGTAGTCGGTCGCCGCCTCGAACACGACCCACACGCCCTTGCGGATCTCGTACGGGATGGCGCGGCCGTCGCGCTCGAGCGAACTCGCGCACTCGACCTGGCCCTTGTGATGCAGGTGGCCGCCCTCGGACGCCGGCCGCATGACGAACGGCAGGTCCTCGACCGCGCAGGGCGGGAAGGCAAGGCCGTCCGGCGCCGGCGTGAGCCCGGTGGCGTTGGCCACGGCCGTGCTCTCGATGGCGGGCTTGGAGCCGTCGAGGAAGGAGTTGAACATCTTGGGGTTCAAGCCGCCGCGCTTGGCCTGCTCCTCGTTGAGGCCCCAGTATTTCCACACCGTTTCCGGCGTCGATTGCGCGTAGTGCGGCAGCCACTTGTGGCCGCGTCCTGCCGCCGTCACCTCGAAGCCCGAGGTGCGCGCCCAGTCGACCAGCTCGCAGATCAACGCCGGCTGGTCGCCGTAGGCCAGGCTGTAGATCACGCCCGCCGCGGCCGCGCGCCTGGCCAGCAGCGGGCCGCAGAAGGCGTCGGCCTCGACCGTGACCATGACCACGCTCTTGCCGTGCTCGAAGGCCGCCAGCGCATGCTCGACGGCGGCGATCGGATCGCCGGTCGATTCGACGATGATGTCGATCTCGGGATGGCTTACCAGCGCGCGCCAATCGTCGGAAAGATGCGTGTTGCCGTGACGGCGCGCCTCGGCCAGCGAACCCGCCGCCGTGACCTCGGGCTTCCAGCCCAGCCGCGCCAGGTTCTCGCGTGCCTTGGGCGGCGAGAGATCGGCGATGCCCAGAAGATGGATGCCGGGCGTGGTCGGGATCTGCGACAGGTACATCGAGCCGAACTTGCCGGCGCCGATCACGCCGATGCGCAGCGGATTGCCTTCAGCCGCACGCGCCAGAAGCATGCCATGGAGACTCATTGTCGTTTCCTCCGGTAAGCGTTCTTATTCCGCCGCCTGCTTGCGTCGGGCGGCGCGCAGCACGGCGTCGTCCTCCCAGGCATCGACCGGCGTGAAGTCGCGGTGGGCGATGTATTCCGGCCGCTTGAAACGGCGGATGGCGTTGGACACTGCATTATACGTCACATAGATGATCTGGCGGTCCCACGGCGACATGTTGGGCGGGCTGCCGTGCACCAGGGTGCCGTGGAAGAAGATCGCCGAGCCCGGCCCGCCCTTGGGCGCCACGATGCCGCCCTGCTTGACCAGCTTCGAGATGGTGTCGTTGTCGATCACCCACAGCGGATAGGACGTCGTGGTGAGGTCGTGCTTGGCCTCGATCGCGCCCTTCTTGTGGCTCTGCGGGATGAACCACAGCGGGCCGTTGAACTCGTTCACCTCGTCGACGAACACGGCGAGGTTCATGGCGCGCGCCTCGGGCATGTCGTCGTCGGCCTTCCAGGTGCCGTAGTCCTGGTGCCACTGCCAGACGTCGCCGTCGAAGGCGGCCTTTCCGTTGATCTTGAACTGGTGGATGTAGGTGCGGTCGCGCAGGAACTGCTCGGCCGGCTCGACGAAGCGCGGATGATGGACCAGCGCCTCGAACACCGGATGGTATTTGTGCACGGCGAAGGCGGTGCGCACCACGTCGCCGGTCTTCTCGCGCACGTTCTCCTCGCGGCGCTGCGCGAACACCTCGGGAATCGAGGTCTTCAGGATCTGCGTCTCTTCGGGCGAGAAATAGTCCGGAAAGAACAGGTAGCCTTCGTCGTCGAAACGCTTGAGCTGCTCCGGGGTGAGCTTCATGGCGGTCCTCCTGGCTTGTTTTGGCGCGGCGATCAGGCCGCGCGGGAAATCACGACCTTCAGTCGCCCGGTGAGAATATCGGCCATCTGCTCGGCGTGGCCGCTGCACAGCGCTTCGGCCTCGCTCGCCTGGCCGGCCTCGAGCGCGCGCAGGATGCCTTCATGCTCGTCCCATACGCTGACGCGCAAGTCGCTTTCGCTCAGCGCCGCCGCCATCACGCGGCGCAGATGCTGCCAGTGCGGCTGGGCGGTCTCGCCGATCACCGGGTTGCCCGACGCCTCGTAGATGAAGAGATGGAAATCGATGTCGGCCTCGATGACCGCCGGCACGTTGCCGCTCGCCACCGCGCGGCGCCCGACATCGAGCAGCAGCCGGCCGCGCTGCACGAGATGGGGCGTGTAATGCGCCGCCGCCAGACGGGCCGCCGCGCCGTCGAGGGCCGCGCGGACGACATAGAGGTTGCGCGCTTGCTGGACGTCGAGCGGCGCCACGCAGACGCCCTTGCGCCCGGCATCGATCAGGAAGCCTTCGCGGCGCAGGAGCATCATCGCCTGCAGCACCGGCTGGCGGGAGACGCCGAACTGCTGGGCGAGCTCTTCCTGGGTGAGGCGAGCCCCGGATTTGAGCTCACCGGAGCAGATGGCGTCCAAAACGGCGTCGTGGACGCGTTCGGAAAGATCAGGTTCGGACTGGAAAGGGCGCATGGCCTGTATACAGAACACAGCGCGTCGGGAGTCAATAAGGCGGCATTTCTGCTTGAATATCAGGCACGGCCGAAAAACAGGCAATCAGCCCTCAATCGCGTCCCATCCAGACTGTCCGGCCTTCCGGCACGCCATCAAGCGACAACTCCTTGAACGCCTGCCGGGCCCAAAATCGTACGCCTCTCGCGTTGGCCCGATTGACCGCGACATGCATCGCCTTGGCCCCACGATCCTTTGCCAAAGCCAGCCAGGCATCGAACAGCCGTGGCCCCACACCGCTTCCTTGCAGGCGTGCCGACAGATTGAGGTGGAGATGTGCCGGGTAGTTCCGGGCGACCGCGGGGGGCGTCCCGGTCGGATGGTGAATCATGAAAGCGCGCCGCTGGTCGGCCGTCCACGAGGCCGCCGGCGTGCCCGTCGGATCGGCATACTGCCGGCGGAGCGCGGGCCACCATTCCCGTTCGAGCCTTGTTTCCCAGGCCGCCGTATCGATCGTGCCGACGACATATCCCGCGACACCCTTCTCGTCCTCGACGACGAGCGCGAGGCCCGGATCGAGCCGTGCATAGGGCGCTGCGTAGATGTGCCCCATCATCCTTGGATCGTCGTAGAGCGCTGAAGCGTCGGCTCCGGCAAGCCCGGTGGCGAGCGAGATCGCAAAAAGAGCGTCGAGATCTCGTTCTTCGAACGGTCGAATGGCTGCAGACATGGCCTTCGACCCGCTAGCGGGATGTCAGGCCCTTGGCGGCCAAGACCGGCCGGGCGCGGTCCGGATAGTCGGTGATCAGGCCGTCGACGCCGAAGTCGATCAGCTGGGCCATCTCGGCTGGATTGTTCACCGTCCAGGGCAGCACCTTCAGGCCCATCGCCTGGGCTTCCTTGACGTTTGCCGCCGTGACGTTGCGCCAGAACGGCGACCAGACGGCGCAACCCGCTGCCTTCGCCAACGACGGCACGGAGCCGCCATGGACGCCGAGATCGAGTCCGGCCAGCCACGGCGACGGCCGTGCACCGGTCCGGCCGATCGTGTCCATGCCGCCGCTCTCGATCGAGAGGCAACCGGTCGGGATCTCGGGCGCGAGACGGTGCGCTTCGATCAGCCCCCGCCAGTCGAAGGATTGGATCGTGCTGCGCCCGGCCGCGCCGCCCAGGCGAATCGCCTCGACGGCCAGTTGGGCAAAGCGGGCGGGATCGACCGTGAGGTCGGGCCTGGTGGGATCGGTCTTGAGCTCGATGTTGAAGCGCACCTCCGGTCCTGCCATCGCAAAAAGCTCCGCCAGGGTAGGGAAGCGTTCGCCGTCGACCGGCTTCTGCCCGGGGAACTGCTGCGCGTATTTGGTCGCCGGATCGAGGCGGCCGATGTCGTAGCGCTTGAGCTCGGCCAGGGTCAAAGAGCGGATCGGGACGCCGCCGGCGATCCATTTGCCGTCCGGTCCGCGCACCACGTCGGGATTGAGCATCGGATCGTGGCTGATCACCACGACGTCGTCCCGGGTGATGGCGAGATCGGTCTCGAGCGTGGTGACGCCGAGATCGACGGCGGTGCGGAAAGCCGCCAGCGTGTTCTCCGGCGCGAGGCCGCGGGCGCCGCGATGGCCCTGCAGGTCGAAGGCGGCAGCCGATACCAGGCTAGCCGCCCAGATTGCGCAGGCGAGCGATACGGTCGGCAATGTCGGGATGCGTGGCCAGCAGCGCCGACGATTTGCTGGTGAAGGTCTGCACCGGATTGACGATGAAGAGATGCTGCGTGGCACGACTCACTCCGGGAAAGGGCGCCGCCTTGTCGGCGAGCTTGCCGAGGGCCGAGATGAGGCCGTTGGGATTGCGGGTGAACTGCACCGATGTCGCGTCGGCAAGATACTCGCGCTGGCGCGACACCGCCATCTGCACCGCCTTGGCGGCGAGCGGCGCGAAGATCGCCACGACGATCAGCAGGATGATGAGCAGTCCGCCGCCCGAGCCCTTCTTGTCGCTGCTGTTGCTGCTGCGGCCGGTTCCGCCCCAGGCCATCGTGCGCAGCAGCATGTCGCAGACCAGTGCGATCAGGCCGACCGTGACGCCCACGATCACCATGTAGCGTGTATCGAGATTGGCGAGATGGGCCATCTCGTGCGCCACCACGCCCTGCAGCTCGTCGCGGCTCAGCGTGTCCAGAAGGCCGCGCGTCACCACGATGGTGCCGTGGCCCACCCGGTTGCCTGTGGCGAAGGCGTTGAGCGCGTCGGTCTCGAGGATCATGACCCTGGGCATGGGAACGCCGGCGGCGATCGCCATCTCCTCGACCACATTGTAGAGCTGCGGCGCGTCTGCCTTGTCGATCTCCCGGGCGTTGGCCATGGTGAGCACCATCTTGTCGCCGAAGGCGAGCGAGATCATGCTCCAGCCGACGCTGACGACGGCCATGGTCGCGGCGGCGAACAGCCCCAGCCTGCTCCACAGCGGCACCGCGTCGGACGCCTCGCCTTCCAGCAGCCAGCCGATCACATAGCCGACGAGCGCCGCGAGCGCCGTCAGGACGATCAGCAGCAGCATCGTGTTGCGCCGGTTGACCCGCTGGGCGGCGACGAAGTCGGTGGTGGCGCTCATGCGCGGCCCTTCATGTCGCGAAGAGACTCAGCGCAGCGCCACCTTGGGCACCTCGCGCTCGGTCTCGGGCATGCTGAAGAGCTCGATCGGGCCGAAACCCAGGGAAGCCGCCGCCAGCACCGCCGGGAAGGACTGCCGGCGGTTGTTATAGGCGTTGACCGAATCGTTGTAGAACTGGCGCGAGAAGGCGATCTTGTTCTCGGTCCCGGTCAGCTCTTCCTGCAGTTGCTTGACGTTGTCGTTGGCCTTGAGCTGCGGATAGGATTCGACCAGGGCGAACAGGCCGCGCGTGGCCTGACTGAGCGCGGCTTCGGCCGGCCCGGCCTGGGCGGGGCCCGACGCGGCGACGGCATTGTTGCGCGCCTGGACCACCTTGGTGAGCGTCTCCTGCTCGTAGCCCATGGCGTCCTTCACGACCTGCACCAGGTTGGGGATGAGGTCGTGGCGGCGCTTGAGCTGGACGTCGATCTGGCTCCACGCGGTCTGCGACTGGTTGCGGCTGCCGACCAGGCCGTTGTAGACGGCGATCAGCCACAGGCCGATGGCCACGATGACGCCGATGACAATCCAGAAACTCATGCCCGGGCCTCCCTTGCCGCAATCGACCAGTTTAGTCATGATTGCGGCAACTCCGGGAGGATTAATCATGGATACGACAGCGCTTCTGAAAGAATTCTGCTCGGCCGTCGAACGTCGCGACGGCAAGGCGTTCGCCCGTCTGTTCACCGAGGATGGCGTCTACCACGACGTGTTTTATGGCGCCTTCAAGGGCCGCAGAAGCTCGCTGAGATGATCGACGACTGGTTCCATCGCAGCGCGCGCGACTTCCGCTGGGACATGCACCGGCCGGTGAGCAACGGCGAGATGCTCTACGCTTATTACACGTTCAGCTACGTCTCGAAGCTGCCCGAGGCCGACGGCAAGCGGGTCGGTTTCGAGGGCGTGTCGATGATGAAGCTCAGCAACGGCAAGATCGCGGAGTACCGCGAGGTCGCCAATGTCGGACCGGCCTTCGTCGATCTGGGCTTCGCGCCGGAACGGACGTCCAAGATCCTCGCCAAAGAAGGTTCACACCTTAAGAAACAAGCGGAATTCCAGCGCCATCTCGCCTGACGTCGCTGCGGAGACGTCGCGCATTCGCTTGGACGCGTGCGGGATATGTGCTTCCCTCTGCAAGCGGCGGTAGTGCCGCTCGGTTTCTCGGGGGAGGAGCCAGTGAAGCGGGTTGGTTGGTCGATCGCGGCATTGTGCGTTCTGGCGGTCGCCTCCGCCAGCTATGTCTACTATCAGAGGTCCTTCTCGGCACCCTATGCCACGCCTGTTGTCGAGGCGCTGAACGATGGAGATGCCGGCTCCTTCGACGGCTTGCTGACCCTGGCGAAGACCTTGCCGCCTTCCGCTTCGGTGAGGGTGCTGTGGACCCACGGCATGTGCACGCACCCGCCCGGCTGGATCGACGACCGCATGCGCCGGCTCGTGGCAGCCGTCGGCGGAACTTCCGAAACGGTGAGCGTGCGCCCCGTCGGCAAGCACGGAGCATCGCTGCGCACGGATCGAATCTCGACGGAGGGCAGGGCGATCGAGGTCATGTTCCTGACCTGGGCGCCGCTGACGGCCGCCTACAAGGCAGCCTTGACCTACGACAGCTCGACTGACTTCAAGGGCAGCGGCATTCGCGCAACCCTCAATCGCGAACTGAAAGGCGGGCTGGTCAACGACTGCCTGACCGACGTGGTGGTCTATAGCGGGCCCAACGGGAACAATATTCGCCAAGCCATGAACGAGAGCGTGTGCACGGCGCTGGGCGGCCGCTTCAATGGCAACGAATGCGACGTGCCCGCCGGCGGCTCGCCCGCGGCCTTGGCGCTGATCACGGAGAGCCTGGGCAGCAAGCTGGTGTTCGACTCCGTCCTGCACATCTGGAACGCCGCCAATGCCAGTGAGGACAAGACGGCGATCAGGCGGCTGGCGAACAGTTTTGCCGCGACGAAGGTGATGTACATGCTGGCCAACCAGGTCCCCTTGCTGGATGCGGCCGGCTCGGTGGCGCTCGACAAGGTGCTGGAGCCGCAGCCGGCGTCGGCGCCGGCAAAAATAAGGACCAGTGCCGGCGACGTGTTCAGCCTGTTGTCCAAGGCCCGCCGCCTGGCGCTGCCGGGTGCCGGCCCGATGACCGTGGTTGCGTTTTCCGATCCGAACGATCTCCTCTCCTACCGCATCGTTCCGGACCATCTTGCCGAGGACTTCAAGGAATTCCGCGTCATCAACGTTCTGGTCTCCAACGATTCAACCTACTTTGGCTACCTGGAACGTCCCGATACGGCGCATTGCGGTTATCCCTGGAATCCCCACGTCTTCGGCATGCTGGCGAAAGGCTACGTGGCCGGAAAGCCATTGCCGTCCGTTGCAGTGCTGGCCGGGACCTGTCCCAGTTATGCCTGGATCACAGGCTCTTCGATCGCCCAGAAGTGAGTCAGCCGTTGTAGGCGCGGCTGCCGGAGTCGCGCAGCCACAGGCGCACCAGCAGGCGCTTGCGCTCCGCCTCGGGCCAGTCGCGAAACGCCGTGCGCTTGTGGCCGAGCGCGCGGTTGTCGATGAGCTGGATCTGGCCCGGCTGGAACTGGAAGCGGGCGGCCATGCCGGGCTCGTTCAGGATCGCCTCGAAGGCCTCCAGGGCGGCCACGCCCTGCGGGTCGATCTCGATGCCCGCGATCTTGTGGCCGTTCTTCACCTGGAAGTGCGACAGGCGGGCGACCAGGCCGCCGTCCTTGTCCTCGAGCATCGGATGGAAGGTCGTCATGACGTCATCCGGCGCGTGCTCGCGCTGCCGGTCGAAGTAGAACGGCTGGTAGAGCCTGCGCAGCAGGTCGGGATGGCGCTTGCGCATCTCCTCGTGCGCCGTGGCGAAGCTCACGATGCCGCTCACCCCGCCTTCCATCGCGGTGCGCACGCACATCAGCCCGACATAATGCGGCGGGACGTGGTTGTAGCTGTTGTCGGTATGGAAGTTCTGCTCGACGTTGGTGACGTCAGGCCGGACCCCGTTGCCCGGCGGCCGGCCGAGGTCACGCACGTCGTAGATCGAGGTGCCGTCCCATTTCTGCGCCACCGGCCGTGCCACCAGCGCGGCGAGCAGCCACCACACCGCGCGTGACGCCTCGACCGGCCAGCGCTCGACCGGCAGCCGGTCGACGACGGCGAAGCCCGGCCCATCGTCGATGGTGCGCTTGACCTCGCGCATGAAGACGCGCGAGGCCGCGAGATCGAAATCGTCCGGGCGCAGCAACAGCAGCGGCAGGGGATCGCGCTCGAGCGCCGCGACGAGGCCGTCGAGCTCCTGCTCCACTGTGGCCGGCAACGCGATGCGCCCGGCGTCGGCAGGCAGGGTGTCACCGCGCCAGAGCAACCGTTCGGGAAGCGCCCGGCCGATCATGGCGTCAGTCGCGCAGCAGCTCGTTGATCGAGGTCTTCGACCGCGTGCGCTCGTCGACCGTCTTTGTGATGATCACGCAGTATCGGGCCGGCCGATCGGCACTGCCGCCCATGGTGCCAGGGTGGACCACGGAATAAGGCGGCACTTTGCCGACATGGATCTGGCCTGTCTCGCGATCGACGATCCTGGTGTTGGCCGAGATAAAGACGCCCATCGACAGCACTGAACCGGTGCCCACGATCACGCCCTCGACGACCTCCGAGCGCGCGCCGATGAAGCAATTGTCCTCGACGATCACCGGGTTGGCCTGCAGCGGCTCGAGCACGCCGCCGATGCCGACGCCGCCCGAGAGATGGCAGTTCTTGCCGATCTGGGCGCACGAGCCGACGGTCGCCCAGGTGTCGACCATGGTGCCGGTGTCGACATAGGCGCCGAGATTGATGAAGGACGGCATCACCACGACGGAGGGCGCCACGTAGGAGCCGCGGCGCACGACCGAGCCCGGCACGGCGCGGAAGCCCGCCTTGGCGAAACGCTTGGCGTCCCAGCCCGTGGTCTTGAGCGGCACCTTGTCGAACCATGGCGAGCCGCCCAGGCCGGGGAACGACGCGCCGCCGTCCATCGGCACCGAATCGTAGAGCCGGAAGGAGAGCAGGACGGCCTTCTTCAGCCACTGGTTCACGACCCATTCGTCGCCGAATTTCTCGGCGGTGCGGTAGGTGCCGTCGTCGAGGCCGGCGATCGCCGCCTCGACGGCGTCGCGGACCGGACCCTTGGTCGCGCTGCTGATGCCGTCGCGATTTTCCCATGCCGCGTCGATCGTGGCCTGAAGTTCCTTGCTCATGACGTTCCTCGAAAAATGCCGCCGGACCATAGCGGCGGGCGGCGGGGAGTCAACGTTCCGGCTATGCTGCCGGGATGGCGTTCAAGATCCCCGAATCGGTGCTGGTCGTGGTCCATACGGCCCGGCTCGACGTGCTGCTGCTGGAGCGGGCGGCGCAGCCCGGCCTGTGGCAGTCGGTGACCGGCTCGCGCGAGCCCGACGATCCCGATCTTGCGGCGACGGCGCGGCGCGAGCTGCTGGAGGAGACCGGCCTGTCGCTGGGCACGCTCACGGATTGGCAGGTCACCAACCGCTACGAGATCTGGCCGCAATGGCGGGCGCGCTACGCGCCCGATATCACCCACAATACCGAGCATGTGTTCGGCTTCCAGGTCGACAGCCCGACCGTCGCCACCCTCGATCCCGCCGAGCACACGGCGCAGCTCTGGCTGCCCTGGCAGGAGGCGATGGCCAGGGTGTTTTCGCCCACAAACCGCGACGCAATCCGGCAATTGCCGCAGCGGGTTCTCGGGCATACTGGCCGGGCATGACAGCGCCTCACCAGGAAGCCTCGAAACTCGGCCAGTTCAGCTGGGCGTTGTTCGACTGGGCCAACCAGCCCTTCTTCACCATCATCACCACCTTCATCTTCGCGCCCTACTTCGCCAACGTCATGGTGGGCGATCCGGTCGCGGGCCAGGCGGCGTGGGCCTTCACCCAATCGACCTCGGGCATCCTGATCGCGCTGATGAGCCCCTTCCTGGGCGCCATGGCCGATGCCGGCGGCCGGCGCAAACCCTACATCTTCGCCTTCCAGCTCCTGCTCGGGCTGGGCTGCGCCGCCCTGTGGTGGGCCTATCCCGGGCGGCCCGATCTCATCGGCCCGATCAGCGCGGCGGTGGTGGTCGCCACCATCGGCGCGGAGATGTCGATCGTGTTCAACAACGCCCAGCTTCCGCACATCGTGCGTCCCGAGCGCATGGGATGGCTGAGCGGCTTCGGCTGGGGCCTGGGCTATTGCGGCGGGCTGATCGCGCTGTTCGCCGTGCTGGCCGTCAGCATGCCGGGGATGTTCGGGCTGGCCGAGGGCAACGACCAGCCGCTGTTCGGCCTCGATCCCAAGACCCACGAGCTCGAGCGCCTGGTCGGGCCGGCCTCGGCCGTGTGGCTCGCCGTGTTCGTGATCCCGATGTTCCTGTTCGTCCCCGATTCGGCCAGGCAGAAGATCAATCTCCTGGAGGCCGCGCACCTCGGCGGCTGGCGGCTGTTCGATACGGTGATGCGGATCGGGCACTTCCGGAACTCGCTGCTCTATCTCATCGCCTTCATGCTCTACAACGACGGGCTTGCCGCCATCATCGCCTTCGGCGGCGTCTATGCCGCCGCGACCTTCGGCTGGAGCACCGTGACGCTCGGCATCTTCGGCATCATCCTGACGGTCTTCGCCATTCCCGGCGCCTTCCTGGGCGGCCGGCTCGACGACCTCATGGGCAGCAAGCGCACCGTGCAGTTCGCCATCCTGGGCGTGATCGTGGCCACGCTGGGCATCGTGGGCGTGAGCGCCGACCGGGTGCTGTTCTTCGTGCCGGCCGGCGAGCTGGTGCCGACCCGCGGCCTGTTCGGCTCGCTGCAGGAGAAGGTGTTCATCGGCTTCGCCCTGCTGCTGGGCTTCTGCATGGGCCCGATGCAGGCCGCGTCCCGCACCCTGATCGGCCGGCTGGCGCCGGAAGGCATGACCGGCGAGTTCTTCGGCCTGTTCGCGCTGTCCGGCCGGGCGACCGCCTGGATGGCGCCGCTCGCCATCGGCATCATCACGACGGCGACCGATTCCAACCGGCTGGGCGTGGCGTGCGTGCTGTTCTTCCTGGTGCTAGGCTTCATCCTGCTCTGGCGGGTGCGCGAGGAGCGCGCCCACCTGTAGGGAGGGCTGCATGATCACCGCCATCGTGAACTTCAAGCTGCCGGCCGAGATCGACGCCAAGACGGCGGCCGACCTGTTCAAGAGCTCGGCGCCCAAGTACCGCGGCCTCAAGGGCCTGGTGCGCAAGTACTACCTGTTCGACGAGCAGAGCCGCATCGGCGGCGGCGTCTATCTGTGGAAGAGCCGGGCCGAGGCCGACGCGGTCTACACGCCGCAATGGAAGGCCTACATCGCCGAGCGCTACGGTGCGCCGCCCGACATCCGCTATTTCGAGACCTCGGTCGTGGTCGACAACGAGAGCGACAAGATATTGGCCGACGCGGCTTAGCGTCTACTGCTTGACGATCTCGACCCGCCGGTTCTTGCCGCGGCCCGCCTCGTCGTCGTTCGATGCGACCGGCGCGATCATGCCGGCGCCGGCCGGCTTCAGCCGGTCCGGCGAGATGCCGTAGTTCTGGATGAGCTGATCGACCACCGACTTCGCGCGGCGTTGCGAGAGGCTCATGTTGTAGTCGAAGACGCCGACATTGTCGGTATGGCCGACGATGTAGACTTTTAGACCGGGCTGGCCCTTGAGCAGCTTGCCGATCTCGGCCAGCGAAGGCGCCGATTCCGGCTTGAGCTCCGCCTTGTCGGTGTCGAAGTACAGGCCATAGAGCGCGACCCGCCCGGTCGCCGCGATGTCCTTGGCCATCGTCGCCGCGTCGACCGTCACCATCCTGGCTTCCATCGGCTTGGCCTCGACGACATCGAGGAGAATGGCGACGCGGTCCTTGGTTTCCGGAAAGGCGGCGCCGCGCTCGACGGCGACATAGAGCGAGACCGTGACCTCGCCTTCCGGGCGTTGCAGGGTGGCCGCGAGATAGCGCGGTTCGCCCGGGACGTTGAAGGCGACCTTGGACAGCGCGTTGTTCTGCAGCGCCGCGGTCGCCGGGTAGAGCTTGCGGTAGATTTCCGTCCCGAAGGACTCGCACTCCTCCTCGCCCGAGCACTTGAAGAGGACCTTGAAACCTTTGGCGGCGAGGTCGCTTTCGTAGTTGCGGAACACCTCGAGCGAGCTTCGCCCTGGCGGCGCGAGATAGAGCAGCCTCGTGTGCCGGCCTTCCACCTCGCGCACGGCATCGAAAGCCGGCTGTCCGTCGTCGCCGAGCTTGAGCTTGCCGAGGAGAAGCTTGAACGCGTCGAACGACCGGCTGTCGTAACCAATGAGGCGCGATCCTTCGTAGCGCTTGATCAGCGGGAAGTCCTTGGCGCCCGCCACCTCCTGCTGCGCAGCGGCGTCGACCGACCAACAACAGGGTCGCCGCGACAATGACGGTCCAGCCGCGGCGAAGCACGTTCTCAGCATGGGACATACGACCCTCCAAGGACCGACCGGCGCTCGGGCCATCGTGCCCGCGCCGTCGCGCAAAGAAAAGCCAAGTCGACGCTCAGAGGAGTCACAGTCTTGCCCTTGAACTTGCAGACGTCGTTCACCACGCAGCGCGGGCATTCGGGCTTGCGCGCCTTGCAGGTGTAGCGGCCGTGCAGGATCAGCCAGTGATGGGCGTGCATGCGGAATTCCTCGGGCACGCGCTTCAGGAGTTTCAGCTCGACCTCGAGCGGGTTCTTGCCGGGCGCCAGGCCGGTGCGGTTGCCGACGCGGAAGATGTGGGTGTCGACGGCGATGGTCGCCTCGCCGAACGCCACGTTCATCACCACGTTCGCGGTCTTGCGGCCGACGCCGGGCAGTTCCTGGAGCTCCTCGTGGGTGTGCGGCACCTCGCCGCCATGCTTCTCGATCAGCAGCCGGCTGAGCGCGATGACGTTCTTGGCCTTCATGCGGAACAGGCCGATGGTCTTGATGTAGCCGATCAGCTTCTTCTCGCCGAGCGCCACCATCTGGGCGGGCGTCTTGATCGTCTTGAACAGCGGCGTGGTGGCGCGGTTGACGCCGGCATCGGTCGCCTGCGCCGACAGCACGACGGCGACCAGCAGGTGATAGACGTTCTCGTATTCCAGCTCGGTCTTGGGCTCCGGCATGGATTGGCGCAGGCGGGTGAAGAATATCTGGATCTCGGCGGGCTTCATCAGCGGCATGGCGCGACGCTAGCCGAGCCGTTAGGTTCACGCCATGGCCGACTCACCCCCGGCGGTTCACTTCGCCACCTCGCTCGTGCCCCATCGCAGCCTGTCGCCGGAAGGCTTCAAGTGGCTGATCCGCGGCGCCATCGCGGCCAATCTGCTGATCGGCCTGCCGATGATGCTGCTCGGCGCCTGGCCGGTGCTGGGTTTCATGGGCCTCGACGTCTGGCTGCTGTGGTTCCTGTTCAAACGCAGCTACCTCGACGCAAGGCGCAGCGAGACCCTGCTGCTGACCGACCGCGAGCTGATCGTCGATCGCGTGGCGCCCGACGGCGAGCGCGAGCAGCACCGGCTCGACGCCTATTGGCTTCGCGTCGAGCTGTTGGGCGAGTCGGAACGGCTGGTGCTGACCTCACGCGGCAACCGCGTGGTGATCGGCCGCTTCCTGGCGCCCACCGAGCGCCAGCATGTCGCCGAGCAGCTCAAGGCCGCCATCGCCGACATGCGGGCGCCGCGCTACGCCCACGACTGGGACTAGAGTCCCAGCACGTCCTTCATGCCGTAGAGGCCGGGCTTCTTGCCCTGCAGCCACAACGCCGCGCGCACCGCGCCCGAGGCGTAGGTCTCGCGGCTGAAGGCGCGATGGCTGAGCTCGAGCCGCTCGCCCGCCGCGGCGAACATCACGGTGTGCACGCCCACCTCCTCGCCGCCGCGCAGGGTGGCGAAGCCGATCTCGCTGGCCGGCCGCGCGCCGGTATGGCCGTCGCGGCTCTTGCGCCAGACGTCCTCGAGCTTGACCTGCCGGCCGGCCGCCGCGGCGCGGCCCAGCGCCAGCGCGGTGCCCGAAGGCGCGTCGATCTTGTGGCGGTGGTGCATCTCCAGCACCTCGATATCGTAGGCCGGGTCGAGCATCGCGGCGGTCTTCTCGACCAGCGCCAGCAGGATGTTGATGCCCATCGACATGTTGGCCGCCCACAGGATGGGGATCTTCTTGGCGCAGTCATGAATGGCCGCGCTCTGCTCGGGATTGAGGCCGGTCGTGCCGATCACCATCGACGTGCCCTTGTCGGCGGCGATCCTGGCGTGCGCCACGGTGGCCGCCGGCACGGTGAAGTCGATCACCGCATTGGCGGCGCCGATGGCGGCCGCGGCGTCGGACACGATCTTCACGCCGCCGCCGGCGTCGCGTGCCCAGGGCGTTGCTGCCCGGGCCTTCCAGTGCGGCCGCCAGGCTGCAGCCGTCGGTGCGCGCGATCTCGCGGATCAGCATCTGGCCCATGCGTCCGGCGGCGCCGGCAATGGCGATCTTCATTTGTCCCCTCACGAATTGCTTGGCGTAGACTAGCTGTTCCAACGGGAGACGGACATGCTGTTCATGGTGGTCGAGAAGTTCCGCAACCAGGACGGCAAGGCCGTCTACGCCAAGCTGCGCGATTCGGGCCGTGGCCTGCCCGATGGCCTGAAATTCGTCGCGAGCTACGTCACCGCCGATCTCGGCCGCTGCTTCCAGCTCATGGAGACCGACGACATCACGCTGTTCCAGCGCTGGATCGCCGACTGGCAGGATGTCGTGGAGTTCGAGGTCGTGCCGGTCGTCGAAGGCAAGACCACGCGCGAGGCGCTGACGCCGCTGCTATAGTTGTTTCCAGGGATCAGCGGTCTTGGGCCAGAACGGCGTCTTGCGCTTGGTGTAAGGCAGGCGCGTGACGTCGGGATCAGCGGCGCCCGGCGAGGCGACATAGAGGATCTCTTTCGCCAGCCCGACGAAGCCGTTGTAGAAATGCTGCGCCGATCTTCACCACGACGACGCGATAGTCGGCCGGGTCGGCGCCGACCGCCTTGAAGGCGTCGGCATGGAAAGTCTGGGTGCGCAGAGTGCAGATCGCCACGTCGACGTGCTCGGATGATAAAAGCGCCATGTCGCCCAGAGGCACCATCACCGGCCCATAGGGCTGGCGCACGCCACGGGCGATCTTCTTCACCGTGACGTCGAGATCGACCGGATCGCCGCTCACCTCGCCCGATTTGCCGCCCAGCCGCATGCGCAGCCGCGCGCCCTCGCCCGCCTCCTCGGCGATGCGGAACGCCATCGGGTCCCACATCACGCCGAACAGCGCCGGGCCGATCTGCCTGTCGACCAGAGCCTTCAGCACGAAGGTCGAATCGCCGGGCGCCCCCGAGCCGGGATTGTCGGCGCGATCGGCCAGCACCAGCGGGCCCTGGTTGTGCGAGGCCGCGCGTTCCATGGCTTCAGGGATCGACAGGTATTTCGTCGCGTAGCGTTCGCGGTTGGCCCATAGCTCTTCGCCAAGCTTCCGGGCGAGCGCCTCGGCCTTGCCGCTGTCGCGATCGGCGACGACCAGGGTGCGCGTGCCGACATCCTCGACGTCGGCAAAGGAAAAGCCGTGGCTCAGCGACACCGACAGGATGCCGTCCTTGCCCTCGAGTGATTTCATGCGCGCCACGAATTCGTTGATCGGCGGCACGGAGGTGCGGTACTGCGCGATCATGCGGCAGTCGTGACGCGCCATCACCGGCTTGACCTTGCCCTCGACCGTGTCGGCGATGATCGCGAACAGCTCGGCCGCGCGCTCCATCGTGTCGGTGTGCGGGTATTCCTTGTAGCCCACCAGCACGTCGGCGCTGTCGAGCATCAGGGCGCTCAGGTGGCAGTGCAGGTCGAACTCGGCGCCGATGGCGACCTTCGGGCCCGACGATGGCGCGCACCTTGGCCAAAAGATCGCCTTCGCAGTCGTCGTAGCCGTCGGCCACCATGGCGCCGTGCACATTGATCAGCACCGCGTCGAGCGGCAGCGCCCCCTTGATGCCGGCCAGGATCTCGTCGCGAAAGCCTTCATAGACCGGCCGCACCGTGGTGCCCGACGGTGCTGCAAAGGTCGCCAGCCCCTCGATCACCGTCCAGCCGCGCGCCTCGGTCGCCTTGCGCCAGACATGCAGCGGCGCGGTGAAGTTGGTCGGCTCGTGCCGGGTGGCATCGCCGCGCCACACGCCGTGTTCCTCGTAGGCGCGCCGGCCGGTCGGGAAGGGCACGAACTGGTTGGTCTCGGTGCCCAGCGCCGCAATGTAGATACGTTTGGTCAACACTCACTCCCGATCTCTATTCTTTGTGGCGATGACAGCCCACGACGTGGTCGTCGACCATGCCCGAGGCCTGCATGAAGGCGTAGCAGATGGTCGAGCCGACGAACTTGAAGCCGGCCTTCTGCAACGCCTTGGCCATGGCGTCGCTCTCGGCCGACTTGGTCGGGACGTCCCTGAGGCTCTTCGGCCGGTTCTTCTTCGGCTTGCCGCCGACGAAGCTCCACAGGAATTTCGCGAACGAGCCTTCGCGCTCGACCAGCGCCAGAAAGGCCTTGGCGTTGCTGACGCTGGCGTCGATCTTGCCCCGGTGGCGGATGATGCCGGGATCGGCCAGCAGCTTTTTCAGCTTGGCCGGCGTGTAGCGCGCGATCTTCTTCGGATCGAAGCCGTCATAGACCTTGCGGTAGTGCTCGCGCTTGCGCAGCACCGTGATCCAGGAGAGTCCGGCCTGGCAGCCTTCGAGCGTCAGAAGCTCGAACAGCGCGCGGTCGTCCTTGAGCGGCCGGCCCCATTCGGTGTCGTGATACTTTTCATAGAGCGGATCGGCCGAGGCCCAGCCGCATCGCGGCTTGCCGTCGGTGCCGCTCACCGTGTCTTGTCTTTGAGCCATGCGCGGACCCTACCCAAGCGCATCGCGGGACGCCACACTGGGCCGAACGGAGGAAACACCCATGGCTCAAGTTCCCGCGGACCTGAAAGTCTGCATCTTCGACGTGTTCGGCACGGTGGTCGATTGGCGCGGCAGCCTGATCGAGGACCTGCCCAAGCTCGGCAAGAAGTACGGGCTCGACACCGACTGGACCAGCTTCGCCGACGACTGGCGCGGCCTCTACCAGCCGCAGATGGCGCGCGTGCGCAAGCGCGAGCTGCCGTGGACCCGCATCGACGATTTGCACAAGGAAGCCTTCGAGATGCTGCTGAAGAAGCGCAGCCTCAAGCATCCCGGCGAGGAGGGCGTGTGGGAGTTCACGCATCTCTGGCACAAGCTCCGGCCGTGGCCCGATTCGGTCGAGGGCATCGGCATGATGAAGAAGAAGTATGTCGTGGCCACGCTCAGCAACGGCAACGTGGCGCTCCTGATCAACATGGCCAAGAACAGCGGCATTCCCTGGGATCACTGTTTCTCGGGCGAGACCTTTCATCACTACAAGCCCGATCCCGAATCCTATCTCGGCGTGGTCGACAGCATGTATCTCAAGCCGCACCAGGTGATGCTGTGCGCGGCGCACAACGGCGACCTCAAGGCGGCGCAGAAATGCGGCCTGTCCACCGGCTTCATCCACCGGCCCAAGGAACACGGTCCGAACCAGAAGACCGACCTCAAGGCCGACGGCGACTGGAATGCCGTGGGCGAGTCGGTGATCGAACTGGCGAAGAAGATCGGGTGTTGATTCTTGATGTCGTGAGATGGGCGTCCTATCAAGGCGCATCCTTGCGAGGGCCAGTCTGATGGATCGGTAACGTAGCCAGTTTTCCGCACTTTCCTGCCAACCGGTGACGGTTGGCTTGCAAGGAACTCGCTATGTCCGACCTTCTGGATCGAATTCCCGACGACCGTCGCGCTGCTGCACGGGCCGCCGTGACGGCAGCCTTTGGGGCCGCCCCGCTCACGGCCCTGGAACGGGTTACGCAAGGCGCTTCGGCATTGATCTACCGCATCGAGGTCGCCGACCGGCCCTATCTGTTGCGGCTGGAATCTTTTCGGCGCGACGACGTGCGCGATCCGCAGCGATCCTTTCTCTGCATGCGGACGGCGGTCGAGGCCGGTGTCGCACCGGCCTTGCACCATGCCGATCCCGCGGCAGGCGTGGCGATCATGGATTTCGTGGCGGGGCGATCTCTGTCCGACCATCCCGGCGGACCCAAGGGACTGGCGCACGATCTCGGTGCGCTGGTCGCCCGGCTGCAGGCAACGCCGGTTTTTCCGCCGGTCGCCGACTATCTGACCGTTCTGGAGCGCCTGCTGGGCCGCCTGCTCGGCTCGGGTCTTTTCACGCCAGGCTTGCTCGATCGGCATCAAGAGGGCTTTGAGCTTATCCGTCGGGACTATCCGTGGAACGATTCCGCGCTGGTCTCCAGCCACAACGATCCCCATCCCGGCAACATCCTCTTCGATGGCGACCGGCTGTGGCTCATCGACTGGGAGACGGCGTACCGCAACGATCCCCTCGTCGACGTGGCTGTCCTCACCCTGTACCTGGCCAGCTCGCCGGAACTGGAAGGCGCGCTGCTGCAGTCGTGGCTTGGCCGAACACCCGACCGCGCGCTCCGCGCCCGCCTGATCCTGATGCGACAGCTCGTGCGCCTGTTCTATGGCTGTGCCGCCAGCCTCCATGCCGCCGCGCCGGGCGTGGTGCCCGAGACCGATCTCACGGCGCTCACGCCGGCCGAGTTCAGCGCTGCAGTCGATCAGGGACGGCTGGTGTTGGGCACGCCGGAGACCCAACGCATCGGCGGCAAGGTGGCGCTCGCCACGTTCCTGGCCGGATTGGCCAAGCCGGAGTTCGAGGAAGCCCTGGTCGTCGCCCGGCAGGGCTGACGGACGGTCGTCAGGTGCCGATCGTCGTCAGGTCCTGGAACCAGTGCTGGGCCTGCACGTACGACTTGATCTTGGGCGACAGCGCATGCGGGTTGGTGTCGTGCACCACCCAGATCAGCACGGCATCGTCGACCACCTTCTCGTGCACCTTGGCCATCAGGGCGTCCTGCTTGGCGGCATCGAAGGTGGTCAGCGCCTCGTTGATCAGCTTGTCGACCTCGGGATTGGAATAGTAGCTCCAGTTCACGCCGATCGGCGCGCCCTGGTTGGAGGCGAAGAAACGCGTGATGGCGTAGACCGGATCGGAGGTGACGTAGGCGATGTTGTTGGCGGTCACGTCCTTGTTCATGTCGGCCTTGGCGCCGGCGCGCCACGCCGTGTAGAGCGCCTCGAGCTCGACCACCTTGAATTCGAGATCGATGTAGATGTCCTTGAACATCTCCTGGATGGCCTCGTTCATCGGCAGCGACAGCATCTGGCCGGTGCCGCCGCTCGCCACCACGAACTTGGTCTTGAGCGGCTGGGTCTTGCTGAAGCCCGCGTCGCTCATCAGCTTGCGCGCCTCGTCGGGCGCGTATTTCAGCACGAAGGTGGGCTTGCCGAACCATGGGCTCGACGGGTCGACCTGACCGAGCGCCGGCTTGGCGAGTCCGTTCAGGAGCTTGACGATGGCATCGCGATCGATCGCGAGGTTGGCCGCCTTGCGCAGCCGGATGTCGACCCAGGGCGAGCCCGGCAACAGCGACGGATGGTAGTTCCAGACGTGCGGCGTCACGTTCTGCTCGATGCGCATGCCGGCCTGCTTCAGGCGCGCCACCGCATCGGGCGGCGGCGTCTCGATCATGTCGACCGAATTCGACAGCAGCGCTGCCGTGCGGCTGGAGTCCTCGGGCGCGCAGACCAGCACCAGCCGGTCGGTCTTTGGGATGCGCTTGGGATTCCAGTAGCCCTCGTTCTTCACCAGCTCGGCGCGCTCGCGCGGCACCAGGCGGGCGAGCTTGAACGGGCCGGTGCCCGACGGCTCGGACGCCACCTTGTTCCAGTCCTTGCCCTGCTTCTCCCAGTTGGCCGGGCTGGCGACCAGGAACCACAGCATCTGATAGGGAAAGAGTGCGTCGACCGCCTTGGTCTTTATCTCGACCGTCATGTCGTCGATCTTCTTGTAGCTCGCGATCGACGGCAGGCGCGGCCGGACCTGCGCCGCCTGGCGCTGGTCGAACTGCGGGGAGTCCTTGTTGAAGACCTTTTCGAGGTTCCACACGACGGCATCGGCGTCGAGCGCCGAGCCGTCGTGGAACTTGACGCCGGGCCGCAGCTTGAAGGTCCACAGCGTCTTGTCGCCGTCGTTGACCGCCCATTCGGTGGCGAGGCCGGGGATCAGCTTGCCGGGCCGGTCGGAGATGTCCATCTCCCAGGCGACCAGCGGATCGTAGATCGTGAGGCCGGTGAACTGGTAGGCGCCGGCGCCGCGATCGGGCTGGCCGGAGGTGAGCGGGATGTCGGCCATCGAGATGCCGTAGCGCACGACCTTTTCCTGGGCCTGCACCGGCTGTGCTGAAACCCGCAGGCAGCGCGAGGGCGCTGGCGCCGGCCAGGATCGAACGGCGCGAAAGTCTGGACTTGATCATGAGGATCTCCCGAAGGGTCAGAGCGTGGGGCGTCGCAGCCGCCACGGCGTGGCGCGTTCGTAGGCGGCGCCGGCCGCGAAGACGCTGGCCTCGTCGAACGGCCGGCCGCCGAGCTGGAAGGCGAGCGGGAAGCCGTCGCTGCCGAAGCCGCAGCACACGGTAAGCGCGGGCTGGCCGGTGACGTTGAACGGCATGCTGAGCGAGGGCTTGCCGAGGAAGTGGAAGATCGGCTGCGGCTCTTCGAAGATGTCCGGCGGACCCCACTGGTTGGGTGCCATGATCAGGTCGTAACCGCGCATGGCCGCGCGCGTGTCGACCTGCAGCTTGCGCCGGAAGCGCAGAGCCCCGAGATATTCCTCGGCCGTGAGGAAGGCGCCGAGCTGGAAGCGCCGGCGCGTCGTGTAGCCGAACTTCTCCGGCGTCTCGATGACTTCCTGGCGATGAATGGCGTGCGCCTCGACGGTGATCACGACGCGCCCGCAGATGTGATAGTCCCGGATGTCGGGGAACACGACTTCCTCGACGATGGCGCCCTGCTCGCGCAGCACGCGCACCGCCTCGTCCATGCCCTTGGCCATGTCGGCCGTCAGGCTGCCCTCGTACCAGGTGCGCGCCAGCGCGATGCGCATGCCCTCGATCGGGCGCTGCGTCGAAGCGCCGTAGTCGACCTTGGGCGCCTTGGCCGAGCCCTGGTCGTTGGGATCGTAGCCCGCCAGCACGTCGAGCATCAGCGCGTTGTCCTCGACCGTCCAGGCAAGCGGCCCCGCGGTGTCGAAGCTGAACGACAGCGGGAAGATGCCGGCGCGGCTGACCAGGCCATAGGTCGGCTTGATGCCGGCCGTGCCGCAGAAGCCCGCGGGGTTGCGGATCGAGCCGCCGGTGTCCGAGCCCATGGCGCCCATGCAGAGCGCCGCGGCCACCGCGGCGCCGGAGCCGCTCGACGAGCCGCCCGGCTGGTATTCGGTGTTCCAGGGATTGCGCGCCGGCGGGAAGGGCTGGTCGGGCGTCATCGCGCCGTTGGCGAATTCGTGGGTCGCGAGCTTGCCCAGGATGACCGCGCCGCCCGCCTTCAGGCGTCGCACGGTCTCGGCGTCGACCGCGGGCACGTAGTCGCCGCGCAGATGCGAATGGCCGGTCGTCAGCACGCCTTCGGTCTCGTAGATGTCCTTCAGCCCGATGGGAATGCCGTGCAGGGGGCCTCGATTGAATCCCTGGCTGATCTCCCTGTCGGCCTGCTTGGCCGCATTGCGTGCCCGATCGGCGGTGAGGGTGACAAAGCTCGCGATCTTGTGATCGACGGCTTCGATGCGCGCGAGGAAAGCCTCGGTGAGCGCCGACGAGGTGAGCTCGCCGCGCGCCATCAGGCTGCCCGCCTCGGCGATGCTGAGCGTGGTCAGCTCGGACGTGGTGCGCTTACTCATCGGCGCGGAACACATGCGGCGGCTCGGCGGCCCAGGCCCAATGGCTGGGAATGCGCTCCATCAGGGCGGTCAGCCCGACATAGCCCTTGTGCAGATGCTCGATGTCCTCGGCCGTGAGCGGCAGGCCGGTCAGCGCAGCTCGCGCGCGAAATTCTTCAAGCGTCGGTGGTTTCTTTTCTGTCATCCCATCCTCCCGCGCCCAAGCATGCAATCGACATGCCGCATTCTTCGCTTGACGGCTCTGAGCAATGTTGTGGCGTATTCCTTCTCGGTCATCCTGAGCGGAGCGAAGGATCTAATCGCCGCTTGCCACCGGCACGAGATCCTTCGCTGCGCTCAGGATGACAGCAGTGCTGGCACTACGGAAACCTCCCAAACCTCAGAAACCTCAGAAACCCCCACCTGGACACCCATGGCCTTGGCTTGGGGCTTGCATGGCTCGGTCCCAAGCGCCCGTCCAGGAGGCGTCGAACAGTGGAGCCCTGAATGTTCAAGCGCTTTCGTGTTGTTGCCGCCGGGATCGGTCTTTTCGCTGCGACTGCAATGCCTGCCTTCGCGCAGGGCACTCTGCGCATCGGCATGACAGCCGCCGATATTCCGCTCACGACCGGCCAGCCCGACCAGGGTTTCGAAGGCTATCGCTTTGCCGGTTACACGATTTATGACGGGCTGGTGAACTGGGACCTGTCGAAGGCCGACACCATCGCCGACATCAAGCCCGGCCTCGCGACCGAATGGTCGGCGGTCGAGGGCGAGCCCACCAAGTGGATCTTCAAGCTGCGGCAGGGCGTGAAGTTCCATGACGGCACGGACTTCGATGCCGACGTGGTGGTTTGGAACCTCGAGAAGCTCCTGAACGACAAGTCGCCGCAATACGATCCGAAGCAGGCGGCCCAGGCGCGCGGGCGCGTGCCGACGCTGGTCGGCTGGAAGGCGGTCGACAAATATACGGTCGAGCTCACCACGCGCGTGGTGAATGCGCTCTTCCCTTACGACATGTCCTATATCTTCTTTCAGAGCCCCGCCAACTGGGAGAAGCAGGGCAAGGACTGGGTCAAGGTGGGTCTGCAGCCGGCCGGCACCGGCCCCTTCAAGGTCGATCGGGTCGTGCCGCGCGAGCGCCTGGAGCTGTCGCGCTTCGACGGCTACTGGGACAAGGCCCGTGTTCCCAAGCTCGACAAGGTGCTCCTCCTCCCGATGCCCGAGGCGGCGACCCGCACCGCGGCGCTGCTGGCGGGCCAGGTCGACTGGATCGAGGTTCCCGCGCCTGACGCCATCCCGCGCCTGAAGCAGGGCGGCATGGCCATCGTCACCAACAAGTACCCGCACAACTGGGCCTACCAGCCCAGCATGGTCGAGGGTTCGCCGTGGACCGACATCCGCGTCCGCAAGGCGGCCAATCTCGCCGTCGATCGCGCCGGCCTCAGCAAGCTCCTGGGTGGGCTGATGATCGAGGCCAAGGGCGCCGTGTATCCCGGGCATCCCTGGTTCGGCTCGCCCAGCTTCGACATCAAGTACGATCCCGAGGCGGCCAAGAAGCTGCTGGCCGAGGCCGGCTACAGCGCCACCAAGAAGCCCAAGATCAAGATCGCGATCTCGACCTCGGGCTCAGGCCAGATGTTGCCGCTGCCGATGAACGAGTATGTGCAGGAGAACCTGAACGCCGTGGGCTTCGACACCTCGTTCGAGGTCATGGAGTGGAATGCGCTGGTGACCTTCGGCTTCCAGCCGGTGACCGGCGAGGCATCGACCAAGGCCGGCACCAACGGCATCAACATCAGCCGCGCCACCGTCGATCCCTATTCGGCCTTCATGCGGCTCTATCACAGCGAGTACGTCCCGCCGAAGGGCGCCAACTGGGGCATCCTGAAGGACCCCAAGCTCGACGAGCTGATCAACAAGGCCCACACCAGCTTCGACCGCGCCGCGCAGACCAAGGCATTGGCCGACGTGCACACCTACATCGTCGACCAGTCCTACTGGGTCTACATCGCGCATGATCTCAATCCGCGCGCCATGAGCCCCAAGGTGACCGGCTTCGTCCAGGCCCAGAGTTGGTTCCAGGATCTCACGCCCATCGTCATGAAATAGCGGCGAGGGGCCAGCAGTCATGCTGCTCTATGCACTGAGGCGGCTGATCTACCTGGTGCCGGTGGCGTTCGGCGTGTCGCTGCTCGTCTTCGCGCTGGTCCACCTGGCGCCGGGCGATCCGATCTCGGCCATCGTGCCGCCGGATGCGCCGCAGGAAGTCGTCGACAAGCTGAAGGAGTATTACGGCTTCGACAAACCCTTGCCGATCCAGTACCTGCGCTGGCTCGCCGTCACCCTGACGGGCGACTTCGGCACCTCGATCGGCACCGGCCGGCCGGTGGCGGCCGAGGTCGCCTCGGCTTTCGGCAACACCATCATCCTGGCGATCGCCGCCACGCTGCTGGCTTTCTCCCTGGCCGTGATCCTCGGCACCGCGGCAGCCTATGCCAAGTCGCGCATCGTCGATCGCCTGGTCACCTTGATCTCGCTGGTCGGCGTCAGCGTGCCTCACTTCTGGCTGGCGATCGTGCTGGTCATCATCTTCTCGGTCGAGCTCGGCGCCCTGCCGCCGATGGGAATCGGGCCGGAGAACTCGACGGGCTGGCGTCTCGACGGTCCCCACCTCGCCCATATGGTCCTGCCGACCATTGCGCTGTCGGTGATCCCGCTCGGCGTCGTGACGCGCACCGTGCGCTCGACGATCAAGGAGATCCTCAACTCGGAATTCGTCACCGCGCTCCAGGCCAAGGGCATGCGCGACGACCAGATCCTGCGCCATGTGCTGAAGAACGCCGCGCCGACCTGCCTCGCCGTGATGGGCCTGCAGGCCGGCAACCTGATCGGCGGCTCGATCCTGATCGAGACGGTGTTCGCCTGGCCGGGCACCGGCTTCCTGCTGAACAGCGCCATCTTCCGTCGCGACCTGCCGATCCTGCAGGGCACCACCCTGGTGCTGGCCGGCTTCTTCATGCTGCTCAACCTCACCGTGGACATCATCCAGACCATGGTCGACCCGCGCATCAAGCGGAACTGACGCCATGACCATCCAAAGCCCTTCGCTCGAGCTTGGCGCTCCCCTGGTCCAACCGATCGCGACCTCGGGCGGGCGCGGCTACTGGCAGTCGGTGCGCCGCCGTCTGCGGCGCGATCCGGTGACACTGATCTGTGCCGGCGTCCTGATCCTGCTCGTCGCCTCCGCGCTGTTCGCGCCGTGGCTGGGGCTGGCCGATCCCTACAAGACGTCGATGATCCGCCGGCTCTATCCGCTGGGCTCGCCCGGCCACCTGCTGGGCACCGACGAGCTCGGCCGCGACATGCTTTCCCGCCTGATCTATGGCGGCCGCCTGTCGCTGTTCATGGGCGTGACGCCGGTCGTGTGCGCGCTGCTGATCGGCGGCCTGCTGGGCATCACCGCGGGCTTCCTGGGCGGCCGGGTCAACATGCTGATCATGCGCATCATGGACGTGTTCTACGCCTTCCCCTCGGTGCTGCTGGCGATCTCGCTGTCGGGCGCCATGGGCGCCGGCGCCGAGAACACGCTGTTGTCGCTCACCCTGGTCTTCATCCCGCCGGTCTGCCGCGTCTCGGAAAGCGTGACGACCCAGGTGCGCGGCTTCGATTTCGTCGATGCCGCGCGGGCGAGCGGCGCCAGCATGCTCTCGATCGTGCGCGTGCATGTGCTGGGCAACGTGCTGGGGCCGATCCTGGTCTATGCCACGTCGCTGATCAGCGTGGCGATCATCCTGGCCGCCGGCCTCAGCTTCCTGGGGCTGGGCGTCAAGCCGCCCGAGCCGGAGTGGGGCCTGATGCTGAATACGCTGCGCCAGGCCATCTACGTCAATCCCGTGCTGGCGGCGCTGCCCGGCGTGATGATCTTCATCACCTCGATCTGCTTCAACCTGATGAGCGACGGCCTGCGCGCCGCCATGGACGTGAAGGCCTGACATGGACTCGCTGCTTCCCCTCGAGGATCGCGGCGGCCCGGCCCAGCCGTTGCTGCTGGCGAGCGGCCTGCGCAAGCACTTCCCGGTCGGCGGCGGCTTGCTGGGGCGCGGCCGCAAGGTCGTGCGCGCGGTCGACGATCTGACGCTTTCCGTGGCCAAGGGCGAGACCCTGGGCGTGGTGGGCGAATCGGGCTGCGGCAAGTCGACGGTGGCCCGCCTGCTGATCCGCCTGCTCAAGCCGGACAGCGGCACCATGGTGCTCGACGGCGATCCTGTCGATGAGCCGCACGGCATCACGGTGAACGAACTGCGCCGCCAGGTGCAGATGGTGTTCCAGGACTCCTATGCCTCGCTCAATCCGCGCCTGACGATCGCCGAGACGCTGGCCTTCGCGCCCAAGGCGCACGGCCTGCCCGCCGCCGAGGCGCGTTCGCGGGTGCGCGACCTCCTGGCCAAGGTCGGGCTCGAGCCCGACACCTACGCCGAGCGCTATCCGCATGAACTGTCGGGTGGCCAGCGCCAGCGGGTCAACATCGCGCGCGCTTTGGCGCTCCGGCCGCGGCTGGTCATCCTCGACGAGGCGGTGTCGGCGCTCGACAAGTCGGTCGAGGCGCAGGTCCTGAACATGCTGGTCGATCTCAAGACCGAGCTTGGCCTCACCTATCTCTTCATCAGCCACGATCTCAACGTCGTGCAATATCTCAGCGACCGCGTGCTGGTGATGTATCTCGGCAAGATCGTCGAGCTTGGGCCCGTCGAGGCGATCTATGGCGATCCGCAGCATCCCTATACGCGGGCGCTGCTCTCGGCCCGGCCATCGATGGATCCGCGCAAGCGCACCAAGGAAGCGCCGATCCAGGGCGATCCGCCCAATCCCATCGATCCGCCGTCGGGCTGCCGTTTCCGCACGCGCTGCCCCTTCGCCGAGGATGTCTGCGCCCGGGTCGAGCCGCCGCTGGCCGAGACCGGCCGGCAGGCGGTCGCCTGCCACATGCGGGTGGCAGGCTCGGGCCATTCGAAGGCGGCGGCCTGACATGAGCAATCTTCTGGAAGTGCGCGACCTGCACGTGACCTTCGTCACGCCAGACCGCACCGTGCACGCGGTGAACGGCGTCAGCTTCGACCTCAAGCGCGGCGAGACGCTGGGCATCCTGGGCGAATCGGGCTCGGGCAAGAGCGTCACCTTGCGCTCGATCCTGCGGCTCCATCCCGAGCATCGCACGCGCTGGTCGGGCAGCATCAAGGTCGAGGGCGACGAGGTGCTCGACATGGGCGCGCGCGCCCTGGGCGACCTGCGCGGCCAGAGGGTCGCCATGATCTTCCAGGAGCCGGCGACGGCGTTCGATCCGGTCTTCACCATCGGCCACCAGATCGCCGAGACGGTGCGCCGCCACACCGGCAAGAGCGAGACCGATGCCTGGAAGCGCGCCCGCGAGCTTCTGGAGTTGGTGCGCATTCCCTCGCCGGAGCAGCGGCTGAAGGCCTATCCGCACGAGATGTCGGGCGGCATGCGCCAGCGCGCCATGATCGCGCTCGCGCTGTCGTGCAATCCCAGCCTGCTGCTGGCCGACGAACCGACCACGGCGCTCGACGCGACTGTGCAGATCCAGGTCCTTCTCCTGATCAGGGAGCTGCAGCGCGAGTTCGACCTGGGCGTCATCTTCGTGACCCACGATATCGGCGTGGCCGTCGAGGTCTCCGATCGTATCGGCGTCATGTATGCCGGGAAGATCGTCGAGCTCGCCGGTGTCGAGCAGATGGTCGATGCGCCGCAGCATCCCTATAGCCGCGGCCTGCTTGCCTCGACGGTGCATGACGGCATGCGCGGCCAGCGGCTCGAGGCCATCCCGGGCGCGCCGCCCGATCTCGGTGAGGTGCCGACCGGCTGCAGCTTCGCGCCGCGCTGCCGCTTCGTTCAGCCGGCTTGCGTGGCTCGGCCACCCGATCTTCGCCAGACCGGGCAGAGCCATCTCGTGCGCTGCATTCTGACGGAAGCCGTCGCGGCGTAGTCTTGCCGGACCGCGGGCCTCCAGGCCCGCCCTTAGTCGTCGCCGCCGAACATTTCCTTCACCTTGCTGAAGAAGCCTTCGGATTCGGGGCTGGTCTTGCCGGCCGTCTCGAATTCCTTGAGCAGTTCCTTCTGCTTGGCGGTGAGGTTGACGGGCGTCTCGACGTTGATCTCGATGTACATGTCGCCGCGCTGGCTCGAGCGCACGATCGGCATGCCCTTGCCACGCAGGCGGAACTGGTGGCCGCCCTGGGCGCCGGCCGGGATGTTGATGCGCGCCATCTTGCCGTCGAGCGTCGGCACCTCGATGTTGCCGCCCAGCGTCGCCTGCACCATCGAGATCGGCACGCGGCAGTGGACGTCGGCGCCCTCGCGCTCGAACAACTGGTGGCGTCGCACCGACAGGAAAACGTAGAGATCGCCCGCCGGGCCGCCGCGCGCGCCGGCCTCGCCCTCGCCGCTGAGGCGGATGCGCGTGCCGTCCTCGACACCCGCCGGGATGTTGACCTTGAGCGTCTTGTCGCGCCGCACCCGGCCCTGGCCGGCGCAGCTGCGGCACGGCTTGTCGATCACCTGGCCCGCGCCATGGCAGGTATGGCAGGTGCGCTCGACGGTGAAGAAGCCCTGCTGGGCGCGCAGCCGGCCGCGGCCCTGGCAGGTCGCGCACTGCTGCGGCTTGGAACCCGCCTCGGCGCCGCTGCCGTGGCAGACCTCGCAGGCCACCGAGCTCGGCACGCGCACCGTGGCTTCGGTGCCGCCATAGGCCTGTTCCAGGGTGATCTCGAGATTGAAGCGCAGATCCTGGCCGCGCATGTCGCCGCGTCCGCCACGGCCGCGCTGGCCGCCGGCGCCGAACATCTCCTCGAAGATGTCGCCGAACACCGAGCCGAAATCGAAGCCCTGGCCCTGGAAGCCGCCCGGTCCGCCCGGCCCCGCGCCGCCCTCGAAGGCGGCCGGCCCGTAGCGGTCGTAGGCCGCGCGCTTCTCGGGGTCCTTCAGGATGTCGTAGGCGTGATTGATGCTCTTGAACTGCTTCTCGGACGCCTCATCGCCCGAATTGCGGTCCGGATGGTGCTGCATGGCGAGCTTGCGGAACGCCTTCTTGAGGTCGTCGGCGCTCGCCGTCCGGCTCACTCCGAGCAGCTCGTAATAGTCCTGCGACATACGCTCTACGCAGCCCCCACTTGCCGCTTATAGGTCGGCCTCCCGCTTGCGCGGGAGGCCGGCTCGTTTTCGTTTTCGTTCCGGCTCAGCCGGAACCCGTCTTCTTGTTCTTGTCGGTGACGTCCTCGAACTCGGCGTCGACGACCTTGTCGCCCTTCGCCTCGTGCGCGCCGCCACCGGCCTCGCCGCCACCCGCGCCCGGCCCTGCACCGGTTTGCGCGTCGGCCTGCTGGGCCTTGTACATCGCCTCGCCGAGCTTCATCGCCGCCTGGGCGAGGTCGTTCGTCTTGGTCTTGATCGCCTCGGTATCCTCGCCGGTCAAGGTCGACTTCAGCGCCTCGAGGGCACCTTCGATCGCGGCCTTCTCGGTCGGACCCACCTTGTCGCCGAACTCCTTGAGGTTCTTGTCGGTCGAGTGGACCAGCGCCTCACCCTGGTTGCGGGCGTCGATCAGCTCGCGCTTCTTCTTGTCTTCCTCGGCGTGCAGCTCGGCGTCCTTCACCATCTTCTGGATGTCGGCCTCGCTCAGCCCACCCGAAGCCTGGATGCGGATCTGCTGCTCCTTGCCGGTCGCCTTGTCCTTGGCCGAGACCTGCACGATGCCGTTGGCGTCGATGTCGAACGTGACCTCGACTTGCGGCATGCCGCGCGGCGCCGGCGGGATGCCGACCAGGTCGAACTGGCCCAGCATCTTGTTCTGGGCGGCGATCTCGCGCTCGCCCTGGAACACGCGGATGGTCACCGCGGTCTGGTTGTCGTCGGCCGTCGAGAAGGTCTGGCTCTTCTTGGTCGGGATCGTCGTATTGCGCTCGATCAGGCGGGTGAACACGCCACCCAGCGTCTCGATGCCGAGCGACAATGGCGTCACGTCGAGCAACAGGACGTCCTTGACCTCGCCCTTCAGCACGGCTGCCTGCACGGCTGCGCCCACCGCGACGACTTCGTCCGGGTTGACGTTGCGGGCCGGCTCCTTGCCGAAGAACTGCTTAACGACCTCGATGACCTTCGGCATGCGGGTCATGCCGCCGACCAGGATGACCTCGTCGATCTGGCCGGCCTGCAGGCCAGCATCCTTGAGGGCTGCCTTGCAGGGCTCGAGCGTGCGCTGCACCAGCTCGTCGACCAGCGACTCGAGCTTGGCGCGCGACAGCTTGATCACGAGATGCTTGGGGCCACTCGCGTCCGCCGTGATGAACGGCAGGTTGATCTCGGTCTCCTTGGCGTTGGAGAGCTCGATCTTGGCCTTCTCGGCCGCTTCCTTGAGGCGCTGCAGGGCGAGCTTGTCGTTGCGCAGGTCGATGCCCTGCTCCTTCTTGAACTCGTCCGCCAGGTAGCTGATGACGCGCAGGTCGAAGTCCTCGCCACCCAGGAAGGTGTCGCCGTTGGTCGCCTTCACCTCGAACACGCCGTCGCCGATCTCGAGGATCGACACGTCGAACGTGCCGCCGCCCAGGTCGTAGACCGCGATGGTGCCGCTCTTGCGCTTGTCCATGCCGTAGGCAAGGGCCGCCGCCGTCGGCTCGTTGATGATGCGCAGCACGTCAAGGCCGGCGATGCGGCCGGCATCCTTGGTCGCCTGGCGCTGGGCGTCGTTGAAGTAGGCCGGCACGGTGATGACCGCCTGCTCGACCTTCTCGCCGAGATAGGATTCGGCGGTCTCCTTCATCTTGCCGAGGATGAAGGCCGAGATCTGGCTCGGGCTGTACTGCTGGCCGTTGGCCTCGACCCAGGCGTCGCCGTTGCTCGCCTTCACGATCTTGAAGGGGACCAGCGACATCTCCTTGGCGACCATCGGGTCGTCGAAGCGGCGGCCGATCAGGCGCTTGACCGAATAGAGGGTCTTCATCGGGTTGGTGACGGCCTGGCGCTTGGCCGCCTGGCCAACCAGACGCTCGCCGCCGTCGGTGAAGGCGACCATGGACGGGGTCGTCCGCGCGCCCTCGGAATTCTCGATAACTTTGGTGTCGCCGCCTTCCATGACCGCGACGCACGAATTGGTCGTGCCCAGGTCGATACCAATGACTTTCGCCATGACTGCTCTCTCTTCCCTTGGCAGGTCGGCTTGGCCCCATAAGGCGCCGTGCCGCCCCCCGAAACGATGTTACCTGCCGGAAAAACCGGGTCAGGACAGGGGCTATATAGGTCCTATGGAGCCGCCTGCAATGGATTGGGGGCTCCGAAAAATGCGGAATTTGCCGCAAACCTTGGCTTTTGACCGCATCACCGGGGATCTGCGGCCAGGCCGGACCGCCCTAGTTTTCATTGCTGGGAGAACGGACGGCCGGGCCGCCCTTCGACACCGCGACCATGGCCGCGCGCAGCAGGCGGCCCGCGATCAGGTAACCCGGCGCCAGCTCCTGGACGACCGTGCCGGCCGGAACCGACGGATCCTGGACTTCCATCATCGCCTGGTGGAACTCGGCGTTGAACGGCCGGCCGAGGGACTCGACGCGCGTAATGCCGTGGCGCTCCAGCACCGACTGCAGCTCCCGCTCGGTGGCCTGCACGCCCACGATCACGTTGCGCAGGGCGGGGTCGATCGCGTCGGCATCGTCGGGCAATGCCGACAGCGCGCGTCCCAGATTGTCGGCAACCGACAGGATGTCCTTGGCGAAACGCTCGACGCCGAACTTGCGCTCGCGCTCGACGTCCTGCTGGGCACGACGCCGCACGTTCTGGGCCTCGGCCAGGGCACGCAGAAGCTTGTCCTGCAGGTCGGCCTTCTCGGCCTGCAGCTGCTCCACGGCCGCCACGCCTTCCGGCTTGGGCGGAATATCGAGATTCGGGTCGGACGGATCGACCGGCATCTCAGCCGGGGCGCCGCCCGCGGTTGGATCGCTGGCCATACGTTGTCCCTAGTGTCAGTGGTTTCTTTCGGGGCCTTCACTTAGGGACGACCATGCCTGCGGTCAACCTCCCTTGCCCTTGGTTGGCCGCGTCAGACCGCCTCCAGCGGCGCATTGAGCTTGGTGCCGCGCACGATGATGCCGCCGCGGTCGCCCACCGTGACCGAACCATAGCGCTGGGCGAAGGTCTCGGGCAGCGGCCGCGCGCCCGACGCCGCCAGCCACAGACGCAGCAGATGGCGCCGCCGCTCGGGCTCGGGCCAGTCCACGAAGCCGGTGCGGTCGTGCAGCATGGTGTGGTTGTGCACGAGCTGCACATCGCCCGGCTTGAATTCCATGAACATGTGCAGTTTGGGGTCGTTGGCCAGCGCGTCGAACAGGTCGAGCGCCTCGATATGAGCGGGCGTGAGGCGCGGGGCGTCGGCGAAGCGCTGGGCGGATTCGATGTACTGGCGTTGATAGATCGCCGTGAGGAAGCCCTTGTACCAGTTGAACAACGGGATCTCGAAATAGGGCTTCTGGCCCTCCGGCACCTCGCCGCGGCGGTCGGTGGCGGCCGGCTGGAACAGGAGCTTCAGCAGGTCGGGCCGGCGGCGCCGCATCTCGTTGAAGATCGTGGTCGAGCTCACCAGCGCCGACAGGCCGCCGGACTGCGCCGTCTTGAGGCACAGCAGGCCGACGATGTCGCAGGAATCGGTGTGATAGGTCTGGCGTTCGTTGGTCTGGTAGATGCGGACGTTGGGATCGTGCGCGTCGAGCCCGAGATCCTGGACGTGGCCCAGCACATGGCCCTTGCCGTTCTGCGAGCGCGCGCTGCCGAGATGGGCGCCCAGCCCGAAGAATGCCGTTGCCGCCTCGCGCATCGACCAATGCTCGACGGGCAGGCCGCGCATCAGCAGGAAGCCGCGGCCGGCCAGCACTTCGTCCCGCACGCGCGCCGCGAGCTTGGGCCCGAGCGTGGGCAACGGGAAGTCGCGGGCCGCGATCTCGGCGATGTCGGCGTCGCGTTCGGTCAACGCCTTGGTCGCCGTCTCGACCTCGCGGATCTCGGCGATGCTGAGCGGCATCAGCCAGTCGTCGCGCCTGGACATCTCCGGGCCGTACCAGGCGGCGGCGCCGGTCTGCTCTGGCGGGAGCTCGAACGACATCAGGTTTCCCTTTTCAGGTTTCCCAGGGAAAACGCGGAGCGAAGAGGTCGGCGTCGCTGCTCGACAGCCGGAAGCTCTCGGTCGCGTTGACCAGGGCCGCGCGAATGCCCGGCTCCAGCGCACTGTGGCCGGCGTCGGGCACCACGACGTAGCGCGCCTCGGGCCAGGCGCGCGCCAGCGCGTCGGCCGTCACCGGCGGGCAGACGATGTCGTAGCGGCCCTGCACGATGGTGCTGGACAGATGGCGGATGCGGTCGAGGTCGGACCACGGCCAGCCCTCGGGCACGAATGTGCCGTGGGCGAAGTAGTGTGCCTCGATGCGCGACAGTGCCAGGGCGAAGCCGCCGTGATCCGATTCGAACGGCGCGCGCGCCGTCGGGTAGAGCGTCGAGCAGGCCGCCTCGTAGCGGCTCCAGGCGCGCGCAGCCGGCCGATGGTTGTCGGGATTGCGGTCGGTGAGGCGGCGATAGTAGTTGCCCAAAAGATCGCCGCGCTCAGCCTCAGGCAGATGCTCGGCGAAATCGCGCCACGCCTCGGGAAAGATGGCGCGCATGCCATGAAGGAACCAATCGATCTCCGAGCGCGCGCCGAGGAAGATGCCGCGCAGGATGAAGCCCATCACGCGCTCGGGATATTTCAGCCCATAGGCCAGTGCCAGGGTGCTGCCCCACGAGCCGCCGAACAGGAGCCACTGCTCCACGCCGAGATGCGTGCGCAGCCGTTCCATGTCGCGCACGAGATCGTCGGTGGTGTTGTCGTGCAGTTCGCCGAGCGGCATCGAGCGGCCGCAGCCGCGCTGGTCGAACACCACGATGCGATAGAATTGCGGGTCGAAGAAGCGGCGATGCACGGGCGCCGAGCCGGCGCCGGGCCCGCCATGCAGGAACAGCACGGGCACGCCGTCGGGGTTGCCGCTCTGCTCCCAATAGATCGTGTGCCGCCCGTCGACGGCCAGCATGCCGCTGGCGTAGGGCGAGATCTCGGGAAACAGATCGGAACGAAGAGGGGTCTCTGAACGCGGCATGCGAATATTCCGACGCCTTCACTGCCATAGCGGCGGGCTTTGTTCCAGCCTCGCCGCGATTGCCGCCGGCGCGGCCGAGCGTCTAAGGTCATCCGGGCGCGAAGGAGATTTAGTGATTTTTCGCCGTATTTTGCCGCTTATCGCGCTGCTCTTCGGTGTCGCGGCCTGCACGCTGCCGAGCAATCCGTCGCAGACGGCGGCTGCCGCGGCTGGCCAGGGTACGACCCAAGCCGGCGTGCCCACGCTGCCGCGCGAGATCGAGCGCGAAGTCGGCGCCGTCTATGCCGATGCGGCACTCCAGGCCTATGTCGATGGCGTCGGCCAGAAGCTGCTCGCCCAGTCGGGCATGGCCGGCAGCTACCGTTTTGTCGTCCTCGATCTGCCGGTCGCCAATGCCCATGCCATGGCCAACTATGTTTTCGTCACGCGCGGGCTTCTCGCCTCGCTCGCAGACGAGGCCGAACTTGCCGCCGCTCTCGGTCACGAGCTCGGCCATCTCTCGCAGCATCATGCCGCCCAGCGCGCCCGTGCCCGCCAGGGGGTGCTCGACGCCGCCGTCGAGGCCGCGGTCGTCACCGGCTCGGTCACGGTCGGCCGGTCGGTGGCGCGCGACGGCCTGCTGGCCCTCAGGCGCTATTCCCGCGAACAGGAACTCGAAGCCGACCGGATCGGCCTGTCGCTGCTCGTACGCGCCGGTTATCGCGGCGACGCCATGGCCAGCCTGATCGACAAGCTGCGCCGCGAATCACAGTTGGAGCTGCAGCTCATGGGCGAAGCGCCCGATTCGGTCGACCGGCGCAGCGCCACCTCGACGCATCCCGCGCCGATCGAGCGGCGGACCGCACTGGAAGGCATCCCGGAGGCCACGGCGCCGGGCGCCACCAACCGCACCGCCTACCTCGCGGCGGTCGACGGCATGTCGGTCGACGACGCACCGGAAGAGGGCTTCGTGCGCGAGAACAAGTTCCTTCATCCGCTGCTCAAGCTCGGCTTCGAGGCGCCGCGCGACTTCCGTCTGTTCAACGACCAGGACGGCGTGCTGGGCGTGGGCCGCGACCATTCCCTGCTGTTCTTCTCCTGCACCAAGGAGCCGATGCCGGGCAGTCTTGCCGAGTGGATGCGCAACAAGCTCAAGCCGACGCCGACCGATGTCCAGTCGGCGGAGATCGGCGGCGCCGAAGCCGCGATCGGCGCCAGGCCGCGCGGCTCCGATACCGGCCTCGGCCAGGTGCGCTATGTGATGGTGAGGCACGGCGATCAGGTCTGCTATTTCAACCTTTTGAGCGAAGGGCCCGATCGCGACCGGCGGATCGACGTGCTGGTCGCCGCGGCACGCACCTTCCGCACGCTGTCCGACGCCGAAGCGGCAGCGCTCGAGCCTTATCGCCTGCGCGTGATTTCGCCCGAGGGCGCCTCTGCGGCGCAACTCGCCCGACGCCTGCCCTACGGCGATTTCAGGCTGGAACGGCTGCTCGTGCTGAACGGGGTCGACAGCGCCGCCGAGCTCGGCCGTCTTGCCAAGGTGAAGATCATCGCGCCCTGAGCGGGGAACATGAAAAAGGCGGCACGACTGTCGTCGGCCGCCTTTCAACTAATTCTGAGCCAAGTCGCCGTCAGGCAACCTTCTGCAGCACGCTGTTCAGCTTCTGCGTGGCCAGGTCCTTGTCGATGCGTTCGACGGCGGCCAGCTCGCGCGCCAGCCGGTCCAGCGCCGCCTCGTAGATCTGACGCTCGCTGTAGGACTGGTCGGGCTGGCCGGCATTGCGGTGCAGGTCGCGCACGACTTCGGCGATCGACACCGGATCACCGGAGTTGATCTTGGCTTCGTATTCCTGGGCGCGCCGGTTCCACATGGCGCGGCTCACGCGGCTGCGGCCCTTCAGGGTCACCAGCGCGTTCTCCATGATCTTGCGCGAGGAAAGCTTGCGCAGACCGGAGATCTTCGCCTTCGCCACCGGCACGCGCAGCATCATGCGCTCCTGCTCGAAGGAGATGACGAACAGATCGAGCTTGTGACCGGCGATCTCCTTCGCCTCGATGTCGATCACGCGACCGACGCCGTGCGTCGGATAGACCACGAAATCGCCCTTCTCGAAGGCGAATTCCTTCGCCTTGGCCGGCATCTTCTTCGGCTTGGCCATATCAAGTCCCTTCACATCTAGCCCCGCGTTGTCAGCGATACCGCGACCCACCGCGCACGCTCCCCTGCGTGCTCAGCCCGATGTCTGGTATCGGTAAGTTGCTTTCGGATACCGACTTGGACACCGAACCGGCGGCGGACCGGACTCCGGACCGCTTCCAGCCCCACCCTTATATCAGAAATTCGGGCAGGAGTCGCGGCCCATGTTGCATTTCGGCAACGCTGGGCCCATGCGAAGGCTGCATGCCTCGTGTCAAAGATGCGTGAAAGGACTGAAAAACGGCTGATTCTAGCGTTTGCCAGGCTCTTTGCTGAAATACTTTTTAAACTTGTCTTTTTCGTCCTTGAACACATCGGCGTCCGCCGGCGCCTCGCCCTTGCGGGTGATGTTCGGCCAGTCGCCGGACAGGCTGCGGTTGAGGTCCAGCCACTGCTCCAGACCCTTTTCCGTATCAGGCAGGATCGCGTTGGGTGGACATTCGGGCTCGCAGACGCCGCAGTCGATGCATTCGTCGGGATTGATGACAAGCATGTTTTCGCCCTCGTAGAAGCAGTCCACGGGGCAGACTTCAACGCAGTCCATGTACTTGCACTTGATGCAAGCCTCGGTCACGACATAGGTCATCAACGGCTCCCGAAACGGGCGGGCGGGTGCTTAACGCGCAGACACGTCCAGCGCAAGGCTGCTGAATCACGCACCGTCGATTTCGTCATACAACGCTCGTGCCTCGATTGCCGGTCCTCGGCGCTCGCCCAGCGCCACAACGCGGACGACCCGAACGCGCGGTCCCAGCGCGAAGGTCAGGACCATGCCGGGCGCCACGGTGGCGTGCGGCTTGGCGACCACGCGGCCATCGATGCGGCAGCGGGATTTCTCGACGTAGCGTGCCGCCAAGGTGCGTGATTTGAAGAAACGGGCGTGCCACAGCCACTTGTCGAGCCGCATTGCGCCGCTACTGCCTCACCGGGCGACTATTTCTTTCCGCCGAGCTTCAGCTCGAGCAGCTTGGCGAACGGCGAGTCGGCGGCGGGCGCATCGCTCTTCTTCTCGGTGGTGGCGTAGAGCCGGAGCGCCGGCCCGCCGCTGTCGCGGCGCGGCGGCCTCGGCCCGCGGCGATCGTCGCGCGGCCGATCTCCCTCAGGCCGAGGGCCCTTGTTCGGCGCGCCCTTGTTCGGTGGCCCATCCTGGCGCGGGCCGGCGCGACGCCGCTCGTCCTGACCCTTCTCGGGACGGGCTGAGTCGGCAAAGAACTGCCGCTCGTTCGGCCGTTCGGGCCGTTCGCGGCGGCGCTGGTCGCGCTGCTGGCGTTGCTGCAGCCGCTCGCGCTCGCGCTGCTCCTCGCGTTCGCGCACGAAGCGCGGCTTCATCGAGAAGGCATAGAGCGGGCCGTTCTCTTCCGACGGCGGATGGACCCGGTAGCCCAGCCCCTGCAGCACGTTGGCCATCTCGGGTTCCGAACAGCCGACCAGCGACATCATCTGCGGCGCGGCGCGGAACCAGCCGGGCGGCAGCGGCCGCGGGCCGTCCTTCTTTGGCTCTTCCGCCTTCGGCTCTTCCGCTTTCGCTTCTTCGGCCGCCGGCCCTTCCGCCGTCACTTCTTCCGTCTGGGGCTCTTCCGGCGACGCGTCGGCCTGCACAGAAGACGTCTCATCTGTCGGCGCCGGCTCGGCCGCTACCACTTCCTCGGGCTTGGGTTCGTCTGCGGCGGGCAGTGCTTCGGCGGCGGGCGCTTCAACGGGCGACGCTTCGACCACGGGTTCGGGCGTCGGCTCGCTCTCGCCGAAGGCTGCCGCCACGATCGCCCATTCGCTGATCTCGTCGGCCGACGGCGCCGCGGCTGGCGCGGGCGCGTCGGGCTTGGCTTCGCGCGGGGGCTTCTTCTCCTGCTGGGCACGGCGCGCGGCTTCGCGACTTTCGCGCACGGCCTGGCGCGCCATCGCCGCCAGGCGCTCGACCATGTCGGCGCGGATGGCATGATCGCCCAGCGGCAGGTAGCCGATGGTGGCGTAGAACTCGCGTTCGGCGCCGGGCGGCAGGTCCATCGAGGTGCGGCCCTCGGCCGGCAGCGGGGGAATGGTCTCGCGATTGCGCGCGATCATCCAGAGCCCGGCACGCAGGCGGATCGGCACCGGCTTCAGCATGCTCGGGAAATAGAGCGAGTAGACGCCGACCCTGACGCCGAGCCGCGCCAGCGCCTTGCGGTCTTCTTCGCCGAGCTCGGCCAGTTGCTGTTCGATCGGCCGGCGCGCCAGCACGCCCAGGCCCTCGCAGAGCTGGAAGATGATGCCGCGCGCCCCGGCCGGCAGCTCGGCGGTGGCGCGCGCGTCCATCAATTCACTGAGGCCGAGCCGAATGCGCGTCTCGACCCAGGCGGCGGCGCGCTTGCGCACTTCCTCGCGCGCCGGACCGTCGAGCAGATCGGACGGCAGCACCTCGACCTTGGGCGCCAGGATGTCGCCGCTCGGCAGCAGGCGCGCGATCGGACCGCCGCCCCAGCACACGCGCAGCTGCGCGTCGAACACGAGCTCGCCGTCGGGCGACTTCGCAAACGCCTCCAGGCGCACGGGCAGGTCCTGGCGCAGCACGCGAAGCGCGGCGCTCAGCACGGCCTTCTGATCTGTCTGTCCCTCGGTCGCGTCCGGAACGAAACGGAAGCCTTCGATGCGTCCGAGATGCTCGCCTTCGACCGAGACCTCGCCCGCCGCGGCGACCGATGTCGTCATTTCACCCTCATCGCGCAATCTTCGTACAAGCAGGGCCGCCCGTCTATCGACAAACCTCTGTGTCAGACGTTGGTGTAATACGTCGGAAAGCTTGTCCTCGATCGCACGCGCACGCTCCTGCCAGTGCGCCGCGCGCTGGATCCAATCCGGGCGGTGCGAAATGTAGGTCCATGTCCGCACATGGGCGATGCGCGCCATCAAGGTATCGATGTCGCCGTCGTAGCGCTCCAGCCGCTGGACGTGGCTCTCGATCCAATCCTCGGGCAGCCGCTCGCCGCCCTGGGTCAGGTGCTCGAAGAGCTGGCCGAGCAGACGGGTGTGCTCCTCGGTCATCGTCTTGCGGAAGTCCGGTACCTGGCAGACTTCCCACAGCAGCTTGACCCTTTTCAGCGTGTGCAGCCGCGGCAGGAATTCCGAATGCGCCGACAGGGTCTGCAGAGCGAGCTGGTCGTCCTGTTCACGCACGCGCTGCAGGGCGGCATGGGGCGGCGGCCGGTTGAGCGAGGCGATCAGCGCCGGCACCGAGCGGAAGTCGAGCTCGTTGTTGCGCCATTGCACGTCGCGCAGCGGATCGAAGCGGTGGTTCTCGATCGCCTCGACGATCTCCGGCTCGAGGCCGCCCACTTCGGCGGTGGTGCCGAACGTGCCGTCGTTCATGTGGCGGCCGGCGCGGCCGGCGATCTGCGCCAGCTCGACATTGCGCAGCGGCCGCAGGCTGCGCCCGTCATATTTTCGCAATGACGCGAACCAGACATGGTTCACGTCCATGTTGAGGCCCATGCCGATGGCGTCGGTCGCGACCAGATAGTCGACCTCGCCCGACTGGAACATGTCGACCTGGGCGTTGCGCGTGCGCGGGCTCATGGCGCCCATCACGATCGCCGTGCCGCCGCGCTGGCGGCGGATCAGCTCGGCGATGGCATAGACCTCGTTGGCCGAGAAGCCGACCACGGCCGAGCGGCGCGGCAGGCGCGTCGCCTTCTTCGGGCCGACATAGGCGAGCTTGGAAAAGCGCGGCCGCGCCACGACGTCGATGTCGGGCAGCAGGCGGTTCAGCACCGGGCGGATGGTATCGGCGCCCAGCAGCATGGTCTCATGGGTGCCGCGCGCGTGGAGCAGCCGGTCGGTGAAGAAGTGACCGCGCTCGGGATCGGCCGCCATCTGCACCTCGTCGACGGCGAGGAACGACACGATGCGGTCGAGCGGCATGGATTCGACGGTGCAGACGAAATAGCGCGCACCGGGCGGTGCGATCTTCTCCTCGCCGGTGATCAGCGCGACCTGCGACGCGCCTTTCACCTGAACGATGCGGTCGTAGTTTTCGCGCGCCAGCAGGCGCAGCGGAAAGCCGATCATGCCCAACTCGTGGCCGAGCATGCGTTCGATGGCGAGGTACGTCTTGCCGGTGTTGGTGGGACCGAGCACGGCGGTCAGGCGGCCGGCGGCGCTGGAAAGCGACATCGACCCCACCTTCGCGCGTGGCTATGGCCGAAGCAAGGCCGCCGGGACGGCGAAAAGCCTAGCCCGAGACCATCGGCTCCAGCTTGTTGCAGCCGATCACCGGGCCGTGGTCGGCATGCTGCACGATCACGGCGGCGCCCTGGCCGGGCTGGACGCGGCCGGCATCGCTGGTCCAGCTCGCCGCCGAGCCGTCCCAGCGGGCCAGCACTTCGAGATGGCGCACGATGTTGAAGTTATCGAGCATGCGGCCCTGGTTCTCGCCGCTCGCCACCGGCGTCGCGTGGCGCCGGTCGTAGACGGCAAGCGTCACGTCGACCGGTTGGCCGTTCAGCGGGAAAGCCGCGAGCTTGATCGTGAGCGGACCGCCGATGGCGCGCGACAGTTCGGGCGTCGCCCGTTGGGGCGAGCGGCGTTGCGCGTCCGCCAGCAACCTTTCGATCGGCCCGCGCTCGCGGCCGGTGTCGTGGCCGATGCCCTCGACGACCATTTCGGGCGTGTAGACATAACGTTGCTTCAGCACCCGCGCATAGGCACGCTGGCGTTCGGTGGTGGCGCGCGTCGCGAACGGATCCTTCCAGCCGATGTAGTCCCAGTAGTCGACATGGAACGACAACGCCACGATGTCGGGACGCTTGGCGAGGCCGCCGAGATAGGCATCCGACGGCGGGCAGGAGCTGCAGCCTTGCGAGGTGAAAAGCTCGATGGCCCATGGCCCCTCGGCCGAGGCGCGCGCGTCGGCCGGCTGGGACCGTCCGCCCATCATCGTGGCGCCTGCCGCGGCGGCAGCGCCGACCAGCAGCGAGCGCCGCCGGGGAATCAAAAACTTCGTCATGACTGCAAAGATGCGCGCCTTGGCTGAGTTCTGCCAATCAACAATCGGTTAGGCCGTCATCACGATGGGCGGGCGGTCGGCTGGACTCCGCCAAGGTAACATTATAACAATATGGTGGATCACACGCTTCGCGGCCCATGCATCAACCTGTCTCGCCCGGTACCACCCTGCTCGCCATGAGCGCGCCCGCCCGCATCGCCGCGGCCCTCGCGGTCTCGGCATTGTTGTGGCTCGCCGCCTGGTGGGCGCTGTGACGGCGGCGCTGCGCCTGGTCGACCTGACCGTGAGCTACGACCGCCATCCGGCGGTGCATCACGTGTCGGCCGAGATTCCGGCCGCCGAGATGACGGCCATCGTCGGACCCAACGGCGCGGGCAAGAGCACGCTCCTGAAGGCGCTGCTGGGGCTGGCGCCGCATATCGAGGGCCGCATCGAGTGCACGGCCAGGCGCATCGCCTACCTGCCGCAGCAGGCCGAGATCGACCGCTCCTTCCCGATCTCGGTGTTCGACACGGTGCTGCTGGGCCGCTGGTCGCGCTTCGGCGGCTTCGGTGCGGCCAAACCTGTCGACATCCATGACGCCCAGCATGCCATCGAGGCGGTCGGGCTGTCGGGCTTCGAGCGCCGGCCGATCGACACGCTCTCGGTCGGCCAGTTCCAGCGCGTGCTGTTCGCCCGCGTGCTGCTGCAGGACGCCGACCTCGTCCTGCTGGACGAGCCGTTCGCCGCCATCGATTCCAAGACGGTCGCCGACCTCATGCTGTTGATCCAGCGCTGGCGCGCCGAGAAGCGTACCGTGGTGGTCGTGCTGCACGATCTCGACCAGGCCCGGCGCGACTTCCCCAGCGCGCTTCTGCTGGCGCGCGAGCTGGTCGATGCCGGTCCGACGGCGCGCGTGCTGTCGGCCGACAACCTGTTGCGCGCCCGCGCCATGGCCGAGGCGTGGGACGAGCATGCCGACGCCTGCCAGGTGCCGTTGCGGCTGAGCGCCTGACGTCTGACGACGCGTCGATGCTCTATCACTATCTGATCGAACCCTTCGCCGATTTCGGCTTCATGCGTCGCGCCCTGGTGGCGACCCTGGCGCTGTCGATCGGCGGCTCGTCGATCGGCGTGTTCCTGATCCTGCGCCGCATGAGCCTGATGGGCGATGCACTCTCCCATGCGCTGCTGCCGGGTGCGGCGCTGGGCTTCCTGCTGGGCGGCCTGTCGCTGCCGGCAATGAGCCTGGGCGGCTTTCTGGCCGGCATGGCGACGGCGCTGGTGTCGGGCATCATCGCGCGCTTCTCCAGCATGCGCGAGGATGCGAGCTTCGCCGCCGCCTATCTCACCGCCATGGCACTCGGCGTCCTGATCGTGTCGTTGCGCGGCTCGGCGGTCGACCTGATGAACATCCTGTTCGGCGCCATCCTCGCGGTCGACGACACCGCGCTCATCCTCGTGGTCTCGACCGCGACGCTCACCCTGGCCGGCCTCGCGGCCATCTACAGGCCGCTGGTCGTGGAGTGCTTCAATCCGGGCTTCCTCGCCGCCATGGGCATCCGCGGCTCGGTCTACCACTATCTCTTCCTGGCGCTCGCCGTGCTGAACCTGGTGGCCGGCTTCCAGGCGCTCGGCACCTTGATGGCGCTCGGCCTCATTCTTTTGCCCGCGGTCGCGGCCTCGTTCTGGGCGCGCGAGGTCTGGTCGATGACCCTGATCGCGGCACCCATGGCCTTCGCCTCGGCCGCGGTCGGGCTGCTGGTCTCGTTCCATGCCGGCCTGCCGTCGGGGCCGGTGATCGTGCTGTTCGCCAGCCTGTTCTTCCTCGGATCGCTGCTGCTGGGCGCGCGCGCCTCGGTCCGCATGCGGCTGTCGCGCCCCGCTCACTTGCGCGGGTAGAACGACCCGCTAGGCTCGCCGCTCGTTCCGGGGGAAAGCCAAGAATGACCGCTCAGTCAGTGCCAGGCGTCGCGCTCAAGACCGTCAAGGCCAACAACATTCACATGCGCTACGCCGAGGCCGGCAGCGGCCCGCTGGTGCTGTTCTGTCATGGCTGGCCGGAGAGCTGGTACTCGTGGCGGCATCAGCTCACGGCGTTGAGCGCGGCGGGCTTTCGCTGCGTGGCGCCCGACATGCGCGGCTATGGCGGCACCGAGGCGCCCGAGCCGATCGATCAGTACACGCTCAATCATCTGGTCGGCGACATGGTCGAGCTGGTGAAGGCCCTTGGCGAGACCAAGTCGGTTATCGTCGGCCACGATTGGGGCGCGCCGGTCGCCTGGCATGCGGCGCTCTGGCGACCGGATGTGTTTCCTGCCGTCTGCGCCATGAGCGTGCCCTACGCGCCGCCGGGCCATGTCGACATGCTGACCGCGCTCGAGAAACTCGGCATCACCGACTTCTACCTGCAATATTTCCAGAAGCCCGGCGTGGCCGAGGCCGAGCTGCAGCGGGATATCCGCGGTGCCCTGCGCCGGCTCTATTTCACCGCCGGCGGCGAGCTCAGCGAAAAGGGCAAGGGCTTCGTCAAGCTGTCCGACGGCACCTTGCTGGGCAACACCGTCGATCCGACGACGCTGCCGCCCTGGCTGAGCGAGGCCGACCTCGACTACTACACGCAGGAATTCTCCCGCACCGGCTTTCGCGGCGGGCTGAACTGGTACCGCAATCTCCGGCGCAACTGGGAGCTCGGCGCGCCATGGCGCGGCCAGCCGATCCACCAGCCCTCGCTGTTCATCGCCGGCAGTCGCGACGGCGTGCTGCGCTTTCCCGCGGCACAGTTGCAGATCGACGCTTACCCCAAGACCCTGCCCGGCCTGCGCGGCAGCCATATCGTCGACGGCGCCGGTCACTGGGTGCAGCAGGAGCGGCCGGCCGAGGTCAACAAACTGTTAGTCGACTTCCTGAAGGGCCTGTGATGACTTTTCGCACTTGGAGGCGTCGATGATCCGTCCTCTTCTGGCGATGCTGCTGCTTGCCGGACTTGGCGCTTGCGCCACCCCAGCCAGCTACACGTCGATGGTTCCCGAGCTTGCGAGCGCCGATCTGGGCCCTGGCCCCGCGCCGTCCTATCGCGGCGCGATCACCGTCGCGCCCGTCAGCATCGGCACTGACACGAGCACGCCCTGGACGTCGCAGATCGGCAGCGCCGAATTCCAGGAGGCGCTGGTGCGTACGCTGACGCTTGCCAATCTGGCGAGTGCCGGCGGTCTCGGCATGTCCGGCGCGGGCACCTTCGTCGTGCAGTCGGCACCCAATACGACCGCGGCGTCCGCGCCGCCCCCGCAGAACGGCCGCTTTCGCCTCGACGCTGTCCTGCTGGGGTTGTCACGACCCTTTGCCGGCTTCGCGATGACCGTCACGGCGAGCGTCGCCTATCGGCTGACCGACACGGCAACCGGCGCCGTCGTCTACCAGGAGACGCGCACGTCGCTCGGCACCGCCTCGCTGAATGATGCCGTCACGAACGTGAACCGGCTGCGCATCGCCGATGAGCGGGCGCTGCGCGCCAATATCCGCAAGCTGATCGAGGATCTCTACGCGCTGCCCGACAGTCCGGCGGGTCGACCGCTTACTTCTTCTCGTCGAACTTGAGCGCCGCGCCGTTCATGCAATAGCGCTCGCCGGTCGGCTTCGGCCCGTCGGGGAAGACGTGGCCGAGATGGCCGCCGCACTTGGCGCAGTGCACTTCGGTGCGGGTCATGAAGAGGCTGGAATCGCTCGAGGTTCCGACCGCGCCCGGCATCGGCTGCCAGAACGACGGCCAGCCCGAGCCGCTCTCGTACTTGGTCGCCGAATCGAACAGCGGCTCGCCGCAGCCGGCGCAGCGAAAGGTGCCGGCGCGCTTTTCGTTGTTCAGCGGACTGGTGAAAGGCCGCTCGGTGCCGTGGTTGCGCAGCACGTGGTGCTGCAGCGGGTCGAGCTCCTTCTGCCACTCGGCATCGCTCTTCTCGATGGGATGGGTATCGGTTTTCTGGGTCATGATGCCTCCGATGTGGGAGATGATCGGTCCCTAGACAAGGGTGCGCAGCTCGGCCGTGGCGACCGACAGCATGGCGAGATCGAGCGCGCCCGCCGCCGCCAGCTCCTCCTTGAAGAGCCGGTCGACGCGATCGAGGGCGAGCTTGCGCGGCTCGCTCCAGCGCGCCAAGACCGCGTCCGGATCCGCAGCACCCTCGCCGGCGCGCAGCGCAGAGGTCAGGAGATCGGCGTGCAGGGTCGCCAGCTCGTCCTGCACGGCGAGTGCTGCCTGTGCGGGCCACTGGCCCTCGCGCGGCAGCTTCTGTGCAGCCGTTTCCAGCGTGGCGAGCGACAGCCGCTCGCCCAGCCGGAAATAGACGCGGGTCGCCGTCTCGATGCTGCAGCCGTTGGCATGGGCCGCCAGCATCAGGTCGCCGGCGGCGGCCAGGGTTTCGAGCGCGGCCGCGCGACGGGCGATGCCGGCCGGCGCGCCCATCGCTTCGAAGGCCGCCGCGCGCTCGGCCAGGGCGGCGCTTTCGGCTTCGCCGATCACGCCGGGCGGCAGGTCGCCCAACGCCGCCACGGCGGCGCCCAGCTGCTCGGTCGCGGTCATGGTGTCGAGCGGCTGCGGCAGGCGCCGCAGCGTCCATTGCACGGCGCGCGTCAGGAAACGCTGCGAGGCTACCAGCATGCGGATCTGCGCCTCGGCCTTGAGCGCGGGATCGAGCGCTTCGATGTCAACCCACAGGTCGCGCAGCTTCCAGGCGTCGCGCACGACGGCGAAGGCGCGCGCGATGGCGGCGGCCGGCGCGCCGGTGCGCGCGCCGACGTTGCGCACGAAGGTCGGCCCGCAGCGATTGACCAGAGAGTTCACGACCTGCAGGGCGGCGATCTCGCGGCGCAGCCGGTGGGCGCGGATCGCCGGTTCGTACTTCTGCTGCAGCGCCGTCGGGAAGTAGCGCAGCAAGCTCGCCCTCGAGCAGCGGGTCGTCGGGCAGGTCCGATCGCAGGATCTCGTCGTTGAGGTCGATCTTGGCGTAGGCCAGCAGCACCGAGAGCTCGGGCCGGGTGAGATACTGGCGGTTCAGGGCGCGCGCGCGCATCTCCGCCGTGCTCGGGCAGGAATTCGACGGCGCGATCGAGCCGGCCCTGGCGCTCGAGCGCGCGCATGAAGCGCTCCAGCCGGTCGTGCTCCTCGCCTGCCAGGTCGGCGGCGACGCTGATCGCCTGACTCTGCTGGTAGTTGTGGCGCAGCACGAGGGCTGCGACCTCGTCGGTCATGGAGAAGAGCAGCGGATCGCGGTCGGCGCGGGCCAGCAGGCCGCTTGGTGATGGCCTCGCCGGTCGCGATCTTGATGTTGACCTCGTGGTCCGAGGTATCGACGCCGGCCGAATTGTCGAGCGCGTCGGTGTTGATCTTGCGCCCGCCCAGCGCCGCCTCGACCCGGCCGCGCTGGGTAAAGCCGAGATTGGCGCCCTCGCCCACCACCTGCGCGCGCAACTGGTTGGCATCGACGCGGATGGCGTCGCTGGCGCGATCGCCCGCGTCGGCCTGGCTTTCGCTCGAAGCCTTCACGTAGGTGCCGATGCCGCCGAAATAGAGCAGGTCGACCGGCGCCGTCAGGATGGCGCGCATCAGGTCGACCGGCGTCATGCTGGGCGCCTCGATGCCCAGCACCTGCTGCGCCTCGGCCGAGAGCGCGATCGACTTGGCGGCGCGGTCGTAGATGCCGCCGCCCGCCGACAGCAGCGACTTGTCGTAGTCCATCCACGACGAGCGCGGCAGGTCGAACAGGCGCTGGCGCTCGGCCCAGCTCGTCGCCGGGTTGGGCATCGGGTCGATGAAGATGTGGCGATGATCGAACGCGGCGACCAGCTTGATGTGGCGTGACAGCAGCATGCCGTTGCCGAACACGTCGCCCGACATGTCGCCGACGCCGGTGACGGTGAAGGGCGTGGTCTGGATGTCGTGGCCGAGTTCGCGGAAGTGGCGCTTCACCGACTCCCAGGCGCCGCGGGCGGTGATGCCCATCTTCTTGTGGTCGTAGCCCGCCGAGCCGCCCGAGGCGAAGGCATCGTCGAGCCAGAAGCCGTATTCCTGGGCCAGCGCATTGGCGATGTCGGAGAAGGTGGCGGTGCCCTTGTCGGCGGCGACCACGAGATAGGGATCGTCGCCGTCGTGGCGCACGACGTCGGCCGGCGGCCGGATGCCGTTCTCCGCGTAGTTGTCGGTGATGTCGAGCAGGCCGCGGATCAGGGTCTGGTAGCAGGCGATGCCTTCGGCCTGGACCTGCTCGCGCGTCGCGCCGCCCCCTTGTGCGTTGATTGGCGGCTGCTTGACGTAGAAGCCGCCCTTCGAGCCGACCGGCACGATCACGGCGTTCTTCACCATCTGGGTCTTCATCAGGCCCAGGATCTCGGTGCGGAAATCCTCGCGCCGGTCGGACCAGCGGATGCCGCCGCGCGCCACCCGCCCGCCGCGCAGATGGATGCCCTCCGTGCGCGGGCTGTAGACGAAGATCTCGACCAGCGGCCGCGGCGCCGGCAGCTCGTCGATGATGCGGCTGTCGATCTTGAAGGAGATCCAGTCCTTGGGCGCGCCGCCCCCTGCCTTCTGCGAGTGCCGGTTTGCCAGTAGTTGGTGCGCAAGGTGCATCGCAGCGCATTCCAGAAGCGCCGCAGGATACGGTCCTCGTCGAGCGTCGAGACGGTTTCGAGCGCGACAGCGAGCTGGGCTTCGATCGCGTCGATCTTTTCCTTGCGCTTGTCCGACGAGGCCTCGCCCAGGGCGGGATCGAAGCGCGCCATGAAGAGGTCCGCCATCAGCCGGGCGATCGCCGGATAGGCGCTGAGCGCGCGCTCCATGTAATCCTGGCTGAAGGCGATGCCGGCCTGCCGCAGGTACTTGGCGTAGGCGCGCAGGATCGCGACTTCGCGCCAGGCAAGCCCTGCCCCCAGCACCAGCCGGTTGAGCCCGTCGCTTTCGAGCGCGCCCGCCCACAATTTGTCGATCGTCTCGACGAAGCGCGGGCCCGCGGCGGCGAGATCGACCGCCGACTTGTCCATGGTCTCGACGCTCAGCACCTGCAGGGCGATCGCCTCTTTGCCGGGCGGCTGCAGCAGGAACGGCACTTCGCTCAGCACCCGGAGGCCGAGATGTTCCGCCGGCGGCAGGATGTCGGCGAGCGCGATCGGTTCGCGCGGATGGAACAGGCGCAAGGTGAAGCGGTGCAGAGGCGAGTCGGGGTCGCGCTCGAGACGCACGCCGAACTGCCGGCCGCCCAGGAGCCGCCTTCACGAGGTCGAGGTCGGCCATCGCCTGGGCAGCATCGAAGCTGTCGCGATAGACCGGCGGGAACCAGTCGCGCCAGTCGCGCGCGGCGGCGCGGCCTTCGACCTCGCCGAGGTTCGCCTGCAGGGCGGTGCGGAAGCGGTCGCTCCACGAGGTCGCGGCCTCGGCGAGCGCCTGCTCGAGCTCGGCGAAATCGGGCGTCGGCGTATCGTTGGCCTCGAGCTTCAGCGTGTAGAGCGACTGGGCCAGCGCCGAATCGCTGCTGATCGAGGACGCCACCGACGTCACCTTGCCGTGCCACGCCTGCTCGAGGATCGCGGCGAAGCGGTCGGAGAGCGCCGCATCGAAGCGCTCGCGCGGCGCGAACACCAGGCAGGTGGCGAAGCGGCCGACCGCGTCGCGGCGCGCGAACAGCGCCACCCTTCGCCGCTCCTGCAACTGCAGGATGCCCATCGCATGGTCGTAGAGCGTGTCCTCCTCGATCTGGAACAGCTCGTCGCGCGGATAGGCTTCGAGGATCGCCAGCAGCGCCTTGCCGTCGTGGCTGTGCGCGTCGAGGCCGGAGCGGCGCAGGATGCCGTCGACCCGTCCGCGCAGCAGCGGCACGTCTTCCACCAGGGCGTGATAGGCGGCCGACGTGAACAGGCCGACCAGGCGTCGCTCGCCGGTCACCCTTCCGTCGGCGTCGTAGGTCTTCACGATCACGCAATCCATCGGCCCGATGCGGTGGACCAGCGAGGGGCGGTCGGTCTTGACGATCAGGATGTTGTGCGGGCCGCGGGCGAAGCGGGCCATCGCCTCGCCGCCGCCCAGGCCGGCCTCGAACAGGCGCACCTCGTCGCGGCGCAGGATGCCGAGCGCGGAGCCCGGGATCATCTCGTAGCGCAGGCCGCCGGGCTGCGCCGGATCGTCGACATAGCGGTAGCGGCGATGGCCGAGGAAGGTGAAATGATTGGCTTCCAGCCAGCGCAGGAAATCGTCGTACTCGGCGAGGCCGGGCGAGCGGCTGGGGGCGAGATCGACGATGGCGTCGAGGCAGGCGCGCCGCATCGCCCGCCAATCCTCGACCGCCAGCCGCACTTCGGCCAGCACGCGGGTGAGGGCTGCGGCAAGCTCGTCGAGCAGCAGGGGATCGGCCTGGCGGTCGATCTCGATATGCATCATCGATTCGGGCCGCGCCCGCTCGCCGGCCTCGGCCGCGATGTCCAACAGGTCGCCGTCGAGGTCGCGCCGCGCGGCCATCACGGGGTGCGCCAGCAGGTGGACGGCGATCTCGCGGCGATTGAATTCGTTGGTGATCGAATCGACCAGGAACGGCATGTCGTCGTTGACGATCTGCACGATGGTGTGACGGCTTTCGAAGCCGTGGTCGGGGATCGAGGGATTGAACACCCGGACCTTGGCGACGCCGGGCAGGCGGCGGCGGGCGAAGGCGAGCAGGGAGGTCGCCGCGGCGGCGCGCTGGTCGGCCGGGGCGGCCGCCAGGTCCTTGTCGGCGACGCGGCCGAAGAGGCGGCGGGCGAAATGGGCCGCTTCCTCGCCGCCGCCGATGCGCAGCGCTGCGGCGCAGATGGCATCCAGCCCGTAAACACGCGGCGCCAGAGCGATGGCCATGATCCTGCGTCCCTCCCGGCTGGCGGCCGTCAGATCTTGCCGGCTGCTGTGTCAATCCAGCGTCGGGACGATCGGCTCACCTTGCCGGTCATCCTGGGGGTTTCCGGCCCTTTCCGCCAGTTTCCGCCATCGGTTTGCACATCTGCACTCCCTTGATTTCATGGGCGTTTCCGAGTTTGCGCCCTTTCCGCCCTTTCCGCCGGGCCTGTGTTCGGAGCCGGCAGCACGGGGTGCTCGTGAAAGGACATGGTGCCGGCCGCCGCCGATTGGGAGGTAAGTTAAGTAATAATCAGGTAAAAGTCAAGTGTCACTTTGCGGGACGGTGCGGAAGCGGAATAAGTGCGTACCGGGGAAGGCAGCAAAGCTGGTCCTGGCCGCCGATCGTTGTCGTCTGCCCGGATGTTTCAGTGTCGAGACGGCCGGATGATAGTGGCGACATCAAAAGTGCCTGTCGCATCTCGCGTTTTTGCCGGTGCCCCGGCGAGGGTGAGCCGATTCGCTGGCGTTTCTGTCTGGGGCCCTTGTAATCCGTGGCAAAGCGCGTTTTGTTCTCATCTCGTGCTGCAGGTGCGAAGGTTTGCATACGGCCAAAAAGTCAAATTCTGGAACCTATCTTTGAAGAGGTTTTTCAATGACTTACGCCACTATTCTTGAGATTCACATGCCGAGAATAAAAATGGCGATGACATGGCTTTTGAGTGACGTATCATCAACGGATAGTGGGGATGGCGGTGCCACTCCCTAGATGTAGGTGTCTTCCACAGTGTGTTCTATCCACAGCTGTGGACAAAAACAAAATGGGGACCGCAAGTGTTTGATGTCGTTCAAGTTCGAAGCGGTGCGCGGGTTGTTACTGATGCCTCTCGGGACTCCCGCCTGACGGTCTTTGGCAAAGCCACCCTGTCCGACCGGTACCTCCTGCCCGGCGAGAGCTATCAGGAGATGTTCGCCCGGGTCGCCTCGGCCTATGCCGACGACGACGGCCATGCCCAGCGGCTCTACGACTACATCAGCAATCTGTGGTTCATGCCGGCCACGCCGGTGCTCAGCAATGGGGGGACCAGCCGCGGGTTGCCGATTTCCTGCTTCCTGAACGAAGCCAACGACTCGCTCGAGGGCATTGTCGGCCTGTGGAACGAGAATGTCTGGCTGGCGGCCCGTGGCGGCGGCATCGGCTCGTACTGGGGCAATCTCCGGTCGATCGGCGAAAAAGTCGGCATGAACGGCAAGACCTCGGGCGTGGTGCCGTTCATCCGCGTGATGGACTCCCTCACCCTCGCCATCAGCCAGGGCTCGCTGCGCCGAGGCTCGGCGGCGGTCTACCTGCCGGTCAACCATCCCGAGATCGAGGAATTCATCGAGATCCGCCGGCCGACCGGCGGCGATCCCAACCGCAAGGCGCTCAACCTGCACCATGGGCTGCTGATCTCCGACGCCTTCATGCGCGCGGTCGAGGCCGACGAGGAATGGGCGCTGGTCAGCCCCAAGGACGGCGCGGTGCAGCGCAAGGTCTCGGCGCGCCATCTGTGGATCCGCATCCTGACGGCGCGCATCGAGACCGGCGAGCCCTACCTGATCTTCGTCGACCACGTGAACAACGCGCGGCCCGAGCACCACAAGATGGCCGGCCTCGAGGTCAAGACCTCGAACCTGTGCAGCGAGATCACGCTGCCGACCGGCGTCGACCATCACGGCAAGCAGCGCACCGCGGTGTGCTGCCTCTCCTCGCTCAATCTCGAGAGCTATCTCGAGTGGCACGAGCATCCGACCTTCATCGAGGACGTGATGCGCTTCCTCGACAACGTGCTGCAGAGCTTCATCGACAAGGCCGGCACCGACTTCGCCCGCGCCACCTACGCCGCCATGCGCGAGCGCTCGGTGGGGCTGGGTGTCATGGGCTTCCACTCCTTCCTGCAGCAGAACAACATCCCGCTCGAATCGGTGATGGCCAAGGTGTGGAACAAGAAGATGTTCAAGCACATCCGCGGCCAGTGCGACCAGGCGTCGAAGGATCTCGCCAAGGAGCGCGGCGCCTGCCCGGATGCCGCCGATTTCGGCTTCGAGGAGCGCTTCTCCAACAAGCTGGCGATCGCGCCCACCGCCTCGATTTCGATCATCTGCGGCGGCGCCTCGCCCGGCATCGAGCCGTCGGCGGCCAACGTCTACAACCACAAGACCCTGTCGGGCTCGTTCGTGGTGCACAATCCGTATCTCGAGAAGCTGCTGGCCCAGAAGGGCAAGAACGACGAGGACACCTGGACCTCGATCACCATCAGCCAGGGTTCGGTGCAGCATCTCGACTGCCTCGACGACCACGAGAAGGCGGTGTTCAAGACCGCCTTCGAGATCGACCAGCGCTGGCTGGTCGAGCATGGCGCCGACCGCGCGCCCTATATCTGCCAGAGCCAGTCGCTCAACATCTTCCTGCCGGCCGACGTCCATAAGCGCGACCTGCACCAGATCCACATGATGGCCTGGAAGCGCGGCGTGAAGAGCCTCTACTACTGCCGCTCGCTTTCCATCCAGCGCGCCGAAAATGTTGCCGGCGAGGCGCTGGGCGACCATGCACTTTCAATGCCCGGACTCGACGCTCCCTCGGTCCCAATCGGCACGCCGCCGGCACCGGCTCAGCCGAACGACTACGAAGAGTGCCTTAGCTGCCAGTAACGTCAGCCGTCCTCGCCGCGCCCTCGGGCTCATCGCCCGGGGCGCGACGGGGTCTCTTTCGCCTTGTTGTTCTTTCGCTTCATTGATTTGAACGGTCGCCGCCATGTCCCTTCTCGACGCCAAGCCGATCTACAAGCCGTTCCACTATCCCTGGGCCTACGATGCCTGGCTGATGCAGCAGCGCATCCACTGGCTGCCCGAGGAGGTGCCGCTGGCCGACGACGTCAAGGACTGGCGCAACAAGCTGACCGACAGCGAGCGCCATCTGCTGACGCAGATCTTCCGCTTCTTCACCCAGGCCGACGTCGAGGTGAACAACTGCTACATGCGGCACTATTCGCGGGTCTTCAAACCGACCGAAGTGCAGATGATGCTGGCGGCCTTCTCGTCGACCGAGACGATCCACGTCGCCGCCTACAGCCACCTGCTCGACACGATCGGCATGCCCGAGACCGAGTACTCGGCCTTCCTCCACGTCAAGGAGATGAAGGACAAGTACGACTACATGCAGGAGTTCAACGTCGATTCGAAGCCGGCGATCGCCAAGACGCTGGCGGTGTTCGGCGCCTTCACCGAGGGCCTGCAGCTCTTCGCCTCGTTCGCCATGCTGATGAACTTCCCGCGCTTCAACAAGATGAAGGGCATGGGCCAGATCGTGTCGTGGTCGGTGCGCGACGAGACGCTGCACTGCAACTCGATCATCAAGCTGTTCCGCGCCTTCGTGCAGGAGAACCAGGAGATCTGGACCGAGGAGCTGCAGCGCGAGATCTACGTCGCCTGCTCGACCATCGTCGACCACGAGGACGCCTTCATCGACCTCGCCTTCGAGCTGGGCGGCATCGAGGGCATGACGGCGGTCGATGTGAAGCGCTACATCCGCTACATCGCCGACCGCCGCCTCACCCAGCTCAGCCTGCAGCCGATCTACCGCAGCGACGCCAAGAATCCGCTGCCGTGGATGGACCAGATGCTGAGCGCCATCGAGCACACCAACTTCTTCGAGAACCGTGCGACGGAGTATTCGAAGGCGTCGACGCGCGGCACCTGGGAAGAGGCGTTCAGCTAGTCATCATTGCTGGGGACGCGCCGAGCGTCCCGCTCGCGGTCCATAAGAGCATGACGAGTCAGACGCTGATCTTGTTCAGCTCCTTGCCGGCATGCTCGGGCACGCACAGCCAGACGCCCCCCGCCATCATCAGCATGAAGACCGGGATGCAGAGGAAGGCGAGCTTGAAGGAGCCGGTGGCCTGCTGCAGGGCGACCGTCGCGAACGGCCACAGCACGAAGCCCACGAAGTAGGCGACGGCCCAGACCACGCCGTTGGCGACGCCGCGGACGCGGGTCGGAAAGATCTCCGCCGTGAGCACGGTGCTGGGCCCCCAGAAGCCCAGGAAGCCGAAGCTCCACGCCAGGCCGAAGACCCACAGCAGCAAGTGATTGGTGGTGAAGATCCAGGCGGTGAGGAAGACGGCGCCTTCGAGCAGCAGGGCGATGAAGGCGACCCGCCGGCCGACACGATCGGCCAGCCAGCCCGCGAGCCACAGGCCGAAGAATCCGACGATGCCCCAGCCGACATAGAAGGCGCTGTATTCCGCCGTCGACCAGCCTTTCTCGGTCGACAGGTAGAGCGGCATCCAGGCGCCCACCGTGCCGAAGATGCAGGTGCTGCAGCAGGCGACGAACAGCGCGACCAGGGTCGCGGGCAGGATGTCGGGCATGAAGACCTGCCGGATGCCGATCCTGTCGGCCTTGAGGTACCAGCCGCGGTCCTCCTCGCTCACCGGCTCGCCGCGCTCGAGTGCGGAGCGCACGCGCGTCTTGCGATCCTGGGTGCGCACCCAGTAGGGCGATTCGGGACAGGTCGCGCGCACGTAGATCGCCAGCAGCGCGATCACGCCCGGCACCATGACCGCGATCCGCCAGCCCCAGGCCGCGGCGGCGATGCCGGTGATCGCGCCGGCCAGCGCGGCGCCGAAGCACCACGCCGCGCGGTTGATGCTGATGACGCGGCCGCGCAGGCGCGCCGGCCAGGTTTCCGCCACCAGCATCGAGCCCAGCGACCACTCGCCGTTCAGCGCAAAGCCGATGATCGAGCGGGCGATCACGAACACCGTGAAGGTGGGCGAGAGCGCGACGACCGGCATCAAGAGCGAGAACAGCGCGATGTTGATCGCGAGCAGCGTTCGCCGCCCGTAGCGGTCGGAGAGCCACGGCCAGACATAGAGGCCGGCGATGCCGATGAAGAGCGAGATCTGCAGGCCCGTGCGGTACTGCGGCACGGTGAGCGCGAACTCGCGGATGATCAGCGGCGAGATCAGCGCGAAGATCACGCCGTCCATGCCGTCGAAACCCCAGCCGAGGCCATTGGCGACGGCGATGTGCCGGTGTGTCGGCGTGATGCGGCTGTCGTCGGCAACGGCACGGTAGTTGGCGTGCCGCATGTGCTTCAGCTCGAGGGGACCGACGCTTGCTGCATGATACGAAGGCGAGTTCGACAACCCACCTGCCTCGTTGGCTGTGGCCGTACTCATGTTCGCTTCCTCCTGCGCGGCGCGGTCGTTTTGACCGTCAGTTGGCGTCAGGGTCCGCCCACGCCGCCGGCAAGGCAAGCCGGCGCTTCGATCGCGGGATACTGTTTGATGTGCAAATTTTGCAGGGCGGGGATCGAGGGCCCTCCGAGTACTCGTCCTGTCGTCCTGAGCGAAGCGAAGGACCTCATCGCCGCTTGCCACCGGCACGAGATCCCTTCGGCTACGCTCAGGGCAGGCCTTCGCTGCGCTCAGGATGACATGAGAACGCCGGCTGCATTCACCGTCCTTCCGCGTTCGGCGGGGCCATGCCCACAAAGCCGTGAAGGCGGCCTGGATTTGAACCTTCTGGCACGGGAGTCGCATGCGTAGGGAGGCCACGCCCTTCCGTCAGGAGACACCATGAAGCTTTCACGCCGCTCGCTTTTTGCCGCAACGACGACGGTGTTTGTCGTGCCGCGCGCCGCTTTCGCGCAGGAAAAGGTCGTGCGCTACGGCATTCCGATGACGGATATTCCACTCACGACCGGCCAGCCGGACCGCGGCGCCAACGCCTACCAATATACCGGCCACACGATCTACGATCCGCTGATCGCCTGGGAACTCGATGTCTCCGATCGGCCGGGAAAGATGATCCCCGGCCTCGCGACCGAGTGGAAGGTCGACGACGCCGACAAGACTTTGTGGACGTTCAAGCTGCGTCCCGGCGTGAAGTTCCACGACGGCTCGGCGTTCGACGCCGATGCGGTGATCTGGAACCTCGAGAAGGTCTTCAACAAGGACGCGCCGCAGTTCGACACCCGCCAGTCGGCGCAGGTGCGGCCGCGCCTGCCGGGCCTGCTGAGCTACCGCAAGACCGGCGACATGGAGATCGAGATCAAGACCAAGTCGGTCGATTCGCTCTTCCCGTATCAGCTCCTGTGGTTCCTGGTCTCGAGCCCGGCGCAGTGGGAGAAGCTCGGCAAGGACTGGAACAAGTTCGCCATGGAGCCCTCCGGCACCGGCCCGTTCAAGCTCGCCCGCTTCGTGCCGCGCGAGCGCGCCGAACTCGTCAAGAACGAGGCTTATTGGGATCCCAAGCGCATTCCCAAGGTCGACCGCATCGTCCTGATCTGCGCGCCGGAAGATTCGGGCCGCAGCGCCGCGCTGATCTCCGGCGCCGTCGACATGATCGACGCGCCGGCGCCCGATATCCTGGAGCGGCTGAAGCAGAGCGGCGCCCGGATCTCGAGCAACATCACGCCGCACGTTTTCCAGTATCACCCCTCGCTGGTCGAGGGATCGCCGTGGCTGGACATCCGGGTGCGCAAGGCGGCGAACCTCGCGATCGACCGCGATGCCATCGTCAAGCTCCTCGCCGGGCTGGTGAAGCCGGCCTATGGCGAGGTCGACAAGAGCAGCCCGTGGTTCGGCAAGCCCACCTTCGAGATCAAGTACGCACCCGACGAGGCGCGCAAGCTGATGACCGAAGCAGGCTACGGCAAGACCAAGCTCCTGAAAGCCCGGATCTCGATCCAGGCCGGCGGCACCAACCAGACCGTCAACGAGGCGATCCAGGAGATGCTGAAGGAGGCCTACTTCGACATCGACTTCAAGCCGGTCGAGCTCGAAGCCCTGATGACGGGCTGGCGCGGCGGCGCCAAGGCCGACATGAACAAGGATGTCTCGGCCACCAACGTCACCCACGTGACGTCGGATCCGTTCTACGCCGTCAACCGCTTCTTCGCCTCCGACCAGACGGCGCCGACCGGCGTGAACTGGAGCTTCTACAAGAACGCCGAGATCGACAGGCTCGTGATCGAGCTGAAGAATTCATTCGATCCGGCCAAGCAGGACGAGCTGGCGGCAAAGATCCACGCCCTGGCCGTCGACGATGCCGTGATGATCTGGGTCTATCACGACACCTCGCCGCGGGCGTTGTCGCCGAAGATCAAGAAGTACGTTCAGGCCCAGAGCTGGTTCCAGGACCTGGCGCTGGTCGAGGTTTAAGGGCAGAGGCGTCCCTCCCTGCGCGTCAGCGCGGGGAGGAAGTGATTACGTCTTTCCGATAGCCGCCAGGATCGCGCCCAGTTCCGCGCGCGACGGCAGGGCCTGAAAGGCGCCGGAGCGCGTCGCGGTCAGCGCGGCGGCCTTCTGGGCTGCGCCGATGGCCTCGCCGACCGCGAAGCCCTGGGCGAGTGCTGCCGCCACGACGCCGCAGAACGTGTCGCCGCAGCCCGTCGTGTCGATGGCGGTGACGGTTTCCGCCGCGAAGGTTCGGTGATGCTGGCGGTCGATCAGCCGGCATCCGTCGGCGCCCAGGGTGACGATCGCAGCATCGGCGGCATGGATCGCCTCTCCCAAAGCCTCGGCCTCGACCCGGTTGGCGATGACGAGGCTGCATTGCCCGATCAGCTTCTCGACACCCGGCCAGAAGGGCGCGGGGTTCAGGATCGTCGTCGCCTTCCGATGCCGCGCTTCGGCCAGGATGAACGCCGTCGTGTCGAGTGCCAGGTTGCCCTGCATCAGGACGACGTCGCCTTCGCCCAGGCCCTGCAGGGCCGGTTCCGCCTGCGCGGGCGTCAGGGCCAGCGAACAGGCGCTGGTGCTGACGATGCTGTTCTCGCCATCGGGCAGGACCATGAGGAGGGAAAAATCGGTGGCATGCGGCAAGCGGGGCAGGATGAGTCCGGCAAAGCCTTCGCGCGCCAGATGTCGTTCGACTTCTTCCGCCTGTGCAGTGTCATTGCCGAGCGGTGCGCAGAAGCGAACCGGGGCGCCACACCGCGCGGCCACGACGGCCTGGTTGAGCCCCTTGCCACCCGGAGCCCACTTGCCGCCTCGGCCGATCAGCGTCTCGCCACGGAGCGGCAGGCGCGACACAGCCAGGCCAAGATCCAGTCCCGCATTGCCGATGACGACCACGCGCCCGTCGGGCTTTTCAGTCATGCCGGGATTATAATGATCAGACGCGTGGGCGCGCGGCCTTTGCGGCTTCGAAGGCGGCGAGGCGTTCGGCGAACTTGCCGGCGGCCGGGCCGGCTGCCGCGGCGATCGGCGGCGCCGGTAGCGTCTCGTAGAAATGACAAGCCACGCGATG
>CAVWKN010000003.1:0-263400 GCA_963755585.1 uncultured Alphaproteobacteria bacterium
GGAACCACAGGCCGATGCGGGTCAGCAGGTTGTTCAGCCAGCCCTGCGGCTGCAGGCCGATCGCCTTCAGCACCATCGCCATGGCGCGCTGCACGTGGGTTTGCCGATAGAGCGGATAGGCGCGCCGCGCATAGGCCTGCATGCTGCGCTTGCGGTCGTAGACCGCGTCGGCCGGTTCGTTGGCGGCGAAGTAGGCATAGGCCAGCTCGTCGTCCTCGCTCTCGGCGAGGCGGCCCCAGCCGATGCGCAGCCGGCTCCAGCGGCTCAGCCGATCGCGCTTCAGGCAGCGCCGCAGATGCGCGTAGAAAAGCTTGTAGTGGCGGAACTCGTCGGCGGCGATCTTGGCGCAGACCTGCTTCAGCACGGGCTCCTGGGCCGCGTCCTTGAGCGCGCTGTAGTAGGAGCTGGTGCCGGTCTCGACGATGCAGCGGGCCATCATCTCGCCGGCCTGGCTGCCGCGCACCGAGCCACTGGCCTCGAGCGGCACCTTATAGCCCGCGCGGAAGCGGGCGAAGGCGGCGTCGAAATCCCAGCCCGGGTCGGCGAGCTGCGCCCAGCGTCCCAGCGCCATGCCGTGCTGGATTTCTTCGACGACCCAGCCCTTCACCGATTCCATGAAAACCGCATCGTCGGCGAAGACGCGCCCGAGATAGACTCCGTAGTCCTCGGCGTTCCGCTCCACCAGGGCCGCGGCCTTGATGTTGCGCAGGATCTCCGGATCGACTTTCGACGCGTCGAAGCGATCCCACGAGATCGTTTCGAGTGTCCAGTTACCCATGGTCGAGAACCCTCGGCGCCTTGTCGCTTAAGCGTAATAAAGCGGGCATCGGGCCGGCTTTCAATGGCCGGACCGTGCACATCTGGAAAGAAAATTTCGTCCGGAACCGGACTCAGCGGCTGGCGTAATAGGCCTGGGCCCGCCGGAGGTCCTTGGCCACCGCCAGGTCCTTTTGGGCCGCGGCCTTCTCGGCCTCGGTGGCAGCGTCGACCAACTCGCGCTCGGCCGCCTTCTCACGCTCGGCGAGCTGCTCGGCCGTCACTTCTTCAAACGGCATCACCTCGTCGGCCAGCACGGTGCAGCGCTCGGGCGTCACCTCGGCAAAGCCGCCGACCACCAGGAAACGTTGCTCGACCTTGTTGCCCTGCAGGACTTCCAGCACGCCCGGCCGGACGGTCGATATCAGCGGCGCATGGCCGTGCAGGACGCCGAAGTCGCCTTCGCTGCCCGGCACCACGACCATGTCGGCTTCGGTCGCGAGCACTTCGCGCTCGGGCATGACCAGCTGAAAGGAGACCTTGGCCATCGGCTTAGCCCGCCTCGGCGGCGAGCTTCTTGGCCTTGGCGACGGCCTCGTCGATGGTGCCGACCATGTAGAAGGCGACTTCCGGCAGGTCGTCGTAGTCGCCCGCGACGATGCCCTTGAACGCCTTGATCGTGTCCTCGAGCTTCACGAACACGCCCGGCGTGCCGGTGAAGACCTCGGCGACGTGGAACGGCTGGCTGAGGAAGCGCTGGATCTTGCGCGCGCGCGCCACCACCAGCTTGTCCTCTTCCGAGAGCTCGTCCATGCCCAGGATGGCGATGATGTCCTGCAGCGACTTGTATTGCTGCAGCACGCGCTGCACGGACAGCGCCACCTGATAGTGCTCCTCGCCGACGATGCGCGGATCGAGCATGCGCGAGGTCGAATCGAGCGGATCGACGGCCGGGAAGATCGCCATCTCGGCGATCGATCGGCTGAGCACGGTGGTCGCGTCCAGATGGGCGAACGAGGTGGCGGGTGCGGGGTCGGTCAAGTCGTCGGCCGGCACGTAGATCGCCTGCACCGAAGTGATCGAGCCCTTCTTGGTCGAGGTGATGCGCTCCTGCAAGGCGCCCATGTCGGTCGACAGCGTCGGCTGATAGCCCACCGCCGAGGGGATGCGGCCCAAGAGCGCCGAGACTTCCGAGCCCGCCTGGGTGAAACGAAAGATGTTGTCGACGAAGAACAGCACATCCTGGCCTTCGGCGTCGCGGAAGTATTCGGCGACGGTGAGGCCCGACAGGCCGACGCGGGCGCGCGCGCCCGGCGGCTCGTTCATCTGGCCGTAGACCAGCGCCACCTTGGAGCCCGGTCCGTCGAGCTTGATGACGCCCAATTCGATCATCTCGTGATAGAGGTCGTTGCCTTCGCGGGTGCGCTCGCCAACGCCGGCAAACACCGACACGCCGCCATGCGCCTTGGCGACGTTGTTGATCAACTCCATGATCATCACGGTCTTGCCGACGCCGGCGCCGCCGAACAGGCCGATCTTGCCGCCCTTGGCGTAGGGCGCCAGCAGGTCGACGACCTTGATGCCGGTGGCCAGGATCTGGGCTTCCGTCGACTGATCGACGAACTCCGGCGCATTGCGATGGATCGGCAGGGTCAGCTTGTGGCCGACCGGGCCGCGTTCGTCGACCGGATCGCCGATGACGTTCAGGATGCGGCCGAGCGTCTCGGGACCGACCGGCATAGCGATCGGGCTGCCGGTGTCGACTGCCTTCTCGCCGCGCACCAGCCCGTCCGTGGTGTCCATGGCGATGGTGCGGACCTCGGATTCGCCGAGATGCTGCGCGACCTCGAGCACGATCAGTCGCCCGTCGGCCTTCACATGGAGCGCGTTCAGAATGTGTGGCAGATCGGCATCGAAGCGCACGTCGACGACCGCGCCCGTAATCTGGGTGATCGTGCCGATGTTGTTGGTGGCCATGAGACGGATCCCTTTCCTTCGATTGCGCGGCAGCCGGCCTAGATGGCCTCGGCGCCCGAGATGATCTCGATGAGTTCCTTGGTGATGGAGGCCTGACGCGAGCGGTTCATCTGCAAGGTCAGTTTCTTGATCACGTCGCCCGCGTTGCGCGACGCGTTGTCCATCGCCGTCATCTGCGAGCCGAAGAAGCTCGCGGCATTCTCCAGCAGCACGCGGAAGATCTGGACGGTGAGGTTGCGCGGCAGCAGGTCGGCCAGGATGTCCGCCTCGTCCGGTTCGAACTCATAGACCGCGCCGCCCACCGTGGCAGGAGCCGCGGTCTCGGCGCCCTCGGGGGCCGGCGGCGGGATGAGCTGCTGGCGGGTGACGATCTGGGTCATCGCCGACTTGAAGCGGTTGAAGATCACCGAGGCGACGTCGAACTCGCCGGCCGCGAACATCTCCATGACCCGCGCCGTCACCTTCTGCGCGTCGGCGAACGACACGCGCGGCCGGCCAAGGTCGCTGATGGTCTCGACTATGTGGCTGCCAAAGTCGCGCCGCAGCTGGTCTCGGCCCTTGCGCCCGACGCGCTAGCACCTTGACCGTCTTGCCTTCGGCCACCAGCGCACGGATGGTCCGGCGCGCCTCGCGCACGATCGAGCTGTTGAAGGCGCCGCACAGGCCGCGGTCGGCGGTGGCGACGATCAGTAGATGGACCTGGTCGGAGCCGGTGCCGGCCAGCAGGCGCGGACCGGTGCCTTTGAAGCTCTGCCCCAGCGACGCCAGGATCTTGTCCATGGCCTCGGCGTAGGGACGCGCAGCCATCGCCTGCTCCTGCGCGCGCCTGAGCTTGGCGGCGGCGACCATCTTCATGGCCTTGGTGATCTTCTGCGTCGACTGGACGCTGCGGATCCTGAGGCGGAAGGTTTTTAAGCTGGGCATCGGAGCCTGATGACCCTTAGGCGAACTTCTTGACGAAGTCGGCGAAGAACACCTTCAGCTTGTCGTCAGTCTCCTTGACGATCTCACGCTTGTCGCGGATCGAGGCCAGCATCGAGCCCTCGGCGCGGAGCGCGTCGAGCATCTGGCGCTCGAAGTCGCTGATGCGCGCGACCGGCAGCGTGTCGAGGAAGCCGCGGGTGCCGGCATAGATCGAGACGACCTGCTCCTCGACCGGCATGGGCGCGTACTGGCCCTGTTTCAGGAGCTCGGTCAGGCGCTGGCCGCGCGCCAGCAGGCGTTGGGTCGAAGCGTCGAGATCCGAGGCGAACTGGGCGAAGGCCGCCATCTCGCGGTATTGCGCCAGCTCGAGCTTCATGGTGCCGGCGACCTGCTTCATCGCCTTGATCTGGGCCGCCGAGCCAACGCGGCTGACCGACAGGCCGACGTTAATCGCCGGCTTGATGCCTGCGTAGAACAGCTCGGCCTCGAGGAAGATCTGGCCGTCGGTGATCGAGATCACGTTGGTCGGGATGTAGGCCGAGACGTCGCCGGCCTGGGTCTCGATAACCGGCAGCGCCGTCAGCGAGCCCGAGCCGTTCTTCTCGTTGAGCTTGGCGGCGCGCTCGAGCAGGCGCGAATGGAGATAGAACACGTCGCCCGGATAGGCTTCACGGCCCGGCGGGCGACGCAGCAGCAGCGACATCTGGCGGTAGGAGACGGCCTGCTTGGAAAGATCGTCGTACACGATCACGGCGTGCATGCCGTTGTCGCGGAAATACTCGCCCATGGCGCAGCCTGTGTAGGGCGCCAGGAACTGCATCGGAGCCGGATCCGACGCGGTAGCGGCGACGACGATACAGTATTCCATCGCGCCGTTGTCCTCGAGCGTCTTGACGATCTGGGCGACGGTCGAGCGCTTCTGGCCGATGGCGACATAGACGCAGTAGAGCTTGCGGCTCTCGTCGGTGCCCTGGTTGATCGTCTTCTGATTGAGGAAAGTGTCGATGGCGACGGCAGTCTTGCCGGTTTGGCGATCGCCGATGATCAGCTCGCGCTGGCCGCGTCCGATCGGCACCAGCGAATCGAGGGCCTTGAGCCCGGTCTGCATCGGCTCGCTGACCGACTTGCGCGGAATGATACCCGGCGCCTTCACCTCGACGAGGCGACGCTCGGTCGTGGCGATCGGGCCCTTGCCGTCGATCGGGTTGCCGAGACCGTCGACCACGCGGCCGAGCAGGCCCTTGCCGACCGGCACGTCGACGATGGTGCCGGTGCGCTTGACGACGTCGCCTTCGCGGATGGTGCGGTCTTCGCCGAAGATCACGACGCCGACATTGTCGCTCTCGAGGTTGAGCGCCATGCCCTTGATGCCGCCCGGGAACTCGACCATCTCGCCGGCCTTGACGCTGTCGAGGCCGTAGACGCGCGCGATGCCGTCGCCGACGGAGAGCACCTGGCCGACCTCGGCCACTTCGGCTTCGGTGCCGAAATTGGCGATCTGCTGCTTGAGAATGGCCGAGATTTCGGCGGCACGGATATCCATTTAAGCAACCCCCTTCATGGCAAGCTGCAGACGCTGCAGCTTGCTGCGGATGGACGAATCGAACAGGCGCGAGCCGACCTTGACGACCAGGCCGCCCAGGATCTCGGGCTCGACATGCGCGTCGATGGAAATCTTGTTGCTGCCCAGCACGGAGCGCAGCGAGTCGTTGAGCTGCTGGAGCTGGGCCGGTGCCAGCGGCACGGCCGACGTGACGGTGACCGTGGTCTCGCCGCGGCGGCTCGCCAGCTCGGCCAGGAAGGCCGTCGCCATGGCGACCAGCTCGCGGGCGCGGCCGTTGGCCGCCACCGCGCCGATGAAGTTGCGCGTCAGGCCCTTGATGTCGGCGGCGTCGAGCACGGCCAGCAGCGCCTTGCCCTGCAATTCACGGCCGATCACGGGGCTGGCGAGCAGGCGGGCGAGCTCGGGGCTCGAAGCCAGCCATCGTGCGGAATGTGGTCAGATCCTGTGCAACCTGGTCGAGCGACTTGGCACTGTCCGCCAGCTCGAACAGGGCGCTGGCATAGCGTCCGGCAACGCCGGTCGTGGCGGAGGTCGCGGAAGACACAGTGAAAGCCTCTCCATTGCCCGTGGTCCGACCGGTAATTCTTTGATCCGGCAGGACTTTTCCCAGGAGTTACGCGCGGCGCTGCCCTCGCCCCACCCCGGAAAAGCGCGCGTTGCTACCATGCGGTTTTCCCACGCGCAAGATTGCTAAAGCCCCGTATTACCGCGCTTTTTCCGCGCGCCATCTCACAGGAAGGAATACGGATCGACGTCGATCTGCAGGCGGACTGAACCCGGCAGTCCGATCCTCTCCAGCCAGGCGTGCAGCAGAGGTTGCACCGCAATATCGCGCGAGGTCTTGAGCAGGAACCGCCGGCGATGTCGGCCGCGCAGCAAAGCAAGCGGCGCGGTCGAGGGACCGAGCACCGTGACGCCGTCCTTGTGCGGCGCGCGGCGCGCCAGGGCTGCACAGACATTGTCGACCGCGGCAGGATCGGGACCGGAGATGATCAGCGATGCCAGGCGGCCATAAGGCGGCATGCCGGCGGCTTGGCGATCGGCCAGTTCGGCGGCGACAAAGCGATCGCGATCGCCCGACACCAGCGCCTGCATCACCGGATGTTCGGGCGACATGCGTCTGCACCAGCGCCTGACCGGGTCGGTCCTCGCGGCCGGCGCGACCGGCAACCTGATAGAGAAGCTGGAAGGTGCGTTCGGCCGCGCGCAGGTCGCCGCCGTTCAGGCCGAGATCGGCATCGACCACCGCGACCAGGGTGAGGTTGGGGAAGTGATGACCCTTCGCCGCCATCTGCGTGCCGATCAGGATGTCGATCTCGCCTCCGACCATGCGATCGATCGGCGGCAGACGCCTCGTCGCGGTTCATCAGGCTGTCCGAGGTGAAGAGTTCCAGCCGCGCCTCGGGAAACAGCTCCAGCGCCTCCTCGGCCAGCCGCTCGACGCCGGGTCCGCAGGCAACGAACTGATCGACGGCGCCGCAATACTTGCAGGCATGCGCCGGCGGCTCGGTATAGCCGCAGTGATGGCAGATCAGCGTGCGGCGAAAGCGATGCTCGACCAGCCAGGCGGAGCATTGCGGGCATTCGATGCCGTGGCCGCAGGCACGGCAGAGCGTGAGCGGGGCATAGCCGCGGCGATTGAGGAACAGCAGGGTTTGTTCGCCGGCGGCCAGCGTTTTCTTCATCGCTTCGACGACCGGCGGCGACAGCCAGCGGCCGCGTGCCGGTGCGTCGCGCCTGAGATCGACGGCCAAAAGCTTTGCCAGATCCTGGCTGCCGTGACGGGCCGGCAGATGCAGCGCGCCGTAGCGGCCGGCGGAGACGTTGACGACGCTCTCGAGCGACGGTGTCGCCGAGGCGAGCACGATCGGCGCGGAGACCAGCCGCGCCCGCACGACGGCCATGTCGCGCGCGTTGTAGGCGACGCCCTCGTCCTGCTTGAACGAACCGTCGTGCTCTTCGTCGACCACGATCAGGCCGAGGGTGCTGAACGGCAGGAACAGCGCCGAGCGCGCACCGACCACGACGCCGACCCTGCCCTCGGCGATGGCGCGCCAGGTCTCGCGCCGTTCCAAACTCGTAAGGCCGGAATGCCACGGCGCAGGCAGCGCGCCGAAACGGTCCTCGAAGCGCTTCAGCCACTGCGCGGTGAGGGCGATTTCAGGCAACAGCACCAGCACCTGCCGGCCGGAGGCGAGGGCCGCGGCAATGGCCTCGAAATAGACCTCGGTCTTGCCGGCGCCGGGCACGCCGTCGAGCAAGGTCGCGGAGAAAGCGTGCGCCAGCACCTTGTCGACCAGGCCTTGCGCCGCCACCGCCTGCTCGGGCGACAGCGCGGGCCCCTGCTGCTTGCCGTCGGGCTGCGCAAAGGACCGGCGCATCGTGCGCGCGACGCCTTCCAGCAGGCCGATCGAGGCCATGGTCTTGATCACCGACGTACCGACGCCCGCGATATGCGCCAGTTCGGCGACCGGCATGGCCGGACCGTCCTTCAGCTGTTCGAGCACGCGGCGACGCGCGGCCGTGAGCTTCAGCGCCGCGTCGCCAGCCGCCCCATCACCGGTCAGGGGGCGGCGCGATAGACGATTTCGGTCTTGGGCGCCTCGAGCGCCGACGGCACGCTCATCGCCATGCGCAGCACCGCGCCGGGCGGCGCCAGCGTGTAGGCCGAGACCCAGTCGACGAAACGGCGCAGGGGATCGGCCATGGGCAGCGCCGGCAGCACATGGGCGATGTCGCGCAGTTTCTCGAGGGCCACCTCGCCCGAGCCCTCGCCCCACACCACGCCCACGGTTTCGCGCTTGCCGAGCGGCACGATCACGAAATGGCCGGCGCCGACCTCCAGCCCGTCGGGGACGCTGTAGTCGTAGGCGTCCGCCAGGGGCAGCGGCAGCAGTACGCGAACGGTCCGCCGGAGCGGGTTTTCCACCGGGCCGGACCGCGCCGAAGTGCTCCCCTCGGCTTGTGGCTCCGAGGGGGAATCGCTAGAAATTGTGGTAGCAGGCGAGTCCAAACCACTGGCCATTGGGGTAGTTTATATGAAGTTCTCCTTCGATACCGCCGATGCCGCCGAAATCAAGGAATTGGCCTCGGGCCTGCACAGTCCTTCGATCCTCTGACCCGGAGCGGGTATATGGGCAGCGACGGCACGATCCCGGCGCCCGACGGTTCGGGGCGGCAGGTCAAGGTCATCACGGTCGACGACGTCGTGGCCTACCTCAAGGCTCATCCGAATTTCTTCGAAAACCATGCCGAGCTCGCCGAGGCGATGTCGATGGTGCCCCGGGTCCAGGGGCCGGGCGTCATCGACATGCAGCAGGCGATCCTGAAGCGCCTGCGCTCCGAGATCGACCGCCTGAAGAACGAGCGCACCGAGATCATCGCCAACTCCAAGCAGAACCAGATCGTCCAGAACCGCATCCAGGCGGCGGTTATCAGCATCATCCAGGCGACGACCTTCGAGAAGATGATCCATGTCGTCACCCACGAGCTGCCCGAGCTGCTGGACGTCGATTTCATCACCCTGGCGATCGAGGCCAATGCCGACGCGCCCAAGCGCGTGCCGGTACGCGGCGTCTACGTGCTGGCGCCGGGCGCCATCGACGCCGCCATCGGCCCCGACAAGCACGCCCGCCTGCGCTCCAGCATCGCGGGCGAGGAGGCTTTCTTCGGCGACGTGGCCCGCTTCGTGAAGTCCGACGTCCTGATGCGGCTCAGGGTCTCCTCGGGCTCGCCCGACGGCGTGATGTGCTTCGGCTCGCGCGATCCCGAATCGTTCGGGCCCGAGCAGGCGACCGAGCTGCTGTTCTTCCTCGCCAAGGTGCTGGAGAACACCATCCGCGCCTGGCTCGACCTGCCGGAATAGGCCCAGCGTGGGCCTCGAGGGCGCGCGCGAGGCGTGGCGGGATTGGCTGAAAAGCGAACGCAGGCTGGCCGGCCATACGCTGGTGGCCTACGAGCACGACGTCGCGGCCTTCCTCGGTTTCATGACGACCTATCTCGGCGGGCCGCCAACGCTGGAGGCGCTGGCCAGGCTGAAACCCGCCGAGTTCCGCGCCTGGCTGGCCGAGCGGGCGCACCAGGGCCTCGCCCGCACCTCGACCGCCCGCGCCTTCTCCTCGGTGCGGTCCTTCTTCAACTTCCTCGACAGACGCGGGCTGGTCCATAACGCCAGCATCGGCGCCATCCAGACGCCCAAGCTGCCGCGGTCGATTCCCAAGGCGCTTTCCGAACGCGACATGGAGGACCTGTTGGACGCGCCGTCCGAGCAGGAGCGCGCGAATTGGCTCGACCTCCGCGATACGGCGATCCTGCTGCTGCTCTACGGCGCCGGCCTGCGCATCGGCGAGGCGCTCGGCCTCACCAAGTCCATGGTCGAGGGGCTTCTGAAGGCTGGCCACGATACGCTGAGCGTCACCGGCAAGGGCAACAAGGCGCGGCTGGTTCCCCTCCTGCCGCAGGCGCTGGAGGCGCTGAAGGCCTACCGCGACACCTGCCCCTTTATGGCTGCGCTCGGCCCAAGCGAGGCTTTCTTCGTCGGCGCGCGCGGCGGCTCGCTCGATCCCGCCATCGTGCAAAAGCGCGTCCGCGAGATCCGTCGCGGGCTGGGGTTGGCCGACAGCGTGACGCCGCATGCGCTGCGTCACTCCTTCGCCACTCATCTTCTAGGGGCCGGCGGCGATCTCAGGACCATCCAGGAGCTTCTCGGCCACGCGTCGCTGTCGACGACCCAGCGCTACACCGACGTCGACTCCGCGCGCCTGACTGCCGTCTACCGCGCGGCGCATCCACGCGCCAAGGGCTGATCTCAGCCGCCCTTGCCCCAGAAGATGTCGTAGGCCCGATCGAAGGTGACGAACATCAGGCACGGCGTATCCTGGCAGGTGAATTGATGGGCCATGCCGCCCGCCATCGCGGCAAACCCGCCCGGCCCGAGCGTCGTCGTGGGGTGGCCGGTCATCTCGGCCACGATCGTGCCGTTGACCATCAGGACCTGCTCCTGGGCGGTGTGCGAATGCCAGGGAACCACGCAGCCCGACGGCGCCTTCAGGATCAAGGTCGAAGGACCGGTCGCGGGATTGCCCGTCTCGACCGCCGACGACAGGCATTTCACGTCGGCGTCCGGCAGGAACTGCACGGACGAAAGCGGCCGCAGAGTGCCTGCCGCCGGGCCTTGAGCCAGGGCGGATCCGCCGGCAACGATTGCGAGACAACCGATCAAAGGCCAACCGAGCCGGGACTTCACGGCGGCGGCCAATACCGGAAATCGACTAGGCGTTGGGTTTCGGCAGGGTCGTGGGCGAGATCCGGAGGATCTTGTACCCTTGCTGCTCGAGCTTGACCGCCTCGGCTTCCGCTTCCGTCAGACTGGAATAGCCGATGCCGATCTGGTTCTTCGTGGTCGGGTGTTCTGTCCAGACCATGTGCTTGCCGAAAACATCTTTTGTCATGGGCACATTATATCGACCTTGGCGGGCCGACGCGACCGCAATCGGGATGTCGCAAATCATTCACGGGCCGAGCGTCTTTGCCAGGAATGCCTTCACGTCGGCGACAAACGCCTTCCACGCCGCCTCGTTGGCGCCGTAATGCGCGCCGCAGCAGCCGCCGGGCTTGCTGCGGTTGCCGACACCATCGAGATAGCGCACCGGCAGGCCGAGCGCGTCGAAGCTGTGATACGCGCCTTCGTAGATATGCGTCTCGATCAGATCGCGGCCCTGCACGATACGATCGAGCACCGCCTTGCATTGCGCGACCGGCGTCCAGTCGTCGAGTGCCGCCATGGCGATCAGCGTCGGCTGGCGGACGGCGAGCTTGGCGCCCAGCGCATCGGCCAGCGCACAGTCGGGATAGACCAGGATCGCCGCGCGTGCCGGCGTCGGCGCGGCGCTGTCCGAAACCGGCGACAAAGCGCGCAGCATGGCCACGCCACCGCCGTAGGAATAGCCCATGAAGGCCAGGCGCTTCGCATCGACGAAGCTTTGCTTGGCGAGCCAGGCGAGTGCTGCGTCGATGTCGTGCGCACGCGCTTCGGCCGCTGCCTGGCTGGGCCAATTGCGGCCGCACACGTCCTTGAGCCCGCGGGCGGAGAAGCTGTCGACCACCAGCGCGACATAGCCCCAGTCCTTCAGAAGCCCGGCCATGCGCGTGTTGTTGACGCCGACACCGCCGCAGCCGTGGAAGATCGCCACCGCCGGCGCAGGATGCGACGACGCAGGGCGATAGAGCTGGGCGGTAAGCTGGACAGTGCGGCCGGCCTGCTCGACGGGCACGTGCACGGCCTGCTGGGCCAGCACCGGACTGGCACAGAACAAGGCAAAGAAGAACGCTCAGGAAACGACGCACGGGCGTCAGCGTAGAACATATTCCGACTGGATGGGCGCCCATCTTTGCTGGGGGCGCGCCACTGCACGCGGATGTAACCTCCGCGCTAAGCATGGCGCGCCCACAGCGATGATTCTAACCGATCATTCTGTGGCGATCGGCGGTCCGGTCGGAACGAGATGCTTGCCGTCGAATGTCAGCATCTGGAGCTTGGTGAAGAGGTTGTAGTTATCCGGCGTCGTGCCGACAGCGATACCGGGCCGCAGCATCGCCACCCGCACATCCTTGAGGTTCGCCGCCTGATCCATCACGCATTTGCGCGTCACGTCGGCGCCGCAGCGCTTCAGGATCTCGACCATGAGCTGGCCCTCGACATAGGCGGCCACGTGCAGGGCATCGAACTTGTCGCCGGCGGGATAATACTTGTCCATCCAGCGCATATAGGCCTGCACGTCCGGATCCGTCTGGAGATCGGGATCCGACGGGTCGACGAAGACGGACGAGGACACCGCTCCCTTGGCTGCCTCGATGCCGGCGGGAACGTAGGTCCGTGTGATCGAGGCGGCCGGAAAGGCGATCAACGACAGCGGATGCCAGCCGAGGTCGTGCGCCTTGCGCAGGGCCTGCACGGTCTGCTTCTGGGTCGCCACGATCAGCAGCACGTCCGCGCCGCTGCCGCGCAGGCTGATGACCTGCGATTCGACGGTCGGGTCGGTGAGCTCGAAGCTCTGCTCGCCCACGATCATCTGCCTGGCGCGCTCGCCCAGGCCCTCCTTGAGGCCGCTGAGGTACTCCTTACCGAAATCGTCGTTCTGGTAGAGGATTGCCACCTTGCCCTGCGGCTTGGTGGCCAGGATGTGCTTGGCGAAGGCGCGCACCTCGGTCTCGTAGTTGGGCAGGCCCGACAGCGACCACGGGAAATTCTTCGGATCGTTGAACTTGGAGATGCCGCTTTGCAGCAGGAGCTGCGGCACCTTGCGGTCGTTGAGGTATTTGCGCACGGCCATGTTGGTCGACGTGCCGACCGGGGCGAACATCAGCAGCACACCGTCCGATTCCACGAGCTTGCGCGTCTGCTCGACAGTCTTGGGTGGGCTGAAGCCGTCGTCGGCGACCAGGAGGTTGATCTTGCGGCCATTGATGCCGCCGCTCTCGTTGATCATGGCGAAGTAGGCAACCGACGCGCGCCCGAACGTGCCGTAGGCCGAAACCGGGCCGCTGTAGGGCGCGGTCTGGCCCAGCTTGATCTCGCTGTCGCTGACGCCGGGGTCGTATTTCGCCTGGCTGTTCGCCGGCGGGGCGATCGCGAGCAGGAAAAACGCGACGCCAAACGCGCGGGCGAACCTGGTCATGGTTGCTGTTTCCTCCGACTGTCTTTCTGCTCCGGCGGATCGGCCAGCGCGTTCTCGAGCTCGGCCAGCAGCACGAGCAGCGCGTCGACACGCTCGCCACCGAACCGGCGGGCGATCTCGCGATGGATGCCGTCGAGAAAGGGCGCTGCCCGCGTCACGGCCGCCGATCCTTTGGGCGACAGCGAGAGCAGGCTCAGGCGGGAATCGTCCTCGCCGGGACGGCGCCGGACGTAGCCCGCGGCCTCGAGGTCCCTGAGGATGCGGGACAGGCTCGGCGCCAGGAGATAGCTGCGACGCGCCAGTGTCGTGGCGTCGGTCTCGCCGTCGAGATAGAGGACGCGGATCACCCGCCATTGCTGTTCGGTGATCCCGCCTTTGCGATGGTGCGGCCGGAAATACGCCATCACCGCCTCACGCGCCCGCAGCAGCGCGATCGGCAGCGACCGCCGGTCGTCCATGATCCCGGTGCGCGGGAAACGCGCAACGGGCTTGCGGTCGGTCATGCCGGCAGCTCAGGCATCGACGACGAAATTGCCCGCCTCGAAGACCACGGGCGGCGCGGCGGCGTCGAAGCTCACGCCCATCGGATCTTCGCCGCGTTCCGCCACGGCGACCTGGCGGTGCAGCAGGCGCCGCAGCATGACCACGCCCTGGTCGCTGCTCGCGAGGTGCTCTTCGGAGTGAAACGCGATGGTGCCCTGACCGATCTGCGCTTCCCAGTCGCCGGGCGCCGCGCGCCGCTCCTCCGGCGTCATGTCGCGCCATTTGCGACCAGTTGCGGCGCCCACGCCCTTGGGCAGGAACACGCCCTTCTCGCGGACTCGACCGGCGGTGTAGATGCGGTAATGCCCGTCGTCGATCGGCAAGGTCCAGCCGATGCTTTCGACCCGGCCGTAGCCGCCGACGAACGGGTTGGGCACCACGCGCAGGGTAGGCAGCGCGACCTCGGTCGTGCGCTGCATCAGCTTTCCGCCCTCGAGGGTGCGCGTCGAGAAGGCCTTTACGCCGCGCTCGGTATAGTCCCAGGTCACCTTCGGCATCTGGTTCATCACTTCGGTGAACTGCGTGCCGCTGAAGTTCCCGTGCAGGATGGGGACGTGATAGGTGTCCAGCACGTTCTCGAAATGCTGCAGCCAGTTGCAGGGCGCGATGGCGTCGCCGCCGCTGCCGATGCTGGTGTCGTCGGCGTCCAGAAACTCGCCCTCGTCGAGGACTTCCAGGCAATCGTAGCGCGGCAGCACCGGTTTCTTCTCGGGCGGACCCATGTAGGCGAAGACCAGGCCGTACTGTTCGCGCACCGGATACCAGGGCTGGCGCACACGATCGCGGAAGCGGCCGCCTTCGGGCTCGCAAGGCTGCTCCAGGCAGCGGCCTTCGACGTCGAACAGCCAGCCGTGATAGCAGCAGCGGATGCCACGCTCCTCGACCTTGCCGTAGTAGAGCGTGGTGCCGCGGTGCGCACAGCGCGCGTGCACGAGGCCCGCCCGGCCGGTCCTGTCGCGGAACAGGATCAGGTCTTCACCGAGCACCCGGACCTCGCGTGGCGTCGTCGTGGCATGCGACACCAGTCCGACCGGATGCCAGTAGCGGCGCATCAGATTGCCCATCGGCGTGCCCGGTCCGACCTCCGTCAAGGCCTTCAGATAGGTCGGAGCCTTGCGGCCAAAGCCGGTACCGATGTCGAGTTGGGCGGCGGGAGCATGATCGTTCATGGCGTTCCTCCGTCTACTCCGCGGCATCCTGCGGTTTGCGACGCGGAGTTATTGTTAACACGTTAAGTGTCGTTCTGACGGCCGTCAAGGCGTGGAGGGGTATCGCGAGGCCACTGAAAAGAATTCCGCCTCCTCTTGGAATAAATCCTCGCCGCCGACGTCTCCCCCGTGCAGTCCCAACGCCTGCAGAGGAGATATCATGCTGAAGTCGCTCTCGTTTTCCGCTTTCGTCGCCGTGGCGCTTGCCGCGGGCGCTGCCCTTGCCGCCGAACCGGCCACCACGACGCCGCCGATGGCCAAGAGCGGCATGTTCGTCAACGCCAAGGGCATGACGCTCTACACCTTCGACAAGGACACGGCCGGCAAGTCGGCCTGCAACGGTCCGTGCGCCACCAACTGGCCGCCGGCGCTCGTCGCCGACGGCGCCAAGGGCGCCGGCGACTGGACGATCGTCATGCGCGACGACGGGCTGAAGCAGTGGGCCTACAAGGGCAAGCCGGTCTACGGCTGGGCCAAGGACACCAAGCCCGGCGACACCACGGGCGACGGCTTCATGAACGGCGCCTGGCACACCGCCAAGCCCTGATCGGGCCTCGAGGGAGGGCCGTCGACGCGTGCTTGTCGGCGCGCCTTTCCCTAGACTGCGCGCAATGGCCGATCCCGGCGTCCTGCTCGAACCGCTGATCCCGGCGCTGCGACGCTACGCCTATGCGCTGGTGCGCGACCACGCAGCGGCCGACGATCTGGTGCAGGACACGCTGGAGCGGGCGCTGTCGCGCTGGACGTCGCGGCGGCCCGACGGCGAGCTGCGCGCCTGGCTGTTCGCCATCCTGCGCAACCTGCATATCGATGCCCACCGGCAGGCCAGGCGGCGCGGCGTGCAGGTCGAGATCGACGAGGTCGATCACGGCGAGACGGCGGCGCACCAGGAAGCGGCGCTCGAGGCCCGCGACGTGCTGGCGACGCTCGAGCAGTTGCCGGAGGAGCAGAAGTCGCTGCTGTTGCTGATCGGCGTCGAGGACTTTTCCTACGACGAGGCGGCACGCATCCTCGGCGTGCCGATCGGCACGGTGATGTCGAGACTGTCCAGGGCAAGACAGAGGCTGCGCTCGCTCGTCGAGAACGGCCCCGTCGCCCTGCTGCGGAGAGTGAAATGACGGGCGAAGACGATCCCATTGGCGAAGACGAGCTGCAGGCGTTCGTCGACGAACGCCTGGACGGGCCGCGCCGGATGGCCGTCGAGGCACATCTGGCGCGTCATCCCGAACTGCGGGAGCGGATCGCGGCGGAACGCCGCCAGCGCGCCAGCCTGCGCGCCCAGCTCCAGGGCAAGGCCGCCGAGCCCATCCCGGCCCGCCTGCGCATCGCCACGATCCAGGCCGCGCGGCGCGCCCGGCTGGTCCGGCGGGTGGGAATGATCGCTGCCGCGGTCGCGATCTTCGTGGTCGGCGCCAGCGCCGGCTGGTTCGCGAACGGCGCTCGGCCCGGGCAGCCGGCCCTGGTGGCGCAGGCTCCCACAACGTCGATCGCCCAGGGAGCGACGGCTGCCTATCGCACATTCGTCGTCGAGGTCGCCCATCCGGTGGAAGTCGGCGTGGCGCAGGAGACGCATCTGCTGCAGTGGCTGTCCAAGCGGCTCGGCCACAAGCTCGCGGCGCCCGACCTCACGCCCTTCGGCTATCGTCTGATGGGCGGACGCCTGCTGCCGGCAGGCAGCGCCGCCGCCGCGCAACTCATGTACGAGGATAGCGCCGGCAAGCGCCTCACTCTTTACGTCCGGGCAGCCGACGGCACGGAGACGGCTTTCCGCTTCCAGCAGGACGGCGATGCCGCCACCTTCGCCTGGATCGATCAGGGCTTCGGCTTCGCGGTGACCGCCACGGCCAGCCGCGAAGAACTGCTGCCGATTGCCGAGGCGGTCTACAAGGGCCTGGCGACGAAAGGCTGAAGAGCCGTCACTTCGCCGGTTCGGGCGTCTTCTTGAAAGTCGGGACGCCTTGCGTGCGATCCTCGAGCGCCTCGGCGCCTTCGGTCGGCAGGATCTTCACGAAGTTCAGCGCGGCGTTGATGTCGTCCTTCCAGACTTCCTTGGGCAGGTCGTAGACGAATTCGACGCCGTAGCCGTTGGGGTCATGGATGTAGAGGCTGTGGGTCATGCCGTGCTCGACCCTGCGGTCGAACTTCACGCCTTTCTTTTGCAGGTAGGCGAGATGCTCCAGCCAGGCCTCGCGGGTCGGCATGGTGATGGCGATGTGGTTCACCGCCACCGGCATGCCGAACATCGCCCATTCCTTGGGCGGCGCCGGCAGGTCGCGGTTCTCGACCAGGGCGACGTCATGATGATGGCTGGTGCCGTCCTCACGGACGCCGGAATAGAAGCGCATCTTGGGCGGGTTCGGACGCTCGGCGGTCGGCGTCAGCTCGCCCACCTTGTTGAAGCCCACGATCTCGGTCCAGAAGCGGTGCGATTCCTCGATGTCGCGGACGTTGAGCACGAGGTGGTTGATTCCGCGCGGTGTTACCGGCCTATCCATGCGTTTTCCTCCACAGGGGTAACGAATATAGCGTTATTTCGTGGGGTCCGTCAGGTCCTCAAATTCCTTGAGATGGCGCGGCGCCCATTTGTGGTCCCGGGCCCGCACGATCCAGCGGTCGAGCGAGGGCCAGCGGCCGCGGGCGCGCCTGACCCACCGCCGGCCGGTCTCGAACTCGGTGGCGAGCAGGTAGAGCGCGAGCACGAAGAAGATCCAGCCCTGCAGGATCGGCAGCAGCCCGCCCACCACCGACATGACCAGGCAGGCCACGATCGCCAGCGCCATCAGCGGCTTGCGCATCAGAGGTGAATCGGCTTGTCCCAGGCAGCGAGCGCCGCTTCCTTGGTCGCCTCGTTGACCGTGGGATGGGCATGGCAGACGCGGCCGATATCCTCCGCCGAGGCGGAGAACTCCATCGCCATGGCCGCTTCGGCGATCATGGTGCCTGCTTCGGCGCCGATGATGTGGACGCCCAAGACCTTGTCGGTCGCCTTGTCGGCCAGCACTTTCACGAAACCCTCCGTCGCGCCATTGGCGCGGCTGCGCGGGTCGGCGGTGAAAGGATATTTGCCGACCTTGTAGGCAACGCCCGCAGCCTTCAACTGTTCCTCGGTCTTGCCGACCCACGCCACCTCGGGCTGGGTGTAGATGACCGAGGGCACGAGGTTCCAGTCGACGTGGCCCTTCTGGCCGGCGATGGTCTCGACGCAGGCGATGCCGTCCTCGCTCGCCTTGTGGGCCAGCATCGGCCCGTCGATCACGTCGCCGATGGCGTAGATGCCGGGCACCGACGTCTGGAAATGTCCGTCGACGGCGATGCGGCCGTGCTGCGTCAGCTTCACGCCCACCTTGTCGAGGCCCAGCCCCTGGACGACAGGCCGCCGGCCGATGCAGACCAGCACGACATCGGCCTGCAGGGTCTCGGCGGCGCCGCCCTTTGCCGGCTCCACGGTCAAGGTGACACCTGAGCCGGTCACCTCGGTCTTGGTGACCTTGGAGCCCAGCTTGAACTTCATTCCCTGCTTGGCGAGCGAGCGCTGGAACTGGCGGGTGATCTCGTCATCGACGCCTGGCGTGATGCGATCGAGGAACTCGACAACCGTCACCTCCGAACCCAGACGACGCCATACCGAACCGAGCTCGAGGCCGATGATGCCGGCGCCGACCACGACGAGAGTCTTCGGCACCTCGGCAAGTTCGAGCGCGCCGGTCGACGACACGATCTTCTTCTCGTCAACGACGACACCGGGCAGCGGTATCACTTCCGAGCCCGAGGCGATCAGGATGCTCTTGGCCGTAAGCATATCCTTGACCGCGCCATCGTCGCCCACGACCACGACCGAGCCTGCCTTCTCGATGCGACCGGTGCCCTGGAATGCGGTGATCTTGTTCTTGCGGAACAGGAAGGCCACGCCCTTGGTGGTGGCGTCCACCACCTCACCCTTGCGCTTCATGAGCTGGGCGAAGTCGAGCTTGGGAGGCCCCAGCACGATTCCATGGACACCAAGATCGTGTCCCGCCTGCTCGAACAGATGCGAGGATTGCAGCAGCGCCTTGGAGGGGATGCAGCCGACATTGAGGCAGGTGCCGCCGAACGTGGCGCGCTTTTCGACCACCGCCACCTTCATGCCGAGCTGCGCGGCGCGGATCGCCGCCACATAGCCGCCCGGACCGGTGCCGATTACGACCAGATCAAAGGATTCGTTTGCCATGGCTTAACGCCGCTCCACACTCAAACCCCCAACAACAACCGCTCGGGATCCTCGATGCATTCCTTGACCCGCACCAGGAACAGCACGGCCTCGCGGCCGTCGATGATGCGGTGGTCGTAGGAGACGGCGAGATACATCATCGGCCGCAGCTTGATCTCGCCGCCCACCGCCATGGGCCGCTGCTGGATCTTGTGCATGCCGAGGATGGCCGATTGCGGCGGGTTCAGGATCGGCGTCGACATCAGCGAGCCGTAGACGCCGCCGTTGGAGATGGTGAAGGTGCCGCCCGTCAGGTCGGCAATGGTGAGCTTGCCGTCACGCGCCTTCTTGCCGAGCTCGCCGATGCCCTTCTCGACCTCGGCGAAGGACAGCATGTCGGCGTCGCGCAGGACCGGCACGACCAGGCCCTGCGGCGTGCCGACGGCGACGCCGATATCGTAGTAGTTCTTGTAGACGAGGTCGTCGCCCTCGATCTCGGCATTGACCGACGGCAGCTCCTTGAGCGCAGCGATGCAGGCCTTGACGAAGAACGACATGAAGCCCAGCCGCGCGCCGTGCTTCTTCTCGAAATCCTCCTTGAGCCGTTCGCGCAAGGTCATGACCGCCGTCATGTCCACCTCGTTGAAGGTGGTGAGCATGGCCGCGGTGTTCTGCGCTTCCTTGAGCCGGTTGGCGATGGTGCGGCGCAGCCGCGTCATGCGTACCCGCTCCTCGCGGTCGGCGCGCGAGCGCGGGCCGGCCGGCACGGCGGGCTTCGCGGCAGGCGCTGACGGCGCGGGTATGGAGGAAAGTGCTGCCATCACGTCGGCCTTGGTGGCGCGGCCGTCCTTGCCGGTGGGCTGGATTGCCGAGGCGGCGACGCCGGTCTCCTCGACGAGCTTGCGCGTTGCCGGACCGGATGCCGCGATGTTGGCGCCCGCAGGAGCAGCGACTGCCACTGGCGCAGGGGGCGGTGCAGGTGCGGGAGCTGGCGCAGGCACGGGCTTCGGCGTGGCTGGTGCAGCGGCCGGCGCTGCGGCTGCCGCGGGCTTCGCGACGGCGCCGGCGGCGCCCGCCTCGATATGGCAGAGCACGCCGCCTACCTGAACGGTGGTGCCTTCGGCAACAGCGAGGTCGACGATGCTGCCGGCCACCGAGGCATTCACCTCGACGGTCACCTTGTCGGTCTCGAGCTCGCACAACGGCTGATCGATCGCCACCGCATCGCCCGCCTTGACCAGCCACTTGGCGACGGTCGCCTCGGTGACCGATTCGCCCAATGCGGGGACCTTGATCTCGACGGCCATGACTAACTCCTTGTTGGTGCCGCCCCGCCCCAGCTCAGCCGAGCGTGAGCGCGCGGTCGACCAGGTCGGCCTGTTCCTTGACATGCGTGCGCGCCGAGCCGGTGGCCGGCGACGCCGCTTCCGACCGGCCGATATAGACAGGCCGCGTAGCTTTCACGTTAAGGCCGGACAGCGCCCGCTCGATGCGACGGTCGGCGAAATACCAGGCGCCCATGTTCTCGGGCTCCTCCTGGCACCACACCACCTCGGCGTTGGGATACTGCGCCAGCCGCACGCCCAGCCGGCTGAACGGGAACGGATAGAGCTGCTCGATGCGCAGGATGGCGATGTCGTCGATCTTGCGCTTGCGGCGCTCGGCCACGAGATCGAAATAGACCTTGCCCGAGCACAGGATGACGCGCCGCACCTTGGCGGCCTCGGCGAGCTGGTCGGTCTCGGCCAGGATGCGCTTGAACGAGGTGCCCGGCCCGAAGTCGGCCAGGGTCGAGACGCACTCCTTGTGGCGCAGCAGCGACTTGGGCGTCATCACCACCAGCGGCTTGCGGAACGAGCGGCGGACCTGGCGACGCAGCGCATGGAAGTAGTTGGCGGGCGTCGTCGGCACGACGACCTGCCAGTTGTCCTCGGCCGAGAGCTGCAGGTAGCGCTCGAGCCGGGCCGAGCTGTGCTCCGGCCCCTGGCCCTCGTAGCCGTGCGGCAGCAGCATCACCAGCCCGTCCATGCGCAGCCACTTGCTCTCACCCGAGCAGATGAACTGGTCGATGATGACCTGCGCGCCGTTGGCGAAGTCGCCGAACTGCGCCTCCCACAGCACCAGCGCATTGGGCTCGGCCGACGAATAGCCGTACTCGAAGCCCAGCACGCCCGCCTCGTTCAGCGGGCTGTCGATGATCTCGATGCGCGCCTGCTCCGGCGCTACATGGTTGAGCGGCACGTACTTGGCCTCGGTGGTCTGGTCGACCAGCACCGAATGGCGTTGCGAGAAGGTGCCGCGGCCCGAATCCTGGCCGCTCAGCCGCACCGGCGTACCCTCGGCCAGGAGGGTGCCCCAGGCCAGCGCCTCGCCGGTCGCCCAGTCGATGTCGCGGCCGGTGTCGATGGTCTTGCGCTTCTCCTGGAGCTGGCGCGCGATCTTGCGGTTGAGATCGAAGGTCTTGGGCGGCTCGGAGATGGCGTGCCCGACCGCCAGGAGCTGTTCGGTGTCGACGGCGGTGGCGCCTTTGCGGTCCTCCTCGCCCGGCGCGACCGTCAGGCCGGCCCAGCGACCTTCCAGCCAGTCGGCCTTGTTGGGCTTGTACTGGCTGGCCGCCTCGAGCGCCTTGTCGAGCTTTTCGCGCAATGCCGCATCGAGCGCCGCAACCTCGGCCGCAGTGACGAAGCCCTCGGCCTCCAGCCTGGCGGCATAGACCTCCTTCACCGTCTTGTGGCCGGCGATCTCCTTGTACATCAGCGGCTGGGTGAACATCGGCTCGTCCGACTCGTTGTGGCCGTGCCGGCGGTAGCAGAACATGTCGATGACGATGTCGCGCTTGAAGTGCTGGCGATACTCGGTGGCGATGCGCGAGACATGGACGACGGCCTCGGGGTCGTCGCCGTTCACGTGCAGGATCGGCGCCTGCACGATCTTGGCGATCTCCGTGCAATAGGGGCCGGAACGCGAGTAGGTCGGCAGCGTCGTGAAGCCGATCTGGTTGTTGACCACGAAATGGATGGTGCCGCCGATGCGGTAGCCGCCGAGATCGCTGAGATCGAGGCTCTCGGCCACCAGGCCTTGGCCGGCGAAAGCCGCGTCGCCGTGCATCAGGATGGCCATGACCTGGCTGCGCTCGGTGTCGCCGCGCTGGTCCTGCTTGGCGCGCGCCTTGCCCAGCACGACGGGGTTCACCGCCTCGAGATGCGACGGGTTGGGCGCCAGCGAGACGTGGATGGTGGTGCCGTCGAATTCGCGATCGGCCGAGGCGCCGAGATGATACTTCACGTCGCCCGAGCCGCGCATTTCCTCGGGCTGCGAGGAGCGGCCCTGGAACTCGGAGAACAGCGCGGTGTAGCTCTTGTGCAGGACATGCACGAGGGTGTTGAGCCGGCCGCGATGGGGCATGCCGATCACGACGTCGCGGATGCCGAGCTGGCCGCCGCGCTTCAGGATCTGCTCGATGCCGGGGATCATCGATTCGCCGCCATCGAGTCCGAAGCGCTTGGTGCCGACGAACTTGACGCCGAGATAGCGCTCCAGCCCCTCCGCCTCGACGACCCGCTCCAGGATCATGTGGCGGCCTTCGGGGGTGAACTCGGTGCGGTTCTCGACGTGCTCGATGCGCTCCTGGATCCACGCCTTCTGGTCGGGATCGGAGATGTGCATGTATTCGACGCCGATCTTGCCGCAGTAGGTCTTGCGCAGGCGGTCCCAGATCTGGGTCAGGGTCGCCGATTCGCCCAGGCCCAGCGCGCCGAAGATCAGGATCGGACGGTCCCAGTCGCCGTCGCCGAAGCCGTAGGTCGCGGGATCGAGCTCGCGGTGCCGCGCCTGGCGCACCAGGCCCAGCGGATCGAGATCGGCTTCGAGATGGCCGCGGATGCGGTAGGAGCGGATCAGCAGGAACGCGCGTGACGTGTCGAAGGCGGCGGCCCGGATGTCGGCTTCGGTCTTGCCGGCGATTTGCGCCGGAGCGTGAGCGGCGGCGCCGTTTGCCTTGCCATTGCGGTTGGCGGGCGACGGCAGCGTCTCCGGATCGACGGCGCCGATGACATGCGCGCCGTTGGGAGCCCACGAGGCGCCGCGCACCTCGGCCAGGACGTCGCTCTTCTGCTCGCCCAGCGCTTCGAAGAACGTGCGCCATTCGGCATCGACTGCGTTGGCGTCGTCGAGATAGCGCTCATAGAGCTCTTCGATGAACGGCGCATTGGTGCCGAACAGGAACGATGTCTGCTCCGCTCTCATGATCAGTCTCCTCTTGTCCCCCTTCCCATGAGGGGAGAGGCACTAGATGGGGTCAGCCCTTCATGGCCTTAAGCATTTCCTCGCCCAGGGCGGCGGGCGAATCAGCGACCCTGATCCCCACTGACCGCATGGCATGGACCTTGAACTCGGCGGTGTCCTGGCCGCCCGAGATCACCGCACCGGCATGGCCCATGCGGCGGCCCGGCGGGGCGGTACGGCCGGCGATGAAGCCGACAACGGGCTTTTTGGTCTTGGAGGACTTGAGGAACTCCGCGCCCTTGACCTCGGCGTCGCCGCCGATTTCGCCGATCATGACGATGCCCTGGGTCTCCGGATCGGCCACGAACATTTCCAGGCACTCGACGAAGTTGGTGCCGTTCACCGGATCGCCGCCGATGCCGATGCAGGTCGTCTGGCCCAGCCCCACCGCGGTGGTCTGCGCCACCGCCTCGTAGGTGAGCGTGCCGGAGCGCGAGATGATGCCGATCTTGCCGCGCTTGTGAATGTGGCCCGGCATGATGCCGATCTTGCACTCGTCGGGCGTGATGACGCCCGGGCAGTTGGGACCGATCAGGCGCGACTTCGAGCCGGCGAGCGCCCGTTTCACCTTGACCATGTCGAGCACCGGGATGCCCTCGGTGATGCAGACGACCAGCGGGATCTCGGCATCGATCGCTTCCAGGATCGAATCGGCGGCATAGGGCGCCGGCACATAGAGCACGGTCGCCGTAGCCCCGGTCTTGGCGACGGCTTCGGCCACGGTATCGAACACCGGCAGGTCGAGATGGGTGGTGCCGCCCTTCCCCGGGGTCACGCCGCCCACCATCTTGGTGCCGTAGGCGATCGCCTGCTCGGAGTGGAAGGTGCCCTGCGAGCCGGTGAAGCCCTGGCAGATGACCTTGGTGTTCTTGTCGACCAGCACGGCCATCAGTTTGCCTCCTTGACGGCCTTGACGATCTTTTCGGCGGCGTCGGCGAGGTTCTCCGCCGAGGTGATCTTCAGCCCCGACTCCTTCAGGATCTTCTTGCCCAGCTCGACGTTGGTGCCTTCCAGCCGCACCACCAGCGGCACGTGCAGGTTGACCTCGCGCGCCGCGGCGACCACGCCCTCGGCGATCACGTCGCAGCGCATGATGCCGCCGAAGATGTTGACCAGGATGCCCTCGACGTTGGGGTCCTTGAGGATGATCTTGAACGCCGCCGTCACGCGCTCCTTGGTGGCGCCGCCGCCGACATCGAGGAAGTTGGCGGGCGCCGCGCCATAGAGCTTGATGATGTCCATGGTGGCCATGGCGAGGCCCGCGCCGTTCACCATGCAGCCGATCTGGCCGTCGAGCTTGACGTAGTTCAGCGCGTACTTGGCGGCCTCGGTCTCGGCCGGGTCCTCCTCGTCGACGTCGCGCAGCGCCTCGACGTCCTTGTGGCGGTAGAGGCCGTTGTCGTCGAAGTTCATCTTGGCGTCGAGTGCCACCACGTCGCCCGCGGCGGTGACGACCAGCGGGTTGATCTCGATCAGCGAGCAGTCGAGCTCGGTGAAGGCCTTGTAGAGGCCGCCCAGCATGGTCACGAAAGCGCCGACCTGCTTGCCGGAGAGGCCGAGCGCAAAGGCGATCTTGCGGCCCTCGAAGCCCTGGAAGCCGACCGCGGGATCGATCACCTGCTCGACGATCTTGTCGGGGTGCTCGTGCGCCACGGTCTCGATGTCCATGCCGCCCTCGGTCGAGGCGACGACGGCGACGCGGCCGAACACGCGGTCGACCAGCATGGAGAGGTAGAGCTCGCGTTTGATGTCGCAGCCTTCCTCGATATAGAGGCGCTTGACCGCCTTGCCCGCCGGGCCGGTCTGCTTGGTGACCAGTTCGTGGCCCAGCATCGCGCCGGCAATCTGGCCGACCTCCTCGACCGATTTGGCCAGCCGCACGCCGCCTTTGCCGTTGGGATCGTCCTTGAACTTGCCCTTGCCGCGTCCGCCGGCATGGATCTGGGCCTTCACGACGGTCACCGGGCCGCCCAGCTTGCGGGCCACGTCCATCGCCTCGTCCTTGGTATAGGCGACGCCGCCCTTGAGCAGCGGGACGGCGAATTTGGCCAGCAAAGCCTTGGCCTGATACTCGTGGATGTTCATGGAGTCCTATCGCTCGGAACCGTATGCAAAGTATGCACCAGTCCTCAGTTTTCAATCGCAACTGACAAGGGGCAGCGGCACTTTATGAGTGCCACCGCCCCTTGGCAACGAAGGACTGATGATGGTTTTGAGTCTTCGACGAAAGTCGCAGGCAGCGTGCCGATCAGCGCCCGACGATCTTGTTGGTGGCGTCGATCAGCGACTTCACGGCGGCCACCGACTTGTCGAACATCGCCTTTTCCTCGGCATTGAACTCGACCTCGACGATGCGCTCGACGCCGCCCGCGCCGATCACGACCGGCACGCCGATATAGAGGCCCTTCACGCCGTATTCGCCGTTCAGCATGGCGGCGCAGGGGATCATGCGCTTCTTGTCCTTGAGATAGGACTCGGCCATGGCGATGGCCGACGCCGCCGGCGCATAGAAGGCCGAGCCGGTCTTGAGCAGGGCCACGATCTCGGCGCCGCCGTCGCGGGTGCGCTGGACGATCTGCTCGAGCCGCTCCTTGGTGGTCCAGCCCATGTCGACCAGGTCGTGCAGGGAAATGCCGCCGACCGTCGAATAGCGCAGCAGCGGCACCATGGTGTCGCCATGGCCGCCCAGGACGAAGGCCGTGACGTCCTCGACCGAGACGTTGAACTCCTCGGCCAGGAACAGGCGGAAGCGCGCGCTGTCGAGCACGCCCGCCATGCCGACGACGCGGGCCGGCGGGAAGCCGGTGACCTCTTGCATGAGGCCGACCATGGCGTCGAGCGGGTTGGTGATGACGATGACGAAGGCGTTGGGCGCGTGCTGCTTGATGCCCTTGCCGACGGAGTCGATGACCTTGGCGTTGATGCCGACCAGGTCGTCGCGGGTCATGCCGGGCTTGCGCGGGACGCCCGCCGTGACGATGACGACGTCGGAGCCTTCGATGTCCTTGTAGTCGGAGGTGCCGCTGTATTTCGCGTCGAAGCCCTCGACGGGGGTGAGCTGGGCGATGTCGAGCGCCTTGCCCTTGGCGATGCCTTCGGCGGCGGGAATGTCGAACAGGACGATGTCGCCCAGTTCCTTCTGGCCGGCGAGCAGCGCCAGGGTGCCGCCAATCTGTCCGGCGCCGATCAGCGCGATCTTCTTGCGAGCCATGCGAAAAACTCCCGATTCCTAAAGGCGGCGCGTGGTAGCGCGATTCCGGGGAAGCGGCAAGACGGCCGGGATTTCAGACCGGATGCTTCTTGAGATGGGCGAGCATCAGCTCCGTGGCCTTGGCCGGCGCCTGGTCCATCACGAAGTGGCCGACGCCCGGCAGCACCTCCATGGCGTAGGCGGCGCCCACGAACTCACCTGTGCCATAGGCGGCGTCCGGACCGACCGTGGCATCGGCATCGCCCCAGATGTAGAGCGTCGGCACCTGGATGGTGCCGATGTCGGCCGCCAGCCCCTTGTTGGCGCGATACCAGGCGAGCGCCGCCTCGAGTGCCTCGGGATTGCCCAGCACGGAAAGATGTTCCTCCAGCGCGGCCTTGGGCACGCCCTGGCCAAACAGGCCTTCGCGCAAGCGACGCGCATTGTCCTCGAGCAACATCTTTCCGGTCCCCGGATCGAGGAACGCGCGGTGATGCCGCGAGCGATGCTTCTGATCGCCGTCTTCCTTCAGGAGCGCCCGGCGAAACGAGCTGGGATGCGGCCGCGACAGGATGGTGAGCGAGGCGAGCCGCTCCGGGTGCTTGCCCGCCACGCCCCACGACACCTGCCCGCCCCAATCGTGGCCGACCAGATGGAAGCGCTTGCCCTCGTGGCCCGCGGCCGCGGCGATCTCGATCGCGTCGGCGACCAGCCGGTCGAAGGCGTAATGGGAGAGATCCGCCGGATCGGGCCGCGCGCCCGGCGAATAGCCACGCTGATCGGGCGCAATGGCGCGATAGCCCGCCGCGGCGAGCGCCGGCAGGGCGGCGCGCCAGCTGTGCCTCGACTCGGGAAAGCCGTGCAGCAGCAGCACGAGCGGACCGTCGATTGTCCCTGCGAGGTCCGCCGTGAATTTCAGACCGGCGCGAGTTGGGATTTCACGCGTTTCGATGTCACTCATGGCCACCTCCGGTCATCAAGACAGATGCTCCAGGGCCAGGTACTCCGGACTCTGCATCTCCATCAGACGCGAGACCGTGCGCTGGAACTCGAAGGCGCCGTCGCCCTCGACATAGAGTCCGGTGGGCGCCGTGGCGGCGGAGCAGATGAACTTCACCTTCTTCTCATAGAAGGTGTCGATCATGGTGACGAAACGGGCGGCCTTGTCCTGGCTGTCGGGTCCCATGCGGGGAATGTCGGCCATGATCACGGCATGGAAGTGCTCGGCGATGCACAGGAAGTCGGCGGCGCCCATCGGCCTGGCGCACCAGTCGAGATAGTGCGCCATGGCGACGCCGGGCGCGGCGCGCGGGATGTCGACGTCGCGGCCCTGCGTGCGCAACACGCGCGGCTCGCCGTCGACGCCGCCGCCCAGGGCGCGAAAGGCTTCGTCGAGCTTGGCGTTCGCCCAGGCGCCGGCGGGCGTCAGGTAGACGTCGAAGTTGCGCAGCCGATCGAGGCGATAGTCGTGCTCGCCGCCCAGCTCGAGGACTTCCAGGCGCTGCTTGATCAGATCGATGAAGGGCAGGAAGCGGTCGCGTTGCAGGCCGTCCTTGTAGAGATCGTCGGGCTTGCGGTTGGACGTGGCGATCACCGTCAGGCCCTCGGCGAACAGGGTCTCGAACAGGCGGGCCAGGATCATCGCATCGGCGATGTTGGTGACCTGGAACTCGTCGAAGCAGAGCAGCCGCGTCTCCTCGGCGATCGCGCGCGCGATCGGCACGATGGTGTCGGCTTCCGGCGGCGCGCCGTCGGCCAAAAGCTTCTCGCGGCGACGATGCAGGCGCTCCTGGACCTCGAGCATGAATTCATGGAAGTGCACGCGCCGTTTCCGGGCGACCGGCGCGTCGGCGAAGAAGAGGTCCATCAGCATCGACTTGCCGCGGCCGACCGGTCCCCAGATGTAAAGCCCGTGCGGCCCGTCGGGCGGCTTGGCCGCACGCACCAGGCCGAGGCGCGCCAGCAGGCCGGGTTTCGCCGGCTGATCCGCGGCGGCCGCCAGCCTGTCGTAGACCGCCTGCAGGCGCAGCACGACGCGCTCCTGCACCGGATCGGGATGGACTTCGCCCGCGGCGCGACGGGCGGCCAGGTTGGCCGCGGGTCCCTTGCCAATGATCGAGGGGCCGGTGGTCGAGGGGGTACTTGCGTCCATTGGAGGCGCATACCTAGCTCACCGGCGCGCGGCTGCCTATAAGGTCCGGCGATGAAGCTTGCGTTTCTCGGTACTTCAGAATTCGCCGTGCCGGCGTTGGGCGCGCTGGTCGATGCCGGCCATGACGTGATCGCCGTCTATACCCGCGCGCCCAAGCCCGCCGGCCGCGGCCAGCAGGAACGCCGCACGCCGGTGCACGAATTGGCGCTCGCGCTCGGACTGCCGGTGCGCACGCCCAAGAGCCTCAGGAGCGAAGAAGAAGCGCAAGCCTTCAAGGCGCTCGATCTCGACGCCGCCGTGGTCGTCTCCTACGGCCACATCCTGCCCAAAAGTTTCCTCGAGGCGCCCATCCTGGGCTGCATCAACATCCACGGCTCACTGCTGCCGCGCTGGCGTGGTGCCGCGCCCATCCATCGCGCGATCCTGGCGGGCGACGCCGAGACCGGCATCACCACCATGCACATGGACCAGGGCCTCGACACCGGCGACATGCTGCTGGCCGAGCGCACGCCGATCTCGGCCGCCGACACCGCCGAGACGGTGCATGACCGGCTGGCGGAACTGGGGGCACGACTCATCGTGTCGACGCTCGACGGCCTGGTCGCCAAGACCCTCGACGCCGTGCCGCAATCCACCGAGGGCGTCACCTACGCCCACAAGCTCGGCAAGGAGGAAGGCGCGCTCGACTGGCGCCGGCCGGCCGCCGAGCTCGAGCGCAAGGTGCGCGCCTTCCATCCCTGGCCCGGCACCTGGTTCGAAATGCAAGGCGAGCGCATCAAGGTGCTGGCTGCCGGATTGGCGCTGGCGAGCGGCGCGCCGGGCACGGTGAGCGTGGGGCGCGACGGCTTTCCGATCGTGGCGTGCAGCATCGGCGGGCTGAAACTCCTGAAGCTGCAGCGCGCCGGCAAGTCGGCGCAAGCAGCCGACGCCTTCCTGCGCGGCTTCAACCTGCCGGCCGGCACGGTGCTGCCGCCGCCCGCCGTCGTTCCGCTGCCGACCTGACACCCTCAGGCTGAAACAGTGACGCGCTACAAGCTCACGATCGAATATGACGGCGCGCCGTTCGTCGGCTGGCAGCGCCAGGACAACGGCCCCTCGATCCAGGGAGCGATCGAGAAGGCCGTGCTGGCGATGAGCGGCGAGCAGGTTTCGGTGCAAGGCGCAGGACGCACCGATGCCGGCGTCCATGCGCTGGGCCAGGCGGCGCACTTCGATCTCGCCAACGAGAAACCGGCCGATACGGTGCGGTCGGCGCTCAATTTCCACCTCAAGCCCGATCCGATCGCCGTCACCCAGGTCGAGATCGTGCCAGCCAACTTCAACGCGCGCTTTTCGGCGACGGGGCGGCGCTATCGCTACTTGATCCTGAACCGCCGCGCGCCGCCGGCGTTCGACCGCGGCCGCGTCTGGCACGTGCCGGTGCCGCTCGATATCGATGCCATGGCCGACGCCGCCTCGGTGCTGCAGGGCCACCACGACTTCAACAGCTTTCGTTCGACCGCCTGCCAGTCGCCGACATCGATCAAGACGCTCGACCTGTTCGACGTCACGCGCACCGGCGACGAGATCCGGATCGATGTCGCCAGCCGCTCGTTCCTGCACAACCAGGTGCGCATCCTGGTCGGCACCCTGGCGCTGGTCGGCCGCGGCCAGTGGAGCCGGCGCGACGTCGAGGAGGCGCTGGCCGCGCGCGACCGCACGCGTGCCGGGCCGACCGCGCCGCCGCACGGCCTCTGCCTGATGGAAGTGCGCTACGACCTAGCCGCCGGTGACCGGGACGACGCCGAGGTAGCGAGCGACGAGGAGTGAGAGAAAGAGCGACGGCACCCAGTTGACGATCAGCAGCACGATGGAAATCGGCCAGCCGACGCCCAGCGTCATCCGCGTCACCACCAGGAACCAGTAGAAGAACAGCGCGCGCAGGCCGAGATCGATGATGATCGCCACGGCGGCCGGCGCCACCGCCGAGAGCGCCAGCCCGACGATGGCCACGATCATGGCCGGCAGGTTGATCCAGTTGAGCGCACCGATGTAGCGCGGATAGCGCTCGAGCCAGCCGCGGCGCCGCGCGACCTCGTAGAAGATCACCGGGAACAGCAGCCAGTCGACGACGTAGCGAATGCCCTCGACGAAGACGATCTCCATCTCGTCGGCGGTGTCGCTCACGTTCGAGTAGTAGAGCAGCAGATAGATCGCGTAGAGCGGCGCCACCAGGGCCATCACCCGGAACGAGCGCAGGCAGGCTTCCATGGTGTTGTCGAAGTGCTGCGGCGCGGCGGGATCGCGCCTCAGGAACCCCAGCGCGCCCTGAACGCCACGGGCAATTTCGGCGGCGCTCAGCACGGCACGCCTCAGGCCGCGAAGTAGCGGTCGAGCACCGTCTCGTAGACGCGGGCGAGCGTCCTGAGGTCGGCGACCGCACTCTTCTCGTCGACCTTGTGCATGGTCTCGCCGACCAAGCCGAACTCCAGCACCGGGCAATAGGCGCGGATGAAGCGGGCATCCGAGGTGCCGCCGGTGGTCGAAAGCTCCGTTTCCACGCCGGCCACGTCGCGCACCGCGCCGGCCACCAGTTCGCTGAGCGGTCCGGGCGGCGTATAGAACGATTCGCCCGAGACCTGGGTCGAAAGCTCGATCGTGCCGTTGCCGCCCATCGCTGCGTGCGCGCGGTCGAGGCGCTCCTGGAGATGCGCCAGCAGAGTCTTCGAGGTCCACAGGTCGTTGAAGCGCACGTTGAAGCGCGCTTTGGCGAGGCCCGGCGCGATGTTGGTCGCCTTGTTGCCGACATCGACCGTGGTGAACTGCAGGGAGGTCGGCTGGAAGTGCGTGCTGCCCTTGTCGATCGGCTCGCGCACCAGCGCCTCGATCAGGCCCGACAGGCGATGGATGGCGTTGTCGAGCCGCTCGGGATAGGCCACGTGGCCCTGCACGCCGCGCACCACCATGTCGACCGTCATGCTGCCGCGCCGGCCGATCTTCATCATGTCGCCGAAGCGCTTGGAGCTGGTCGGCTCGCCGACCACGCAGGCGTCGATCTTCTCGCCGCGCTCGGCCAGGCGCTTCAGCATCTTGACCGTACCGTTGACGGCGGGACCTTCCTCGTCGCCGGTGATCAGGAGACTGATCGAGCCGCCGAAGTCGCGGCCACGACGGCTGAGGAAGCGCGTTGCAGCGTCGGTGAAGGCCGCGATCGCGCCCTTCATGTCGGCGGCGCCGCGGCCGAACAGGTAGCCGTCCGACAGCTCGGCCGCGAACGGGCCGATGGTCCACGACGACAGATCGCCCACCGGTACGACGTCGGAATGGCCGGCAAAGCAGAAATGCCGCCCGCTCGTTCCGATGCGGGCATAGAGATTGGCGACGTCGTCGGTGCCGGCCTCGGTGAAATCCATGCGCTCGCAGTTGAAGCCGAGCGACGACAGGGTGCGCTCGAGGTGCTGCAGGGCGCCGGCTTCGACGGGAGTCACGCTTTCGCAGCGCACCAGCGCGCGCGTCAGTTCGACCACATCGGTGACGTTGGGAGCCAAGGTATCGGGCATAAGGCGACACTACATCCCCATCCCGCCAAAGAGAAGGGCGCCGGTCCGGCCAGACCGACGCCCCAGTTTTGTGAGAGGAAGATAGTCTTGTTGCTTGTTTGAACGACTTGGCTCAGGCGACCAGGCGGTCGGCCTCCATCAGATTGACTGAAACGAGCTGGGAGACGCCCTGCTCGGCCATGGTCACGCCGTAGAGGCGGTCCATGCGCGCCATGGTGACGCGATGGTGGGTGATCACCATGAAGCGCGTGTCGGTGCGGCCGGCGATGTCCTTCACCAGCGCGCAGAAGCGCTCCACGTTGAGGTCGTCGAGCGGCGCATCGACCTCGTCCAGCACGCAGATCGGCGCCGGGTTGGTCATGAACACCGCGAACAGCAGCGACAATGCAGTCAATGCCTGCTCGCCGCCCGAGAGCAGCGACATGACCTGCAGCTTCTTGCCCGGCGGGCTGGCGTGGATCTCGAGGCCGGCCTCGAGCGGATCCTCCGACTCGGTCAGCCGCAACTCGGCCTTGCCGCCGCCGAACAGCTTGGTGAAGAGCTGCTGGAAGTGGCCGCTCACCTGCTCGAAGGCGACGACGAAGCGCTCGCGGCCTTCGCGGTTCAGGCTCTGGATGCCCTGGCGCAGACGGGCGATGGCGGCGACCAGGTCGTCGCGCTCGGCCGTCATGCCGGTGATCTGCTGCTCGAGCTCGTTGGCCTCTTCCTCGGCGCGCAGGTTCACCGCCCCCATGGTCTCGCGCTCGTGCACCAGCCGTTCGAAGCGATGCTCGGCCTTCTCCATCTCGGGCAGTTCTTCCAGCGACTGGACCTCGGCCAGCGCCAGCACGCCGTCGGGCTCGCAGCGCAGGCGCTCGACGATGCGCTCGACCACCTGCTCGCGATCGCGGGTCGCCTGCTCGACCTGGCCCTCGCGACGCACGCGGCTCTCGCGCGCGCCCGCCAGCTCGGCTTCGGCCTGCCGCATCGCCTTGTCGGCTTCGCCCAGCCGCGTCTCGCCGACAGCCAGGCGATCGGCCGCCTCCTGGCGATTGTGCTCGGCCTTGTCGATCTCGCCGCCCAGCGCCATGCGCTTGGCTTCGATCTCGGCCGGCCTGGCGGCAAGCTCGGCGATCGCCGCCGCGATCTGTTCGCGCCGCGCGTCGAGCTCGACGATCTGGCCATCGGCGTCGGCCAGCCGGTTGCTCCAGCCGGCATGGTCCTGGGCGATCTGGCCCAGGCGCTCGACCCGCATCGCCGCCTCGCGGGCCAGGCGATCGCAGTTGCCCTCGGCCTCGACCAATGCCGCCCGCAGCTCGGCGATGCGCGCCCTGAGCACGCCCGCGTTGACGCGATCGGCCTGGGTGTCGGAGATCGACGACAGGCGGGCCTGGCGGAAGGTGCGGCGCATCTCGGCGTCGGCGATGTCGCCCACGATCTCGGCCACCGCCTGCTCGATGCCGCTGAGCCGCGTGCGCAGCTGATCGGTGCGGCGGGCGACTTCAGTGTGCCGGTCACGTGCCTCGGCGGCGGCGTGCTCGGCAGCCGCGATGGCGGCCTGCGCCGCGCGTTCGGCGGCACGGGTTGCTTCGCCCGCATCCTCGCTCTTGCGCCGCGCCGCCTCGGCCACCGTGCGCTCATGCGCGCGGGCCTGCTCGACGGACGTCTTCTCGGTCTCGCGGGCCGCAGCCAGCGCGGCCGCTTCGGCCTCGACCGCGGCCTGGGCCGCGGCATGTTCGGCCGCCAGTCCGTCGATCTGCTGGCGGAGCTCGGCCAGCCGGTTGCGCTGGCTGAGCCGCACCGCCGCCGTCGACGGCGCACCGGCACGCATGGTGTAGCCGTCCCAGCGCCACACCGCGCCGTCGCGCGTGACGAGCTGCTGGCCCGGCTTGAGCCCGTCCTGCAGGGCCGCCCCGGTGGCGTCGTCGGCGACGACACCGATGAAGGCCAGGCGCCGCGCCAGTTCAGGCAGCGTCTTGACGTGATCGCCGAGCGGCGTGGCGCCGTCGGGCAGCACCGGCGCATCGGCCATCGGGCCGAGCGCCAGCCAATGGACCGGCGCGCCACGGTCGGACGAGGCTTCGAGCTCGTCGCCGAACACCGCGCCCAGCGCCGCTTCGAAACCCGGCTCGACGGTGAGCGCATCGAGCAGCGGCGGCCACAGCGAATTGGCCGCCGACTTCAGCGCAGCGGCAACGCCTGACTCCTCGGCGCGGAGCTTGGTGAGCCGTGCGTTGACCTTCTGCAGGCTCTCGGCCGCCGCGGCGTGGCTCGCCTCGGCGGTCTCGCGATCGGCTGCCCGGGCGCGCTCCATGTCGATGCGCTCGGCTTCGGCCGTGGCCACCGCCTGGCGCGCGGCATCGGATTCGTAGCGCTCGGCCTCGCGCGCGGCATCGATCGCCTGCCGACCCTGCTGGCGCGCCTCGTCGAAAGCGGCCCGCGCGGCATCGAACGCGGCCTCGACCTCGGGGAGCGCCGGCAGGCCGGAAAGCTCACCCTCGATCTGGCGCTGCTGGGCCGCGATTTCCTCGCGACGCGCGAGCAGCCGGCGCAGGCGGTCCTGCAGTTCGGCGATCTCGCGGGCGATGCTGTCGCGCAGCGCCTCGTCGTCGGCGATCTGGCGGGTCAGCCGGTCGTGCTCGGTCTCGGCCGCCTGGGTCGCGGCTTGCGCCGTATCGCGCGCCTCGGCGGCGGCGAAGGCACGATCCTCCTCGCCGACCCGTTCCTGCTCGAGCCGGGCGCGCTGGCCGTCGAGCTCGGCGGTCGCGGCCTCGGCGTCGCTCTTGCGGCCACGCTCGCGGGCCAGGTCCGAATCGGTCTGCTGCAGGCGGGTCTCGGCCTCCTGCTGGGCCTGGGCGACCCGCTCGGCTTCGGCGGTGAGCGCATCGTGCGCCACCCGCAGCCGCTGCAGCGCCGCGGCCGCGGCGGCCTCGTCGTTGCGCAGCGGCGGCAGCGCGGTCGCAGCCTCCGCTTGCGCCGTGGTGGCAAGGCCGACCAGGCGCGTGAGGTCGGCGACGGCGGCCTCGGCTTCCTTCAGGCGCTCGCTGGCCTCGGCCAGTTCGCGCTCCGCGGCGGCGAGCTTCAGCGCCAGCACGGCGGCTTCGGCGCGGCGGATATGGTCGCTCAGGTTGCGGTAGCGGCTGGCCTGGCGCGCCTGGCGCTTCAGTCCCTTGTGCTGCTCCTCGAGCGCCACCAGCACGTCCTGCACCCGGGCCAGGTTCTGCTCGGCGGCGCGCAGCCGGAGCTCGGCCTCATGGCGGCGGGCATAGAGGCCGGTGATGCCGGCGGCCTCGTCGATGATGGTGCGCCGGTCGATCGGCTTGGCGTTGATCAGGGTGCCGATGCGGCCCTGGCTCACCAAAGCGGTCGAACGCGAGCCCGTGGCGGCATCGGCAAACAGCGTCTGCACGTCGCGGGCGCGGATCTCGCGGCCGTTCACCGAATAGGCCGAGCCGTGGCCGCGCTCGATGCGGCGCACGATGTCGAGCTGGTCGGAATCGTTCACCATCGCCGGCGCGGTGCGCGTCTTGTTGTCGAGAGTCAGCACCACCTCGGCGATGTTGCGCGCCGGCCGCGTGCCGGCGCCCGAGAAGATGACGTCCTCCATCTCGCTGCCGCGCATCTGCTTGGCCGAGGTCTCGCCCATCACCCACTTCATGGCCTCGACGAGGTTCGACTTGCCGCAGCCGTTGGGGCCGACGATGCCGGTCATACCGGGCTCGATGGCGAGCTCCGTCGGATCGACGAAGGACTTGAAGCCGGAGAGCCGGAGTTTGTCGAACTGCACCATCTACACCACGCTGAGGGTTTGCTTACTTGACGAGTTTGCCGAACACGCCGTCGAGTTCCTCGACCGAACGTGCACCGGGATAGAGTTGACCGTTGATGATGAGCGTCGGCGTCGAGTTGACGCCCAGCGCCTCACCGGTCTTGTAATCGTTGATGACGGCGTTGCTCATCGCCTCGTTGGCGAGGCAGGCCTTGATCTCGGCCTCGCCGAGGCCGGCGATGCGCAGCGGCTTGGCGAGATCGGCGATCGGGTCGGACGCGGTGGCCCAGGTCTGCTGGCCGTGGAAGATGATGTCGATCACGCCGAAATAGCGGTCCTTGCCGGCGCATTCGGCGATCTGGGCCGCCTTGGCGGCCACCTGGTCGAGCGGGAAATCGCGGTAGATCAGCTTCACCTTGCCGGTGTCGATCCACTTCTTCTTCACCTCGGGCAGGATCTGCGTGTTGAAGTGGGCGCAGTGCGGGCAGGTGAGCGAGGCGTATTCGATCAGCGTGATCGGCGCATTGGGATCGCCCAGCACATGGTCGCCGGGCTGGACGGCCAAAAGGGCGGATTTGTCGGTTGTGGCGGCGGCGGCCACGGCCGTCGGCGCCGGCCCGGCGGCAGGCGGACGCGTGCCGAAATAGACGCCAGCCGCAATCGCGGCCACCGCCACGGCTCCGCCGGCGACAATCAAGATATTCCGCATTCCGTCTTCCTCTCCACTACATCTTGGGAATTACACCTGTGGGGAGTTCAAACGTTTACCGCCCCACCTGGCGTAATATTGCTGCGATAGCGTCAGCCGTGCCGGGATTGGCGTAGTTCTCCTCGTTGATGAACATCGTGGGGGTGAAATGCACCCCCAGCGCCTGCCCGGACTGCACATCGGCAAGGACTTTGTCCAAAAGCCGGTCGTTGGCGAAGCAGGCCTGGGCCCCTGCCGGCGTCACCCCCTGGTCGGCCAGCACCTTGATCATCTCGACCTCGGGGTCACCCACCGACAGCCAGTCGACCTGCTTGCGAAACAGCCGCTCGACCATGGCGAAGAACTTGTCCGGCGGGGCGCATTCGGTGAGCTGGCTCGCCCGGGTGGCGACCAGATCCGAGGGGAAATGGCGATGGATCAGCCGGAGCTTGCCGGTGTCGATCCACTCCTTGCGCAGGGTCGGCATCACCGCGATGTAGAAATTGGCGCAGTGCGGACAGGTGAACGAGGCGTAATCGATCAGGGTGTTGGGCGCGTCGACCTTGCCCAGGATGTGATCGCCCGGCAGCGCATCCAGGAGCTTGTTGCGCGACAGATCCTGGGCGCGGAGATCGCGGCCCATGAACGCCGCAGCCAGAGCCCCCAGAGCGCCGCCCAGCATCACGTGGCGCCGGCTCGCCGTGATCCTGGCACCGAGGCGGGCGAGCGCGGCCCTGAGCTCGGGGTCCTCCACCGAGGCGGCGCGCTCGGCCACCCGCGCCACGGTTTCGGGGTCGGGCGCGGGGATGGGCTTGGGCGCCGGCCGCGTGGCGATCACGCCCTGCACCAGTCTTATGTCGTCGATCATCTTGTGTCCGAAATAGGCGTTCACGCGCTCGACGAGCTGGCCGCTCCTGTGCTGGACCTCGAGCGCCGCGGCGCCGGAAACGCGCAGCCGGAGCGCCTTGCCCGCGCCATTCGCACCGGCACGGGCGCCGCGGCCCGCCAGCAACGCCTCGGGGCGGGTGAGGCGCGAAAGTTCGGGGCCGACAATGGCCGTCCACTCGGCGCGCAACCGCGCGATCGAGGCGCCGCGACCTTTGGCGATGCCGGATGTGAGCCGCTGGGCCAGACCGCCGATGGCGCGGAAGCCGTTTTCCCGCATGGACCCTTTCAAACTCCGTTCCTTATGGTAGGCCTCGGCGCCTTACATGACCATTACCCACGCCTCACGTTTGCTTGCCTGGTACGACCGACATCGTCGCACCCTGCCGTGGCGCGCACCGGCCGGCGAACGCACCGAGCCTTATCGCGTGTGGCTGTCGGAGATCATGCTGCAGCAGACCACCGTGGCCACGGTCGGCGACTATTTCCGCCGCTTCGTCGAGCGCTGGCCCACGGTCGAGGCGCTTGCAGAAGCGCCGCTCGACAGCGTGCTCTCGGCGTGGGCCGGCCTCGGCTACTACGCCCGCGCCCGCAATCTCCATGCCTGCGCCCGCGCCGTGGCCGAGCGGCATGGCGGGCGCTTCCCGGAAGACGAAGCAGGCCTGCTCGCCCTGCCCGGCATCGGCCGCTACACGGCCGGCGCGATCCGCGCCATCGCCTTCGACCATCCGGCGTCGGCGGTGGACGGCAATGTCGAACGGGTGATCGCCCGCCTGTTCGCCATCGAGACGCCGCTGCCCGACGCCAAGCCCGAGATCCAGGTCCGCGCCGCCAGGCTGGTGCCCGAGCAGCGCGCCGGCGACTACGCCCAGGCGATGATGGATCTCGGCGCCACGGTGTGCACGCCGCGCAACCCGCGCTGCGTGATCTGTCCGTTCATGACGACCTGTCGCGGCCGCAAGCTCGGCCTCGCCGAGGAACTGCCGCGGCGCGCACCGAAGGCCGCCAAGCCGACGCGGCGCGGGCTCGCCTTCGTGCTGGCGCGCAAGGACGGCGCCATCCTGCTGCGCAAGCGCCCGGCCAAGGGGCTGCTGGGCGGCATGGACGAGGTGCCGTCGAGCCCGTGGCGCGAGGGCAAGTTCACGGCGGCCCAGGCGCTCGGCGAGGCGCCGGTGCCGGCGCGCTGGCAGATCCTCGACGGGCTGGTGCGCCACACTTTTACGCACTTCCACCTGGAGCTCACCGTGGCCCGCGCCACCGCCACGACCGACCGGCTGGCCAAGCTCGCGCCCGGGACGAGCTGGTGCACGGTCGACCGCATGACCGAACGGGCGCTGCCGACGGTGATGCGCAAGGTGATCGCGCACGCGGTGAAGGCGTAGGGCGGGACTTTCCGCACTTCCCGCATTTTCCGCTACCCGTTTGGCCCTACGCCAACACTCGCCGGAGGAGGTTTGGAGGTTTGGGAGGTTTCTGAGGTTTCGGAGGTTTCGGAGGTTTCCGCGGCGCACACACGGCCCGACGTGCCAGCACTGCTGTCATCCTGAGCGCATGGGGCGCATCTGATGCGCCCTAGAAGGATCTCGTGCCCGTGGCAAGCGGCGATGAGATCCCTTCGGCTTCGCTCAGGGCAGGCCTTCGCTACGCTCAGGATGACTGAGGGGAACATGATGCCGATCCTTTCTCGACGAAGATCGGCCCCCATACGCCACAACATTGCTCAGGAACGTCAAGAGCGAAACGTTCACATGTCGCGCAGGGGAATACTTGCGTACCGGAGAAGGGCGAGATTCCGGCGCGCGGGGGCGCCTGCCGCACTCCGCTAATCCGCTGTATATCTGTAACTATAACGATTGGACATGGCAGGTCCAAGGTCGCGGCTCGATACAAGCGCAGGGTGACATGCCTAGAGTTTCGTCCGGCCTGAGCCGACGTTCGAGGGAGGAGCATTTGAAGACCTATCAGCACTTCATCGGCGGTCAATATGTCGACCCGTTGGCGGCAAATGGATCGACAGCATCGACCCCTACCGCGGCGAAGCCTGGGCGCGGATCCCGCAGGGCTGCGCGCGCGACGTCGATCGCGCGGTCACCGCGGCGTCGCAGGCGATGCAAGGTCCCTGGTCGAAGATGACGCCATCGGCCCGCGGCAAGCTCATGGTGAGGCTCGCCGACCTCGTCGCCGCCAACGCCGACCGGCTGGCCGAGATCGAAGTCCGCGACAACGGCAAGCTCCTCGCCGAGATGCGCGGCCAGCTCGTCTATCATCCCGAGTGGTGGCGCTATTTCGGCGGCCTCGCCGACAAGATCGAGGGCGCCGTCGTGCCGATCGACAAGCCGGACATCTTCGCCTTCACGCGACACGAGCCGATGGGCGTGGTGGCGGCGCTGACGGCCTGGAACTCACCGCTGCTGTTCATCGCCTGGAAGTGCGCGCCGGCGATCGCGGCCGGCTGCACGGTCGTGGTGAAGCCGTCCGAATTCGCCTCGGCCTCGACGCTCGAGTTCGCGGCGCTGACCAAGGAGGCGGGCTTCCCCGACGGCGTGTTCAACGTCGTCACCGGCTACGGGCAGGAAGCGGGCGCGGCGCTGGTCGACCATCCGGGCGTCGCGAAGATCACCTTCACCGGCTCGGACGCGACCGGCGCCCGGATCTACGCCCAGGCCGCCAGGACCCTGAAGCGCGTTTCGCTCGAACTCGGCGGCAAGTCGCCGAACATCGTGTTCGAGGACTGCGACCTGGACGCCGCCGCTGCGGGGGCGATCTCCGGCATCTTCGCCGCCACCGGCCAGACCTGCATCGCGGGCTCCCGGCTGCTGGTGCAGAACTCGATCCGCGAGGAGTTCAGCAAGCGCGTCGTGGAGCTCGGCCGCACCGCGCGCAAGGGCGATCCGATGCTGCCCGACACCAACATCGGTCCGGTGACGACGGCGCCGCAGTACCGCAAGATCCTCGACTACATGGAGATCGCCAAGGCCGAGGGCGCACGCTGCATCCTGGGCGGCGGTGCCGGCAACGTCGGCCGACCTGCCGGGCGGGCAGTTCGTCGAGCCGACCATCTTCACCGACGTGACGCCCGAGATGCGGATCGCGCGCGAGGAGGTCTTCGGCCCGGTCCTGTCGATCATCGGCTTCGACGACGAGGCGGAGGCGGTGAAGCTCGCCAACGACACGATCTATGGCCTGGCCGCCGGCGTCTGGACCAAGGACATGAACCGGGCGCTGCGCATGTCCGTCGGCGCTCAAGGCCGGCACCGTCTGGGTCAACACCTACCGGGCCATCAGCTACATGATGCCGTTCGGCGGCATGAAGCACTCCGGCATCGGCCGCGAGAGCGGCATCGAGGCGATCCGCGAATATCTCGAGACCAAGAGCGTCTGGATCTCGATGGCGGAAGGCTCGCCCGCCAACCCGTTCGTGATGCGCTGAGGATCGAGGAAAATCGACATGAAGTTCGGCATCCACAATCCGTCCTGGATGTTCGGCACCGAGCCGGACGGGATCTTCGACGCCGTGAAGGCCAAGGCCCAATGGGCGGAGGAGCACGGCTTCACCTGGTTCTCGGTGATGGACCATCTCATCCAGATCGCCAATGTCGGCGCGCCGGACGAGCCGTTCATGGAGGGCTGGACGATCCTGACGGCGCTCGCCGCGGTGACCCAGCGCATCCGCCTCGCGACGCTCGTCTCGTCGGTCCACTACCGCAATCCCACGCACCTCGCGAAGATCGCGGCCGGCGTCGACCAGATCAGCCGCGGCCGCCTCACCTTCGGCATCGGCGCGGGCTGGTTCGAGGCGGAATACAAGCAATACGGCTGGGAGTTTCCGCCGCGGCCGGCGGTGCGCATCCGGCAGATGGAGGAAGCCGTCCGGCTGATCCTCTCGCTGTGGACCGAGAAGCGGACGACGTTCCAGGGCAAGTACTTCCATGCCCAGGACGCCATCCTGGAGCCCAAGCCGGTGCAGAAGCCGCACCCGCCGGTGATGATCGGCGGCGGCGGCGAGCAATTGACGCTTGCGCGCGGTCGCCCGGCTAGGCGGATGCCTGCAACGTCGGCGGCACGCCCGAGATGGTGCGGCACAAGTTCGAGGTGCTGCGCCGTCACTGCGAGGCCGAAGGCCGGAACTACGACGAGATCGAGCGCACCAACGTCATCAGCTTCGTCGTGGCGCGCGACGAGGCCGCGCTGGCCGCCAAGCGCCGCAAGCTCGCGGTTCCGGCGCAGTTCTACGGCGTCGCCGGCACCGTCGCGCAGATCACCGACCTGGTCGGCCGCTACCGGGATGCGGGCGTCCAGCTCCTCATCAGCAGCGCCTACAAGAACGACGCCGAAACGCTCGAGTTGCTGGCCGCCGACGTGATGCCCGCATTTGCAGGATAGAGGGGGAGCGCCCGACATGATCAATCCCCAAACCGATCGCGTGCTGATCACGGGCGCCGCGGGCGCCATCGGCACGGCGCTGCGGGCCGGCCTGCGCGGCCATTGGCGCCACCTGCGCCTGACCGACATCAGGCCCGTGCAGGACCTTGCCGGCAATGAAGAGCTGGTCGTCGGCCGACGTCACGGACCGTCCGGCTGTCGAGGACATGATGCGCGACGTGAAGGCGGTCGTGCACCTCGCCGGCATGGTCGGCAGCTACACGCTGGAGGACCTCTTTCGCGTCAACGCACGCGGCCTGTTCGATGTCTTCGAGGCCGCGCGGCTGGCAGGCGTCGAACGCATCATCTTTGCCAGCAGCAATCACGCGTTCGGATTGCTATCCGATTGGCGAGAAGGTCTCGCCGGCGCTGCCGCCGCGGCCCGACACCACTTATGGCGTATTCAAGGTCTGGGGCGAAACGATGCTGCGCCACTACTACGACCGCTACGCCATCCGGTCGGTGTCGCTGCGCATCGGCACCTTTCGCGCGCAGCCGATCGACCAGCGCTCGCTCGCGACCTGGCTCAGCCCTGCCGATGTCGGCGCACCTGGTCGACGTCTCGCTCCGCCATCCCGACCCCGGCTGCATGGTGGTCAACGGCTATTCCAACAACACCCGGCTCAAGACCTTCGACCCCAACTGGGCAACGCTCGGCTACCAGCCGAAAGACAATGCCGAGGACCATCGCGAGGCGCTGCGCGCCAAGGGCGTGGATGTCGACGCGCCCGACCGCGGTGAATGGGAATGGCCGGAGCATGGCGGCTCATTCCCCCGCCTGCCCGATCGGCCGGTTCGTTAGAGCAAATCTCGATTGCGTGGAGGCAATCTTCGCTTGGAATCATGTCATCGCTGGGGCGCGCCACTGCACGCGGAGTAACCTCCGCGCTAAGTGGCGCGTCATGATCTTCCGGACCGCGAGCCTCTGGCTCGCTCATGATTCCGAGCGAGCCAGAGGCTCGCGGTCCAAAAGAGCATGATAAGACGCGCCACTGGAGTGGCGCGCCCCCAGCAAAGAGTCCGCCTTAGCGTTGCTCGTTCAGCAGGCGCCAGACCTTCTCGGGCGTCGCCGGCATGTCGATGTGGCGGCCGCCCAGGGCATCGACCACGGCATTCATGATTGACGGCAACGCACCGGCGCAGCCGGCCTCGCCGCAGCCCTTGACGCCCAGCGTGTTGGTCTTGGCCGGCACCGGATGGCTCTGGATCGTGAAGTTGGGCGCATCGTGGGCGCGCGGCATGGCGTAGTCGGTGAAGGAGCCGGTCAGGAGCTGGCCGGTCTCGTCATAGACGGTGCGCTCCATGATCGCCTGGCCGAAGCCCTGCATCACGCCGCCATGCGCCTGGCCCGCGACCAGCATCGGATTGATGACCGTGCCGAAGTCGTTGACCATGAAATAGCGCACGAGCTCGATATGCCCGGTGTCGGGATCGATCTCGACCTCGCAGACATGGCAGCCGTTGGGAAAGGAAGACGGCGGCGTGTCGGAGATATGGCTGACATCGAGGGTCTGCGGGACATCCTCGGGCAGCGCCAGCCCGTCGCGCAGCTTCTGCGCCAGCTCGAGCAGCCCGATGCTGCGGTCGGTGCCGGCGATGGTGAAGCGGCCCTTGGCGAACTCCATGTCGGCGGCCGAGGCTTCGAGGAGATGGGCTGCGATCTGCTTGCCCTGGTCGATCACCTTGTTGCTGGTTTCCAGGAAGGCCTCGGCGCCGACCAGCGCCGAGCGGGACCCGCCGGTGCCGCCGCCGGCCTGGAGCTGGTCGGAATCGCCCTGCACGAGCTTGAAGCGCTCGAACGGAATGCCCAGCAGGCCGGTCATCACCTGCCCGAAGGTCGAGGCATGGCCCTGGCCGTAGTCGAGCGTGCCGCTCAGCATGGTGACATCGCCATCCGGCTCGAAGCGAATGCCGCCATATTCCTTGCCAGCGGGCGCGGTCACCTCGAGGTAGCTGCCGACGCCCAGGCCGCGCAGCTTGCCGCGCCGGGCGCTGTCGGCCTTGCGCGCCTCGAAGCCGTTCCAGTCGGCGATCGCCAGCGCCTCGTCGAGAATGGCGCGGAACTCGCCCGAGTCGTAGAGGTTGTTGGCTGGCGACTTGTACGGCATCTGCTCGGGCGCGATGTGATTGCGCCGGCGCAGCTCGATGCGGTCGATGCCCATCTCGCGCGCCGCCGTATCGATCAGGCGCTCCATGAAATAATTGCCCTCGGGCCGGCCGGCGCCGCGATAGGCCGCGATCGGCGTCGTGTTGGTGAAGGCGATCTTGGAATTCACCTCCATCGCCGGCGTCCGGTAGACGTCGATGAGGTTCTTCACCGCGTTCGTCGTGGCCGGCATCGGCGGATAGATATAGGCGCCGGCATTGCCATAGCCGGTGAGCCGCACGGCTAAAAACCTGCCCTCCTTGTCGAGGGCCAGCTCGGCAACGCGCTGGTGGTCGCGGCCGTGATGGTCGCTCAGGAAACTCTCGGAGCGCTCATCGGTCCATTTCACCGGACGGCCGAGCTTTTTGGCGGCGAGCAGCAGCGGACCGTATTCGGGATAGGGCGGCGCCTTCATGCCGAACGAGCCGCCGACATTGCCGGTGAGGACATGAAGCTTGTCGGGCGTGACCTTGAGGACGTCCTTGGCGAGGCCGCCGCGCAGGCCGAACACGCCCTGGCAGCCGACATTGAGGATCCAGCGCCCCCTCTTGGAGTCGTAGGAGCCGATGGCCGAGCGCGGCTCCATGGGATTGCAGACGACTCGGTTGGAATCGATCTTGAGCGTCGTGACGTGGGCTGCTTCGGCGAGGGCCTTCTTCACCGCTTCGCCGTCGCCATAGTGAAAATCGAGCGCCAGGTTGCCCGGCGCCGCGTCGTGGACCTGCGGCGCACCCGGCGCCAGCGCCGATTCCGGATCGGTGACGGCGGGAAGCTCGTCGATATCGAGCATGACGGCTTCGGCCGCGTCCTTGGCCTGCGAAGCGGTTTCAGCCACGACGACGGCCACGGCTTCGCCGACGAAGCGCACCTTGTCCTTGGCCAATGACGGTCGTGGCGGCGTCTTCATCGGCGTGCCGTCGCGCTGCGGGATGTTGAGCGGGCAGGTCAGCGGACCGAAGCCGGCTTCGTCGAGATCGGCCGCCGTCAGGATGGCCAGAACGCCGGGCATGGTCGTGGCCTCGGATACGTCGATGCCCTTCAGGATGCCGTGCGCATGTCGGCTGCGCACCATCACGGCGTAGGCCTGGCCCGGGAGATTGAGATCGTCGGTGTAGCGGCCCTGGCCGCGCAGGAGGGTCGGATCCTCCTTGCGCAACACCGGCTGGCCGACGCCGAATTTCATCAACGCAAGTTCGGTGTCGTCCACTATGCAACCCTCACATCAAACCCGTCACGCCACGGACCAGCCACGGCTCGCCATCCGCATCGACGCTCAATTGTAGTTGTAGGCCGGTTCCGGCTCGGCCTTGGCATCGACCTCGCCCAGCGACGTCGCCAGGCTGCTGGCGTCGGCTTGCGTCAGCGTGAACGACACCTTGAAGCCGTCCGGGGTCGTGATGGTCAGGATCATGCCCTGGGAGCCCACGGCTGTATGCAGCGACCAGCCGCCCATCGGGTAGACGACCTTCAACGTATCATCGCCATGGCGCGCCCGCAGAGCGCGTTCGATTACATCGGGCAGGGTCATCATCAGCGAGCGCAAGCACTCGACCGGCAGGATCACCGAGGCCGGGCTGCCGTCGACGCAGGCCAGGTTGAGGCGAAACAATTCACCCGAATGGTCGACCTGGCAGTCGGTCAGGGACTTGCCGATGATTTCCACGCTCTCTCACTCTCACTTACTGGCGAGCCTTATATTCGCTAAGATATAACGAAAAACGACGCAAGCAAAATTGGCCCAAGACCGGCAAATCATCGAATTGACCGCGCTTTGTCGCATAACGACCGACTTGTGCTGTCGCGCGGAGTAACCCCCGCGCTAAGTGGCGCGTCTTTCATGCTCTTATGGACCGCGAGCCTCCGGCTCGCTCATCGAATCATGAGCGGGCGGGACGCCCGCGGTCCGGAAGATCATGAGCGGACCTGGAGGTCCGCGCTCCGGGATCACGTCATGAGGTGGGAGACGTTCTTGACGACCGTATAGCACTGCGAGCCCTTCGACGCCGCCCTCGCGACCATGGCCGCTATCCTTGACGCCGCCGAAAGGCGTTTCGGCGACCGAGGCCAGCGATGTTGATCGACAGATTGCCGACCTCGACGCCGTCGGTCAGCCGGTCGACGTTGCGGGCCGAATGCGTGAAGGCGTAGCGCGGCAAGGCCGAAGGGCAGTCGCGTTCGCCTTTTCAATCGCCTCGTCGAGGCGACGAGACAGGGTTGATGAGGGCAAGCGGTCCGAACGGCTCCTCGCGCATCGCGCGGGCGTCGTCCGGTACGTTCGGCCAGCACGGTCAGGGGGAAGAAGTATCCGGGAGCCGATACGCGTTGCCGCCCGCGAGCACCTGGGCGCCCTTCGATCGGGCATCGGCGACCAGCGTCTCCATCGCCTGCGACACGGCGATGATTGGCCAACGGACCCATCTGGTGTGGAAGGGTCAAACCCGTTGCCGACCTTCACCGTGAGCGCTTTCTCTACAAAGGCCTTGGTGAAGCGCCCGGAAGAGCGGCTCCTGGACGTAGAACCGTGTCGGTGACGTGCAGACCTGCCCGGCGTTGCGAGCCTTGCGCATCGCCGAGGTGATCGCGGCGGCGCACCGGATCGACATCGTCGCAGACGATGACCGGCGCATGTCCGCCAAGCTCCATGAGCACCGGCTTCATGTGGCGCGCGGCGATTTCCGTCAGATGTTTGCCAACGGCCGTCGACCCGGTGAACGTCGACAAGCCGCGTCCGGTCCTGCGGAATGAGATATTCGGAGATCTCCGACGGGATGCCGAACACAAGATTGAGGACGCCAGGCGGCAGGCCGGCGTCGTGGAAGGCCCGGGCGAGGTGAATCGCGCCCGCGGGCGTCTCCTCCGCCGCCTTCAGGATGATCGAGCAACCCGCGGCCAGCGCGCCGCCGATCTTGCGCGCCGGCTGGCTCATCGGAAAGTTCCAGGGAGAGAAGGCCGCGACCATACCGATCGGCTGGTGCAGCACGATGTACCGGATGCCGGGTTCGCTGGGGATGACGCGACCATAGGTGCGCAGGCCTTCGCCGCGCATCCCACTCGAAGAATTCGCAACCTCGCACCACTTCGCGCGCGCGCCTGAGCAATCGGTTTTCCATGCTCGAGCGTGATCGAATAGGCGATCTCTTCGATCCGCTCGCGCATGAGCGCCGCGGCCTTGAGCATGATCTCGGCGCGCTTCGCCGGCGACGTCCTGCTCCATATCTTGAAGCCATCGGCCGCGGCGGCGAGGGCGGCGTCCAGGTCTGATCGCGTCGCGATCGGAACCGTTCCAATCACGCATTCGTCGGCGGGGTTCAGCACCGGCCGCCCATCGCGGCTCTTCCATTCGCCGTCGATGAAGAGCTGCAGCTTGGGGTAATTCGCCATGGCCTTGTCTCCTGTTGCCTATCGTCCGATCGGGACTTTCGATCGTTCGTTCCCGGAAATTCTCGTCGTATTCAAATAGATATAACGGTTGGCGGATGCTAACCAGCGTCCATGGCGCTGGTCTACCCGCTTGCAAACGCTCGCCTGAATGCCTTGACGAGCATCGACGAGGCCTTCATCCGCATCGCCTCGCTCGCAGAACCGATTGACGGCGAAGAGTCGCTGACGCTGACGGAGAGCCTGGGACGCATCACGGCGCACGATCTCCTCACCGAAGCCGCCCTGCCGCGCTTCGATCACTCGGCCATGGACGGGTTCGGGCTCTGCGCGGTCGACCTGGCGCGACCGGCGCCCTTCGATCTCGTCGTCAGCGCCCGTGTATTTGCCGGCGGCATCCCGCCTTCTAAGGTATCGCCCGGCAGCACCGCCCGCTTGCTGACCGGGGCGCCGAATTCCCGCCGGCGTCGACGCGGTCGTTCCCGAGGAAGCCTGCGTCGCATCGGGCGACACTGTCCGCATTTCGAAGGCCGTCGCGCCGGGAGCGAATATCCGCCGCCGCGGCGAGGATGCGGCGCGCGACTCGGTCATCGTCGAGAGCGGCACGCGGCTCGACGCCCGCCATCTCGCGATACCTGGCCGCTTCGGGAATTTCCTCTCTCCGTACGAGACGGCGCATCCGGGTCGGCTTGCTGTCGGTCGGCGACGAACTCCGTGCCGCGGGCGAGAGCCTGGGGCCCGGTCAGATCCACGATGTCAACGGACCGATGTTGCGGGCGCTCCTGCACCAGCCCGCGGTCGAGATGGTCGATCTCGGGCTGCAGCGGGATGATCGGGCCGGCCTCGCCAGCCTGTTGCACGCGGCGGCCGAAAAAGTGGATATCCTCGTCAGTTCCGGCGGCGTCTCGGGCAGCGACGCCGACCACGTCGCCGCCGCCATTGCCGATGCAGGCGGCGCGGCGCGCACTTTCAAGCTTGCACTCAAGCCTGGAAAGCCACTGCTGGCCGGCAAGATCGGATCGACACCGATGATCGGTCTTCCCGGGAACCCGGTCGCCGCGCTCGTCAATTTCATGCTGTTCGCCCGCCCCCTGCTGGACGTCTGTGCCGGCGCGGGGGCGGCGGCTGTTCGCCCGCGCGGCTACCGCGCACTCGCCGCGCAACCGATTGCCCACCGCGCCGGCCGGGCGGAATTCGCGCCGGCCAGAATCGTCGCCCGGACAAAGGACGGACAAGCGCAGATCGCCGTCCTGCGTCCGTCCGGCGCGGCGCGCCTGCACCCGCTGGTATTGTCCGATGGCCTGGTCGAGATCGACCCGGAACGGCGGGACATCGCGACGGGCGAAGCCGTCGGCTTTCACGCCTTTCACACGAGCTTTGCGACCTGAGCTCATCTCTTGCCGGAGCGCGGGCCTCCAGGCCCGCTCATGTCATCGTATCAACGAGGAAGATGCGGGCCTGCAGGCCCGCGGTGCGGCACGACGAAACGTTTCAGGCGAAGGAGCCCTTGCGGACGGCGACATTCTTGATGTCGCAGTAGAAATCGAAGCTCCAGTCGCCGCCCTCGCGGCCGATGCCGGAATTGCGCGAGCCGCCGAAGGGTGCGGCGAGATCGCGGACGAAGAAGCAATTGACCCACAGGCGTGCCGGCAACGAGCTGCTGCGGCGATCCGCCATGGCGCGCTTCTCGTTGCGGCTGAACAGCGTGGCGGCGAGACCGTATTCGGTGGCGTTGGCGACCTCGATCAGCTCTTTCTCGTCGCTGGAAGGTCTGCCAGGTCAGCACCGGCCCGAACACCTCGCTGCTGGAACATCTCCGGTCTCGCTGGCGGACGTCGGTGAGCATGGTCGGCTGAAAATACAGATCGCCTGAACTCGTGCCGTTCGCCGCCCCATAGCGGCTTGACGCCATCCTGGCAAAGGCGCGCTCGACGAAGCCGCTGACGCGCTGGAAGTGCTCGGGGTGGATCAGCGGGCCGATCTTCGTGTCGACGTCGCGCGGATCGCCGACTTTGCATCCTGGGCGACCGCCTCGCGCACGCGCGCCAGAAGACTCGTCGGCGATCGACTCCTCGACGAGGATGCGGGTGCCGGCGAGGCAGACCTGACCGGCATTGATGTACTGGCCCGGCGACGGTCCGGGCCGCCGCCGTCGAGATCGGCGTCGTCGCAGCACGATGAAGGGCGACTTGCCGCCGAGCTCGAAGCTCACGGCGGTGATGCGTGCGGGCGGCCGCCTGGCCGATGATGCGCGCGGTATCGGTCGAGCCGGTGAAGCTGATGCGGTCGACATCCGTCGTGTTCGACCAGGGCGGCGCCGACCTCTTCGCCGATGCCCTGAACGACATTGAGGACGCCGGGCGGAACGCCGGCCTCGTGGGCGATGTCGGCCATCAGCGAACAGGTGAGCGGCGCCCATTCCGGCGGCTTCAGCACCAGCGTGTTACCGGCGGCGAGCGCCGGACCGACCTTCCAGGTGGCCAGCATCAGCGGGCGTTCCACGGCGTGACCAGCACGGCGACGCCCGACGGATCGTAGCGGACGTGATTGATCGCCGTCGGCGAATCGATGCTGGCCGGCTGCCGCTAGGCGGCCCAGTCGGCGAAGAACGCGATGTTGTGGGCCGCGCGCGGCACCATGCCCTCGCGATTGCGCGCGAGCAGCGAGCCGTTGTCGGTCGTCTCGAGCACCGCGATCTCGTCCTTGCGCGCCCGCATGCCGTCGGCGAAGCGCTTCAGGATGGGCAGGCGGCCGGCCGGGCCGAGCGCCGCCCAGGCGGGGAAACGCGCGCCGGGCCGCCGCTACGGCGGCGTTCGCCTCTTCGGCGCCGCCGGCCGAGACATTGGCCAAGTGGCTGCCGTCGATCGGCGAACGATCGTCGAACGTGCGATTGGACGGCACGCGCCTTCCGTCGATCCAATGGGCCGTCGAAACCTCGACGCCCGCCACCTTGGTCCGGGCCGGCTGAGATTGCTCGGTCATGCTGTCTTTTCCCTGAGCCTTGGAACGCCGGGCGCGCCCGCGCGCACGTTATATCCAATTATATATAACGATTGAAAGGGTGCAATTAATTTTGGGCCGGCTGGTCAGGCAGCCGGGCGGGCGGTCCGGCGGCTTCGAGCTCGGCGACCTCGTCGTCGGTGAAGACGCGGCTGCGGGTGAGAAAGCGGACGCCTTCCGGCGCTTCCGCTGAAAAGCCGGAGCCGCGGCCGGGCACGACATCGATGATGAGTTGCGTGTGCCGCCAGTACTCGAACTGGGCGGCGCCGATGTAGAACTTGCAGTCGGCGATCCTGCCCAGCAGCACGTCCTGCGGACCGACGCTGAAGTCTGCGACGGGTAGCACATCGGCGAGGAGCCGTCGCAGCAGCCGCCCGACTGGTGAAACATCAGATCGCCGTGCTGGATCTTGAGCCGTGCGACGACCTCCGCGGCCTTGTCCGTGATCTCGACACGGTTGACCATATTCGCGAATTCCTTGTCTCTCGACAGGAGGCAGGCGCGGGTAGAGCCCGCGCCTGTGCACTTGCAAATCCTAGAAGAAGCCGAGCGCCTTGGCCGAATAGCTCACCAGCAGGTTCTTGGTCTGCTGGTAGTGATCGAGCATCATCTTGTGGTTCTCGCGGCCGATGCCGGACTGCTTGTAGCCACCGAACGCCGCGTGCGCCGGATAGGGGTGGTAGCAGTTCGTCCAGACGCGCCCGGCCTGGATGGCGCGACCGAAGCGATAGGCGCGTATTGCCGTCGCGCGTCCAGACGCCGGCGCCGAGGCCGTAGAGCGTGTCGTTGGCGATCGCGAGCGCCTCGTCCTCGTCCTTGAACGTGGTCACCGAGACGACCGGACCGAAGATCTCTTCCTGGAAGATGCGCATCTTGTTGTGGCCGTCGAAGATCGTCGGCTCGACGTAGTAGCCGTCCGGCCAGCTCGCCTTCGAGATGCGCGCGCTTGCCGCCGGTCAGCACCTTGGCGCCTTCCTGCTGGCCGATGTCGAGGTAGGACAGGATCTTCTCGAGCTGGTCGTTCGACGCCTGCGCGCCGATCATCGTCGCCGGATCGAGCGGATGGCCCTGCGTGATCTGCTTGGACGCGCTCGACCGCGCGCTCCATGAAGCGGTCGTAGATCGACTCCTGGACGAGCGCGCGGCACGGGCAGGTGCAGACCTCGCCCTGGTTCAGCGCGAACATCGCGAAGCCTTCGAGCGCCTTGTCGAAGAAGTCGTCGTCCGCGTCCATCACGTCGGCGAAGAAGATGTTGGGCGACTTGCCGCCAAGCTCCAGCGTCACCGGGATCAGGTTCTCGGACGGCGTATTGCATGATCAGGCGGCCGGTCGTCGTCTCGCCGGTGAAGGCGATCTTGGCGATGCGCTTGTTCTGGCGCGAGCGGCTTGCCGGCTTCGAGGCCGAAGCCGTTGACGACGTTGAGCACGCCGGGCGGCAGCAGGTCGGCGATCAGCTCCATCAGGACCAGGATGCCGAGCGGGGTCTGCTCGGCGGGCTTCAGGACGACGCAGTTGCCGGCGGCCAGCGCCGGCGCCAGCTTCCAGGTCGCCATCAGGATCGGGAAGTTCCAGGGGATGATCTGGCCGACGACGCCGAGCGGCTCGTGATAGTGATAGGCGACGGTGTCGTGGTCGATCTCGCGAGATGCCGCCTTCCTGGGCGCGGATGCACGCCGGCGAAGTAGCGCAAGTGATCGACCGCCAGCGGCAGGTCGGCGGCCATCGTCTCGCGGATCGGCTTGCCGTTGTCCAGGTCTCGACCAGCGCCAGCAGCTCGAGGTTCGCCTCGATGCGTCGGCGATCTTGTTGAGGATGCTCGAGCGCTCGGTGGTCGATGTCCTGCCCCAGGCGTCCTTGGCCTTGTGCGCGGCGTCGAGCGCCAGCTCGACGTCGGCGGCCGTACGACCGCGGCGACCTCGCAGAACTTCTTGCCGGTGACCGGGCTGAGATTGTCGAAATAGCTGCCCGTCGACCGGCGCGACCCATTGCCCGCCGATGAAGTTGTCGTAGCGGTCTCGGATGAGGACCTGTTTGGAGATCTTTTCGAAGGCCTGTTGGAACATGGTTTCCTCCTGCGCCATTGCGGCGATGATGCGGTCTTATTGCCGACTGATTGGGCGCCATTGACCGGTTGCTTGCGCGACGAAGCGCGGCGTCAAGAAACAGCAAGCACGCGACGGAATGATCTTCGAATGCCTTGCAAGCGACATTGCCAGGGCGCCGAACCAACGGGGACAGTGCTCGCCGGCCTACCCATCGTCAACGCTATATTCATTTAGATATTACGCCGGCAGGCAGCCTGCTTTATCGACAGTCCGGTCGCGCTATATGAACGCGATCTACAGCCCCGCCCTCACCTGCTGGCGCAGATGGTCGATCGGCAGGCGGGCGCCGGCCTGCTCGAAATGCCAGAAGGTCCAGCCGTTGCACGCCGGCGCGCCCTGCACCGCCGCGCCCACCTGGTGGATCGAACCGCGATGCTCGCCCAGCGCGTTGGCGGCCGACAGGGTGCCGTCGGCGCGCACGCGGGCATGCAGGCGGCCGCTGAGATCGCTCAGCACCGTGCCGGGCTGCAGCAGGCCCGCCTCGATCAGCACGCCGAAGGGAATGCGCGGCTCGTTACGCTTGCTGGGCTTGGGCGAGACGTCCTCGGCCGCCAGCGGCTCGATCTCGGCGATGCGCTTTCGCGCGATGGCGGCGTAGTCGGGGTCGCGCTCCAGGCCGATGAAGCGGCGGCCGAGCCGTCGCGCCACCGCGCCGGTCGTGCCGGTGCCGAAGAACGGGTCGAGGATCAGGTCGCCCGGATTGGACGCCGCCATGATGCAGCGGAACAGCAGCGACTCGGGCTTCTGCGTCGGGTGCGCCTTCTTGCCGTCCTCGCCCTTCAGGCGTTCGCCGCCGGTGCAGAGCGGCAGCAGCCAGTCGCGAGCGCATCTGCAGGCCCTCGTTCAGCTCCTTCATCGAATCGTAGTTGAAGGTGTAGCGCTTGGCGCGCTGGTCGCGCGCCGCCCAGATCAGCGTCTCGTGCGCGTTGGTGAAGCGCTTGCCCTTGAAGTTCGGCATCGGGTTGGACTTGCGCCAGACGATGTCGTTCAGCAGCCAGAAGCCCAGATCCTGCAACGCCGTGCCGATGCGGAAGATGTTGTGGTAGCTGCCGATCACCCACAGCGTGCCCTCGGGCTTGAGCACGCGGCGCGCCGCGGCGAGCCAGGCGCGGGTGAAGGAATCGTAGACGCGCGAAATCGGCGAACTTGTCCCAGTCATCGTCGACGGCATCGACGCGGCTGTTGTCCGGCCGCAGGAGCTCGCCGCCCAATTGAAGATTGTAGGGCGGATCGGCGAACACCATGTCGACGGAAGCTTCGGGCAGGCTGTGCATCAGCTCGATGCAGTCGCCCACCAGGACTCGGTCCAGTTTTTCCCCAGGCATCGGTGGAAGATGAGTTCATCCACCGAGTCCCGGTCAAGAAATTACAATTGATTCAATTGTTTACGACATCGATCCACAAGATCGAGTCAGGTTTTCAACACGACCCACCAGACCTAGGCCAGAGCTAGGAAAGCTCCTCGGCGATCGCCTTACGCGTCGCGGCGCGCTCGGCCACGCGACGCCGGTGATCGATCACCTTGGGAATGCGCGCAGGCTCGACACCGTCGGCTTCCAGCCACTGCGCCAGGGTGAAGAGATAGGGATCGCAGATCGTGTAGCGCTCGCCCATCACCCACGGCCCCTTGAGCATGTCGTGCTCGATCAGCTCGAAGCCGGCGGTGACCGACTGCGGCACCTTGCGCTGCATGGCCGCGATCGAGGCCGCGTCGTCGGCATCGACCCAGCGATGGCCGCGCATGCGGTGCGCGTGCGCCACGTGCAGGGACGAGCAGAGGTAGGAGTTGAAGGCCTGCACCTCGGCGAAGGCAAAGGCGTCGTCCATCAGCGCCAGGTTGGCGGCCGGGAAGCTCTGGGCGACGAAGGCCAGCATGGCCGGCGTCTCCGTCAGGATGCCGCGGTCGGTGACCAGCGCCGGCACGCGTCCCTTGGGATTGATCTTGAGATACTCGGGCGACTGCTGCTGGGCCTTGGCGAAGTCGATCCGCGCCGTCGAATAGTCGGCACCGACCTCCTCGAGGGCGATGTGGGTGGCGAGCGAGCAGGTGTGAGCGGCGTAGTAGAGTTTCAGCATGTCGGCAGAGTAGCTCTGCTCGTTTGGACCGCGAGCCTCTGGCTCTGCATCACGGAGTCCGAGCGAGCGAGATGCTCGCGGTCCGCACGAACTGATGGCACACGAGTTGCTGGGTGCACGCCATGAAGCGGCAGATGCATCTCGGGCTGTTCATCCTCGGCACCGGCAGCCATGTCGCCGGCTGGCGCCATCCCGGCGCGATGACGAGCTTCCAGGATTTCGCCCAGGTCCAGGAGATCGCGCGCATCGCCGAGCGCGGCAAGTTCGATCTCATCTTCATGGGCGACAATCTCTATGCCGATCCCGGCGCGCACCCCTCCTACACGGTGCGGCTCGAGCCGCTCACCATGCTGGCGGCGCTGGCGACGGGCACCACCCATGTCGGGCTGGGCGCCACCGTGTCGACGACCTACAACGATCCCTGGTCGGTGGCGCGCGCCTTCGCCTCGCTCGACCATATCAGCAAGGGCCGCGCCGCCTGGAACGCCGTCACCACCGCGAGCGGCCAGGGCGCCGACAATTTCGGCACCACGCATCCCGACCACGCCAGCCGCTACGAACGCGCCGCCGAGTTCGTCGACGTGGTGAAGGGGCTGTGGGACTGCTGGGCCGACGACGCCATCGTCGCCGACCGCGCGAGCGGCACCTACATCGACACGGCGCGCCTGCGCCCGCTCGACCATGACGGGACCTTCTTCAAGGTGAAGGGACCGCTCAATATCGGCCGCGCGCCGCAGGGCCAGCCGGTGGTGCTGCAGGCCGGCGGCTCGGCGCCGGGCCAGGCGCTGGCGGCGCGCACCGCCGACGTCGTGTTCTCGGTCGTGCAGGACATCGACGAGGCCAAGGCGCAATACGCCTCGCTCAAGAAGCAGCTCGCGACCTTCGACCGCTCACCCGATCACGTCTCGGTGCTGCCCGGCGTCATGCCGGTGGTCGGCCGCACGGCCGCGGAGGCGCGCGAAAAGCTCGCGCTGCTGCAGAGCTTCGTCACCGGGTCGAATGCGCTGCAGCTCCTGACCGACCGGCTGGGCCAGGACGTGACGCGCTACGATCTCGACGCGCCCGTCCCCGACCTCGCCTTGCCGGACACCTCGCACGGCTTTGCCAAGGTCATGCTGGCCAAGGCCCGGCGCGAGAAGCTCTCCCTGCGCGATCTCTACAATCTGGTGGCCGCCGCACGCGGCCACTGGGTGCTGTGCGGTTCGGCGGAACAGGTCGCCGATACCTTGCAGCAGTGGTTCGAGGAACGCGCCGCCGACGGCTTCAACGTCATGCCGCCCTACTTCCCCGAAGGGTTCGACGATTTCGTCGATCTCGTGGTGCCGCATTCTGCAGGAACGCGGCCTGTTCCGGCGCGCCTACGAAGGCACGACCTTGCGCGACCATCTCGGCCTGCCGCGGCCGGCGTCGCGGTTTTGGGGGTGAGTCTGGAGCGCGCTCCCCGCTAAAGCAGCCGGTTGAGCGGCGAGAAGCTCATGCGGTGATGCGGCGTCGGGCCGAGGCACTGGAGCGCCAGGAGATGCTCCTCGCTGCCGTAGCCGCGATTGGTTTCCCAGCCGTAGCCGGGCCAGGTCGCGGCGAGCTTCGCCATGTAGCGATCGCGCGTCACCTTGGCGAAGATCGAGGCGGCGGCGATCGAGTAGGACCGGGCGTCGCCGCCGACGATGGTCTCGGCGCGGCAGCCCAGCCGGGGCGGCACCTGGTTGCCGTCGATCAGCACGACCTCGGGCTGATCGGCCAGCGCCTGCAGCGCGCGGCGCATGGCGAGGAACGTCGCCTGCAGGATGTTGATGCGGTCGATCTCCTCGACCGTCGCTTCGGCGACGGCGAACTGCACGATGCCCGAGGCGACCATGGCCTCGTAGGCGGCCTCGCGGTCCTCGACCACGAGCTGCTTGGAATCGTTGATGAGCTTCAGCAGCCTGCGCTTGGCGGCGCTGCGGTCGATGACGGCGACGGCGGCGACCACCGGGCCGGCCAGCGGTCCACGTCCGGCTTCATCGATGCCGGCGACGCGTCCTTCGCAAAGCAATTCGTATCGGAAGCTCGGCATATCCCCCGCCGCCTCCTCTAGAGTGCAGCATGTCCCTGGTGGCCGACATCATTGCCCAAGACCCTGTGGGCATGAAACAGCTTCGTGCGGTGCGTACGCTCGCGCTGCCCGACTGGTGCATTGCCGCAGGATTCGTGCGCAATCGGGTGTGGGATCATCTGCACGGCATCGTGCCAGCCGCGCCAGCCTGTGGATATCGACGTGCTCTATTACGAGCCTTCCGACCTCGCCAAGGAGACCGAGCAGGCTTTCGAAGCGCGGCTCACCGGGTTGCTCCCCGCGCCGTGGCAGGTCCGCAATCAGGCGCGCATGCACGTCTGGAAGAACCTGCCGCCGCACGCCAGCACGTCGGACTCGATGACCTACTGGCTGGAGACGGTGACGGCCGTCGGCGTGCGGCTGGAGAACGACAACTCTCTCACCGTGGTCGCGCCGCTCGGCACCGACGACCTGCTGGGCCTGTGCTGCCGCCCGACGGCGTTCGGCCGTACGAGGCGCGACGAATACGAGGCGCGCATCGCGTCCAAACAGTGGCGCGTGCTATGGCCGAAGGTGCGGTTTCTCGACTGAGTCAGGCTCCTGCTGCACTTGCGGGCCGGCTGGCCGCAAAGCGGCCATGTCGATCGTGCAGCGTAACCGTCGCGTTGCATCTGCGATGGAGCCGACGAATGCCCGCATACATGCTTGTTCAAATCGCGATCACCGATGAAGACCGGTGGCGGCAATATCGGGAAGCGGTGACGCCCTTGATCACCCGGATGGGCGGCAAGCACGTCGTCCGGGGCGGCAAGGTCGAAACCCTGGAAGGTCGCCCGCATGACGGGCGAAGAATGGTCATGTTCGAATTCCCCTCGATGGACGCCCTCCATGCGTTCTGGAACTCGCCCGAATACGTACCGGTGAAGAAGATTCGCGAGGGCGCGGCAGAGCTCGACATCTGGGCGGTTGAAGGCCTGTAGACTGAAGTCTGCGCCCGACCGGCGCTAAAGCAGCTTCATCTGGCGGGCGTCGCGCTTGGCGTCGGTCAGCGCGGTGCGCGCCAACTCGGGAACGCGGAAGGCACTGGTTTCGAGCCGGAAGCGGATGCGGTTGAGCTCGAGGCGCTTCACGGCGGCGGCGAAGCGCGCGGCCAGAAGCTGGGCGATCGGGCCTTCGCCGCGCATGCGCACGCCGAAGCCCGACTGGTAGAGCGCACCGCCGCGCGTCTGGCGGACCAGCGACAGCACCTTCTCGGCGCGATCCGGCCGGTGCTGGCGCAGCCATTCCTCGAACAGTTCTTTGATCTCGAGCGGCAGGCGCAGGAGGGTGAAGCCCGCGCGCGTGGCGCCGGCCTCCTTCGCCGCCTCGAGAATCGATTCCATCTCGTGATCGTTCAGCCCCGGGATCATCGGCGCGGTCATGACGCCGGTCGGGATGCCCGCCGCCGACAAGCGCGCGGATCGCCTCCAGCCTTCGGTGCGGCGCCGAGGCGCGCGGCTCCATCGCCCGTGCGAGATCCTTGTCGAGCGTGGTGATCGACACGAACGACCTCGGCCAGGTTGCGCTTGGCCATGGCGCCCAGGATGTCGATGTCGCGCGTGATGAGCTGGCCCTTGGTGACGATGCCGACCGGATTGTTGAACGCGTTCAGCACCTGCAGGATCTGGCGCGTGACCTGGAGCTCGCGCTCGACCGGCTGGTAGGGATCGGTGTTGGTGCCCATGGCGATCACGTCGGGGCGGTATTTCGGCGACGCGAGCTCGGCGGTGAGCAGCTTGGCGGCGTCGGGCTTGAACAGGATCTTGGTCTCGAAATCGAGGCCGGGCGACAGGCCGAGATAGGCGTGGGTCGGCCGCGCGAAGCAGTAGATGCAGCCATGCTCGCAGCCGCGATAGGGATTGATCGAGCGGTCGAAGCCGATGTCGGGCGAGGTGTTGCGCGCGATGATGGTGCGCGTGGCGTCGCGCGTCAGCGTGGTGCGCAGCGGCGGCAGCTCGTCGTCTTCCGCCGGCGTCGGCCGAGGCTTCGGTTTCCCAGCCGTCGGTCGTGCGGATGCGCTTCTCGGTGTCGAAGCGGCTCGTCTCGTTGCTGAGCGCGCCGCGGCCGCGATGCACGGGTTCGGCGATCGCATCGTCGGGATAGTCGGGCGGAACGGTCGGTCGCATGATCGATCGACTGTGAGAACAAACAGAGAACGAGTCAAGTTGTTCGGACCGGATCGAACGAATCGCCCCGTCGAAGTTGCAGGCATTGCATGCACCATGGCTGGGGGCGCGCACTCCAGTGCGCGTCGTGAACCACGATCGCGCCACTGGAGTGGCGCGCCCCAGCAACTCAACCACTTCTCGGCATCTTGCCTTCGTTGAGGCGCGGCATCAGCTCGGCGAAGTTGCAGGGCCGGAAGCGGATGTCGAGCTGCTGGCGCAGGATGTCGTCCCAGCCGTCCTTGCAGGCGCCGGTCGAGCCGGGCAGCGCGAAGATGTAGGTGGCGTTGGCGACGCCCGCCGTGGCGCGCGACTGCATGGTCGAGGTGCCGATCTTCTGGAAACTGATCCAGCGGAAGGTCTCGCCGAAGCCCTCGATGCGCTTCTCGAACAGTCCCTCCATCGCCTCGGGCGTGACGTCGCGGCCGGTGACGCCGGTGCCGCCGGTGCTGATCACCACCTCGATCTCCGGATCGTCGATCCATTTCTTCACCTGGGCGCGGATCTTGTCGACGTCGTCGGTGACGATGGCGCGGTCGACCAGCACGTGGCCGTCGCGGGCGATGCGCTCGACCAGGGTGTCGCCCGACTTGTCGGTCTCGAGCGTGCGGGTGTCGGAAACCGTCAGCACGGCGATGTGCACCGGCTTGAAGGGCTTGGATTCGTCGATCCGATTCATGCCACATCCTACAACTGGCATCTTGCCGGCGCGAGGCCGCCACCCTAGATGGGAGGCATGACCGACTGGAAACACGACGGCGTGCGGGTCATCCCCGCCGGCTCGCTCGACACCAACACCGCCCAGACGCCGGGCATGAACCGCGCTGCGGCCATCAATTTCGCCCGCGTCGGCGCCCAGAAGCTGTGGGCCGGCACGGTCACCATCCACGCCCACGCCAAGACCGGCGCGCACCATCACGGCCACCTCGAAAGCGTGATCTATGTCGTGAAGGGCCGCGCCCGCATGCGCTGGGGCGACAAGCTGCAGTTCATCGCCGAGGCCGGACCGGGCGATTTCATCTACGTGCCGCCCTACGTGCCGCACCAGGAGATCAACGCCTCGGAGACCGAGCCGCTGGAATGCGTGCTGGTGCGTTCCGACAACGAGGCGGTGGCGATCAACATCGACATTCAGCCGGTCGAGAAGCCGGAAGAGGTCTACTGGGTCGACCCGACCCATCCGCATCCGCACAAGCACTGACGCCGCTGTCATCCTGAGCGCAGCGAAGGATCTCATCGCCACTTGCCACGGGCATGAGATCCTTCGCTGCGCTCAGGATGACAGGTTTCCCTACCCCCACAAATTGGGCATCTCGCGGTTGGTGTAGCCCGACACGAACTCGCTCACGGCGCCGCTGGCCGAATCGAACTGACGCCGGCGCATCGTGCCGATATTGCCGCCATAGACGTGGATGCTGAGCGAGTTGCCGTCGGCGAGCGCGTTCGCCACCTGATGGATGTCGCCCGCGGCGGGAGACAGCACCTCGATCTCGCCCGGCATCAGGGTCGTCCGCGCTGCCTTGCCAAGCGCGCCCGTCGCGGGATCGAGCACGAAACGCTGCGATGTTTCGGAGCCGCGCAGGATGCCGACCATGCCCCACACCTGATGATCGTGCACCGGCGTCTCGGCGCCCGGCGCCCACACCAGGCTCACGATCGAGAAGCGCTCGAAGGGATCGCACCACAGAAGGTTCGCCGCGTAGCCGTGCGGCGGGCACTCGGCCATCGAGTCCGGCAGCCAGTCGTCGTGCTTCACGAGGTCGACCAGCAAGGTGCGGCCGACCTCGACGATCGCCGCCTCGTCGCGGTCCTGCCAGGCGCCACCGACCAGCGACGTCATGTCGGCAACGAAACGACGCAGGCGGGCGATGCTCATCCTCTGTCCTTAACGTTGCGCATCCTGGCGACGCAGCCGTCCCGGCCATTCGAGAATCGGTTGATCGGCCGTCAGCAATACGGCGTCTTCGACCAGCGCCGTCGCAACGATGATGCGATCGCAAGGGTCACGGCGCAAACTTTCGAGGTCAGCGGCGCGCATCGCGATCTCAGCCGACAGAGGGTATTTCACGCACGCCCAACGACAAGATACGCGCCCGCCAGTCGCGAACACTCGGCGGTCCTTCAACGCGGCCACGCAGCAATGCACGGCCAACCTCGTAGAAGACTATCGTCGGAACTGCGATCTCACCTGCGGCGAGCGCGGCGTCGCACCGTCGTCTTGCTACTCTTCCGAGCCTTGGCACCTGCTCGGTCATCCACAGGACGGTGTGTGTATCGAGCAGGAGGGTCATCGAATTGTCCGGTGATATTCCGCCATTCACGGTCTTCGTCGTATTCGTCGTCGATTGGTCCGACGATGTCGCCGACGATCTTGAAGGTGCCCTTCGTGGCGCCCGACAAGCGTCTTGGGCTTCTCGCGCACGGCGACGATCTGCACCTTGGCCTTGCCGCGCTTGGTGATGGTGATGGGCTGGCCGCTCTCGGCGACCTCGTCGATCAGGGCAAGGCACTGCGCCTTGAAGGCGGTGGCGTTGATCTTCCTGTCCATGGTCCGGTTCCTATGTGACCATATGATATGGTCACATAGCCGGAAGGGTCAACGCCCGGTGTCCTGCGGCGTGTAGCGCGGCCATTCGTGGGCGGCGATCTGGTCGAGCGACGGCGTCGGCTGGCCGAGGCGGATCTGGTACATCCAGTAGTTGGCCAGCACGCGCTGCACGAAGTCGCGGGTCTCGTTGAGCGGGATCGAGGCGATATAGAGCAGGGGATCCTGCGAGGCGTTCAGCGAATTGTCCCAGCGCATGACGTTGCCCGGCCCGCCATTGTAGCCGGCCGCGGTGCGCACGAGGTTGTTGTCGACCTCGCCCAGCAGCGAACCGATATAGGCCTGGCCCAGCGCGATGTTGGTCGACGGATCGTACAGGTTGGCGCCCATCTGCTCGGGCGTGTAGTTGCGGATGACGCCGCGCGCGGTGCCCGGCATGAGCTGCATCAGGCCCATGGCGCCGACATAGGAGCGCGCCTTGGGATTGTACGCCGATTCCTGGCGCATGAAGCCCCACAGCAGCGCGCGGTCCACCGAATAGCCACCGGCGGGCTGCCACGGCGGCAGCGGATAGACCGCGCCGTCGAAGCCCTTGATGTTGTGGCGCTGGTCCCAGTTGGCGTTGCCGACCTTGGCCGACAGGCTGGGCAGCGAGGCCTTCTGGGCGACCGCCAGGATGGCCTCGATGAAGCGCGGATCGGCGTCGATCGAGGCGGCGAAGAGCTCGCGCTCGGCCGCGGTCGCGGCGCCGAGCTGCAGCAGGGCGAGCGCGCGACGGCCGACGCGGTCGTTGCGCATGATGCTTTCCCGGCTGCGGTCGAGCGCGGGCACGTTCCAGTCCGGCTCGATGCGCATGCCGAGCGCCTTCTGGGCGATCAGGCCGTAGAAGGTGCGGCCGTGCAGCGCCGCGCGCTTGAGATAGGGCGCGAATTTCTGCGGATTGCCGGCCAGCAGGTTGGCGCGCGCCGCCCAGAACGAACCGGCCGACAGCGTCCACGACGAGGCCCGGTCGGGCGCCGCATCGGCCACCAGCTCGAAGCGGCGCGCCGCATCGGCCATGTTGCCGCGGGTGAAGCCCGACAGCGCCGCGTTCCAGTTGGCGTCGGGCGGCAGGACGACATCGACCGGCACCTGCACGCCGCGCTGCGAATCGGCCTCGAGCGCGCGGGTGCGGATGCGACCGCGCCACAGCTCGACCTCCTGCGGCCCCAGGATCTCGGCCGTCGACTTCTGGTCGAGGAGCGCGAAGGCGGCATTGAAGCCGCCATCGTCGGCCATGCCCTGCAGGCGCGCCCTGAGCTCGGCGGCGCGCCCGGCGTCGGCGCCGTTCACGGTGCGGGCGGCGGCGAAGCTGGGCGACGGCGGCGCCTGGCCGACGAAGCTCGACGGCGTCAGCTCGGGCGAGCCGGGCGTGCGGCGGGCGAGCGCCAGCCGGTAGATCGCCGGCGCATCGGGATGGTCGTTGTATTCCTGCAGCCAGGCGGCGAGCTCCTCGTAACGCGCCGGAGCGCCCGGGCTCAGCAGGCGCTGGGCGCCGACATAGCCCATCAGGGTCTTGTCCTTGAGCCGGGCGATGTCGGCGTCGGCCTGGGCGAACTGGCCGGCGGCCTGCGCCTGGAAGATGCGGCGGTAGGTTTCCCGGGCATCGGTGTCGAGCACCGTGGGCAGGTCGGCGACCACGGCGATTTCGTCGAGCTCGATCACCGGCGGCGGCGGCACGAAGACCGGCCGGCGCGGGACGATGGTGGGATGGGGCTTGGCCGCCGCGTGGGCGGCTGGTGCGGCCGCCTTGGTGGCCGCAGCCGTCTTGGTGGCGGCCGCAGGCTTGGCCGGCGGCTTGGTCGTGGTCTGCGCCAGCGCCGACACGGCCAGCATCGTCGCTGCTCCCAGCAGGACGACGGAAACAAGGGCTTTCATTCTCCCACCGTAGGTCGCCAGCCGCATAGCGACAAGTAGGGGGCAACAAGCGCCAGATCGCCCAAGGCCCGCTATACTGAGGGCAACGGAGGATCAGATGAACCAGCATCAAGAGCGCACCGCGGCCGTCCGCCACCTGATCGACGAGGCCCGGCGGATCGAGCAGAACGGCGTCAACAGCACGACGCTGGAGAAGATCGGCGGCCTTCTGTCGTCGCTCGCCAGCCGCGCCGACCTCTTCCCGCAGGACGAGTTCCCGCTCGGGCCCGACGGCGGCATCTACCGCCTGAGCGAGGATCCCGACCATCGCTTCGCGCTCTATGCCTCGGCCGGCGGCGCCGGCAAGCAAGTGCCGCCGCACAATCACACGACCTGGGCGATCATCGCCGGCGTCCACGGCGCCGAACGCAATGTCGTCTACGAGCGTCTCGACAACGGCGCGACCGAGGGCGTGGTCAAGCTGCGCGAGGCGCCGGCCAAGGAGAAGACGCTGCGCCGCGGCGACGTCATCTGCTACCTGCCCGACGACTTCCACCATATCGAGACGCCGGCGGGCTCGGGCGACGCCCTGCATCTTCATTTCTATGGGCTGAGCCTCGAGCACCTGCCCGACCGCCTGTCGGTCGACATGGCGACCGCGGCCGCCAAGCGCTTCATGGCCAAGGCCAGGATCCTGACGCCGCTGCTCTCGGTCCAGCAGGTCAAGGCGCTCCTGAAGTCGGGCGAAGTGTTCGCCTTCTTCGACGTGCGCGAGGAAGGCGAGTTCTCGACCCAGGGCCATCCGCTGTTCGCCACGCCGCTGCCGCTGTCCCGGCTCGAGCCGCGCGCGCTCGCCCTGCTGCCCGATCCGCACACGCGCATCGTGCTGATGGACGACGGCGCGGACGGCGAGCAATGGAGCGGCCGGGCCAACCGGGCCGCCGCCAAGCTCTCGGCGCTGGGCTACACCGACCTTGCCGTCATGAAGGGCGGGCTGAAAGCCTGGCGCGAGGCGGGCTGCGAGGTCTTCACCGGGGTCAACGTACCCAGCAAGGCGTTCGGCGAGGTGGTCGAGCACGAGAACGACACGCCGCGCATCGACGCCGCCGACCTGCAGAAGCTGGTCGACGCCAAGACCGACCTGGTGATCCTGGATTCGCGGCCGATGCCGGAATTCAACAACATGTCGATCCCGGGCGGCATCGACTGCCCCGGCGCCGAGCTGGTCTACCGGGTCAAGGACCTGGTGCCCAACCCCGAGACCCTGGTGGTGGTGAATTGCGCCGGCCGCACGCGTTCGATCATCGGCGCGCAGTCGCTGATCAATGCCGGCCTGCCCAACAAGGTGATCGCGCTCAAGAACGGCACGATGGGCTGGCACCTCGCCGGCCTGAAGGTGGCGCGCGGCGAGACCCAAAGCTTCGGCCCGCAGGGACCGGAGGCCGCCAAGTTCGCGCAGGCGGCAGCGGCCAACATCGCCGCGAAGATGAAGGTGAAGAAGATCGACAAGGCCGGCCTCGCTGCGCTCGAGGCGAAAGGCGGTCCCCTGTACCGCCTCGACGTGCGCGATCCCGCCGAATATGCCGAGGGCCACCTGAAAGGCTTCCGCCATGCCGCGGGCGGCCAGCTCGTGCAGGCGACCGACCAGTATGTCGGCGCGCGCCACGCCACGGTCGTGCTGCACGACAATGACGGCGTGCGCGCCACCATGACGGCGCACTGGCTGATGCAGATGGATTGGAACGAGGTCTACGTGCTCGACTACAAGCCGGTGTCGAGCGACCTCACCACCGTGGCCGAGCCGCGCTTCCCCAAGGGCTTCGCGCTGCCCGGCGCCACCACCGTCGCGGCGACCGAGCTGCACAACTCGCTGGAGCACGCGCTGGTGATCGATCTCGACACCAGCCTGCGCTATCGCGACGGCCACGTGCCGGGCGCCTGGTTCGCCGTGCGCGCCGGCCTCGGCAAGACCATCCCCGAGATGCTGGCCAAGCAGAAGGACGTGACGCGCATCGTGCTGGTCTCGCCCGACGGCGAGATCGCCACCCTGGCGGCGGCGGAAGCCGAGGCCGCCGCGGGCGGCCTGCCGGTGGTGATCCTGGCGGGCGGCATGCAGGCCTGGCGCGAGGCCAAGCTCGCGGTCGAAACCGGCCATACGCGGATGGCCGACCCGCCGACCGACGTCTGGTACCGGCCTTATGACTTCAAAGAGAATATCGAAGCGGCGATGCGGCAGTATCTCGACTGGGAGGTCGATCTGGTGCCGCAGGTGGCGCGCGACGGCGACGCGACGTTCAAGGTGCTGAAAGCGTAATCATGTCTTGAGAGCGCCAACCTTCAGGGCGATAACAGGTTGATTTAAATGACAATTCCTCCGAAAGACGCGGACCCCGAAGGCGCCCGGCGGGGCGTCGAGGAGATGGATGCGAAGCTCAAGGCAGCGCGCGCGGCCAGCCCGAAACCGCGCCCGAACGAGCCGCCGAGTAACGGAATGTCGCACCGCCAGACAAGCGTTGCCTATCGAATTTTGGTCGATATGATCGCGGGCCTTTTGGTCGGGGGCTTTCTCGGCTATTGGCTCGACCGCTGGATGGGTTGGGCGCCGTATTCGCTGGTGACGGGTCTCGTCTTGGGACTGGCCGCCGGGATCAACAATACCTGGCGCGCCATCCGGCAGTACTCGAAGGACGCGGCCGGGGGCGACGATGGGAGTCCGCGCCTGCCCTGAGAGCGATGTGTAGGCGTAGATGGAAGTGGGGATCTAAATGCACAGCCCGATGGAACAGTTCGAGATCAAGCGGCTGTTCCACCTGAATCTCTTCGGCATCGACGCCTCTTTCACGAATTCATCGACCTGGATGATCATCGCCGTGATCCTGGCGACGGCTGTCTTCGTCTGGGGCATGCGCCAGCGCGCTTTGGTGCCGGGCCGCCTGCAGTCGGTCGCCGAGCTCGGCTACGAATTCATCGCCGGCATGGTGCGCGACAATGTCGGCGACGGCGGCAAGAAGTACTTCCCGTTCATCCTGACGCTCTTCATCTTCATCCTGTTCTGCAACGTGCTGGGCATGGTGCCCTACTCGTTCACGCCGACCAGCCACATCATCGTCACCTTCGCGATGGCGGCCTTCGTGTTCGTCGGCGTGACCATCATCGGCTTCGCCCGGCACGGACTGCATTTCCTGTCGCTGTTCGTGCCGAAGGGCGTGCCGTTCGTGCTCCTGCTGCTGCTGGTGCCGATCGAGATCATCTCCTACTTCATCCGCCCCTTCAGCCTGTCGATCCGGCTGTTCGCCAACATGCTGGCCGGCCACACCATGCTGAAGGTGTTCGGCGGCTTCGTCGTCATGCTCGGCATCATCGGCGGCTGGGCGCCGCTCGCCTTCATCGTCGTGTTCACCGGCCTGGAACTGCTGATCGCGTTCCTGCAGGCCTATGTGTTCGCGATCCTGACCTGCCTCTATCTCAACGACGCCGTTCATCTCCACTGACATCCACCAGCGAAAAGGAACATTCAAATGGACGCTTCTGCAGCCAAGCTCATCGGTGCCGGTCTGGCCACCATCGCCCTCGCCGGCGTCGGCGTCGGCATCGGCAACATCTTCGGCAGCTTCGTCGCGGGCGCGCTGCGCAACCCGGAAGCCGCGCCCCGCGTGTTCGGCAACGTGCTGCTGGGCTTCGCGCTCACCGAGGCGGTCGCGCTGTTCGCGCTGGTCATCGCCTTCATGATCCTGTTCGTGTTCTAGGCCTACTGGCGCGTTACAGGGGTTTGGAACCAGCGATCATGCGGAAATCGGTCTACGGCGCACTTGCAGGCGGTCTCGTCCCCTTCACCGCGGTCGGCAGCGCCGCTGCGGCGGGGGGCATGCCGCAGCTCGACGTCCACGACTTCGCGCCGCAGCTCGTATGGCTGGCGATCGCGTTCCTGATCGCTCTACTTCGTGATGTCGCGACTTGCGGTGCCGGCGATCTCCGACACGCTGGCCAAGCGGCAGGCCAAGATCCAGGGCGACCTCGATGCGGCCGAGAAGGCCAACGAGGAAACCCGGGCCCTGGTCGCCGCCTACGAGAAGCGCCTGGCCGACGCCCGCGAGGAAGCCCGCCGGCTGCAGCGCGAGCAAAGCGAGGCCGACGGCGCCGTGGCGACGGCGCGGTTCACCGAGCTGCACGATCGCCTGGCCAAGCAGATCGACGAGGCCGAGAAGCGCATCGCCCGCCAGCGCGACGACGTGATGGCGGGCCTCGAGACCATGGCCAGCGATATCGGCCAGGACGTCTATGCCAGGCTCGCCGGCCAGCCGGCCGACCAGGGCGCGCTCACCGGCAAGGTCGCGGCGGCGATCAAGGGAGGCAGCCGATGATCGGCACGGCGTGGGCGGCGGACGCCGCGGGCGAGCACGGCGGCATCTTCTCCGATCCGGCATTCTGGGTCGGCGTCGCGTTCGTCATATTCTTCGCGCTCCTCGGCAAGACCATGTGGAAGCGCGTCTCCGACATGCTCGACAAGCGCGCGGCGGCCATCGCCCGGGCGCTGAGCGATGCCGAAGGGCTGCGCAACGAGGCGCTGAAGGCCAAGCAGGATGCCGAGCGCACGCTCGCCCAGGCCACGACCGAGGGCGGCGCCATCCTCCAGCAGGCCCGCGAGGAGGCCACCCGCATGCAGGCCAGGGCCGTGGCCAGCCTGCAGACCGCGGTGGCCTTGCGCGAGCAGCAGGCACTCGATCGCATCGCCCAGTCCGAGGCTGCCGCCAGCAAGCATGTCCGCGACACCGCCGTCGACGTCGCCCTGTCGGCCACCCGCGCCCTGTTGCGCGAGCAGGTCGGCAGCGGCCGTACCGAGGCGATGATCACCGAGGCGATCGGCGAGCTGCCGCGTCGTCTGCACTGAGTTCTTCGAATTTCGAATTGCCCGCATAAAATCAATCGCGGGCTACCTGGGCCCCTGCCGCAAGGCGGGGGCTTTTCTTTGCCGGCCGCTCGCTCAGGATAACGTGTTCTTGTAGATCCTGCCGTCCTTCATGATGACCTTGAGGTTGTTGCCCGGGTCCTCCAGCAGGCGGACGTTCTCGACCGGATTGCCGTCGACCAGCAGCAGGTCGGCAAAAGCCCCTTTCTCGACGACACCGAGCTTGCCCGGATAGGGATTTCGCAATCGGGACAGCGCGAGCAGCTCGGCATTGGTCGCGGTCGCCATGACGAGGATATCCGCGTTGCCGTACCACCGCGCGAGATGGGCGAGCATCGTTCCCTGACGGGCTGTCATCTCCGGCGAAAACAGCATGTCGGATCCGAAGGCCGTCCTGATGCCGTGCTTTCGCGCCAGGGTGTAGGCGGTGTCGGTGCCGGCGACGACCTGGAGCAGCTTCTGCTGGCTGGGACCGGCCAGCGGCACGGAATCGTCGGCACTGAGAAACGGCTGGATGCTGAGCCATATGCCCTTGTCGGCCATGAGCTTGGCCGTGTCCTCGTCCATCAGATGGGCATGCTCGATGCAGGCCGCGCCGGCGGCGATGGCGCGCTGGATCGTGTTCGGCGCATAGGCGTGCACCGTCACGTAGGTGTTCCAGTCCCGCGCGACATCGACCGCTGCTCGCAGGTCGGTCTCGCTGAAGGTCGACATGTCGAGCGGGCTGCGCGGCGACGAGACACCGCCGCCGCCGACGATCTTGATCTGGGAGGCGCCCTGCAGAAGCTGCTCCCGCGCGCGCAGCTGCACCTCGCCCAGGCTGTCGGCGATCATGGCGCCGCCCATTTCCTCGATCGAGCTCAACTGGCCGGGACGGCGCGGCAAATCCGAAAGCGCGCGCAGATCGCCGTGCCCGCCGGAGGTCGTGATCATCGCGCCCGAGGGAAAGATGCGAGGCCCCGGGATCAGGCCTTCGTCGATCGCCCGCTTGAACGAGAAGACCGGTCCGCCGAGATCGCGGACCGTCGTGAAGCCGCGCATCAGCGTGCGCCGGGCTTCGGCCGTGGCGGCGGCGAAGATATAGCCGGGATCGGCCGTCATCAGGACCGCGACGGGCAAAGCGGCAAACAGCGCATGCCAGTGGGCATCGATCAGGCCGGGCATGAGAACCCGCTGGCCGCAGTCGATGGTGACGGCGTCGGCCGGCGACAGCGGCATTGGTGGCGTCGATGGCGGCAATCCTGTTGCCTTCGACGAGCACCTGCCTGCCGGACTGGACGGAGGCCGCCTTGCCGTCGAACAGGCGGAGGTTGCGGAACAACACCTTCGTGGTTGGAGCGGCGGGCTGGGCTTTGGCCGACCCCACGTGGCTGCCGACGGCGACGGCCGCGCCGAGCCCGGCCAGGAAGTCGCGTCGCGAGAAATCGCTCAGGCGCCGCGAGATCCCCTGCAGCTGCGGCGTGCAGCAGAAGCAGTTGGTACCGGTGGGCATCATCGCTGTCCTCTCGTCACTGCGATCGACAAGTCAGGCGTGTTCGGGCCTGTAGACCGTCGGGATCTTCGCGAGGTCCTGCAGCAGATCGGGCGGCAGGTCGGACGGCTTGGCGGAATTGGCGCTGGCGCCGATCGAATCGACCAGGCCGCCGAAGCGCTGGGCGATCGCCTTGGCGATCTGGTCGTGCCGGCCGACCGCGGCGAACAGGTGGACCACGTCGTCGGAGACTTCCGCCGCCATCTTGTCCCACTGGCCGGCGCGCGTCATGGCGTTCAGCTTGCGGCCGAGATCGCCCAGCCCATGCAGCTCGAAGACCGGCCAGTAGGCCTGGGTCGAGCCGTAGAACGCCACGCGATAGCGCACCCAGTCGAACAGTCTGGCGACCGCCTCGTCGTCCTTGCCGGTGACCACGAAGCCGCCGCCCGAGATCTCGAACGTCTCGCGCGCCCGGCCCGACGTGGCCAGGCCCGCGGTGAGGATGGGCATGATGCTCTGCTCCAGGTACTTGCGCGTGCAGAAGGAGTGGAGCTTCACGTCGTCGGATTCCTCGGCCGCCACCTTCAGCATGACGGGGCCGACGGCGGCGACGCCCAGGCGCGGCAAGGGACCGTCATAGGGTTCGGGCACGAAATTCGGCGTCATCAGGGTGAAGCGATAGTGCTTGCCCTCGTAGTTGAGCTTGCCGTCGCCCTTCCAGGCCGCCCAGATCGCCCGCACGGCCTGGACATATTCGCGGATGCGCGGCGCCGGCGGCGACCATGGCACGGAGAAGCGCCGCTCGTTGTGGGCGCGCACCTGGCTGCCCAGCCCGATCGTGACGCGTTCACCGCCATAGCTCGCCGCGAGGTCCCAGCCGACATTGGCGACGGCCATGGGCGAGCGGGCGAAGGCGATGGCGACGCCGGTATGGAGCTCGAGGCTGCGGGTCGCGGCGCCGGCGACGGCGAGCGACAGGAAGGGCTCGTGCTTGTTTTCCTGGGTGCTGACGCCGGTATAGCCGGCCGCTTCGATCGCCTGGGCCGCCGGGCCGACCTTGCGCAGGTCCTGCTGCGGCAGTGTTGTGAAGATGCGCATGGTGTCCGCCGGCCTGCCTGAAGTTGTTCAGCGACCGGCATCATACCATGCCGATAGGCGTCTCAGCCTTCCGCTGCGCGGCTAGGGCGTAACAGGGGTTTCTGGCGTCGGCGATGACGCGGCCACCGATCAGCACGAACGACGCGCCCGCCACCCGTTCGATCCAATGCCGCGCATGCGCGAAACGCTTCATCACGGGCGCGGAAGACATGAACACCGAGACGATCGAATACCAGGTGAGGGAACTCGCAACCACCAGCCCGATCATGAGGACCATCAGCCATGTCGGCGTGCTGCCGGTCACCGCCGTCGCGAACACACTGGCGAACAGGACGATCGCCTTCGGATTGGTGAGGGTCACGAAAAACCCGAACAGCAGGGCGCTGCCGCGTACCGGACCGCGGGCTGCCGCGTCGTCCATCGTCGTCGCAGGCTTCGAGAATAGCAGCCTGATGCCGAGATAGATCAGGTACGCGCCGCCCAGCACCCGCACCGCCCAGGTGAGCCACTGGTACTGCACGAGCACCGCCGACAGGCCGAGCAGGCTGAGCGTCGCGTAGAGCGCCAGGCCCAGGGTGACGCCGATCGTCGTCCGCAGGCCCGCGCCCGTGCCGCGCGTCATCGACGATCGGACGACGGCCACGAAATCGGGGCCCGGCAACAGCAAGGCGGGTATGAAGATCGCAAAGACCGAGAGAAGCGTGCCCATCGCGCCCATGATCGCTACTCCGCCGCGTGCTTGAAGCTGTTCGACGGCTTCCAGCGCAGCACGGGCTTGCGCGCCGCCAGGGTCTCGTCGAGGCGGCGGCGCGGCGCGAAGAGAGGCGCCGCCTTGAACGCCTCCGCCGCGGTGCCTGTCTTGGCCCGCTCGGCCAGCGCGCGCAGCGCTGCGATGAACAGGTCGAGATCCTCCTTGGCCTGGCTTTCGGTCGGCTCGATCAGCATGGCGCCGTGCACGACCAGCGGGAAATACATGGTCATCGGGTGGTAGCCCTCGTCGATCATCGCCTTGGCGAAATCGAGTGTACTGACGCCGGTATCCTTGAGGAAGCCGTCGTCGAACAGCGCCTCGTGCATGCAGGGGCCTTCGAAGGCGGGAGCTCATGATGTCCTGGAGGGAGGCCATCACGTAGTTGGCCGACAGCACGGCATCCTCGGCGACCTGCTTCAGCCCGTCGGCGCCGTGGCTCATGATGTAGGCCAGGGCGCGGGTGAACATGCCCATCTGGCCGTGGAAAGCCTTCAGGCGTCCGAGCGGCGTGCCCTCGGCCTTCGCGCCCTCCTCGGCGATGCGCCATGGTCTCGCCGTCCTTCACGATCCAGGGATACGGCGCGTAGGGCGCAAGGGCCGCCGACAGCACGACCGGACCGGCGCCCGGCCCGCCGCCGCCATGCGGCGTCGAGAAGGTCTTGTGCAGGTTGATGTGCATGCAGTCGACGCCGAGGTCGCCCGGCCGCACCTTGCCGACGATGGCGTTGAAGTTGGCGCCGTCGCAGTAGAAGAACGCGCCCGCCTCGTGCACGGCGCGGGAGATCTCGACGATTTCCGATTCGAACAGGCCGCAGGTGTTGGGGTTGGTCAGCATGATCGCGGCCACGTCGGGGCCGAGGGCTGCCTTCAGCGCGCCGAGATCGACGCGGCCGCGGTCGTTGGCCGGGATCGGCTTCACGGTGAAGCCGAGCGCCGCCGCGGTCGCCGGATTGGTGCCGTGCGCCGACTCGGGCGCCAGCACGACCTTGCGTTGGGCGCGTTCGCCGCGCGCCTCGAGGGCGGCGGCGATCGCCATCATGCCGCACATCTCGCCATGGGCGCCGGCGGCGGGCGACATCGCCACGGCCGGCATGCCGGTCAGCGTCTTCAGCCAATGCGCCAGGCGGTCGATCAGCTCGAGCGCGCCCTGCACGGTCGAGACCGGCTGCAGCGGATGGAGGTCGCCGATGCCGGGCAGACGCGCCACCTTCTCGTTGATGCGGGGATTGTGCTTCATGGTGCACGAGCCCAGCGGATAGACGCCCATGTCGATGGCGTAGTTCTTCTGGCTGAGCCGCGTGTAGTGCTGCACGACCTGCGGCTCGCTGAGGCCCGGCAGGCCGATCTCGCCGGTGCGGCGGAGGCCGTTGAGGCGGTCCCTGACCTTGGGTGGCTCCGGCAGGTCGACGCCGCAGCGGCCGGGCTGGCCCATCTCGAAGATCAGCGGCTCCTCGATCTGCAGCGCGCGATTGCCGGTGAAGGTGGCAGCGGGTGCCGCCGGTATGGCCGTCGCATCGGCGGCTGCGCCACCGATGCGGCCCTGCGAACGGTCGAGCGACTGGACCATCACAGCACCTCCTTGAGGCCGGCGATCAGCGGGCCCATGCCGTGCTCGGTCGTGGTCTCGGTCGCGGCCAGCAGCAGCAGGTTCGCGGCCGCGGGATCGTTGGGGATCAGCCGCGAGACCGGCACGCCCGCCAGGATGCGCTTGGCGGCGAGTGCTTCGACGACGGGCGCGGCGGGCTTGGGCAGGCGCACGGTGAATTCGTTGAAGAAGCTGTCGTTCAGAAGCTCGACACCCGGCAATGCGGAGACGCGGTCGGCCAGTTCGGAGGCCTTGGCGTGATTGATCTCGGCCAGGCGCCTGAAGCCCGCCTCGCCCAAAAGCGTGAGATGCACCGTGAAAGCGAGCGCGCACAGGCCGGCATTGGTGCAGATGTTGGAGGTCGCCTTCTCGCGACGGATATGCTGCTCGCGCGTGGAGAGCGTCAGCACGAAACCGCGCTTGCCGTCGGCGTCGACGGTCTCGCCGACGAGGCGGCCCGGCATCTGGCGCACGTATTTGTCGCGGGTGGCGAACAGGCCGACATAGGGGCCGCCGAAGCCCAGGCCGTTGCCGATCGACTGGCCCTCGCAGACCACGATGTCGGCGCCCATGTCGCCCGGCGGCTTGATGAGGCCGAGCGAGACGACCTCGGTCACCACCACGATCAGGAGCGCGCCGGCGGCATGGCAGGCGGCGGCAAGCTTGGCGAAGTCGCGGACATGGCCGAAGAAGCTCGGATTCTGCACGACGACGCAGGACGTCTCCTTGTCGACCTGGGCGATCAGCTCTTCCAACCCTTGCGGATCGGCGGTGCCGGCGACGGCGCTGAAGCCTTCCCAGCGGGCCGCGGTCTCGATGACGCGGCGATACTGCGGATGCAGCCCGCCCGAGATCAGCGCCTTGTGGCGGCGCGTGATGCGGTTGGCCATCAGCACGGCCTCGGATGCGCCGGTCGAGCCGTCGTACATCGAGGCGTTGGCCACTTCCATGCCGGTGAGCAGGCTCACCTGGGTCTGGAACTCGAACAGGTATTGCAGGGTGCCCTGCGTGATCTCGGGCTGGTAGGGCGTGTAGGAGGTCAGGAACTCGCCGCGCTGGATCATGTAGTCGACGGTCGAGGGCACGTGGTGACGATAGGCGCCGGCGCCGATGAAGAACGGCGCCGTGGAGGGCGACACGTTCTTCGCCGCATAGGCCTGGAAGGCGCGCTCGACCTCGAGCTCGCCCTGGTGATCGGGGAGGTCCGCGATCTTGGCGGCGAGCCGCGCCGAGGCGGGCACGTCCTTGAACAGTTCGTCGACCGAGCGGGCGCCGATCACCGCCAGCATGTCGCGGCGGTCGCTGTCGGTGAGGGGAAGATAGCGCATGGTTGCCTTTCTCAGCCCAGGCTTTTCACGAAGGTCTGGTAGGCCGCCTCGTCCATCAGGCCGTCGAGCTCGCTCTTGTCCGAGAGTTTCAGCTTGAAGAACCAGCCCTTGCCCATCGGCTCGGCATTGACGTCGCCCGGCTGGTCGGCAAGGGCTGCGTTGGCTTCCGTCACCTCGCCCGACGCCGGCGCGTAGATGTCCGACGCAGCCTTCACCGATTCGACCACGGCGCAGGCCTCGCCCTTGGCGACCTTGCGGCCGGCCTTGGGCACGTCGACGAACACGACGTCGCCCAGCTGCTCCTGGGCGTACTGGGTGATGCCGATCGTGCCCGTGTCGCCGTCGACACTGATCCATTCGTGGTCCTGGCTGTATTTGACGCTGGCCATCAGGGGCTCCTATCCGCGGTAGTAGGTGTGTTTGACGAAAGGCATGGGCACGATCTCGGCCGGCACGGGCTGGCCGCGCACCAGAAGCTCGACCCTGGTGCCGTTGGCAGACTGCGCGCGCTCGACGTAGCCCATGGCGATGGCGCGGCCGAGCGTCGGCGCAAAGCCGCCCGACGTCACCTTGCCGACGGTCTTGCCGCCGATGGCGATCTCCGCACCTTCGCGCGCGATCGCCTTGCCCTCGGGGAGAAGACCGACCCGCTTGCGCGGCGCGCTTTCGGCGATCTGCTTCTGGATGACCGCGGCGCCGGGGAAGCCGCCTTGAGTGCGGCGCTCCTTGCCGATGCTCCACAGGAGGACGGCTTCAATGGGCGTCGTGGTCGTGTCGATGTCGTGGCCGTAGAGGCAGAGGCCGGCTTCGAGGCGCAGCGAATCGCGGGCGCCCAGACCGATCGGCTTGACCTCGGGCTGGGCCAGGAGCTTGCGCGCGATGGCATCGGTGGCATCGGCCGGCGTCGAGATCTCGAAGCCGTCGCAGCCGGTGTAGCCCGAACGCGTGACGTAGCAGCGCGCGCCGTCGATCACGAAGAAGGCGCCGGTCATGAATTTCAGGCCCGCGACCTGCGGCGCGAGCCGCGCCAGCGCCTGCACGGCCTGCGGTCCCTGCAGGGCGAGCAGGCCACGGGAGAACATCGGCTCGATCTCGCAGGTGGCGGCGAGGTGCTTCTGCAGGTGCGCGAGGTCGGCGTCCTTGCAGGCGGCGTTGACCACCAGCAGGAGATGATCGCCCGTGCTGGTCACCATCAGGTCGTCGAGGATGCCGCCTGATTCGTTGGTGAACTGGCTGTAGCGCTGCTGGCCGGGTTCGAGGCCCGCGATGTCGCCGGGCAGCAGGGTCTCGAGCGCCTTGGCAGCGTTGTGGCCCGGCCTGGCGGTGAGCCGCACCTGGCCCATGTGCGAGACGTCGAACAGGCCGGCCGCGGTCCGGGTCTGGGCGTGCTCGGCCAGAATGCCGGTCGGGTACTGCACCGGCATCTCGTAGCCGGCGAAGGGCACGATGCGCGCCCCCAGCTCGCGATGCAGCGCATAAAGCGGTGTGCGCTTGAGGGGGCCGGCGGGGGTTTCGGTCAAAAAGCTCTCCAGAGTCGCAGATCACGACGCAAAGACTGCGCCGCTTGCGACCCCCTCTGTCCGGAGACCTGAAAGATTCGCCGGCGGACCGGCTTACTTCGTCGGTGGGCGCGCGCGTTGCGCCACTTTCCAGAGACCCATCCTCCTGCGGTCCGTTTGCCTGAGAGTTTCCGGGGCCGGTTGCTCCTTCGGCGCCGCCTTCGAGAAGACGGGCTCTCCCACAGGGATCGACTGGGTGGCGCGACCATAGGGACTGGTCCCCGCCCCGTCCACGGGGAAAAACCGCGGAAAATGGGCCTGTTTCGATTCTTCTTGTAATTGAGTGACTACTCACTTATGTTATGAGCGTACGCTCACTTATGGAGGTTCCGATGTTCATGCGCCGTGCCTTCACCGTCTTCCTCGAAGTGCAGAGCGAGGCCCACGCTGCCCGCCGCTTCCCTGGCCGCCGACCGGACGCTCGACTTCACGCTCGACTGGCGCTGGTTCTGCGAGCCCGCGGGAGAAGCTGGCGAGGATGCGACTTTTCCAAGTGAGCGCTCCCTCATAGACTGGTCCCAATGGGCAAGGCTGAAGACACCAAGGCGCGGGTCGAGCGCGCCGCACTGACCCTGTTCGTGGCGCGCGGCGTGGCCGAAACCACGACCAAGGAAATCGCCATGGCGGCGTCGATCGCCGAGGGCACGATCTACCGCTATTTCCCGAGCAAGGAGCGGCTGGCGCTGGATCTTTTCCTGCGCCACCACCGCGCGCTGGCCGAAGCGCTCACCGAGGCACAACGGCCGGCCAAGAGCCTGCGCGCCAAGATCGACGCCATCGTCGGCTGCTACTGCGACTGGGCGGACCGCGACTGGACGCTGTTCGCCTACCATCTGCTGAACCAGCACTCGTTCCTGATCCAGGTGCCCGACGGCACGCCCAATCCGGTGAACGTGGTGCGCGAGGTGATCGCCCAGGCGATGAAGGCGGGCGAGATCCCGCGCCGCAACGTCGACCTCGCCGCCGCTTCTGCCATCGGCGTCGTGCTGCAGGCCGCCACCTACAAGGTCTATGGCCGCTTCGAGGGTGAGCTATCGGCCCATCGCCGCTTCTTCGCCGACGCGGCGTGGGCGGTGCTGGCGGTCCAGGAGAGGTGACGCTCGTCGAGTGTCATCGGACCGCGGGCCTCCAGGCCCGCATCTTCATCGTCGATACGATGACATGAGCGGCCTGAGCCCGCGTCCTTGAGGCGTCTCGCCATCGCCGTGAAGGCCTGGGCGAAGGCCTCGCGCGAGCCGGCGAGGCCGGTTTCGTTGAAGATGTCGGCGGTCAGCGACTGCACCGAGGCCTCGTCGATCCGCACGCCGTTGTTGGTGAGGAACGCCCGCGCCGCGGTCACCGCCTCGTCCATCGCGCCGCCCGCCTTGTAGAGGCGGTAGTAGTCGGGATGGCCGCCGCGGCCCAGCGCCTCGGCGATCACGTCGGTGAAGTTCACCACCTTCAGCGGATAGATCGCCTCGGCGCCGGCCAGCGCCCGATGGCAGGAATGATACATGGTGACGATGGTGTCGGCGCCGGCCGCGACCGCGCCCTCGGCCAGCCGGCGATGGATCGCCTGCTCGCGCTCCTTGAACTTGGCGGCCTGGCCGCCGCAGGCATAGGAGAAGCCGGAATCCTGCTCGAGCTCGATCAGCTCGAGATTGGGCACCGCGCGCATCAGCCTGGCGATGCTCGCCACCGTGGCGCCGATGCCCTGATGCTCGTGGATCACCACGCGGCGCCTGGGTTGATCGGCCACGAAGCGCGGCCTCAGCGCGTCGAGGTTGGCGGCCAGGATATTCGCTGATGTGGCCGAGGTCGAACGACGGCGCCTCGACGTCCTTCTCCAGCTCGTCGAAATTCTTGGTGCAGGTCGGGCACCAGGTCAGCACCTTCGAGGCGCCCGACTGGCCGAAGCGCTGGAAGGTGCGATGGCCCATGCGCTCGTAGGTCGGCAGGTCGGCTTCCTGGAACTGGTAGACGCCGCAGCAATGGGCGGTGCCGCCGACCACGTCGAAGTCGAGCTCGAGCGCGTCGAGGATGTCCATGACGTTCAGCACGATGTGCGGCGTGCGCAGCACGTTGCAGCCGGTATAGAACAGCACCTCGGCGGTGCGCCGCTCGGCCGGCGCCAGGATCTTCTTCAAGGTCTCCGACGGCAGCTGCATGCTGGCGAGCAGCCGCACGGCCTGCGCCATGTGGCGGAAGCGGTTGGCGGCGTTGGCGGCGCCCTCCTCGCGCGGACGGACGGCCTCGAGCGACTTCATCTTGGCGATGGTCACCCATTGGCGGACATTGATGCCCTCCGGGCAGGCATCGCTGCAGCGCGCGCTGCCGTCGCAGGCGTTCAGCCATTTCTGCAGGCCGTCCGCCGGCGCCGCGCCCGAGGTCAGGGCCTTGAGCTCGTCGACGCGCTGCACGGCCTGGCCGATATCGAGACCGGCCTCGCGCGCCGTCGGGCAGACCTCGAAGCATTTGCCGCAGGTCGTGCAGCGGTCGGCCGCATCGGCCGCCAGCGCTTCCAACCGTTCCGCATAGGTGCTCAAGACGATCCTCCTGACCTTCACCGTGGAGTGGAACGTCCACGGCAAGTCCCTGTCAAGTATTCGGCCCCGGCCGAAACATCTGCCGGCCGGCGGCAGCTAACCTGCTCGCTCCATCGACCGGAGACCTCCATGACCGTGACCTGCGCCATCCGCTACGTGCTCGACCCGTTCAAGCGCGATCAGTTCGAAACCTATGCCCGCAACTGGCTGACCATCATCCCGGCCTGCGGCGGCGATCTTCTGGGCTATTTCATGCCGCACGAGGGCACCAACAACATCGCCCATGCCCTCATCTCGTTCGACAGCCTGGCGGCCTACGAGGCCTATCGGGCGCGCCTGCGGGCGGACAAGGCGGCAATGGACAACTTCCGGTTCGCCGAGACCGAGCGGTTCATTCTGAGCGAAGAGCGTACCTGGTTGCGCCCCGTGACGGCCGCCTGAGCGGCGTCGGGTTCCCTACCGGCCGGTCGTCGCCTGGCGGTTGTAGTTGAGCTCTTCCTGGGTGGGCTTCAGCCCGATGGCGATGCGGTAGCCGGCGAGGTCGCTGATCTGGTTGTAGGGCAGGCGCAGCGACAGTTCCTCCTGCGAGGTACCCCGTGGATTGCCCCCCGACAGGCGGAAATCGGCGGTGAATTCCTGGCTCTGCACGACGCCGCCGCTGTTGTTGATGACGCGCACGAAGTACGGGACTTGTGTCGTACCGGCACCGACGGAGGGGCCGGCATTGACCGAGATGCGCATGATCAGGTTGACGTTGAGCTGGCTGCGGTTGAGCTCGCACGTCGCGCCGGAGGCGATCAGCGCCGCTTCAAAGACGATATCGCGCGGATCGCGGCCTGCCCCAGCCTTGAACCGGGTGAGACGCTGGGCGTCCGCCACGGTGAGCGGCGACGGACAATAGACGTTGGCGGCTTCGCTCATATCGTTGCTCTTGCCGCCGCCGAACCAGCCGCAGGCGCCGAGCGACAGCGCCAGGGCGACCGGCGCCAAAAGGACGAATTTTCTGTCGATCATGCCAGGGTCTTGTGCGTACCGTCGCAAAGCGGCTTTTTGGCGGAGTGCTTGCAGGCGCAGAGCCAATAGTCGCCGGCTTTTTCCGCCGTGTACTTCATGGGAACGAATCCGCTGCCCTTGTGGCTGCCGTCGCAGAACGGCTGATTCGCGCTCTGGCCACAGGCGCACCACCAATAGTCTTTTCCGGACTCCAGCGTCACCTTCGCTGGCGTCCTTGCCGCGACAACCGGCTCGGTCATGTTGCTTTCCCCGTAGCGGCGGCTTTGTTACGGTGCCGCGCCAATCCGTTTCCGGGCGGACTCTAGGCAATGGTCCGCAAGCCTGCAAGCGAGCGGCCGGGGCACCCGCGCTGAACGTTTTCCGATGACCGAGTCCTGCAAGAAGCCGCTTACGATCCTGCTCGCCAGCCCGCGTGGCTTCTGCGCCGGCGTCGATCGTGCGATCCAGATCGTCGAGCGAACCATCGAGCGCTACGGCCGGCCGGTCTATGTCCGCCACGAGATCGTGCACAATCGCACCGTCGTCGAGAGCCTCGAGGCCAAGGGCGCGATCTTCGTCGACGAGCTCGACGAGGTGCCGAACGACCGGCCCGTCGTGTTCTCCGCCCATGGCGTGCCGAAGACGGTGCCGGTCGAGGCCGGTCGCCGCCATCTCATCTTCATCGACGCCACCTGCCCGCTGGTCTCCAAGGTCCATCGCGAAGCCGAGCGGCACCACGAGTCAGGGCGCACCGTCGTGCTGATCGGCCATGCCGGCCATCCCGAGGTGGTGGGCACCATGGGCCAGCTTCCCGCCGGCGCCGTGCTGCTGGTCAAGGACGTGGCCGAGGCCGAAGCGCTCGACGTGCCCGATCCGCTGAACCTCGCCTATGCGACGCAGACGACGTTGTCGGTCGACGACACGATCGAGATCGTGGCCGCCCTGCGCCGGCGCTTCCCGGCCATCGAGGGCCCGAAGATGGAGGACATCTGCTACGCCACGACCAACCGGCAGGCCGCGGTCAAGGCGATCGCCGGGCATTGCGATGCGCTGGTGGTGATCGGCGCGCCCAACTCGTCCAACTCCGTGCGACTGGTCGAAGTGGCGGCCCACTACGGTTGCGGGAAATCGTGCCTGGTGCAGCGCGCCGCCGAGATGGACTGGGGCTGGCTGGCGGGCGCCGGGCGTCTCGGCATCACCGCCGGCGCCTCGGCGCCCGAGCTGCTGGTCGACGAACTGGTCGATGCCTGCCGCGCGCGCTACGACGTCACGATCGAGGAAGTGCGCACGACGGAAGAAACGGTCGTCTTCAAGCTGCCGCGCGCGCTGGTGGCGTAATGGCGGTCTATACGGAAGTCGGCGACACCGAGCTCGAGGCCTTCCTCGCCGAATACGACATCGGCGAAGCCGACTCCTTCAAGGGCGTCGCCGAGGGTGTCGAGAATTCCAACTACCTGCTGACCACGACGCGCGGGCAGTATTTCCTCACGCTTTACGAGAAGCGCGTCGATCCCAAGGACCTGCCGTTCTTCCTCGGCCTGATGGACCATCTGGCGGCGCACGGCATCACCTGCCCCAAGCCGATCCACGGCCGCGACGGCAATGCGCTGCGCAGCCTGGCCGGCAAGCCCGCCGCGATCACGACCTTCCTGCACGGCCTGTGGCCGCGCCGCATCGCGCTGCATCACTGCGCCCCGGTCGGCGAGGCGCTGGCGGCGTTGCATCTCGCCGGCAGTGATTTTGCGATGAAGCGGCCCAACGCGCTGTCGGTCGCCGGCTGGCGGCCGCTGTTCGACGGATCACGACGCGACATCGACGACAGCCTGGCGCATGAACTGCAGGCCGAGCTCGACTTCCTTGAAAAGAATTGGCCCAAAGGTCTGCCGTCGGGCGTGATCCATGCCGATCTGTTCAACGACAACGTGCTCTTCCTGCATGACAGACTGTCGGGCCTGATCGACTTCTACTTCGCCTGCAACGACGCCTTCGCCTACGACGTCGCGATCTGCCTCAACGCCTGGTGCTTCGAGGCCGACAAGTCGTTCAACGCGACCAAGGCGCGGGCGCTCCTGCAGGGTTACGGCAGGGTGCGGCCGCTCGGCGGCGACGAGCGCCGCGTGCTGCCGCTCCTGGCACGCGGCGCGGCGCTGCGGTTCCTGCTGACCAGGCTCTACGACTGGGTGCACACGCCGGCCGACGCCCTGGTCAAGCGCAAGGACCCGCACGAATACCTCGCCAAGCTGCGCTTCCATCGCAGCACGGCCTCGATCGCGGACTACGGACTCTGAATGAGCGACAAGGCCGAGGTCGAGATCTTCACCGACGGCGCCTGCAGCGGAAATCCCGGACCGGGCGGCTGGGGTGCGATCCTCCGCGTGGCAGACCGCGAGCGCGAGCTCTCCGGCGGCGATCCGGCCACCACCAACAACCGCATGGAGCTGATGGCGGCCATCGCCGGGCTGGAGGCGCTGAAGCGGCCCTGCCGCGTGCATCTCTTCACCGACAGCACCTACGTGCGCGACGGCGTCACCAAGTGGATCCACGGCTGGAAGAAGAACGGCTGGCGCACCGCCGACAAGAAGCCGGTGAAGAATGTCGAGCTCTGGCAGCGCCTCGACGCCGCGCGTGCGCCGCACCAGGTCGACTGGATCTGGGTGAAAGGCCATAGCGGCCATCCCGAGAACGAGCGTGCCGACCAGCTGGCGCGCAGCGAGATCGAGAAGATGCGGGCCGCCGGCCGATAGATCGGCCAGGCCATAGATCAGCCGCGCTTGGGCTGGGCCGGCACCGGCTTCCTCTCGACCGGCTTTTCATAGACCAGATCGAAGTTCTCGCGCATGCCGTCGCAGGGATTGTCGCCCTCCGCCAGGCGCCAGACCTGCGACTTGCCGGAGCGGCGGAAATTCAGCACGCCGCCCACCTTGCAGGGCGACGCCCTTCTCGACCTTGGCGATGCGAAAGGCGACTTCGCCGCGGATCTGCACGTGGCCGGCCGAGATGCGTTCGACGACGCCGTCGATCGACGCCCAGTCGCCCTCCGTGCCCGGCGCCACGCTGTCGATGCGGCCCTTGACGACCCAGACGTTGCCCTGCCGGGTCACCGCGACGTCGCCCGACTTGGCGCCCTTTATCTTGGCGTAGCGCCCCCACACGATCTTGCGCGCGTCGGCGAAGAGCTGGGCCTCGGCCTCCGAGGCGATCTCGGTACGGTCGACCTTGGGTACGCTGGCGGGCAGCGGCGAGGACAGGCCGGTGAGCGGGGCACCCTGCTGGACCGTGGGCGCCTGCTCCGGCGGCGGCGCCGGATAGAAGGAGGACGGCGGCTGCGGCGCCTGGGCAAAAGCCGGCGCCAGTGCGAACAGGGGGGCGATCAAGAGGATGATCGACGATGTGATTCGGTTCATTCCCGTGGCTCTTACATCAGTGATGGAACGGACGCTACCGCTTGCCGCCCTTGGGAGCGGCGGTTGGCGGGGCATCGGCTGCCGGCGGCACCGGCTGCTCGCCGCGCAGGCCCGTCTGGGCGCGCCGGGCCGCGGCCGAGCCCGGCGGCACGAGACGCAGCACCCTGTTGAAATCGTTGTTGGCCTGGTTGCGCTCGCCCAGCGCCAGGTTGGCGAAACCGCGCTCGAGCAGCGCCTCGGAATGGTCCGGTGCGATCCTGAGCGCGTGCTGGGCATCGTCGAGCGCCCGCGCCGGCTTCTTCGCATTGCGCCAGGCAGCGGCCCGCAGCACCAGGATCTCGACGTCATTGGGCCGCAGGATCAGCGCGCGGTCGAAATCCGAGATGGCGCGCGGCCAGGCGAGCATGGCGGCATAGCTCAGCCCGCGATCGACCCACAGGTCGGCGTCGTTGCCCTTGAGTTCGATCGCGCGGCTCTGGGCTTCGGCTGCCTTGTCGGCGGCGCCGGCTTCGATGAAGGCCTGGCCGGCCTGGCCCCACAACTCGGCGCGTAGTCCGGGACGATCCGCGCCCATGTCGCGGGCGATCGCCTCGAACTGCACCGCCGCCTGACCGTAGCGGCCGGCCTCGAACATGGCGACGGCGACGCAATGGCGCGCCGCCAGACCGCCGCCCTCGCCATGCCACTTCTCGGCGACCGGCAGTGCCTTCAGCGGCTCGCTGCGCGCCAGGGCCATGCATTCGGCGTAGCGCTTGGCATGATCGGGCCCGCTGCCGAGCGGGCCGAGCGAGCCCAGGCCCTGTGCCGCGGCGGGCAACGCGGCGCTAAGCGCCAACAGCAGGAACAAGGCCTGGCGGAACAACAACATCCTTGAAAAGAACAGCGCCGCGATGATCCTGACAAGATGACAGAGCGTCTTTTCATCTTCGGCCTGGGCTATAGCGGCCTTGAAATCGCCCGACTTGCCAAGGCCGCCGGCTGGAGCGTGGCCGGCACCTGCACCAGCGACCAGAAAGCCGAGGGATTGCGGGCCCAGGGCATCGAAGCGCATCGCTTCGACGGCACGGCGGCGCTGCCGGCTGCGGCGTTGGACGGCGCCTCTCACGTGCTCTGCACCATCTCGCCCGGCACGACGGGCGATCCGGCGCTCAGGACCTGCTCCAGCCTGCTGAAGCGCGCGCGCTGGCTCGGCTATCTCTCGACAACCGGGGTTTACGGCGATCATGGCGGCGACTGGGTCGACGAAGACACGCCGCCCAAACCCGGCCGGCCGCGCAGCGTCGAGCGGCTGGCCGCCGAACGTGCCTGGCAGGTGGTCGGGCTGGAAGCGGGCATCGCCGTCGATATCTTCCGGCTGCCCGGCATCTACGGCCCCGGCCGCAGCGCCGTCGACCAGGTGAAGGCGGGCACCGCTCGGCGCATCGACAAGCCCGGCCAGGTCTTCTCGCGCATCCATGTCGAGGACATCGCCGGCACGGTGCTGATGGCGATCACCGGGGCGCATGCCGGCGCCATCTACAATGTGGCGGACGACCTGCCGGCCTCGACCAGCGACGTGGTGGCCTTCGCCTGCGAACTGCTGGGCAAGCCGGTGCCACCTGTCATCCCGTGGGAGCAGGTAGCGCCCACGATGAGCGTCCTGGCGCGTTCCTTCTATGCCGAAACCCGGCGTGTGAAGAACGACAGGATCAAGAAGGAGCTCGGCGTCGTGCTGCGCTATCCGACCTATCGCGAGGGCCTGCGCGCCGTCGCGGCCGCGACCTAGAGCGCCAGCTCCTCGACCGTGGCGATCAGCCGGGCGATGTCGGCCGGCGTGCTGAGCCGGTGATCGCCGCCCTTGATCAGGGTCGTGATCACCTCGGGTGCTTCCAGGTGCGCCGCGATCTGCAGCGAATAGTCCCATGGCACGTCGGGATCGTTCTGGCCGTGCAGCAGGCGCACCGGACAGGGCAACGCGAGCTTCTTGTCGAGCAGGAGATGATTGCGTCCCTCCTCGATCAGCTTCCAGGTGAAGACCGAGGGCTCGGGTGAATATTGCGACGGCCGCTCCAGCCTGCCGTCGCGCTCCAGCGTGGCGCGATCCTCGGCCGACAGGCCCTTCAGCAACATGCGTTCGGTGAAATCCGGCGCAGCGGCGATCAGCACCAGCCCGGCCAGGCGCTCGGGCCGCGCGCGCGCCACCAGAAGCGACAGCCAGCCGCCCATGCTCGAGCCCACCAGCACCAGCTTGCCGCTGGTGAGGCGGTCGATCGCGGCCAGCGAATCGTCGAGCCAGCGGCCGATCGTGCCGTCCTCGAAGCGACCCGACGATTGTCCGTGGCCGAGATAGTCGAAGCGCAGATAGCCGCGGTTGGTCTTCTCCGCCCAGGCTTCGAGCGCCATGGCCTTGGTGCCGGTCATGTCGGAACGAAAGCCGCCCAGGAACGCCACCGTCGGCGCGCGGCCCGGCGTTGCTGCATAGGCGACGGTGTTGCCGTCGGGCCGCGGCAATCGCTGCACTTTGGCGGGATCGTTCATGGCATATTACCTGCCACAGCAACAAACCCACTGCCAAGCTCACGTGCCCGCTCCGACTCTCCTGCAGATCGTGCCGACCCTCGCCGGCGGCGGCCTCGCGCGTGCCACGCTCGACGCGGCGCAGGCCGTGATCGCGGCCGGCGGCTCGGCCATCGTCGCCTCGCCCGGCGGGGCCATGGTGCCCGACCTGCTGCGCTTGCGCGCCACGCATCTCGAGCTGCCCGAGAGCACCCATCCGCTGTGGGCGCGGCTCACGCTGCCGCGCAAGCTCGCCGCCAGCCTGCGCGACGCCCAGGTATCGCTGATCCAGGCGCGCTCGCCCGCCACGGCGTGGGTGGCGCAGGCGCTGGCACGCCGGCTCGAGATCAGGTGGATCGCCACGCTGCACTTGCCGTTCATCGCCAGGAGCGTGGCGGGCCGCTTCGTCGAGCGTCGCCAGGTGCGCGCCGACGCGGTGATCGCGGTGTCGGAATATGTCGCGCGCGATGCACTGCAGCACTTCCCGGCCCTGGAAGATCGGCTGGAGACGCTTCCGCCGGGCATCAATTTCGACCGTTTCGATCCGGCCATCGTGCGCGCCGACCGGCTGATCCGGCTGGCCGGCGAGCTGCGCGTGCCCGACGGCAGCCATCTCATCCTGTGCCCGGCGCGCTTCGACGAGGACCGCGGACAGAAGGTCCTGATCGAGGCGGTGAAGCGGCTCGATCGCGCCGACGTGTTCTGTTTGCTGCTGGGCTCGTCGGGCCCGCCGACGCCGTTCGAAAAGGAACTCGAGCGCACGATCGAGGCCGCGGCCCTGCACGGCCGGATGCAGATCGGGCCCTATGTCGACGACATGCCGGCGGCCTACATGCTGGCCGACGTGGTGGTGGCGACCGGCGGCGCCCGCCAGGGCTTCAGCCGGGCGCTGGTCGAGGCGCAGGCGATGGGCCGACCGGTGGTGGCCGAGGACGGCGGCGGCGCTGCCGAGACGGTGCGCGCCGGCGTGACGGGCTGGCTGGCGCCGGCCGGCGATCCGGCGGCGCTGGCCGAGGCGCTGCAAAGCGCTTTGTCGCTCTCGACCGAGCGCCGCGCCGAACTGGCGCGCGCCGCGCAGGAGCAGGTGCGCAGCCGCTACGGACTGGCCCAATCCAATCGCCAGCTGGTCCAGCTCTATGAGCGGATGTCGCGGCAGTGAGAGCGCCGCCGCTCCTCGTCCTTTTCCTCGCCGGCGGCGTCCTCGCCGCAGCGCTGCCCGATCACGTCCTGGGTCAGGTTGCGCGGCCCCCGTCGGGCGGCGTGCTCGACCGCTTCCTGGCGCCGCCGTCGGGTGTCCAGCAATCCTTCCTCGGCAGCTGGGCGCTCACCTGGGACGATCCCGGCGACCCCAAGTGTCCATGCCACGGCACGCTCGAGGTCGACACCCAGGCCGATGGCAGCCTCAAGGGCTATTGGTCGATCAGAAATCCCCCCGTCATCCTTCTGGGCGAGGTGGCGTTCGACAACAACGTATGGGCCGGCGTCTTCAAGCAGCCCGACGACAACGTCGATTTTCCCCTAAAAGGTCATTTCCGGCTCGAGACCCGGAGTAACGGGACGGGCCTCACAGGCTCCTATCAGCGCGACGGCACCACGATTCCCCGCAGCTGGAGTGGCATCCGGCGGTAGCACCGCAGCTTGACTCCGGACCCTCCCGCAACTATCTCCAGCCGCATGGACCGCCGGTTTTTCACCGCTCCAGACGCCACCACCGTCCGAACTTGATTCGGCCGGGCGCGCGCACTCGTGCCGCTTCCCGGCCTCTCGCGGCCGACATCCAGTGTCGGCCGGTGAGTTGTGTTCGGAATCTTCTCAAGCGGTGGTAGCCATGATCAATATTTCCCTGCCGGACGGTTCGGTCCGATCATTCGACAAGCCGGTGAGCGGCGCCGCCATCGCGGCGTCGATCGGCCCGGGCCTCGCCAAGGCAGCCCTTGCGCTGCGCGTCGACGGCAAAATGGTCGACCTGTCGGCCATCGTCGATCACGACGCCAAGATCGGCATCGTGACGTCGCGCGATCCGGAGGCACTCGAGCTGCTGCGCCACGACGCGGCGCACGTGCTGGCGCAGGCCGTCCAGGAACTCTATCCCGGCACGCAGATCACGTTCGGCCCGGCGACGGAGGACGGCTTCTACTACGACTTCGCGCGCGCCGAGCCGTTCTCGTCGGAGGACTTCGTCAAGATCGAGCAGCGCATGGCCGAGATCGTCGACCGTAACCTGCCGATCACGTGCGAAGTGTGGGATCGCGCCAGGATCAAGGATTACTTCCAGAAGCACGGCGAGAGCTTCAAGGCGGAGTGGGCCGACGAACTGCCCAAGGACGAGGTGATTACCGTCTACAAGCAGGGCGACTGGCTCGACATGTGCCTGGGCCCGCACCTGCCCTCGACGGGCAAGCTCGGCAAGGCGTTCAAGCTCACGAAGGTGTCGGGCGCCTACTGGCGCGGCGACGCCAAGAATGCCCAGCTCCAGCGCGTCTACGGCACGATCTTCTTCTCCGACAAGGAGCTGAAGGACTACCTGCACCGCATCGAGGAAGCCGAGAAGCGCGACCACCGCCGGATCGGCCGCGAGATGGGCCTCTTCCACCAGCAGGAAGATGCGGCCGGCATGGTCTACTGGCATCCCAAGGGCTGGACGTTCTGGCGCACGCTCGAGGCCTACCTCCGGCGCAAGCTCGAGGCCGGCGGCTATGTCGAGGTGAAGACGCCGCAGCTCAACGACCGCAGGCTGTGGGAAGCGTCGGGCCACTGGGACAAGTTCCGCGAGAACATGTATCTCAGCGAGAACGAGGAAGGCCTGCGCGAGTACATCGCCGATCCGGCGCGGCGCATGTTCGCGCTGAAGCCGATGAACTGCCCGTGCCATATCCAGATCTTCAATCAGGGCCTGCGCAGCTATCGCGAGTTGCCGTTGCGGCTGGCCGAGATGGGCTCATGCCATCGCTTCGAGCCGTCCGGCGCCCTGCACGGCATCATGCGGGTGCGCGCCTTCACGCAGGACGATGCCCACATCTTCTGCAGCGAGGACCAGATCGAGCAGGAGACGATCCGCTTCTGCAAGCTCCTGGGCGAGGTCTATCGCGACCTCGGTTTCGAGTACTTCGTGAAGTTCTCCGACCGCCCTGCCGTGCGGATCGGGTCCGACGCGATCTGGGACCAGGCCGAAGGCGCGCTGCAGTCGGCCTCGAAGGCCGCCGGCCTCGATCTGATCCTCAATCCGGGCGAAGGGGCGTTCTACGGTCCCAAGCTGGAGTTCGTGTTGCGCGATGCGATCGGTCGCGACTGGCAGTGCGGCACCTTGCAGGTCGACTTCATGCTGCCCGAACGGCTGGGCGCGAGCTATGTCGCCGAAGACGGTGCGCGCAAGGTCCCGGTGATGCTGCACCGCGCCATTTTCGGCAGCTTCGAGCGCATGATCGGCGTTCTCATCGAACACTATGCCGGCCGCTTCCCGCTCTGGCTGGCGCCGACGCAAGCCGTGGTAGCCACGATCGTCAATGACGCCGACAGCTATGCCAACGAGGTTGCCGCCCAGCTCAGGGCGGCGGGCCTGCGGGTCGAGATGGACCTGCGCAACGAGAAGATCAACTACAAGGTCCGCGAGCATTCGATGAGCCACGTGCCGTTGATCCTGGCGGTCGGCCGGCGCGACATGGACGGCCGCACGGTCGCGGTGCGCCGACTCGGCTCGGACAAGCAGGAGACGCTTGAACTCGGGGCCGCCGTCACTAAACTTTCTGAAGAGGTCCGGCCGCCCTTCTAGGGCGGCCGCGGTCTCGATACCCGCCCCATCCCGGGGCTCCAACGAAGGAGAAGGAAGCCATAGCCAGACCTGCTCAACAAAGCGCGCCCACCCGCGAGGGTCCGCGCGTCAACGGCGAAATCAAAGCGCCGCAAGTCCGACTGATCGACGAGAACGGCGACATGGTCGGCGTCCTCAGCACCCGCGAGGCCATCGAGATGGCCGAGGAAGCCAGTCTCGATCTGATCGAGATCTCGCCCAATGCGGTTCCGCCGGTCGCCAAGATTTCCGACTACGGCAAATACAAATACGAAGCGCAGAAGAAGGCGCACGAGGCGCGCAAGCACCAGAAGGTCATCGAGGTCAAAGAGATCAAGATGCGCCCCAACATCGACGACCACGATTACGAAGTGAAGATGCGCGCCATGAAGCGGTTCATCGAGGAAGGCGACAAGGTGAAGGTCACCCTGCGCTTCCGCGGCCGCGAGATGGTCCATTCCGAGCTCGGCCTGCAGGTGCTGAACCGCGTCCGCGGCGAGATGGACCCGCTCACCAAGATCGAGTCGATGCCGCGCATGGAAGGCCGGCAGATGATCATGGTGCTGGCGCCCAAATAGGGCGCCACGCGTGACAGTCTATTTCGCCTTCGGCAGCCGCAGGCGCAGCGTCACCGTGCCGGCGCTGCGCGACTCCTCGGGGTCGAAGCGACCGGTCGCCGTCGTGCCGTCCGACCAGCGCACGAAGTAGACGGTCTCGCCGGCGAACGACATCGGCCCGTCGGTCTTGCCATCCATCCAGTAGTCGCACCGCACCGGATCGTCGGCATTGAGCTGCTGGGTCTGGCAGAACTGGTGCAGCACGTAGGGGATGAACCGCGCGCGGCCCTCCTCGGGGGCCGTCGTATAGTTGAGGCCGAGCGAGCGGCGCTGGCGCTCGCAACGATCGATCGCGCGGACATGCGCCGCGCCCAGCGAGGTCCGCTTGATCGCCTCGAGATCGGACACGAGCGCCTCGAGCGCGTGCGAACGCGCGGCGTCGGTGAAGCCTGCCGCCACCAGCGTCGCCTCATAGCGACCGATCGCCTGCGCGAGCGCCTCGGCCGGATAGCCGGCGCGCGCGAGATCGCGTTGCCAGGAATAGGTCTCCAGCGCGCCCACGACCATCTGGCCGGTGAGTCCGGCACGCTCGGCCCAGTCGCCCAGCACATTGGACGCCGTCCAGCAGTATTTCAGGAGATTGTAGCCTTCCGGCTCGACCGGCAGCGCGCGCGCATCGACCACGCCGATCGTCTTGCCGACCACCGTCTTCAGCAGGACATACTGCGCCGCCGGGTTGTCGCGCACCTTCTCGGAGCTTGACGGGTTCACGGCGGCGGCAGTCTGGGCGGAACCGGGCGATTGCGCCCACGACGTCGCGGCTGTCAGGAACGTCAGGAGAGCAACTGTTGCGGTCTTGGTCATGATGGGATTGGAGCCTCGCCAACGATATCAACGCATGAGCAGCCTGATCGTTGCGGTTGCGCGCGGGCGACAGACCCTTCTCCTCTAACTGCGATAGCCGGCCTCGGCGATGAAGCTGTCGATCTCCGCCTCGGATGCCGGCTTGCCCTTGGGTGTGCATCGTGTCGCGTTCAGAATCCACTTGTATCCGGTCAGCGCCGAAGGTCCATATCGGCGAAAACCGACACAGGGTTCTCCGGCAGCGCTGACAAAGGTCAGCAGGTCAACGCCCGCCCGATGTGTCATCGTCGAGAAATCCTTCGCTTCCTTGCCCTGGCGGCCCATGTTCTTGACGCCATCCTCAAGCGAAGCTGTCTCACGGATTTCCGCCTTCAGGCTCGTAGCCTCGTTCAGACGGTAATAGAACTTTACCCCGTGGAGCGTGCCGAAGGCCGACCACCGACGAAACATCCCACCGGCCCCGGCGCCTGAAATGTTGCCCGTGCCGCCGCTCGTCTCCTGCGTCGCCCGGCACTTCAAACCAGCGGGGGCGGCGATCTTCGATTGAGCGCAATCGATATTCGCCCACACGGGCGATTGTTGAGCGAGCGCGCCCATCGTTTGGCCGACCAGACAACTCAGCCCGAGAGTCCAGGCAAGTGTCGACCGCAAGTTCATTGGCGCCTCCCCGATCTGCCCGTCTGTCGGCGACACGCCATGGTGATGGGCCAATGGTCAAATGCAACCCTTAGATTTGCACATCATGCGAACGCGCGGCCGGCGGGGACGCTCACGGCATATAGGCGCCGCCATTGACGTGCAGCACCTGGCCGGTCGTGGCGTTCGAATCGTCGGAAGCAAGGAACACCGCGGTGCGCGCGATCTGGTCGGGTGTCAGCAGCTTGCCGCCCAGCGGGATGGTGGCGCGGGCGATCTCGACCAGCTCGGCATCGGTGTTGCCGTAGCGCGGCTGGGCGGTGTCGGTCGTGCCGGGCGCGATGGCATTGACGCGGATGTTGTGCGGCGCGAGCTCGAGCGCCATGGCGCGCGTCATGGAGACGACGCCGCCCTTGCTCGCGCTGTAATGGACGCCGCGCACCGCGCCGCGGACCGACTGCGACGACAGGTTGATGATCGATCCGCCACCCTTGCCCGCCGCGATCAGCGCCTTGGCGACGGCGATGGCCGCGAAGCAGCCGGCCTTGAGGTTGATGTCGAGGACATAGTCCCAGTCGCTTTCGCGCATCTCGAGGAACGGGACGCGCGGGTAGACGCCGGCGTTGTTGACCAGGATGTCGGGCGCCCCCAGCACGCGCACGGTCTCGGCCGTCATGGCCTCGATGTCGGCGAGCTTGGCGACATCGGCCTTGATCAGGTGGGCGCGCCGGCCTGCCTGGCGGGCATAGTTCGCGACCGCCTCGGCGCCCGCCTGGTCGTCGAGCCAGGTGAGCGCCACGTCGGCGCCCTCCTCGGCCAGCGCCCGGCCGATCGCCGCCCCGATGCCCTGTTGCGCGCCGGTCACCAGCGCCACCTTGCCTGCCAATTTCATGCAAAAATCCCCTGTTCCGGCGCCGACTTTGCCATATCGTCCCGCGCTTGCGTGGCCCCATCCTCGCCGCTATAAGCCCCGTTCCTTCGAGCGGTCTGGCCAATAAGGGCATTGCCTCGGCTGCTTCGTTAGGACTTTCCGGCCTCGGGTCGGGACCGGCGCGCAAGCGCTAACCCTTTGAAAAGGAACAAAAATGCCCAAGATGAAGACCAAGAGCGGGGCCAAGAAGCGTTTTCGCTTCACGGCCACCGGCAAAGTAAAGCATGGCGTCGTCGGCAAGCGCCACGGCATGAGCAAGCGGGGCAACCGCTTCCTGCGCCAGGCGACCGGCATGGCGATCGTCTCCGATCCGGACACGCGCATCATCAAGCGCAACTTCTTTCCGTACGAGAGGTAGGCCATGGCACGCGTCAAGCGGGGCGTCACGGCACACGCTCGTCACAAGAAGGTCCTCAAGCTCGCCAAGGGCTATCGCGGCCGCGCCAAGAACGCGTTCCGCGTCGGCATCGAGAAGGTCGAGAAGGGCCTGCAGTACGCCTATCGCGACCGCCGCAACAAGAAGCGCGCGTTCCGCGGCCTGTGGATCCAGCGCATCAACGCGGCGACGCGCGAGCACGGGCTCACCTACTCGCAGTTCATGAACGGCATCCTGAAGGCCGGGATCGAGGTCGACCGCAAGGTGATGGCCGATCTGGCGGTGCGGGAGCCCGCGGCGTTTAAGGCCCTGGTCGATCAGGCCCAGGCCGCCCTCAAGTAAACTTTGTCGTGCCGCACAGGCGGCACGACCAAGAAATCCAAAAGAGGGAGCCTGGACCGCAGGCTCCCTTTTTCGTGTTCGGTTCGGAGAACGGTCTTCGGTTTGAGAGAGCGACGGATGGACGATCTTTCGACGATTCGCAGCGAGGCGCTCGGCGCCGTGCAGCAGGCGGCCGACCTGGCCGCCCTCGATGTCGCGCGCGTGGCGGCGCTCGGCAAGAAGGGCAGCGTCACCGGCCTGATGAAAACCCTGGGCGGCCTCGCGCCCGAGGAGCGCCGCGAATTCGGCGCGCGGGTGAACCAGCTCAAGGGCGAGATCGAGGCCGCGCTCGAGGCGCGCAAGGAGCACGCTCGAGCGCCTCGGCGCTCGCGGCCAGGCTCGTCCAACGAGACGGTCGATGTCAGCCTGCCGGCCCGCCCTGAAGGCCAGGGCACGCTGCACCCGATCGGCCAGGTGATGGACGAGCTCGCCGCCATCTTCGGCGAGATGGGCTTCACCTGGGCGGACGGTCCCGACATCGAGGACGACTGGCACAATTTCAGCGCGCTCAACATCCCGCCCGACCATCCGGCGCGCCAGATGCAGGACACCTTCTATCTGCCGCCGCGCGCCGACGGCACGCCGATGGTGCTGCGCACCCACACCTCGCCGGTGCAGGCGCGCACCATGCTCGACAAGAAGGTGCAGCAGATGCTGGCCGATGGCGGGTCGCTGCGCATCATCGTGCCGGGCCGCACCTTCCGCATCGACAACGATGCCACCCACACGCCGATGTTCCACCAGGTCGAGGGGCTGGTGATCGATCGCACGACGCATATGGGCCATCTCAAGGGCTGCCTGGTCGATTTCTGCCGCGCCTTCTTCGAGATCGACGACCTGCCGCTGCGCTTCCGCCCGTCCTACTTCCCCTTCACCGAGCCGTCGGCCGAGGTCGATATCGGCTGCTCGTGGAAGGGCGGCGAGCTCAAGATCGGCGCCGGCGATTCGTGGCTGGAGATCCTGGGCTCGGGCATGGTCCATCCCAACGTGATCGCCAACTGCGGCCTCGATCCCGCGGTCTACCAGGGCTTCGCCTTCGGCATGGGCATCGATCGCATCGCCATGCTGAAGTACGGCATCCCCGACCTGCGCAGCTTCTTCGATTCGGACCTGAGGTGGCTGCGCCATTACGGCTTCTCGGCGCTCGAATGGCCGTCCCTCACCGGAGGGCTCGGCCGATGAAGTTCACGCTGAGCTGGCTCAAGGAGCATCTCGACACGACCGCGACGCTTGGCGAGCTGCGCGACGGGCTCACCATGCTCGGGCTCGAGGTCGAGGGCATCACCAACCCGGCCGAGACCTTGAAGGGCTTCGTCGTCGGCTTCGTGGTCGAAGCCGTGCAGCATCCCAACGCCGACCGGCTGCGGCTGTGCCGGGTCGATACCGGCGGCGGCACCGTGGTGCAGGTCGTGTGCGGCGCGCCCAACGCCCGCACCGGCATGAAGGGCGTCTTCGCGCCGACCGGCAGCTACATCCCCGGCACGGACATGACGCTCAAGGCGAGCAAGATCCGCGGCGAGGAGTCGAACGGCATGCTGTGCTCGTTCCGCGAGCTGCAGCTGGGCGACGACCATAGCGGCATCATCGACCTGCCGGCCGACGCCACGGACCGGCGCGCCGGCGGCCGAGGCGCTCGGCCTCGACGATCCGGTGATCGAGATCAAGGTGACGCCCAACCGCGGCGACTGCCTGGGCGTGCACGGCATCGCGCGCGATCTCGCCGCCGCCGGCCTCGGCACGCTCCGGCCCGTGAAGGCCGACAAGATCGCCGGCAGCTACCAGAGCCCGATCAAGTGGACGCACGGCTACGAGGCCAGGCCGGACAGCCCCTGCCCCATCGTGGTCGGCCGCCATTTCCGCGGCCTCAAGAACGGCCCGTCGCCCGACTGGCTGCAGCGCCGGCTGAAGGCGATCGGGCTCAGGCCGATCTCGACCCTGGTCGATATCACCAACCTGGTGACCTTCGACCTCAACCGTCCGCTGCACGTCTTCGATGCCAAAAAGCTTGCCGGCGACCTGGTCATGCGCCAGGCGCGCGAGGGCGAGCAGATCCTCGCGCTCGACGGCAAGACCTATACGCTCGATCCGTCGATCTCGGTCATCGCCGACGCCAAGGGCGTGCACGGCATCGGCGGCATCATGGGCGGCGAGCATACCGGCGTCGGCGAAGACACGACGGAGATGTTCCTCGAGGCGGCCTACTTCCAGCCCATCGGCATCGCCGCCTCCGGCCGCAAGCTCGGCATCCTGTCCGACGCGCGCTATCGCAACGAGCGCGGCATCGATCCGGAGTCGTGCTGGTGGGGCGCCGAAGCGGCGACGCGGCTGATCCTCGAGCTGTGCGGCGGCGAGACCAGCGAGATCACCTCGAGCGGCGTCATGCCGGATTGGCAGCGGAGCTTCACTTTGCGCGCCGACCGCGTGAAGACGCTGACGGCCATCGACGTGTCGGCGCAGGAGACGGCGGCCATCCTGGGCAAGCTCGGCTTCACCGTCGACGGCAGCGGGCCGTGGCAAGCCGCGGTCCCGTCGTGGCGTCCCGACATCGTGGGCGAAGCCGACCTGGTCGAGGAAGTCACGCGCGTCCATGGCTTCGACAGCATCCCGACGACGTCGCTGCCCAGGCTCTCGCCGACCTCCCGGCCGGTGCGCGATGCCCTGCAGCGCCGCGTGCCGCAGGCCCGCCATGCGCTGGGCGCGCGCGGCCTCGTCGAGGCCGTGACCTGGTCTTTCCTGCCCCTGAAGCAGGCCGAGCGTTTCGGCGGCGGCGGCGCCGACCTCCGGCTGCTGAATTCGATCGCGTCGGAACTCGACACGATGCGGCCCTCGATCCTGCCCAACCTGGTCGACGCCGCCCAGCGCAACGAGGCGCGCGGGCTCGGCGATCCGGCGCTGTTCGAGGTCGGCCCGCAATACAAGGACGCCACGCCGACCGGCCAGCGCACGGTCGCGGCCGGCATCCGTCACAACATGGCGGTGCCGCGCAACTGGGCGGGGCCTGCCCGCACCGTCGACGCCTTCGACGCCAAGGCCGATGCGCTGGCCGTGCTCGGCGCCATCGGCGCGCCGGTCGACAACATGTCGGCGCAGGCGGGCGCGCCCGACTGGTATCATCCCGGCCGCTCCGGCGTGATCCGGCTGGGCGACCGCGTGATGGCGCAGTTCGGCGAGCTGCATCCCGAGATCGTCGCGGCGGCCGACCTCAAGGGGCCGGTCGCGGCCTTCGAGGTGTTCCTCGACGCCCCGCCGCTGCCCAAGGCCAAGGCGACCAAGGCGCGGCCCAAGCTCGTGCTCTCGGCCTTCCAGCCGCTGGAACGCGACTTCGCCTTCATCGTCGACGCCGAGGTCGAAGCCGACAGGCTGGTGCGGGCCGCGCGCAACGCCGACAAGGCCCTGGTCACGGGTTGCCGCGTATTCGACGTCTATGCCGGCAAGGGCGTGCCCGGCGGCAAGAAGTCGCTCGCCATCTCCGTCACCTTGCAGCCGGTCGAGCGTACCCTGACCGACGCGGAGATCGAGGCGGTGAGCGCCAAGATCGTGGCGCAGGTGGCGAAAGCGACCGGCGCCGTGTTGCGTGGTTAGGATGGCCGTCGATACGGTAAACTGTCATCCCGAGCGCAGCGAGGGACCTTCGCGACGCCTCAAAGGTCCCTCGCTGCGCTCGGGATGACAGCATTTCCTGCATGAATGTTCGTGTACAAGTCCGAGTGAAATGACCGACCTGTCGTTGATCCGCAATTTCTCGATCATCGCCCATATCGACCATGGCAAGAGCACCCTGGCCGACCGGCTGCTGATGCGCTGCGGCGCGGTGACCGACCGCGAGTTCCACGACCAGATGCTCAATTCGATGGACATCGAGCGCGAGCGCGGCATCACCATCAAGGCGCAGACCGTGCGGCTCGACTATCCGGCGCTCGACGGCAAGACCTACGTGCTGAACCTGATGGACACGCCGGGCCATGTCGATTTCGCCTACGAGGTCAGCCGCTCGCTGGCCGCCTGCGAGGGCTCGCTGCTGGTGGTCGATGCCAGCCAGGGCGTCGAGGCGCAGACCCTGGCCAACGCCTATCACGCGATCGACGTCAATCACGAGATCATCCCGGTCCTGAACAAGATCGACCTGCCGTCGGCCGACCCCGACCGGGTCTGCAAGGAGATCGAGGACGTGATCGGCATCGACACGTCCGACGCCGTGCGCGTGTCGGCCAAGACCGGCCTCGGCATCGACGATCTCCTGGAAGCGATGGTCAAGCGCCTGCCGGCGCCCAAGGGCGACCGCAACGCGCCGCTGAAGGCGCTGCTGGTCGACAGCTGGTACGACCCCTACCTCGGCGTCGTCACCCTGGTGCGGGTCAAGGACGGCGTGCTCCGCAAGGGCCTGCGCATCCGCATGATGGCGGCCGCCGCCTCCTACGATCTCGACAAGGTGGGCGTCTTCACGCCCAAGCCCAAGGACGTGGCCGAGCTGGGGCCGGGCGAGATCGGCTTCATCATCGCCGGCATCAAGACCATCGCCGACTGCAAGGTCGGCGACACCATCACCGACGATCGCAAGCCCGCTTCCGAGATGCTGGCCGGCTTCAAGCCCTCCGTGCCGGTGGTGTTCTGCGGCCTGTTCCCGGCCGATGCCGCCGAGTTCGAGACGCTGCGCGAATCGCTCTCCAAGCTTCGCCTCAACGACTCGTCGTTCCATTTCGAGCCGGAATCGAGCGCCGCGCTCGGCTTCGGTTTCCGCTGCGGCTTCCTGGGACTTCTCCATTTGGAGATCGTGCAGGAGCGGCTGGAGCGCGAGTTCGACCTCGACCTCGTCACCACCGCGCCCTCGGTCGTCTACAAGCTCAAGATGACCGACGGCACCGAGCGCGAGCTGCACAATCCGGCCGACTATCCCGATCCGATGCATATCGAGACCATGCAGGAGCCGTGGATCAAGGCGACCATCATGACGCCGGACGAGCATCTCGGCTCCGTCCTGACGCTCTGCCAGGAGCGCCGCGGCCAGCAGATCGAGCTCACCTATGCCGGCACGCGCGCCATGGCGGTCTACCGCCTGCCGCTGAACGAGGTGGTGTTCGACTTCTACGACCGGCTGAAATCGGTGACGCGCGGCTATGCCAGCTTCGACTACGAGATGGTGGGCTACGAGGAGGGCGAGCTGGTCAAGCTCACCATCCTGGTGAACGGCGAGCCGGTCGATGCGCTCAGCATCATCACCCACAAGAACCAGGCCGAGGCCCGCGGCCGGGCGCTGTGCGAGCGGCTGAAGGACCTGATCCCGCGCCAGCTCTTCAAGATCGCCATCCAGGCCGCGATCGGCGGGCGCATCGTCGCGCGCGAGACGATCAGCGCGCTGCGCAAGGACGTGCTGGCCAAGTGCTACGGCGGCGACATCAGCCGCAAGAAGAAGCTCCTGGAGAAGCAGAAGAAGGGCAAGAAGCGGATGCGCCAGGTGGGCGACGTGGAGATCCCGCAGTCCGCCTTCATCGCCGCCCTCAAGATGGACAGCCGCTAGCGCCTGCCGCGCGCCCCTGACGGACACTGCAAAAGGGGTTTCGCCGCTTTGCGCCACTTTCCGCCAGTTTCCGCCGAGCCTCTGCGCGCCGGACCGGCGTAGAGAGGCCTTGATATCCTTGATAATTTTCCGCGGCCGATTGTTGCCGGGGGTTTCCGCCCTTTGCGCCCTTTCCGCCGGGGATTTTCCGTTCGGCCTCCTCCCTGGAATTTCCGGTATTTCCGGCATTTCCGGCAGTGCGGTAGTCGCTTTCCTGTCGCCGCCCACTGACGTCGATGCCTGCATGGACGCAGCGCTCTGCATCGCCGGATCGTCGACGTGACTGACCATGACAGCGCTCCTGCCGGGTGCCCGGACAGAAGATATACCATACTTAAGTGAAAATCAAGTATTAGATTAGTAAAAATCAAGCCGTTGTTTCGGCCGCAGGGCAGGCTCAGGAGAGCCCGCGGCTGCGCCGGCGCCGCGGCCGCCGCGAACCGATGGCGAAGCCGGGATCGGCGTCGCCGCCGCTCCGGCTGCCGAGCCACAGAAAGACGAACCCGAGGGCCAGGAAAGCCGGCAAAGCCGGGATCATCAGGATCGGCCGGACGATCCAGCTCCACAGCGCCGTCGATACGTGTCGCTGCACCGCGCTCTGCGCATCGCTGAGCGAACGCACGTCGAGATGCGACCACAGGTCCCCGAGGCCCAGCAAATGGAAGGAGCCTTCGGACCACCAGGTCAATCCATCGTGCACGATTGCTGCGACAGCCGACGCCAGCAGCAACCACCCCAAGCCCCGCAACATCACCATCGATCCCCCAAATGGCGGCGTGCACCCTAGCCAAGCGGCCGGGGCGGGGGAAGATGCCGTTGCCCAACCTATCCACCGCGCTATAAGAGCGGCCGACTGCGCTAAAAGGACAGGTGGCCGAGTGGTTTAAGGCACACGCTTGGAAAGCGTGCGTGGTGTAACAGCCACCGCGGGTTCGAATCCCGCCCTGTCCGCCAGCGATGCCGCGAACTTTCTCTCCGCGGTTCGCGCCTCGCAAGAATGGGCCAACTTACCGGCGCATTTGCGCGTGAAAGCGGCCTTAGGCGACGCTACTTCCGAGCAGAGCACCGGTGTCTTCGGCCCTTCTCGCCAGGATTTCTCCGGGGCATGATTGGCCAGTGGTGGTTCGAGCTACTGCCGGTGACGATACCGCCGCCTCGGCTTCGGTCACGGGTCAGCTATCGCGTGTGCGTCACCCCGGTTAGAATTCCAGCAGATTGTCGCGCAGATGTTTGCCGCCGAAGCCGGTCCGCGTGAGGCCGCGCTGCTGCAAGGCCGGAATCAGCCCGTCGGTGATCTCGGCCACGCTCTTGCGGCTGACGTCGCCGAGGAAGAACAGGAAGCCGTCGCCGCCGACCTCCTGCATGATCTCGTCCATCTGGGCCGCCACACTATCGGGGGTGCCGACGAGATCGACCGAGCCGCCGCCGGTGGAATAGCCGACGATCGCCTCGCGCAGCGTCTTGCCGCCGGCCTGTTTGAGGAATTTCTGCAGGCTCGACTGGTGGCCGTTGGTGGTCAGCTCGCCGACCGGCGCGTCGAGATCGCAGCCGGACAGATCCAAATTCGTGCTCCAGCCGAATTGCGCGAGGCGAATGTCGATATTGGCCGTGGCGTCGGCGCGCCGGCGGTCGGCACGGATCTGCGCCTCCTCCTGGCTGGCGGCAACGATCGGGGCGATCAGGAACAGGATCTTGCACCCGTCCGGGTCGCGCCCGAGTCCCATCATCTGCTGACGGACATCGTTGCGGTACTCCTTCATCGCCTCGATTCCCTTGGGGTGGGCGACGATGGTATCGGCGTATTTCGCGGCGATCGCGCGGCCGGGACCGGAACCGCCGGCCTGGGCGATGACGGGTCGGCCCTGCGGGGCGGGGCCCGAATTCAGCGGGCCGCGGCTGCCATAGTATTTGCCACGATAGTCGATGGTGTGGACTTTCGCCGGGTCGACCAGCACGCCGGTCTTGCGGTCCGCGACGATCGCGCCCGGCTCCCAGGAATCCCATAGCCGGGTGACGACTTCGATGAACTCGTGCGCCATCTCATATCGCGTGTCGTGCGGCGGCAGCGCGTCCATGCCGAAATTCTGTGCCGCGAAGTCGGAACTCCCGGTCACCATGTTCCAGCCGCCGCGCCCGGCGGACACCTGGTCGAGCGTGCCGACGATACGGGCCACGAGATAGGGATGGTAGGCGAAGGTCGACAGGGTGGGCACGATGCCGAGATGTTTCGTGGCCTGCGCCATCAGGGTCGCCACCACCGTCGGTTCCTGACGCGGGATGGACATGCCGTTCTTCAGGAAGATGTCGCGCGAGTTCTGCCAGTTCTGGCCGACATAGACGGAGTCCTCGATCAGCAGGTAGTCGAACCCAGCCCGTTCGATCGCCCGCGCGAGATCGACGAACATATCGGCGCTCATCCACTCCTCGCTGATATTCCCCGTCCATGGTGCGCCCCAGGCCTGGATGCTCGACCCCTGGAGGAACCAGGCGAGATGGAACAGGTTGTTGCCGGCCATGTGCGCTCCGCTTCAGGATGGGCCGCCGTATCAGGACTGCCCTGAACCTAACCACTTCCGATCAACGTGCCGTGCAACGCTCGTGCCAGGCGCCGCCAGTGGTTCGGGCCTAGAGCATGATGGGTCCGGTTGAACTCAGCCGGACCCATCATGCCCTGTGGAACCGCGATCACCCGTGCGCGCGAATGAGATGAGGTGGAACCGCATGCGGTTCCACCTCATCTCATTCCGCTCTAGAACTCGCGCAGCGTCTCCCTGAGCGTGGTCTGGGTGTATTCGGTGCGAACCAGGCCGCGTCGTTGCAAGGCGGGCACGAGGCCCTCGCAGATCTCGTTGATGTATTGGCGGCTGAGCTTCCATTGTCCGGCGCTGATCAGGAAACCATCGCCGCCGACCTCCGCCATGATCTCTCCGAGATAGTCGGCCACCTGATCCGGCGTGCCCACCACCCCGTCGAGGCCGCGGGTCGCGCGATCGAGCGCCAATTGCCGCAAAGTCTTGCCCGAGCCCTTCTGCACGAAGGCATCGAGTGAGCCCTGCTCGCCATTGGTGGTGAGCGGCGGCAGCTCGGCATCGAGGTCGAACTTCGAAAAGTCGATGTCGGTGATCGAACTGATGCCGGCCAGCGTGCGCACGATGTAGTCGGGGCCGTTGATCCAGGCATCCATCTTGTCCTGTGCCGCCTGCCGGGTTTCCGCCAGCATCGGCGAGACGGTGAAGAGGACTTTGATGTCATCAGGATTGCGGCCGGCCTTTGCGGCGCGGGCGCGGACGTCGTCGCGATATTCCTTCATCGCGGCAACGCCGGTCGCGGAGGCGATGATGCTGTCGGCGGTTTCGGCGGCGAACTGCCGGCCGCGCGGCGATCCGCCCGCCTGGATGAAGGCGGGTCGTCCTTGCGGCGACGGGGCACAATTGAGCGGGCCGCGGCATTTGTAGTATTTGCCGACGAAGTCGATCGGCCGGACCTTGGTGTGGTCGGCATAGGTATCGCTCTCGCGGTCGAGCACCACGGCGTCGGCGTCCCAGCTGTCCCAGAGCTTCTTGCACAGCGCGACATACTCGTCGCACATATCGTAGCGCTGCTGGCGCGGTGGCAATTTATCGAGGCCGAAATTCTGCGCCGCAAGATCCTCGCCTGACGTGACGATGTTCCAGCCGAACCGTCCGCCGCAGATATTGTCCAGCGTCGAGCACAACCGCGCCAGCAGGAAGGGCGGATAGGCCAGCGTGGACATGGTTATCACTATGCCCATCCTTGTGGTGCTGGCTCCGACCAAGGCGGCCATCGGAGAAGGATCGCCCTTGGGCACCATGAGCGCGTGTTTCAGGTAGGCCTCGGTGGTGCCACCATAGGCGTCCGACACCATCAAGGTGTCCTCGAACATGATGTAGTCGAAGCAGGCGCGCTCCATGGCCTTCGCCATGTCCACATAGAAGCCGCCGTTCCAGGGCTTTCCATCCGATGAGAATGTAGAATTCCAGTTGTCGAGGGCGAAGTTCATGAACCAGCCAAGATGAAAGCGTTTCGCGGTCATGCATGTCCCTCATCTGTGACGGCAACGGTGCGCAATTGATCGCCGAGCGGCCCCGCGATCCATGTGAGCAAGCCGCATGCCACGCGTCTTTCGCCGTCGCCCGACAGCGAGCACCGAGCGGAGCAGCTGATCGCACATCTGGCACGAGCCTTGCTGCATCGCACCATGAAGCGACATCTCTGGAGGCCGTGCATGCGCCAACGCCAGTCAACCTTGTCGATCTCACGTCGCAGTCTGCTCGCCATGGGCGCGGTCGCGACATTGCCTCTCGCCGAGGCGAGTGCCGCCGAGGGCGGTACAATCCGGGTCTCGTTCCCTGTGCCGGTGGCGACCCTCGATCCGGCGAAGTTCCGCGTTGGCGGGCTCGAATACAATTACGCCAATTGCGTCTTCAACCGGCTCACGATGCAGGACGCCAAGCTGGCGGTGCGGCCCGATCTCGCCACCAGCTGGGAGTCCACGCCCGACCTCAAGGTCTGGACCTTCCACCTGCGGCCGAACGTGACCTTCCATGACGGCAAGAAATTCACCTCAGCCGATGTGTTGTTCACCTATGGGCGACTGCAGGACAAGGCGGTGGCATCGGTGCTGCGCGCACCGATGGAGGTGATCACCAAGGTCGAGGCGGTCGATCCGCTCACCGTGCGCTTCACCCTCGGCATCCCCTATGCCGACATGCCCGCGCTGGTCGCCGGTTACCAGGCGATGATCGTCAGCGAGACCGCGATGGACACGCTGACGACCAAGCCGATCGGCACCGGGCCGTTCAAGTTCGTTGAATACAAGCCCGGCGACCAGCTCGTCCTGGAACGCAACCCGAACTACTTCCTCCCCGGCGTGCCGAAGGCAGAACGTGCCGTTCTCCGCATCATTCCCGAGTACACCACCGCCGTCGCCGCCCTCGAAAGCGGTGCGCTCGACATCGTCTATGACCTCCCGCCGGAGCTGGTGGACAAGGTCAAGCGCAGCAGCGTCGCTACCGTCGCCGAGATCGCCACCGGTAGCTGGCTGGGCATCGTGATGAACTGCAAGATGAAGCCGTTCGACGACCCCCGCGTGCGGGAGGCGTTCATGAAGCTGGTGGACAAGTCCGCCTTCGCCGACATCGCCACCTTCGGCCAGGGCACACCGACGGTCACGCCGATCCCGCCGACGCATCCCTATTTCCGCAAGGACCTCGTGCTCGCTCCCGACATCGCGGGCGCGAAGAAGCTGCTGGCCGAGGCCGGCTTCGCAAGCGGCATGAATGTCGAGCTGTTCGTGCCCGGCCAATCGCCACCGCTGGAACGTCTGGCGACGGCGTTCCGCGACGTGGCCAAGCAGGTCGGCGTGATCGTGCAGTTGCGCGTCGTGCCGCAGGACAAGTTCTTTGCTGAAATGGAAGGCAAGGTGCCGTTCAACGTGGACAAGTTCAACGGCCGCACCACGCCCGACCTGATGCTGTATTCCTGGTACCACAGCACGGGCTCGTGGAACAGCACGCTGTGGAACTACAACAATGCCGAAGTCGACAAGCTGCTCGACAGCGCGCGCACCATCGCCGACCCGGTCGAACAGGCAAAATTGTACGGCCGCTTCCAGGAGATCGTGGTCAAGGACGGGCCGGGCAGTATCGTCCTTGTCAGCAACTTCGCCTGCGGGATCAGCAAAAAGGTGCAGGGCTTCGCGCCCTCGCCGCTGATGTTCGCCGATATCAGCCAGGTCTCGCTGGCGAGCTGACGCGGACGCGACCTGAAAGAGGGAGTGCAAGCCTTGCTGCACGCGGCCCCATGAACTGCGCGTCAGGCTGACCATGGGCCTGTATGCGGTCAAGCGGCTGGGGGCGGTGCTGGTGATCCTGGTGATCATGTCCATCCTCGTGTTCCTGGCCACGCACGCGCTGCCGACCAATACCGCGGCGATGATCCTGGGCCAGTATTCCACGCCGGAGACGCAAAAAGCCTTGGAGCACAAGCTCGGCCTCGACCTGCCGCTGGCGGTGCAATACTGGAACTGGGCCAGCCTCGTGCTGCAGGGAGATCTCGGCCAGTCGCTGGTGATGGAACGCCCGATCGCGCCGATGCTATGGGACGCGTTCGGCAAGTCGGCGATCCTGGCGGTCAGCGCCATGGCGGTGGTCGCCATCGTGGGGCCCACGCTGGGCGTGATCGCCGCGGTGCGGCGCGGCCACTGGCCCGATCACGCCGTCTCGATCTTCACGTATCTCGGAATCTCCGTGCCCGAATTCTACTGGGGGCTGGTGCTGATCCTGGTGTTCGGCAGCACCTTGCACTTGTTGCCGACCGTCCGGCGCCGGCGAGCCGCGGCGCCGGCCTGCTCGACCACTATTGCCCATCTGATCCTGCCGGTAATCACGCTGACCCTGACGCTGCTCGCGCATGTCTCGCGGCTCACCCGATCGAGCATGCTCGAGGAGCTGCGACAGCACTACGTGAAGGTCGCCCGCGCGCGCGGCCTGCCGGAACGGATCGTGATCCGCCGCCACGCGCTGCGCAACGCGCTGCTGCCGACGATCACGGTGCTGGCGCAGGATTTCGGCTTCCTGATCGGCGGCATCGTCGCCGTCGAGAGCATCTTCGCCTATCCCGGCCTCGGCCGGCTGCTGATCTTTGCGCTCGAACGCCAGGACCTGCCGCTGATGCAGGCGGCGATCCTGGTGCTGACCGCGGTCTACTGCCTGGCCAACCTGGCCGCCGACCTGCTGTACGGCGTCGCCAATCCCCGCATCCGCTATGGAGGCGCGGTTGACTGAGGTCATCGCGGCGAACTGCCGCGGGCCCTGCGCGGCGCCGGCGCTTCCCGCGCGCGCTGCTGGTGGGCGGCGCCATCGTGGCGCTGCTGGTGCTGCTCGCCGTCCTCGCCGCACGTCATCGCGCCCTATCCATTCGACCAGATCCACATCCGCGACCGCTTCTCGCCGCCCAGCCTGCACTTGGCTCGCCGGCACCGACGAGTACGGCCGCGACGTGTTCAGCCGGCTGCTGTTCGGCTCGCAGCTCTCGCTGCTGCTGGGCGGCATCGCGACCCTGCTCAGCATGGCGATCGGCGTGCCGCTCGGCCTGTTCGCCGGCTACCGGCGCGGCTTCGCCGACGAGGCGATCATGCGCACGCTCGACGTGATGATGGCGTTCCCGCCGATCATGCTGGTGCTGCTGATCCTGGCGGTGACGCCGCCCAGCCTGCTGAAGACGGCGATCGCGATCGGCGTGCTGTCGGTGCCGCCGATCGGCCCGCGTGACCCGCAGCGTGACGCTCGATCTGATGAGCGGGGAATTCATCGAGGCGGCGCGCGCACGCGGCGAGCGTCTGGTACATCCTGCTGCGCGAGCTGCTGCCCAATGTCTGGCCGGTGCTGATGGTCGAAGCCAGCCTGCGCGTGGTGTTCGCGGTGCTGCTCGGCGCGGTGCTGAGCTTTCTCGGCTTCGGCGTGCAGCCGCCGGCGGCCGACTGGGGGCTGATGATCAGCAACGGCCGCGCCTTCGTCGATACGGCGCCGTGGATTTCGCTCGCGCCCGGCCTCGCGATGAGCATTACGGTGATCGGCATCAGCCTGCTCGGCGACGGGCTGCGCGAAGTGCTCGACCCGCGCATCGGCGGCCGACTGATGAACGTGCCACCGCCGCCCGGCCCGCTGCTCGACGTCACGGATCTGACCGTGCGCTATGCCGGCTCGGCAGGCCCGGTGGTGGCGGTGCGCGACGTCTCGTTTCGCCTCGCCGCCGGCGCGGCACTCGGCATCGTCGGCGAATCGGGTTCAGGCAAGAGCAGCATCGCCGGCGCCATTCTCGATCTTCTCGGCACTGGTGCCGCGATCGACGGGCAGCATCGTCTTCGAGGGGACGCGACCTCGCCACGCTCGCGCCACCGCAGCGCCGCGCGGTGATGGGACGGCGGATCGGCTCGGTGTTCCAGGATCCGTTCACGGCGCTCAACCCGGCGCTGCGCGTCGGCCGCGCAGATCGCCGAGCCGATGGTGCAGCATCTCCGCCTGGGCCGCCGACGCCGCGATGCGCCGCGCCGAGGCGCTGCTGGCCGAGATGGGCATCGCCCGCCCGCCGAGGTGGCACGCGCCTATCCGCACCAGCTCAGCGGCGGCATGAAGCAGCGCGCGCTGATCGCCGCCGCGCTTGCCTGCGAGCCGCCGCTGCTGATCCTGGACGAGCCGACCACGGCTCTGGACGTGACGGTCGAGGCCCAGATTCTCGACCTGCTGGCTCGCTGCGCCGGCGCAAATCGCATCAGCTTGCTGTTCATCAGCCACAATCTCGGCGTGGTGCGGCGGGTCTGCGACGAGCGTGGCGGTGATGTACGCCAGCCAGATCGTCGAGTTCGGCAGTGCCGCGCGCGTGCTGTCGCGGCCCGCGCATCCCTAAGCCAAGGGCCTGCTGGCGTCGCTGCCGCCGCTGCACGGCTGCGCCACGCGGCAGTCGGCTGCCCTCCATCGCCGGCCAGATGCCAGGGCGGCCCGAACCGGAGGCTGGCTGCGTCTTCCGCGCCGCGCTGCCCGTTCAGCGAGGCACGCTGCGCCGCCGCGCAACCCATCGTCGCGGCCGCGGATGGCCACCAGGCCCGCTGCTGGAAGGTCGACCGGCTCGGCGACTGGCCCGCGCCGCCCGCCGTCAAGGCCGTCGACAGCCGGCGTTCCGCCGCCGGCGATGCGCTGGTCAACGTCACCGGCATGCAGCAAGAGTTTTCGCGCCCGCGTCCGGCCTCGCCGCGTGGCGCCTCTCCTTCGCCGGCGGCCGGCCGCGGCTGGTGCTACGACGAAGGCAAGGTGACCGCGGTGGACGGCGTGTCGCTGTCGATCTCGCCGGGCGAGGTGCTCGGCCTGGTCGGCGAGAGCGGCTGCGGCAAATCGACCCTCGGCCGGTTGGTGCTTCGGCTGCTGCAGCAGAATGCGGGCAGCTGTCGAATTCGACGGCGCGGATATGGGCCTGGTGCCCAGTGTCGGCCTGTCGCCGCTTCCGCCAGGCAGGCGCAGATCGTGTTCCAGAATGTCGGCTCCTCGCTCAACCCGCGGCTGTCGATCGGCGAGGCGATCGGCCGCCCGCTGGCGCTGTTCAATCTCGTGCCACCCGGCGAACGGGTCACCCGGGTCGAGCAATTGCTGGACATGGTGCGGCTGCCCGCCGCCTACCGGCTGCGCTACCCGCATCAGCTCAGCGGCGGCGAGCGCCAGCGTGTCGCGATCGCCCGGGCGCTGGCCACCGAGCCACGCTTCATCGTCTGCGACGAACCGGTCTCGGCGCTGGACGTCTCGGTGCAGGCGGCGATCGTCAATCTTCTCGCCGATCTGCGCGACCGGCTCGGCCTCGCCTATCTGTTCATCTCGCACGACCTCGCGGTGGTGGCGCAGATATCCGACCGCATCGCGGTGATGTATCGCGGCCGCATCTGCGAGTCCGGCAGCGCGGCCGAGGTGCTGGCGCCGCCCTATCATCCCTATACGCGGGCGCTGCTCGCCTCTGTCGCCCACGAGGCGCCGGCCGAGGCGGCGCAGAGCGTTGCCGCAGGTGCCGCCGGCTGTCCGTTCCGCGCCCGCTGCCCGCAGCGCATCGCGCCGCTCTGCGACACCACTGCGCCGGTGCTGCGCGATTTCGGCGGCACCCACAGCATCGCCTGCCATCTGGATGCGCGCGCCGCCGCCGCCACCGTGGCGATGGCCGACGCCTGATACCGAATTGAGTCGCTTTCCGCCGTGGCTATTCTCCCGCGGCCGGGGTGAGACTCACCAAGACGGGCCTCGGAGAGTCGGTTGACATCTGGCGGTCTTCGTTCAGTGCAGCATTGATCTTCGGCGACATTCCGTTAACCTTCGTCGCAAGGGCGAGCTTCAACTGAAGGCTGCCGACGCCGTACGGGGGAGGGGAAAGCCACCCACCGCACAAACGCCGGCAGCGCACGACAAACGCCGCACCCCCGCGTCGCGTTGAACCGCGCGTCAGAGAGCGTTCAGTGTGCCGCCAAAGCCTCCCCCGGCGGGCACCAAGATGACGGATACTGACGCTCGCTCAGCGCGTCATTGATCTACACCGACGATTTATTGACCTTGGCCGCCAAGGCGCCACCTCAGACGCGCGATGGTGGGACACCCGGCGGGCTGCCGGCCGCCGAACTGCGGAATCTTCCGCAGTTGCTGGCGCTCGCGGCGGACGTAGATGCCTGTCGTGCCCGTCGTGATCGACGACGAGTCCCAGCGCCGGCTTGGCAGCGATGAGCGCGAGCCTCGGCCGCCGACGGTCGTGTACTCATAAAGACGCAGATGTCAGCTTCTAGGGGGCTAAGCGGAAATCCCATGCCCGATCAGAATATTACCGGGTTTGCAATTGCGCTCCACATGCGGTTGCCTGGGTTGGGTTTACACTCCGCATCGGCGGCGGCATGCCATAGCCCGCCTGAATGATGTTGCCACCGCGAAGCGTTCTTGATGGCAGTCCCGCATGTTGTTACGTTCCTTTCCGCTGGCGGTACCGGCCACCGATGGACGGTAGGCACCTGTCACGCGTAGTCACCAGTCACACACTACAGAGAAGAGCGTCGCCCAGCGTTCATTACGCCATCCGCCGGCCAGCGGAGGGAACGTCATGATCGAGCTCCTGGAACAGCAGAAGAAGCTGACGACAAATCAGTGGAAGCTGATCTGCACGGCCAACCTGGCGGATCTGCTCGATTTCTTCGATTTCTTCCTGATCGGCTACGTCACTGCGGCGCTGACCAAGCAATGGTCGCTGACCTATTGGGAGGGCGGCGGAATCCTGCTGGCCTCCGGTCTCGGCGCGGTTCCTGGCGCCTTCTTCTGGGGATGGCTCGGCGACCGGGTCGGCCGCCGCACGGTGTTCATCCTGTCGACGATCACCATCTCGCTCGCCACAGGCATCATGGTGTTCACGCCGGACCAGGACGCCCTGATCCCGGGCTGGTACTTCCTGATGTTCTTCCGCTTCTTCGTCGGCGTCGGCAATGCCGGCATCTTCACCATCGACCTGCCGCTGGTGCAGGAATTCATCCCTGCCTACAAGCGCGGCTGGGTGAGCGCGCTCATCACGACGCTGCTGCCGGGCGGCAGCATGCTGGCCGGCCTGGCGGCCTGGCAGCTCCTGCCGATCGTCGGCTGGCGCGGCCTGTTCCTGGTCGGCCTGGCGCCACTGGTTCTGGTGTTCATGATCCGCTGGTGGGTGCCGGAATCGCCACGCTGGCTGATACTCAAGGGGCGCAATGAAGAGGCGCGACGCTCGCTCGCCTGGGCGCTGATGATCGATTCGAAGGAGATCGTGCTGCCGAGCGCGGCGCCGGTGATCAGCAAGACGCGCTGGGTCGATCTGTTCCAGTATCCGCGCCTGGTCGCCGCCGGCTGTCTCACCGGCCTGACCCAGACCGGCGGCGCTTCGCTCGGGCTGTGGGGACCGACCCTGCTGGTGCTCGTGCTGGTGCCGAAGATCACGCCAGAGCACGCTGCTTTCCTGATGATCTTCGTCAACCTGGCGGGGATCCTCGGCCGGTTCAGCATCACCGCGCTCATCGAGCCCCTGGGGCGGCGCGGCTCCGGCACGATCTATTGCGTGATGGCGGCGGTGCTGATGACGCTCGCAGGCTACCTGCACGACGTCTATATCGCCGGCGCCTCGCTGTTCTACATGCTGATCGTGGCGCAAAGCTTTTTCGGCAGCGCCGTCTACACCGTCGTCGGGCCGTACATGGCGGAGATCTGGCCTGCCCGGCTGCGGGCAAGCGGCATGGGCCTAAGCTATGGCGTCGGCAATTGCGGCAAATTCCTCGGCCCGCTCGGGCTGGCGCTGATCATGGGCGCGGGCGATCTGATCAAGCCCGCCGCGCCCAACCTCGTCATGCTCGGGCCGGCGCTGAGCTACTTCGCCGCGTGGTACATCCTCGGCGTGATCGGCTTCTGGGCGTTCGGGTTCGAGCCCAAGGGCCGCACCTTCGACGAGATCGACAGCAGGCACGACGCGCCGGCACCGGCGGTTACCGCGGCCGGTCGCGCATCCGCCGAGTAGAGGGAGAACCGCAATGGCAAATCCTGGCCCGGCAGCGGCTCGGACGTCGGCGTCTGCGCGTCCGCACGCTGAGCGGCAAATGCAGCAGAGCCCAATGCAACAAGGAGCATCTTCCCAGCGAGCCAGCGCCTGAGCACCGGGTAGCGGTCGCCGGTCGTAGAACGTAAAATGGCCGCATAAGGGGGAGGAGCAGATGTCTCGTCCAATCCTCGTGAGTGTCACGGCCGCCGTGGTCGCAACGCTCTTCGCCGGTGCGGCGCAGGCTCAACCGACGGCGCCTGACACCGGCGCCATCAAGGCCTGTCTCAAGCGGCAGGAGCCAGCGCTCGGCCACGCCTGCATCGGTATCGTCGCCGATCCCTGCACGGACGCAGCCGGGGGCGATACGGCAAAGAGGAAGGCGTGCGCCGACCGCGAGCGCGCCGTCTGGCAGGCTGAACTGGAGGCCGCGCTGCGCGGCGTCCGCAAGGGCGGCTTCAAGGATATCACCGAGTCGGTGACCCAGGCCCAGAAGAGCTGGGAGAGCTCGCTGCGTACACTATGCCCGATCTTCGGCAAGATCGAACCCGGCACGCTGCCGGGTGACGCCGCCACCTGCACCATGGTCGAGACGGCGAGCCGAGCGCTGCTGCTACGCCGCCTCGCCTTGGCGGTGAACGAGCATTGAACGGGCGGCGAGACACGAGCAGCGGACTAAATCGAGTTCAATCTTTCGCTTTCCGCCGTGTGATCTGCACCCCTGGGCGATGCCGGTTCGAGGGTTGGAGCCAGCCGCTTTGTGCGGAATGGCTCGCCGCACGACAACACCTCCGCCCCCTCAAGCCGCCGCTTTGACCGAAAGATCAATCCGCCCAGGAATTGATCGAATTCAAAGGCGCATCGAGGAGGTCGAGAAGTTCGACCCCCAGATCGCAAAGCAACAGTTCCATTCCCCGAACTCACGACGCTGCGCGCGTCGCCAAACGCCATCTTTGGTGACTCTTGCAACCCGCCAACATCACCATCAATTCGAATCCTGAGCAGGCAGTCAGTCGCTCCACGAACTTTTCTACAGGGACAACAGGCGACTCGGGTTTGCCGCCCTCTCAATCCCATACCGTGCAGCACATGTGCGATCAGCTGGCTCTCAGGGGAACCCGAACGAGCCAGAGCGCCGCAAGTGTTCCGCCAGTGGAACGCAGAGAAGGCAGTCGGCAAAGCTCGTTTCTCACACGATGCTGTTGCCAATACCCTGTAAACACCGGAAAATTACGGCCTGTTCAATTTCAGTTGGAGAAGCGTCCGCGTAGACCAAAAAACAATCCAGGAGGACCCGCCGATGTCCGCATCGAGTGCACCCGTGTCCGCGTTGCCGTGGTGGAAAGAACCCACCAAAGATCAGTGGTACGCTTACTGTGCTGCGTGGATGGGTTGGACGCTGGACGCGTTCGACTTCACGGTCTTTCTCCTGATCATGGCGCCGATCGCGCAGGAATTCGGGGTTCCGCTGATCGAGGTGACCGCAATCTTCTCGGTCACGCTGATCATGCGCCTGGGCGGCGCAACCGCATCCGGCTGGTTGGCCGATCGATTGGGGCGTCGGGCGCCGCTGATCATCTCCATCCTTTGGTTCTCCGTCTGCAACCTCGCCGCGGGGCTCGCGCCCAGCTTCACCTTCCTGTTCGTGGCCAGGGCCTTGCTGGGCATCGGGATGGGCGCGGAATGGCCGGCCGGCGCGGCGCTGGCGATGAAATCCTGGCCCGTCCGCTCGCGCGGCTTCATGTCCGGCGTGTTGCAGGGCTCGTGGGGCCTGGGTTTCGCGCTGTCGGCGCTGGCCTACGGCTTCCTCTACGGCCCGTTCGAAAGCATGGCGCCCGGCTGGGGTTGGCGCGGCATGCTGATCCTGGGCGTGCTGCCGGCCTTGGCCTGCGTCTGGATCCGCATCTATGTGAAAGAGCCGAAAGTCTGGACGGAAAACAAGAAGATCCAGGACACGACCAAGCAGCAGGTCACGCTTCCGCTGTTTGCGATCTTCAAGCGCAAATATCTATGGAACACCTTCACGGGTTGTCTGTGGATGGCGGCGAATTTCTGGGTCTACTACGCGATCTGGGCCATGCTGGGCACCTACCTGCAAAAGGAGCTGGGCTGGACACCGGCCCAGGTGGCGGTCCCGGTATTCTGGGGCAACATCCTGACGTTTCTCGCCTGCAGTTTCTGGGGCGGGATGTCGGAACGGATCGGCCGGCGCTGGGCGCTCATGATCCCCTGCGCCATCTCCATCCTTTTGGTGCCGATCTATCTGAGCACGACCGATCCGACGTGGTTCCTCGCGTCCTTCCTGCTGTTCATCTGCTTTGTCGGCGGCAAGGATGCCCTCAACCCGGGCTGGCTGTCGGAACGTTATCCGACCGAGGTCCGGGCAACCGCGGCAGGCTTCGTCTATCACCAGGGGGCGGTGTGGGGTGCGGCTGTTGCGCCGCTGCTGACCTATTTCGCGGTCAACCAGGGCATGGGCTTCGCCAAGCCGATGATGTACGCCACGATCGGTTCGCTGGTCGTGTATGTGGTCGCGGTCTTCCTCGGTCCAGAAACCAAGGGCAAGGTGATGACCGCCGATCTCGAGGTGATCGAGGTCGAAGTGCCGGCCTGACATCCGGGTCAAGCCGAGAGAGCAGGACGATCGGGACACCTGTCCCGATCGTTCACTTCAGAACCAGGACGCCTTGTCGACCTGATTGCGCAGCGGCTGCCCGACGGCGAAGGCGCGGCAGTTGTCGGCCATGATTTCGAACCGACGCTCGTCGAGGTAGGGCCCGTGTCCCGCCATGTGCGGCGTGAGCAACACGTTGGGCAATGTCCAAAGCGGGTGCTCGCTCGGCAGCGGCTCCAGCTCATAGACATCGAGTGCGGCGCCGGCGATCTCGCCGGCCTGCAGGCTGCGACCAGGTCATCCAGCCTGGTCGTCATGCCGCGACCGATGTTGATGAAGAACGCCGTCCGCTTCATGCGCTGGAAGAGGGCGCGGTTGAAGAAGCCTTCGGTCGCCGGCGTATGCGGCACGGTCAGGATCACGAAGTCTGCGCGGGGCAGCAGCTCTTCCAGGGCAGCCGGCGGATGCAGCTCGGCCACCCCGGCGGGCGCCGCCGTGCGGCGTGCATCGGTCGCCAGCACGGTAACGCCGAAGGCCGCGAGCAGGCGCGCGGCCTCGGCACCGATGCCGCCCAGGCCGACGACCAGGGCCGTCGCTTCGGGCAAATGCACGACATCGCCGGTCTCCGCCGGGCTCTTCTTCCATTCGCGGCGCAGTTGTTGCGGAATGAACACGTGCAGCCCGCGGGCAAAAGCCAGCACGAAGGCCAGGATGTGGGCGCCGATATGGTCGTTGTAGATCTCACGGAAGTTCGTGACGCTCACCGGATGGCTGACCAGCTCGGGGTAGTAGTAGCCGGCCGCCGGCGCCGCCTGAGGCGCCTGCAGCCAGCGCAGGTTCGTGGCCTTCGACAGGAGCTCCTTGCCGAGCCAGCCGAAGGCGGCTTCCGCGTCGGCGATCTCGCGCTGCGGCGGTGTCCGGCGTCCTCGGCAACGACCACGCGGACCTCCGGCACCGCTTCGGCCAGGCGCCTGGCCCAGGCGCGGGTCGTGTCGGTCTGCGGCGGCAGCATGACGAACTTGAAGGAATTCCTGCTGACCACGATGGTTCCTCTTCTTTCCGGGGGCAGACGTAGTGTAGACCGGTCCAACGTCGCTCAGCAAAGATCCGGGCGAAGCGAGATCCAGGACGAACAGATGAAGCAGATTCCGCTGGGAGCCACGGCAACGTCGACATTGCGCGTGCGACCCGAACACCTTGCCAATCGATTCAAGGACGCCATGCTGCCGCAAACGCTGGCGACGCCGGTGATGATCCTGATCATGGAGAACGCGGCGCTCAATGCCATCAAGCCGTTTCTCGACGCCGGCGAAAGCGCCGTCGGTATTGCCGTGGATGTAAAGCACCTCGCCGCCACGCCGGTCGGCCGCGACGTGAGCGCGACGGCCGAGGTCGTCGGCGTCGACGGCAAGCGAATTGACTTCAAGGTGTCGGCAAGCGACGGCGAAGAGGAGATCGGCAAGGGAAGCCACCAGCGAATCGTGATCGATCTTCGCAGGTTCAACGAGCGGCTTGCCAAGAAGAGCCTGCCGTAACCAGGCGGTTCCCCTATTCCATGTCGATCTTCAGGGCCTTCAGTTTCCTGCCCCAGAAGGCGTGCTCGTCGGCGACGTAAATCCGACCTGCACCCATGAAGCGCTGTGGCGCGGCTTTGCTTGCCGCCACCTGCCTGTCACCTGCCGGCGTCGCCGCCCAGAGCGCCTTCTGGGTGGGCACAACCTCTGATTGGAGCACGGCGTCCAACTGGCTCCTGCCCACCGTACCATCAGGCGCCAGCGATGTGGCGTCATTCGGGTTTTTCCCCAGCGTCACGGGCATCACGGGCGCCACCGGCAGCATCGGCGGCCTCGCGTTCCCCGGCAATGCTCCGTCCTTCACGATCGCCCTCAGTCCCTCGGGCCTGACCCTCAACGGTCCAGGTATCGGCAACTTTTCGTCCGCACCGCAGACCATCACCTCGTCAGCGGGAAACCTGACCATGGCGGGGACGTCGACGCTGCAGAACGCGAACGTCACGATGAACGGCGGCGCCCTAGTTTTTCAGGGCAATTCGAATGGTGGCCTGGCAAGCGTTACCCTGAACAACGGCGGCGCGCTCGTGTTTGCCGCGTACACCGGCCCCGGTACCACAATCAGGGTCCCTCGCAGGTTCCGGTCTAGTGAGCTTGACGGACGTCGCGCGGGCCAAGCTCGGCGCGCGTCCGGTCGGCAGGCACCAGTCGACGCCGTCCTTGGCCAGAACGTCCGCCGACTTGGGATCCCGCAGTGGCCGGCTTGGCGTTCCTGGCGATGGTGTCGAGCATAGGGCGGACGTCGGGCGTGCTGGCCGGCGCGAACAGGCCGTGCCAGCCGTTGATCACCGCGTCGATGCCCTGCTCCTTGAGGGTCGGCACGTCGGGCAGTGACGTGAGGCGCCGGTTGCCGGTTACCGCGAGCGCCTTGAGGTTGCCGGCCTTGACCTGCGGCACCGCCGGCGGCAGGGAGGAGAAGTTCATGGTGATCTGGCCGCTGATCACATCGGCCAGCGCCGGGCCGGTGCCCCTGTAGGGCCACGGCTGAGTGCGTGAATGCCTGGGCACGATGGCCAACGGCGCGGCGCAGCGAGCGCCGGTCAGCGGTTGCCGCTGCCCACGCCCGCGAGTTAGTGGCTTGCGATGCTCGGGACCGTTTTGCGCCAGCGCCAGCGCACTGGGTGGGTTGGGCACGTGCTGGGCGACGGCAACGCTGCCACGCTGACCTACAACTTCGCCGGCGCCGCCACCGGGATCGACTACAGGATCGACCCGCGCTTCCTGGTCGGCGTCGGTGTCGGCTATACGCATGGCTGGGAGTGGGTGAATTCCTTCCCGGGTCAGGGCTATACCAACTCGGTCAGCGTCGCGGTCTACGGCTCGTACACGCAATCAGGCTTTTATGTCGATGCGCTGGCGGGCTACGCCTATTACGACAACCAGGTGCATCGCCAGATCATGATCCCCGGCCTGGACCAGCGCACCGCCACCGGCAGCACCGGCGCCAACCAGTTCCTCGGCCAGATCGAGGGCGGCTACAAGGTCGACGTCTATGCACCCGCCGCCGCGACCATCACGCCGTTCGGCCGCTTCCAGATTACGAGCGTGACGCAGAATGGGTTCGCGAGTCGGGCGCGCAATCGATCGACCTCAACGTGTTTCAGCAGACGACGAACTCGCAGCGCACCACATCGGTCGTCTGGCAGCATCGGCGCGAGCGTCGCCAGGGTCATGTCGATTCATGCCTTTCTGGACCCACGGATTGACCAGCGATGCGGTTTGCGGCGGACGGTGTAGCCTCACCGTGTTCGCTGGCGCTGGCGACGGCGCGCAGGCCGAGGCTGCCGTTGGCGCCACCCTTGTTGTCGACGACGATCTGTTGGCCAACGATCGGCGACATCAGCTGCGCCAGTTCGCGGGCGTTGATGTCGTTGCTGCCGCCCGGGGCATAGCCGACGACAAACGTGACCGGGCCGGTCGGCCAGGCGGCTTGTGCGCCGAGCGATGAAGGGAGCGCGAGGGTGCCTATGCCAAGGGCAACCGCGCGCCGGCGTGTGAAGACGGTCACTCCTGGCTCCATGGTCCAACGATATCCCCGGATGAGCCGCGGACGGGCGTGAACGCTAGCACTTCGATCTCCGACAGTCCTTCCGCATGTGCGACGAACGCTTAGCCATGCGGCGAGCCATGACGTAACATGCTGCGATGAAAAAGACCGATCGATCCCCACGGCTCCCCGCGGCATTGACGCTCGCGGCAGCTTGTTCTCTTGTGTTTTCCTGGAGCGTGCCCGAGGCTTACGCCGTCGACGCGTCCACCTGCGGGGCTCTCATGGGCACCTACTCGATCGTGCCCTACAGCAGCTGGGGCACCGCTCCCTTCGCCATCCAGAAAACCTGGGACGAATCCGACTGCAATCACCAGATTTGCGAGTACATGCAAAAGACGTTCAACGTCGTTCCCCATCTGTCGTGGGGCTCGTTGCCGGTTCGTCTTCAGAAGGTCTGGGACACGCCGCAGGTCAACTGCAATGCCCAATTGCAAAATCCACCGTTGCTCCGAAAATAGGCGCATCTCAGAGGGGAAGACATGCCGAAGACACGATTCCTGATCAAAGTCCCGGGCAGCACGGACGTCGGATGCGACACGGCCGATCAAGTGCTGGATGCGCTGAACGATCTCAAGAATGCCAAAGGTGTCACCGTCACGGACCAGCAGACCGGCATGAGCGATCTGACCCGCGAAGCGCTCGAGGAACTTGCGAACGACGAGCGCGAGTAAATAGGGTCGCCGCGGATCGTCCAGGACGGGCACGCGCGGGGTCGACGGCTCGCCACCCGTGGCGAGGACCAGGCGTCAAAGCCGACCCTGCTGGGCAAGCTCGGCGCGGATCTCGCGGATCCGCCGTTCGCCCTGGGCCAGCGCCTCCGCGCTGGTGTGAACGGAATAGTAGCCCAGCACGAGATCGTGAGGATGCGGCACCGCCGAGCCCAGCATGAACTCGCTGTCCGCTTCGGCCACGAACTCGACGGCGCCCTCGCCCGGCACGAAGATCGCCAGCTCGCCCCTGCCGACACGGTCCGGCGTTCTGACCGCACCTTTGCCGATGGCGATCCAGAGCACCTTGTGCCCGATGGGCGGCATGTAACGCCAACGCTCGCCGCCGGCGAGGCGGACCGCCAGATAGTTTATTTCCGACGGCGATTCGATGGCGCTGCTCACGCCGCCGTGGGAGCCCAGCAGAACACGCGCGGGGCCGGCCACCGGCACATCGTCAGCCCCCTGGTAAAGGCTGACCGATGGTCCGAGTTCGAGAGGCGGCGGCAGAGCCAGCCAGAGCTGGAAGCCGCGCGCACGGCCGGGCGCGCCCGCGCCCCCGCCGTGCCACACGCCGTGACCGGCCTGCATCCACTCGACACCACCCGCCGCCAGCAGGCCGCGCGCGCCGTTGGTGTCCTCATAGCGGGTGCTGCCTTCGGCCATGTAGGTCAAGGTCGCGATACCGGAATGAGGGTGCAGTCCGAAGCCCCGGAACTCTTGCCCCTGGTTATCGAACAGGTCGACGAAGACGAACGGCTTCAGCACTTCGCCCAGGTCGCCCGGGCTGGCCAGGCGGGTGATCGGGCCATGCGTCTGGCCGGCAGTGCGGTGGATGATGGGCCGCAGAGTTGCGGCATGCGGGGCGAGCGAGTCCATGCCTGGTCTCCTGTGCAGAAGTAGAGGGGGATAATGCGATCGGGAGAGCTGATCGATAATATCGAATAGTCCGAACGAGCCTTGCGGCAGTTCCGAATAAACTCTCGCGTCAGATTGTTTTGGAATCCCGCATAGCCCCTTCCGACTATTCCAGCTTATGCGCTGGCGGCCACGGGCCCATCTTGCGTTGCATCACAACTCGGAGATCCCCATGAGCAACGTCCTCCTGATCCATTCCAGCGTTTTCGGCGAGAAGTCCCAATCGCTGGGCCTCGCGCGCGACTTCCTGAAGCGCTATCCGCATCGCTCGGTGGTCGAGCGGGCGCTCGCCCCGCACACCATGCCGCATCTCGACGGCGAGACCTTCGCCGCCATGGGCACTGACGCCGGCGCCCACAACAGCCAGCAAAAGCAGGCGGTCGCCCTGTCGGACGAGCTGATCGCCGAGCTCGAGGCCGCCGACACGATCGTGCTGGCGGTGCCCATGTACAATTTCTCGATCCCCTCGACCCTGAAGGCCTGGATCGACCACGTGGCGCGCCGCGGCCGCACCTTCCGCTACACCGAGAAGGGTCCCGAGGGCCTGCTCAAGAACAAGAAGGTGTTCGTGCTGGGGGCCCGCGGCGGCGTCTACGGCAAGGGCACGCCGCAAGCGGCCTTCGACTTCCAGGAGCCGTATCTCAGGACGGTGCTGGGCTTCCTTGGCCTGACCGACGTGACCTTCATCCACTTCGAAGGGGTGGGCATGGGACCGGAAGCGGCGAGCGCCAACCGGAGCAAGGCACTGGCCCATGTCGAGCGCCTGACCGGCGGAGCGCTCGCCGCCGCCGCTTAGCGCCTTGTGGCCCGAGCCTGGCGCATCCTGATGGGCGAGTGGCGCCGCAGTCCGGCTGACATGACGCGCCACTGGAGTGGCGCGCCCCCAGCATGATTCCAGCGATCGGAAGGCGTCCTAGGCGCGCTTGTCTCGCTTGCGCAGGAAGTCCACCAGCACCTTGAGCGCCGGCCTGATCTGCCGGCGGCTGGGGTAGAATAAAAAGAAGCCGGCAAGAGGCGGCTGCTGGAAATCGTCGAGCACGGTGACCAGGCGCCTGGCCGTGAGGTCTTTCTCGACCGAACTGCGCGGCATCTGCAGCAGCCCGGCGCCTTCAAGAACCGCCTGCATGGCCATCCGATCGTCGTTGACGATGAAGCGTCCCTCGACCGGCACCTCGACGACGCGCCGGTTCACCCGCAGGCGCCATGAGATGAGGGCGCCGCTGCCGAAGCGAATCCGGATGCAGTCGTGGCGGCTGAGTTCGTGCGGCGTCTGCGGCCTGCCGTGCCGGGCGATGTAGGATGGCGCCGCGACGGTGACGACCGGGACTTCGTCGCTGATGCGCACGGCGATCATGTCGCGTTCCAGCCGCTCGGCGGGGCGGATGCCGGCATCGAAGCGGCCGGCGACGATGTCGGTCAGGGAGCTGTCGGCGGAGATCTCGACGCTGATCTCCGGGTAGGCGACGAGAAAGCGGCTGATGCTGGAAACCAGGCCCAGCGAGGCGACCGGCGGTGCCACGGTCAGGCGCACGGAGCCGGCGGGCTTGTCGCGAAAATCGTTCACCTGGTCGAAGGCATCGCGGTAGTCGTCGAGCACGGGCCGCAGCCTTGCCAGCAGGCGCTCGCCGGCGACGGTCGGCGCCACGGACCGCGTCGTGCGCTCGACCAGGCGTACGCCCAGCCGCTCCTCGAGCTGACGCAGCATCTCGCTGACGCGCGGCGGCGACAGGTTCAGGTACTTGGCCGCCTTGGTGAAACTCTTCTGTTCGAGCACGGCCACGAAGGCGCTCGTCTCGGCAAAACTCGGCTCAGCCATCCGCCCTTTCCTATGTTCGGCAATCCCGAACAGACGGCTCGGACTATTCCACCTTGTGCCCTGGATGGCGACTCCCGGCGGCGGTCGAGGCGAAGCGGTAATCAAACGCTGGACCTGGCTGCTCCGGCGACTGAGACTGCCTCTTCCCGACAAGCTCTCTTCAACGCGTCAGAGGAACAGGCATGACCGGCTACACCCCGCCTGGCCCGCTCGGTGTCGGCACCGCGCCGTTGGGCAATCTCGGCACCGTGGTGCCGGAAGAGGCCGCCGTCGCCTGCCTGCAGGCGGCCTGGGATGCCGGTATCCGACACTACGATACGGCGCCGCATTACGGCGCGGGACTGGCCGAGCATCGGCTGGGCCATGCGCTGCGCGGCCAGGCGCGCGATTCCTACACGCTCTCCACCAAGGTCGGTCGGCTGCTGGAGGTCTCGCAGAACCGGCCGCCGATGAACCAGGGCTTCCTGCACGCGCTGCCCTTCCGCCGCACCTTCGACTACACCGCCGCCGGCACCATCCGCTCGCTGCAGGACAGCCACCAGCGCATGGGGTTGAGCCGCTTCGACATCGTCTACATCCATGACTGCTCGGAGGACTGGCACGGTCCCGCCTGGAAGGAGCGCTTCGCCGAAGCCATGGCCGGCGCGGCCGAGGTGCTCACGGCGATGCGCGACACGCGGCGAAATCCGCGCCTGGGGCATGGGGCTCAACCTGGTCGAGCCGGCGCTCGCCTGTCTCGAGGCGGCGAAGCCCGATCTCTTCCTGATCGCCGGGCGCTACACCCTGCTCGACCAGACCGCGCTTGCAGAGCTGTTCCCCGCCTGCATGGCCAAGGGCGTGAAGGTGGTGCTGGGCGGTCCCTACAATTCCGGCCTTCTGGCCGGCGGCACGACCTTCAACTACGAGCCGGCGAAAGCCGACAGGGTGGCGCGCGCCGAGGCCATCCGGGCCGTCTGCGAACGCCATGGCATCGACATCAAGGCCGCCGCGCTGCAGTTCTGCGCCGCGCACCCGGCAGTGGCCGCCGTCATCCCCGGCCCGCGCACCGCGGACGAAGTGCGGCAGAACGCGGCCCTGATGCGGGCGGAGATTCCGGACGCCCTGTGGCCCGATCTGCGCCGCGCCGGCCTGCTTCCCGAGAACGCGCCGACGCCGGAACAATGATGCGGGCCGACGCGGCCGGTCTGCCGCGCCTGTCTATTCCACCGACACGTTCGCCGCAGCCGCGACTTCCTTCCAGGTCGCGATGTCCTTCTGGATGAAGGCGGCAAATTCCTGCGGCGTGTCGCCGACCGGCTGCATGGCCTGTTTGGACAGCAGGGCCTTGATGTCGGGATCGCGCAGCGCCTTGACGATTTCGGCGTGCAGCGTGTCGACGATCGCGGTCGGCGTGCGGGCGGGCGCAAAAATGCCGTGCCAGGCGACGGCTTCGACGCCGGGATAGCCGCCCTCGGCAACGGTCGGAACCTCCGGCGCGACCGGCGAGCGCTCCGGGCTGCTCACCGCGAGCGCGCGCAAGGTGCCGGCCTGCATGTGCGGCAGCACGCTCACCGGATCGCCGAACACCATGGTGACCTGGCCGGCGACCAGATCGGCCACCGCCACCGCCGTGCCGCGATAGGGGATATGGGTCATCTTCAGCCCGGCCTTCTCGCAGAACAGCTCGCTCATCAGGTGATTGGCCGCGCCGACGCCGGTCGTGCCGTAATTCATCGAGCCCGGCTTGGCCTTGCCCAGCGCCACGAACTCCTGCAGCGACCTGGCCGGCAGCTTCGCATTGACGACCAGGACGTAGGGATAGGAGTTCGTCATGGTGATCGGCACGAGGTCCTTCACCGGATCGTAGGGCAGGCTCTTGTAGACGGCCGGGTTGATCGAGATCGGGCCGGATTGCCCGAGCAGCAGCGTGTAGCCGTCGGGCTCGGCCTTGGCGACCAGGTCGGTGCCGATGATCGATCCCGCGCCGCCGCAATTCTCGACCACGATCGACTGGCCGAGACTGTCGCCGACGTAGCGCGCGACGACGCGCGCCACCGCATCGGCGCCGCCGCCCGGCGCGTAGGGAACGATGAGGCGGATCGGCCGGGACGGATAACCGGCGGCGCGCGCCGGGAGGGCCAGCGCCGGGGCGGCCAAGCCGAGCAGCACGGCCGCTCGTCTGCGTGTCACGATCATTGTCTCGGTGTCTCCTCGAAGGCTAAGCCGGTTGCGGCGCGAACCGGTGCTCATGCCGCTTCACCTGCTCGCGATAATTCTCGGCGTAGCGATTGTAGACAAGGTCATGGGTTGCCGTGTCGAACTCGGCCGTGGGCGGATCGAACAGGTCGAAATGGCCCCCTCTGTCGGTGCCGCGGGCCAGCATCGCCGACATTCGGAAGGGAGCTGTCGGCCGAACGTGGGCGGGAATGTAGTTGATGCCGAGACCGACGCGGCGGTGCGAGGCCCGGTTGGGCGCGGAGCGGTGCACGCACAAAGTATGATGGAGTGAAAAAGAGCCGGCCTCGAGCTGCATCGCCGTTGCTTCGGCCTCGTCGAGCGGTTCCATGATCGTCTGGCCGGCGCGGTTGATGCTGTTCTCGAGTGCGAGCGGCGCATGATACATCTGGCGGGGCGCGCCGTGCGCCGACAGAACCTCCATGCAGCCGGCTTGCTCGCTCGCATCGGTCAACGCCACCCACGCCGTGACCTGGTCGTAGGGTTCGAGGCCGAAATAGGTCGAATCCTGGTGCCAGGCGGCGAAGGTCGGTGACAGCGGCTCCTTGATGAAGAACGTGCCGGTCCACACCAGGATGTCCGGACCGATCAGCTGCTCGACCACGTCGAGGATGCGCGGGTGTGCGCGCGAGGCTCGCATACCACGGCAGCAGGGCGTGCGGCTGGGTCCGCCAGCGCAGGTCGGCCTTCGGCACCGGCATGCCGAGCCAGCGCTCGTAGCGCTCGAGACCGGCCAGGCAGGCCACTCTCTCCGCCTCGGTGAGCGCGGGAAACGGAAACAAAAAGCCGTCCCGGTGGTAGCCCTCCACCTGAGCGCGCGTGAGCGCCGTCATGTCATCCTCCGCTTCGGTGGTTCTGTCGCCACTGCCGGAAAAATTGACAGAGGCCGGCAAACGACACCAGCGCCTTGTTGCCGGCGATCTTTTCCCTTGACCGCCGCAGGCCCGGCGACCCCATGCTTGATGGAACATCAGATCGGCAGAGAGCAATTTTGCTAAGCGATCAACAAACGGCAATTCGCGACATGGCGCGCGACTTCGCCCGCCACGAGATCACGCCCTTTGCCGCGGACTGGGATCGCCGCGAATACGTGCCGGTCGACACGCTGCGCAAGATGGGCGCGCTCGGCCTGATGGGCGTCTGCGTTCCGGCGGCCTGGGGCGGTTCGGGCGCCGACTTCGTGTCCTATGTGTTGGCGATGGAAGAGATCGCCTACGGCGATGCCGGCGTCGCCAACATGATGGCGGCGACCAATTTTCCCTACAACGCGGCCGTCCTCACCCACGGCACCGATGCGCAGAAAGAGAAATTCCTGCGGCCCGCCGCGGCCGGCCACGCGCTTGCCGCCTTCCTGCTGAGCGAGCCGCAGGTCGGCTCCGACGCCGCCAACCTGCAGACGCGCGCCGTGCGCTCGGGCGACCACTATGTGATCGACGGCGCGAAGAATTTCATCACCTCGGGCCAGACCGCCAGGCTCGCGATGATCTTCGCCGTCACCGATCCCGGCGCCGGCAAGAACGGCATCTCCTGCTTCCTCGCGCGCACCGACACGCCCGGCTACCACGTCGCGCACCTCGAGAAGAAGCTGGGTCACCGGACCTGCGACACCTGCCAGATCGTCCTGGACGGGCTGAAGGTTCCTGCCGCGGACATGCTGGGCGCGCCCGGCTCCGGGCTCCGGGTGGCGCTGTCATCGCTCGACAGCGGGCGGATCGGCGTGGCGGCGCAATCCGTCGGCGTCGCCCAGGCGGCCTTCGATGCCGCGCTGGCCTATGCCCGCGTGCGGGTGACGTTCGGCAAGCCCCTGATCGAGCACCAGGCCATCGCCTTCCAGCTCGCCGACATGTCGACCAAAATCGAGGCCGCCCGGCAGCTCTATCTCCATGCCGCACGGCTGAAGGATCTCGGCCGCGCCTCGCCCAAGGAGGCGTCGATGGCCAAGCTCTTCGCGTCGGAAATGGCCGAGGAGGTGACGTCGGCAGCCATCCAGATCCACGGTGGCTACGGCTTCCTCAGCGACTATCCGGTCGAGAAGTTCTATCGCGACATGCGCGTCTTCCAGATCTATGACGGCCCGAGCGAGATCCAGAAAATGCTGATCGCACGCGAACTGGCCAAGGGCCATTAGTCGGCCGACCCGCCCATCACTCCACTTGGGCGCCGCTCTTGCGCACTGCGTCGGCCCACTTCGCCAGCTCGCTGTGCAGGAAGGCGCCGAACGCTTCCCGCGACATCGGCCGCGTGCGCGCGCCGGCCTGTTCGAAGCGTTCCTTGACCTGCGGATCGGCAAGCGCGCGCTGGATGGCGTCGTACATCTTCGCCAGGATGTCCGGCGGCGTTCCCGCCGGCGCCAGCAGGCCGTTCCATCCCAGTATCTCGAAGCCCGGCACGCCCGATTCCGCCACGGTCGGCACGTCGGGCAGTTCGGGCATGCGCTCCAGGCCGCTGACGGCAATCGCCCGCAGCTTGCCGGCCCGGATCTGGGGCAGGACGCTGGGCGGGCTGTCGAACATCAACTGGCAGGCGCCCGAAATCAGGTCGGCAACCGCGGGACCGCTGCCCCGGTAGGGCACGTGGGTCATCTCGATGCCCGCCAGGTTGCACAGAAGCGACGTGCCGATGTGCGGCGCCGAGCCGGTGCCGGAGCTGGCGTAGTTCAGCGGCCGCTTGCGGGCCAGGGCGACCAGGTCCTGGAACGATTTCACCGGAAGATCCGGGTTCACGACCAGAATGAACGAATAGTAGGAGAGGAACGCGACCGGCGCGAAGCCGCGTTCGAGGTCGTAGCCGATCTTGCGGAACAGCGTCATGTTGACCGCCTGCGCCACCGTCGTAACGACATAGGTGTAGCCGTCCGGCGCGGCCTGGGCCGCCTGCTCCATGGCGATGTTGCCGGCGCCGCCCGAGCGATTGTCGATCAGCACCGGCTGGCCGAACTCGGCGCCGATCGCAGCGCCCACGACGCGGGCCACGATGTCGGTCGCACCGCCCGGCGCGTAGGGAACGATGATGCGAAGCTGTCGCTGCGGCCACGACTGCGCGCGCGCGGCGGTGCCGGCAGCCATCGCGGTTGCGACGGCGGGAACGAGCCTCATCAGGCGCCGACGGGTGGTCATGCGGCCAGGCCCGCACGCACGACGGGCAGGACGCCCTTGGCGATGGCTTCGAGGCTTGCCACCGCGTGGCGCAGCGACATGCCGGGCTGGCGCGCCTGGAAGATGAAATGGTCGAGCGCGAAGCGCGGCAGCCAGGAGACCATCTTGGCGGCAATGTCGGCGGGCGTGCCGAGGAACCAGCGGTCCTGCATGAAGGCCTCGGACAGATAGAGGGGATTGTCGCCGGTGAGCGGCTTGCGCTCGCCGGTCGCCGGATCGACGTAGGTCTGGCCCGTGCGCTCCGGCGCGTACTGCACACGATAGACATGGTCGAGATAGGGCTGGTGCCGCTTGATCGCGTCGGCGGCCGAATCGCCCACGATCACCTCGCGCATCAGCGCATGGGGCAAGCGGCCCGCGCCCTGGTGCGCCGCCTCGTCGTCGAACGATTTGATCTGGCGCACCAGATGCCCGAGCTCGATCAGCGGCGCGACCAGAAGGCCGGCGCGGTGGCGCACGGCCCGCGCGCGGGCGAGCGGCGCGGCGGCGCCGATCCACAGCGGCGGCGAGCCGGGCCTGATCGGCGGCGGGCGCAGCAGCCCGTCCTTCACCTTGTAGACCCGCCCCTCATAGTCGAAGCGCTCGCCGCGCCAGGCGAGTCCGAGGATGTCGAGCGATTCCTCGAAGGCGGTGGTGCGCCTGGCATAGGGCCAGCCGAACATCGCGAACTCGGAGGGACGATAGCCCTGCCCCAGGCCGATCTCGACCCGGCCGCCCGACAGATTGTCGAGCACCGACAGATCCTCGGCGAGCCGCAGCGGATGGCCATGCAACGGCGCCAGCGCGACGGCCTGGCCGATGCGGCAGTCGGGCGCCGCGACCGCGAGGGCCGCACAGGCGACGACGGGCGACGGGCAATAACCATCGGCCTCGCCGTGATGCTCGCTCGCCCAGATCGAGTCGAAGCCCAGCCGGTTTGCTTCGGCGGCGAGTTCGATGCCTTCCCGATAGGACCTGTCCCAGGGCTCGCCCAGACCCGGATGGATCTGGAAGCTGAGCGCCACGCCGAATTTCGGCGGTGCCATGGTCAGCCGCCCAGTTGATGCTTCAGCTCGGCCCATCGATCGATGATCGGCAGGAGCTTGTCTTCCTTTTCGGCCGGCAGGGTGAAGGTGACCCGGTCGACGCCGACCTCCTGGCAGAAACGCAGGCCATCGATCTTGTCGGGCACCCGGAAGATGGTGATGGGCAGGCTCGCGGGATCGCGGCCGGATTCCTTGGCCAGCGCGCGGAACTTCTCGATGACGACGCCGACGCCGTCCTTCTCCAGCCGGTCGGCGCGGGGAATCCAGCCGTCGCCGTACCGGATGGCGCGCCGCGCGGCATAGGGGAAGGCGCCGCCGACGATGATCGGCGGATGCGGCTTCTGCTTGGGCTTGGGCCACTGCTTCATCTTGTCGAAGTTCACGAACTCGCCGTGATACTCGGGTTCTTCCTCGGTCCAGATGGTCTTCATCGCCTCGATGCGTTCGCGCGCCAGCTTGTGGCGGCTGGCGAAGACCGTGCCGTGATTCTCGATCTCGTCCTGGTTCCAGCCATTGCCGACGCCGAACAGGAAACGGCCATTGGACAATTGGTCGATCGACGAAACCACCTTGGCCGTGACGATCGGATCGCGCTGGGTGAGCAGCGCAATGCCGGTGCCGATCTTGAGCTTCGTCGTCGCCGTGGCCGCGGTGTTGAGGGCGAGGAACGGGTCCATGATGTCGTAATAGGGCCGGATCAGCGGACCGCCGGCCGGATAGGGCGTCTTGCGCGAGGATGGGATGTGCGTGTGCTCCGGCACCCACAGCGATTCGAAGCCGCGTTCCTCCAGCGCACGCCCCAACGGCGCAGGCTGCATGGAGTCCGTGGTAAAGAACATCACCGCGCCGATTTTCATGAGTCGCTCTCCTTGATGACGGATTGTGCGCCGGTCTGTGGTGAGCGCGTCAAGTCGCTTGCTTTTGCAAGGCGCCACAACCTAGCCTCTCCGTGCAACGCCGGCTCAGCCAATTTCGCTGTGAAGTGGCTCATGCCTTGTTGAAGGACAGCGGTCAGGGAGGCCGGACCTCATGTTGACGATCGATTCCCAGGTTCACTGCTACGAACGCAATCATCCGGGCCGCCCGTGGACCGAGGTTCTGGCCGGGCCGCCGGAGGTCACCGGCGAGGACATGGTGAAGGCCATGGATGCCGTCGGCGTCGATGGCGGCCTGTTGACCTCGGTCTTCGCCATGTATCGCTATGACGCGAGCTACGCGCTCGCCGTTCATGCCGCCCATCCCGGCCGGTTCGGGCTGGTCAAGCCGGTCGACCCCAACGATCCCGCGGTCGCCGAGACGATCGCCGAGTGGGCGGCGATCGACGGCACGGTCGCCGTCCGCATCATGATGAACCCCAACGTGTCGACCGACGCCGCCGACCCCGGCATCAACCGTGTCCTGTCCGCCGCCGCCCGGCACTCGCTTGTGGTCAACCTGATGAGCCGCGGTCGCCTGGAGCAGGTCGGAAAGCTCGCCGCCCGCAATCCCGACACGACGCTGGTGGTCGACCATCTCGGCCTGCACCAGCCGTTCGTGCCGCCGGCGCCGCCGCAGCCCTGGGCCGAGTTGCCTCTGCTGCTGGCGCTGGCGCCGCACAAGAATATCGCGGTCAAGATCAGCGGCGCCTGTACGCTGAGCCACGAGCCGTTTCCCTACAAGGACATCTGGGATCCGCTCGCGCGCATCTTCGACGCCTTCGGCCTCGCGCGCTGCATGTGGGGGACCGACTGGACCCGGGCGGTCGCGTTGCTGACCTATGAGCAGGGGGTCGAGGCATTCCGCGTCACCGACCGCCTGTCCGACGGCGACCGCGCCGCTCTCATGGGGGGAAGCCTCCAGCGAATCTACAAGTGGTCGCCGTCAAAGGGGTGAGCGCAATCGAATACGGCGAGCGCAGGCTTTGCCGGCGCCGTTGCGCATCGTGTGCTTTTTGCTTTCGGTAGCGTCGTCGACGACATGTAACTTGACGTCGGTTGAAGAACTGTGGACAAATACAGGATATAGTAGTTGCAGTGATAAAGAGGACTCGACGGCAAGTTGAGTTCCCCGTGTACCGCGGACTCGGTATTTCGCCGATCTGATATCGGACGCACGCAATGACCGATAGCATCAATGACATCACGCGAATCGCCAAACCCACGGTTCGGCCGCTGAAGGTCTATGCCTTCGACCCCAGCGCGGGCCATCTCGTGGGCAATCACATGACGTCGCTGGTGCCCTACGAGCGGCTGCACCCGGGACCGGTCGGCGAGCGCTTCGCCGTCGTCGACTATGACGGCTCGCGCAAGGTCTATTACGCACCGATCGATCTCGACAATCCGTACATCACCATTCGCGGCGGGCTCGACCCCACCGAGACCGATCCGCGCTTTCATCAGCAGATGGTCTATGCGGTCGCCAGCGAAACGCTGCAGCGCTTCGAGGTTGCCCTCGGCCGGCGTGTTCACTGGGCGCGCTTCGACCAGGGCGCCGGCAAGGCGGCGCCCGCGGGACGCAACGTGCTCTATCTCTATCCCCACGCCATGGCGGAGGCGAATGCCTTCTACAGCCGTGACGCGCAGGGCATTCTTTTCGGCTACTTCCGCGCCAGCCGCACCCATCCGGGGCCCAACCTGCCGGGCCAGACGGTATTCACCTGCCTGTCACACGACATCATCGCGCACGAGACCACGCATGCCGTGGTCGACGGCATCCGCGGTTTCTTCACCGAGCCGACCAATATCGACGTCCCCGCCTTTCATGAGGCCTTCGCCGATCTCTCCGCGTTGTTCTGCCATTTCTCGCACAAGGAAGCCCTTCTCGACACGCTGCAGAAGACCGGTGGCAGGCTGTTCCAGTACGACCTCCGAGCCGACGTGCCCGCCGAAGCGCCCAATGGCTCCGGCGCCGACGGCAAGCCGCTCATTCAGGCGCAGCTCACCCAGATCAATCCGCTCGTCCAGCTCGCCCAGCAATTCGGCGAGGCCTCAGGCATGCGGGGCGGGCTGCGCAGCGCGCTCGGCACGCCGCCCAATTCCGACGACATCAAGACCAAGATCGAACCGCACGACCGCGGCTCGGTTCTCGTCGCCGCGGTGTTCGATGCCTATTTCACGATCTATACCCGGCGCACCGCCGATCTGTTTCGCATCTACCGCGCCGGCGGCGGTGGCCAGAACCCCATCGATTTGCCTCAGCCGCTGGCCGACCGCCTGGCCGAGGCGGCGAGCGCCACGGCGGAAGAGTTCTTCGGGATCTGCGCCCGCGCGCTCGACTATTGCCCGCCGGTCGACATCGTGTTCGGCGATTTCCTGCGCGCCGTCCTGACCGCGCATGCCGACCTTCATCCGCCCGATCCGTACGGCGTGCGCAACGCTTTCATGCAGGCCTTCCGCCTGCGCGGCATCGTGCCGGAGGATGCGAATTTCTTCTCGGAGAATTCGCTGTGCTGGCCTCAGGTGGCTGACGGCAAGCTGCCGGCCGTCAAGGGCCTGATCTTCGGTGATCCCAACGGACTGACCGACGAGGAGAAGAACACCAACGGCGACGTGCTGCGCGCCTATGCGAAGGCAAATGCCACCAAGCTGGGCTTCCCGCGCGATCATGGAAAAATCGATGTGCCGTCATTCCATCCCATGTTCCGCATCGGACCCTATGGCGACCTGATCATCGACATGGTGGTGGAGCTGGTGGAGACGATCGAGGAGAACGACCCGAGCCTCGGGGGCTATAAATTCCGCAGCGGCGTCACGCTGCTGATCTGGCAGGAAAGATTGAAGGAGGGCGTGCGTCCCGATCCGCACATCCACTACGTGATTCCCAAGCATCGCAGCGCGCTCCGCGCCGAGCGCCAGCGCGACTACTTCACCAACATGCCCCAGACCGGGCGCCACGATCACGAGCACGGCCACGGCCAGAGCAGCGACGGCAAGAACACGGCCAAAGCGCACGCCAAGGACGACAGCGATGCGCGGTGGCGGATCGATTTCGGTCTCGTCCATTTAGGATTATGACGATGGCTAAGAGAAAATCGGCGGCCAAGAAGAAATCGGCGAAGAAGAAGGCAGCGAAGCCGAAGAGGCGGGTAAAGGCGTCCCCGCGGAAACCGCCGGCGACGAAGAAGGCAGGAAAAGTCGCACCCAAGAGGAAAGGGCGGAGAACGCCGACGAGCAGCCAGCCTGCGCCGTCCGGCAAAGGCGGGTCCTCCAGCGCCGGCACGGGAAAGATCCGCGTGCGCATGTACCGCATCGGCTTCGGCGATTTCTTTCTCGTCAGCGTGCCCGGCAAGGCGGGCGCCGGATACAAGCACATCCTGATCGATTGCGGCGTGCATGCGAAGGATACCGGCAGCATCGTCGACAGCGTGAAGCAGATGGCGCAGGAGACCAATTCCGAGCTCGCCCTGCTGATCATGACGCATCGCCACGCCGATCACATCTCCGGCTTCAGCAAGGGCAAGGACATCTTCGCCAAGTTCAAGGTCGAGCGCATCTGGATGTCCTGGTACGAGAACCCCAAGGACGACAAGGCCCTGGCGCTGCAGAAGGGAATCACCGACGTGGCCAGCCAGCTTTCCCACGCGCTGGCCGCTCGCGGCGCCCCCGAGGACCAGCAATATCTGAACATGGTGCAGAACATCACCGGCGAGGCGTTGGCCGGCGCCGCCGGCATGAACCAGGACGCGCTGCAGATGCTGCACAATTTTCCCGGCAACCCGCCGATCGACTACTACAAGGCCGGCGACAAGGCGACGTTGCCGCAGAGTCTCATCGACGCCGGACTTTCGGCGCAGATCCTGGGCCCGCCGATCGACGCGACGCTGATCAAGAAGACCAACAACAAGAGCGAGGAATACCTGGCCGTCAACGATACGGTCGATGGCGGTCCGGTCCAACCGTTCCCGCGCGCCTACAGCGTCCCGCCGGGGCGCTATGCCAGCACGGCCTTCGGCTTCATACCGCGCAAGGAAATCGAGATGCGGGTCTCCTCGGTGCAGCCGGATACGCTGGCGGCCAAGGCCGCCATGGCGAACAATCTCATCAACAACCAGAGCCTCGTCGTGCTCTTCACCTACAACGCCAAGACGCTGCTCTTCGCCGGCGATGCGCAGTGGGGCAATTGGGCGAATTTTCTCTTCGGCGGCGTGGCGAGCGGCGAGCTCACGGCCGAGAGCAAGGCCGTCCTGGGCAAGCTCGATTTCTACAAGGTCGGCCATCACGGCAGCACCAACGCAACGCCCAAGGATGCCCTGGCGGCGATGCGCGACGGCTGCGTGGCGATGTGCTCGACCGAGCCCAAGGCCTACAACGAAGTGCCGCGTGGGCCGCTCATGGACGCGCTGGAAAAGAAGACGAAAAACCAGTTCGTGCGCAGCGACCAGGTCGGCGCGGGCAAGGAGCAGAAAGTCGATCCCAAGATCGGTCCGATCCCTGACGTCTTCAAGACGACGTCGACGGCGACATTCGGATATATCGACTACGAATTCTGAGCCGGCTTGACGTTCAGGTTGCGAAAGCGCGGGCCGTAGAACACCGGCCGGTCGAGCCTGGTGTAGGCCGCGAGTGACTCGAATTCGCCGGGGTAGAGGGCTTTCAGGCCGGTTATCGAAGCAGCCGGGACTTGATGCTTCATCACGTTGAAGCAACCCAGCACGCGCAGCTTGGCCATCGTGGCGACTGCCTGGCCCAGTGTCGGCCACCATCTGGTGGGGTCGCCGTTCCACACCGCCTCCAGCCCCGCGAGCATGTCGGTATAGGCCTGATCGAAGCCGGCGAGGTCCTTCTCGACCGCGGCACGATCGGGATCGGCCGCGAGCAGGCTTTCGTAGCCGTCGCGCGGCACGGCCAGCGTGTTGACGACCTCGGGAAATGGAATTGCGTAGCCGCGGAAGAAATCCTCCACGCTATCGCGCGTCAGCTCGGTATCGGCGGCGGGACGCCGAAGCTGGTGGCCGTAGTAGAGCTGGGCGAAGCGGGCGTAGTGCGATTCCTCGCCTTCGGAGGCTCCTCCCGCGTGCAGCCCATGGTGCGGGCAGCCTTCGCCCTGGCTGGTGATCGCCTTCAGCGCCGCCAGCATCTGGTCGAGGCAATCGGCGTCGTCCGACGGCACGATGGTCGAGAAGCCGATATTGTCGCCGACCTGATTGGACTTTCCGCCGGCCTTTACCGCCGCGCCGACGGCTGGAGCGTTCTGGATCAGCGCGTCGCGAATGGCGCCGTAGAGGCTGGCGACCGACGGATAGGCTTCGGAACGGACCGCGTCGGGCAGAAGCGACAACGGGCTTTCCAGGCGCATGAAATTCTCGAGCTGCCGCTTCGACAATTGCGCCAGACAGACATGGAGATCGGGCTCGGCATTGCCGGGCAGGCCTTGTGCTGGATATGGCGGGTCGAGAGTCCTGATTTGCGGCGTGCCGCCCAGCGCCGCCAGGATGTTGCAGACCGACGCCATGTGGACCATCTCCTCCATGACGATGCCGCGCAGCAGATTGTAGGCGGTATAGTTCTGCACCTTGAGGGAATAGGTCGCCGCGATGTAGGGCGGCATGGTGGCGTGTTCGAGCGCGATGGCCGCCTGCAGGGCGCTCTTGAGCCAGTCGAGGTCCCGCTTCGCCGGCGCGATGGCGAGGTGGGCCGCGACGTCGGTCACGGATGCACTCCCGCCGTCGCCACCATCGCCGCTGCCTGACGCACGGCGTCTTTCGACTTGGCCAGGATCGCCGCCACGACGTCTTCGAGCTGGCCGGGCGGCAGCGCCGGCTCATCCGGTTTGCCGTAGGCGCAGCCTTCGGGAAAGCTCCACTTTGCGTTGACGCAGAAGCGGCACGGCCCGTTGGTGCGCGCAAGCCTGCCGGTTTTCGCATCGAAGGTGATCGCGCCGCTCTTGTATTCGTCGGCCAGCGCCTGGGCCATCATCTGGAAGGGATCGACGAAATGGCCGTCGAGCGCGGCCTGGCCGCTCATGCTGAGCAGAGCGCGCAAATCGTCCGTGGGCTGCAGATTGACGAGATACGGGCCGGGACCGGTCGAGGGGTCCGGCGTCACGCGCCTGTTCTCCACGAGCAGCTTCGAATCGGCACGGTAGTCGGCGCTGAAGGCCTTCCAGGCATTCTCCGAAAGACGCGCGCCGGGCAGGAAGCCGTCGGGATAGGAAAAATGGGGCGACACGATCAGGCGGGTGCGGAACTTCACCTGGCCGATGTCGACCGTGACATAGGTCGGGCGGCGGCAGGTCTCCTGCAACAGCTGGTAAATGTCGCGCTCGGGGTTCTGCAGCGTCATGAACGGCGCGAAAACACTGCGGAACATGGCAAGCGCGCTGGTGCTGACCAGGATCACGAAGGCGGGCTGCGATTGCACGAATTGCGAGACCATCCAGCCATGATCGCTCACGCAATTGGTCGCGATCCTCTCCATCGGCATGTCGAACTTGGTCTGCCAACCGGGCGAGGCGCAGGCCACCATGTCGTGCTGCGCCACATCCTCGCCGATGGTCAGGTTGGCGGCTTGGAGCCCCGTCAGCGTCTTGAAGCGCTCCAGCACCGGCACCATGCGCTGATAATAGCCGGCGGCATTTTCGTAGATTTCGGCCGAGCCGGTCGCCGGCGCATCGAAGCGGCCGGCAAGAACGTCGCCCTTCTTGAACCAGGTCTCGGGCCTGTTCGGATAGCCGCCGTTCTGCACGACCACCCAGCGTTCCTCGGGCTTCCACGCGATGTCGTAGCTGGTGTCTTCGCTGCGGCCGCTGTAGCGCACGGTGAGCTGAATGTAGTTGTGCGCATTCTCCCGCGAGGATTCGGTGACATAGCCGTCGTCCTCGGCCAGCAGGCACTGGTCGTGGTCGCGGTTGATATGGGCGCGCACGAAATCGATCGACAGGCTTTCCTGATAGAGCGTGAAATGGCGGTAGTAGTAGGCATAGCGCGCCTCCGCCGTGAACGCCGGATAGATCCACGGTGCGCTCGACGTGTAGGGAAACCACGCCGTCAGATTGGGGTTGATGCCGATGGTCATGATCGGCGCCTTGCGACAGCCATGCATGATGCCCGGATCGGTGAAGGCCGGCCCTGTGAGGTTGGCGGAAAGCCAGGGCTGCGCAGCCACGAAGCCGGCCGGCTGCTTGCCGCTGCGCACCGCCTCGGGCGGGAAATCGGTGTTCCAGTCGAAGCCCGGATAAGGTCCGTAGGGCGCGGTGCCGCGCCAGAACCAGCCGCAGGTCCGGCAGTTCTTCACGCCCTTGACCAGGTTGACCTCGAGAGGTGTATCCGCGAGCTCTGACATGCCGGCCTCCTAGTAGAACAGCGCGAAACTGCGGTCGCCGATGCGGTAGGTGACGATGTCGCCGGCGTCGGCCGCCGTCGTGAGCCGCGCCTCCATCGTCCAGCCCTGGCAATCGCCATGGACGCGATAGAACGTGGTCTTGCCGCTCTTCAGATAGTTCACGAGATAGGGGGCGCCGCCCTCCATGTAGAGCGAACGCACGATGTCGAGCGCCTGGCTGTCCTCGAGCTTCATCTGCGTCGAGACCTCGTTGGAGCGCAGGCCGGGGTCGAGATTGAGGTGATCGATGTTGACGTTGGGTTTCATCACATTGATCTTGAAAAAGAAGTTCTCGCCACCGAACTCGAAGAAGGCGAAGTGCGTCCAGCCCTTCGCCCATGTCCACGACCAGACATTGCGCGTTTGCAGCGGTGGAACGCCGGCGGCCGACGCGACGGCCGTCACGTCGATGTCGAACAGTTCGACCATGCCCGTGTTGAAGTCGTAGGTCGCGTAGTAGACCCGGTTCAGGTAGGTGATGGGCTGTACCATCGTCCAGTCGCTGGTGAGACCGGGCGAGCGGGCACGGTAATATTCGAAGGGCTTCGACAGCGTGAGATCGTCGTTCACCTGATGGAAGTGCAGCATCCCGGCCTTGGCGCGATAGGCGAACAGATGCTGCCGCCCGCCGATGACGAAGGGCTTGAGGATGTCGCACGGGCCACCCAGGGCGAACTTCGAGGCGATCGGCGTCACGTAGGGCGCGGCCGCGGTGAGCTTGTAGCTCTGCAGCGAACCGTCGCTCGCCTGGCCGAGCAGCAGCGCGCCGTCACCGTACGGGAACTGCACGAAGTTGGTCAGGCCGGCCGCAATGCCAGCGCTGCCGCCCTGTACCCACACCTTGTCGACCTGCAGGGAATTCGCCTGGCTCGAGGCCTTGATCGCATAGATCGTCGGTTGTCCGCTCATGCTGCCGCTCTCATCGTTGAAGGAGCCACCGGGTGGACTTTCAGGCCTCCCAACGTCGCTGAAACTGCATGTTGAAGCTGTCGCCGGGCTCGATGGTCATGCCCGGCCATTCGTTCCACAGGCCGGCGTCGATCGTGGTTGGCGCACAATTCATCAGCCTGGACCAGGCAAGCTGGCGAACCAGCGGGTCGAGGCTCGCGGCCACCGCCGGGCCGAGCTCCCAATAGACGAGATAGTCGTCGCCCGCGCAGGCGATGGCGCCCGCCATCGCCGCCTGGCGCTGGACGGCGCCGAGCGCCGTGGCAAGAGCCTTGCGGAAATCGTCGGGCGACACGTTGTCGGGGCGCGCGCCGATCAGATGGCGAACCGGACCCTTCATCCAGTCCGCCGGCGCATCGAACAGATAGCAGGGCTTTTCCGCCGCGAGTGCGCCGGCGAAAAGCGTCGGGAAATCCGCACCGCTCGGCGGACGGTACACGGCGTTGTGGGTGAGCGTGTAGGTACGCACCGCGAGCGTCTTGAAGCCGTCGGCATAGGTATCGGCCGAGTCCCAGAACAGGATCGCCGTTTCGTCCGGCACCTTGTCGGGCTTGCCGGGAAGGCCTGCCGGAACGGATGGCAGATAGCCGTCGAGACCGACGGCGACCTGCATCTTCACCGTGGCGGGAACGAAAACGCTGCCCAGCCTGGCGAAGAAGTCCGCCTGCGTCATCGCCGGCGCGCGATAGCCCCGCCATACCCGCACCGCGCCCGGAGGAATTGCAAACGACGCACTCATCGTCCTCACCCGATGCTTCAGGCGATGCCGGCCAGCGTCGCCCAGGTTGCGATGGCGCCGTTGACACTGGTGTAGAGGCCGTAGTTTTCATAGATCAGCCCGGACCAGCGCTTGCGCACCTCGGGCGCCAACGGATTCCCGGCCGCATCCGTCGACGGCACGATGGGATCAGAGATATTGCGCGCAAACGCATATTTGACGCCGAGCTCGCCGGCGACCTTGGCCAGCACCGCATCGTCCATTTCGAGAAAGGAATACTGTGCGGCGTCGGATGCATCGGCGATGAAGTAGTAGTCGGTCGTGAGCAGCGGCGTGTCGCGCAGGGGGAGCACCTGCGCGGTGTGAAGTCGCTCCGGCAACAGCGCCGGATTCAGGACATCGTCCAGTCCGATCGCCTGCGAGCCGGGCACCTGCTCATGCAATCTCTGGATCAGCGACTGCAGCGCCGGATAGGTGACGACGTTGCTGAGCGAGAAGAACAGCTGGTCCTGGGCCGCGGCGACACCTTGCGTCGGCGGAAACCAGTCGGTGCAGGAGAAGCTTTGGCCGGTCCATCCGAAATAGTTGCTGTTGATCGGATCCTTGAGTTCGATCTTGCCCGCGTTGGTGATGACGACGTCACCCAACTGCTGGTCCGGACGCGTGCCCCCGGCCGTGCCGATGGAGTAGAGAAAGCGGGGTTCGGCTTCCTTGATGATCTGCGCCGTCATATCGGCCAACGCCGAAAGTCCCGGCGCATGGGCGAGATGCGAATTGGACTTGAAAAGCAGCACTTTCAGCGGCCCGCCGGCAGCCTTGACCTCCACCAGCACGTACAACCCCCAGAGCGGAGGCGGAGGAGCAGGCGGCTTCGACGGCAGGGCGTATGCACCGACGGGTGCGGCCGTCGCGAGCCGGCGGTGGGGCTGGCGATGCCGGGATCGGCGGCGCCAGCCGCGTATAGAGATACCATCCGTTCTGCCAGTCACGCGCCGTCGGAAGCCGGGTGCCATTGCCGTTGAGGAAGACATGGTCGAGGGCCGACCATTCCGCCGACGTCCAGGTGATCACCACGGCATCGGCCTTGGGCAGTTCGCCATTCGGACCGCCATAGGCGAAGTCCAGCACGCGAGGCGCCATGGCCCCGATGCGCCGCCAATCGACGATGGGAAGCGGCGTCGGATCGATCGACGCGGCCGCTGGCACGACATCCGAAAACCGCGACATTTCCCCTCCCGAAGATTGCGCCCCAAAGCACGGCAATCAGTGCGCACGCTCAGGCATGCGCAAAAAGCGTCGGATTTTCCTGCACCGCCGCCATGTCTGCCCAACCGCGGCTGTAGCCGCTCCGGCGGGCCTGGCCCCAAAAACAGACGACGGAAGAGTACCTCAGGATAACGACGGAGAGATTACACCAAGTTGTATAAAACGAAAGAACTAAAACCGCACCTCTCCGCCCAGCCGGGCGACAAAGCGGTTTCCTAGGCCGGTCGTGGTGCGCCGGCCTCGAGCTCTTCCAGGCCACGGCGGCTCGTCTCGATGCCCCAGATCGCCACGACGATGATCTGGATGATGAGCAGGCCGATCATGAGGCCAAGCACGCCGGCGACGCCATTGCTCTTGAACAGCGCCAGGACGATGAAGGGCGAGACGACCGTGGCACCCCGCCCGAGCATGTTGCAAAGGCCATTGGCGCGGAGCCGCACCTCGGTCGGGAACAGCTCCGTGGTATAGACGCCGTAGAGCACGGCGGTCAGGACATAGATGCCGACGATCAGGACGAAGCCGACACTCAACAGCTGCACCTCGTCGACCATGTAGGGATAGATCCCGCCGGCCGCGATGCTCAGCACGGAAGCGCCGATGATCGTCGGCTTGCGGCCGACGCGGTCGGCGCAATAGGCGCCGACGGCACAGCCGACCAGCGACCCGCCCGCCAGGACCATCGTATAGGTCAGCGACCTCGTGATGCCGATCCCCTGCTGTCCGAAGAATGTCGGCAGCCAGTTGACGAAGCCGAAGATCAGCGTGTTGACGGTGATCAGCACAACGCTGCCGACAATCAGCCGCGGCAGCAAGGCAGGGCTGAACAGCGAGGCGAACGTCCAGTCAGGCGCCGGCGCCGCCGGCGCCGGCATCGGTGCCGGCAGAAGCCTGCCGCCGGAAACCTCGCGCTCGATCGTCTGCATCAGCGCTTCCGCCTCGGCCGCCCTGCCGCTGCTCTCGAGCCAGCGCGGACTCTCGGGCAGTTTCTTGCGCAGATACCAAACGATCAGGGCGCCGACGCCGGCAATGGCGAACATCGGCCGCCAGCCAAAGCTCGGGATGATCAGGGTGCTGATGATCGACGTCGCGGGAAAGCCCGCGACCACGATGAAGGCCATGAAAGCCATCCAGCGGCCGCGCGAGGCCGGCGGCACGAACTCGGTCATGGTGGAATAGCCGACCACGATCTCGGCGCCGAGACCCAGGCCCATCACGAACCGCGCGACGATCAGCCAATCCATGGTGGGCGCCGCCGCCGCGGCGAAGGATGCGAGGCCGAAAATGACCAGGTTGAACTGGTAGGTGAAACGACGGCCGAACCGGTCGCCCAGGAAGCCGGCAACCACCGAGCCGATGGTCATGCCGACGAAGGTCCAGGAGATGAACTGCGGGACCTGGGCGAGCACGGCGAATTTCGACTGCACCGCCGCGCCCAGCACGGAAGCGCCGACATAAAGATCGTAACCGTCGAAGAACATGCCGGCGCCGATCAGCCAGAAGATGCGGTAGTGAAACGACGAAATCGGCAACCGGTCGAGCCGCGCGCCGGTGTTCACCGCAGACGCCATTGGATCTCTCCCCCGAAACGTTCTTCTTGGCGCTTCACGCTGGACCGTTGTGCACGTCGCCGCGCACACAGTAATAATGTCACAGCAATAATGTCATGGGCCGCCCGCCCTGGCCTACCCCGATTTTGCTGCGAGCCCGTGCGAATGACCTCGGACAATTCCCCGCTCGACGTCGTGCAGATCGGCCAGGGCCGCCATCTGGTGCTGCTGCATTCGCTGCTTTCGGACCGCACTGCCTTCGATCGCATCGCGCCGCGCCTGGCGGCCGAGCGACGCGTATGGCTGGTCAACCTGCCCGGATTCGGCGCGTCGGCACCGGCGGGCCCCGGACTCGAACAGATCGCCGATCGCATTGCACAGCAACTGCCGAGGCTCGGCCTCAGCGGCGAGGCCGACCTGCTGGGCAACGGCTTCGGCGGCTTCGTCTCGGTCGAGCTGGCCGTCCGGCACGGCCAACTGTTCGATCGGCTGGTCCTGGTCGACACCGGCGCCGCCATACCGCCGCAAGGCCAAGGCGCCTTTCACGCCATGGCCGAGAGGGTCGAGAGCGGTGGCATGGAAGCCGTGCTCGCAACGGCGCTGCAACGCATGTTTCCCGACGACTTTCTGGCCGCGCATCCGGCGATCGCCGAGGAACGCAAGGCGAGCTTGCGGGCGGCCAGGCCGGAATACTTCGCCGCCGCCTGCCGCGCGCTCGCCAAATTCGATCGACGCGCCCAACTCGGCACGATCCGCAATCCCACGCTGGTCGTCGTCGGCTTGCGCGACACCGCGACTCCGCCTGCCCTCTCGTACGAACTCGCCGCCGGCATTCCCGGCGCCACGCTGGTCGAACTGCCACAGTGCGGGCACTCGCCGCACATCCAGGATCCCGAAGGATTCTGGCAGGCGATCAAGCCCTTCCTCGCTCTCGTCGGATAGCGGCGCCGCGATGCCCCGCTGGTTCTTCGCCTCGCTGCACGGCTATCGGATGCGATGGCTGACGAGCGACCTGGTGGCCGGGCTGATGCTCGCGGCCGTCGCCGTCCCGGGGCAGCTCGCCACCGCGCGGCTGGCGGGCATGCCGCCCGAAACCGGGCTCTATGCCTTTGCCGCAGGATCGCTCGCCTTCGCCGCCTTCGGCGCCAATCGCTTCATGTCGGTCCAGGCGGACTCGACCATTGCACCGATCTTCGCCGGTACGCTCGCCACGCTGGCCGTCACCAACCCCGCGCGCTATGCCGAGCAGATCACGCTGCTTGCCTTCATGGTCGGCCTCATTCTCGTCGTCGTCGGCCTGTTCCGGGCCGGCTGGCTGGCCACCCTGCTCTCCATTCCCGTCACCGTGGGCTTCCTGGCCGGGATCTCGATCCACATCATCATCGGCGAGCTGCCGACGCTTCTGGGCATTCCGGGAGAGCAGGGCCACATGCTGCTGCAGCTCGTCCATATTGCCGGCCGCCTCAACGAGACGAATGTCTACGCTCTGGCGATCGGCCTCGGCGTGCTGAGCGCCACCCTGGTCACGGCGCGCATCAGCTCGCACATTCCGGGCGCCCTGATCGGTCTCGTGGTCGCCGGCCTTGCCGTGGCCTGGTTCCATCTCGACGCCCGCGGCGTCGAGATGCTGGGCGTCCTGCCGGCACGGCTGCCGATGCTCGCCCTGCCGGGCCTGCCGGATATCGAAGAACTGGGCAGTCTGGTGCCGCTCGCCCTGGTGATCGCCATGGTCTGCATCATGCAGACGGCGGCGGTGGCCGGAACGTTCCCGTCGGACGACGACAAGCCCGACGATGTCAGCCGCGATTTCGCCGGAGTCGGCGCCGGCAGCATCCTGGCCGGCCTGGTCGGCGCCTTCCCTGTCGATTTCGAGCCCGCCCAGCACGGCGATCGTCCATGACTCCGGCGGACGCTCGCAGATCGCTTCGCTCACCGCCGTTGCCCTGATGATCGCGCTGATGGTCCTGGCATCCGGCCTGACGGCCTATGTCGCCCATGCCGCCCTCGCCGGCATCCTGATCTACATTGCGCTCCGCATCTTCCGCCTGGGCGAGATGATCCGGATCTGGCGCCGCGGCGGCCTCGAGATCCTGCTGGTGGCGGCCAGCGCCGCGCTTGTCATCGTCATGCCGATCGAGACCGGCATGCTGCTCGCCATCGTGCTGTCCTTCATGCACAGCCTCTACATCGTCGCCCGGCCCTACTGCGTCGAACTGGCCAGGGTGCCCGGCAGCACGGTGTGGTGGCCGCCCGGCCTGGTCGAGCACGGCGAGTTCGAGCCCGGCGTGGTGGTCTTCGCTCCCGCCGCGCCGCTCAACTTCAGCAATGCCGAGCACATCCGCGCCAACATCGAGGCGGCTGTCGCGGCCAAGCGCCCGCCGGTGATGCTGCTGGTCATCGAGGCCAGCGGCATCATCGACATCGACTACACCGGGTCGAAAATCCTGCAGCAGGTCTTTGCCGATCTGAAGGCCAAAGGCATCGTCGTCGCCATCGCCCGACTGTCGGAGAAGCGGGCGCAGGACGAGGCCGGCCGCTCGGGCCTGATCGAAGCCATCGGCGCCGATCACGTCTTCCTGTCCGTCGAGGACGCGGTGCGGAAACTGGGGCCGGGCAGCCGCGCTGCGGCCGAACAGTCGCCGCCGTGATTGACTCCCCTGCCGCAAGCCACACAATCGCGCCAACAAAGAACGACGCCCAAGGGTGAGGAAACCATGCGCTTCAAGGACAAGGTGGCGCTGATCAGCGCGGCGGCGAACGGCATCGGCCGGGCCACCGCCACGATCATGGCGCGCGAGGGCGCGACGGTGATCGCCGTCGACAACCACCAGGGCCGGCTCGACGAGGCGGTGCCGGCGCTGCGCCAGGCCGGCAGCAAGTCGGGCGGCAAGGTGGAGGGCAAGCTGGTCGACGCACTGGATGCGGGCGCGGTCGACAGGCTGATCGCCGAGGTCGAGCGCGAGCGCGGCCGGATCGACATCCTGGTCAACGCGGTCGGCGGCAGCACGGTGATCGACAATCCGCGGGCCAGCACCGAGGAGCTGAGCTTCACCGACTGGCAGAAGCTGATCGCCTTCAACCTCGACGGCACCTTCCTGTTCACCCACGCGGTGATTCCGGTGATGAAGCGGCGGCGGCACGGCAAGATCGTCAACCTGGCCTCGATCGCCGGGCGCGGCCTCAGCGCCAACAGCTCGAGCGCCTATGCCGCGGCCAAGGGCGGCATCATCGCCTTCACGCGCAAGCTCGCGCATGAACTCGGTCCGGACGGCATCAACGTCAACGCCATCGCCCCCAGCATCACCCTCACCGAACGCATCCGCCCGCATTGGGAGAAGCGCTCGCAAGGCTCGCAGGCCGAAGAGATCGAACGCACGCCGCTGCGCCGCGTCGCCGAAGCGGTCGACCAGGCGAACGTGATCTGCTTCCTGGCGTCGGCCGACGCCGATTTCGTCACCGGACTCACCATCGACGTGACCGGCGGCGTGTAGCTGCTCACCCGAAGGAGAAGGTCATGGCGGGCAAGGTCGGATTCATCGGGCTCGGCGCCATGGGCGGGCCGATGGCGCTCAACCTCGTGAAGGCCGGTTTTGCGCTGGTCGTGAACGATATCGACGCGGCGAAGACCGAGCCCTTGAAGGCCAAAGGCGCCGAAGTCGCCGCCTCGGCACAAGCGGTGGCGGCGGTGGCCGACCGCACCATCGTCATCGTCGAGACCACCGAGCAGGCCGAAGCGGTGATCATCGGCGCGCACGGCATCATCCGCGGCGCCAAGCCCGGACACATCGTGCTGTGCATGGCGACCATCGACCCGTTCGCCGCGCGCAGCTTCGCCGACCGTCTGGCAGCACTCGGCATCGCCATGCTCGATGCGCCGGTGAGCGGCGGCACGGGGCGCGCCCAATCGGGTGAGCTGTCGGTGATCGCGGGCGGTGCTGCCGATGTGTTCGCCAAGTGCGAGGATCTGTTCGCCGCGATGGGCAACCGCTCGTTCCATGTCGGCCCGCTGGGCAGCGGCCTCGCCATGAAGCTGGTCAACAACATGCTGGTCCAGGTCAACACCGTGGCGGTGGCCGAGGCCCTGGTGCTGGGCGTCAAGGCGGGGCTCGATCCGCAGACCATCTACGAGGTGGTGCGCGTCTCGACCGGCGCCAGTGCGGCGTGGGAGCTGCGTGTGCCGCGCATCCTCAAGGGCGACTTCGTGCCGGGCGGGACGATCGACATCTCGTACAAGGACCAGGAACTCGAGACCGCCTTCGCCAAGCGCCTGGGCGTGCCGCTGCTGCTCGCGAACGTGACGCAGCAGGTCTACCAGATGGCCCGCGCCCAGGGACTGAACAAGCAGGATGGCTCGGCCATCGTGAAGATATTCGAGCAGATGGCCGGCGTTACGGTGAAGGGGGACTGAGCGATGACGACATTCGTGCTGATCCATGGCGCCTATCAGGGCGGCTGGATCTGGAAGCCGGTCGCCGAGCGGCTGCGCGCCCAGGGCCACCTCGTGCTGGCGCCCAGCCTGGACGGCTGCGCCGAGCGCAAGGACCAGGTGCGCGCCGGCATCACCACCGAGACGCACGCCGCCGAAATCGCCGACCTGCTTTTCTACCAGGACCTCAAGGACGTCGTGCTGGCCGGCACCAGCACCGGCGGCATGGTGATGGCGCGGGCGGCGGAGCTGGCGCGCGAACGGGTGGCGCGCGTGGTGTTCGCCGACGCCCTGGCCCTGCTCGACGGCGAGGCCCTGCCCGACATCGTCAAGCGGCCGACCGCGGTCAACACCGAATTGACCAGCGGCCCGTCGCGCCAGGATTTCGAGACTCGCCTGTTCGCCGATCTCGATCCGGCGATGCGGCGCTGGGCGCTCGAGCGCTGCACCATGCATCCGATCGCGGCGATGCAGGCGCCGGTCAAGCTCGACCGGTTCTGGAGCGAGGCGTGGAACGCCTCGGTGATCTGGTGCAAGCGCAGCACGAATCCGCCCCAGGCGCACCAGCGCCGCACCGCCGACCGCCTGAAGGGCCGCTGGCACGAGCTGGATACCGGCCACTACCCGATGCTGACCGAGCCGGAGGCGCTGGCGAGGCTGATTGCCGAGGGCTGACGGGCGGGCAACCATCGCCACCCCTGAGGTGTTTTCCTCTGTAAACAACCGGCCGCAATATCGTCCTGATATTGACCGCGGCCCGCCGGAATGATCGGCAACACCGTCTGCCGTGAGTCGGCCCGAGAGAGGATGATCGATGATTGGGAAATGGCTTCTGAGCCTCCTCATACCGGCGACCCTGGCGCTCGCGCTCGGCGCCTGCAGTCAAAGCACCATGCAGCCGGGTGCCGTCAATTCAGCGGCGGCGGGCGGCTATAACAGCGGCAGCGGGCGGGTGGTGTCGATTCGCGAAGTGCCCCTGCGCAGCGGCAACTCCGGCGTCAGCAACGGCACATTCGTGGGCGGCGGTCTGGGCGCTGCGGGCGGGGCGGCGATCGGCGCTGCCACGACCAATTCGGTGGTCGGCGCGGTGGTTGGCGGCCTGCTCGGCGCCATCGGCGGCGCCATCGCCGGCACCGCCATCGACAGCAGCGGTTCCACGACACGGGGTATCGAAGTCACCGTGCAGCAGGATGACGGCCGGAAAGTCGCCATCGCCCAGTCCGACGATGGCGACATCCAGATGGGCGATCGCGTCAACATCGTCACCGACCGCAATGGCGTCGCCCGGGCCGTCCGCGACACCAGCGGATATCGTCGCGACTCCTAGGCCACGGCGGCCCCGCCCGAAAGCGAGGTTTGGCGCCTGGCGGGCCGGCGAAGGAGGATGACAGTCAAGTCCGACGCCGCTATTACTAGTTGCGCCGAGGTTGGCGCAGTGCGCATGGCTCACGATGCCGTTTCAGTCCGTGCAGCATCGCTCCGATGCGGCTCTGCAAGCACGTGGCGGTCCCCCTAGCACATGACGAGCCCAGCCTCCCCTCAAGCGCCCGCCCCGCAGGGGATGAAAATCCGCTGGTTCAGCCAGATCCGCACGAAGCTTTTTGCCTCGCTGATCCTGCTGGCCTCCTGCACGGTCATGGCTTGCGCCGTTTCCGTCTGGCTGTTCGACGGCTTCAGCTCGCTGTTCTCGCGCACGATCCGCCGCGACTTCGCGACCTTCGGCAGCATGGTGCGCCTCCAGGAAGAGGCCTCCCAGCTCGTTCAATTGACCGCCTCGCTCACGGCCAGCGTGCGCCAGGGCCAGCTCGCGGCGGTCCTCGACGCGATCACGGCGGGCCGTGACAAGGCGGCCTACGCCGTCGTCGTCCTGCACCGCGACGTGCAGATGGCCGACCAGGTCGACGACATCGCCGCCAAGCTCGACGCCGTCTTCGGTTCGCTCAAGACCGTCGAAGAGCTGAGCGCCAAGCGCATCGCCGCCGTGGAGCGGCGTGTCGCGGCCGGCAGCGGCGTCCTGCCGGCGCTTACCCGACTGGAGGAGGCGCTCGCCGGCCAGCGCGACGCGACCGGCCTGGTCGACTTCCGCCGGGCGGCGGCGCTCGCCGGCGTCCTGCTGAGCGAAGTGGCCCTGGCCGAAACGATCGACCGCGTTCACGTGCTGCGCGCCCTGTTCGACGTCGAAGCCAAGGTGCTCGAACTCATGACGCCTGCCGTCGCGGCCGAAGCGCCAAAGGTGGACCAGGCCGCCAAGGCGCTGCTGGCACTCGGCCGCGGGACGAACAGCCTGTTCGATCTCCGGGAACGCGAGCTGCAGACGATCGCCCTGGAGGCGCAGGCGATGCGCCCGGTCAAGGAATCGGCCGCCGCGCTCTCGGCCGAGTTCGGCCGCATCGTCGAGGAGAAGCGCCACGATCTCGACGACACGATGCGCAGCTCGGCGGCGCGCATCGAAGCGACGCGACTCTTCCTCATCATCGTCGCCACCGGCAGCGTGCTGCCGTTCCTGATCCTGGCGCTGCTCTATGTCGGCCGCAACGTCGCCGGCCGGCTGCGCCGCCTGGCCTTTGCGATGTCGGCGCTCGCCAACGGCGACACGCGGGTCGAGGTGCCGACGGCCGGCGCGCACGACGAGATCGGCGAAATGGCCCAGGCGCTGCAATTCTTCAAGCGCCAGACGATCGGTGCGCAGCAACTCGCGCAGGAAGTGACCGACAGCGTCCGCCAGGTGGCGCTGGCGGCCGGCCAGGCGACGAGCGCGATCGGACAGGTCTCGGGCGGCGCCAATACCCAGCTCGCGGCCTTGCGCCACGTCGCCAACGGGCTGCAGCAGAGCGCCGACGCGATCACCCTGGTCACCGCCAATACCCATTCGGCGCGCGAGCGGGCGCAGCAGATGGCCGACCTCGTCGAGCACGGCAGGACCGAGATGGCCGGCATGGTGGCGGCCGTGAACGCGATCGCCGAAAGCAGTGCGCAGGTTGCCAAGTTCGTCGACGACATCGCCCGCATCGCCAGCCAGACCAACATGCTGTCGCTCAACGCCGAGATCGAGGCGGCGCGCGCCGGCGAGAACGGCAAAGGCTTCACCGTCGTCGCCGAAGAGGTCGGCAAGCTCGCCGACAGCTCCGCAGCCCTCGCCACCGAGATCGCCGCCCAGATACGCAATGCCATCCAGCAGGCCGAGCACGGCGTCGCCTCGGCGTCGCTGGTCAACGACAACATCCAGATGATCGCCGCCAGCGTGGCCGAATCGGATCGCCTCGCGCAATCGATCGCCGCCGCCATGGAGCAGCAGCAGACCAACGTCGCGGAGATCAACGGCAAGATGGGCGAGCTGACCGGCATCGGCCAGGCCAACGCCTCGGCGGCCTCGGAGATCTCGACGACGATGCAGGACCTGTCGCGCCTGGCCGAGGAGACCCGGTCGAAGGTCGCGCAGTTCAAGATGACCGGCGAACGAGCAACGAGCGGCGGCCGCAGGCCGCCGTGGGGACGTGACGGGCGGCGCTCTCGACGCCCGGGGGAAGGGAAAACGTGACTAATTTCTGGCGACTTGGCCCCAAGATCTATTCCGTCGTCATCCTGCTGTCGGCTTTCACCGCCGGCGTCGGGATCGTGGCGATCACCGGCTTCCAGACCTACAACGCCAAGGTCCGGGAGATCGACCAGGCGTCGACGCGCGCGGTCATCAGCGAGCGCGTCAACACGATGCTCTATGCCGTGGTGATGGATTCGCGCGGCATCTACATGGCGCGGGATACGGCGGAATCGGAGAAGTACGCGCCGCTCGTCATCCAGAACCTGCGCAAGATCGAGGCGCTGATGAAGGAATGGACGAGCCTCATCCGGCCCGAGGACAAGGCGACGATGGATCGGGCCAATGCCCGCGTCGCCGAGTTCGTCCGCTTCCGCACCGAGCTCGTCCGCCTGTCGCGCGAAGCGACGCTGCCCGACGCGCGCGCGTGGGGCGACAACGACGCCAACCGCAACAACCGCACGGCGCTCAATGCCGAGATCGCGGCCCTCGCCACGTCCAACGACGCCACGACGCACCGCCTGGCCCAGGAGGTCGATTCGTTCTACCACAATCGCCTGTGGCTGCTGATCGGCCTGGTGACCATCGGCATCCTGGTCAGCGTCGCGCTCGCCATCGCCGTCGTCGTCTTCGCGATCACCCGGCCGATCAACCGGCTGACCCAGACGATGATGACGCTGGCCGGCGGCAGCACGGAGATCACGATACCGGCGACCGATCGCGGCGACGAGATCGGCGACATGGCGCGCGCCGTCCAGGTCTTCCTCAATCAGGCGCTCGCGGTGCGCGGGCTGACGACCCAGATCATGGAGAATATCCGCCGCGTCGCCATGGCGGCGAGCCAGGCGAGCTCGGCGGTGAGCCAGGTATCGGACGGCTCGAACATCCAGCTCAATGCCCTGAAGCAGTCGTCGGGCGCGCTCGAGCAGAGCACGCAGGCGATCTCCGAGGTGGCGCGCGGCACCCAGCAGGCGAGCGAACGGGCGCGCAACGCCGCCGGTCTCGTCGAAAAGGAGATCAAGCAGATGACCAGCATGGTCGAGCTGGTGGGCGCGATCTCGGAGAACAGCACGCAGATCAGCCGGATCGCCGATGCGATCTCGCGCATCGCCAGCCAGACCAACATGCTCTCGCTCAACGCCTCGATCGAGGCGGCGCGCGCCGGCGAGCACGGCCGCGGCTTCGCGGTCGTCGCCGAAGAGGTCGGCAAGCTCGCCGGCGGCTCGCGCGGCGCTTGCCCAGGACATCGCCGAGCAGGTGCGCCAGGCGACCGAGCAGGCCGAAAAGGGCGTGGCGCTCGCGCGCGAGGTCAGCAGCAAGATGCAGGAGATCGCCGGCGGCGTCGCCGAGACCGACGAGCTGATCGGCGCGATCGCCACGGCGATGGAGGAACAGCAGGCGACCATTGCCGGCATCAACGAGAATGTCGGCGAGCTCACCCGCATCGGCCAGTCCAACGCGACCGCGGCGGAGGAGATCACGGCCACGATGCTCGACCTCTCCCGGCTGGCCGAGCGCACGCGCATCGAGGTCGACGAATTCAAGAAGCTTTCGGGCTGATGACGGCGCCACGGCATCGCCATGGATGACCTCGAGAAAACGCTCAACGAACTGGCGCTCGCCATGCAGGACCATCGCGAGGCGCTCGCCACCAAGGGCGCGCACAAGCCCGCGCCGGCACCCCGCCGCAAGGCACCGCCGGACGATGCCCGGAACGATGCCAGGACGGCGCTGATCGCCCGCCTGCTCGTCAGCATCGAGGCCCATGCCGGACTGCGGGTCGGCGAGGCGATCGAGGCAAGGCTCAGCGCCGTCCTGGCCTCCGTCGAGCTCGGCGAGCTCGGCCGGTGGGTCGCCGGGCTCGACCGGCTCGACCGCACGCATCCCGACTGGCTGACGTTGATCGAAAGCCTGACGGTCAACGAGACCTTCCTGTTTCGCGATTGGGCGCAGCTCGAGCTCCTGCGCACATCCGGACTGGCGCCGTTGATCGCGGCGGCCGGACGCGGTGCGCATCCGTCGCTGCGCCTGTGGTCGGCCGGCTGCGCCTCGGGCGAAGAGGCCTACAGCCTTGCCGTACTGGCGCTCGAGGCGCTGGTCGCGGCCGGCGCGGCGAAGGAGAGCGCTCAGGAAATCGAGCTCTTGGCGCCGTGGTCCCTCGACGTGCTCGGCACCGACATTTCGCGACCCGTCCTCATCCAGGCGCGCAACGGCCTCTACAGCACCGGCTCCCTGTCGCCGTTCCGCGCGGTTCCCCAGCCGCTGCTGCGATTCTTCCCGCCCGCCGAGGGCGATCAGGCGCGCTCGAACCGCGTGGTGCGCAGCGACGTCAGGCGGCATGTGCGCTTCGACCATTCCAACCTGTTGGGCCGGCCGCCGGCGGGCGGCGGCTTCGATGTCGTCGCCTGCCGCAACGTGCTGGTCTATTTCGCGCCGGCCGCGCGCAAGATCGTGCAAGCCGCCATCGAGGCCGCCGTGCGGCGCGGCGGCTTCCTGCTGCTGGGCCCGACCGATGCGCCGCCCGACAGCGCGCGTTTCGAGACCATCTGGGGTCCGCGCGCGGTCATCTACCGCAAGCGGGCCTGACGATGACGACGAGCCTTGCCCCTCCGCGTGCCGCGGCAGCCCCGCCGAAGAAGCTGGCGTGGACGGGCTTCGAGCTCGATAGCCAGGTTTTCGCCTTTCCCTACCTCAGCGTCGAGCGCGTGGTGCCCGCCACGCCGGTGACGGCGCTGCCCTTCGCCCCCGCCGGCGTCGCGGGTGTCGCCAGTATTTCCGGCGACATCGTCCCGGTGCTGGCCCTGCCCGTCCTGCTCGGCATCGAGCGGCCGATGTCGACTCAGGCCGCTGCCCAGTTCCTCGTCATCCGCGTTTCGGGCCGGCGTTTTGCGCTGCTCGCCGATCGCATGCTGTTCGTCGCGGCCCCTCTGGCTGGAGACGGCGAGGCGGCGTGGCGCGGCCGGCCGGTGACCTGCCTCATGGTCGAGACCCTGGGCCTTGCTGCCTTGAAGCCGTTCCTGCCGCCCGCGGGCGCGCCCGGCCTCGTCGCCGACAGCCGCGCGCCGGCGGTGAATGCAGGAGAGGCACCGAGCGAAATGGTGCTCGCGGTGGAGGCGGCCGGCGGCTCGCACGGCCTGCCCGCAACATCGATCGTCGAGCTGCTCGAGGATGCGGTGATCACCCGGCTGCCGCTCGCACCGCCCTTCCTGACAGGCGTGGCGATCCTGCGCCGCCAGCCGGTGCTGGCCTTCTCCCTCGCCCGGCTGCTGGGCGGCGAGCCTGCCGCCGCAGCACCCCAACTCCATGCCGTCGTGGCGATCGGCAGAAGCCGGTTTCTTCTCGCCGTCGATGCAATCAGCGGCCTGCAACGCGTGTCGGCCGCGGGCGCCGACGCATCAACCGCGGGACCGCATCCCGTCCGCCTCGATCTCGCGGCGCTGATCACGCCGCGCTGGCTTGCGCTGGCGGCGGAAACATACGGCACGATCGCAGCAGCGCCGGTCGCCACGACCGACCGGCAGCGGTTTCTCTGCGTGTCGCTGGGCGAGCGTTCCTGCGCGCTTTCCCTGGCGGCGGTCGAGCGCATTCTGCCGCCGCGTCCGCCGATCCGCCTGCCTGCCGGCGCACCGCCGGGCATCGACGGGGCGATCGAATTCGGCGGGCGGATCATCCCCGTCACCGAAGGCTGGCGCTGGCTGTCGGTCCGCGCAGGCGGCGCGATCGGCGCTTTCATTGTCCTGCAGCGGGACGGCGAGCGCCGCGTTCTTGCGGTCGACGCCGTCCAGCGCATCGTCACCATCGCCCGGGACGACATCCTGCCGACGGGCGATCACGATCCGCGCATCGCCGGCCTCGGCAAGGCTGGCGGCCGGTCGCTCGAAATCCTGTCGACCGACGCCTTGATGGCGGGGGGAGAGGTGGCATGAGCGCGCCCACCACGCCCGCACCGTCACGACGCCGCGTCCTCGTGGTCGACAATTCGACCTTCATGCGGATGGTCCTGCGCCGCATCATCGAGGCCGGCAGCGAGCTCACCGTGGTCGGCGAGGCGCGCAACGGGCGCGAAGCGGTGGATCTTGCCCGCGACCTCAAGCCCGACATCATCACCATGGATGTCGAGATGCCGGAACTCGACGGGTTGGCAGCCATGAAGCAGATCCTCGCCGGCCCGCCGCCCAAGCCGATCATGATCATGGTGAGCGGCCATACCCAGCGCGGCACCGAGACCACGATCAAGGCGTTGAGCCTGGGCGCCGTCGACTTCGTGTCGAAATCCTCGTCGTTCGCGACCGAGGACCTGGGCCATGTCGACAGCGAGCTGAGCGAGAAGCTGCGTTATTGGGCGCGCCAGCCGGCGCGCACGCCGCCGCGACCGGAGACCCGCAAGACGCCGCTCGCGACGGCCGACACGAGGGCCGCCGCAACGGCCGCCGGACCAGTCCTGCAGCCGCAATCGCCACGCGGCAAGGTCGACCTGGTCGTCGTGGCCTCCTCGACCGGCGGACCGCAGATCCTGGCCGACTTCCTGCGCAGCGCGGCGCCGCTCGGCGCGCCGATGGTGATCGCCCAGCATATGCCTGCCCAGTTCACCGCGAGCCTCGCCAACCTGCTGCGCAGCGAGACCGGCCTCGATGTCCGCGAGGGCGCACACCGCATGGCCCTGCCCGCCGGCTCGGTGACGATCATCCCGGGCGGCGGCGATGCGATTGTCGCCAGCGTGGCCGCGGGCTATGAGCTCAGGCTGACGACCCACGAGGCGCTGGTGCATCCCTGCGCCGACCTGCTGTTCGAGACCGCCGCCATGGTGGCGCGTCATCCGGTGGCGGTCATCCTGACCGGCATGGGCAGCGACGGCACGAAGGGCGGCGCGCAGTTCCTGCGCCGGCAGCTTCCAGTCCTGGTGCAGGATCCCAAGACCTGCGTCGTGGGCGGCATGCCGTCGGCGGCGATCGAAGCCGGCGTCGCCACCGAATCGCTGGCGCCCGCCGGGATCGGGCGAAAACTCGTATTATGGACAGGGCCTTCCTATACCCCGAGAGCCAAGATGGCGGAGACGTAATGACCAAGAACATTCTCGTCGTCGATGATTCCTTCATCATGCGGACGATCATCAAGGACATTGTCGAGAGCGACCCCGAGCTGAAGGTGGTGGGCTTCGCCGAGAACGGAAAGGTCGGGCTGCAGAAGACGCGCGAGCTCAAGCCCGACGCGCTGATCCTCGACCTCGAAATGCCGGAAATGTCCGGCATCGACATGATGAAGCGGCTCGCCCTGGTGTCGAAGGCCAAGGTGGTCGTCGTCTCGTCGGTCGGCCAGGTCGGCTCGCCGCAGGCCGTCCAGGCGCGCCAGCTGGGCGCGGCCGACATCATCGCCAAGCCATCCGGCGCCATGAGCCTCGATCTCCAGGCCAAGAAGGGCCACGAGATCGTCCAGGCGCTGCGCCGCGCGCTCGGGCTCGACCCGGCGTCGTCGGGCAACGACTAGCGGAGCCGGGGACACCGCCCGATGAACGAGTTCGTCCAGACGCTCTGGCAGGAGTTCGCGGCGGAAAGCGACGAGCATCTTTCCGTGCTCGAGCCGTTGCTGGTGCGCCTGGGTTCGGCCGAAGGCGAAGCCGGCGACGTGGCGCGGCTGTTCCGCGGCTTCCATTCGCTCAAGGGGCTGGCGCGGGCGATGGCGCTCTACGGCATGGAAGCCGTGGCGCATCGGGCGGAAAACCTGCTCGGGCTGGTGCGCGACAGCGGCGTGGTGATGACCGAGCCGATGCTCGACGGGCTGCTCGAGGCGGTCGATTCCCTGAAGGGTCTGCGCGATGCGGCCGTCGAGAGCCGCGCCGATACGGCCGCATCGGCGGCACTGCTGCAGAAGCTCGATGCGCTGTTCGAGGCGGCGGGCGGCACCGAGGCTGCGCCGGCCGAGCTGCCGCAGGCCGCCGCAGGCAGCGCAGAGCTCAATGAAGACGGCGAGATGCTCGATCTCTTCATCGAGCTGCTGCAAACCCGGCTGCCCGAGCTGGCGCGCGCCTTCGACGCCGACGAGGCCACGCGCCACGACCTCATCGACACGCTGGACGCGCTCGAACATGCCGCCGGCGTGATGCAGTTCGATCAGGTCGCCGAGACCCTGCGCGAGCTCAACACGTTCCTGACGGCGCAGGCGTTGCCGCTCGACCCGACCGCGCGCGGACAGGCTGCCGACCGCGTCGCCCAGGTCATGCTGCAGGCCCGGCTGCTGAGCGAAGTCACCGGCAGCGACGCCGGCGCCGACGCGCTGTCCCAGGCGCTGGCCGGCGTGCTCACCGACGATCGGATGCGCACGCTCGGCGGATTGGCAGGCGCGCTCGGCCAGCTGGAGGGCGCCGCGCGCGACGGCCAGCCGGCCGACCGCCAGCTCCTGGCCGGCAGCACCGCCGCCCTCGCCCACACGGCGCAATCCATCCTGCAGTGCCTGTCGGTGACGCAGGCGGCCGGACTGCTGCTCCTGATCGAGGAGATCTCTGCTCGCATATCCGAGGGCGAGCTGGCGCCGACGGCGCTTCTCGCCTCGGTCATGCAATTCGCCGTCGAGGCGATTGCCGAACAGGCGGAAAACGGGCTCGACCTCGACGAGGCGCAGGCCGGCGAGCTCGCCAAGCGCATCCGCAGCGCCCTGCAGCCGGACCGGGAGTCGGGCGAGAGCGAGCAGCTCGATGCGATGCTGGCCGGCCTCAAAGGGCGTCCGGAAATCCTCGACGTGCTGTCCGCCGACAATGTCGGCGAGCTCGCGACGGGCGTTGCCGGCGGAGCCAATGTCTACGAGCTGATGCTCTATCTCGAGGATTCGCCGGCGCTCGGCGAAGCGATCGTCGCCTGGCTGACCGCGGAGACCAAGATCATCAGCAACCGCACCGTGCTGACCGACGGCAAGAGCTGGTTCGATTTCCTTATCCTGTCGTCGCACCCGCCGGAGGCCGTCCGCGAAGCCCTGCTGCTGCGCGACCCCGAACGCCAATGCGTGAAGTCGCTGCGCCAGGTCGGCGGCGAGATGCTGCTGAGCGACGAGACGGGCACGGACGAGGAGTCGGCGCGAGCCGATCCCGGCGTCCGGCGGGCAACGGACTCCGCTGCCGATTCGCGCAGCTCGACGGTCTTGCGCGTGCGCAGCGACGTCATCGACCGCTTCATGACCCAGATCGGCGAGATCCGCATCGCCGCGGCCGAGCTCGCCGAGCTCACGGCATCGGGCGGCGATGTGGCGCGACAGCAGGAGCAGCGCGGCGCCGGCGAGCTGGCGCACCGCGTCGAGACCGATCTGCGGCGCCTGCAGGCATCGGCGCTCGAACTGCGCGTGGTGCCGATCGACACGATCCTCAACCGCTTTCCCCGTGTCGTCCGCACGCTGGCCCACGAACAGGGCAAGAATGTCCGCCTGACGCTCGAAGGCCGCGACGTCCGGGTCGACAAGAGCATGGTCGAGCTGCTGGTCGATCCGTTGATGCACATGGTGCGGAACGCGGTTGACCACGGCATCGAGACGCCCGACGAGCGGGCGCGTGCCGGCAAGCCCGTGCAGGCATCGGTGACCCTGGGCGCGGTGCAGCGCGGCGGCGAGGTGCAGGTCCAGGTGTCCGACGACGGCCGCGGCCTGAACGAAGCGGCGATCCTCGAAAAGGCGGTGTCGCGCGGCCTCGCGAGCGCCGCCGAGGCCTCGCGCCTCAAGCCGCACGAGATCCACCGCTTCATTTTCGCGCCGGGATTTTCCACGGCCGCCAAGGTCACGGAGACGTCGGGCCGCGGCGTCGGCATGGATGTCGTGCTGACCACCGTCCAGCAGCTCGGCGGCGACATCGACGTCGAGACCCGGGCGGGCGGTGGCGCCACCTTCACGCTCCGCCTGCCGCTGTCGGCCGCGATGCAGGCATCGCTGCTGGTCCGCGTCGCCGGCCAGACCTTCGGCATCGCCGAGCGCTTCGTGTCGTCGGTGCTCGAGGTCGCGGCCGATGACATGCTGGAAGCGAGCGGACGACGGGCGATCCGCCACAACGGGATGGCGTTGCCGGTCTACCGGCTGGCCGACCTGCTGTGGCAGGGCGCTGCGGATGCGACGGCCGCGCCGGAGTTTCTCAGCATCGTCATCATCTCGAACGGCCGCGAGACGATCGGCCTCGAGGTCGACCGGGTGCGCCGGCGCCAGGAGCTTTTCCTGAAGGACCTGCATCCCCTGCTGGCGGCCTGCCCGACGGTGAGCGGGGCCGCGGTGCTGGGCGACGGCAGGATCGTCCTGCTGCTCGACGCCGACGAACTGATCCAGCTCGTGCGAAGCGGGACCTGGCGCGGGGCGCCAGAGGCGGCGGCGGAGGCCGGACCTTGACCGTCCATTTGCGCGCCACGGCCGGCGAATACGAACTGCTGCTCGAGAGCAGCGCGGTGCGCGGCGTATCCGGGAGCGGCGAGACGGCGGCCTGGGCGGACAGGAACCTGCCGCTTCTCGATCTCACGGCGACGCTGGGCGGCGGCGGCGCCACACGGTCCGACCGCGTCGTCATCCTCTACGGCGAGGGCGACGACGACGCGATCACCCTGGCGGTCGACGAGGTCAAAGGCCTGGTAACCCTCACCGCCAACGAGTTGGTCCGGCTGCCGGCGGTTTCCCCTCGCTTCGCCCAGCTCTTCGATGCGATCTCGGTCGAGCCGATCGACGGCCACCACCCGCTTCGCCTGCGCGCGCACATCGACCGCCAGGCACTGGCGCGGGAAGATGCCTGACATGGACGCGGACACCGACGGCAGCATCGCCCGGCCGTCGCTGAGCTACGCCGCGATCGCCGAGCAGCTCCTCGCCCATCGCCTCGCCCAGCCGGACCTGTCGCCAGCGGGAGAGAGCGAAAAGACCGCCCTGCCGCGCGCCTTCCGCCGGCTTGCCGAAGTCTTCGCGCTCGATTCCGCCGCCGCCGCCGGCGAACCGCCGCGCGCCATAATCGCCGTGCTCGCGGCCGGGCTGGTCGAGGCCACCCAGGCCGGCGGCTCGCGCATCCTGCTCAAATCCGCGTCCGGTGCGCTGACGCCGCTCGGCAACGGCGGCCCAAGCGATCGCTCTGAGGGGGTCGCCGTCGAGGTGGCCCTGACGCGCCAGGACGGCGAGATCGTCGGCGCCCTGGAACTCTTCGACAAGCGCTCGGGACCGTTCGACGAGGCCGACCTCGTGCTGATGGCCGGTGTCGGCGCCTATATCGCCGAGCTTGCCGTCACCGCAGGCCTGCTGCCCTGGCTCGCCCAGGGAGTCCGCCTGGTGCCGCGGCCTGCGCTTGCACAGGCAAGCGACGACGCACCGGCAAAGGCTGCGATCCTGTCGCGCATCCTGGCGATTGCGCTCGAAATCCTGGGCGCCGACCGCGGCTGGATCCTGCTCTACGACCCGACGATGGACGAGCTCTACACCGCCCTCTCCGAGGGCATCGGGGAGCGCGAATTGCGGATCGGTGCGCATGACGGCATCGCCGGCGCCACCTTCCGCACCGGCGAGCTGACCAACATCCCGCTCGCCTACCAGGATCCGCGCTTCGATCCGTCGATCGACTGGCAGATCGGCTATCGCACGCGCAACATCCTGTGCGCGCCGATCTTTTCGGCCGACGGCCAGCGGCTGGGCGTGCTGCAGGTCGTCAACAAGCGGCACGGCGCTTTCGATCAGGCCGACGAGAACCATCTCCGGTCGCTCGCCTCGCAGATGGGCGTGACGCTCGACTACACCCAGCTGTTCGACCAGGTGCTGCGGATGAAGTCGCACAACGAGAGCATGCTGCGCAGCCTCACCAACGGCGTGCTCACCATCGACATGCGCGGCGAAGTCACCTTCGCCAACCAGGCGGCGCTCACCACGCTCCGCCGCAGCGAGGGCGAGCTGCTCGGCCAGCCGCTGATGAAGGTGTTCGGCGAGATGAACGCCTGGATCCTGGAAGCGATCGACGAGGTCGCCAACGGCCGGGCCGAGAAGCAGCTGCCGAACAGCGAGTTCTACATCGAGAGCCTGGGCGAGTGGGTGTCGGCCAACATCTCCCTCCTGCCGTTGCTCGATTCCAGGCGGAACTCGCTGGGCTTCATGCTGGTGATCGAGAATCTCGAAAGCGACCGCGAACTGCGCCGCACCATGTCGCGCTACCTGTCGAACGAGGTGATCGACCGGCTGATGCAGGATTCCGGCGAGGCGCTGGGCGGCACGGCGCAGACCGCGACGACGCTGTTCTCCGACATCCGCGGCTTCACCACGCTGTCCGAGCAGCTCGGCGCCCACGGCACCGTGTCGATGCTGAACGAATATTTCTCCTACATGGAAGACGTCCTGACCAACCGCTCGGGCGTCATCGACAAGTATGTCGGCGACGCCATCATGGCGGTGTTCGGCCTGCCCTTCGCCGCGGAGACCGACGCGCAGAACAGCGTCCAGGCGGCGTGCGACATGCTGCAGGTGCTGGAATTGCTCAACACGAGGCGCGCGGCGGCCGGCGGCGGCGTCATCCGCATCGGCGTCGGCATCGCCACGGGAACCGTCATCGCCGGCAATATCGGCTCGCCCAAGCGCATGGACTTCACCGTCATCGGCGATCCGGTGAACCTCGCGTCGCGGATCGAGAGCATGACCAAGCTCTACGGCACCGACATCCTGATCTGCGCCGAGACGCGCAAGCGGCTGGCCGGCACGCCCAAGATGCGTCGGATCGACGTCGTCCGCGTGCGCGGCCAGACCCGGCCGACCAACGTCTTCGAGGTGCTCGAGCATCGCGCGGCATCGTGGACACCGGCGCTCGACGAGTCGATCGTCCTCTACGAAGCCGGGCTCGACGCCTATCTCGCCGGCGACTGGACGGCTGCGCAGGAGCGCTTCGAGGCGTCGCTGCTGTTGCGCGGCGACGACAAGGCGGCCCAGCTCATGGTCGAGAGGTGCCGGCGCTACCGCGTCGCGCCGCCGCCGGATTGGGACGGCGTTTCCATCTAGAGGCGCTTTAGATGTGGAGCGCCTCGCGACGTCAGATATGAAGGGCTTCGCCCAGCGCCCGCAGGCTCGCCTCGTGGAAGGCCTCGCCCAGGGTCGGATGGGCGTGGATGGTGCCGCCGATATCTTCCAGCCGCGCGCCCATCTCGAGCGCGAGACCGAAGGCGGCGGCGAGTTCCGACACGCCCGCGCCGACCGCGGCGATGCCGAGAAGCAGGTGATTGTCGGCCCGCGCGGTCACCCGCACGAAGCCGTCCTCCGCGCCCAGGGTCAGGGCGCGGCCGTTGGCCTGGAACGGAAACTGCGCGGTGTGCACTTCGTGGCCAGCCTTGCGCGCCTCCTCGGGCGAGAGACCGACGGTGACGATCTCCGGATCGGTGAAGCACACGGCCGGGATCACCGTGCCGTCGAAGACGCGACGATGGCCGGCGATCGATTCGGCGACCACCACGCCCTGCGCCATGGCGCGATGCGCCAGCATCGGCTCGCCGGTGAGATCGCCCACCGCCCAGACGTTGCGCATCGAGGTGGCGCAGCGCTCGTCGATCGCGCACGAAGGCGCCGTTCATGGTGAGGTCGAGCCGTTCCAGGCCGAAGCCCGGCGGTCCGGGCGCGCCGTCCGGCGGCGACGAGGATCTTGTCGGCCGGGATGCTGCGCGTCGATGCGCCCTCCTGCTCGATCCGCAACGCATCGCCCGAGTCGGACAGGCCGGCGGCGCGGGCGCGTGTCAAAACCTCGACGCCCAGTGCCCTCAGGTGGCGGGCGACCGGACGGACGAGCTCCTCGTCGTAGGCCGGCAGGATGCGGTCGGCCGCCTCGACCACCGTGACCTTGGACCCGAGCTTGGCGAAGGCGGTGCCGAGCTCGAGGCCGATATAGCCGGCGCCGACCACGGCCAGGCGTTCGGGAACGGCCGGCAGCGCGAGCGCCTCGGTCGACGAGATGATCCGTGCCGCCGAACGGCAGCGCCGGCAGCGCCGCCGGCACCGAGCCGGTGGCCAGCACGACATGCTCGGCGCGCACGACCTGCGGGCCGGTATCGGTCTCGACCCGGCAGGTCTTGCCGTCGACCATCGTGCCATGGCCCTGCAGGATCTTGACCCTGTGGCGTTTCAGCAGCGCGCCGACGCCGCTGGTGAGGCGGCCGACGATGCCGTTCTTCCATTCGATCGTGCGCGCGAAGTCGATGGTCGGCCGCTCGACCTTGAGCCCGAACGGCGCGGACCTCGCCTGCTCGACGGCGCGCTCGTAGGCGTCGGCGGCATGAATGATCGCCTTCGACGGGATGCAGCCGACATTGAGGCAGGTGCCGCCCAGCCCGCCATCGAGACCGCCCTGCTCGACCAGCACGACGTCGAGGCCGAGCTGGCCGGCGCGGATGGCGCAGACGTAGCCGCCGGGCCCACCGCCCACGACCAACACCTTGGCAGCGATCTCGGCCATCTCACGCCTCTATGAAAATCGTCGCCGGCGCTTCGAGCAGGCCCTTGATGCGCTGCACGAAGCGCGCGGCGACGTAGCCGTCGATGACGCGGTGATCGAAGGACGACGACAGGTTCATCATGGTGCGCGGCACGAACTGGCCGCCCTGCCAGACCGGCCGCACGACCTGCTTGTTGAGGCCGATGATGGCGACCTCCGGCCGGTTGATCACCGGCGTGGTGACGATGCCGCCCAGCGCGCCCAGGCTGGTGATGGTGATGGTCGAGCCGGCGAGCTCGGCGCGGGTCGCGCGGCCCTCGCGCGCCGCCTCGGCCAGGCGCTGCACCTCGGCGGCGCAGTCCCACAGGCCGAGCGCTTCGCAGTGGCGGACCACCGGCACCATCAGGCCCGACGGCGTTTGCGTGGCGATGCCGATATGGACGCCGCCATGCCGCTCGAGGGTTTCCGCCTCGTCGTCGTAGAGCGCGTTCATCTCGGGAAAGTCGGCGACCGCCTTGACCAGCGCCTGCATCAGGAACGGCATCAAGGTGAGACGCGGCCGATCCGGGCGGTTCTCCGCGTTCAGGGTCGCGCGCAACTCCTCGAGCGCCGTGACGTCGACTTCCTCGACATAGGAGAAATGGGCGACCCGGCGCTTGGACTCCGCCATCTTCTGGGCGATGCGGCGGCGCAGGCCGATGATCTTGACGGTCTCGACCTCGGTATTCGCAGTTCGCGCGGCAGGTTTCCCGGCCTTCGCCCCGACCGCGCAGGAAGGCGTCGAGGTCTTCGTGGCCGATCCGCCCCGCCGGGCCGGTGCCGCGCACCTGGCGCAGGTCGACGCCGGCGTCCCGCGCGCGCCGCCGCACCGCGGGCGAGGCGATCGGCTTCTCGCCCGGCCGGCCGCGGTGGCCCGAGCGGCGCGCGGGTGACCGGTGGCGCGGGCGCAGACGGGGCAGCGGGTGCAGGCGCCGGCGGCGGAACGGGAGCGCGCGGCCGCTCGACCTGCGCCGGCGGCGCCGACGTCGGTGTTGCCGCTTCTCGCGGTGCCGCCGCTACTTCTGCATTGCCCTCGCCCGCGACCTCGAGGCGGACCAGCTCGGCGCCGACCGCCAGGACGCTGCCGACCTCGGCGCCCAGGGCGACGACGGTGCCGGCGACCGGTGACGGGATCTCGACGGTCGCCTTGTCGGTCATGACGGCGGCGAGGAGCTGGTCCTCCAGCACCGACTGGCCGACTTCGACATGCCATTCGACGATTTCGGCCTCGGCCACGCCTTCGCCGACATCGGGAAGCTTGATGATGCGGGTTCCCATCTCAGGCCTCCATCACGGCCTTGAGGGCGCGGCCGATGCGGGCCGGCCCGGGGAAATAGTCCCACTCCTGGGCGTGCGGATAGGGCGTGTCCCAGCCGGTGACGCGCACGATCGGCGCCTCGAGATGGTAGAAGCAATTCTCCTGCACCAGCGCGCTCAGCTCGGCGCCGAAGCCCGAGGTCAGCGTCGCCTCGTGGACGACGACGCAGCGCCCGGTCTTCTGCACCGAGGCCGATGATCGTGTCGAGGTCGTAGGGCACGAGGGTGCGCAGATCGATGATCTCGGCGTCGATGCCGGTCTCGGCCGCGGCGGCTTCGGCAACGAAGACCATGGTGCCGTAGGCCAGCACCGTCACGGCCGTGCCCGCACGACGGATGGCGGCCTTGCCCAGCGGCACGGTGTAGTGACCGTCCGGCACCTCGCCGAGCGGATGCCGCGCCCACGGCGTGACGGGCCGCTCGTGATGGCCGTCGAACGGGCCGTTGTAGAGCCGCTTGGGCTCGAGGAAGATCACCGGATCGTTGTCCTCGATCGCCGCGATCAGCAGCCCCTTGGCGTCGTAGGGATTGGACGGCACGACGGTCTTCAGGCCGGCGACATGGGTGAACAGCGCCTCCGGGACTCTGGCTGTGCGTCTGGCCGCCGAAGATGCCGCCGCCGGTCGGCATGCGCACGACGATCGGCGCCGTGAACTGGCCGTTCGACCGGTAGCGCAGCCGCGCCGCCTCCGACACGATCTGGTCGTAGCCCGGATACATGTAGTCGGCGAACTGGATTTCGACGCAGGGCCGCAGGCCGTAGGCCGCCATGCCGACCGCGGCGCCGACGATGCCGAGCTCGCTGATCGGCGCGTCGAAGCAGCGGCTGGCGCCGAACTTCTGCTGCAGGCCCTGGGTGCAGCGGAACACGCCGCCGAAGTAGCCGACATCCTCGCCGAACACGACGACGTTCTCGTCGCGCTGCATCGAGACGTCCAGGCCGTCGCGGATCGCCTCGACCATGGTCTTGCGCGGCATCGGCTAGACTCCGCCCTGCTGGCGCTGGCGACGCAGATGCGGCGGCATCTCCTCGTAGACGCCCTCGAACATGTCGCGCGCCGAGGGATGCGGGCCGGAATGGAGCGTGCCGTGGCCCTCGGCCTCCTTCTGGACGGCGATGACGGACGCCAGGATCTCCGCTTCGGCCTGCTTGTGCCGCTCCTCGGTCCAGACGCCGCGCCGGATCAGGTGGTTCTTCAGCCGCAGCACGGGATCGCCCAGCGGCCAGGCGTCCGACTCGGTCTTCGGCCGGTAGGCCGACGGATCGTCGGAGGTCGAATGCGCGCCGACGCGATAGGTCACGTACTCGACCAGCGTCGGGCCGAGATTGCGCCGCGCGCGCTCGACCGCCCATTTGGCCACGGCATAGACGGCGAGATAGTCGTTGCCGTCGACCCGCAGCGCCGGGATGCCGAAGCCGAGGCCGCGCGCCGCGAAGGTGCCCGAGCCGCCGCGGGCGATGCCCTGGAAGGTCGAGATCGCCCACTGATTGTTGACGATGTTGAGCACGACCGGCGCCTTGTAGGTCGAGGCGAAGACCAGGGCGGCGTGGAAATCCGATTCGGCCGTCGAGCCGTCGCCGATCCAGCCGGCCGCGATCCTGGTGTCGCGCTTCATCGCCGACGCCATCGCCCAGCCGACCGCCTGGATGAACTGGGTGGCGAGGTTGCCCGAGATCGAGAAGAAGCCGTGCTCGCGCGACGAATACATCACCGGCAGCTGGCGGCCCTTCAGCGGGTCGAGCTCGTTGGAGTAGATCTGGTTCATCATCTCGAGCATCGGGTAGTCGCCGGCGATCAGCAGCCCGGCCTGGCGGTAGGTCGGGAAGTTCATGTCGCCCGCCTCGAGCGCCACGCGAAAGGCGCAGCTCACCGCCTCCTCGCCCATGTGCTGCATGTAGAACGACGTCTTGCCCTGGCGCTGGGCCATCTGCATGCGCGCATCGAAGGCGCGCAAGCGTCATCATGTGGCGCAGGCCCTTGAGCAGCGCCTCGTCATCGAGCAGGCCGGCCCACGGGCCCACCGCCTCGCTGTCGCGATCGAGCACGCGGATGATCGAATAGGCGAGGTCGCGGATCTCCTCCGGCGCGACATCGACCTCCGGCCGCCGCACCTCGCCGGCCAGGGAGATCTTCACGTCGCTGAAATCGGGCGTGCCGCCGGGCCGCACCGCCGGCGCCGGCACGTGGAAGGAGAGCGGTTTCCGATCGGACGTGGACATGGGGCCTCGCACTTGAACCGCCTCGACTATAGCGCCCCACGCCGCCTGCGTGAGCCGTCGCTCAGGCCGCTTGAGCGACCTTCGCCGGCCCCCACGACTTCACAACGGGAAGTACTTCTTTCGCGAAGAGTTTCAAGCCCCGCTCGGAGACTTCGTAGGGCGTGCCACCGAAACGGAAGGCGATATTGAGCTCGAATTCGCCCAGAAGCTTCCGGCGCGCCTCGAGCCCGCGCAGGATCTTGTCGGGCGTACCCCAGCTTGCCGCCTGCATGAAGCCGGTCACCGCGCCTTCGATACCGCCCTTGCGCGCAATTTCGGCCTTCTGCTGGTAGGCGTCGTAGCCCTTCACCGTCTTGAAGTGCTCGCCCAGGAACTCGTAGTGGTAGAAGTTGCTCTCGACGAACTTGCCCTGGTACTGGCGCGCCTCCTCCTCGGTCTCGGCGAGGTTGGAGCCGCAGACGCAGAACTCGGTCAGCATGATGTGGGGCTGTTCGGTGCCGTGATACTTGCGATGAAGATCGCGCCCGTGCTCGATCACCGGCAGCCGCATCTCCCACGGCCGGTCGGCGAACATCACCATGTGGGCGCCGAGCTTGGCGGCCGAATTGACCGAATCCTCGCTCGACGCCACGGCATAGATGCGCCCGTCGAAGGAATGCTGAGGCCGCGGGCGGATTTCGATGCGTGGCTGCTTGTAGTACTGGCCGTCGCCTTCCATGAAGCCGGTCTTGAGCGCCTTGACGATCATCGGCGCCGCCTCGTCGAAGCGGCCGCGCAATTCGTCCATGCTGAGGCGGAAGGCGGCGAATTCGCGCCGTGCCAGCCCGCGGCCCATGCCCAGGCGAAGCCGGCCCTTGCTCAGCATGTCGAGGACGGCGGCATTTTCCGCAACGCGCAGCGGATCGTGCCACGGCAGGATGACGGCCGCCGTGCCGACGTCGATGTCGGGATGGCGCGCCGTCAGGTAGGTCATGAGATGGAGATTGTCGGGCACGAAGGAGTAGTCGTTGAAATGGTGCTCGGCCGACCACAGGCAATCGAACCCTGAGTCCGCGGCGAGCGCAGCCAGCCGGATCTCCTCGTCCCACACACGATCGTCCGGGCAATTGTCCCAGCCGTAGCTGGCGAACACCATCATCATGCCGACATCCATGGCGCTTCCCCTTGCCCGTATTGGTCTTCGAGATGGGAAATGCTTTCACGGGCCGGCAGTTGCCGCAAGCCTTGTGGTCGGCGGATCAGCCGTGCCACCATCCTGAAAATGCTCGGGAGGGCACATGCCAGACAGCATCACTGTTGCGAAATTCCGCGACGTCGCCAACGGCCTGCAGAAGGGCCAGTTCGCCGTCGGCGACCGGGTCAAGATCAACGGCCTGTCGGGCCTCGATCCGATCTACAAGGCGCTGCTCGACCGGCCGATCACCGTCACCCTGGGCCTGATCGGGCCGGATGGCCGGATCGGGCTGACGCCGATGTGGTTCGACTACGAGGGCGACAAGATACTGGTGAATACCGCCTCGCACCGCGCCAAGTGCGACTGGATCCGCAAGAACCCGAAGCTCACGATCCTGATCGTCAATCCCGACAACGCCTACCACTGGGTCCAGATCAAATGCACGGTGGAGCGCGAGGAGCACGAAGCAGGGCCGGGCGGCGAGCGCATCACCCGGCAGCTCGACAAGATCTGGACGAAATACACCGGCAACCCGCCGCCCTACGGGCTGCGCGATCCCGCGATCGACGAGAAGCGCGTGCTGTTCATCTGCGGCGTCGACCGCATCGCGACGTTCGGCAAGCCCTGATCGGCGCCCGACATGCCCGCTGACATTTCGCGGCGGAGTCTTGTCGAGCTGCTCGGACGCATCGTGGGGCCGGCGGCGGCCTATTCCACGCTGAACGTGATGGGCTTGCTGCCCATATCGACCGCGTATGCAGCACCGCCCCCGCTGGCGCCGGGCTCCGGCAAGGGCAAGCGCGTCGTCATCCTGGGCGCGGGTATCGCCGGCATGACGGCGGCGTACCGTCTCAGCAAGGCCGGCTATCAATGTACGATCCTCGAAGCGCGTACGCGGGTCGGCGGACGGGTGTGGACCGTGCGCGGCGGCGACCGCATCGTCGAAACGGACTCGACGCAGCAGGTCAACTGGGAGACCCATCGCGACCTCTATTTCAACACCGGCCCGGCGCGGCTCCCCCATCACCATCAGGGAATTCTCGGCTACTGTCGTGAGCTGGGCGTCGCGCTGGAGCTTTTCGTCAACGACAACCATGCCGCCCTGATCCAGCTCGACTCCCAGTTCGGCGGCAAGCCCCAGCCGGCGCGGCGGCTCAGTGCCGACCTGCGGGGCGCCATTGCCGCGCTTGCCGCCAAGAGCGTGCCCGACGATGCCGATCTCCGGGCTGTGCTGCGCATCTTCGGCGATCTCGATTCGGACTTGAACTATGCCGGCTCCTCGCGCGCCGGCTACCTCGAAGACGATGCACCGGGCGCCGGCAACCAAAAGGGACAGCACCAGCCGCCCCTCGCGCTGAACGAAATCGTGACCAGCCCGCGTTCGCGAGCGATCGCCTTTGCGCTCTGTTTCGCCGAGTCGTGGAGCCAATCGCCCACCATGTTGCAGCCGGTCGGCGGCATGGACGCCATCCCCCGCGCCTTCGCCCGGGCGCTGGGCGGCATGATCCAGCTCGAGCAGGAGGTCGTGCAGATCGGCCGTGCCGGCGATCGTGCACGGATCGTCTCGCTCGATCACAAGACCGGGAAACGAAGCGCCATCGACGCCGATTTCGTGATCTGCACGATTCCGCTTTCGGTGCTGAAATCCATACCGGCCGATTTCAGCCCGCCGGTGAAGGAGGCGATCACGGCCGGCGCCGCGCTCTACTGGCCGGCGGTGAAGGTGGCGTTCGAGGCGCCGCGCCGCTGGTGGGAGACCGATCAGCAGCTTTACGGCGGCATCAGCTGGACCGACCGCGACATCACGCAGATCTGGTATCCCTCGCACGGCTTTCACGGCAAGAAGGGCGTGGTGCTCGGGGCCTATATCTCGCGCCAGACCCCGGGTTTGAAGTTCACCGCCATGACTCCCGCCGAACGGCATGCGGCGGCGATTACGGATGGCGAACGGCTTCATCCCGGTTACAGCAAGCTCGTCGGACCGGCGGCGTCAGTTGCCTGGGCGAAGATTCCCTATTCGTTGGGTGCGTGGATCGAGTGGGATGCCGTTCCGGGCGCGCGGCAAGCCGCCTATCCGGTGCTGCTGGCCGGCGACGGGCCATTTTACTTTGCCGGCGAGCACATGAGCTATATCAATGCCTGGCAGGAAGGTGCCGTGCAGTCGGCACACTATACGGTCTCTCAAATCGCCGAACGGGTCGGAGCGAAGCCATGAAAATCGGAGTCTTCTCCACCTTCATGTCGCCCCAGGCGACACCGCAGATGATCCGCGACTTCGGCCGCCGCGCCGAGGGCATGGGTCTCGAATCGATCTGGATGGGCGAGCACGTCGCCCTGTTCGACAAGAACACCTACGGCTATCCCGGCTCGAAGGACGGCCGCATTCCCGTTCCCGACGGCGGCGGCATGCTGGACGTGACCGCGACCTTCGGGTTCCTGGCCGCCGCCACGACCAAGGTGCGGCTGGGCACCGGCGTCGCCCTCGTGCCGCAGCGCAATCCGATCTACACCGCCAAGGAGATGTGCACGCTCGACTGGCTGAGCGACGGCCGCATCGACTTCGGCATCGGCGTCGGCTGGAACAAGGAAGAGGTCGAGGCCTGCGGCTACCGCTGGGAAGACCGCGGCGCGCGCTGCGACGAGTTCCTCGAAGTCATGCGCCGGCTGTGGACCGAGCCGTCGGTCGACTTCTCGGGCAAGTGGGTGAAGTTCGAGACCTGCCGGGTCGATCCCAAGCCGATCCAGAAGCCGCACGTGCCGATCATCGTCGGCGGCTATGCCGACGCCGCCTTCCGCCGCGCCGTGCGCTTCGGCGCCGGCTGGTACGGCTTCAACCTCGATCCGGCCCGCACCCGGCAGATGCTCGAAAAGCTCGACGCGGCGTTTGCCAAGGCCGGCCGCAAGCGCGGCAAGGACTTCGAGATCATCATCACGCCGCCCATGACGATGGCGACCGATGCGATGAAGGAATATGCCGCGCTGGGCGTCGACCGCCTGGTGGTGAACCTGGGCAGCCAGCGTCCCGAAAAGGTCGACGTCCGCCTGCCCGAGATCGAGAAACTGGTGAAGATGGCAGCGTGAGTCTTCGCTGGGGGCGCGTTACGCCGGCAGCCGTGTCGACTGCCAGGTCACCATTTGCCAGTTTCCGTTGCGCTTGGCGTAGACGTCCGTGAAGCGCACGCCGAAAGCGTTGGGCGTGCCGTTCGCCACGACCTTGATCTGCGCAATCCCGGTCAGCACCACAGTATCGCCGAGGTCCTGCGCCTTCACGTCCGACGGCTCGCAGGCAGTGTAGACGGTCGCGCCCGACACCATGGCGTCGATCAGGCTGCGCTTGGTATCGAGCCGCGCCGAGGAGTGCGTATAGATCAGATCATCGGCCAGCACGGCCTCCAGCGTGCCGACATCCTTCTTCGCCATCGCCTGCATGCGCTTCTTGTCGAGATCGATGATCGTTTGTCCGTTGCCTGCCATTTGAAAATCCCTCAGTTGAAATTGAGCTTCAGCCCGGGCTCCGGCCATTGCATGACGGCCAGCCGGCCCGAGTCCGACAGGGTGATATACGCCGTTCGCATGTCGGGCCCGCCAAAACAAATATTGGTCGGGTAGACATCCGGCATCTTCTCCTCGCGCACGATGGCGCCGGTCGGTGAAATCTCGGTGATCATGCCGGTCGTGAGCGTCGCCACCGTGATATTGCCGCTCGCCATCACCGCCAGGCTGTCGAAACGCGCCCGGCCGCCCAATCCGGCGATGTGCCGGCCGCCGTGCGGCGCGTGGTCTTTCGGCTTGCGCAGCACACCCGGGCCTTCGACGTCGAACGCCCACAGGCGCGCGCCTTCGGTATCGGCCGCGTAAAGCACCTTGCCGTCGGGCGAGAGGCCGCAGCCGTTCGGGCTCAGCATGGGATAGGCGAGGCAGACGATCTTCGATCCGTCCGGCAGGGCGTAGTAGACGCCGCCATGATCGCGATGGCGGGCGTAGCGTTTGCCGAGGTCGGTGAAATACATGCCGCCCGCCTTGTCGAACACCAGGTCGTTGGGCGCGCTGAGCTTGTGGCCGTCGCAGTCGGTGTACAGCGTCTTGGCCGTGCCGGTCGCGCGGTCGAGCCGCTGGATGGAACCGGACTTGTAGTCGGGATGCGGCCCCTGCCCCATCGACACGCCCTCGACGTAGCGGCTGCCGCCGTTGTTGCAGCAATAGAGCGCGCCATCGGGCCCGACCGCGAGGCCGTTCGGCCCGCCGCCTGTCGCCGAGAACAGCGAGACCTTGCCGTCCGGCGTGATGCGCGAGCACCGTCCGTTGCGGATCTCCGTCAGGATCACCGATCCGTCGGGCATGACCACCGGGCCTTCGGGAAAGCCCAGGCCGGTCGCTACGATACGCACCTCACTCATCGCGTTTCCCCTCTCTCATTTTCCGGCTTATCCGCGCTACAGTGGGCCACCGGAGCGGCGAGGCCAATCCGAAATAATGCTGGAATGCGCCCGATGTCGCCGCCCGTGAAACCTGTCGTGAGTGACGAAAAGCTGCCCGGCTCGGCCGATGTCGTGGTGATCGGCGGCGGCATGGCCGGCAGCGCGGCCGCCTACGCCTCGGCCAAGAAAGGCCTCTCGGTCGCCGTGGTCGAGAAAGGCCGGATTGGCGGCGAACAGACCAGCCGCAACTGGGGTTGGTGCCGCCAGCAGCATCGCGACCTGCGCGAACTGCCGCTCGCCATGAAGAGCCTGGAAATCTGGGGCGAGCTCGGCCACGAGCTGGCTGTCGAAACGGGATTTCGCCGCACTGGCCTGGTCTACGTCACGACGCGGCCGGACGATCTCGCTCTGTGGGAAGCCTGGACCTTGCGGGCGCGCGATCACCAGATGCACAGCCGGGTGCTGAGCGGCGCCGAGGCCAAGGCAATGACGCCCGGCAGCACCGGCGACTGGATCGGCGGCGTGCATTCGCCGACCGACGGCCGCGCCGAGCCGGCGCTGGCCGGCCCTGCCATCGCCGAAGGCGCACGGCGGCTGGGCGCCACGCTTCACCAGGACTGCGCGGCACGCGGACTCGAGATCGAAGCCGGCAAGGTCGCCGGCGTCGTCACCGAGAAGGGCACGATCCGCACCAGCGCCGTGCTGTGCGCGGGCGGCGCCTGGAGCGCGCTGTTCTGCCGCCGGCACGGCGTCCGCCTGCCGCAGGCCGGCGTGCGGTCCACCTCGTTCGCCACCGTGGCCGCGCCTGTCGTGACCGAGGGCGGCCTGTCGATGCCCGACGTCACGATCCGCCGCCGCCTCGATGGCGGCTACACGGTTGGCCTGGGCGGGCGCGGCCGGGTCGAGCTGTCGCCCCAGGGACTGCTCTACGCCCGTCAGTTCTGGCCGACCTTCAAGAAACGGCGGTGGGGTTTGACCTTCGCCGTCGGCCGCTCGTTCTTCGAAGGACCCGAGGCGTTCTCGCGCTGGTCGCTCGACGGAATTTCTCCCTTCGAACGGCAGCGCACGATCGATCCGGCGGCCGACCCCGCGCTGGTGCGATTGGGGCTGACGCGGCTTGGCGAACACTATCCGGCACTGGCCGGACTGCAGGTCGCGCAGGCCTGGGGCGGCATGATCGATTCGACGCCCGACGCCATCCCGGTCATCTCGGCCGTCGATCCCCTGCCCGGCCTCTATCTCTCGACCGGCTTCAGCGGCCATGGCTTCGGCATCGGCCCGGCGGCGGGCCGGCTGGCCGCCGACCTGATCGCCGGCGATCCGCCGATCGTCGATCCCCATCCGTTTCGCTACAGCCGCCTCGTCGACGGCACGGACCTCGGCGAGCCGGGGATGATGTAGGTTGACGGACGTCGTCACCGCTTTAACGTGGCGCCCGTTGCAGGAGGAAGTCTGATGGCGAGCCAATTCGATGTCGCGACCCGGCGCGCCCGCGCCTGCAAGACTTTCCTCGAGCAGGCGCATGCGGCCACGGCGGCCGAAGGCATCAATCCGTCGACGCTGCACGCCATCAAGCTGAAGCTGGTGGCCTTCGCCAAGCGCACGGAGCTGTTTCCGCTGTCCGACTTCGCCATGCCGGACGCACAGGGGCGCAATCACCCCCTGCTGGTCGAAGACAATGACGGCTACGGGCTCTATCTGACGATCGGCCTGCCGGGCAAGGAAGCGGCGCCGCACGATCACGGGATCTGGTGCGCCAACGCCGCGATCTCCGGACGCGAACGGCACCTGTTCTATCGCCGGACCGACGACGGCCGGGAGAACGGACGCGCGACGGTCAGCCAGATCGGCGAGGTCGTGGTGCAACCGGGAACCGGCATCGTCATGGCCGATCACGACATCCATGCCACCGAAGTCGTGGGCGATCAGCCCGCCATCGGCCTGTCGCTCTATGGCTATGCGCTGGCGCGGTTTCCCTCGGTCACATGGTTTCACCCGGCGTTCTCCTCCGTGCGCGCGACCGCGTCGCGCCGGCATGCGGCGTGAGACGCTGATGGCCCGGTCGCCCAAGACATTCCAGGTCACGATCCGCAACAGCGGCCAGACGATCGCCTGCGCCACGGATCGAACGATCCTGCAGGCAGCGATCGCCGCCGGGATCGACTATCCCTACGCCTGCGCCACGGGCAATTGCGCGACCTGCGTCTCGAAGCTCGAAGATGGACGCGTGTCGCTGCTCCCCCATTCCGACGCCGCGCTGGGGAAGGCGCAGCTCAAGTCCGGGCTGACGCTTGCCTGCCGGGCGCGGCCGCGCAGCGACCTGACAGTCAACTGGCTGGCCCGGGCGGGCAACTAGCCTAACCACACGGACAAAATAATGCAGATCGGTTTCAACCTGCCGAATTCCGGCCCGCTCTCGGCCGTCGCCGCCATGACGGAGATCGCCACCCAGGGCGAGGCGATGGGCTTCGACTATCTCACCCTGACCGACCACGTCGTGCTGCCCGACACCAAGGTGCCCGGCTATCCCTATTCCGAGAGCGGCGAATTCTACGAGGATGCGCCCAACGAGCGGCACGAGCAGTTGATGGGCATGGCCTATATCGCGGCCAAGACGACGCGCATCCGCCTGGTGGCCGCCGTGCTGGTGGTGCCGCATCGGCCCGCCGTGCTGGCCGCCAAGATGCTGGCCACGCTCGACGTGCTGTCGGGCGGACGGCTGGTCGTCGGCATCGGCGCCGGCTGGCTCAAGACCGAGTTCGACGCCGTGGTCACGACGCCGTTTCCCGAGCGCGGCGCGGTGACCGACGAATATATCGACGCGTTCCGTGTGCTATGGACCGAAGCCTCACCGAGCTTCGCCGGCCGCTACACCAAGTTCGACGGCATCGTGCTCGAGCCCAAGCCGGTGCAGCAGCCCTATCCGCCGATCTGGGTCGGCGGCGAAAGCGGACCCGCGGTGCGCCGCGCCGCCCGCGTCGGCGACCTCTGGTACCCGATCGGCAGCAACAACCAGCATCTGCTCGATACCCTGCCGCGCCTGAAGGCGGGCATCGGCCGCCTGCGCAAGGCCACCGCCGATGCCGGGCGCGATCCCGCGTCGGTCGGCGTCGGCTATCGGGTGAAGCGCTACGGCGCCGCCGTGCCGCCCGTCGCCTCGAACGGCGAGCGCCGTCTGTTCTCCGGCAGCGAGGCCGAGATCACGGCCGACCTGCGCGCCTTGCGGGACATGGGCGTCACCGCCATCGACATCGATTTCACCCGACCGAGTGCCGCCGCCATGATCGCGGAAATGCGCCGGTTCAGGGCCGCGGTGATCGACAAGATCTGAGCGTCGAGGCGGCTCGCCCCGGGGCAGGCTTTGTGGTGAACTCGCACCAACAAAGATCCCTGGGAGGGGAACGCCATGGACGATGTCACACGCAGGACCATGCTGTGGGGCGCCGGCGCCTCTGTTGCAGCGACGGGACTTATCCAGGAAGCGGCGGCGCGCACGGCGGCCTTCGGACCGGACGATCCCTATGACCTGGTCGTGCGCGGCGGCGAGGTGCTCGATCCCAGCCAGAACCTCAAGGGCAAGCGCGACATCGGCATTCGCAACGCCGCGATCGTGGCCGTCGAGCCCGAGATCCCGGCGGCGCGCGGCACGCAGGTGCTCGATGCCGCGGGCCAGCTCATCCTGCCCGGCCTCGTCGACTTCCATGCCCATGTCCTGCCGGGCGGCGGCATCGGCCTCTCGGGCGACGAGCTGGTGCCCTATACCGGCACCACGACCTATGTGAGCGCGGGCGACGCCGGCGCCGGCAGCTTCTCCGCCTTCAAGCATTTCGGCATCGCCTCCTCGCGCACCCGCATCCTGGCCTTCCTGCACATCTCCTCGATCGGCCTGTCGGGCTTCCCGATCGGCGAGATGCTCAACATCGACCATGCGCGGGTCGATGCCGCCGCCAAGATGCTGGCGGAAAATCCCGACGTGCTGCTGGGCATCAAGGTGCGCGAGTTGCTCGACGTCGTGGGCAACAACGGGCTGGAGCCCCTGAAGCGCGCCATCGCCGCCGCCGAACGCTCGGGCGTCGAGGGCGCGCGGGTGATGTGCCATATCGGCAATGCGCCGGGCAATCTCTCGGAGCTGCTCGACCTGCTGCGGCCGGGCGACGTGCTGACCCATGCCTATAGCGGCGCCGGCAACAACACGGTGGTGAACGGCAAGGTCCTCGACGCCGCGATGGCCGCCAAGAAGCGCGGCGTGCTGATCGATGTCGGCCATGGCGGCGGCAGCTTCGACTTCACCGTCTGCGAGGCCGCCCTCCAGCAGGGCTTTACCCCGGACATCATCAGCAGCGACGTCCATGCCGTCAGCGTGAACACGCCGGGCAAGCCGTTCCTGCCCTGGGTGATGAGCAAGTTCCTCACCCTCGGCATGCCGCTCGAGCAGGTGGTCACCCTGGCGACGGCCGCGCCGGCCAAGGCGATCGGCAAGGTGCCCAAGCTCGGCACCCTGCAGATCGGCGCGCCGGCGGATCTTTCGCTGGTCGAGATCGTCGAAGGTCCGGTGGACTTCGTCGACACGCGGCAGAACCAGCGCAAGGGCCAGCGCTACATCAAGCCGATGCAGACGGTGAAGGCCGGGCGGCCCTTCGGCCGGCCCTATCCGCAGCCTTTCGCCTGGCCTTGACCCGTCGTCAGCGGCCGGCGCTGGCGGCGGCGAATTCCGCCTTGGCCGCCTGGAAGAGTTCCTCGTCCGACATGAGATCGATGGCCGTCATGGCCATCGCCTTGGCCGAATTGAGGATGCAGGCCTCCGCGGCGGGGCCGATCGAGGCGGCGTGGAATTCGTGGCTATGGGGCGGCACGTCGCGGCCGGTCATCGCCATCTGCGGCTGGATCGTCGGCACGAACCAGCTCACGTTTCCGGTATCGCCGGACCAGGCGCCCGACAACTCGTCGCGCGGGCGGGTCTGGCGGCCGAGAAGCCGGAGGTTGCGGTCGAAGCTCCCGGCCAGGGCTGCGTTGCTGAGCAATTCGCGGCCCGGCCTGTCGCGCCACGTGCGCTCCAGGCGTGCCCCCGTCATTTCGGCCGCACCCGTGAGGCAGGCGTCGATGCGCGGGATGACGCGCTGCAAGGTCTCGGCATTGTTGGCCCGCACGGTCAGCACGGCGGTCGTGTGATCCGGCACGACCTGCGGGAGCGTGCCGCCCTTGGTGATGATGCTGTGGACCCGCACGTCCGACGGCAGCTGCTGGCGGAGCGCGCTGATCCCGTTGAAGGCCAGCAGCAGCGCATCGAGGGCATTGATGCCCAGTTCCGGCCGCGCCGCGGCGTGCGCGGCCTTGCCGAAATAGGCAACCTGCACGCGGGTCGCGCCGACGGTGCGGGAGTGGGCGATATTGTCCATGCCGGGATAGATCAGCATCATGGCGTCGATGCCGTCGAAGAAGCCTTCGCGGTGCAGGATGTTCTTGCCGCCGCCGCCCTCCTCGCCCGGCGTGCCGAGCGCGATGACCTCGCCGCCCAGCTGCTCGATCACCCGCGCCAGCCCGATCGCCGCACCCACGCCGGCCGCCGCCACGACATTGTGGCCGCAGCTCTGGCCATAGACCGGCAGCCCGTCATATTCGCAGAGGAAGGCGATGCGCGGCCCGGGCTTGCTCGAGCGCACGGTCGCGCGAAAGGCCGTCTTCAGCGAGCCCAGCCCCTCCTCGACCGTGAAGCCCGCCGCGCGCAGCGCGGCGCACTGCCAAGCCTGGGCCTTGACCTCCTCGAAGGCCAGCTCGACCTCGGCATGCATCCGGGCGCTGATGTCGAACAGGGTCGCGGCCGCGGCGTCGATCGCCTCGCCCGCCGCGGCCTTGAGTGCAGAAGGGTCGTTCACGCGTGGTGCTCTTGCCAGTGTTTGGCGATCTCGATCCGCCGCGCGAACCATACATCGGGAAACGACTTGGCGTAGGCGATGAACTTGGCGACCGCCTGCGCCCGTGCCGGATGGCCGGCAACACGCATATGCAGCCCGATCGACATCATCTTGGGATGCGTCGCCCCTTCCTTGTAGAGCCGGTCGAACGTGTAGCGCAGATGCTCCTCGAACGATTCCGGCGCGCCGAAATGGCCCTGGGCGAAGCGCGAATCGTTGTTCACCAGCGAATAGGGAATCACCAGGTGCTTCGTGGTCCCGACCATCGTCCAGTACGGCAGGTCGTCGTTGTAGGCATCGGAGTCGTAGACGAACCCGCCCTCCTCGACGACCAGCTCGCGCGTGTTGACGCTCGGTCCATAGCGGCAATACCAGCCCAGCGGGCGCTCGCCGGTCGTCTCGATGATCGACTTGACGGCGAGGCGGATATGCTCGCGCTCCTGCTCGCGCGTCAGCAACGTCACGTCCTCCCAGCGATAGCCGTGGCACACGACGTCGTGGCCGCGGCCGCGGATCTCGCGCGCCGCCTTGCGGTTGCGCTCCAGCGCCACGGCGCAGACATAGAAGGTGCTCTTGACGTCGTGCTCGTCGAAGATCGACATCAGCCGCCAGAAGCCGGAGCGCGCGCCGTACTCGTACATGGTCTCCATGGCGAGATCGCGCTTGCCGTCGGGCCATGGCCGCACTGCCGATTCCGACAGCCCGCGCTCGGTCAGCCCGTCGCCGTCGCCGACGGCAAGCTCGGAGCCTTCCTCGTAGTTGACGACCAGCGAGATGGCGATGCGCGCGCCGCCCGGCCAGGTGACCTTGGGCGGCTTGCCGTTGTAGCCGACGACATCGCGCGGCGGCCCGGGGATGGGAGAAGCTTTCGACATGGGAGCTCCGAAATCAGGCGTGATGCGCCATCCAATGGCGCGCGATATCGATGCGGCGGGCGAACCACACGTTGGGGAAGGACTTGGCGTATTCGATGAAGTTGGCCAGCGCCTGCGCCCGGCCGGGATGGCCGACCAGACGCATATGCAGGCCGATCGACATCATCTTGGGATGCGTCTGCCCTTCCTTGTAGAGCTGGTCGAAATTCGCCTTGAGGTACTTCTCGAAATCCGCCGGCGAGCCGAAGGCGCCCCAGTTGAACTTGCCGTCGTTGGTCGCCAGCGAATAGGGGATCACCAGGTGCTTCTTGTCCCCGACCATCGTCCAGTACGGCAGATCGTCGTTGTAGGCGTCGCAGTCGAAGAGGAAGCCGCCCTCCTCGACCACCAGCTCGCGGGTGTGCACGCTCGGCCCATAGCGGCAGTACCAGCCGAGCGGCCGCTCGCCGGTCGTCTCGGCGATCGAGGCGACGGCGCGGCGGATGTGCTCGCGCTCCTCCTCGCGGGTCAGCAGGTAGACTTCCTCCCAGCGCCAGCCGTGAGACATGACGTCGTGGCCCCGCTTGCGCATTTCCCGGGCGGCATCGCGGTTGCGCTCGAGGGCGACGGCGCAGGCGTAGAAGGTGCACTTCACGTCCTGCTCGTCGAAGATGTCGAGCAGGCGCCAGTAGCCGCAGCGCGAGCCGTACTCGAAGGCGCCTTCACCGGCGAGGTCGCGCTTGGTAAGCGGCCAGCTCGCGGGGCCGCTGGGCTCGCGCGTGGCGTCGCCGTCGCCGATCGCCCGCTCTGAGCCCTCCTCGTAGTTGACGACCAGCGAAATGGCGATCTTGGCCCCGCCCGGCCACGAAACCTTGGGCGGATTGCCTTCGTAGCCGACGAGGTCGCGCTTCGGCCCGGGGATGGTCGTTGTCATCGATCGGCCCTCACTTCGGCTGCAGGTAGACATAGCGCGCGTAGGGATCCTGCGAGAAGGTCACGCCGGTGATCTTGGGACTGACCACGATGGTGCGGCCGACCAGGATGATGGGATTCAGCGTCGAGGCCGAGTCCGCCGCCTTCTCCTGAATCGTCTGGTAGGCCGCCTTGCGTGCCGGCTGGTCGCTCGAATTGCGGTACTTGAAGTGCAGCTCGTCGACTTCCGGATCGCTGAAGCGCGCCCAGTTGGTGACGCCCGCCGACGCCGTCTTGGTCACCATCGCGAGGTTGCTGAGCGTCGAGGGATCGTTCAGCCAGATCACGAACTCGTTCAGGTACATGCCGCTCATGTTCTGGTCGACGCCGTTGATGCGTGCACGCACGGCGTCGAGCAGCTGGAGCGCCGGCGTCGGCTTGAGATTGGCCGTGACGCCGATCTGCTTCAGCGAATCGGCGATGATGATGGCGATGTCGCTGTTGTAGGGCAGCGCCGTCGAGTACCAGAGATCGAAGGCGAAGCTGGGCTTACCCGCCTCCTTGAGGAGCTCCTTCGCCTTGGCGAGGTCGAGCTTGTACCTTTCGTAGCTGTTGTTGCAGGTCCAGTCCTCGGCGTTGTAGAGGCAGACCTGCCGCGTGCCGCGACCGGCCAGCGCCGTCTTGATGATGCGGTCGTGCGGAATGGCGTAGAGCATCGCCTGGCGCACCCGTGCATCGGTGAACGGCTCCTTGTCCATCGCCATGTGCAGCCGCAGGATCGACGGCGTCTCGCCGTGCAGCACCGGAAAGCCGGCCGCCGCCAGCGCATCGTACTGCCGGCCGGTCAGACCCTCGGCGGCATAGTCGACCACGCCGCCCTTGATCAGCGACACCAGGTCGGCATTGCCGATGATGCGCAGCACCACGTCCTCGAAGGCCGGCTGCTTGCCCGACCAGTGGTTCGGCACCGCCTTGAGCTCGAGCTGTTGGCCGAGCGTGCGATTGGCGATGTAGTACGGGCCGGTCGTGGCGAGGTTCTTCTTCATCCACTCGTTGGCCCAGGGATCCTCGGCCGTGGCGTGCTTCTTGACCTCGACCGAGTTGATCACCGCGAACTGCTGGAACTTCATCGAGGTCAGCGCCACCGGAATCGCCGTCGGCACGCCGTTGCCGTCGGTGAAGGTGATCTTGACCGTCATCGGATCGACCGCCTCGACCTGTTCGGCCTTGAACAGGCCCGCGATGCCCGCCTGGTTCTTGCCGTTGCCGGTGATGCGGACCAGCCGCTCGAAGGCGTAGCGCACGTCCTCCGAGGTCATGGGATTGCCGGTGGCGAAGAACTTCACGCCCGGTCGGAGCTTGAAGGTGATGACCGGCCCGTCGACCGTCCAGGATTCCGCGAGCTGCGGCACCACCTCGACCGGATCGGCCATCAGGGTGCCGTCCGGCTTCGGATTGAACTTCATCTGCACCAGGCGTTCGTAGACGTTGACGCCGATCTCCTGGTCCTGCTGGCCGCGGATATCGGCCGGATCGAGGCTCGCGATGTCGGCCGGAATGGCATGGACAAAGGGCTTGGCCTGGGCGGCCGCTGCTGCGCCCAGTCCCCCCAGCATCACCGCGAGCGCGAGCAGCAAACGTCTTTGCATCATGTGGAAGTCCTTTCGATGACGACGGGACAGGCGACGGCGCGGCCGTCACCGATATCGATCAGTGGCGGCTTGGCCGTCGAGCAGGCGGGCCGGGCAAGCGGGCAGCGGCCGACAAGACGGCAGGCATCGGGTGGATCGATCGCGCTCGAGATCTCGCCGCTGAGGCGCGTGCGCGTCCGCGTCACGCCCCAGCGTGCGACGGGCGCGGCCGAGAGCAGCGCGCGGGTATAGGGATGCCGGGGGTCGGCGAACAGGCTGCGGGTCGGCCCGGTCTCGACGATGCCGCCCAGGTACATCACGGCGACGCGGTCGGCGACATGCTGGACCACCTGCAGGTCGTGGCTGATGAAGAGATAGGCGAGGTTCAGCCGCTCCTGGAGGTCGAGCAGCAGGTCGAGGATCTGGCCGCGCACCGAGACATCGAGCGAGGAGGTCGGCTCGTCGAGGATGACGATCGAGGGCGATACGGCGATCGCCCGGGCGATGCCCACTCTCTGGCGCTGGCCGCCGCTCAGCTCGTGCGGATAGCGGTCGAGATGGGCCTCGGCGAGCCCGACCATCTCGATCAGCTCCTTCACCCTGGCCGCGCGTTCGCTGCGCAGCAGGTAGAGGTGGAGCATGAGCGGTTCGTCCAGCACCTGGCGCACGCTCATCCGCGGATTGAGCGAGGCGTTGGGGTCCTGGAACACCATCTGGATGCTGCGGTAGACGCCGGCCAGCCGGCTCGGCTGCAGCCCGAGGATCGAATCGCCCCCGATCACGACGTCGCCGCCGCTGGGCTCGATCAGCCGGACGATGCAGCGTGCGACGGTCGACTTGCCCGACCCGCTCTCGCCCACCAGGGCCAGCGTCTCCCCGGCCGCGATCTCGAGGTTCACGCCGTCCACCGCTACAAGGCGGCGGCCGCCCTCGACGGGAAAGACCTTGCGGAGGTCGCGCACCTGCAGGAGCGCTTCGCCCAGCATCACGCCGCCTCGACGAGCTGGCTCGCCGACAACAGGCGTTGCGTATAGGCGTCGTGCGGACGGGTGAAGATCGCTTCGGCGCTGCCGGTCTCGACCACGCGCCCGGCATTCATCACCACGACCTCCTCGCAGGTCTCGGCGACGACGCCGAGATCGTGGGTGATCAGGCAGGTCGTGAGGCCATGCGTGCGGCTGAGCTCGACGATCAGTTCCATGATGTCGGACTGGATCGTCACGTCGAGGCCGGTCGTGGGTTCGTCGAGGATCAGCAGCGACGGCTGGCAGATCAGCGACGCCATGGCGATCATCGCCCGCTGCGCCATGCCGCCGGAAAATTCATGGGGATACTGCCGCGCGCGCCGCTCCGGCTCGGGAATGGAAACCCGCCGCAGCGCCTCGATCGCCTGCTTCATCGCCGGGCGGCGGCCGCCGCCGTGCTGGAGCTGCCAGACGTCGGCAAGCTGGCGGCCGACCGAGAAGACGGGATTGAGCGCCGCGCGAGCGTCCTGGAAGACCATGCTGATCTCCGCGCCGCGAATGCGGCGCATCGCCTTCTCGTCGAGCTCGAGGAGATCGACCCCGCGGAACAGGATGCGGCCCGAGCTGCGCTCGAAGGCGGGCGGCTGGATGCCGAGGACCGACAGGGCGACCAGCGACTTGCCGCTCCCTGATTCACCGACCACGGCGGTCATCATGCCGGTCTTCAGCCGGTAGGAAACCTCGTGCAGCACCGGTATCAGCTCGCCCGTCTCCGAGCAGAAGCCGCCGCCATAGTCCTCGATCTCGAGCAGCGCGTCGCTCATCGCCGCCGCCGTGGATCGGTGAGGTCGGAGAGCGCGTCGCCCAGCAGGTAGAGGCCGCCGGTCAGGCCCAGGATCGCCAGGCCGGGAAAGAACGAGACCCACCACTGCCCGGTCATGACGCCGTCCTGGCCGCGGGCGATCATGTTGCCCCATTCCGGCACGTTCGGACCGAGGCCGAGGCCGAGGAAGCCCAGGCTCGCCGTCACCAGCGCGGCAAACGCGGCGTTGATCGAGGTGAAGGCCAGCAGCGGGCCGATGCTGTTGGGCAGCAGGTGGCGGAAGGCGACGCGCCACGGCAGGTTGCCGGTCATGCGCGCGGCCTCGGCATACTGCCAATCCCGCTTGGCGTGGATCTCGGCGCGCGCCAGGCGCAGATAGTCGGGGATGCCGACGAATGCCAGCACGAGCATGACGTTGACGATGCCGGCGCCCACCGCCTGGACGACCAGCATCGCGAACAGCAGCCCGGGAAAGGCCTGGAAGATCTCGACGCCACGCATCACCGCGGTGTCGAGCTTGCCGCCGTGGTAGCCGGCCAGCACGCCGATGGTCGTGCCCACCGTGAAGGCGATCAGCACCGCGACCAGCGCGATGCCGAGATCGTAACGTGCGCCCGTCATCAGGCGCGACAGCATGTCGGCGCCCAGCCGGTCGGTGCCGAGCGGAAAGGCCCAGCTCGGCGCGTCGTAGCCGTCGCCGATGCCGGGCGTCAGCGGATCGTACGGCGTCCAGACGAAGGAGAGCAGGGCAACGGCGATGTAGAAGGCCAGCAAGCCGAGGCCGATCCGCAAGGCCCAGTACGATCGCGGTCTGCGGCGGCGTCTGCGGGTCGCCTTGGCGGTTTCGCGGTGCGTGGCGATCGCCTCAGTCATGTGCGGATCCGCGGATCGATGAACATGTAGAGGAGATCGACCAGCAGGAAGGCCAGCACGTAGAGCAGCGAGGCGTAGATGACGAAGCCCTGCAAGGCCGCGAAGTCCGAGCGCTCGATGGCCTGCAGCGCGTATTGACCGAGTCCCGGCCAGGCGAAGATCGCCTCCAGCAGCACGGCGCCGGCGAAGATGTGGCCGGCGACGCCGCCGATCAGCGTCACCACCGGCAGAAGCGCATTGCGCAGGCTGTAGCGGAACCACACGACGCGGCGGCTGTGGCCCATGGCGATGGCGGTGCGGATGTAGTCGCTCTGCATCGCCTCGGCCATGGCCGAACGTGTGACGCGCGCAATCGGCGCGGCGCTGCTGAAGCCCAGTGTCAGCGCCGGCAAGGCGAGCTGCTTCACGGCCAGCCACCACAGGTCCGGCTTGCCGGCGAGCAGCGTGTCGATCAGCAGGAAACCGGTGACCTTGGGCGGCAGGGCGATGCCGATGGGCAGGCGCCCGACCGGTCCCGGCAACCAGCGCAGGTCGACGAAGAAGATGCTTATGAGCACCAGCCCGACCCAGAACTGCGGCAGCGCCATGCCGCTCAAGGTCGTGCCCCGGACCAGGAAGTCGGGCCAGCGCTCACGATGGACCGCCGCCAGCACGCCGAGCGGGATGCCGACGGCGATGCCCAGCGCCAGGCCGACCAGCCCCAATTCCAGCGTCGCAGGAAGCCGGTCCCAGAGGTCCGACGCCACGCTCTGGCCCGTCGTGAAGGAGGTGCCGAGGTCGAAGTGCAGCAGGTTCACGAGATAGTGGAGGAACTGTATCGGCAGCGGATCGGCGAGGCCCAGCTTGGCGCGAATCTCGGCGCGCAGCTGGTCGGTTGCCTCCGGTGGCGCGTAGAGCTCGGTCGGATCGCCGTTCAGCACGCGCGCCATGAAAAAGGTCATGGTGACGACCCCGAACGCCACCGGGAAAACCCAGAGCAGGCGACGCAGGATCATTCTGCCGAGCGGCGGCATCAGAAGGCGAAGAGGTTGTCGCGGAAGTGAGGGTGCTCGTAGGCGGTGCGCACCAGCCCCATGCGCTGCAGGGCGGGCGCGATGCCGTCGGTGACCTCGGCGATGTAGCGGCGCGTGAGGTTGCCGGTGAAGACGAAGCCGTCGCCGCCCACTTCCTGCATCAGCTCGGCCATCTGGGCCGCCACCGTTGCCGGCGTCCCGACCAGGTCCTCATAGCCGTAGCGGTAATTGTGCGCGATCTCGCGCAGGGTGCGACCCTGCTTCAGGAACCGCTTCAGCGTCCCCTGCTGGCCGTTGGTGGTGAGCTCGCCGATCGGCGCATCGATGTCGAAGGTCGAGAAGTCGATGTCGGTCAGGCTGCCCATCTGGGCGAGCGCGAGCTCGGGCGCGGCCTCGCGGTGCGTTTGCCGCCGCCGCACGCGATCGTGCGCCTCGTCGTCGGTCTCGCCCACGGTCGGAAGGATGACGTAGAACACCTTGCACGTGTCGGGATCGCGCCCGGCGGCCGCGACGCGCCGGCGCAGATCGCTGCGGAATATCTTCATCTCGTCGATGGTGCTGACGGCACAGAGAACGGCGTCCATGTGCCTGGCCGCGAAGTTCTGGCCCTGCGGCGAGCCGCCCGCCTGCACCAGCACGGGGCGGCCCTGCGGCGGCCGCGCGGTGTTGAGCGGGCCGCGCGAGGCGAAGAAGCGTCCCTTGAAGTCGATCGAGCGCACCTTGGCCGGATCGGCGAAGGTGCCGGCTTCGCGATCCATGACGATCGCGTCGGCGTCCCACGATTCCCAGAGCTGTATCACCAGATCGACGAACTCGCCGGCCATCTCGTAGCGCAGGTCGTGCTCGAGATGCGCGTCGAGCCCGAAATTCTGCGCCGCCCGCTCCGCCGTCGAGGTGACGAAGTTGCAGCCCACGCGGCCCTTCGACATCAGGTCGAGCGTGGCGATCAGGCGGGCCAGCAGATAGGGCGGATAGAAGCTGGTCGAGATCGTCGGCACGATGCCGAGATGGCTCGTGGCCTGCGCGATCAGCGGCACCAGCGGCAGCGGGTCGTTCTTGGGCGCCCTGAGGGCGCGCCGCAGGTAGAAGTCCATGGAGCTGCCGTAGTTGTCCGGAACGAACAGCGAATCCTCGAGCAGCAGGTAGTCGAAGCAGGCCCGCTCCAGCGCCTTGGCCAGTTCGATGTGCAGGTCGGGCTGCGTCCAGTCCTGGGCGTCGCTGCCGCCCCACGGCTGGTTCCAGCCATGCACGCCGTAGCTGTTGCCGAGAAACCAGCCAAGATGGAAGGGATTTGCCGCCAAGACGTGCTTCTCCGCCGCTGCTGTCCGGCTGCGATGCAATCCGCGGACCACTCGTGACGAAGAAGCCGTGCAATCAGGGCATTGGGGCCGCCCCGATCAATCCCGGAAAAAAGGGCTACGCGCCGCTCAGGAAGGAGCGGCCCTTGGTCGTCGTGCGGCCGCCCCAGGACGACAGGAACAGCCGCATGGCCGAGGTGATCGCCGGCAACATCGCGCGCCCGACCATGGGACTGAGGCCGAGCGGCTTCAGCAGCATCTTCACCGCCATGCCGTGCGGAAAGTGGCTCTTGGTGAGCTGCATCGCGCCGTCGCGATAGGCCACATAGTCTCTTTTCTGGAACTCGACGCCGGGATTGCTGACACCGAAGACGGCCTTGAAAGCATAAAAGGCATCCTCGGCCTCGACTTCGGCGGCGCGGTTCAGGAGCGTGCGCAGAACCGCAACGCGGCTTGGCTGCTCGACGGCCCGGTAGCGCTGGAAATAGCGGTAGAAATGCTTGTAGTGGCGCACCTCGTCGGCGCTGATCTCGGCCGCCAGGCGTTTCAGCACCGGCTCGCGGCTGAGATCCGACATCATGCGATAGAAGGTGGCGGTGCCGGTCTCGACGACGCAACGCGCCGCCATCTCGAGCGCCCTCGTGCCGGCGAGCTGCTCGACCGTGCAGCATTGCGAGTACTCGGCGAAAAAGATCTTGTAAGCCGCGTCCCAATCGAAATCCGGCCACGCGGTCTGGACATAGCGCTTCAGCGCCGCGCCATGCTGCAGCTCCTCCCGCTCCCACCGCTTCTCCAGCCACTCGACGATTTCGCGATCGTCCTGGAAGAACTCGACCAGATTGCGCGTGTAGAGGTCCGAAGTGATTTCGATGAAGGATGCGGAAGCGAGGATATGAAAAAGCCGCTGATCATCACGCACCCGGTCGGCCGCGAGCGCATGGTAGGGGATATCGTCCACAGACCAGGAAGGTCCGCCCTCGTAAACGGCGCTTCCCACGGACATGCAAGGCACTCCTTTTCCGGATGATTCTCACAAATTAGAAACCGACCGGCAACCCCCGAACGTTCCCGATTCGCTGTACAATGGCCCTTGACGATCCGGACGGCCTCAAATCCTGTATCGTCGTCCTTTCCGGAAAGACACCGGCTTCCCGCGCGGCTTACTACCCGCATCACACCTCAGCTTCGGAGCGTCGCTTGCCCCATTCCCACGCCGTCGTTTGGATCGACCACCATGAGGCCCGCGTCATCTACTTCAACGCCGATGACGCCGACGAGAAGACGGTGCACCCCGACCATCCCTCGCACCATCTCCATCACAAAGCGGGTAGCCCTTCGGGGACTCACGACAAGGGCGAGCCGTCTTTCTATCACGACGTCGCCAACGCGCTCGGCGAGGCCAGGGAATTTCTTGTCGTCGGTCCCTCGACGGCGAAGACGGAATTCGTGACCTGGCTGCACGGCCACTCGCCGGCGCTGGCCGGGCGCCTGTTCGGCGTCGAGCCCCTTCAGCACATGAGCGATGGCCAGGTCGTCGCCGAGGCGCGACGCTTCTTCAAGAAGGCCGATCGCATCAGACCTCCGGCGCCGTGACCACGCGTTCGCCGTCGCCGCCATGGACGAACTCGCCAGCCTGTCGGACGCCGCCCTGATCGACAGGCTTCAGCGCGGCGCCTTTTCCTACATCACTGAATTCACCGATCCCGAGACCGGGCTGGTCGCCGACACGTCGCGCCCGGACTCCCCGTGCAGCATCGCCGTCGTGGGCTTCGCGCTGTCGTGCTACCCGGTGGCGGTGAAGAATGGCTGGATGACGCGTGCGGCCGCCGCCAAGCAGACGTTGAAGACGCTGCGCACCTTCTGGGACAGCACGCAAAGCGACCAGCCCGACGCCACGGGCTACAAGGGCTTCTACTATCACTTCCTGCACATGAAGACGTGCCGCCGCGTCTGGCAGTGCGAATTGTCGCTCGTCGACACGACCTTGCTGCTGGCGGGCGTGCTGATGGCCGCCAGCTATTTCGACCAGGGCGGCGACGAAGCCGCGATCCGCACACTGGCCGACGCACTCTACAGCCGGGTCGATTGGCAGTGGGCGCAGAACCGGGGACCGACGGTTTCCCAAGGCTGGAAACCCGAATGCGGTTTCCTCCACTACGGCTGGGAAGGCTACAACGAAGCGACCATCCTCTACATCCTCGGCCTGGGCTCGCCGACTTACCCGTTGCCGCCGAGCAGCTTCACCGACTGGACGGTGACCTACCAGTCGGAAAACCTGCTCGGCCACAACGTGCTCTATTCGGGGCCGCTGTTTACCCATCTGTTCTCCCATGCCTGGATCGACTTTCGCGGCATCCGGGACAAGTTCATGCGCGACACGCACAGCGACTACTTCCAGAACAGCATCAATTCGATCGCGCTCCATCGTGAATACGGCGCGCGCAATCCCCACGACTACGTCGGCTACGGCCGCAATCTCTGGGGCGTCACCGCCGGCGAAGGTCCGGGCAACGAGGATTTGCACGAGGACCACCGCGACCGGCGTTTCTTCGGCTACACCTCGCGCGGCGTGCCCTACGGGCCGGATGACGGCACGATCTCGCCGTGGGCCATGCTGGCCACCCTGCCGTTCGGCGCCGGACCGGCGATCGAGGGCACGCGCCATCTCCTGCAAACCTGCCCGCAGGTCTGCAGCAGGGACCGGTTCTCCAGCGGCTGGAATCCGACATTCGCCAAGACCGGCGAGGGCTGGCTGTCGGAAGGCTGGTTCGGGCTCGACCAGGGCCTGCTGGTGCTGATGATCGAGAACTATCGCAGCGGCTTGGTCTGGGAGCTCATGCGGCGCTGCCCGCCGATCCGCGTCGGCCTGAAGCGCGCGGGCTTCACCGGCGGGTGGCTGTAGCCATGGCCGTCATGGCGCCCAAGTCGACAAAGTCGACCAAGTCGACGGACGTCCACGAACGCGAACTGCTGCAGCGGGTGCGACCCGACGACTGGACGAATCCCGTACCCAGGCAGCTCTACGACCTGGTGGTCGTCGGCGGCGGGCCGGCGGGGCTGGCGGCGGCGGAATGGGCGATGCGCCTCGGCCTGCGGGTGGCGCTCGTCGAGCGACACCGTCTGGGCGGCGATTCGCTCAATACCGGCACCATCCCCTCCAAGGCGCTCATCCGGACCGCGGGCGTCCGCGCGATCATGCCCCGAGCGGAGGAATTCGGTGCGCCGCCGTCGCACGACCTGGCGGTGGATTTTCAGACGGCGATGGCGCGCATGCGCCGGATCCGCTCGCGCATCGCCGAATATCACTCGGCCGATCGGCTGCGCGCCAAAGGCGCGGATGTCTTCTTCGGCAGCGCGCATTTTGCCGCCGCCGATGCGCTGACGGTCGGCGATGCAAGGCTGCGCTTCAAGAAGGCGCTCGTCGCCACCGGGTCGCAGCCCCAGCGCTCGACCATTCCGGGCCTCGAAGAAGCGGGCTATCTCACCAGCGAGACGATCTTCGAGCTGGCCGCCCTGCCCAGGCGCCTGGCCATCATCGGCGGCGGCCCGCTGGGCTGCGAGGCGGCGCAGGCCTTTTCCCGGCTGGGCACGCACGTGACCCTGGTGCAGAACGAGCCGAAATTTCTGCCCCACGAAGAACGCGATGCCTCGCAGCTCCTGTCGTTCGCCCTGGCGCGCGACGGCGTCGACACGCGACTCAACACCATCATCCTGGGCGTCAGGGTGGAGAACGGCGTCAAGATACTGGATACCGCCAACGACGCCGCGCGATACCGGATCGACGCCGACGAGATCGTGCTGAGCATCGGTCGCACGCCGAACGTCGCCGACCTCGGCCTCCAGGCCGCGGGCATCGCCTTCGATCCGCGGACGGGCATCGTCGTCGACGATTTCCTGCGCACGACCAACCCCCGCGTCTATGCCGCGGGCGACGTCTGCATGCCGCTCAGATTCACCAATGCCGCCGAGGCCACGGCGCGCATGGCGGTGCAGAACGCGTTCGCCGCCAAGCGCCGGCGGCTCAGCCTCATGACGATCCCGTGGTGTACCTATTGCGACCCCGAGATCGCCCATGTCGGCATGCACGTCTGGGATGCCAGCGAACGCTCGGTGCCGGTCAAGAGCTTCACCGTGATGATGCAGGATGTGGCGCGCGCCATCACCGATGGCCAGGACGACGGCTTCGTGAAGATCCACGTCAAGCTCGGAACCGACAAGATCCTGGGCGCCACCATCGTGGCGGCGCGGGCGAGCGAGATGATCAACGAGATCTCCGTCGCCATGAGCACCGGCATCGGCATGCGCAAGCTCGCCCAGGTTCTGCACACCTATCCGGCGCAATCCGACGCCATCCGGATGGCCGCGTTGGCCTATACGCTCGACGAGCCGGTGTCCTGGCTGCAGCGGGCCTATGCCCGCTGGTTGGCGTGAACGCTCATTGTGCCAGCGCCTTGTCGACGATGGCTTGCGCTTCCCCCAGCAGGGTTTTCAGGTGGTCGCCGCCGCGGAAGCTCTCGGCATAGATCTTGTAGATCTCCTCGGTGCCGGACGGACGCGCGGCGAACCACCCGCTGTCGGCCGCGACCTTGATGCCGCCGAGCGGTGCATCGTTGCCGGGGGCCTTCGAGATCACGCTGCGGATGGGCTCGCCGGCCATTTCCGTGATCTGCACCTGCTGCGGCGACAGCTTCGCCAGTTTCTGCTTCTGCTCGGCGGTCGCCGGCGCGTCGACCCGGTCGGCGACCATGGCGCCGAGGTCGCGCGTGAGATCGCCATAGAGCAGGCCGGGGTCCCGGCCGGTCCGCGCCGTCATCTCGGCCGACAGCAGCGCCGGGGCGATGCCGTCCTTGTCGGTCGTCCAGACGCTGCCGTCGCGCCGCAGGAACGACGCACCGGCGCTCTCCTCGCCGCCAAAACCCAGTGACCCGTCCAGAAGACCGTCGGCAAACCATTTGAAGCCGACAGGGACCTCGTAGAGCTTGCGGCCCAATCGCGCCGCGACGCGGTCGATCATGGCGCTGCTGACCACGGTCTTGCCGACCGCGGCATTCGCCTTCCAGCCCGGCCGGTTGCGAAACAGATAGTCGATCGCCACGGCGAGATAGTGGTTGGGCGGCATCAGGCCGCTGCTGGGGGCGACGATGCCGTGCCGGTCATGGTCGGTGTCGCAGGCGAAGGCGATGTCGTATTTGTCCTTCAGCCCGATCAGCCGCTTCATCGCGTAGGACGAGGACGGATCCATGCGGATGCGGCCGTCCCAGTCGAGGGTCATGAAGCTGAACCGTGGATCGACCTGTTCGCTCACGACAGCGAGATCGATCCGGTACTGCTCCGCGATGCGCGCCCAATAGTGCACGCCGGCGCCGCCCAGCGGATCGACGCCCATGCGGATGCCGGAGCCGCGAAGCACGTCGAAGTCGATCACGTTGCCGAGGTCGGCGACGTAGCTCGTCAGGAAATCGTACTCGGCCGTGGTGTTGGCCTGCCGCGCCTGCTGGAACGGCACGCGCTTCACGGCCCTGAGCCCGTCGGCCAGCAGCGCATTGGCCTGTTTCTCGATCCAGCCCGTGATGCCGGTTTCCGCCGGACCGCCGTTCGGGGGATTGTACTTGAAGCCGCCATCCTCGGGCGGATTGTGCGACGGCGTGATGACGATACCGTCGGCCAGCGCCTCGGTGCGCCCGCGGTTGTGGACGAGGATCGCCTGGGAGATCGCGGGTGTCGGCGTGTACTCGCCGCCCTTCGAGATCAGGACATCGACGCCGTTCGCCGCCAGCACCTCGAGCGCGCTTTCGAAGGCGGGCTTGGACAGCGCATGGGTGTCGCAACCGATGAACAGCGGTCCGGAAATGCGCTCCTGCCGCCGATAGAGGCAGATCGCCTGGGTGATCGCCAGCACATGCGCCTCGTTGAACGTGCTGTCGAAGGACGACCCGCGATGTCCCGAGGTCCCGAAGGCCACCCGCTGGCCTGCCACCTGGGGATCGGGGTGGCGGGAATAATAGGCATCGATGAGCTTGGCGGTGTCGACGAGTTGCCCGGCGGACGGCAACTGCCCTGCCCGCGGATCGATCCGCGGGGCGTCCTTGACTGGCACGGCTTGGGTCAAATTCTCTCCGCTCAGGTTCGGAAAAGCGGCTTCCTTCCAGGTTTCGGGCGCTGGACTTGCTGGGGCGCTGCCTTGCCTTGATGGTCTTGCGCCTGCTGCGGCTTCGGCGCGTTGGTCTGGTCGTTCAGCGTTGCGGACGTCTTGCTCCCGGTCATAGGGCTTCCTCCTGTTCAGCACAACCGCACCCATCGGTCGGCATTGCATGAACGCCAGGCAGCAATTTCCGTTGCCGCAGTCCTCCCCGAACCGTTCCTATTTGTAATACCACTGCTCGGGATGGCCGCTCCACGGCGTGCGGCAATGCTGCGAGGTGCAGGTGCGCGCCGGCACGTTCTCCAGCCGCTCGTTGACCACGCGCGTGCCCATGTAGGCCGGCGACTGGCCGACCAGGCCGATCGACCACACCTGGTCGACCAGCATCTTCCACAGCTCCTTGGCGGTCTCGGTGCGCTGCTCCTCGGTCTGGCCGGCGGCGCCGCGCAGCAGGCTCGAAGCCCTTGAGCAGCATCGGATCGGTCGGCGCGGTGCCGGACGCGCCGTTGCTCGCGTACCACTGCGCGTAGGCCGCGCCGCCGAAGCTCGACTGCGGATCGACCGGCAGCACCGGCACGGTGTAGAGGTACAGGCTCTCCGAGCCGTTGTTGCTGAACAGCACCATCTGGTTCTGGTCGTTGCGCACGCGCGTGTAGAACAGGCTGCGCTCGAGCAGGCGCATGTCGGCGGCGATGCCGATGGCGCGCCACTGCTGGATGATCATCTCGGCCTGCTGCGGCCAGGTCGGCGACAGGGTCTGCGCCACGTCGATCTGGATGCGCAGGCGCTCGCCGTTGTCGGTGCGCAGCGCGAAAGCCCTCGGCGTCCTTCTTCTTGAGGCCGATGCCGTCGAGCATGGCGTTGGCCTTGGCGACGTCGAGCGTGGCCCAGCTTGTCGCGCCATTCCTTGCCCGGGCTCTGCGGGATGACGTCGGCCGGGATCGGCGTGCCGTTGACGCCAAGGCCGAGGAAGAAGGCCTGGTTGATCTGCTCGCGGTCGATGCCGAGCGCCAGGGCGCGGCGGAAATCGACGGTTGGCGAACCATTTCTGGATCTCGGGATCGAGCTTGTAGGCGAAGTTGAACTTCAGCTCGGAATCGGCGCCGTTGAAGCCGGGATCGAGATGGACCTTGTACTTGCCGCGCTGCGGCGTTCTCGAGGAACACCGGCAGCTTGGCGAGGTCGATGAAGCGCTCCATGTAGTCGTACTCGCCGGCGATGGCGCGCAGGTTGATGACCTCGGGATTCTCGGCGAGCGTGAGCTGCACCTTGTCGATGTAGGGCAGCTGGTTGCCGGCGGTGTCGACCGCCCAGAAATAGGGATTGCGCTCGAGCAGCCAGGTCTGGCCGTTGATCGGCTGGACCATGCGCCAGGCCGAGAGCGTCGGCACGTCGGGATTGAGCCGCCAGTCCGACTTGATCTTGAAGAGCTGCGCCCAGTTGTCGAAGCCGGCCGCCTTGGCCTGCCGCGTTCACCGCCTCGACCGAGCTGTATTTCGGCAGGAACTTCTTGAGGTAATGCGCCGGCGCATAGAGGCCGAGCTCGCGCTCGTCCGACTGCAGGCGCGACTGGCCGCCGCCGACCTGGGTGTCGCCGGCGAGCTGGCTGGGGAACAGGAAATGCGGCTCGTCGAACTCGAAGGCGACCGTGGTCTCGTCGACCTTGACCAGGCGGCCGGGCTTGCCCTTGACGGAGAATTCCGGCGCCGGCGATTTGATGAGGTCCTTGTTCTGGTACATGTCCTCGAACCAGAACACGAAATCGTCGGCGGTGAACGGCGCGCCGTCGGACCATTTCATGCCCTTGCGCAGGAAGATCGTGGTGCGCTTGCCGTCGGGCGTCTGATCTCCCAGCCCTTGGCGACGTTGGGCACGATCTTGGTGCCGGTCACGTCCCAGAACAGCAGCTTGTCGGCCGAGCGCATGCGGTTGCCGTTCTCGCTGTCGCCCGGTCCGAGGAAGCCGCGCCGCCAGGTGCCGCCGTACTTGCCGACGCTGCGCAGCGGCTTCAGCACCATCGGCTCCTGCGGCAGGCGCTGGTCGACCGGCGGCAGCTTGCCGGCCTTGACCAGGTCGGCGAGCTCCGGCGCCTCCTGGAACTGCTTCGGCCACTGCGCCGGGTCGGTGACGATGGTCGGATTCTCGAGCTGGCCGACCAGGCCGGACTGGCGAGAGGTCGGCGGCTGCTGGGCGGCGGCGGCGCCCGCCAGCAGCATGACGACGGCGGCGATCAGGATCGGTCTCATCGCGTTCCTCCCTTGATTATTCAGACGACGCCGGTGAGCGTGAGCTCTTCGGCGCGATGGCAGGCGCTGAAATTGCCCGGCGCGACCTCGCGCAAGGCCGGCAGCTCGACGCGGCAGCGCGTCGACGGCGTGCGGGCAGCGCGGATGGAAGGCGCAGCCCGGCGGCGGATTGGCCGGATCGGCGACCTCGCCCTGCGGCGCGGCGGCCGTGTCGCGCAGCGGCGGATCGGCCTTCGGCACGGCGGCGAGCAGCGCCTCGGTGTAGGGATGGCGCGGCCGGGCATAGAGCGCGACGGTCGGCGCCACCTCGACGATGCGGCCGACATACATCACGGCGACGCGGTCGCTGACATGGCGCACCACGCCGAGATCGTGGGCGACGAACAGCATCGACAGGCCGAGCCGGTCCTGCAGGTCGAGCAGCAGGTTGATGATCTGCGCCTGGACCGAGACGTCGAGCGCCGACACCGGCTCGTCGGCGACCACCAGGGCCGGATCGAGCGCCAGCGCGCGGGCGATGCCGATGCGCTGGCGCTGGCCGCCGCTGAAGGCATGCGGGAAAGCGCGTGCGCGCCGCGGCCGGCAGGCCGACCAGCTCGAGCAGCTCGCGCACCCGCGCCTGGCGCTCGGCCGCCGGCACGCCCGCCACCAGCAGCGGCTCGGCGATGATGTCGCCCACCATCATGCGCGGGTTCAGCGAGGCGTAGGGATCCTGGAAGATCATCTGGATGTGGCGCCGCAACGGCCGCAGCGCACGGCGCGACAGCGGCGCCAGGTCGACCGTCGTGCCCTCCTGCGGCGAGAAGCGGATCGCGCCCGCACGTCGGCGGCAGGGCGCGCAGGATGCAGCGCGCGACCGTGGTCTTGCCGCAGCCGCTCTCGCCGACCAGCGCCAGGGTCTCGCCGCGGCGCGATCGGCGAAGCTCACGTCCTGCACGGCGCGCACGCGGCCGGTCTCGCGCTGCAGCAGCCCGCTGCGGATCGGGAAGTGACTTGCTGCAGGCGGTCGACCTCGAGGACGGTCATGCGCTCGCGCCATCGGCAGTCGCGTGGAAGCAGCTCGCGCCTTCGCCGGTCGGGCGCGATCGGCGGCGGCATCTCGGCGGCGCAGCGGCCGGCGATCACCTCCGGGCAGCGCGGATGGAACGCGCAGCCCGGCGGGCCGCGCTTCCGGATGCGGCACCGCGCCGCCGATCGTCGCCAGCCGCTCGCGCGGCACGGCGCGGAGGTTGGGCACCGAGCGCAGCAGCGCGCGCGTATAGGGATGGCGCGGGGCGGCGAACAGCCGCTCGGACCGGCGCGAACTCGACGACGCGGCCGAGATACATGACGGCGACATCGTCGGCCATCTGGGCGATCACGCCCATGTCGTGGGTGATCAGCATCAGCGCCATGCCCTTGGTGCGCTGCAGGCGGCGCAGCAGCGCCAGGATCTGCGCCTGGGTCGTGACGTCGAGCGCGGTGGTCGGCTCGTCGGCGATCAGGATCTCGGGATCGGCGGCGAGCGCGAGCGCGATGCCGACTCGCTGGCGCAGGCCGCCGCTCAGCTGGAACGGATAGGCGTCGATGCGGCGTCTCCGGACGCGGGATGCCGACCTCGCGCAGCAGCGCGATCGGCGCGCTCGCGCGCCGCGGCCTTGCCGAGCCTGCCGTGCGCGCGGATCGCCTCGATGATCTGGTTGCCGATCGTGTAGTGCATGCTGAGCGCGCTCATCGGCTCCTGGAAGATCAGCCCGATGCGGCCGCCGCGCACCGCGCGCATGGCATCGCCCGTCGGGATCGAGCGCCGTCAGCTCCTGCTGCTGCGGCGCGCCGGGATCGAGCATCACCTGGCCCGACGACGATGCGGCCCGGCCGGTCGACCAGGCGCAGGATGGCGCGCGCGGTCAGGCTCTTGCCGCAGCCGCTCTCGCCGACGACGCCGAGCACGCGGCCGGCATGGAGGTCGAGGCTGACGCCGTCGAGCGCGCGCGATCGTGCCGGTGTCCTGGACGAAGTCGACGACCAGGTCGCGCACCGACAGGACGCGCCGCGCGCCTGCGTGGACGCCTCAACCATAGGGATCCGCCGCGTCGCGCAGGCCGTCGCCCAGGAAGTTGAAGGCCAGGATCACCAGGATCACCGGGATCGCCGCGCACAGCAGCCACGGCGCGCCGGCCAGCACCTGCACGTTCTGCGCGTCCTGCAGCAGGATGCCCCAGCTGATCGCCGGCGGGCGCAGGCCGAGGCCGAGGAAGCTGAGCGAGGTCTCGCTGACGATCATCACCGGCAGCGCGAGGCTGACGGCGGCGATGACGTGGCTGGCGAAGGACGGCAGCATGTGGCGCAGGATGATGCGGAGCTGGCTGGCGCCGGCGAGCTCGGCGGCGATCACGAAATCCTCCTCGCGCAGGGCGAGGAAGCGGCCGCGCACGACGCGCGCGAGCTCGGTCCAGCTCACCAGCGAGATGATGAGGGTGATGGCGAAGTAGACCTGGGTGACGCTCCAGGTGTTGGGCAGCGCGGCGGCCAGCCCCATCCACAGCGGGATGGTCGGGATCGAGCGCACGACCTCGATCAGGCGCTGGATCAACGTGTCGACGACGCCGCCGTAGAGGCCCGAGACGCCGCCGAGCAGGATGCCGAGCACCAGGCTCGAGGCTGACGCCGGCCAGGCCGATCGACAGCGAGATGCGCGTCGCCACGACCAGGCGCGAGAACAGGTCGCGGCCGAGCTGGTCGGTGCCGAGCAGGAAGATGCCGTCGACGCGCCTGGCCGCCCTCGATGCCGAACAGGTGGCGGTCGGTCGGGATCACGCCGAACAGGTTGTAGGGATAGCCACGGACGAACAGCGCGACCGGCAGCTTGCGCGACGGATCGGGCGTGTAGGCGAGCTTGAAGGTCTTGGGGTCGCGCACGCCCTTCAGGCCGCTGACATGCGGGCTCCAGCCGCCGTCGTCGAACAGCGAGATGCCCTGCGGCGGGATGAAGCTGCGGCGCGCGTCGGTGGCGTGCGGGTCGGCGACCGCGAGGAAGTCGGCGAAGATCACGACGAGATAGAACAGCGCCGACGACGACCAGGCTGACGACGGCGAGCCGGTGGCGGCAGAAGCGCCACCAGGTGAGCTGGAGCTGGGTCGCCTGCGCGCAGCCGTTCTTCGCTGACGCCGTGCGGGGTCGCGACGGCGGCGACGCTCATGCGCGGCCCTGCAGGCGAATGCGCGGCTCGACCCACATCAGCAGCAGGTCGGAGATCAGGGTGCCGAGCACGGTGAGCACGCCGAGCAGCAGCACGATGGTGCCGGCCAGGAACATGTCCTGCGCCACCAGCGCCTGCAGCAGCAGCGGCCCGACCGTCGGCAGGCCGAGCACCAGCGAGACGACGATGCTGCCCGACACGAGATAGGGGAACAGGTAGGCGCTCGAGCTGACGAAGGGGTTGAGCGCGGCGCGCACGGGATACTTCACCAGCACGCGCGTCTCGCCGATGCCCTTGGCGCGCGCGGTGACGACGTAGGGCTTGCGCAGCTCGTCGAGCAGGTTGGCGCGCATGATGCGGATCAGCTGGGCGGTGCCGGCCAGCGCCAGCACGCAGGCCGGCAGCGGCAGATGGACCATCAGGTCCCAGAACTTGCGCCCAGCTCCACGGCGCCTGGGCGATACTCGGGCGAGAACAGGCCGCCGACGCTGAGGCCGAGATAGCGGAAGCCGAGATACATCAGGATCAGCGCGAGCAGGAAGTTCGGCACGGCGAGGCCGATGAAGCCGAGGGTCGTGGCGACGTAGTCGCCGATCGAATATTGCCGCGCCGCCGAGTAGATGCCGATCGGCAGCGCGATCGTCCAGGTGAGGAACAGGGCGGCGATCGACACCGCCATGGTGAGCCACAGCCGGTCGCCGATCACCTCGGTGACCGGGCGCCGCCACATCATCGAGACGCCGAAATCGCCGTGGATCGACGCGCTCCATCCACAGCGCGTATTGCACCGGCACCGGCGTGAACAGGTCCGGTGTTCTGCTTTCCGGAAAAGGTTTCTGGGAGGTTTGTTGGAGGTTTCGGAGGTTTCGGAGGTTTGGCAGCGCGCTCGGAGTTCGCCGGACCGCGGGCCTCCAGGCCCGCTCATTGCTGGGAGCGCGCAACCGCGGCGGAGTAACCTCCGCCTAGAGTTGCGCGTCTTTCTCGGCGGAGTAAACTCCGCCTTGAGTGGCGCACTCACAGCGAAGATCATGAGCGGGCCTGGAGGCCCGCGGTCCGGCAAGAAAGGCGCTAACCATCGGCATCCTCCCGCAGCGCCGGATGGACTCGCCACCGCCGAACCGGGCGGCCACCGCTTGGCGAAGTTTCGGTGCCGCGCAGCCGCAGGAGGCCGGCCTTCACCAGTCTGTCGATCACCTGATCGGCTTCCACCATTTTCACGGTGTCGCCCAGCGCCTCGCAGCGGATCTCCTTGCGCGACACCTCTTTCCGACCGCTGGCCATCAGCCAACGCACGACTCGTCTTGCCCGCCGCTCGCCGTCGGTCGCCGGCGCGGCGTGGTTGAAGACGGCGCGGGCATGTGGCTTGAAATAGCCCGACCACAAGGCGACGGCCGCGTCGAGGTGCGCGCGGCCGACATGGCCGGGCGGACCGTCGATCGCGGCGGCGCCGGACCACGCCAGCAACGCCATGACCGCGGCGAGCCGAGCCACCGTCCCGGCGCCTTTGCCGAGCCAGCCCGCTTCGACGCCTTCGGCCTCGCGGATCTCGGCATGGAGGCCGGCCAGGAAGCCGTCGAAGCCCTCCGCCGCACCGTCGTCGAAGTGCAGCACCAGCGGCTCGTCCGGCGTGCCCGCCGCGCCGGCGATGCGGCGCAGCATCTCGAACGCCTCGCCATCGGGCGCCGGACGGCGCTCCTTCAGCGGACAGTAGGGCGGCGGATAGGGCCAGGCATAAAGCAGGCGCGCCGCCAGGCCGTCTTCGCTGCCGGAGAGCTGTTCGGCCAGCCGCTCGGGATGAAGCGCGCCCACGACGCTGACCGCAAACCGCCCTCGCCGGACATCGCCCGCCTGCCATGCGTCGAGCCAGCAGGCGCGCCCACTGCTGCTGCCACCGCGCCCTCTGGCCGGCTGGCCCAACTCCGCCAGCCAGGCCGACGGCGCATCGCGCCACAGCACCACGCCGCGCGGGTTGGCGGCGACGGCCTCGCCCAGCGCCGCGAGCGAGGCCTCGTCGACCACGATGCGCGCCGGCACGAACGGCCGGTCGTCCGCGCCCGGCGGCATGGGCGGCGGAACGGCGCCCGTCTCGGCGGCGTGAAGGCATTCTTCACGCCAGCGCTCGATCCGCTGCCGCGCCTGCTCGGCGCGCGCCGCATGACGGCCGCGCCGCTTGTCGTCGTCGCTCCGCAGCGCATCCTCGATCGGCCCGAGCAGCCGGCGCACCGCGGCCAGCGCCGGCGACTTGCCGCTGGAGGGGCCGCCCAGCAGCGCCTGCCACAGCACCAGCGGTTCCGACCAGGACGGCGTGACCTGTGCCGCCACGCCCGCACCGCAGACCCCGGCGACGGCGCCCAGGACGGCCTGGGCCACATAGTCCGCAGGAGCGCCCGCCGACCGCGCCGTGTCGGCGACCCAGTCGCGCCACGGCTGGGGCAGCAGCGCCAGAGGAAATTCCGGAACGGCGCCGCGTCCCTCCTGCAGGAGGCTGGCGTCGATGGCGGGCCAGAACTGGAGGCCGATGGGATCCTCGCCGGCGGAGTCGCCGGCAGGCATCCGGACCGCGGGGGTGAAGGCCGACGGGGCGGTGTCGCGATGGTCGAAGCTGGGCATGGTGCCGATCCTCCTTGAATGAGAGCCGGCAGGAATACGCCACAACATTGCTCAGGAACGTCAAGCGTCGTTCGACGCTTTTTTGGCAAACATCGTCATGAACCATGCAATTCGGGAATGGCCGCTCCGGGCGTCGTCCCGCGGCGCGGTCGGCCGACCGTCCATGACAAACTATCGCTACCCGGAAATCGTCAACGTACCGGCGCCTGCGTCCAGGAACGCCATCGTGCCGACGAGTATGCTCTGGGTCTGGTACCCGTGGCCCACGGGCACCCCACCGAGAATGGGAATTTGAAATTAAAAAGTTGACGGGGTGGAAGCAGTCGTTGAACTGGCCGACCGCAATGCCCGCGAGACCCGCCAGATGGCCGCCCTTGCGAAGCATGTGCAATAGGCTGTCCATCACTCCTGGACCCAAATTGACCGCCTCGAGCAGCAGGATGGCTCCCTTCAGGGACGGCAAGGCCCAGCCGGCGACTGTCGATAGCGATAAAAGACTACCCCCGATCAACCTGCCCCTGGCCGTCCCCTCAGTGGTCAGCGCGGAAGTCGGCTCATCCAACCGGGAATGAAGACAGATGCCTTCGGACGTCATCATCGCCTTTCGAAGGGTCTCGCAATCCTGCCCGTCGGGCATGAAAGATCCATGAACACTGACCAACCGGCAGTGCTTCCACAGGCTGAGTTGGAGAGCAGTGACGTCGCTGATGCCCACCAGAAACTTCGGGTCGCGCCGAGCGGCCGCAAAATCCAGCCGATCAGCGATGCGGCAAGAGCCCTTTCCACCCGCTGCCGTGAAGAGTGCGCGCACGCTCGGGTCGCGCAATGCGGCGTTGAAATCCGCCAGGCGTTCTTCATCAGTGCCCGCGAGCCAGGCCACTTTGCCAAAAACATGCTCGCCGAAATCGACTTTGAGCCCCCAGCTTTCGAGCATTTTTGCACAATGGCAAGCCCACTCCCTTGGCGGCGGGCTTGCCGGCGACACAAACCGCACCTTGTCGCCGATCCGCAAAGGGGCCGGCATAAGGGCGAGGTCGGGTTCGGTGAGGCCGGTCAGCTCCATCGAACGATTGTCTCATGGATCGCGGGTGACGGCCGATAATTCTCAATTGCGTTTTCCACACGTGCTCCGCCGATTGGTCATCATCAGGCCATCCCCAACTCGAACTGCAACCCTTGATACTCAAAGCCCCAGCACTTGGCTGACGTTCCGGGGCTGACGCCTAGCAACGAGATCCTGCTATGGCTTTCTGCCGACTTGGATCTGGATTGCTTGGCAGCCGTCGCCCGCCCGCGAAAAGTCGATGACCAGCCGCGTCCCGTCACGCACCGCGCGACGCAGGCGCGATCGCTCGGGGAGGACGACCAGCTCTCCGGCCTCCTCCAGCCTCTGTATTCGGCTTCGCGACCAGTGCAGCTCGGCTGCAATCAGTCGATCCACACGAAGCCCGGTCGGCTGCGGGACCGTGCAGAGAATTTCCAGCCGTCGCAGGGGCAGGGTGTTCTCCGACAACACGTTCTTGATCACCAGCACGTCGTCAAATTCCTCGACCCTTCGCGGCCCGGCGCTTCAGGTCCTCGACGTCGGACGCGAGACGACGGGCCAGCGCGGGCTCATTCGCGCGCAGCGACATCAGGAATTCGGGGTCGATTGTCCGGACGTGCCGCCGCTCCAGGATCGGGCGGTTCCAGGTGTTGCCGCAGGATATGCATCGATAGATCAGCCAGGCGTCCAGGCGCTTGCCGTTGGCGTTGACCCTGATCTTCTCGCTGGTCCGGAAGCGCCTGACTGCCGCCGCACCGGTTGCAATTCAGCCAGGGCTGGGGCGCTGTTCGAGGAATAATGGTCCATTGGACCCGCAATACATCCGACATGCCGGCTTGCTCTTCCCGATGGGAAGCTCAGCAGGGCTGCGGCACGGACGAGGCCCAATGCGGGCGCGGTGTGGCAGGGAAAAGCGAAGAAGGAGATGAAGTGGCGGGCCGGCACGCGCCGGCACGGTTCAGCCATGCCAAACCGGTCTCGAACCGCCACCCTGAAGAGCTTGCACGCTAAAAGGAGCGACGACGCATCAGCGTTGTCGCGTCGATCTGGTGGAACTGGCGAGACCGGCAGTTACTTGGGCAAAGTCGTCAACCGTTGGATGTCAGCGTCGCCCTGTTTAGCCGGACGATTCGGATTTGAGAAGAGGCGTTGTCGCCGACGATGGACGGTGACGCTGCCCGGATGCAGGATCGGCAGCGTGCTGTCGCGGCATACGGTATGCATGCGGCATACTGCAGCCAATCGTGAACCACCGAGCGTGAACCAAAAGGGGAGCTGACCATGACCGAGTTGACCAGGCGCCTGGTGCTGGCCGGGGCCACCGCCGTGCCGTTCGCGGGCTGGGACCGCGCAGCCGACGCCGCCGTCCCCAAGGACACCGCCGTCTTCGCCAAGCAGATCGACGACATCATCACCCTCGATCCGGGCGAGGCCTACGAGCTGTCCGGCAACGAGATCTGCACCAACGTCTACGACCGGCTGCTGCGCTACGAGGCCGAGGACCTGACCAAGCTGGTGGGCGGCGTCGCCGAGTCGTGGACCGTGTCGCCGGACGGCAAGACCTTCACCTTCAAGATCCGCCCGAACCTGAAATTCCAGTCGGGCACACCGGTGACGGCGGAGGACGTGGAGTTTTCCCTGCAGAGGGTCGTGCTGATGAACAAGACGGCGGCGTTCCTGCTGACCCAGCTCGGCTGGTCGAAGGACACCGTCAAGGACCTCGTCAAGGGCAGTGGCGATACGCTCACCTTCAAGATCACCGAGGATTTCGCGCCGTCCCTGGTGCTCAACCTGATGACCTCCATCGTCGCCTCGGTGGTGGAGAAGAAGGTCGCGTTGGAGCACGAGACGAACGGCGACATGGGCAATGGCTGGCTGAAGACCAACTCGGCGGCCTCCGGCGCGTTCAAGCTGGTCTCGTGGAAGGCCAACGAAAGCGTCAGCCTGGAAGCCAATCCCGGCTTCCGCCTGGGCGCGCCGGGCGTCAAGCGCGTGGTCGTCCGCCACGTGCCGGAGCCGGCCTCGCAGCGGCTGCTCCTCGAGAAGGCGGACGCCGACTTCGCCCGCGACCTGACGCCGGACCAGATCAAGCCGCTGGCCAGCAACCCCGACATCAAGGTCGAGTCCTTCAAGGCGGCCAACACCTTCTACATGGGCATGAACCTGGGCTACGAGCCGCTGGCCAATCCCAAGGTGCGCCAGGCGATGAAGATGCTGGTCGACTACGACGGCATGGTGAAGAGCTTCCTGGCCGGCCGCTTCTTCATCCAGCAGAGCTTCCTGCCGCTCGGCTTCTTCGGCGCCATCGCCTACACGCCCTTCAAGCTCGACGTCGACAAGGCCAAGGCGCTGCTGGCCGAGGCCGGCTACAAGGACGGCTTCACGGTGAAGATGGCTGCGCCCAACGCCCCGCCCTGGACCGAGATCTCGCAGTCGGTGCAGCAGACCATGGGCCAGGCCGGCATCAAGGTGTCGATCGAGCCGATGGAGCTCAAGGCGGTGATCAGCCAGTACCGCGGGCGCGGGCACCAGATCGCCATGCTCTCGTGGGGCCCGGACTATTTCGACCCGCACACCAACGCCGACAGCTTCGTGCACAACGACGACAACTCCGACACGCCCAAGAGCAAGCCGATCGCCTGGCGCAACAAGTGGTTCATCCCCGACATCACCAAGGAGATGCTGGCCGCCGCCAAGGAGCTCGACAGCACGAAACGCGCCGCGCAGTACGCGGCGCTGCAGAAGAAGGTGACGGACGAGGGCCCGTACATCTTCATGTTCCAGAACAACATCCAGATGGCGCGGCGCGCCATGACGACCGGGTTCAGCCCCGGCATCACCGAGGACCTGCATTTCTTCCGCACCATCCGGAAGTCCTGACGCGTTGTGATCGACCATGCGATCGCCATCAGGCCCCCGCCCGTGCCGGCGGCGGGCATCGGGCCTGGGGCTTGGCCAGGAGTCTGGCCAAACGGGCGGCGCACAGCCTGTCGTCCGTCGCCCTCACCTTCCTCGGGCTGACCTGCGTCACCTTCTTCATCGGCCGGGTGATCCCGATCGATCCGGTGCTGGCCGTCGTCGGCGACAAGGCCTCGGCCGAGACCTATGCGCGGGTGCGCGCCGAGATGGGGCTCGATCTGCCGCTGCCCGTGCAGTACTGGCGCTACCTGATGAAGGTGGTGCACGGCGACTTCGGCAATTCCGTCATCACCTCGCACCCCGTCCTGCAGGACCTGCTGCGGGTCTTCCCCGCGACGCTGGAGCTGGCGCTGCCGGCCTTGTTCATCGGCGTCGTGGTCGGCGTGCCGATGGGCGTGCTGGCCGCGACCCATCGCGGCCGCTGGCAGGACCAGGCGATCCGCCTGCTGTCGCTGTTCGGCTATTCCATGCCGGTGTTCTGGCTGGGCCTGGTCGGCCTGCTGCTGTTCTACGCAAAGCTCGGCTGGGTCGACGGGCCGGGGCGGCTGGATGTGGCGTTCGACGACATCGTGCCGTCGACCACCGGCATGATCACGATCGACAGCCTGCTGGCCGGCGAATACGAGGTGTTCTGGAACGCGCTTCGGCCACCTCCTGCTGCCCGCTTCCATCCTGGGCTACCTGTCGCTCGCCTACGTGGCGCGCATGACGCGCAGCTTCATGCTGGGGCAGTTGCGGCAGGAATACGTGCTGGCGACCCTGGCCAAGGGCCTCGCGCCGTGGCGTGTCGTGTGGGTGCATGCGCTGGGCAATGTCTGGGTGCAGCTCGTCACCGTCATCGCGCTCACCTTCGGCAACCTGCTCGAGGGCGCCGTGCTCACCGAGACGGTGTTCGCCTGGCCGGGCCTCGGCCTCTACATGAAGAATTCCCTGTTCAACGCCGACCTCAACGCCGTGCTGGGCGGCACGGTGCTGGTGGGCGTGGTCTATATCGGGCTGAACATGCTCTCCGACCTGATCTACCCGCTGGTCGATCCGCGGGCGCGGGATCAGTGATGGCCACCGCGCCCATTCCCGGCACAGCGCGGGCGTGGCTGCTGAGCCCGACGCCCGCCAGCCGCCGCCAGGCCCGCTGCGGCCGCTGGTATCGCGCCTGGCTGGGCTTCCGCCGCAACCCGCTGGCGATGAGCGGGCTTGGCATCGTGCTGCTGCTGGTGCTGATGGCGGTCTTCGCGCCGCTGATCGCCGACCGGCAGGCCGCCACCCTGCAGGTGCTGGCGGACCGGCTGCAGCCGGCGAGCTGGCAGCATTGGTTCGGCACCGACGAGCTGGGGCGGGACATCTTCGCCCGCGTGGTGTTCGGCTCGCGCATCACGCTCACCATCGTCGCCATGGTGGGCGTGATCGTGGTGCCGGTCGGCCTCGCCATCGGCCTGCCCGCCGGCTATTTCGGCGGCGTGGTCGACACGGTGCTGATGCGCATCACCGACATCTTCCTGGCGTTCCCGCGCCTGGTGCTGGCGCTGGCCTTTGCCGCCGCCCTCGGCCCGGGGATCGAGAACGCGGTGATCGCCATCGCGCTCACCGCCTGGCCGCCCTATGCCCGCCTCGCCCGCGCCGAGACCCTGACCCGCCGGCGGGCGGAATTCATCCAGGCCGCCGAGCTGCAGGGCGCCTCGGCGCTGCGCATCATCGCCACCCAGATCGTGCCGCTCTGCCTGCCCAGCGTGATCATCCGCCTGACGCTCGACATGGCCGGCATCATCCTCACCGCCGCCGGTCTCGGCTTCCTCGGCCTGGGCGCCCAGCCGCCGGCGCCGGAATGGGGCGCGATGGTCGCCTCCGGCCGGCAGGTGCTGCTCGACCAGTGGTGGGTGGCGACCATCCCGGGCCTGGCCATCTTCATCGTCAGCCTGGGCTTCAACCTGCTGGGCGACGGGCTGCGCGACGCGGGCGACGCACGGTCATGACGGAAACCCTGCTCGCCGCCCCCTTGCTCACTGTACGCAACCTCAGCGTCACCTATCGCGGCGACGACGGCGATGTCCGCGCCGTGCGCAACGCGAGCTTCACCCTGGGCCGCGAGCGCCTGGGCATCGTGGGCGAAAGCGGCTCCGGCAAATCGACGACCGGGCGCGCCATCATGGGCCTGGTCGGCGAGGCCGGCCGCATCGAGGCCGACGAATTGCGGCTGGGCGACACCGACCTGCGCGGCCTCGGCGAACGCGGCTTTCGCAAGCTGCGCGGCCAGCGCATCGCCATGGTGCTGCAGGACCCGAAATACTCGCTCGACCCGGTGATGTCGGTCGGCCAGCAGATCGCCGAGACGCACCGCACCCATTTGCGCAGCAGCCGGCGCGACGCCAGGCGTGCGGCGCTCGAGATGCTGCAGGCCGTGCATATCCGCGACCCCGAGCGCGTCTACACGATGTATCCGCACCAGGTCTCCGGCGGCATGGGCCAGCGGGTGATGATCGCCATGATGCTGATCGCGGGCCCCGACATCCTGATCGCCGACGAACCGACCTCGGCGCTCGACGTCACCGTGCAGACCCAGGTGCTGGCCATCATCGACGACCTGGTGCGCAGCCGCGGCATGGGGCTGATCCTGATCAGCCACAACCTGCATCTGGTGTCCTCGTTCTGCGACCGCGTGCTGGTGATGTATGCCGGCCAGGTGGTGGAGACCTGCGTGGCCGCCAACCTCGCCGAGGCGAAGCATCCCTATACGCGCGGTCTGCTCGCGGCCCTGCCCCAGCTCGGCAACCGCCGGGCCGAGCTGCCGCAATTGCAGCGCGACCCCGCCTGGATGGCCGACCTTGCCTGATCCCTCGCCCATGATCGCGCTCGACCGCGTCACCATCACCTACGGCAGCGGCTCGCGCGCCGTGGTGGCCGTCCGCGACCTCACGCTGGCCGTTCCCGAAGGCGAGGCCGTCGGCCTGGTGGGCGAATCCGGCTCGGGCAAATCGACGGTGCTGCGCGTCCTCGCCGGGCTGATGGCGCAGGCGAGCGGCCAGATCACGCTGGCCGGCCGGCCGGTCGACCGGCGCCGCACCACGGCCGAGCGCAAGAGCACGCAGATGGTCTTCCAGGACCCGTACGGCTCGCTGCACCCGAACCAGACGGTCGACCAGATCCTCGCCATGCCGGTCGCCATCCACCGGCTGGACCGCGGCGAGGCGCGCATCGCCCAGGTGCTTGGCGAAGTGGGCCTCGGCCGCGAGCACCGCTACCGCTACCCCCACCAGCTTTCCGGCGGCCAGCGCCAGCGCGTGGCCATCGCGCGGGCCCTGATCCTCGAACCGCGCATCCTGCTGCTCGACGAACCGACCAGCGCGCTGGACGTCTCGGTGCAGGCGGAAATCCTCAACCTGCTGAGCCGCCTGCGCCGCGACCACGGGCTCACCCTGCTGATGGTCAGCCACGACCTCGCCGTCATCGCCCATCTCTGCGAACGCATCGGCGTGATGAGAAGCGGCGAGTTGCTGGAGATCACCAGCGCGACAGCCATGGCGAACAACCAGGTGACGCACGACTACACGCGCCAGCTCCTGCGCTCCAACGCCGGCTTCGACCGCAGCAGCGTCGCCAGCGGCGAACTGGACGTGGTGGCCGGTTAGACAGGCCGGTCAGGGCACGCCGGTCAGGGTTGGGGGCGGAACACCCAGATCGCCGCCGGCTCGGCCGCGCTCGCCCGCACACCGACATAGAGCCGGTCGGCCGCCGCCGCGAAGAGCGACGTCCGGGCGCCCGAGACCGTGGGAATGCGGGCGAGCCGTTGGTAGCCATTGTTCCCCTGCGCGAAGACATCGATCACGCCCTCGCCGCAGCTCACATAGACCCGCCGCCGCCGGGCATCGACGAACACGTCGTCGGCATCGCGGCAGGTCTCGACGCTCGCCTCCAGAGCGCCGGTCGCCGTCGCGAAAGCCATCAGCCTGGCCGGGCTGCGGAAGACGACCAGCACCCGATGCGCCTCGACGTCGACGGCCATGGGGAAGTTCGACCGGGCGCCGTCGGCGGGCAACGTCGAGATTTGTTTCGCCGAAGCCATGTCGATCACGGCGATCTCCCGGGCATCGGGGACGTTGGCGAAGATCCGCGCGCCGTTCTCGTCGAACTGGAAGCTCTCGGGATGGCCCTTGAGCGCTATGTCGGCGACCTTTTTCCGGCTGGCCGGATCGATGATCGCGAGGCCGCCCTTGCCGTAGCCGACGACGATGCGGTTGCGTCCCGGCTCGATGCGGATGTTGTCGGCATCGTCGCCCAGGGCGATGCTTCCCGCCGGCGCGAAATCGGGACCCTGGTAGAGACGCACCGAGCCGTCGCCGGCATTGGCGACATAGAGCGTGCCGGTCGGCGCATGAAAGGCGATGCCCTGCGGCTCGCTGAGGCCGGTGAGCCGGCGAAGAACCTTGCGTTCCTTCAGATCGACGACGCCCACGCTGTTGTTGCCGAGTTCGGCCACGAACAGGCGCTGCCCCTCGGCGTCGAGCGCGAAGTGATCGATGCGGCCCGCCACGGCGCCGAGCGGGATCCTGGCTTCGAGCACCAGGGGCGCGGGCTCGGCCGCCGCGCTGAAGGCCGTCGCCATCGCCATCAAGATCACCATCGAGATCGCAAGTGCTGCGGCGATTCATGGGTTCCTCCTGTCGCGGACGAATGGCGCGCTCAGATCGAGCGGAGGACGAGGTAATAGATCATGCCGGTGAGCGCGCTCGCCAGCAGCACCGGGATCATGCCCATCTTGAAGCGGAAGATGGCGACGGCGGCGGCGAGCGCCAGGACCAGCGACGGCAGATCGACCGACGACAGCACGGGCACGCCGACGGTGGCGCCCAGGACATGCGTCGGCACGATCGTGGCGAACAGCACATGCAGGCCGAACCAGACGGCGAGGTTCAGGATCACGCCGACCACGGCGGCGGTGATGGCGCCCAGCGCCGCGCCCAGGGCCTTGTTGGATCGCAGCGCCTCGACGAAGGGCGCGCCGAAGAAGATCCAGAGGAAGCAGGGCGTGAAGGTCACCCAGGTGGTGAGCAGGCCGCCCAGGGTCGCCGCCAGCAGGGGCGGCATGGCGCCGGGCTCCCGCCAGGCGGCGAGAAAGCCCACGAACTGCGTGACCATGATCAGCGGGCCGGGCGTCGTCTCGGCCATGCCCAGCCCGTCCAGCATCTCGCCGGGCTTCACCCAGTGAAAATTCTCGACCGCCTGCTGGGCGACATAGGCCAGCACGGCATAGGCGCCGCCGAAGGTGACAACGGCCATCTGGCTGAAGAAGATGGCGATCTTGGTAAAAACATTGTCGCCGCCCAGGGCGAGATAGAGCGCGGCCACGGGCACCAGCCAGAGCGCGAGAAAGACCGCGGTGATGGAGAGCGACCAGCGGAGATTGGGCCTGGCATGATCGGGCGTTTCCTCGCCGAGCAGCGAATCGCGGTCGGCGACTTGCCTGGCGCCGACCTTGCCGTGCCCGCCGCCGGTCAGGAAGGGTTCCAGACCGGCGCGCCCGGCAATGTAGCCGATGATGCCGGCGCCAAAGACGATGATGGGGAACGGCACGTCATAGAAGAAGATGGCGACGAAGGAAATCGCCGCCAGCGCCACCATGACGTTGTTCTTGAGTGCCCGCTTGCCGACACGCAGCACGGCCTCGACCACGACGACGAGGACGGCCGCCTTCAGCCCGAAGAACAGGCCCTCGACGATGGTGAGCTTGCCCAGCAGGACGTAGATCCAGGACAGCGCCATGATGGCGATCAGGCCGGGCAGCACGAACAGCGTGCCGGCGAACAGGCCGCCCCTGGTCCTGTGCATCAGCCAGCCGATATAGATGGCGAGCTGCTGCGCCTCGGGGCCGGGCAGCAAGGTGCAGTAGTTGAGCGCCTGCAGGAAGCGGTTCTCGCCGATCCACCGCTTCTCCTCGACGATGATGCGATGCATCACCGCGATCTGGCCGGCCGGGCCGCCGAAGCTCAGCGCCGCCACGCGGGCCCACACCTTCATGGCCTCGCCGAACGGCACGCCATGATCATTCGCCTGCTTGTTCATTTGGCGGGCCGCCTGCTGGCAAAGTATCCGTAGAGATCGTCGAGCACGGCGCCGCCGCGCTCGAGGCGCTGGTTGTCGTCATTGTGGGCCGACGCGATGCCCGCGATCAGGGTGCGGATGCCGGCCGCTTCCTCGCGGCCGTACTTGCCGTCCTTCAGGTCGATGTCGTGGATGATCTCGCCGATCGCGCCCAGCGCCGGATCGTCGAGGCCGGCTTCGGCCAGCAGCACCTCGAACGTGCAGCGATCGCCGCGGTGCGTGTATTCGCCTTCGAACATGTCGAAGCGCAGCTCGCCCGGCAGGGCGGCATAGCCCGTGCCCGGCACGAACTTGAAGCGCGCGCCGTCGTCGACGAAGCGGCGGATCAGCCAGGCCGAGGCGATGCGGTCGATCTGCACGCCCTGGCGCGTCACCCAGACGCGACCTTTCAATCCGGACGGCCCGCTGGAAGCAGGTGCAGAGTCTGTTCGTTCCGAAGTCACGGCCGTATCCTCCTGTTTCAGGCGCGCCTCGAGACCCGACACCAGGCCTTCCGCCGGTTCGCGCTCGTCGGCGCCGAAGAAGTCGATGGCAACGACGGCATCGAGCTGCTTGCGCAGCCGCGCCGTCTGGCCGGCGATCTCGGCCAATGCGTTGTCGGGCAGGTCGTCACCGAGCCGCGCCGCCAGCTCGCGCGCCTCGGCGGCAATTCGCCGGTAGTCCTCGTCGCGTGCCGCATCGAACAGCGCCTGCAGTTCGCGATCGGACAGCCCGTCGACCAGGGCCGCCTCGCAGACGATCGCCTCGCCGCCGCTCTCGACGATCTCCTTGGCCAGCCAGGCGAAATCCTCGTGCGTCTCGACGTTGGCCGGCAGGGCATAGACGGCGCCCTTTACCGTCACCGCCCCCAGGGCCTGCAGCCGCCGCCACACCTTGACCCGGGCATAGGCGGGCTTGGCCGGCAGCTGGTGGATCAGCAGCAGCCATGGCGAGCCTTCCGGGGCCTTATTAGTCGTCATTGTTCATCCGTATCACACCATTTATAGTGTTTGCAACAGGCGTATCATTTTTCTCTTGCATTCCGATGGAATGGGGCTAGTTTGCGTTGAAACGAGTGTATCAAAAGGAAGAACCCATGTCATTCCACGCCCGGCCAATCTCTTTCAAGCCGCTCCGGCTGAAAGGCCTCTCCGCCCGCCTGATCGCCAGCCATTACGAGAACAACTACGGCGGCGCCGTCCGCCGGCTGAACGCGATCCGCGGCGACCTGGCCCAGCTCGATCCGGCGAGCGCGCCGGGCTTCCGGCTGAACGGCCTGAAGCGCGAGGAGCTGATCGCGACCAACTCCATGCTGCTGCACGAAGCCTACTTCGAAGCGCTGGGCGAGGGCGGCGGCGGCGACCCGACCGGCGCGCTGGCCGAGGCGATTGCGCGCGACTTCGGCTCGCTCGCCAGGTGGCGCGCCGAGTTCGTCGCCATGGGCAAGGCGCTGGGCGGCGGCTCGGGCTGGGTGGTGCTGACCCGCTCGCCGCGTGACGGCACCCTCAGCAACGTCTGGGCGGCCGACCACACCCACGGCCTGGCCGGCGGCACGCCGGTGCTGGCGCTCGACATGTACGAGCACGCCTATCACCTCGACTTCGGCAGCAACGCCGGCGGCTACGTCGATGCCTTCATGAACAACATCGCCTGGGAGCGCGTGGCCAGCCGCTTCGCCGGCACGCCCTGGCAGAAGCAGCCGCACACCGTCGATACATCGACCGCACGCGCGATGCTCGAGGCCGATCCCGACCTGCTGGTGATCGATGCACGCCTGGCCGCAGACGCCACGACGGTGCCGGTCGGGCTGCGCGGCGCCCGCCGGGCGCCGCCCGACAAGGTCGACGAGATCGCCGCGTCCCTGCCGCGCGGCGCCAAGGCCCTCGTCTATTGCGCCTGGGGCTTCGAGATCGGCGGCGACTGCGCCGCGAAGCTCCGCGAACGCGGCATCGACGCCGTGGCCGTCGCCGGCGGCATCGGCACGTGGCGGGCCGATGGAATGCCGACCGAGCCGTTGAAAGAAGGAGAAGCAAAATGAAGTGGGTTACCCGCGAACGTCCCAAGATCGACCGCATCGCCTGCCCGTGGCTGATCGAGCGCTTCATCGAGAAGCGGCCGGAGTTCCTCTACGTGCCGGCCGACAAGGTGCTCAGCACCGCCCAGGAGACCGGCGCGATTCCCTATGACATCCCGGGCGTCAAGTTCAGCTCACGTCGGCGAGAAGTGCAGCTTCGACGCCTTCATCGCCGAGTACAAGCTCGACGCGCCGGGCCTCGACAAGCTGGCCGACATCGTGCGCGGCGCCGACACGTCGCGGCTCGATCTCACGCCGCAGTCGGCCGGCCTGTTCGCCATCTCATTGGGGCTGAGCCACGTCTACCAGGACGACCATGAGATGCTGAAGCACGGCATGGTGATGTACGACGCGCTCTACACATGGTGCCGCCATCTCGTGGGCGAGACGCACAACTGGCCGCCCAAGATGGACTGAGGCGCGCCATGACCGACACCATGCCCCTGCATCTCACCGGTCACGTCACATTGCCCGAGCACAAGGCGAAAGGCGGCTTCGATCATGCCGCCGTTCATGCCGCGAGCGGCCATGTCTATGTGGCGCATACCGCCAACGATGCCGTCGACGTGTTCGATCCCGCGAGCCGGCAATATCTCTTTTCGATCCCCGGCCTGCCCGGCGTCGCCGGCGCCCTGGTGAGCGACGAGGGCGGGCTCATCCTCTCGTCGAACCGGGCGGCCAACACGATCGGCGTGTTTGCGCCGGGACCGGATCCGTCGGTTCGCATCATCGACGTCGGGCGGGGGCCCAATGGCCTCGCCTACGACCCGCACCGGCAGATCGTGCTGGCGGCGAATGTCGGCGACCCGGCGGTGCCCGGCTCGCACACTTTGTCGATGATCGACCTTGCCCAGGGCGCGAAACGCACCGAGATCGCCGTCGGCGGCCGCACGCGCTGGACCGTGTTCGATCCCGAGCCGGAACTCTTCTATGTGAACATCGCCCAGCCCGCCGAGATCGTCGTGGTCGATCCGCGTCAGCCCGACAGGATCGCCCGCAGCTTTGCCGTGCCCCATGCCGGGCCGCACGGCCTCGACCTCGACGGCGCCACCGGGCGGCTGTTCTGCGCCTGCGATGCCGGTGTGCTCGTCACCCTGGACGCGCGATCGGGCAAGGTGCTGGACGAGAAAGCCTTGAGCGGCGTGCCTGACGTCGTGTTCTTCAATCGCCAGCGCCGGCATCTCTATGTCGCCATCGGCGACCCCGGCGTCATCGACGTGTTTTCCACCGCGCCCGTGGAAAAGCTCGCAACGGTCGAGACCGAGGCGGGCGCCCATACCACGGCGCTTTCGCCGACCGGCGACCGGCTCTACGCCTTCCGCGCACGCACCGTGCCGCGATCTACGAAACGTGGGATGACCACTCTACTGCGGCGTGGCTGGTCGCCCGGGCGGTGCGTCGCGGCGTCGACGTCGGGCACAAGGAGGCCATGACCCGCATCGATTTCGAGGTGATCGGTGGTAAGGTCAGGTTGTTCGACCAGCGCTCCCCGTGATTGGCCAGCCATTCAAAAGGAGGCATCCATGAACGCATCTCAGACTCGCAGGAACTTCGTCGGCGCCGCAGGCGTCGCCGCTGCCGCTGTCACCGCGGCCGCTCTCTCGCGATCGGCATCGGCGCAGACCGCGCCGGCCGTGCCCAGGATGGACTATGCGATCAAGAAGCTGCCGTTCGATCCGGCCAGGATCAAAGGCATTTCCGAGAAGCTGCTCACCAGCCATTACGAGAACAACTACAGCGGCGCGGTGAAGCGGCTGAACGCCATCACGGCGCAACTGGCCACCCTCGATGTCGCAGCGGCGCCGGTCTTTGTCATCAACGGCCTCAAGCGCGAGGAACTGATCGCGACGAATTCGATGATCATCCACGAGCTCTACTTCGACGGGCTGGGCGGCGAAGGCGATCCCAAGGGCGCGCTGGCCGAGGCGATGAAGAAGGACTTCGGCAGCGTCGAGCGCTGGAAGGCCGAATTCGTCGCCACGGGCAAGGCGCTGGGCGGCGGTTCCGGCTGGGTGATGCTGAGCTACTCGCCGCGCGACAAGCGCCTGGTCAACACCTGGGCGGCCGACCACACGATGACCCTGGCCAACGGCCGGCCGGTCCTGGCGCTCGACATGTACGAGCATGCCTATCAGATGGACTATGGCGCGCGGGCGGCCGCCTATGTCGACGCCTTCATGCAGGTGATCCGCTGGGACAATGCCGGCGCCCTGTTCGAGCGCTACAGCAAGGAGACCTGACCTACTTCAGCCGCAGGCCGACCACGCGCATCAGCCCGTCGGGCATCGGGGTGAAGCCCTCCAGGCGGTTGGTGTACGCGATCAGGTATTGCGGGTGGTAGAGATAGACGATCCACCCCTCGGCCAGGAACTTCGCCGTGATCTTCTCGTAAGCGGCCTTGCGGACGGCCAGGTCGCTGGCGGCGCGCGCCTCCTGGTGCCAGGCGTCGATCTCCTTGTCGCAGTAATGGCCCATGTTCTGCGGCGCGCCGCAGGTCTGGTAGATGACCGAGTTGCCGTCGGGATCGCTGCGGCCGCTCCAGGTGTTCATGTAGAGCTGGAAGTCGCCGTCCTCGCCCTGCTTCAGCGCGGTCGCAACCTCGGTGACGCGGAGCTTCAGGTCGAAGCCCGCTTCGGCCGCCATCGACTGCACGACCTCGGCGACGGCGCGCGTCTCGGGCGTGTTCGACACCACGAAATCGATGGGTATCCGCCCGGTGACGCCGGCCTCCTTCAGGAGCGCCTTGGCCTGGGCGAGGTCGCGCTTGGGCACGGGGAACTTCGCCTGATAGTAGGGATTCTGCGGGCTGACCCACTGGTTGCCCGGCACGAACTCGCCGTTGAACACGACCTGGTTCAGCGCCTCGCGATCGAGGCTGAGCTCGAAGGCGCGGCGCACGCGGGCATCCTTGCCCAGCGGATTGTCGGCCTTCGGTCCGTTGGCGACGTTGATGAGCAGGCCGAAGAAGCCCAGCGACACCGCCTTGCTGAGCTTGAGCTTGGGATCGTCGCGCACCGTCTTGATGTCGGTGGCGAGCACCCGCTCGATCATCTCGAGTCCGCCCGAGCGCAGGTTGGCCAGGCGCACCGTGCCGTCGACGATCGGCAGGTAGGTGATCTTGTCGATGAAGATCTGGTCCTTGTTCCAGTAGTCGGCGAACTTCTCGACCACGATGCGGTCCTGCTGGACCCTTTCGACGAACCTGTAGGGGCCGGCGCAGACCGGCTTCAGCCCGAACTTGTCGCCCGCCGCTTCGGCGGCCTTGGGCGAGACCATCATGCCGGCGCGGTCGGTGAGCTGGGCGAGCAGCGGCGAGAACGGCGCCTTGAGATGGAGCTTGATCGTCAGCGGATCGACGACCTCGACGGTGTCGATCGAGCTGATCTCGGGCCGGCGGAACGAGCCCTTGGTGGTGAGATGACGGTCGAGGCTGTATTTGGCGGCGGCGGCGTCGAAGGCCTCGCCGTCGTGGAACTTGACGCCGGGCCGGAGCTTGATGGTGACGGTCCTGCCGTCGGCCGAGGTCTCGTGGCTGAGCGCCAGCTGCGGCACGATGCTGAGCTTCTCGTCGATGTCGAACAGCTTGTCGCAGAACGAGGCGAAGACGATGCGCGCGGTGTAGGTGCGCGAGAAGGTCGGATCGAGCACGTCGGGATCGTCGCCCAGGCCGATGCGGAGCGTGCCCTGGGCGACGGCGCCGCCGGCGGCCGCGCAAGCCGCGAGGCCAAGAGCGAGCGCCAGGACGGCGCGGCGAGCTGTCTGTCTCATGGTCTCTCCCTCAAACCCGCGCACTGCCGGCGCGGCACGCCACGTTAGCAGGAGCAGCCGTTGCATGCGCCGTGCCATCGCCGGGACGGGCAGTCCCCTATTCTATAAAGGCATGGTGTGCGATAGATCGATCTCATCGGCAGATGGGGAAAGACATGGACGCAACCGATCTCAAATTCTTCGAGGAGGTGGCCGAGGCCGGCGGCATGAGCCGCGCCGCCCGCAAGCTCAATACCGTGCAGTCCAACGTCACGCGGCGCATTCGCGCGCTCGAGAGCGAGCTCAACGTGGCGCTGTTCAACCGCACGGGCCGCGGCGTCTCGCTGACCCCGGCCGGCGAGCAGTTGCTGCCCTTCGCCGTCCGGGTCGCCCGGCTGATCGACGAGGCGGCGCGGGCGATCGGCGACGACGGCCAGCCCAAGGGAAGCCTCGTCATCGGTTCGCTCGAGACGACGGCCGCCCTGCGCCTGACCCCTTTCCTCGCGCAGTTCGTCGCCGATTTTCCCGAGGTCGATTTCAGCCTCAAGACCGGCACCAGCCGGGAACTGGTGGAAGACGTCCTGGAGCACCGCGTGGAAGGCGCCTTCGTGTGCGGGCCGGTCCATCACCCCGACCTGCTGCAGCGCAAGATGTACCAGGAGCGTCTGGTCGTCCTGACGGCGCGCCGCGAGGTGTCGCTCGCCGCCTATCTGCGGAAGAACGACCTGCGGATGGTCGTCCTGCGCGCCGGCTGCTCCTATCGCCTGATCCTGGAATCGTGGCTGGCCCATCGGGGAATCGTCGGCGTCCGCATTCTCGAGTTCGGCACGCTCGAGGCGATCATCGGCTGCGTCGAGGCCGGCCTCGGCATGACGCTGCTTCCCGAGGCGCTGGTCGGGCCGGTGTGGCGGGACGAGCGGGTTGCCGTCCATCCCCTGCCCAACGACTACGGACAGGTCGACACGCTGTTCATACGCCGGCGCGACAGCTTCCAGTCGAGTGCGCTCAAGTCCTTCCTGGCGCTGGCCAGCCCGCAGTTCGCCCGACGGCCAGCGGCCAGGCCGCGGCCGCAAGCGCCTAGGCAGGACTCCGCAAGGCTGCCGACGATCTGATGGCCAGGGCGCCGGCCGCGAGCAGGGCAAGAGCGGCAACCAGCAAGGGCAGCATGAAGCCGCCGAAGCGATCGTAGACGTAACCCGCGAAGACCGGCCCCAGGATCTGGCCGGCGCCGAACGATGCCGTCATCAGCGCCAACCGTCCGCGCGGGTCTCCGCTGCCCTCCTCGCGGGCCGCGATAAGGCCAAGCGCCGTCAATCCCATGAAGGTTCCGCCGACGAACACCGACGACAGGACGATGCCGGTCGCGGAGAGCCACACGGCGCCGGCCGCAACGCCCGCCGCCTCGACGGCGCTGGCGACCGCGAATGCCCGGCAGGTCCCCCATTTCCGGCCGAGCCACGTCCACAAGGCGACCGACGGGACGGCGCTCAGGCCAAACATCGCCCAGATGTAGGGTTCGAGAGCGGCGATCTCCGCCGAGCCGCGGACGATGGCGACGATGAAGGTCGCCGTGATGACATAGCCGAAGCCGAACAGGCCGTAGGCCGCGAGCAGCGCCGCGAACGCTGCCGAAACACGCCGCGGCGTGGCCTCCGTCGCGACTTCCACCACGGTCGGGTCCGGATCGATCAGGAACGCGATGGCCATCCCTGCGACCGCCGTCAGGGCGGCGCTGGCGAACCACATCGCCTGCCACTCCGAAAGCATCGACACGAGGGCGGCCGACACCGCGATGCCGGCGCCGACACCGGCGAAATGCACCGCCGACAAGGCGCCCCTGCCGGAGGCGGCAAGGCGGTCGAGCACGAGCGCCGAGCTCAGCACGAGGATGAAGGCGCTGGCGACGCCGCCCATCAGCCGAAGCGCCAGGAACGCCGGCATCGAGCGTCGCGAGGCCCATCGCCGCGAGGCAAAGCGTGTTGGTCGCCAGCGCTCCGAGGAGCCAGGCCCGGCGGCCGCCCGCCAGGCGCATCGCCGCGAAGAGCGCGCCGGCGAGGTAGCCGATGAAATTGGCCGAGGCGATCAGGCCGGCCTGCGATTTGGAGAGCGAAAGCGCCTCGACCATCGGCGGCAGGATGGGCGTGTAGACGAAGCGACCCACGCCCATGCCGGCGGCCATCGCCAGGAGGCCGCCGACGGCAATCAACATCGGTGCTTTGTCCCGCGAGGCCATGGCGGCAGAGGCTACGATGGCGAACCGGCGGTAGCTAATGCCAATCGGCGATGGCGGTATCGCCCCGGGAGATAACGCCGGTCGTCACACGTCCGCCGGTCAGTGCACCAGCTTGCCGACATGGCCGCGGACGGCGTTCCAGATGGTGTCGTCCCACAGGCGGATGCCGCCGGTGATGCCGGCATCGTTGGACGCGATGTGCACGTTGGCGGGCAACGGGACGACGATATTGGCGGCGTTTCCGCCGCCGAGATACAACACATCGTAGTTCAGGAGCGCCTGGACGATCCCGATGGTCTTCAGGACGCGCTTGTTCCACTTCTTCTTGCTGAGCGCGCGATAGGCGGCATTGCCGATATACTCGTCATAGGCTTTGCCTTTGCAGATCGGATGGTGCGCCAGCTCGAGGTGCGGCGTCGGCGCGCCGTTGCTGAACACCGCGCTGCCGACACCGGTGCCGAGGGTGAGCACGACCTCGAGCCCCTGCCCGGCGATGATCCCCAGCCCCTGGACTTCGGCATCGTTCAGCATCCGGGCCGGCTTGCCGAGATGGCTCGATATCTCCGCCTCGAGCGGAAAGCCGGCCCAGCGCCTTGCCCTCGAAATGCGGAGCGGTGATGACGCGGCCATCGCGCACGACACCGGGGAAGCCGACGGAGATGCGGTCATAGGGCGACAACGGCGCCGTGAGCTTCACCAGGGTGTCCACCAGCAATTCGGGAGGACAGGGGTGGGGCGTCGCCACACGCACCCGCTTGGTCAGCATCTTCCCCGACTCATCGAGGACGGAAGCCTTGAGGCCGGTGCCGCCGACATCGATCGCCAGGGTCTTGGCCGGGCCGCTATTGTCCGCGTCGTTCATTTCTTTTGCCCTTGCGGCAGGGCGACCGGCCGCCATTCCCGGCCGTCGCTGTCGGCCAGCAGGCGGTCGGCGGCCTCGGGGCCGCTGCTGCCGGAATCGTAGTTGGGGAAAGCCGCCTTGTTGGCCGCCCAGTAGTCGAGCACCGGCTGCACGATGCGCCAGGCCTGCTCGACCATGTCGGCGCGCATGAACAGCGTCTGGTCGCCGGTCATGACGTCGTACAGCAGCGTCTCGTAGCCGACATTCTGCTCCTTGGGGAACCAGTCGTCGTAGCGGAAGTCCATCTTCACGGCGGCGAGGTCCATCACCTGGCCGCGCCGCTTGACCTCGAACTGCAGCGAAATCCCCTCGTCCGGGGCGATGCGCAGCACCAGCCAGTTGGGGCGCAGCGAATTGACCGGCGTATCCTCGAAGGCGGCGTAAGGCGCCTGCTTGAAGCGAATCGCGATCTCGGTCATCCGCGCGGTCATGTGCTTGCCGGTGCGGATGAAGAACGGCACGCCGGCCCAGCGCCAGTTGTCGACCTCGAGTTCCATGGCGACGTAGGTTTCGGTGTTCGAATCGGGCGCGACGTTGGGCTCGTCGCGATAGGCCTTCGACGCCTTGTCGAGCACGGCGCCGGCGCCGTACTGGCCGCGCACCGCCTTGTCCGGCCTGACCGACCGCATCGCCGCCAGCACCTCGGCCTTCTTGGTGCGGATCGCGTCGGCGTCGAAGCCGGTCGGCGGCTCCATGGCCACCATCGACACGAGCGTGAAGACGTGGTTGGGGACCATGTCGCGCAGCGCGCCGGTCACCTCGTAGAATTTGCCGCGCGTCTCGACGCCCACCGTCTCGGACGCGGTGATCTGCACATGATCGATGCGGTCGCGGTTCCAGATCGGCTCGAACAGGCCGTTGGCGAAGCGGAACGCCATGATGTTCTGCACGGTGTCCTTGCCGAGGAAGTGATCGATGCGGAAGATCTGGTCCTCCGACAGCGAGCGCAGGATGTCGGCATTGAGATCGCGCGCCGATTGCACGCTGTGGCCGAACGGCTTCTCGACGACGACGCGACGCCAGAACGCCGGCTTGCCGCCCGACGGTGCGCCTTGCCGGGCGAGCCCGGCCTTGCCGAGCTGGTCGACGACGGGGCCGAAGAAGCGGTCGGCGACGGCCAGGTAGAAGATGACGTTGCCCTTCGTGCCGTGGGTCTTCTCGACCTCGCCCAGCGCGTCGCGGATCCTGCCGTAGAGCTCGGGCTCGGTGAAGTCGCCCTTGATGTAGGAGATCCTGTCGGCAAGCCGCTTCCAGGCCGCCTCGTCGAGGCTGCTGCCGACGAAGCTCTTCAGCATCTGGTAGAGCTGGTCGCGCCATTGATCGGCGGTGCGATCGCCGTGGTCGACGCCGATGAAGGCGAAATTCTCCGGCAGCACGCCGCTGCGCGCGAGGTTGTAGAGGGCCGGCGTCACCAGGCGCTTGGTGAGATCACCGCCGGCGCCGAAGATCACCATGGCGCAGGGATCCGCCGGCTTCGGCCGGCGGGCCGGCGGCGCTTCCACCCGCTGCGAGCTCGACGGGACGCGGATCGGCTGGGTGTCGGGCATCTGCCATCCCTTTGCTATTGAAGCCGCTATTGAAGCGCCGCGCCGGTCGCCTTCGCCAGTTCCGCGAGCCCCGTGCCGACATCCTTGAGATGGACGCGCAGCACCCTGCGGCCGCGTTCCACCAGCACATCGAGGTCACCGCGGGCCTGCGCGGCCTTGACGATGCCGAAGCTGTAGGAATGCCCCGGCACCGGCAGATCGGCGGGATCGTCGCAGGTGATCTGGAGGAAGACGCCCGAGTTCGGTCCGCCCTTGTAGGCCTGCCCCGTCGAATGCTGGAAGCGCGGCGCAAAGCCCACGCAGGTCGCGGCGCGGGTGGCGTCGCGCACGCGCGCGCGCAAGGCGGTCAGCGTCTCGGTGTGCGCCTTGTTGCGTTCGATGTAGGCCAGCAGCGCCACGTAGTCGCCCGACTTGTCGCCGGCATGGACGCGGCCGAAATGGCTCTTCAGATAGCCGGTCAGCGTATTGTGCCGGCCAAGCTCGGCGGCGTTGCGCGGATCGGCGTAGAGGCTGATGCCGTTTTCCTGGAAGATCGGCGTCTCGCTGGGCAGCACCTTCGACTTTTCGTAGGCGTCGGTGAGCGCGCGCGTCTTGTCCTTGCTCGCCTCGACATCCGGCTGGTCGAACGGATTGATGCCCATGATGGCGCCGGCCACGGCGGTGGCGACCTCCCAGCGGAAGAACTCCTGGCCGATGTTCCAGATGTCCTTCACCTTGATGCGGGCGACGGGATGGCCCGCCTTCTCCAGCGCGTCCATCGCCTTGCCCTGCGCCGGGTCGGCTTTGCCGTCGAGCTCGAGATAGGCAAAGAAGCGATCCTTGCCGTAGCGGTCGGCCGCGCCGAGCGGCTCCTCGCTGAGCGGGATCACGCCGTGGCCGTGCTTGCCGGTGCTCTCGGCCAGAAGCTGCTCGAGCCAGGCGCCGAGATCGCCGATCGCCGGCGAGGCCGTGATCGTCACCTTGTCGCGCCCGAACTTGGTGGCGGCGACGCCCAGGGCGACGCCGAGCTGCAGGCCGGGATTTTCCGCCGGCGGCACGTCGGCGCCGCAGGCCCGTTCCATCGGCTGCGTCGCCGCAAGAAGGCGTTTGACGTCGATGCCGATCGCCGCCGCCGGCACCAGGCCGAACTTGGACAGCACCGAGTAGCGGCCGCCGATCGACGGCAGGCCATAGAAGATATGGGCGAAGCCCAATTCCTTGGCGTGCTTGTCGAGCGACGAGCCGGGATCGGTGACGGCTACGAACTGGTCGCCGGCCTTGTCCTTGTCGCTGCCCCGCACCGCGCGCACGCGGTCGAGGAAATAGGCCATGAAGATGTTCGGCTCCAGCGTGCCGCCCGACTTGGACGAGACGATGAACAGCGTCTTGGCGATATTCAGCGCCTTTTCGAGCGTCTTGATCTGCGCCGGATCGGTGCTGTCGAGCATGTGGAAGCGCGGCCAGCCGGCCTGCGGCCCGAAGGTCTCGCCCAGCACTTCCGGCCCGAGGCTCGATCCGCCCATGCCGAGGAGGGCCACGTCGGTGAAGCCGCGCTGCTTCACTTCCTTGGCGAAAGCCTCCAGCTTGCCGAGGTCGGCCCGCTCGCTGTCCACGACCCGGAGCCAGCCCGTCCATTTGTCTTCGTCGGTGGCGGTCCACAGGCTCTTGTCGCCGGCCCACAGCTTGCGGATCGAGCCGTGCTTGCGCCAGGTCTCCATCTCGGCCGCGATGGCGGCCTTCATCTCGGGCGAGCCCGGCCTGATGTCGAGGTTCGCAGTCTTGCCGTCGAGCAGGATGCGGCGGCGCTCGGCCACCACACCCAGCAGCTTGTCGAAGGAATCGGCAAAGGACTGCACGCCTTCCTTGACCAGCTCGTCGGTGACCTCCTTGAGCGAGATGCCCTGCTTCTCGAGGTCGGCCAGCAGCGCCTTGGCGCCCGGCAGGTCCTGCTCGACGGCGTCGGCCTTGACCACGCCGTGGTCGCGGAAGGCATCCATCGTCGCCGGCGGAATGGTGTCGACGGTGTCGCGGCCGATCAGGGCCTCGACATAGAGCGTGTCCTTGTAGGTGGGGTTCTTGGTGCTGGTCGACGCCCACAGCAGGCGCTGGGTATGGGCGCCGGCGGCCGCGAGCTTCTGCCAGCGCGGACCGGAGAACAGCGCCTTGTAGCGATCGTAGGAGACCTTGGCGTTGGCGATCGCCACCTTGCCGCCGCCCAGCCGTTGGGCCGCGCCCTTGTCGGCGAGCTTGTCGAGCTTCTTCTCGACCGCCGCATCGATGCGGCTGACGAAGAAGCTGGCGACGCTGGCGCGTCTTGGAAACGTCGCCGCCCGCCTTCGCCAGGTCTTCGAGGCCCGCGAGATAGGCTTCGACCACCTGCTCGTAGACCGCGACGGAAAACAGCAGCGTGATGTTGATGTTGAGGCCGGCGGCGATCAGCCGGCGGATGGCGGGCACGCCGGCCGGCGTTGCCGGCACCTTCACCATCAGGTTGGGACGGCCGACCATCTTCCACAGGCGCAGCGCCTCGGCCACCGTGCCTTCGGTGTCGTTGGCGAGGTAGGGCGAGCATTCCAGGCTGACATAGCCGTCGCGGCCCTTGGTCTTGTCGAACACCGTCTTCAGCACATCGGCCGCGGCCTGGATGTCGGTGACCGCGAGGTGCTCGTAGATCTCGTTGACGCTGTGGTCGCCCGATGCCTGGAATTGCTTCAGGGCGTCGGTGTATTCGTCGCTTTCGGCGATCGCCTTCTCGAAGATCGACGGATTGGAGGTCATGCCCTTCAGGCCGTCGCGCTCGATCATGGTGGCGAGCTCGCCGCTCGCGATCAGGCTCTTCTTGAGATAGTCCAGCCAGGGGGACTGGCCGGTGGCTTCGAGTTGCTTCAACGGGTTCATGTGGGTTTCCTCGACTTCATCATCTGTTCCTTGGCGGCGGCGACCACCTTGTCCGGTGTGAAGCCGAATTTCTTGAACAGGTCCTTGGCCGGCGCCGACGCGCCGAAGCCGTTCATCGCGATCTTCGCGCCATCGCGTCCGACGTAACGATCCCAGCCGATGGGCGACGCCGCCTCGACCGAGACGCGCGCCGTGACGTCGGGCGGCAGGACGCTGTCGCGATAGGCCGCATCCTGCGCCTCGAACAGGTCCCAGGACGGCATGCTGACGACGCGGGCGGCGACGCCGTCGCGCGCCAGCGCCTCGTAGGCCTCGACGCAAAGGCCGAGTTCGCTGCCGGTGCCGACCAGGATGACCTCGGGCTTGCCCGGCTTGGCATCGGCCAGCACATAGGCGCCGCGCGCGAGGCCCGACGCCGCGGCGTAGCGCGCGCGATCGAGGGTGGGCAGCGCCTGACGCGTGAGGACCAGGCAGGCCGGCTGGTGCTTCAGCCCGACGATCACCCGCCAGGCCTCGACCACCTCGTTGGCGTCGCCCGGCCGCAAGGTGACGAGGTGCGGGATGGCGCGCAGGCCGACGAGCTGCTCGATCGACTGATGGGTCGGACCGTCTTCGCCCAGGCCGATCGAATCATGGGTGAAGACGTGGATCGCCGGCACCTCCATCAGAGCTGCCAGCCGGATGGCGTTCTTCATGTAGTCGGAGAAGATCAGGAAGGTCGAACCCGACGCGCGCACGCCGCTCAGCACCATGCCGTTCACCACCGCGCCCATGGCGTGCTCGCGGATGCCGAAATGCATGTTGCGGCCGCCCGGATCGTTCGGGCTCGAGGTCGCCCGCCCCCTCGAAGGTGAGGCGTGTCTTGGTCGACGGGGCGAGATCGGCCGAGCCGCCGACGAAGGCGGGATAGTGCGGCGCAAAGGCGTTGATCACCTTGGCCGACGAATCGCGGCTGGCGATGCCCTTGGGATCGGCGGCGAACTTCGGCAGGTCGGCATCCCAGCCGGCCGGGACGTCGCCTGCCATCATCTGGTCGAGCTCGCGCGCTTCCTTGGGATGCTCGGTGCGATAGCCGGCCATCAGCTTCGCCCAATCCTGGCGGTGCTTGGCGCCGCGCTGGCCGATGCCCTTGGCGAAATGGTCCATCACGCCGTTGGGGACGAGGAACTGCGCCTCCTCCGGCCAGCCGTAGCTGCGCTTGGCGAGGCGGATCTCGTCGGCGCCCAGCGGTTCGCCGTGCGCGGCGGCCGTGTCCTGCTTGTGCGGCGCGCCGAAGCCGATGTGGCTGTCGACGACGATCATCGTCGGCGCATCGGTGCGGCTGCAGAAGCCCGCGAAGGCCTTGTCGAGAGCGGCGATGTCGTTGGCGTCCTTCACGTGCTCGACGTGCCAGCCATAGGACTGGAAGCGCGCGCCGACGTCGTCGCCGAAGGCCAGGTTCGTGTGGCCTTCGATGGTGATGCCGTTGTTGTCGTAGACCCAGCACAGGTTGCCGAGCTTGAGATGGCCGGCGAGCGAGGCTGCTTCGCTGGCAATCCCCTCCATCATGTCGCCGTCGCCGCACAGCGTGTAGACGTCGTAGTCGAAGAGCGCGAAGCCGGGGCGATTGAAGTGCGCCGCCAGCCAGCGCGACGCAATCGCCATGCCGACGGAGTTGCCGCAGCCCTGTCCCAGCGGGCCGGTCGTCGTCTCGACGCCGACGGTCAGGCCATATTCGGGATGGCCCGGCGTCTTGCTGCCGAGCTGGCGGAAATTCTTGATGTCGTCGAGGCTCAGCGCCGGCCCGTCCTTGGCCTTCACCCCGGCAAGGTGCAGCAGGGCATAGAGCAGCATCGAGGCGTGGCCGTTCGACAGCACGAAGCGGTCGCGGTTGGGCCATGCCGGCTCCGTGGGATCGTAGCGCAGGAACTGCTGCCACAAGGCGTAGGCCACCGGCGCCAGGGCCATCGGCGTGCCCGGATGACCGGAGTTGGCTTTTTGCACCGCATCCATGGCCAGGGTGCGGATGGTGTTGATGCACAGCTCGTCGAGATCGATTTGCTCTGATGCCGACGTACGTGGCTGGCGAGGTAACGGACATGACGACCTCGGTGTTTGCTTAAGGAACTGACCGGCCGGCGGCCGCGGTATCTGCGAACAAACGCATTTTTCCGACCGCCGCAAGCCTGGCGGCAGGAAGATCGCGATCGCCAGCGAGCAAACGAGCCAACATTTCGTGCTTTTCCGCACCGGCGACCAGAAAGGCTGCAGTCCGACTGCTTTCCAGGGCCGGGTAGGTCAGCGTGATGCGGGGCTCCAGCTTGCCATCGAGAACGGCTGCTACCCATTTGTGACGCTCGCCCAGAACCGCGGTTCCGGGAAACAATGACGCAGTATGACCATCGGGGCCCAGGCCCAGAAGCGTGACGTCGAAGAGCGGCCGGGCGGGGTCGAGCCGGTCCTGTCCATAGAAGGCCTTCAGCTCGGCGTCGTAGGCCGCGGCGGCCGCTTCGGGCGCTATGTGCTCGGTCGGCATGGCATGGATATTGGCCTCTGGAATCGGCGCCTGTGACAACATCGCCTCCCGGGTCATGCGATAGTTGCTGCGCGGATCATCATGCGGGACGAAGCGTTCGTCACCCCAGAACCAATGGGTGCGCGCCCAGGGGAAAGCCGTGCCGACCAGAAGCTCGTAAAGCCGCTTGGGCGTCGAGCCGCCCGACAGGGCAACGACAAACCGGCCCTGCTTGGCCGCGGCCGTCGCCAGCAGCCACTCGGCGACGCGGCGCGCCAGTTTCTCGGGATCGCCCAGGATCTCGGTTTCGAAGTCCGGCCGGCCGCTCATGGGTTCCCTCCTCGAATGGCCGAGATCGCGGCGGCATAGTCCTGCGATCCGAAGATCGCCGATCCGGCGACGATGACGTTGGCGCCGGCTTCGACCGACTGATGGGCGTGCTCGCGATTCTGGCCGCCATCGACCTCGATGAACGGATCGAGGCCGCGCGCCTCGCAGAGCTGCGCGCAGGCGGCGAATTTTCGGAAGCATTTCCGGCAGGAACGATTGGCCGGCGAAGCCGGGATTGACGGTCATGATCATGATGACATCGCAGAGATGGAGGACATATTCGACGGCATCAAGGGGACTTGCCGGATCGAGCACGACACCGGCTTTCTTGCCCAATTCGCGGATCTGCGAGAGTACACGATGCAGGTGAAAGGTGGCAGACGGTTCGGCGTGAACGAGAAGGTGATCGGCGCCGGCCTTGGCAAAACCGGCGATATGACGCTCCGGTTCGACGACCATGAGATGCACGTTGAGCGGCTTGGCCGTCGCGCGCCGCACCGCCTTGACGACCACCGGCCCCAGCGTGATGTCGGGCACGAAGCGGCCATCCATGACATCGACGTGAATCCAGTCCGCACCGGCCGAAATCGACGGCACGCACCTCCTCGGCGAGCCGGCCGAAATCGGCCGACAGGATCGAGGGCGCGACGACGACCGGCCGTGCATTCATCGCTCGCCGCCCAGGATGAAGCGCTCGACCGCCGTGGCGAAGCCGTCCTCGCTGTTGCTGGCGGTGACGAAGTGGGCCTCCGCCTTGACCGCCGGCTGGGCGTTGCCCATGGCGATGCTGAGTCCGGCCTGCTCGAACATCGTGACGTCGTTGCTGCCGTCGCCGATCACGGCGATTTCCGCCGGCGGCACGCCCACCAGCTTCGCCAATTCAAGCAATCCCACACCCTTGTTGGCGAGCCGATCGGTTATGTCGAGGTAGTAGAGCTGGGAGCGAACGACGGTTGCAGCACTTCCCATGAGCCCGGCCAGCTCGGTCTCGCGATCCTTCAGAAGGTCGTGATTTTCACTGACGCCGACGATCTTGGCCGCGGTGTCGAGGGCTTTGCCGAATTCGGCGACGGCGATGGGTGGAAAGCCGACGGTGTGCGTCTCGTGCTCGACATGCGGTCCCGGTCTTGTTCTGCAGCAGCCAGTCCTGGCCGCTGAACACCCAGGTGTCGATCCCGTGCTTGCCGAGAAAATCGACGGTGCGACGGGCACTTTCGGGTGAAATGAGATGTTGCTGCAGGACCGACAGGTCGGGCGCCACGATGACGCCGCCATTGAAACCCGCACTCGGCCGGTCGATGGCGAGCGCCTTCATCAAAGGCGCAATGCCGCGCGGCGGCCGGCTGCTGATGATCGAGAAGGGAATACCGGCCTTTCGGATGGCGGCCACGGCCGCCCGGCTGCGGTCGGTCAGCTGCTTTTCATTCGTGACCAGTGTCCCGTCAACATCGGAAACAATGGCGGATATTTTGGTCGTGGGAGGTCGAGGAGGAGTCATGCTAACCGCGGTTCGTTGTTCCAGATAGAGCCTCTGCATCGCAGCGGCACACGAGCCCTGAGCATCAATGCAGTTCAAATCATTTTGTTACTCATGACACCAGCGGCACTTTTGGATTTGGTAGCGCTGACGCCTTAGGTGCACAGTATTGTGGTCGAGGCTACACCGCAAAGGAAACGCCGTGAAAGTCGGAATGATCGGCCTGGGTCAGACACCAGCGGTGGTATCTGGGGCTTGACGGAAGGTTATAGCATGATGGTCCATGATGCAGGCCTACGGCGAAGGCTTCCTTGAAGGAAGATCCGGCCCTGCTAGGCATCGCACCGCAGGAATGAGGCGTCACGCATGAAACAGGACTTGCTGGCGACAGCGGCCGTCAAGGACATCGTCACCGGCATGGCCGTCGGACTGGGCACAGGACGCGCGGCGACGCGGGCCATTCACGCCCTGGCGCAGCGCGCCGCCACGGAGCGGCTGACGCTTCGCTGCGTCGCCACCAGCCAGGCCTCGCACGACCTGGCGAGATCGCTGGGACTCACCGTCGGAAGCCTCGAGGAAATCGGCCGCCTCGATTTCCTGTTCGACGGCGCCGACGAGGTCGATCCCTCGCTGCGCATGATCAAGGGCCGCGGCGGCGCGATGACGCGCGAGAAGATCGTGGCGCATGCCTCGGCGCGACGCGTCTACCTGATCCAGTCGGACAAGCTGTCGGCGCGGCTGGGAGAAAAGGCGCCGCTGCCCATCGAGGCCAAGGCATCCGAACTCGCGTCAGTGCGACAAAGCCTGCGCACGATCGGGCTCGAGGGACCGGTTCGGCTGAAAGCCGACGGAACGCCCTACCAGACCGACAACGGCAATCCGGTGATCGACGCGCCGCTTCCCGCGGGTCTCGACATCGTGCAGCTTGGCGCAAGCCTCGACAGGCTGGCCGATGTGGTCGGCCACGGCCTTTTCCTGACCGAAGCCAACGACGTCCTGATCGAGGACGCCGAGGGAAAGGTTTCCCGGCGCACGCGCGCCTAGGGTCGGGTCAGGCGGCGGCCGCCTTCTTGCGGTTGGCTTCGAGCCTGGCGTCGACCAGGGCGACGCCGGCATCGATGACCGGATGGCTGAGGCCCTTCTGCCGGGCGATGAGCTGCACCAGCTTGTCGGCGCGTTCGATGTTGGGCATGCCGTTGTTCAGCGCACGCGCGGCCGAAGCCGGACGCACCAGGCTCTCGGCGGCGGCGGCATATTTCTCGAACGGCACCAGATCAGCCGGGTTGGCGCCGAGCTTGATGCAGAGATCGATGACGAAATTATAGACCGAGCGCGACGTCTCGATATCGCTATGGACCGCTTCCTGGGCAGTCCGCATGCCGTCCTTGGTGACACAGCGATAATTGCCGGCGAGCAGCATCGCCCATTTGGCGAGCGGCACGAAGATCGAGTCGTAGACCCGGAGCTTGACCGGCAGTTCGATCTTTCCATCGCCCGCGTCGAAGCGCACCGCGTCGATGTCCTTCTCGAGCTGACGCAGGATGCCGGTCGCCTTCTCGTCCTTGAGGCGCGCGACCTTGAAGTTGGTCGGCAAGGTGACCTGCAGGACGTTGACCTTCTCTTCCGGCGGGCGAATCGCCTGCGGATCGGGACTGCACAAAGTGAGCGTCTCGGGATCGAAGCTGTCCCACACGGTGGGATCGGTGTAGGCCGGCTTCAGCAGATCGTAGTTGAGGCCGGGAATGCGCCGCACATAGGGCAACGGCGGCATGTTCATGATCGACATGCAGGGCACCCGCGACTTGGCCACGGCGTCCAGAAGCTCGCGTACGCCCGGCGAGCGATATTGCGGCTCCTGCATGGCCAGGCCCACGAGGTCGTAGTCGGCGGGATTGGCGCCGGTGGTGCCGCCCGCCGTCACCTTGCCCGGCAGCTTGCGCGAATCGATCTCGATCGGGTCCTTGCGGCCGCGAATCGGCATGCGAACGCGAAAGCCCTCCGCATTGATCAGGTCGGCCTCGGCCGGCAGGCAGATGAGGTGCACCGAATGGCCGCCGAACAGGACTTTGGAGGCGAGCAGCGACCCGTAGGACGCGCCCATGATCATGATCTTGTAAGCCATTGCCCTCGTTCCTCCCGGAAATTCATTCAGCCCAGTGTGGGACAATCTCACGCGGCCTTCGCGCGGTCGAGCCCTTCGGCGCCAGCCCGCAGGCGCGGTATCAGCTCGCGCCCGAAGTCGACCGTGTCTTCGAAGGGATCGAAGCCGCGCATCAGGAACGAATGGATGCCGAGCTTGTAGTATTCCAGCAAGGCCCGGGCGACCTGTTCGGGTGTGCCGACCAGGCACGAGGTGTTGCCCATCGCGCCGGTCGCCTCGGCGATGGGCATCCATAGCCGCTCGTCGTGCGTTTCGCCCTCGGCGGCGAAGCCCAGCAGGCGCCGCGCCGACTGGTCGAGCGGCTTCTTGTTGTTGCCGAAGCCGGTCGGATCGCCGGGCTTGCGGATCGTCGCCAGGATGCGCCGCGCACGATCCCACGCCGCGCCCTCGGTCGCGCCGAGGATCGGCCGGAACGACATGTTGAAGGTGGGCGACCGGCCATACTGGGCGGCCCGCGCGCGGAACTCGGCGATGCGCTGCGCGGTGGGAGCCAGAGGTTCGCCGAACATCGCGAACACGTCGCAGTGCCTGGAGCCCATCGCCAGCGCGCCTTCCGACGAGCCGCCGAAGAACAGCGGCGGGTGCGGCTTCTGCAGCGGCTGCACGTCGGACTTGGCGCCCTGCACGCGATAGAAGTCGCCGGAGAAATCGAACCGGCGCTCGCTCGTCCAGGCGAGCTTCATGACCTCGATATACTCCGCGGCGCGGCGATAGCGTTCTTCCTTGGGCGCGAAGTCGCCGTCGCCCTCCTGCTCGGCGTCGCTGGCGCCGGAGATGATGTGCAAGGCGATGCGACCGTTGGTGAGATGATCGAAGGTCGCGATCTTGCGCGCGGCCAGGGTCGGCGCGACGAAGCCCGGGCGATGCGCGATGAGGAACCCGAGCCGGTCGGTGTGCATGGCGGCATATTGGGCAACGAGAAATCCCTCGGCCGAAGAGGCGGTATAGCCGACCAGCGCCAGGTCGAAGCCCGCAGTGTCGTGCGCCTGGGCGTAGGCTCGCAGGTAGGGCACGGAGATGCCGCCCTTGATGATGTGGACGGTGGCCTCGCCGCCAGGCGGCGCGACGCCGATCATGCCGATCACACGCACAGGCATGCTGACCTCCGTTGTGGCTCTGCGAAGCATCGATGTTGCCGTGCAGTCTGGCAAGGGAAAGTGATTTCTCGAAATACGGCCTTCCGCGCGTGCTGTTCAGTACGCCGCGCGGCCAAGGCGGGCCGCGTTCAGCGAAGGACAAGTCATTGAACGACACCTCCCGCATCGGCTCCGTCGCTCTGTTGGCGGCCCGTTTCCTGATGGCGGCGATCTTCATGTTCGCAGGCTACGGCAAACTCGCCGCCTACCATCAGACCGAAGTCTACATGCAGAACGCAGGCCTGCCCGACTTTCTGCTGCCGCTGGTCATCCTCACCGAACTCGGCGGCGGCCTGGCACTGATCCTTGGCTGGCAGGTCAGGATCGCAGCCCTGTTGCTCGGCGGCTTCTCGATCCTGACCGGCCTCCTGTTCCATACGAATTTCTCCGACCCGAACCAGACACTGAACTTCCTGAAGAACATCGCCATGGCCGGCGGCTTCCTCGCCCTTTTCGTATCCGGGGCGGGCGCCTATTCGCTCGATATGCCTCGACGCTGGACGGCGCCTCCGGCGTGGCCGCCGGGCCGCCGGTCGAGAACATCGCTCACGGATTGATCGACGTCGTTACCCCTGCGCAGATCCCTCAAGATCCGCAAAGCCGCGCTCCTCCCCGCAGGTTTTGCCCCCCACGGGTTTTGCAGTGTGCGCAGGCCCTCGAGCCGGTGGCATCCCGCCACCGGCTCTTTTTTATCAAAGACCGAGATCCGTAAGGCCTGGATGGTTTGCCGGCCGAGGACCCGCCTGATCCCAGTGGAACTTGCGCTCGCTCTCGGCGATGGGCAGGTCGTTGATGGAAGCGTAACGCCGCCGCATCAGGCCGTGCTCGTCGAATTCCCAGTTCTCGTTGCCATAGGACCGGAACCAGTTCTTCGAATCGTCGCACCATTCGTAGGCGAACCGGACGGCGATTCGATTGCCCTCGAAGGCCCAGAGCTCCTTGATCAGGCGGTATTGAAGTTCCCTGGCCCATTTCCGCGTCAGGAACGCGATGATCTCTTCGCGACCGCGAGGGAACTCGGCGCGGTTGCGCCATTGACTGTCCACGGTATAGGCCAGGGCAACGCGTTTGGGATCACGCGTATTCCACCCATCCTCCGCACCTCGCACTTTCACGAGGGCGGTGTCGCGCGTGAAAGGCGGCAGCGGCGGGCGCACGTCTGACATGGTTGCCTCCATCAAGGATCGGGGTCAGCGCGCGGCGAAGGCCGGTTGCCAATGGTGCGCGGGAACATACCGTTCGTCCGCACGGGGGAGATAGAGCGTGATCGAGGCGCCTTTGCCGACGCCGGCATGAATTTCCATGTGGCCGGCCGATCTCTTCACGAAGCCTCGGATGGTTTTCCATGCCAATACGATATCGGCGAACGAACGCGTCGCCGCGGACGGCATGCCGACCTCCGTGGACGAGATGACAACGTATCTCCCCGCGCGCAATCTGGGACGGCTGGCGAGCAGCTCGGCTTCGCAGGTTTCGATCCGGAGCCGTCCGCCGGTCGGCGTGCCGTCTCGGGAAATGACAGCGAGACTGAGCAGCGCGGCTTCGAGCTGATCGAGGTCGCAATCGACCATCGGCGCCCCGTCGGAAAGCTGCAGATCGATCCTGATCGACGGGCCTGCCGTCAGTTCAAGCAGGCCCTTGAGCATGACGAGAACCGCATTCACCTCGATCGGCGCTTTGATGGATGACCGTGATTGATTGTTCATCGTCCGTTCCCAGCGCGACGCGAGGGCTGGCTGGCTTCCGCAATCGGCGACGCCAGAAAAGCATGACGCCATCCGGCGATCTTTCGATTTTGAACGCGGGCGATTCTCGTCCTGCCTCCACCCTCGGTTTAACGCGGTTTCACAACACTTTATTGGGTCCGCGCAAGCTCGGCGCACACAATGGCGGCAACGTCGATGATGTGGGGGGTCCGATCATGAGGCGCGTTTCGCCCTTCTTCCTCGTTCTGCTGCTCGCCGGCTTCGCTTTGATGGATGGCCCGGCGGCGGCCCAGGACCAGGCGCTGGTCTCCACGAAACAGGACTGCCCGCCGGACGAACCCAATTCGGTGCAGATCAGCTGGGATGCGCCCTGCGAGAGCGGCACCTGGCTGCTCGATCCCGAAGCAGGATGCCGCCTGTGGGACTGGCATCCCGATCCGCAGGACGCGGCGACATGGACCGGCGCCTGCCCGGCCGGGTTGAAGGAAGGAAAAGGTGTCGTGCAATGGTTCGAGCACGGCAAGCGGATCGACCGGTTCGAAGGCACTTACCATGCGGGGCAGCGCCGGGGCTTCGGCCGCTACGCGTGGAATGAAACCGACCGATACGAGGGAAACTACGAGGACGACCTCCCGCACGGCTTCGGCACGGCATATCTCGCCGGCGCGGTGGTCACGGGTGAATGGAAAGGCGGCTGTCTCAAGAGCGGAGAGAAGGTTGCAGCCATCGGCGTGGCACGCAGCTCCTGCGTCGGCCTCGACGGCCCGGCCGTGCCCGACCTCCGGCAAGCCTCCGCCCATTGATCCATGCAGGTCTCGACCTGGCGCCCCTGATCGCCGAGAAAGCGGAGTTGATGCACGCGTTGGAAGCCTCGGTGCGCCGCGCGCAAGCGCACGTCGCTCGCGCCGTCGCCGCGAGCGTCGGAGCGCAAACGGTCCCGCAGGCACAACTACTGTCGCGCATAAGCGCCTACTTCCGGCCTCACACCCACTAGCGACGCAGGCCTTGCCGCCGCCGATTATCCGGTCTTGCCGACCAAGGGCCGCTCGAGGCGCCGGTGATGACGATTACCTTCTTCACGACGACCTTCTTCACGATGGGACAACTCCTCAGGCGAACCCGCCGTTCGCGCGCAAGACCTGCCCATTGACCCAGCCGCCGTCGGGCCCGGCGAGGAACGAAACGACGGGGGCGATGTCCTCGGGCAGGCCGAGCCGCTCCAACGGCACGAGCTTGCGAAACTCTTCTATGTGAGCCTCCGTCTTGCCGTTCAGGAACAGCGGCGTGGCGACCGGCCCCGGCGCCACGGCATTCACGGTGATGTTGCGGCCGCGCATCTCGTTGGCGAGCACATGCACCAGCCCCTCGACGCCGGCCTTGGAGGCGATGTAGGGGCCGTAGGTCGGAAATGCCTTGGCAAGGACGCTGCTGGAAAACGCAATGATGCGTCCGCCATTGCCGACCGCCTTGGCCGCCTCCGACAGGACAATGAAAGCGCCGCGCAGATTGGTCGCGATCACCCGGTCGAAAAGCGCGAGGTCACCGCTCTCGATCGTGGCGAGCGGCATGATGCCGGCCGCGTGGACGACCACAGTGATCGGGCCGAGACTGTCGCGGGCGCTGCGAAACAGCGCCTGCACTTCCGCCGGATTGGCGACATCGGCCTTCAGGGCAACCGCCTTGCCGCCCTTGGACTTGATCTCGGCGACGACCTTGTCGGCCTCCTGCGACTTTCCGGCATAGTGCGCCGCCACGGCAAAACCGTCGGCGGCCAGGCGCCGGGCGACGACGCCGCCAATCCCGCCCGACGCGCCCGTGACCAACGCGGTGCGTGACGCCTTGTCGTCCATTTGCGTCATCCTTCCCTTTTGCCTGCGATTCTTTATGGCAGCGCCATCACCGAACCGGGTGTGAGATCAGGCAAATCCTCGTGAATCGTCGTGAACGACACGTCAGGACGCTCGAGGCACTGCGATCAGACCGGCGCTACCCGCTCGATCGACAATTGGATCGCGTCCAGCAGATCCTGATGCCGGACGGGCTTGGTCAGAAACTCGACGGCGCCTGCCTTCATGGCGCGGACCGACATCGGGACATCGGCATAGCCGCTGATGAAAACCACCGGCAGGTGGACATCCGCCTGGATAAGGTCGTCGTGGAAATCCAGCCCGCTTCGTCCGGGCAGGCGGACATCGAGGACCAGGCACGAAGGACGCGTCGGGCGTTCGCTGTCCAGGAACTCCTGAACCGAGGCAAACAACTCGACCTGCAGGCCGACCGACCTCAGAAGGGCCTCGAGCGCTTCGCGCATGCCCACATCGTCATCGATGACGACCACCGTCGGCGGCCCCTCGCCACCGGCCGGCATGCTGATCGGAAACGCCGGCGCGCGCGGCGATGCCGCCGACGGCAGACCAGGCAGCGCCAGCGCCCGCGGCTCGGGGGCTTCGGTGATCGCCTCGGCGGCGAACACATAACCCCGTCCCGTGACGGTTTTGATGATGTCTCTATCCTCGCCCAATGCCTTTCGCAGCGTCGCAATCTGAACCCTCAAATTGCTTTCTTCGACCATCGTGGAGGGCCAGACGCGATTGACGATCTGTTCCTTGGTGACGAGCGTGCCGCCCGCCTTGATGAGCGCCATCAGGAGATCGTAGGCACGACTGCCGAGCTCGACGGGCCTGCCATCGGCCAGCAACTGCCGGCGCCGCGGCAGAACCTTGAATCGCCTGAAACGGATAACTTCATCGCCATCGGCTGCGGCGGCCTGCCCACTCTCGATGCCGGGCTCACTGGAGTGCGGGATCCGCCTGTGCGGGGGATACTGGGCAATCAGCTGTTGCTTCATCACGCTGCACCTCTTCGCCGAGCTGTTTTACATTCCTTCACAGACTGCGTGGCGTGCGCCCCGACGATATCGTTGGTGGGCCGCTGCTCAATCACCCGTACGGAGGAACGGCATAACGCAAGGTGCCTGCAGCGCTAGACCTTGGTCGGATGCGTCTAAGACTTTGGTTTATGATTCGTGCGAATCGGTCGATCGCGACGCCGGCGTCACCACTCCCGACTTTTTACGCGATTTTGCGGCGTTTCATTGGGTTCGAAGGAAGGGGAAGCACAAGATCAAGTGCACCGAACATCAGGGAGCCAAACCATGGACTCGTTCACATCACTGGCGATCGACAGCTTCCCCACCGCGCAGCCGCTGCCCCAGGCGCAACCGCTTCCCCAAAGGCCGAAGGTTTCGGCGCTCGCCAAATGGCGGCTCAAGAAGGCGGCCGACTATGTCGAGGCCCATCTCGACGAATCGATCAGGCTCGCGGACCTCGCGGGAGCTGTTGGCCTGACCCGCATGCACTTTGCCGCACAGTTCCGCGCCGCCACCGGCCTGCGCCCCCATGAGTTCATGCTGCGAAAGAGAGTTCGACCGCGCAAAGACCCTCTTGTCGACCTCGAATGCGCCCCTGGTCGATGTCGCGCTCAGCGTCGGCTTTCAGACGCAGGCCCATTTCACCACCGTATTCAAGCGATTTGCCGGCGAGACGCCCCTGCGGTGGCGGCGGGCAAGCTGCAACGACAGTTCGCCGGAAGCCACGCAGCCAGGCTATTGGATGCGCCAAGCGGCGTGACGGCGAACTGCATCCGCGGATGAAGCAATGCGGCCGGCTCGGACTGAGCCTCAGCCGGCCGCCGCGAGATCGATGGCACGGCGATACATGGTCATCGCCGCTTCCGGCGTGTTGTAGCCGGCGTGGGCCGTAAGCGTCACATTGTCGAGCGCGAGGAGCGGTTCGTCTTTCGGCGTCGGCTCCTGGGCGAACACATCCGTCGCATAGTGGCCGATATGGCCGGACCGCAGGAGAGCGATCAGCGCGGTCTCGTCGACCACGCCGGCCCGCGCCGTATTGACGACGATGACTCCGGGCTTGGTCTTCGCGAGCCTGGCGCGATCGAGGAAGCCGCGCGTCGCATCGTTGAGGCCAAGATGCAGGCTGACGATATCCGACTGCGCCAGCAGCTCGTCGAGCGTCACCATCGGCACGGGCGGATCGGCGATCGCCGACCGGTTGAAGGCGACCGGCTTCAGGCCGACGCCGCGCGCGATCCGCGCCATCTCGCGACCGATGCCGCCCAGGCCCACGATGCCCAGCGTCTTGCCCTTGAGTTCCATACCCTGCATGGGCCGCCAGCCGCCTGACCGGACCATCCCGTGCATGGTGGCGATGTGCCGGGCGGCGGCGAAGACGAGGCCCATGGCGTGCTCGGCGACGGTCGTGTCGCCGTAGCCGCTGATGGTCGAGACTTTTATGCCGACGCGTTTGGCGGCATCGAGGTCGACGAAGCTGGCGGCGCCGGTGCCCAGGAAGACGATGTGCTTCAGCCCGGCGCAGAGACCGAGCGTGGCCTCGTTGAAATAGGTCGCGTCGTTGATCACGGTGTCGTAGCCGGCGACGGCCTTTGGAACGTCGCTTGCGGCGACGGGCCCCATGTTGACCGTAATCGGGATGTCGTCGGGCCGATGAACCTGCCGCCACACGCGATCGATGTCCGGAGTCGAGTCGATGAAAAGTGTCCTGGCCATCGCAGTCGTCATGCCTTGAAGGCGGCGATCGCCTTCTCGTCGAACTTCAGGCCGAGGCCCGGCTTGGTCGGCAGGACGAGATGGCCGTCCTCGATCGCCGGCGTCTCCTCGTAGAGGGCCAGCATCCACGGCATGTACTCCACCGTGAGCCCGTTCGGGCAGGCGGCGACCACATGCACCAGCATCTCCGGCATGACGTGGCTCACCACCGGCAGGTTGAACGCCTCGGCCATGCCGGCGACCTTCATCCATTGGCTGACGCCGCCCACGCGCGCGAGGTCGATCATGACGATATCGACCGAGCGCGCCTCGATCATGTGGCGGAAGGGAACGATGCCCCAGACATATTCGCCGCCGGCGACCGGCGTTTTCAACGCGGCGGTGACGCGCGCCAGGCCCGGGAAATCGTCGGCCGCGGTCACGTCCTCGAGCCAGAACAGGCCGACCTCCTCGACCCGGCTGCCGATATCGATCGCCTGCTCGGGCCGCCAGCGCTGGTTGATGTCGCACATCAGCTTGATGTCCGGACCGATCGCCTCGCGCACCACCTTCACGCGACGCACTTCCTCGGCCGGTGTCGGATTGCCGGGCAACGCCATCTGGGTCTTCATTTCGCGAAAACCCTTTTGCAGCAGGATCCGCGCGGCCCGCTGCGCCTGGTCGTCGCTGAGGCCGCGACGCAGCGAGCCGGAGGCATAGGTCGGCACACGATCGCGATGGCCGCCCAAAAGCTTCCACAGCGGCTGGTCGAGCGCCTTGCCCTTGATGTCCCACAGCGCGACGTCGATCGCCGAGTGCGCGAGCGTGAAGATGCCGCCCGGGCCGCAGGCATCGCCGGTGCCGGCGCGGAGCTTGGCAATGATCTTCTCGATGCGCAGCGGATCCTCGCCCACCGTGAGGGCAGCCAGTTCCTCGACGGCGGTACGCAGGCTGCCGCTCATCTTGCCGCCATAGAGCGTGACACCGATGCCCTCGATGCCGCTGTCGGTGCGCAGCCGCAGGATGACGATGGGACGCTTGCGGCCGGCTTCCTCCGGCATGTTGGCCAGCGGATCATCCTCTGGGACGAGCAAGGTGGTGGCTTCGTAGCTGGTGATCTTCATGCCGATTTTCCTCGAGAGAATGCTGTCATCCTGAGCGCAGCGAAGGATCTCATGCCCACGGCAAGCGGCGATGAGATCCTTCGCTACGCTCAGGACGACAAGATTAAGGAGTTGAGCCCTATTCAGCCGCTACGCGGCGAGCCGCGGCCTCGATGCGGCGCTGGCGCCTCTCGTCGCGCGGATTGTCCATCTCCTCGACCATCGCATCCGGCACCCAGGCGTCGCGGCCCGCCACGTAGTTGCGGTTGGTCTGCGCCGGATTGCGGTTGACCAGCGGCCGCGCATAGAGCGGGTGCGTCATGCTGCGGATCTCGTGCTCGATCTGGAACAGCGGCTTGCCGCTGTCGAGGTCGGTGATGATCTCGAAGCGATACTGGTACTGATTGCTCTCCTCGGTCACCAGACTGCGATCGAGCAACTGCCGATGCGGTCCGGAGAAGTTGCCGACATAGACCTGGATGTGGTGCCCGTCATAGGCCGGTATCTTCGCCTTGGTCTCGCGGAAGACCAGCTCCTGTCCCTGACCAACCGAAACCCGCGCCGCCGGTGCATCGCCCGTCTTGTCGACGCTCGTCAGCGCCCCGAAGACCTTGGCGTAGAACCCGGCGATGCCCTTGGCCGCGCCGCCCGGAACGTCGAACTCGACATAGGGCATGCCGAGCGCCATGCCGCCGAAGCGCGCCGCAGGCTCATGAAGGCGGAACGTGTTGCCCCACGGGCAGGTCGCCTCGACGTAATCGTCGTGCTCGGCGAAATCGAACTTCGTTCCCTCGAGCAGCTTGCGCATGTTGCCAAGCCGTCGCAGCAGCGCCTCCCGATCGGGTATGACCAGGCCGGTCTTGCCGCGCAGCCGCTGCGGCTTGCCGGTGATCAGGTGGAACTGGCTGCGGCCGACATTCACCCACATGTTGTCGACGCTGGTCATCAGGTAGGGGTCGCGCGTGAGCCCGAGCCCGCTGATGTAGAACAACGTCGTCTGGACCTGGTTCTCGACCTGCAGGTTGACGTGCTCGAGGCCAACGATATTGCCGAGATCCTCGGCGCCGCGATCATACTGCTTGCTCATGTGTTCGCTCCCTCCACGAGATCACCGCATTTTCGGCATTTTCCGCGTTTTCCGCCGCCCAGTCAGCCCCTTTGCCATTGCCAGGCTTGCCGCAGGGTGAAGGGGAGCTTTGCACGAATCACGATTGGCAGCCCTGCCAAAACGTGCGGAACTGCTAGGCAACAAGAACGACCGTCCGGAGGACGCGGCCCATGATCACCAAATTCGACAGCTCCTATGTCGGCTCGGTCGACCTGGAAAATCCAGGCTACGGCGGCACGCCGATCAACGACCGCCACTACCCGAACCAGGAGCTGGCGAGTGTGCTGCACAAGGCGGTGGCCTATGCCAAGCAGATGGACACGCGGGGTTACGACACCTTCTGGATGGCCGAGCACCATTTCCAGCCCGAAGGCACGGAGTGCATCCCGAACCTGCTGATGATGGCGCTGCATCTCGCCGGCGTGACCAAGAACCTCCGGATCGGCTGCGGCTTCAACGTCGTGCCGATGTGGCACCCGCTGCGCCTGGCGGAAGACTATGCCATGGCCGATGTCCTGACCGGCGGCCGCGTCATCTTCGGGGTGGCGCGCGGCTACCACACCCGCGAGGTCGAGAGCTTCGGCGCGCCGCTCACCGACCAGGCGGCGAACCGGGAAATGTTCGAGGAAGGCGTCGACGTCGTCTTCAAGGCGTTCAACGAGGAACGTTTCTCCCACAAGGGGACCTACTACACGATCCCGCCCGCGGTGCCCTATCGCGGCTACACGCTGAAGGACATTACCCTCGTGCCGCGCCCGACGCGCCTGCCGGTGGAATGCTGGCAGCCGATCCAGAGCGGCTCCGAGCGCGCCTTCGACTTCATGGCCAAGCACGGCATCTCGGGCGTGATCGGTGGCGGCTCGGCCGAAGGCGGCGCCGTCGACAAGCACATGACCGCGTTCCAGGCGGCCTATGCGCGCCGCGGCATCAAGCTCGAACTGGGCGAGCGCCTGTCGTTGGGCTTCCAGTTCTTCATCGGCGAGAGCCGCGAGGCGGCGATGCGCGCCGCCGGGAAATACTACGAAGAGAACATGAAGATGTTCGGCGAGCTCCGTCTGGTGCGGGCGCTTTCCGACGAGCAGATCGCAGCGATGCGCGATCCCAAGCTCGCTGCCACCACCAAGCTGCCGCGGATCGAGGATGCCGTGAAGGCCGGCGGCTTCCTGGCCGGCACGCCGGCCGATATCATCGAGCAGCTCAAGGCCGTCGAGAAACGCTATCCCGGCCTCGACCGCGTCAGTTGCGGCATGGCGCTCGGCACACCGCTCGCGGTGGCGCTGGACCAGCTCGACCGCTTCGCCAAGGAAGTGATGCCGGCCTTCCGGACCGTGCGCGCCGCCGCCGCCGAGTGAACAGCCTTACGAGGGGAGACGAACGATGATCTTCGAAATCCGCACCTACCTGCTGAAGCCCGGCACCGCGCCCCAGGCCGAAGAGGCGTTTGCCGTCGCCATCGAGGGCCGCACCAAGCTATCGCGCCTCGCCGGCTACTGGCGCACCGAGGTCGGCACGCTCAACCAGATCATCCATATCTGGCCCTACAAGGACGTGAACGAGCGCGACCAAATCCGCGCCGAAGCCGTCCGGACGAAAGTCTGGCCGCCCAAGATCGCCGACTTCGTGCTCGACATGGAATCCAAGATCCTCCATCCGGCGCCCTTCTCGCCGCATTTCGAGCCGGGCGAGCATGGCGGTATCTACGAGTTCCGCACCTATACCTACGGTCCGGGCGCGATTCCCAAGGTCATCGAAGCCTGGACGCCGCGCATCAAGGAGCGCAGCGCCGTCTCGCCGCTGATCTTCGCCGGCTTCACCGACATCGGCGCGCTCAACCAGTGGGTCCATGTCTGGGCCTACAAGAACATGGGCGAGCGCGAGCGCCTGCGGGCTTCGGCGATGAAGCCCGGCCAATGGCCGCCGCCGCGCGGCGAGGGCGTCGTCCTGCACAAGCAAACGAGCACCTTCGCCGTCCCGGCGAAGTTCTCGCCACTGCGCTGATGGATGATGCGAGCAGGAAAAGGAGACGAGCGATGACGGTCACCATCCGACAGGTCGGGCCTTGCTTCGCAGGCGAGGTCGACGGCATCGACATGCGCAAGCCGCTGACGCCGCAAGAGGTGGCGGCGATCCATGCCGGCATGGACAAGTACGCCGTGCTGGTGTTCCACGATCAGAAGATCGACGACGCCCAGCAGCTCGCTTTCACCCAAAGCCTGGGCGAGATCGAGCATGCCATCGGCACCAGCCTGCGCGCCGCCAACGAAGCGCGCCTGCCCACGACCTTCGCCGACGTCTCCAACCTCGACAAGAACAACACGCCGTTCGCGCGCGACGACCGGCGCCGGCTGTTCGCCATCGGCAACCGCCTGTGGCACTCCGACTCCTCGTTCAAGACGGTGCCGGCGAAGTACTCGCTGCTGCACGCCATCAGCATCCCGTCGAAGGGCGGCGACACCGCAGTTCGCCTACATGCGCGCGGCCTACGATGCGCTGGACGAGGAGACCAAGGCGGAAGTCGAGGACATGGTGTGCGAGCACTCGCAGATGTATCTCGCGCCAGCTCATCGGCTTCACCGATTTCACCGACGAGGAGCGCGAGCGCTTCAAGCCGGTGCTGCAGCGCATGGTCCGCACCCTGCCGGCGACCGGCAGCAAATCGCTTTACCTGTCGTCGCATGCCGGCGGCATCATCGGCTGGCCGATGCCGGAAGCGCGCGGTTACCTGCGCGACCTGGTCGAGCACGCCACCCAGCGCGAGTTCGTCTACACCCACAAATGGCGGGTCGACGATCTGGTGATGTGGGACAACCGCCAGACCATGCACCGCGCGCGGCCCTTCCCGGCCAACGAGCCGCGCGACATGCGCCGCACCACGCTGGCCGGCGACGGCCCGACGGTCGCACAGGCAATGCAGGCGGCGTAGACCGATCGCGGCGGGGGCGCGCGCTCAAGCTCCTGCGCGTCGTCCGGACCCGCGCCGTCTACTTGCTGCAATCATATCCTCCACCGCTGACACGCCCACACGTCTGGACATCGCCATTGGCTGGATCGTTGAGGACCACGTTTCCGGTATTGCCTTGATGTTCGAGCCGGCAATACGACGCATCAACACCGTAAGACAGGGTGAAGTGACGACTTTCCATGCTTATCGAACTCGGTTGCTCAGTTAATTCGGGCCAGTGCAGTTCGCCGGTCTGTCCCGAAGGGATGTCGCATTTCTGAATGTTGCCGCTACTGCCGATCGAGCAGGTGGCTTTCCCGAACATAGTAGATCGTGACCTTATCGTCCGTGTGATTGTAGAAATGCCGTGTGCCGTTACAGGCCAAGGCCGGCGAGGCAATTAGCGGCAAGCAAAACATCGCAGCCGGAATAAGTCCCGTAGTCCAAATATTCTTTGCGAACATGTTTTTCCCCTTGTATGCACCCTGGCTCAACCCAGAGCTGCATCTTACCATAGGAGAACTGTCCTGAATTGCATAACAGCGATCAAGTCTTGAGCAGCGCCGCCATGATGCGTTCGCGCGTCAAGGGCATGTCGTGGATGCGCACGCCAAGCGCATGGGCGACAGCATTGCCGATCGCGGCCGCGGTCGGACCGACCGTGCATTCGCCGACGCCGATCGACGGATTGCCGGCGCCATCGACCAGCTCGACCTGCATGTCCGGCACCTCGCTGAAACGCAGGATCGGGTAGCTGTCCCAATCGAGCGAGGCGATGCCTTGCTCGTCCATCCGCACCTGTTCCTTCAGGGTCCAGCTCACGGCCTGCACGATGCCGCCCTCGAGCTGGTTGCGCGCGCCGTCGGGATTGACCACCAGGCCGGCATCGACCACGGCCCACACGCGATCGACCCGTACGGTCTCCTGCACGGTGACGGCGGCCGCCACGGCGGCGTAGGCAGCGCGGTTCTTGTAGCGGGCGAAGGCGAGGCCGAGGCCCTTGCCGGTGCCGGACGGCCCGCGCGACGCCCAGTCGGACCGCTCGGCCACCCGCTCGATCAATCGCCGGGCGCGCGGCTCGGACAGGATCGACAGACGATAGGCGACGGGATCCTCGCCGGCGCGCGCCGCCAGCTCGTCCATCAGCGATTCGATGGCGTAGACATTGGGCAACGCGCCCAGCCCGCGCAGGGCCGAGGTGCGGACGGGCGGGCGCTGCACCAGGTGATGCAGGATGCGATGGGCCGGCACGTCGTACAACGGCACGGCGTTGCGCGTGCCGCCACCGCCGCGCGCTTCCGTCGGGTCGGTCGGCATCACCTCGGGCGGCGGATTGGCCAGGGCCTCCGACGCCAGCAGATAGCCGCTGCCGCTGCCCGGCCGCTGGACATGGGTCGGACTCCAGATTTCCGTCGTCCAGTCGGCCGGCCGGCCGCGCTCGTCGAGATCGACGTGCAGGGTCACCAGCATGGCAGGGCCGACCGGCTCGAAGCCGAACTCCTCCTCGCGACGCCATTGCAGGCGGATCCACCGGCCGGGCAGGCGGCGGGCGATCAGCGCCGCGTCGAGCGCGGCATCGTCGGCGCCGTTGTGGCCGTAGCAGCCGGCGCCGTGCAGGTGCTGCGCGGTGATGGCTTCGACCGGCAGGCCAAGCACTGCCGCCAGGTTCTTGCGCAACGGATGCATGCCCTGGCCGTGCGAGCGGACCGTCAGGTGGCCGTCGCGGAATTCGGCCAGCGCGCAGGACGGCGCCATCGAGGCGTGCGCGATGTAGGGCCGCGAGACGGTGATCTGCACGAGGCGCTTGGGCGGCGCCGCCGGCGGCTCCGCGCCGAGGCGCCGGTCCTCGCTGGGCTGGCCCTTCAGCCAGGCGGCTTCCTGCTGCTCGGGCTCGATGCGCCGAACGTTGTCCCACGTCGCATGCCGCGGTGCCGCGGCAGCGGCGGCCTGGGCGACACTTTCGACCGGGCTGACGAAGGCTATGAAATTGGCTTCGCGCAAGATCTGCAGTTCGCCCTTGGCCGCGCGGCGGATCGCGGCCTCATCGAACGTCGCCAGGGTGGCGCCGCGGCTGGGCTGACGCAGTACGCGCGCATGCAGGACGTCCTTGGGCAGGACGTCGTGCACGAAAGCGGCACCGCTCACCTTCGCCGGCAGGTCGATGCGCGGGATGCTGCGGCCAACGACCTTGTAGGACGCGGCCGGCTTGGCCGGCGTCGTGCCGGTGACGGCCTGGCTGAAATCGATCTCGGGCGCGACCGTCCAGTAGTCCTGGCCGGTCGCCTCGCCGTTCTGCAGGAACTGGCCGTCGACCACCGACAGCTCGTCGCGGCTGCAGTTGAGGCGAAGCGCCGCCCGCTCCAGCGCCTTGGCCCGCACCTCGGCGCAGACCAGCCGCACCGAACCGCCGGACACTTCGATCGAGAGCGATGACGTGGTGTAGAGCTCGTCGGGCCCATGCGTGGTGTCGCCGGACAGGACGGCGACACGGTCGAGCGGCACGTCGAGCTCGTCGGCCGCGATCTGGCCGATGGCGGTGACGACGCCCTGCCCGATCTCGACCTTGCCGGTGGCGATGCGCACGGTGCGGTCGGGCTGAAAATGGATCCAGCGATCGAGGCGGGGATTCTCGACGAGGCTAGCCGGGAGGGGGCTGGCCGGCAGCACGGGCGCGGTCACGCCGCGCTCCCGTTGCGCAGAGACTGAGCCGCGCGTTCGACCGCGAGCAGGATGCGCTGGTGCGTGCCGCAACGGCAGAGATGCTTGTCCAGCGCGGCAACCACCTCGCTGCGGCTTGGGTTGGGGTTGCGATCGATCAGGGCTTTCGCGGACATGATGATGCCGCTCAGGCAATAGCCGCACTGGCCGGCCTGCTCGTCGAGGAAGGCTTGTTGCAGCGGGTGCGGCTTGTCCGGCGTGCCCAGCCCTTCGACGGTGGTCACCGTCCGGCCGGCAACCGTGCCGACCTCGCGGGTGCAGGCATAGGTCGGCTGGCCATCCACCAGCACCATGCAGCAGCCGCACTGTTCCAGGCCGCAGCCGTAGCGCGTGCCCATCAGCCCGAGATGGTTACGCAGCACTTCCAGCAGCGAGACCGTTTCCGGCGCGCCGACCTTTCGCGCCTCGCCGTTCACGGTGAATGCTATGTCCATTGCGGCCTCCCCTTGCGGCCGCCACGATAGCGCGCTGGGGGTGCGCCACTCCAGTGGCGAAGGGCCTAGTCGCCCTTCAGTCCCGCCGCCTTGATCAAGGGAGCCCATTTGGTGCGCTCCTGGGCCTCGAGTTTCGCCAGCGATTCGGGCGTGCCGCCGGCGGGTTCGAGCCCCAGTCCCAGCAGGCGCTCCCGCGCCTCAGGTTGAGCCAGGATCTTGGTCATCTCCGCATTCAGGCGATCGATGATCGGCTTCGGCGTCCCGGCGGGGGCATAGAACGCATTCCACGCCGTCATCTCGAAGCCGGGAACACCCTGCTCGGCGACCGACTTCACGCCGGGCAGCAGCTCGCTCGACTTCAGCGTCGTGATGGCGAGCGGCTTCAGCTTGCCCGCGGTGACATGGCCGCGCGTCGCCGTCACGGTATCGATGATCGTCTGCACCTGGCCGCCGATCACTTCCGTCATGGCCGTCGCCGAGCCCTTGTAGGGAACGCCGAACAGCGGCGCGCCTGTTCGATCCTTCAGGAGCTCGAACACGATGCGGGCACTGTTGCTGGGCAGCGCCATGTCGATCTTGTCAGGCTGGGCCTTGGCGGCTGCGACCAGTTCCGTCACCGAGTTGGCCGGAAATGACGGGTTGGCCGAGATCACCATCGGCAGCATGCCGACCAGGATGATCGGCGCGAAATCTTTCGCCGAGTCGTAGCCCGTCGAGGCGTACAGGAACTCGTTCATGGTCTGGGTGGCATTGGTGCCCATCATCAGCGTGTAGCCGTCGGGCGGGGCATGCGCCGTCGCCTCGGCGCCGATATTGCCGCCGGCACCGGGTTTGTTGTCGACATAGAAGGTCTGGCCCAGCGCCTTGGACAATTGCTCGGCGAAGTAGCGCGCCGCCACATCGGTCCCCTGGCCCGCCTGATAGGGAACGATGATCCTCACCGTCTTGGCGGGATAGGTCTGGGCGATCGCCGGCGCGCCGGCCAACAGGCCCGCCAGCAACCCCGCGGCACATGCCATGGCTTTCACTGTCATTGTTTCCTCTCCTTAGGACCGGTTCGTCGTCTTGAGCACGCCCGAGGCGACCAGCCCGTCGATCGCCGCGCGATCGAAGCCGGCTTCCGCCAGGATCTCGCTGCCGTGCTCGCCATAGCGCGGCGGCGGCAACCCCGGTCGGCCGGGCGTTTGGCCGAGCTTCACGGGAATGCCGGGCGCGCGCCGTCCGTCCTGGTCGATCAGCATCCGGCGGTGGGCGACATGGGGCTGCGCGAAAGCCTGCGGCACCGTATTGACGGCGCCGGCCGGCACGCCGCTCTGCATCAGCGCGTGGCAGAGATCCTCCACCTTGAAGGACGCCAGCGTGCGTTCGATCTCGGCCCGAAGGGCGTCGCAATTCTGCAGTCGCGCGGCATTCGTGGCGAAGCGCGGATCGTCCAGCAGATCTTCGCGCTTCACCTCTCGGCAGAAGCGGCGGAACTGGCCGTCATTGACGATGCCGAGAAAGAGCTCGCCGTCGCCGGCCGCGAACTTGTCGTAGGGCGCGATATTGGGATGGGCGCTGCCGAGACGCCCCGGGGTGCGGCCTGAGCTGAGCCAGTTGGCCGCGTGCGGCACCAGCAGGCTGAGCGCGGTGTCGAACAGCGTGACCTCGACCCTCTGTCCCCTGCCCGTCTGCTGGCGGGCGGCGAGCGCCAGCAGGATACCGGTGAGCGCGTTGTAGCCGGTGACATAGTCGACGATGGGGACACCGACCCGCGTCGGCCCCAACTCCGGCGTGCCGTTGATGCTCATCAGGCCGCTCATGGCCTGCAGCACCGCATCGTAGCCCGGCAGGCCGCCCAGGGGACCGTCGGCGCCGAAGCCGGAGATGGCGCAATGGATCAGGCGCGGATGGCGAACCGACAGCACCTCGTCGTAGCCGAGGTTCCAGCGCTCCAGGGTTCCCGGCAGGTAGTTCTCCACCAGGATGTCGGCGTCCTTCAGGAGCGCTTCCAGGACGGCGCGTCCTTCGGGCCGTGCCAGGTCGAGGCCAAGCGCGCGCTTGCCGCGGTTTACGGCGCTGAAATAGGCCGCGTCGCCGGCATCGTCGAAGGGCGGCCCGAGAAGCCGCGTCTCGTCGCCCGACGGCGGCTCGATCTTGACGACGTCGGCGCCGTGGTCGGCCAGCATCTGGGTGCAGAGCGGACCGGCCAGCACGCGCGACAGGTCGATGACACGAAGACCGGTCAGCGCGCCGCGCGAGAGATCGGCTGCGGGCATGGGGAACCCCGACGTGCTTCAGCTGCGGCTAGGCAGTTCCACGATCCCGGTGCCCAGCACCGACAACTCGTCGTCCTGGTTGCGCGCTTCCTGCTCGATCTCGACCAGGTGACGGCCGTCCTCGACGTACTTGCGCGTCACCTTGCCCTTGATGAACAGGATGTCTCCCGCCGGATTGTGGCGACGGATCTTGCAGGTGGCGTTGCGCAGGAAGCCGTCGTCGCCCATCCAGTTCGTGAGATGGTGCGTCAGCCACGAGGCGCGCTCGGGGCCGTAGTCGTAGGCGCCGGGCGCACCGACCTCGTGGGCAAACTCCTCTTCCCAGTGCACGCGTTCGGGACAGTCGGGAATGCCGAAGCGGTTGGCGATGCCGAGGCCGGGATGGGCGTCGACCAGCTTCCAGGCAAGCTTGTTGGCGCGGATGTAGAGGCCGCCCCAGCCCTGGGCGTAGGCGATGAAGCCGGTCACCGTCATCGGGCCCTTGACCATGGTGGGCAGCGCTTCGCCTTCGGTGACGTCCTGCCAGGTGCGCCTCTCGGCGCCGCGGATCTTCTCCTCGGCATAAAGCCTGTAGGCGTCGGCCAATTCCTTGTCGGTGTAACGGCGCGGCGGACGGGCTTTCACGTCCTTGTACTTGGTGCCCTTCTCGCGAGCGTGGTCGCGCTCGGTGCGGAAGCACCAGCTGTCGGCGTCGGCCACCAGCTCGCCCTTCTGGTTGAAGAAATCGACGTGATAGATCTGCTGCACGGCGCGGCCGGCGAAGCGCGTCTCGTGCACGATCAGGTCCTTCAGCCAGGCCTCGGTCGTGATCTCGTCATTGCGGTGCACGGTCTTGTGCCAGTGCCAGTCCGAGCCCGACCACATGGCATGGATGCCCGGCAGGCCGCCGACATAGCCCGAGACGATGCGGCTGGTGGCGAACAGGAAGCTGGGCAGGGCGATGACGTCGCCGAACCCGGTCTTGCGGGCGTATTCGGGCACGCACCACAGCGGATTGTCGTCGCCGATGCCGTGGGCGTAGTGGCGGATGTTGTCGCGCGTGGCTTCGTGGCACCACGGCTCGGCGGTGACGCCGATCTTGACGCCGATGCGCTGGCGCAGCTCGTCCAGGCCCTTCTCGGTGATCTTCGGAAAGCTGCGTTCCATGGTCTTAGTCGACATGAGCGTGTTCCCTCGTGCGTAGAATCTTGCGGTTGACCTTGCCGGCCGGCGTCTTGGGCAGCTCGGCGACGAATTCGATGAGGCGCGGATATTCGTGCTGGCTGAGCCGCTGCCGCACGAGATCCTGGATCTCGCGGGCGAAGGCGTCGTCACCCGCGCGATTGGCGACGACGAAGGCCTTCACGACCTGCCCGCGCAATGGATCCGGCACGCCGATGGCGGCGGCTTCGCGCACCGCAGGGTGCTTCAGGATGGCGTCCTCGATCTCGACCGCGCTCATCGTCCAGCCGGCCGAGATGATGACGTCGTCGGCGCGGCCGCCGTGATAGAAGTAGCCGTCCTCGTCCGTCCGGCCGAGATCCTTGGTCGCAATCCAGCGGTCGCGCCGCCAGACCTTGAGCTCGCCCGTGACGCCGGGCGGGCACGCTTTGCCGGCAGGATCGTGGACCTCGACCTTGCTGCCCGGGACGGGCTTGCCCAGCGACCCCGGCTTGACGGCAAAATCCTCGGCCCCCGGATAGCTCACCAGGATCACACCGATCTCGGTGGTGCCGTACATGCTGCACGGCGGATGGCCGAATGTCGTCTCGACGAAGGACGCCGTCTCGCTGTCGATCGGCTCGCCGGTGAAGGAGAGTTTCTGCAGGGCGTAGCGGTAGCGCGGCGCGGCGCCGGAATTCCGCATCATGCGATAGTGGGTGGCCGCCGCGGAGATGTTGGTGAAGCGGTGATCCTGCAGTGCCTTCAGGAGTCGTTCGGCGTCGAACTTGCCGGCATAGGCGCCGATGGTGATGCCCAACGCCAGGGGCGCCAGGGTGCCGTGCCACAGGCCGTGTCCCCAGGCCGGCGACGATGGACAGAAGTAGCGGTCGCCGGGCCGCAGGCCGGTGCCGTAAAGGGCGGCCACCATCAAGGTGACGATCGACCGGTGGGTGTGCTTGACGGCCTCCGGCAGCTCGCGCGTCGTCCCCGACGTGTATTGGTAGATCGCCATCGCATCGGCTCTGGTGGCCATCTCGAACTCGGACGGGAATCGCGCGAGGCTCGCCAGGAAGTCGGCATCGGCCACGACCACGCGCGGGCCGCCGATCGACGACAGAAGCTCGGCCTTCTCGGCATTGGTCACCAGCAGCGCCGGCGAACAATCGTTGACGCGGAGCCTGACGCCGTCGGGACCAAAGAGCGTGAACAGCGGAACGGCGATCGCCCCCAGCTTCATGGTGCCGAAGACCGCCGTGTAGAACGCCAGTGACGGCTCGAGCATGATGGCGACGCGATCTCCGGCCTTCACCCCACCGGCCGCCAGGTAGTGGGCGAAACGGGAAGACTCTTCCGATAGCTGGCGAAAGCTCAGGATTTCGTCGCGGCCGTCGGCGTGCGCGACGATGACCGCCGGATCCGCCCTCCCGGTATGCCGGTCGATGCATTCATGCGCGATGTTGAGGCGCTCGCGATCGCCATCGAAAAGTTCCCAGAGCTTGCCGGCGGAAAAGTGCGCCTGGGCATCCGCAAAGCTCGTGTACTCCGTCAGGCTGGCCATGCATGAACTATGGCCAAACGCTCGTAGTTGTACAACAGCATCATCTAGTTGTACATATACAATATGCCCTCTCGCCCCGCGAATTCCCCGACCGCTCCGCGGGTACGGCCCGTGCCGGCCGTCACGCGCGCTATCGCCATCCTGCGCCTGCTCGGCCGCAGCCGGACGCCGATGGGCGTGAAGGCGATCGCGCAGGCGCTGGAACTCGTCCCCAGCACGTGCCTGCACATCCTGCGCGCGCTGGTGTCGGAGCAGCTGGTGAGAGTCGATCCGGCCACGAAGCACTACAGCCTGGGCACCGGCATGCTGCCGCTGGCGCGCGCCGTGCTGGCGAACAGCGACTTCGCCACGGTCGTACAGCCCAGGCTCGACGATCTCTCCAAACGCTACGGCATGACCGCGATCGGCGTCGAAGTGCCCAGCCTCGACCACATGATCGTTGTCACGCTGTCGCGCACCCAGGCGCCGGTGCGGCTGCATGTCGACGTCGGCAGCCGCTTTCCGGCGCTGATCAGCGCGACGGGACGCTGCGTCGCGGCGTTCAGCGAGCATCCCTGGAGCGAGATCGAGAAGCGCTTTCGCTCTCTGCGCTGGCACAACGCGCCCGATTACGAAACCTGGCGCAAGGAAATCGACGGTGTGCGCCGCCACGGCTTCAGCATCGACCGCGGCAACTACATCGCCGGCGTGGCGATCGCCGCGGTGCCGGTGCTGAACGCGCGCCGCACGATCACGCACACGATCGCGGCCGTCGGTCTCGTCAGCCAGCTCGATCGCGCAACATCGGTTGCCCTGGCGCGAGACATGCGCGCCGCGGCGGAAGCGGTGGCGGCGCAGCTGGCTTGAAAAATGCCGTTCCCGTAGTCTCTAGCCCTTCTCGCTCGCCAGGACCTCGCGCAGCCGAGCCGCGGCGGTGCGGCCCAGGACCAGGGGATCGACCATCCCCGCGAGCGCGCGCCTGGAAGGATCGAAGCTGATCGCCGGCATGCCGGTCGAAGCCTTCATCCAGACCTCGCCCCGCACGGTGATGTCCTATCTCGCGAAGCCGATGCGGGATCAGATCATGAAGGCGTTCAAGGGTCGATGAGGTGCCGAGGGCGCGCCACTTGAGCGCGCCCTCGGTGAATTACTCCGCCGCCATCATCCTCTTCGGCCGCGCCGCATCGAGCGCTTCGCTGAGGCGCGGCGGCGACATCGGCAGGTCGACCATGCGCACGCCGGTGGCGCGGGCGATGGCGTTGCCGACCGCGGCGATGGGCGGGATGATCGGCACCTCGCCGACGCCGCGCACGCCGTAGGGATGCTGCGGATTGGGCACCTCGACCAGGATGGTTTCGATCATCGGCAGGTCGGAGGCGACCGGCATGCGATAGTCGAGGAAGCCTGGATTCTCGAGCTTGCCCTTCGAGTTGTAGATGTACTCCTCGTTCAGCGCCCAGCCGACGCCCTGCACGGCGCCGCCCTGGAGCTGGCCCTCGACGTAGGAGGGATGGATCGCCGTGCCGACATCCTGCGCCGCGGTGTAGCGGCCGACGGTGACGCAGCCGGTGTCCTCGTCGACCTTGAGGTCGACGCAGTGCACGCCGAAGCCCGGGCCGGCACCCGTGACGTTGAGCTGGGCATGGCCGTTGATCGGCCCGCCGGTCCGCCCCGCCTGGGCGGCGAGATCGGCGAGGGTGAGCGGCTCGAAGGTGCCGACGTTGGCGCCGGCGGGCTTGGCCATGCCGTTCTCCCAGATCACGCCGTCCGGATCGACGTTCCAGATCTTGGCGGCGCGCACCTTGAGCTCGCGGATCATGTCGCGCACCGAGTTCACCACGGCGAGACCCGTGGCGAAGGTGACGCGGCTGCCGCCGGTTACGAAGTTGAAGCCGATCGAGGCGGTATCGGCGATCACCGGCCGCACCTTGTTGTAGTCGACGCCGAGCTCCTCGGCCGCCATCAGGGCGAGCGAGGCGCGGCTGCCGCCGATGTCGGGGTTGCCCGAGATCACCGTCACCGAGCCGTCCTCGCCGACGTGGCTGGCGGCGCTGGAATCGGCGCCGATGTTGAACCAGAAGCCGGCGGCGACGCCGCGGGCATAGCCGTGCTTGACCGGCGTGCGGTAGTGCGTCGAGTGCTTCACCGCCTCCAGCGTCTCGACCAGGCCGATGGTGTTGAAGGTGACGCCATAGGCCGTCTTGGTGCCCTGCTTGGCGGCGTTCTTCAGGCGCAGGTCGATCGGATCCATGTCGAGCTGCAGGGCCAGGATGTCGAGCGTCGACTCGACCGCCCACGCCGAGATCGGGGCGCCAGGGGCGCGATAGGCCGCGACCTTGGGCCGGTTGCTGACGACATCGAAGCCCTCGATGTAGATGTTCTCGATGTCGTAGCAGGCGAAGCTGCACATGCAGGCCGGCCCGACTGGCGAGCCCGGGAAGGCGCCCGCCTGCATCTGGACGATGCACTCGGCGGCGACGATGCGGCCGTCCTTCATGGCGCCGATCTTGACCTTGACGTTGCCGCCCGGCGCGGGGCCGGAGGCGCGGAACACATCCTCGCGCGCCATCGTCATCTTCACCGGCTTGCCCGACTTCTGGCTCAGCCGCATGGCGAGCGGCTCGAGATAGACCACGGTCTTGCCGCCGAAGCCGCCGCCGATCTCGGTCGGCGTCACGCGGATCTGCGAGGTGTCGAGGCCGAGCAGCCGGGCGCAGAAGCCGCGCACCTGGAAGTGCCCCTGGGTCGTCGACCAGACCTGGATCTGGCCGTCTTCCGCGGCGGACGCCAGCGTGGCGTGCGGCTCGATATAGCCCTGGTGCACGGCCTGCGTGGTGTAGTCCTTCTCGATCACGACCTCGGCCTTGTCGAAGGCCGCGTGGGCGTCGCCCTTCTTGAACTCGATGCGCTTGGCGATGTTCGAGGGCTTGCTGGCCGGCGGGTTGGCGCCTTCGGTCAGGAGATGGTCGTGCAGGATGGGCGCGTCGGGCTTCATCGCATCGGCGACGTCGATGACGTGCGGCAGCACCTTGTAGTCGACCTTGATCAGCGCCAGCGCCTGCTTGGCGATCGCCTCCGACACCGCCGCGACGGCGGCAACCGGATGGCCCTCATAGAGCGCCTTCTCGCGCGCCATGATGTTGCGCGTGATGTCGCGCATGTTCACCTGCATCTCGCCGGTCGGCACGATGAGGTTGGGCTGGTCGGGGAAATCCTCGGCGGTGATCACCGCCTTCACGCCGTTCAGCGCCAGGGCCTTGGACGTGTCGATCGACTTGATGACGGCGTGGGCGTGCGGGCTTCGGAGCACCTTGCCGACCAGCTGGCCGGGCAGGCTGAAGTCGGCGCCGAAGCGGGCGCGGCCGGTCACCTTGTCGGCGCCGTCGGGACGATCGGGACGCGAGCCGATCCACTTGTACTTGCCGGTGGTGTTGGGGGCGTGGCTCATCGGGCGGACTCCCTCATGTCGGCGGCCACTTCGAGGACCGCGGTGACGATCTTGTCGTAACCCGTGCAGCGGCAGAGGTTGCCCGCCAGCCAGTAGCGGACCTCGGTCTCGGTCGGGTTGGGTGTCTTCTCCAGGAGCGCCTTGGAGGCGATCAGGAAGCCCGGCGTGCAGATGCCACACTGAAGCGCGGCCATCTCGACGAACTTCTTCTGCAGCGGATGCAGCTGGTCACCCTTGGCGAGGCCCTCGATGGTCTCGATCTTCATGCCTTCGGTCTCGGGTCCGAGCACCAGGCAGGAGCAGACCAGCCGGCCGTTGACCATGACGCTGCAGGCGCCGCAGTCACCCGAGCCGCAGCCTTCCTTGCTGCCGGTGAGCCCGAGATTGTCGCGCAGGACATCGAGCAGGGTCTGGTTGGCGTCACACAGGAACTCGGTCGGCGCGCCGTTGATGGTGGTGTTGACGTGGATCTTGGCCATGGTGCTTGCGATTCCTCCTAAACCGGACCCATTAAACCGGGCGGTGTCCGTGGTGTTCGATGCCGTTGATGCGATCGCGCGCGATCATGGCGGTGCGCTTGAGCAGCACGCCGGCGATCTTGGTGCGATACTTGATGGTGCCGCGCTTGTCGTCGATCGGCTTGCAGGCGGCCGAGCAGGCGGCCGCCGCGGCGTCGAGCGCCGCATCGTCCAGCTTGGAGCCGATCAGCGCCTTGGCCGCCTTGTCGACCAGCAGCACGGTGGGCGCCACGGCGCCGAGGCCGACACGGGCGTCGGTGACGGTGCCGCCCTTCATGGTGAGCGAGATGCCGACGCCCACGACAGCGATGTCCATCTCGGTGCGCGGAATCAGGCGCAGGTAGGCGTCCGACGAACCCTTGGGCCGCTTGGGCAGCGTCAAGCTGACCACGATCTCGCCCAGCTTCAGCGTGGTCTTGCCGGGACCGGCAAGGAACTTCTCGACCGGCACCGAGCGCTTGCCCTTGGGGCCCGCGATGTTGACCACGCAGCCCGCGGCAACCAGGGCCGGCACGCTGTCGGCGGCCGGCGAGGCGTTGCACAGGTTGCCGCCCGCCGAGGCGCGGCCCTGGACCTGGGTCGAGCCGATCAGGTTGCAGGCCTCGATCACGCCCGGCCAGGCCTTGCGCAGCTTCTTGTGCTCGCCGAGCACGGCGGCCGGCGTGGCGGCGCCGATGGTGAAGGCGCCGTTCTTCTCGACGACGCTCACCATCTCGGAGATCTTCTTGACGTCGACGATCACACCGGGGGTGCGGGCGCCGGACTTCATCTGGACCAGGAGGTCGGTGCCTCCGGCCAGGATGTAGCCCTTACCCTTGGCGGCGAGCATCATGCCGGCCGCCTCGCGAACGGTTTTCGCGACCTTGTACTGGACGTCGCTCATGCGCCGAATCCCCCTCTACTTCTCATTGATAACAAAGCCATCCAAGCGGACTATACGGTGAAGGGCAAGGGTAAGGGAGGCTTCGTTGTTCCGCATCGGGAAAACGCTGTATTTGCCTTCCGAAATCCGCAATAGCGGGCGCCCAACCCGGATTCACCCTGCAAGTCTGCAAATAACGGGACGCAATCGATAATGCCGGCAGCTCCCACCGTTGGCGTCGTCATCGCCAACCACAACAACAGCGATTTTGTCGGAAAGGCCATCGAATCGGTCGCACGGCAGACCGTCCAGGACATCCAGGCGGTGGTCGTCGACGATGCCTCGACCGACCGGTCCGACGAGACGATCCGCCGGTGCCTGTCGCAGCTCGACGACGCGCGCTTCCGTTACATCAAGCTCGACTCCAATCTCGGCCAGGCCGGCGCCATTCGACGCGGCCTGGCCGAGCTGAAGACGCCATTCGTCTGCTTTCTCGATTCGGACGACTTCTGGTACGACGAATTCGTCGCCCGGCAGATCGTCACGCATTTGAATGCGGACTTTCCCGTCGCGCTGACCTACTGCGATTCCCATATCGTCGACGCCGACGACCGGCTGCTCGCAGGAACCGCGTGGTGGTTCGATGCCGATTCCGGCCCGGCCGCGCGCCGGGCGATCGATCCCGCGCTCGTGCCGGCCATCGATCCACGAACCGGCAAACTCACCTATCCCGCCAACCCGGGCATCACGTTTCGTCCGGGATGGTCGCCCGCCGACGCGACGAACACCACGGCGAGCATGATGTTGCGTCGCAGCTTCGTCGATCTCGTCCTGGTGCCGCCCAACCACGACCTCAGGCTCTACGTCGATTTCTACCTGTCGACCTTTGCCGGCCTGCTCACAGGCGTGATCGCGATACACGAGGCGCTTTATGCCTACCGCATGCACGGCGAGAACAAGCATTCGAACGCGACCGTGCTGGGCGGCCGGTACAATTCTTCGACGCGGCCCTGGGAGACCGTCCTCGCCAACACCCTGCGGTTGATTCGCGGCGTTCTGGAAAGCGAGGCCGAGGCCTTCCGCACGGCCTTTGGCGCAGGGCGTCATGACGAGGCCATGGCGCTGGTCGCAGGCGCGATCGGCGAGCCCCCGGCCGCGCCCGCGAAGCCGACCCGGGGCCGGGTGCTGGGGACGTTGTTGGGCAGGGCCGATCGTCCGTCCGGCAACAGGCACGATCCAGCGCATCGCCCGCGATCCCGATGACTTCGTCGGCCGGGCCGACCGCCGTGTTCGCCGGCGTGGCGCGAGACTGCGCGCGCCACCTGCCCGGTGTGCTGGCGAACCTTGCCCGATTCGCCGCGTCGTATGCCGACACATCCTTCATCTTCACGGTCAGCGACACGACCGACGATTCGCGGTCGATTCTCGAGCGATGGCTGGCCGACGGCGGCCGCCGCGGCAAAGTTATCGATCTCGGTTCGCTGGCCGACCGGCTGCCCCGGCGGACTGAGCGCATCGCGCACGCGCGCAACGCCTGCCTCGATGAAATCCGCCGCTCCGAATGGGAAACCTACGATCATCTCGTGATGGCCGACCTCGACGACGTGCTGGCTTTTCCCCTGCAAGCCGAAGGTTTCGCCGAGGCCGTCCGTTGGCTCGACGGCAGCCCGGCGCGGACTGCGGTGCTGGCCAATGCTGCCCCGCGCTATTACGACGTCTGGGCGCTGCGCCATGATCGCTGGTGTCCGCGGGATTGCTGGCACCCGATCTGGGGCCGCGCCGCGGGAGAGACCTTCGAAGCCGCCAAGTTCCGCGAAGTCTTCGCCCGACAGATCGAGATTCCCGCCACGCTGTCGCCGATCGCCGTAAGGTCGGCCTTCGGCGGCCTCGGCATCTATCGCCTGTCCTCAGCACTTGCCGCCCGCTATCGCGGCCTCGACGACGCAGGCCGCGAAGTCTCGGAACACACCGCCTTCAACGAGGCGATCGAGCGATCGGGCGGCGCGCTCTACATTTTTCCAGCCCTCCAGGTGCGCGCGCCCCGGGAGCATCTCTATCGGGCTTGCGAGTTCAGCCGGCGGTGGCGCCTGACCATGATGGCCCGCCGCGCCGCCGAGTGGTGGCGACCGCCGTGGCAAAGGCTCTTCTCGCCATCATGAGAGCCCTGATCATCGACCCGGCGCTCCGCTCCAGGGGCGGGCATCATTACAACGCCGTTCGCCGGCTCCAGGACGAGCTGTCGAAGCTGCGCATCGGCTTCTCCTGTCTGGGGTCGGCCTATGCCGACTCCGACGTCGTACGCGAGCTTGGCTGCATCCCATCCTTCACCCGATCGGTGTACGGCAGGGATTACGCGGATGCCGGGGAGTTCACCCGCGACGTTGCCGAGACAAGCCGGCAACTCTCGCAGGCCCTGCATCGACAGGGCGGGCCGGCCGACCTGCTCATTCTCCCATGTTGCGACCAGATCCTGGCCTCGGCTGTTGCGCAGCATCTCAAGCGTCGCCGATCGGCGACCGTGCCGCACATCGTGCTGTGGCTGCTGTACGGACCGCACTACAAGATGGCGACGGACGATCCGCTCGTCGCCAGCCTCAGCGCCGAATGCCAGGATGCCTTCGCTGCCCTGAAGACGAGTGTCGGCGACGAACGGCGCTTGCGAGCGCATTGCGAGACCCCGGCGATGGCGGCGTTCTATCGCGCGCTACTCGATCTCGATGTCCAGGTCATGTCCGGCCCGGGGCTCGTCCTGGCCGGCCGGTCCGTGCGGAGGGGCGGTCCCGGCCATTCTCCAACCGTGGTGAGCCTGGGCTTTGCCAACCGGTCGAAGGGCTACCGGCTGTTGCCGGACGCCGTCGAGCACGTGCTTCAGCATCATCGTCATGCGCGATTCCTGATCCACGGAATTGTCGTTGGGTCGGATGCCCAAAACGAGCAATCGGCATTCGACCGCCTGTCGACCCTGGGGGAACGGGTCGTGGTTCGCCAGGATGTGCTTACGGCGGAGGGATACGCAGCATGGCTCGGTCAAGCCGACCTGCTGCTGCTGCCCTACGACCCTGACGTCTACAGATCACGGGGCTCGGGCGTGTTCACCGAGGCGCAACGTCTCGGCATACCCGTCGTTGCCCCACAGGGATGTGCCTTTGCCACACCGGCCTTCGACAGCGGATGGGGGGTGGAGATCACCGACTACAGCAGCTTCGGTGTGGCCCGCGCCGTGCTGGCAGCGCTCGGGCGCCTCGACGCGCTTTCCAGCCAGGCTGCCATCGCCGCCCATCGGACGGACGACACTCTCGCATGCTTACTGCAGGCAACTGTCGGCGCCGTTCGGGCGGACCGGCCAGCAACTTTTGCCGGCAGGGTCAGGCGGCTCATCAGGAGAAATTTTTGAGCCCGATTGTTGCGCCGATCCCCGATGCACGATTGGGCCTTATGCTACAATCTTGGCGTGAAAACTGACATTCCGTAAAGGAAGCTTCAAGGGGTCGATGGCAGCAGCCGGTCCTTCAGTCGAGAGTCCGATGGCCTCGCGGCTGGCCGCAGCACAACGCTGGCTGCGCCATAAGCCGCGTTCGCCGTTGTCCGCGGCGCTGGCCGATTGCCGCCACGCCTTCATCGGCATCGGACTGTTCAGCGCCGCGCTCAACCTGCTGCAGCTCACCGGCCCTGTCTTCATGCTCGAAGTCTACGATCGGGTCATTCCGAGCCGCAGCATCCCGACCCTGATCGGCATCAGCATCCTGGCCGCGATCCTGTTCAGCTTTCAGGGCCTGCTCGACATCATCCGCGGCCGCGTGCTGGTGCGGATCGCCTGCTCCATCGACGAGACCCTGAGCGAACGCGTCTACGATGTCGCCGCCAAGCTGCCTTTGAAGGCGGTGACGCCGCCGGGCTATCAGCCACTGCACGACCTCGACCGCATCCGCTCATTCATGTCGACCGTAGGCCCGGCGGCGCTGTTCGACCTGCCATGGATGCCGCTCTATCTGGCGATCTGCTTCCTCTTCCATCCTCTGATCGGGGTCACGGCAACGGTGGGCGGGGTGATCCTCATCACCATCACCGTGATGACCGAATTCCTGAGCCGCCAGCCGGCGCGGGAAGCCTCCGGGCTGGCGGACAGCCGGATGGCGCTGGCCGAAGCCAGTCGCCGCAATGCCGAGGTCGTCCAGGCGATGGGCATGGCCCGACGGCTGGCCGCGGTATGGAGCGGCTACAACCAACGCCACCTTCGGGCGCAGCAGCGCGTGGCCGACATTTCCGGCGGCATGGGCGGCCTGTCGCGCGTCCTGCGCATGGCGCTGCAGTCGGCGGTGCTGGGGATCGGCGCCTATCTCGTGGTCAATCAGCAGGCTTCGGCCGGCATCATCATCGCGAGCTCGATCCTGACGTCGCGGGCGCTGGCGCCCGTCGAGGTGGCGATCGCCAACTGGCGCGGCTTCACCGCAGCGCGCCAGAGCTGGCGGCGCCTCAATGGCCTGCTCGGCATGCTGCCCGCCGATCAGGCGCGCCTGGAACTGCCGAAGCCCACCGCTTCGCTCGCGCTCGAAGCGGTGAGCGTGAGCCCGCCCGGCACCAACCGGCTCGTCGTCCAGGGTGTCGCCTTCCAGCTCAAGGCAGGTCAGGCGCTGGGCGTGATCGGCCCCAGTGCATCCGGAAAGTCTTCTCTGGCACGGGCCATCGTCGGCGTGTGGCCGACGACCCAGGGCAAGATCCGGATCGACGGCGCTGCTCTCGACCAGTGGTCGTCGGAAGCCCTGGGGTCACACATCGGCTACCTGCCGCAGGACATGGAATTGTTCGGCGGCACCGTGGCGCAGAACATCTCGCGCTTCGATGCCGAGCCGCCGGCGGATGCTGTGATCGCGGCGGCCAAGGCCGCCGGAGTCCATGAATTGATCCTGGCCCTGCCCGACGGCTACGAGACCCAGGTCGGCGAAGGCGGAGCGTCCCTCTCGTCGGGCCAGCGCCAGAGAGTCGGCCTCGCCCGCGCGCTTTACGGCGAGCCGTTCCTGGTGGTGCTCGACGAGCCCAATTCCAATCTCGATCGTGAGGGCGACGATGCCTTGACCGGCGCCATCCTGGGCGTTCGCGCGCGCAGCGGCATCGTTGTCGTGGTCGCCCATCGTCCGAGCGCCCTGGCCGGCGTCGACACGGTGCTGATCATGCTGAACGGACGGGCACAGGCTGTCGGGCCGAAGGAAACCGTGCTGCGCGAGCCATCGCCGCGAGGGCGAGCGGTCGAACCGGTACCGTTGCGAAGCGGCGGCCGTTCGCAGGAGGGTGCGTCTTGAACGCTGCAAATGTCTTCCATCAATCGCTGAAGCGGCATCTTCTCGCAGGCGTCGCCGCCGTCGCCGTAGTGGGCGGCATCGTCTTCGGATGGGCGACGCTGACCGAGATTTCCGGTGCGGTGATCGCGCCGGGCAAGCTCGTCGTCGATTCCAATGTGAAGAAAGTGCAGCATCCGACCGGTGGCGTTGTCGGCGACCTCCGGGTCAAGGATGGCGATCACGTCAAGAAGGGCGACATCGTGGCCCGCCTCGACGAAACCCAGGCGCGTACCAATCTCGCCATCGTGACCAAGGCGCTCGACGAGCTGGCGGCGCGCCAGGCGCGCGACGAGGCCGAACGCGACGGCGCCGACAAGGTCACGTTCCCTGCCGAGCTGATGTCTCGACGGAACGATCCGGAAGTCGCCCAGGTGGTGTCGAGCGAACAGAGGCTGTTCGAGATCCGGCGAGCCGCGCGTGCCGGACAAAAGGCTCAGCTCGTGGAACAGGTCGATCAGCTCCGCCAGCAGATCCAGGGCAATGTCGAGCAGGAAACAGCAAAAGCCAAGGAGATCGACTGGATCCAGCAGGAGCTCGCCGGCGTGCGCGGCCTCTGGAAGCAGAACCTGGTGCCGTTCAGCCGCGTGACCACGCTCGAGCGCGACGGCGCCCGCCTCGAAGGCGAACGCGGCGCGCTGATCGCCTCGATTGCGCAGGCGCGCGGTCGGATTGCCGAAACCCAGCTCAAGATTCTTCCAGATCGACGAGGATCTGCGCACCGAGGTCGGCAAGGATCTCGCCGAAATCCGCGGCAAGAAATCAGAGCTGGGGGAGAAGCGGGTCGCGGCCGAAGACCTGCTCAAGCGCATCGATCTCATCGCACCCCAGGACGGCAAGATCTTCCAGCGTTCCGTGCACACGGTCGGCGGCGTGATCCAGGCCGGCGAAGTGGTGATGCTCGTCGTGCCCGACAGCGACGCCTTGATCATCGAAGCCAAGGTGCAGCCCTCCGACGTCGACCAGATTCACCTGGGACAGGCGGCGGTCGTGCGGTTCTCCGCCTTCAACCGGCGTACCACGCCCGAATTGAATGGCGAAGTGATCGAAATCGGCGCCGACGTCACGCAGGACGACAAGCGAAACGAGAGCTACTACTCGGTGCGCATCCGCATCCCCGACAGCGAGCTCTCGCGCATGGAAGGATTGCATCCGGTGGCCGGCATGCCGGTCGAGGCCTTTATCGAGACGTCGCCGCGAACCGTGATGTCGTATCTCGTGAGGCCGATGCGCGAGCAGGTCGACCGAACATTCCGCGGACGCTAGAGCGATTTCCGATCTCATGGAACCGCCAGCGGTTCCATGAGATCGGAAATGCGCGCACGGACTTTCGTGGTTCAACGAGCACATTCCGTTCGGCTGATTACAGCCGAACGGAATGTGCTCTAGGCGATCCAGCCATGTCCGGCGGCGCTGGTGAAGTCGAGCTGCACGATCATGTCGTTGTAGTCGCGGTCGCCGCCGCCATAGGTATCTTCCCAGCCCCAGGTGTTCAGCCCGTAGTTCCACAGATGGCCGATGTGCTGGCCATTCACCGTTTCATTGGCCTGGGCGAAGCCTGAATAGGTGTTGCCGCTGCTGGTGTTGGTGAGCTGCATGGCCACGAGGTCGCCGGCGTTCACGTGGCTCAGCCCGGTCTGCTCGTAGCCGCCGTAACCCGGCCCGGCGATCGAGGTGCCGCCGGAGCTCATCTGATAGGCCCGGGTCTGCACCGCCGCCTGATAGCCCGCATCGCCCGGGTGCAGGCCGCCGAGCGTGCCGTTGAGATCGTCGACCCGATAGAAGGTGAGCGACAGACTGTCCTGGCCGTCCTGGCGCAGCCGAACGATGGCAGTCTGGTCGTTGTGGCGATCCGCCGTCTCGGCAACCGCCACCGGACGGGCCACGCGCACCGCGGCGTCGCTGGAAAGGAAATCGGCAAAGCCGAACGGACTGCTCAAGCTCGCCTGCACCGCTTGCGTCGACGATGCGTTGATCGACACCGAGAGACCCTCGCCCGACGACGCGTGCACTTGGGCCAGACCGCCCTGTGCCTGCTTGTCGAACAGGGTGACGAGGGCAGGATCGAAGTCGGACTGCAGCGATTGTTCGGCCATCCGGCTCGTCCAGGCGAAGCTTCCCGAAGCCGGGCTGAAGAAGCCGAAGACATCCGGACCCAGCGCCACGCCGACATCGGCGCCTACATGCGAGGCGGTCTGCAGCAGCAGGCTCTGGTCGGCACCGCTGGTCCAGCCGCCATGACTGTCCGGATTGATGACGTCGGGAATCGAGCCGAACCACATCTGGGAATGGGCGATGTCGGCAAGCGCCCGCGCCAGCAGGAGGCCGTTGGGCGACCCCAGTCCCGTCGTCAGGTCATAGCCCGGACCGGCCGCATAGCCGTAGCCTGTCGGCGTGATCGCCGTGCCGGTCTCGACATCGCTGTATCGGCCGCCCAGCGCGAAGGACGACACGTTGTTGCCCAAGGTCACGTCGTTGAAAGACCCCGGTGCGATCGCCGCGGCGATATAGAGAAGGTCGTTCATGTAGCCGAGGCTGGGCAGGCCCTGGTCGTGGAAGATCGCGTTGAACTGCGAGACCAGCGCCGCCCACAAAGGCGCCGACGCGCTCGTTCCTCCGCTGCCGTGCAGGCCGGTCATGTCCGCTTGCGGCACTTGATAGAGAAGGTCGCCACCGGCGTCGGCAGCGACGTCCGGCATGCCGCGGCCCACCAATGCGGCCGGGTCGGAGGTCGTCGGCACCAGGCCGAATGCGCTCTGATAGGACGGGATGGCGTGGCTGGAATCGGCACCGCCGGCGCCGGCAAGGTTTCCGAGATATCCGTTGTTGTCAAAAGTCGTGCCGTTCAGCGCATAGGTGTTCCAGACCGCTTCGACGAAATGCGAGCCGGGCCCCGCCGTCGCGGGCAAAGCGGTCAGGCCGCCGGCGACCAGATCCCAGATCGTCGCCGGATCGCCCGCCATCGCCAACGTCAGGATCGCCGACAAGGTCGGATCCGCACCCGCCGCCGCCAGGCTGCTGAGCGAGGTGCCGCCGACCATCAGGTCGTAGGGGCTGCCGCGGCTGGTGACGACATTGGTGACGCCGTCGCCGGTCCAGCCGCCGGAACCGCCATCGCCGCCGGAGGTCAGGATCGTGACGCCGCGCAGGGCGGCGTCGACGAACAGCTGATCGACCGCAAAGAGAAAGGGTGACCCAGGCGCGGCCAGCGTCGTGCCGAATCGATAGGACGAGGAGACGACTTCGGGATTGTTCGCCGTGTCCCAGAACGCCGCCTGGTAGGCCGTGTAGGCGTCGGCGTTGGCATGCTGGCTGAAACCGGAACCGGCATAGAGGACGAGCGGACTCTGCGGATTGATCGCCGTCACCACGCCGACATCGAGCGAACGTTCGCCGACGTCGGGCGGCATCTGTCCACCAAGGGCGATGGTCGATACCACGCCCGGCGTGTCGATGCCGATCGTCTGGCGATAGATGTCCAAACGCGACTGAAATTCGCTCGCGGGCACGTTCGGCGCCAAGGCGCTGCCGACTCCAGGTTCGAGCAGTCCGATCGTGCCGGTGTTCACCGCGCTGCCGGACGACGGATCCCAAAGCACCCCTGAGAGCGGAAAATTGTAATAGCTCTGGGCAATGTCCTGCGGGAAGACAACGAAATCGCCGCGGGGCGCGCTGTTGCCGATGCCTTGCGCGCCCTGCGGAAGAGTTGCTGCCATCCCGGCGCCCGACGGCGGCAGCACCGTGCCGAACATGCTCGTGTCGAACCAGAGACCTTCGACGCCCTGGGCCGCCAGGCCCTGCGGCAGCGACAGGTTTCCCTGCCAGTAGGTGACCGGATGGCCGGCCTGGTCGTGACCGGCCACGAGGGGCGTGCCGAACAGCGTGGCGAAATTGGTCTGATTGACCTGCACCCAGATCGTTCGCGATTCGACCGAGGACACGTAACCGTTCACGGGGTCGATCTGATTGACCGTTTGGATCCCGAGCTGGCCCAGTTCGGCGAGGACCTGATTGTAGTGTGCCGGATTGGCGCCGTAGGTCGACCACAGCGTGCCGCTGTCGTTCAGCGCCTCGAGCTGCTGCTGCCGCGACGCCCAATTGGAATTGAGCAATGCCGTCGGATCGTTCGCCCGATCCAGCACCAGCGCCACGTTGAAGGTAAAATTGCCGGCCGGCCCTGTCCCTGTCGGCGAAAGCGCGTCGCTGCGGTAGCTGTCGTAGTCGAGGTAGGTCGAGTTCGCGAGAGGCGTGTACTGGATCGGCACTGGAGACCCTCCCGTGCTTGCAGACGAAACGTCCCGTGCAACCCTACCCTTATCCCGAGAGCGAAAATTTTTCTACACAAGCCAACCGTGTCCCGAGGCGCTGGTGAAGTCGATACCGACCACCAGGTCGTTGTAGTCGTGGTCGCCGCCGCCCCGCGTGTCTTCCCAGCCCCAGGTGTTCAGCCCGTAATTCCAAAGGTGACCGACATGCTGGCCGTTCACCGTCTCGTTGGCCTGGGCGAAGGCGGAATAGACGTCGCCGTGGGTGGTGTTGGTGAGCTGCATGGCGACGAGATCGCCCGCGTTCACGTGGCTCAACCCGGTCTGCTCGTAGCCGCCGTAACCCGGGCCGCTGATCGACGTACCGCCCGAGGTCATCTGATAGGCCCGGGACTGCACCGCCGCCTGATAGCCGGCATCACCCGGATGCAGGCCGTCGATCGTGCCGTTGAGATCGTCGACCCGATAGAAGGTGAGCGACAGGCTGTCCTGCCGATCCTGGCGCAGCCGCACGATGGCTGTCTGGTCGTTATGACCATCCGCCGTCTCGGCCACCGCCACCGGCCGCGCCGCCCGCACCGCTGCGTCGCCTGACAGGAAGTCGGCAAAGCCGAACGGGCTGCTCAAGCCTGCCTGTATCGCCTCGGCCGGCGAGGTGTTGATCGACACCGCCAGCGCCTCGCCGGACGACAGGTGCGCCTGCGCCACCGTGCCCTGCGCCTGCTTGTCGAACAGGGTGACTAGGTTCGGATCGAAGTCGGGCTGCAGCGACTGCTCGGCCATTCGGCTCGTCCAGGCGAAGGCGTCCGCCACCGGCGGCGCTGAAGAAACCGAAGGCGTCCGGGCCCGTGTGCAGACCCACATGCGTCGTGGCATCGGACATGGTCTGGAACAACAGGCTCTGGTCGGCGCCGCTGGTCCAGCCGCCATGGCCGTCCGGATTGACGACGTCGGCGACTCGCGCCAAACGACATCTCGGAATGGGCGATTGCCGTCAGCGCCCGCCCCAGCAGCATGCCGTTGGGCGTACCGAGGCCTGTCACCAGGTCGTAGCCCGGTCCGGCGTAGTAGCCGAAGCCGGTCGGGGTGATGGCATGACCATCGCTGGTGAACGCGCCGCCAAAGGTGAAGGACGACGTGTTGTTGCCCATGGTGATGTCGTTGAACGACCCCGGCG
>CAVWKN010000004.1:0-122912 GCA_963755585.1 uncultured Alphaproteobacteria bacterium
ATCATTGGTGCGATCGGCAGCACTTCGATCCGGGCTCGCCACGATCTGCTTGATTTGCTCTTGCGTCAGGGGCGTCGTCGTCTCGGCTGCGCTGACGCGTGGCATGGACGCCGAGCGACCAGGCCTGCGCCGACGGCGACGGCGCCAGGAGTTTTTTCCGTCCGATCTTCATGGGCGTACCCTCCGCTCTTTGTCTTCCCCAGTAGCAGGTCGAAGTGCTGTGATCCATTCGGCGCGGACGTTGGGATCGGTCTCGTCGACCATTTGCCGTCGTAGTTGCGACCTCATCGGGCGCCAGGCGCGACAGCGCCCAGACCGCCGCGCCGCGCACCAGCGGCGGAGGGGTCGTCCAGCAGACCGCTCTCCGCGGGCAGCGCGGGCTCGCCGGCAGGTTGCCGATGGCGTAGACGACGTTGCGCAGGAAGCGGTCGCGGCCGATGCGCTTGACCGCTCCTGGCGGAAAGGGCGCGGAACGCCGGTCGTCCAGGGCCGCGAGATCGGCCAGCGTCGGTGCGTCGAGGGCGGGCCTGCAGCGCGGTCTCGCGCGCGGCCTGGGCGAACTTGTTCCAGGGGCAGACCGCCAGGCAGTCGTCGCAGCCGTAGATGCGGTTGCCGAGAGCGGCCGGAACTCGCGTGGGATCGGGCCCTTCAGCTCGATGGTCAGGTAGGAGATGCAGCGGCGCGCGTCGAGCTGGTAGGGCGCGGGGAAGGCGTTGGTCGGGCAGATGTCCAGGCAGGCGCGGCAGGTGCCGCAGTGGTCGGGTCTCGGGCGCGTCGGCCGCCAGGTCGAGGGTGGTCAGGATCGAGCCCAGGAACAGCCACGAGCCGAACTTCGCGACTGACGAGGTTGGTGTGCTTGCCCTGCCAGCCGTGGCCCGACTGCCTGCGCCGCGGGCTTTTCCATCAGGGGGGCGGTGTCGACGAACACCTTCAGCTCGCCGCCGAGGTGTCCCAGCCAGCGGGCCAGCGCCTTGAGCTTGGTCTTGATCACCTCGTGGTAGTCGTCGCCCTGGGCATAGACGGAGATCGCCGCGCGCGCGCGCTCGGCCAGCACCTCCAGCGGATCGCTCGCCGGCCCGTAGTTCAGCCCCAGCGACACCACCGTCCTGGCGTCCTGCCACGGTGTTGCGGATCGGCGCGCGCCTCGGTGCGTTCGCCCAGCCATCCCATGTCGCCCTGCCAACCCGCTTCGACGAATTCGGAGAGCCGCTGCAGGCGCTCGCGGCGCGCTTCGGGTGCCAGGCTGGCCGGGGCGAAGCCCACGGCGTCGAAGCCGAGCCGCAGGGCCTCGTCGCGGATGGCGTCGCGCAACTCAGCGGGCGTCGCCGGCCGCGGCGGGCGTTTGGGGATCGGTGGCGGCCGGCTCATCGGTCCCGTCGCCTAGCCTCGGCCGCGATAGGCGGCGACACCCTGATCGGGCACCCACACGCCCTCGGGCAGCTTGCCGGTCTGCCAGAACACGTCGATCGGCATGCCGCCGCGCGGATACCAGTAGCCGCCGATGCGCAGCCAGCGCGGCTTGAGCACCTCGGCCAGGCGCTTGGCCGATGGCCACGGTGCAGTCCTCGTGAAAGCCGGCGTGATTGCGGAAGGAGCCGAGATAGAGCTTCAGCGACTTGCTCTCGACCAGCTTGTGCCGGGCACGTAGTCGATGACGAGATGGGCGAAGTCGGGCTGTCCGGTGATCGGGCACAGCGTGGTGAATTCGGGCGCGGTGAAGCGCACCAGATAGTCGCGTCGGGCTGCGGATTGGGCACGGACTCGAGCACCGCCTCGTCGGGCGAGGCGGGCGAGGCGCGACGGGGCGGCCGAGCTGGCGCAGATGAGGGTATTTAGTCATGTCCCCATCATATGCTAAGCGGGCCGCCATGACTTATCGCGTCGCCATCGTGGGCGCGGGCCCGTCGGGCTTTTATGCCGCCGACGGTCTGTTGCGCACCAATCCGGACCTTCACATAGACGTCATCGACCGCCTGCCGACGCCGCACGGCCTGATCCGGGCCGGCGTGGCGCCCGATCACCAGGGCACCAAGACCGTGGCGCGGCAGTTCGACCGCCTGCTCGCCCGGCCCGACGTGCGTTTCGCCGGCAATATCGACATCGGCCGCGACCTCACCTGGGACGAGCTCAGCGTGGGCTACGACGCCATCATCGTCGCCACCGGCATGTTGATCGACAGGAAGCTCGGCGTGCCGGGCGAGGACCTGCCGACCGTCTGGGGGTCGTGGCGGTTCGTCGGCTGGCTGAACGGCCATCCCGATTTCCGCCAGGGCCCCGACCTGTCCAAGGTGAAATCGGTGGCGGTGATCGGCAACGGCAACGTGGCACTCGACGTCGCCCGCGTGCTCGCCAAATCGGCCGACGAGATGGCCAAGAGCGACATCGTGCCCGAAGCCGGTGCGGCGATCGCCGCGGCGCCGCTCACCGACATCTATGTGATCGGACGGCGCGGCCCCGAGCACGCCTCCTTCACCAACAACGAACTGGCCGAGATGGGACGGCTCACACGGGCTGTGGCCGTGACCGACGCAAAGGGACTGGACGCCGCGCCGCCGGCGTCGGATCCCACGCCCGAACGGCTGCGCAAGGCCAAGAACCTGGAAATCCTGCGCGGCTTTGCCAACAACAAGGCGGGCGCCAAGCCGGTGACGGTCCATTTCCTGTTCCACGCGGCACCCGTGGCGTTCAAGCCAGGCGAGGTCGAGTTCGCGCTCCAGTCGGTGAGGGGCGGCAAGCTTCCGGCCGATCTGGTCGTGACCTGCATCGGCTACACCGGCGAGGACCTCCCCAAGCGCGAGGACGTCTTCCCCGTCGGCTGGGCCAAGCGCGGGCCCACCGGCACGATCCCGACCAACCGCGCCGAGAGCCACGCCGTGGCCCAGCAGGTCATGGCCTGGCTCAAGGAACGCGATCCCAAGAGCGGGCCCGACGTGCTGCCGATCGCCGTCGACGCGGCGGGCTGGCATCGGATCGACAAGCACGAGGTTGCCGCCGGCGCCGCTCAAGGCCGGCCTCGCGTCAAATTGACGGACTGGCAGGCGCTGTTGGACGTCGCGCAGAACGGCTGACGGCCCTATTGTTGCTCCCGGCCGGGGGGTCATCAGGGAGCTGTCATGTTGAAGTTAGGTCGTCGTCTTGCCTGCGCGCTCGCAGCCGCCACCGCATTTGCGGCGCCTGCCTACGCGCAGACTACGCTCAAGGTCGCGCTGCATTCCGATCTCAAGATCGTCGATCCGATCTGGACAACGGCGCTGATCTCCACCCATCACGGCAACATGATCTATGACACGCTGTTTGCCCTCGACGACAAGCTCGAGGTCAAGCCGCAGATGGTCGACAAGTGGGAGGTCTCGCCCGACAAGCTCACCTGGACCTTCACCTTGCGTGACGGGCTGGAATGGCACAACGGCAAGCCGGTGACGGCCGAGGACTGCGTCGCCTCGATCAAGCGCTGGGGCGCCAAGGATTCGATGGGCCAGAAGCTCTTGGGCGTGGTGACCGATCTCTCGGCGCCCGACGCCAAGACCATCAAGATGGTGCTGAAGCAGCCTTATGGGCTGGTGCTGAAATCGCTCGGCAAGTCGAGCTCCAACGTGGCCTTCATGATGCCGAAGGAGGTCGCCAACACCGATCCCAATACCCAGATCACCGACGCCACCGGCTCCGGGCCCTTCATTTTCAAGAAGGATGAATGGAAGGCGGGCGAAAAGGCGGTCTACGTCGAGAATCCGAAATACAAGCCTCGGCCGGAACCGGCCTCGGGCCTGGCTGGCGGCAAGGTCGCCAAGGTCGACCGGGTTGAATGGATCTGGATCCCCGACACATCGACCCAGGTCAACGCGCTGATCAACGGCGAAGTCGACCTGGTCGAGATCGTACCGCCCGATCTGCTGCCGCTGCTGGCCAAGGAAAAGAACATCAAGGTCATGGTGACCAACACGGCGGGCCGGCAGTACGCCATGCGCTTCAACGTGCTCTACAAACCGTTCGACAATGCCAAGGTGCGCCAGGCGGTGCTCTACGCCCTGTCGCAGAAGGAATTCCTCGACGCCAACGTCGGCAATCCCGAGTACTACAAGGAATGCAAGTCGCTGTTCCCTGCGGCTCGCCGCTCGAATCGACCAAGGGCTGGGAAGACAAGCTGTCGGGCAACGTTGCCAAGGCCAAGGAACTGCTGGCCGCGGCGGGCTATGATGGAACGCCGGTGGTGCTGCTGCACCAGACCGACACGTCGGGCCACAACAACCTCGCCACGGTGGCCAAGCCCCAGCTCGAGAAGATCGGACTGAAGGTCGATCTGCAGCCGATGGACTGGCAGACCCTGGTGACGCGCCGCGCCAAGAAGGATCCGCCGGACAAGGGCGGCTGGAGCGCCTTCTTCACCTCGTGGGGCGCAACCGACGTGCTGAACCCGGTGTCGGCCGCCTTCCTCAACGCCTCGTGCGACAAGGCGACCTTCGGCTGGCCGTGCGATCCCGAGCTCGAGAAGCTGCGTGACGCCTACGCCTCGGAAGCCGATCCGGCCAAGCAGAAAGCGATCGCCGAGCAGGTCCAGCTGCGCGTGCTGGAGTATCCGACGCTCGTGCCGCTCGGCCAGTTCACCACGCCGACGGCGATCCGCGCCAACCTCGACGGCCTGTTGCGCACGCCCTCGCTGGCGCTATGGAACGTGGAAAAGAAGTAGCTTCGGACCGCGAGCCTCCAGCTCGCGGTCCGGACGAACTAATCCAACCGGACGCTGATCCCCTCGAGCTTCTTGCTCGACGCCGGATAGCGCTTCATCACCTGCGCGTCGTGGCCGGGCACCACCATCTCGAGCCGGCCGTCGGCCAGCTTCAGGAGCTTGTCGTAGCCCGCCAGCATGTCGGCCACCGAATAGACGATCGAGAACAGCTTCCTGTCCTCGATGCCCCAGTAGTAGTGGCTGGCGTCCGAGGCCAGCACGAGCCAGCCGTTGCGTGTCATGACGCGGACCGACTGGATGCCCATCGTATGGCCGCCGATAAGGTGCACCGAGAGGCCGGGCTGGAGTTCCTCGTCGCCGTCGTGGAAGACGACGCGCTTGCCGTAGACGGCGCGCACCATGCCGACGACGTCCTCGACCTCGAAGGCGTGGCGGAAGGGGTCCTGGCACATGTGCCGGCCGGTGGCGAACTGCATCTCCTTGTCCTGCAGGTGGAAGCGCGCCTTGGGGAACCTGTCCCAGTTGCCGGCGTGGTCGTAGTGCAGGTGGGTGATGACGACGTCCTCGACCTCCTTGGCGTCGATGCCGAGGTCGCCCAGCAGGTCGGCGGGGTTGCGCTTGACCTCGCGGCCGCGCTGCTTGCCGATCTGGGCGTTGAAGCCGGTGTCGATCACGACCGGCTTGCCGCCGATCGCGCGGTGGCCCTCCTCGTCGAGCGGGATCGCCACCCAGACGAAATAGTCCATCGGGAAGTCGGCGTCGTGCGGGTCCGGGGTGATCTGCACTTCCCAAGCCTTGCGCGGCAGGTGGGCGTATTTGACCGCATGCACCTCGTAGATGGGCGTCGAACGCATTTTTGTTTCCTTCCCGTGGGATCGTTGAGGAGAAGCGTAGCCTGCCGCCCGCCTCCGGCGCTATAGTGGCGACATGGCCCGCATGGACCTCCTTGACCGGCGAATTAGCACCTCGGTTTGCACTGCAAACCGCAGCGTTGCCGTTCGCCCGTCCTTCGAGGAGTCGTTCCATGTCCGCCGTGCTCGCTCTCAAGCGTAACTCTTCCACCGTCCGATATTGTTTCGAGGCCGACGCCGAACCGGGCGTGTTGCCGCGCGCGCTCGAGCTTCTGGCCAAGCGCGGCCTGGTGCCGGCGCGCGTCTTCGCCCAGGCCGACGCCGATCTCCTGTCGGTCGAGATCGAGGTCGAAGGCCTGGAGCCCGACACCGCCGACCATGTCGGCCGCTGCCTCGGCGAGATCGTCGGCGTGCGGCAGACTTTCTGAGGCTGGGGGCGCGCCACTCCAGTGGCGCGTCTTCTCACGCGGAACCATGACGCGCCACTGGAGTGGCGCGCCCCCAGCGAAGAGCTACGCCGCGAGCCTTTCCACGATGGCATCGATGTGCAGGCGGGCGACGTCGATGGCGGGAAAGCCCGCCGTCGCCTCGTCGAACATCACCGCGAGGTCGGTGCCGGCCAGCAGGATCGCCTCGACGCCGTCGCGCCGCTGCAGGTCGGCGGCGATGCGGCGCAGGTCTGCGGCGTCGCCGGCGTCGGCTTGCTGCGTGTCGAGGATGCGCTGGTAGGCCTTGGCCGATGAGGGCGATCTCGTCGGGCCGGGGCTTGACGATCTCCGCGCCGGCAAGCTGGCCCCACAGGCTGCCTTCCATGGTGAAGGTCGTGCCGAACAAGGCCACGCGCCGGACCTTGCGCGCCCGCAGTTCCGCGGCGATCGGGTCGACGATGTTGAGCAGCGGCACCTGCGTGCGCTTCATCAACTGGGCGATGCAGATGTGCGGCGTGACAGCGGGGATCGCCGCCGCGGCGGCGCCGGCGCGTGCCATCCGATCGATGAACGACGCGAGGTAGCCGGCCAGCTCGTCGAGCTTGCCGGCGCGCACGAGGCCTTGCCCGTAGTCGACGTCGGCATGGACGATCACCAGATCGGGCGAGAGGCCGCGGGCCTTGCAGGCCGCCGTGATCTTTTCATAGTAATGAACCGTGGCACCGACGCCCAGGCCGCCAACCACGCCGACGCACGCCATTGCTTTCAATCCATCGTGATGTTGTTGTCGCGGATCACCTTGGCCCAATCGGCGACTTCTTTCCTGGCGAAGCCATCCATCTCGGCCGGGCTCCAGTCCTTGAGCACGGTGCCGAGCTGATTGGCGCGCTCCTTGGTGACGTCCATTCGGGCGATCTTGCGCATCGCCGCGTTCAGCCTGTCGACGACGGGTTGCGGCGTGCCGGCGGGCGCGAACAGCGCGAACCAGCCGTCGAGGATGAAGCCGGGCAGGCCGGCTTCGGCCGTCGTTGGAATGTCGGCGAACGCCGGATGGCGCTGCTCGCTCGCCAGCGCCAGCGCCTTGACGTTGCCGCTGCGGATGTGACCAGAGACCGAGGGCGGCGTCACCACCATCAGCTCGACCTGGCCCGCCACCAGATCGGCGGTGGCCGGCCCCGCGCCCTTGTAGGGCACATGGGTGAGGTCGATGCCGGCCGCCTTGTTCAGCAGCACGCCGCCCAGATGCGGCACCGAGCCCTGGCCGACCGACGCATAGTTGAGCTTGCCCGGATTGGCCTTGGCGTAGGCGATGAAGCTCTTGAGGTCGTCGGCCGGAACCTTGCGCGCGATGACGATGACATGCGGCGCCACCGCGCCCATGGCGACGCCGGTGAAATCCCCGGGCTTCCAGTTGAGTTCCTTGATCAACGCCGGATTGGCCGCGTGATAGGCCGAGTACTGCATCAGGAGCGTGTAGCCGTCGGGCTTGGCGCGCGCGACGACCGCCGTGCCGACATTGCCGTTGCCGCCGCCCTTGTTGTCGACGATCACCTGCTGGCCGAGCTCCTGCGACAGAAGATCGGAGTAGAGGCGGGCAACGAGGTCGGTGCCGCCGCCCGGCGGCGCCGGCACGACCATGGTGATCGGTCGATCGGGGTAGGGGGCCTCCGCCCACGCCGGTGCCGCGACCGCGGTGGCGGCAAAGGTGATGAAGAGGCGACGCCGCATGATGGTGCCTAATTGGCCGGGTAGTTGCGCTTCCAGACCTCGGCAAGCTCGGGCACCTGGTCGGCGCGGCGGGCGATGGCGAAGAGCTTGGGCGTTTCGTTCTCGAACCAGCCGCGCTTGGGGCGCCAGCGCGTCATGATGTCGACGTAGATGTCGAGCGCCGAGAAGCGTTCGCCCAGGAACCACGGGCTGCCGACCTCGCCCTCGATCTGGTGCCACAGCCGCTGGGCATAGGCGTCGGTGGCGGCGCGGAACGGATCGCGCGCGGTGTTGACCGAGACGAAGCGCGCGGGATCGTCGGCGTAGGTGAAGGTCGGATAGATGTTGGCGACGATGAAGACCAGCCAGCGCAGGAACTTGGCCCGTTCCCTGGCGCCGGCCGGCGGCACCAGCGAGTCCTTGCCGGTGATGTCGGCCAGCAGGATCGTGATCGCCGCACTCTCGCTCATCACGCTGCCGTCGGGCATCTCGAGCGTCGGCACCTGGGCCAGCGGATTGACCTTCGCCAGCTTGGCCGCGGCGTCGGGTGTCCGGAACAGATCCTCGACCGGCTCGAAGGTGAAGGGCAGGCCGTACCACACGAGCTGGGCCTCGACGATGGTCGAGCCCCAGCCGGCGCGGCCCCAGAGCTTGTAGTCGCTCATCGAAGTTTCCTCAGGGCTTCTGCAGCGGCTGGATCAGGCTGCACGTATCCCAGCGTCCTCCACCGCGCTGCTGCACGCGGTCATAGAACTGGTCGACAAGGGCGACCAGCGGCATCGCCGCCTTGGCGCGCTTGCCTTCGGCCATGGATATGCCGAGGTCCTTGCGCATCCAGTCGACCGCGAAGCCGAACTCGAATTTGCCCTCGACCATGGCCTTCCATCGGTTGTCCATTTGCCAGCTTTGCGCCGCGCCCTTGGAGATGGCGTTGATCACCTTCTCCATGTCGAGGCCCGAGCGCTGGCCGAGATTCAGCGCCTCGGCCAGGCCCTGGACGATCCCGGCGATGCACATCTGGTTCATCATCTTGGTGATCTGACCCGAGCCCGGCGGGCCAATCAGCGTCAGCGCCTTGGCGTAGGCGTCGGCCACCGGCTTGGCCTTGTCGAACGGGCCCTGCTCGCCGCCGCACATCACGGTGAGCTGGCCGTTCTCCGCCCCGGCCTGGCCGCCCGACACCGGCGCATCGATGAAGTCGATGCCCTTGTTCTTGCCCTCGGCATGGAACTCGCGGGCGATGTCGGCCGAGGCCGTGGTGTTGTCGAAGAAGATCGTGCCTTTGGCCATGCCGGCGAAGGCGCCATCGGGCCCGAGCACGACGGCGCGCAGATGCTCGTCGTTGCCGACGCAGCTGAACACGATTTCCTGGCCGGTCGCGGCCTCCCTGGGCGTCTTGGCCGCCTTGCCCTTGTGCTTCTTGGTCCAGGCCTCGGCCTTGGCGAAGGTCCTGTTGTAGACCGTCACCTCGTGGCCCTTGGCGGCGAGATGCCCCGCCATCGGAAAGCCCATCACGCCCAGACCCAGAAACGCCACCTTGGCCATCATTCTCTCCCGCGACAAAGTCGTTTTCGGGCGGATCATAGGGCCAAACCGGGCACGGCCGAAACGCCGCCTTGCGCGACCCCCGCCTTTCCCTTAAACCCGCCGCCGTGCCCCGATAGCTCAGCTGGTAGAGCACGTCATTCGTAATGATGGGGTCGGCGGTTCAATTCCGTCTCGGGGCACCACTCCTTTCTCGACCTTATGCATATCAACGCGTTAGCCCCGCGTTCTGCCGGGCTATTCGCCTGAGCTGTTGTCGACCGGTACAGACAGGCGGCTATAGCCATTTTGGGGTATCGACACGGGCAGAGCGGCGAAGCTTGTCGATCAAGGCATTCGGGTCGGCATCCACGGATATCGAATGCCGATGCGCCGCCGGCAGAAATTTCGTGTCGACCATATGGTCGATGAATCCCAGGAACGCCGTGAAAAAGCCGGCGGAGTTCAACAGCCCGACAGGTTTGTCGATCTCCGAAAGCTGGTTCATGGTCCATACCTCCATGAGTTCCTCGATCGTCCCGATTCCTCCCGGCAGGGCGATGAAGGCATCGGCAAGCTCGACCATGCGTTCCTTCCGGCGGCGCAGGGTCGGCGCGATTTCATGCCTGGTCAGACCTGGATGCGACTGCCCGCGCTGATGCAGACTTTCGGTGATCACGCCATGGACGTCGCCACCGGAAGCCAAAGCGGCATCGGCGACGACGCGCATCAGACCCTTTGTCGTTCCGCCATAGACGATGGTCGTTCCGGCTTTTGCCAGGGCCCGGCCGAGTGCGCGCGCGCCGTCAGCGAACGCCTGCGATGCGCCCTCGTTCGATCCACAAAATACGGCAATGGTCCCGATCGACCGCATCGTCATCAGACCGATGCGGATGTCCGGGGCAACGCCGCCGCGAGAAGGCGAGGGCAAAACACCGCTTCCGGACCGCGGGCAAAACCCGGAAAAATATTTCTGCAGCGCCTGATCTGTCCTGGCCCTGCCCTCGGCTACGGCATCCGGACCGGCGGCTGTTCCTTCGACGGAGAAGAACGTCAGATCATGCAGCCCGATGGTGCCCAGGATGGCTTTCAGATACGGCGTCAGAAAGTCCGGCTGACGCGCGCGCTCCCCGGAATATCTTCCGCCCGAGGACACGGCGACGAAGACCGGACGGTCGCGCAGCGTGCCCACTTTTCCCTCCGGGGTCACATTGAACGTCCGACGGACACGAACGACGTGATCGATCCACGCCTTCAGCGCGGAGGGCACGGTGAAGTTATGCATGGGCGTTCCAATGACCACAAAATCCGCGCTCTCCAGTTCCCGGATCAGCTCTTCGGATTGCGAAAGAGAGCCTTCCTGGCATTCTTCCGTGGACGGTTGTGCAGCACCAAGAGCAGTCGCGTAATTTTCATCGATATGCGACAGGGCGCCGCCGCCAATCACCCGATTGACCACGATTGCCGTCGGCGTGCTTTTCCGCAAAAGGCCGACGATCTTTTGGGAGATCCTGTAGCTCTCGGAGGCTTGCCCGCGAGGGCTGCAACTGACATGCAGGATGATCATCACCGACTCGCTTCCAATTTTTTCAGATGCCGTCGGTCACGACGTAGAGTCCGCATGACCCCTATCCAAGGTCCATGAATGGAAATTGCAACTGGTCCATGATCGTGACCTCAACCGACAGAGGCCGGGGGCGGCTGAACCTCTGGCCCGTGGCGCAGGGCATTCCATGACCGTCGCGAAGACCAGCAACATCTCGCCGTTGGATCCAACGGCTGCCGCGCCTTTTTACCGACAGATCTACGATCGGTTTCGCGGCGCCATTGCCAGCGGCGTGTTGAAGCCGGGTGACCGGATACCCTCGGCGCGCGCGCTGACCAAGGAATTGGGTCTGGCAAGAGGCACGATCGAGGCGGCTTACTCCTTGTTGGCCGCCGAGGGCTACATCCAGGCCCGCGGCCAGGCCGGGACCATCGTGACGCCGGGCCTCAAGCCGCGAACGCCTGTTGCCAACGCGGTGCCTTCGCCCAACAGAGGCATCGCCGTGGCCAGCTTTCGTCCAGAATCGATCTTGCCGTTCCAGATGGGGTTGCCTGCCCTGGACGTGTTTCCGCGAAAGATCTGGGCCCGCCTGGGCGCGCGGTGCGGACGGGCCATGCAGCCGGCCGACATGGTTCATCCCTCGGTATACGGCCTGCCGGTCCTGCGCGCCGAGATCGCCGCCTATCTCCAGGTTTCGCGGGGGATCAACTGCTCGCCCTCGCAGATATTCGTGACATCGGGATATCGCCACACCATGGCGTTGATCGTTCATGCCTTGTTGAAGCCAGGCGATCGCGTCTGGGTCGAAAACCCCGGATTCCCGCCGACGCGCGAACTGTTGGGACATATGCAGATGGCGGCCGTCGCGGTGCCGGTCGATCGGGAGGGCATGGTCGTTGCCGACGGACTCAAGTCGGCGCCGCGGGCGCGCGCCGCCGTGGTCACGCCGGCGCATCAGAGTCCGCTGTGCGTGTCCTTGTCCTTGCCCCGGCGCCTGGCGCTGCTGGACTGGGCGGCGCGAACCAACGCCTGGATCATCGAGGACGATTACGACGGCGAGTACCGCTACGTCAGCCGTCCCCTGCCGGCGTTGAAGAGCCTCGATCGCGATGGGCGCGTGCTCTATGCCGGCACCTTCAGCAAGGTGCTCTTTCCGGGCCTTCGGCTGGCCTATCTCGTCGTGCCGGAAACGCGAGGTCGAGCGGTTCGAGCAGATCAGCCAGGCCTTTGCCGGGGGCAGTCCCGAGCTTACGCAAGCGATCGTCACGGCTTTCATCACCGAGGGGCATTTCGCGCGCCATATCCAGCGGATGCGGAAGCTCTATGCCGAGCGCCGGGATGCGACGGCGGCAGGCTTGCAAAGCGTGCTGGGGAAACAGGTGCGAATCGATTCCCAACCGGGCGGCATGCACCTGATCCTGCGGCTGCAGGGCCGACGATCGGATCGCCGGCTCGTCGCGCGGATGCGGGAAGCGGGCCTGTACGGGGAAGCATTGACGGATTGGACGATGGAGGGCGAGGGCGACTCGGCCCTGCTTCTCAATTTCACGAATATCGATTCCCAGGGTACCGCCGAGACTCTCGGAAGGCGCATCTCGAAGCTGATATGACCGTTGCCGTTGCCCGCCTTGGGGCGCGTGCTTTCTCTGAAGGAACGGGAATGATCTTGGCCTATTCCGCAAGATCGATCATGGACCTTATGGGCCAGGCCATGGCGCAACATATGAGAATCCTTCGACCGGCCAATGCGAGGATTCATCATGAGCAACCGTATCGACTACACCAAGGCTTCGCCTGAAGGTTACAAGGCTTTCGGCGGGGTGTACGTCACCCTTCAAAGATCGGGCCTTTCAAAAGAACTGATCAATCTCGTGTATCTGCGGGTTTCGCAGATAAACGGCTGTGCCTATTGCATCGACATGCACACCCGCGATCTGCTCAAGCAGGGCGTTGCGGTGGACAAGCTCGTCCTGGTCCCCGTGTGGCGCGAATCGGGTGACGTCTTCAGTGCCCGCGAACGCGTCGCGCTGGCCTGGGCGGAGACCGTGACACGCGTCGCCGAAACCCACGTTCCCGATGCCGACTATGAAGCCGCTGCCGCCGAATTCAGCGACAAGGAACTCGCTGACCTCACCTATGTGATCGGATTGATGAACGCCTTCAATCGATTGGGAATCACATTCCGGACGCCGCCCGCTGCCGCCGCGAAAGCTTGACCCATGGCATGGGCACTCCTCGGCATCGCCGGCATTCTCGAAATCGTCTTCGCCTTCAGCATGAAGTTGTCCGAAGGTTTCACGAGATTGATACCTGCGCTGCTTACGGTCGCGACCGGCTTGTCGAGCGTCTTTCTTCTTTCTCTCTCGCTCCGTTCACTGCCGGTGGGGACCGGCTATGCGGTCTGGACCGGTATCGGCGCGGCGGGCACCGCCATTCTGGGCATGGCGGTGCTGGGCGACTCCACCGCGCCGCTCAGGATACTCTGCATTGCGCTCATTTTGGCCGGCGTCATCGGACTCAAGCTGGTCTCGGGAAACTGAGGATGATTGCCGGTCGAGGCAGGCCGAATTCAGGTCTGTCATCGAGCAACGCCGTCCTTGGGAAGACAGGCCCTTACACCTGCGCGACGCCGCCATCCAAAAACAGTTCCATGCCCGTGATGTAGCTGCTGTCGTCGGAGGCGAGGAAGACCATGGCCTTCGCGACCTCGTCGGAGGTGCCGAACCGGCCCATCGGGATCGTGGTGGCAATGGCGTCCATCTGCTTCTTGGCGGCTTCTATGGCGCGCCAGGCAGGCGTGTCGATATAGCCCGGGCTCACAGCGTTCACGCGAATGCGGCGATCCTTCAGGTCCATGGTCCATGTCCGCGCGAAGGAACGTATGGCGGCTTTTGTGGCGCTGTAGACGCTCCACTGCGGCCCGATCGCCCGGCTGGCGACGATGGACGCATTGAGGATGATCGACGCGCCGTCCGGCAGCAGCGGAAGCGCCTTCTGGACGGTGAAGACAACGCTTTTCACGTTTCCGTTGAAGAGCGAGTCGTAGTGCTCCTCGCCGATCTCGCCCAAAGCGGCGAATTGCGAGCCGCCGGCGTTCGCGAACACGATGTCGAGCCTGCCTTTCTCCCGCTCGATCTGGGCGAAGAGGCGATCGAGATCATCGAGGTTCGACACGTCGCCGTTGAAGCCGGTCACGTCTCTTCCGATTTCCTTGACGGCGGCCGCCAACTCCGGCGCGCGGCGGCCGGTGATGAAGACATACGCGCCTTCGCTCACAAACCGTTTCGCCGTTGCAAGGCCGATGCCGCTGTTGCCGCCGGTGACGAGCGCAATCTTTCCGTCGAGCTTGTTCATGGTTCCACTCCCGCGTGGTCGGCGTGCAGTTCATTCGGTGATCTTCACGAAGCCTTCCTGGACGAGCTGCGTCGTCCTCGCCATGGCGTCGGTGTTGACCTTGATTCCGGGAAGCAAGTCGACGTTTCCCCATTTGTGAGCCTTCGCGGTCGCGCCGCACAGCTCGACCTTCACACCTCTCTTCATCAGATCGGTGACAAGCTTCTTATAGGGATTGCCGGTCGCCACATTTCGATCGGTGTTGTACGAGTTGTCGTTCAACGTCACGTGGCCCGCATTGGTGTGAAACACCGCAACGACCTCCGACGCGGCCTTCCAATCGGCGATGTCACCCTTGATGAGCTGGAGGTGGAAAATCGACGCCGGCAGATCCCCCTCGAACGCCAGGGCGCCGATGCTGAATACCGTTTTCACGTCCGTTAGCCTTACGGGAATATCGATGTGAAGCCGTTTCTTCGGGGGCATGTCGCGTACCTTTCGAGAGGGCGGGAATGAGCTCGGATCGTGCGCGGGGGCGCACAGGCGCCAGGCGTGTCCGAGGGCCGGATTCGCTCAACGCATGCGATCGAGTGTCTCGTCGGTCGACAACACGGCGTGGGCGAGAAAGCGATAGTTGATCATCGCCGCCTGATAGCCGTCGCCCCATTCGGGGTGCCGCGGTCCGGCGGTCGCGTCCTTGACCACGGCGACCTCGAACCCGCGTTCGAGAAACTCGCGCAGATGAGATTCGACGCATATGTTCGCCAGCATGCCGCCGAGGATGATCTTGCTGATCCGGCGCTTGGCCAGTTGCAGGACCAGATCATTGGTCTGCGGCCCCCACACTTTGTGCGGGCTGACCACGATCGTCTTGCCGTCCTCGATGTACGGCTTGAAGCGATCCAGCCAGTCCGCGCCTGAGTTGGCGAAACCCTCCAGAGTAAGAGGTCCTTTTCGGGCGAACGTGTGGGTCCTGAATTCGTCGGTCTCGAGCGGTCCGTTGAACTTCCAGCCGCTGTCGGTCGGATAGAAGTAATGCGGTGATATGAACACTTCATAGCCGTTCGCCTTCGCGGCTTTGAAGATCCTTTCCATGTTCTCGACCGTCCGGTTCTCGGTGACGCTGGCGCCGACCGCTCCCCAGTTTGCTCCCTTGTCGCTCAGCACGTCGTTCTGCGGATCGATGAAGACCACGGCGGTGTCGGTCTTCTGGAAGGTCATGGTCGAAGGTTCGGCCGACGACGCCTCGTCCGACAAGGCTGCAACCGCGATGACGGCCGCGCCACCAATCAGCAATTCCCGGCGCGGGGTCGATCCTTTGCGTTCCGTGCTCATTTTCGATCTCCTGCATCGAGCGACTGCGCATCCGACAGGACTGCCGTGAGCAGCCACTTAGCGCTGTTGCGGCTCTATCTCTTCCGAGAAGCCACGCTTTCGCCACGAATCGAACGGTCGTCGAGGAGCTGCCGTGCCTTAGGCCTGCTGACCGCCGGCCTGGGCGGGCCAGGCGTTGCCCCAGCTGTCGGCATAGGTCGACCTCGGCCACCGGCTTGCGGGTGACAGGACCATACTTGCCGGTCGGATAGCCGATCGGCATCAGCGCGAAGGTCGCGACATTGGCCGGTATGCCCAGCACCGCCTTGACCTCGTCCTCGTAGAGCATGTGGTTGGTCGTGATCACCGTGCCGAGGCCGAGCGCGCGGCAGGCCAGGATGATGTTCTGGATGGCGGGATAGATGCTGGAGCCGCTGGTGCGTTGCAGGTTGGCGAGATGCTCCGCATAGCGCGCCTGCACGAGGTCCGGCAGGCTGGCGCGCTCGGGCGGCTCGCGCATCATCAGGCAGGGCACCAGGATGACCGGCGCGTCGGCCATGTGGTCCCAGAGATAGCCGCTGTTGGCCAGGAAGCGCGCGTACTGATCCTCCGTCAGATGCTCCGGCTTGGGACGCGCGGCATAGACGGCGGCCGTGTAGTCGGAGGCCTTGCGATAGAGCGCGCCGAGCTGCCGGCGCTTTTCGCCGTCGCGCACGACGATGAAGCTCCAGTGCTGCGTGTTGCCGCCGCTCGACGCGCGGATCGCGGCATCGAGCACGCGCGTCATGGCCTCGTCCGACACCGCCTGCGGCTTGAAGCGCCGGAGCGCACGGGCGGTATACATCGCCTCGAACAGGTCGATATCGGCGGATGGGGGCGGTGCAATGGGTGCCGGTGCCGATGTCGTCATGCCTGTCTCCCCGCATTGAGCCGTTGCGTGCGCCATCGATGCCCGCGCCCGATAGACGATGAATGGCGAAACCGTTACCGTGCAAGTCTCTATTCTGAGCGTCTCGGGACACCATTTTCCCTCGCAGGATTCCAGCATGCTTCGCGCGGCGCGGTCTTTTTCGGTCCTGTCGTTGGCGGCGACATTCGTCCTTTCCGCGACCAGCGCATGGCCGGCGATCGACCCGGAGGACCAGAAGCTGATCGATGAGGCGAGCTGCCCGGAGATCGTGCGGGAATACCGGAACTACGCCGCCGCGGAAAAAGAGGTCGACGATCAGATCCGGCGCTCCAATGCCGGCATGGTCGCCGCCAACGCCGCCGGTATCGCGGCCTTTGCCGTACTGGGCTTCGGGTTTTTCACCTGGGACGACAACTCGGACGCCCAGGAGACGCTGGTCGAGTTGCGCGACATCCGTATTGCGATCGCCGAGGGGGCGCGGAAGAAGGGCTGTGCTCTCTAGGAGAGCTAGTGGCCGACCGAAAAGGGAATGTCGCCGTTGATCACGTCTTCGCCGCTCAGCGTCTTCACCGACCAGTGCAGCGCGTAGTTGCCGGGCGCCAGGGTCGGCGCCCGGGCGAACAGGACGTTGGCTGCGGATTCGAGGCGCGGCGTCAGCTTCTCCACCACCTTGCCATCGAGCGTGATCGCCAGGGTTGAACGGATGTGGTCCACCGGCCTGTCGAAGCGGACGAAGAATTCGCTGCTTCGACCGTCGATCACGGCGCTTGCCGCCGGTTGCGACTGCATGACCTGGACGCTCTGAGCCCAGGCCGCCGCCAGCGTGCACATCCAGCCGATCGACGTGAGCGCCATCACGGCAAAAGGGCGCAACCTCATGATCTTTCTCCGCCAGCCTTTGTGCGAAGTCATCACAAGGGCGTCGCCTTGTCCAACGGCCCTCAGTAGCGGAAGTTGCTGTCGAGCATCGACCAGCGGTTCGACTGCTCGGAGAACACCACCGGGAACAGCTCGCGGAACAGCCGCTCGATCCGGGGATCGGTCGGGCCGGTGGCGTCCGTCCAGGCCGTGGTCTGCGACAGCGCCCGGTCGTTCCGGCAGTAGATGGCATAGACGTAGAAGCGGCCCGGCGTGTGGGGACGGAAGCGGATCTCGTCGCCGGCGCAGACCGGATCGCTGTTGAGGTTGTTGGCCGGATCGAACACCAGCACGAGCCGGTAGTCGGGGTGCGGCTTCTCGGCGGGCGCGTCGTAGGTGAAGGTGAGGGCGGGCCGCGGCTTGGCCGCCTGCATCAGGGGCAGCAGGTCGCGCGCCACCACGGCGGGCGCGATCTCGGGAAAGGGATTGCCGGCGAGCACGACCTGGAACCTCCTGCCGTCGGTCGCGGCGAAGAATTCGCGGTAGTCGTACTGCGTGGCATAGAAGGTGCCGCCGATCGTGGCGGCGAGGGCTGCGGCCGGCAACGCGACCAGGCCGGCGAGGGTGCAGGCGATCCTGCGGGCAAGGCGCATCGAAATCTCCTGTGACCAAGCGGAGAGTGATGCCCCGCGCTGTGGTCGTGAAATCAGTCCTTCGTGAGGCGGGCGTGTGGTGGCTTGCGCTCGATGCCCATCGGCGATTCCCTGTCAGCGATGCCCGCCATGGAAGCCACCGTGCGCACCATGAAAGTGAAAGCCGCCGTGGCCGTGGAAGTGGTGGAAACCACCGCTTCGCCTGAACGACGGTCCGCAGCAGAAATACCCGTCCGGCCAGGCGTCGTAGCCGTAACCGTAGTCGTAGCGTGGCGCAGCGGTCGGCGCGCAGGTCGCAAGGCCGGTCAGCATGACGATCGACGCCAGGATTGAATACCAGCGCATGGCCGCGACATGGCGAGCCTGCGGAACGGCGACAAGATCGGCGAGCGGGTGAAGGCCTCATACAGACGTTTGCTCGCATCGTCCGATCGTAGGATGGATTGACGGGGCCGCGGCGGCACGCAAGCATGCAACGCAGTGCCCAAAGCAACGGAATCGGGAGCGACGCAGGCCGGGTCGGTCGAACGTGAACCGGTCGATGAGGTCGGGCGGCTGCAACGCCAGGCGTCCGCGCTGGAAGCGAAGGCCGAGGCGATGACGCGAGCCTACAACCGCTCGACCTGGATCAGGTTCCTGCTGGTCTTCATCCCCGTTCCCTTCGTCGTCCTGCTCTTCCGGCTCTACCTCGACGCCTGGGGCTACTACGCCGCCGGCGCGAGCTTCATCGTCGCCGGCGCCGTGCTGTTCTCGCTCGACAGCGCCGCCTCGGCGAAATGCGACGCCGCAACCCGGGCGGCGGAGCGCGCGCGGAAGGCTCTGGACGAGGCCTAGGATCCGCCGCCGGGAGGCACCGGCAAGGGCGCCCACTTGTGCGGACGGAGCTCGATATACTCGATCCACGGGCCGGTCTCGGCGAAGCCGCTGTCGAGGTGGCCGATATCGCTCACCCAATAACCGAACGTGCGGCGGTTCGCATCGAACCGCCAGACTCCGACCACGATCTCGCGGGCGGCATTGCCGGAGAGATTCGGACAGAACAGCAGGATCGGCCGGTCCTTCGGCGCGCTCTCGATCGGCTGCCATCCGGCGATCACCGTGCGCAGCTGCTCGATCTCGGCCGCGGCGCGCCAGCGGATATCGCGGTCGAGCACCGCGGTCTCTTCGTCGTTCGGGCCGTCCGGCCGCGCCGGCACCTGGCAGGCCGACAAACACTCATCGCGAAGTTCGTCAACGATATCCGTCATCGCACGACCTGATGCTGGGTGATTAACGCTTCGCGGCCCGGTTCCTGGGCCCGGAATTCTCTCCCGACGACTGCAGCCACTCGCGCGACGGCGCCAGAAGCGTGTCGCGCGCCTGCTGGACCTTCTTGGCGAGCCAGGCCGAGCCGCTATGGTCGGGATGAACGAGCCCGAGCAGGCGCTTGTGGGCGGCACGGATGGCGGCTTCGTCGGCGTCCGTCTCCAGGCCCAGCACCTCGAGGGCTTCCTCGCGCGACATGCCGCGTCCGGCGTCGTCGCGAACGCGCCGGCGCCCGTCGCTCAGCGCGACCAGGGAGGATTTGCCGACATAGGCCTCGAGGATGGCGGCGGCCTTGCGCACCATCTCGGGATCGCGGCGGCGTCGTCCCAGATCTCCATGTCGAAGGGCCGGGCCTTGGGGCGGAAATAGTCGAACGCGGCGCGCAGCGGCGCGAACATGGTGCGCCATTTGAGAAGGGTGGGAACGATCAGCATGCCGGCGCCGATCAGCATCGCGGCCGGCCATTGCTGGTTGGCGATCGTCATGACGAGAAGGGGAATGCAGGCGAGCGCCACGAGCAACAGCATCCAGCGCGTGGTCCGCACCATCGTCCGGGGATCGCTGTGGACGAACCAGTCGAGGAACTTCGCGATGGTCGCCAGCACGGAAAGTCCGAGGACGATGGCACTGATAACGACCGCATAGTCCATCAACACGCTCCCACGACGGCTCACCGGACAGAGCTTGGGCCAACACTACTCCTGCGGCGGCCGGAAGCCACCCCTCGTCTCAAACATTCTGATCTGCGCGGTGCCGGCATCTTCAGGTTTTCTTCCGTCAAGTGCGTGTCTAGTATCGCAGAAGGACGCCTAACAAATAAGGGGGAGACGGCTCGATGGCGAAGCGCAACAAGCCGACCAAGACCAAGACGCCTCAGCGGGGAGGTCCCGGCGCCAAGGTCGTTTCAGAGGGCGGAAAGCTTCCGGTCGCCAAGAAATCCGCCGCGGACTTCGTCAAGCGACGCACGCAGGTCGAGGAAAAGGACCACGCCGAGTTCCAGACCTACCTGGCCGAGAAGAAGGAAGCCGATGCGCGCAAGGCCAAAGCCAGCGCACCGGCTGCCGCGCCGCCGAAGAGCCGCGGCATGAGCCGGCGCACGATGTTGAACGTGGGCGTCGGCACCGCAGCGGTCGCCGAAGTGGCGGTGCTTGGCTACAACGCGCTGGGCAGCGGGTCGGTGTCGGATCACGGCGTGAACCATGCCGGCGCCAACTACACCGGGACACAGCCCATCGTCACGCGAGGTCGTCGACAGCCGGGCCGATATCCGCGGCCAGAGTCTCGGCAACTGGGTCGCCCTGCTGCCGACCAAGATGGGCGGCGGCACCTATGCGATCGATCTCAATTCGAACCGGGTCCTCGCCTCGATCTGGTACTGGAACTACGGCGACTACAATCCGATCAGCCACCATCTCTGCGCCTTCCCGAGCGCCGATCCCTATCACGGCTTCGAGTTCGTCAACTCGACGCAGGGCGGCCAGAACTCGCTGATCTACGGCATGCCGACGGCGGTCACGGCGGAGACCGCGCCGCCCGGCACCAACATCTACCGCGTGCGCTACGACGGTACGCAGATGCAGCTGATCGAGAACGTCTCGGAGACGACGGGCCTCGGCCTCGGCGTGCACGTCACGGTCAATCCCAAGGACGCCCAGTCCTATTTCGTGACCGACGGGCAGAAGGACATCGCCGCCTGCTTCGACCGCACGACGTCCAAGGTGAAGGCGGCGCTCAAGTTCGACTGGACGGCCAACGTGCCCGAGCTGCGCGACGCCTGGATGAAGGGCGGCACGCTCACCATCAAGAAGATCTACCCCGATCCGGCCACCGGCCTGTACGACTACCGCGGCACCAAGGGCAACAAGATCGACTGGGAAATGGTGCCGATGGGCGAGCTGTTCGTCGAGGAAGGCTCGACGCCCGGCGACGCGCCGCTCACGCTCACCGGCGCCGACGGCACGATCTGGCATCCCGAGGGCCGCTGGGCGGCGACGGTCGTGCGCCTGTGCGGCGGCATCTGCATCCTCGATCCGGAGAAGAACTTCGATCCGGCGGCCTTCCTGCAGTTCAACAAGGATTCGCAGGACCAGTATCCGGTCGAGCAGATCGACAAGGACACCTGGAAGGTCGTGTTCGACAAGATCCACTCGCCGGGCCACGAGATCGGCTTCTCGCCCGACGGCAAGTTCCTCGTCATGATGAACAACCTCCGGGAAAACAACTGCTCGATCTTCAGCTGCGTCCGATCCCGACCCGACGAAATGGCGCAAGGTCGCCCATGTCGAGGACCCGCTGTGGCGCGGCAAGTATCCCAATCCGTTCCACATGGTGTTCTCGATGGACAGCTCGAAGCTCTATCTGTCCATCCTGCATCCGTCGCCCGCCTTCAGCGGCATCATGGTGGTCGACACCAAGACCTGGACCATCATCAAGGAGATCCAGGGCATCGGTCCCGACCTGCAGACGCCGGCGCTGACCTACGACGGCAAGTACGTGCTGACGCCGTTCAGCGGCTTCCAGCGCCAGTCGAGCGGCATCTCGGTCATCGACACCTCGACCGACACGCTGATCGGCATCCTGCCGAGCAACGGCGGGCACCATGACTGCGTGATCATCCCGACCAAGCTGGAGCACATGAAGCACACGCGCTCCTGTACGCTTTGACGGGTGCGCCCTGATGGGCACGCCCTGACCGCGCCGGCCATTCATGGGACCTGAGATCCGGGGGGTGCGCTGGCTGCTGCTGAGCCTCGCCCTCCAGAATCTCGGACGTCGCAAGGCCCGCAGCCTGCTGCTGATCGCCGCCGTGGCGATCGGCAGCGCCGTGGTGTTCACCGGCGCGACGCTGATGCAGAGCATCGATCGCAGCATGTCGGTGGGCTTCACCCGCATGGGCGCCGACATGATGGTGGTGCCCGAGGGCGCGCTCACCAACATCACGGCGGCCCTGCTGGTGGTCGAGCCGACCGAGCTCGTGCTCGATGCCGATGCGCTCGCCAAGGCGAACCTCGCGAGCGTCGGCCGGTTCGCCGCCCAGAAGATCGTGCGGGTCGAGCATTCGGGCATCGGCGCCCATCACGATTCGGTCGACCTGATCGGCTTCGACCCGGTGCGCGATTTCACGATCCAGCCGTGGCTCGCCGAGCGGATCAATCGAGCAATGCAGCCGGGCGACGTGATCCTGGGCGCCGAACGCGATGCGCCGTTGGGCTCGCAACTCCTGATCTTCGGCAAGCCGCACACCGTCTATGGCCGGCTCGGCCGTACCGGCGTCGGCACCCACGAGCGCGGCGTGTTCATGCCCTTTGCGACGCTCGAGGCCCTGGCCGGCGTGATCCACGGTCCCGGCGGCGCTCCGCCCGCCGTGTTGGCGCCGGGCAAGGTGACGGGTTTCCTGGTCGAGCTGGCGCCGGGCGCCACGGCGCTGCAGGCCCGCTTCGCCATCCTGTCGGCTTTGAGCGGGCGTCAAGGTGGTGGCCGGCGACACGACGATGAGCGGCATCCGCCAGGGCCTGGCCGCGTTGCTCGATGGCATCCTGGCCCTGATGGCGCTGATGTTCGCCAGCACCGCCCTGATGGTGAGCGTGCTGTTCTCGGCGATCGTCACCGAACGGCGGGGCGAGCTCGGCCTCCTGAAGGCGATCGGCGCGCGCCGCAGCCAGGTGATCGGCATGATGGTGACCGAGGCGGTGCTGGCGACCGGCGTCGGCGGCCTTCTGGGCGTCGTGCTGGGCACCCTGATGCTGCGCCTGTTCGAGCGCTCGCTGGTCTACTATCTCGAGAAAGTGGGCGTGCCCTTCCTCTGGGTCGACACGCCGCGCACCATCGCCTTCGCGGCGGGCGCGATCGTGCTGGCCTCCATCATCGGCGCCCTGGGCGTGCTCGCGCCGGCGTGGCGGGCGAGCCGGCGCGACGCCTACGACCTCGTGCGCAGCGAGGGTTGAGCCGATGCTGTCGTGCCGCCAGCTGAAGAAAAACTACGTCACCGAACGCGGCGACGTCGTGGCGGTGGCGGGCATCGACCTCGACGTCGAGCCGGGCCGGTTCGCGGCCATCATCGGCCGGTCGGGCTCGGGCAAGTCCTCGCTGATGGCGATGATCGGCGGCCTGAGCCGGCCGTCGGACGGCACGGTCCTGGTCGAGGGCACCGACATCTGGCGCCTGTCGGAGAATGCGCTGGCGGCCTTCCGCAACGGCAAGATCGGCTTCGTGTTCCAGTTCGCGAGCCTGCTGCCGACCCTGCGACTGATCGACAACGTCGCCCTGCCGGCCCTGCTCGGCAAGCAGCGGCCGGCGGCCGACGTCTATGCCAAGGCCTCGACCTTGCTGGGCCGCATGGGCTTGCGCGACTATCTCGACGCCTATCCGTCGGAGGTCTCGGCCGGCGAGCAGCGCCGCGCGGTGATCGCCCGCGCGCTGATCAACGATCCCGCCCTGGTGCTGGCCGACGAGCCCACCGCCGACCTCGACGAGCAGACCGAGATCGAGATCATGGACGAGCTTCTGGGCCTCAACCGCGAGCTCGGCACGACTCTTGATCCTGGTGACCCACAATCTCTCCCTGGCCGAGCAGGCCCAGCAGATCGTGCACATCGCCAACGGCGTCGTCGTCGCATGAGCGACAAGCATCCCGATCCCGCCAGCCTGTCGTCCGAGGAGAAGGACGCGCTGATCCGCGAGCTGCGGCGGCAGGTGGCGGCCGGGCAGTCCGAGGCCAGGCTGCTGAAGCGGCGGCTGGGCATGGCGCAGCCGCCGGCCGATCGGCCCGAGAGCGCCTTGCTCGACAAACTGCGCGAGGCAGCCCCACGTCCGTCCGTGGAACCGCCGCCGGGCATCGCCGTGAAGCTCGGGCGCGGTCTTCGCCTCTGGCGTTCGCCGGTGGTCCTGGGCATCGCCGGCCTCGTCCTGGCGGCCTTCGCCATCGATGGCGCCATCGGCATCTACCAGGCGCGCGCGCTCAAGCAGCGCTACCAGGCGCGGCTGCTGCTGGAGCACGAAGCGCTCACTTCGCTCTATGTCGAGCTGAAGCGCATCATCCAGGAGCCCGACGGCAAGTCGTACCGCATGACCCTTGTGATGCAGAACAGCGACCCCGCCGCGCCGCTCTATGTCATGCTGAATGCGGTGGGCGTCTACGTCCAGTCAGGCATGAACTGGCAGCAAGTGCCTTCCAGCCCGGTCGCGGGCACGAGCTGGGGTGTCGTCAAGCTGGTCGACGCCTATTCCTATGACGTGTCGTTCACGCCGGAAGTGGCGAACTGGGCCGAGCTGATTCCCGGTTACATGCATGTGCGCATCCAGTCGGACATGCTGATCAGCCGCAGCGCCCAGCCGGGCAACGACATCGCCGAGCGGCGGACGCCGTTCTATGTCTACCTGAAACCGCACGGCGCCAACGACGCCGACATCAAGGCGCGTTCGAAGATGTCGGGCACGCCGCCGGTGTTCATTCCCATGCCGCCGCACTGACGGGCCCGAATCCTTCGCAACTTCTGAATGCAATTTGTCGGGCAAAAGGTGCTGGCGCGACGGCCGGGGAAGCGGCAGTCTTGGGCCTGCAGGCGGCTTTTCAGCCGGGAGGCCTCGACGATGAGCAAGTCCGAAGTCGAACGCTTTGCCAAGGATCTCGCGATCAAGCCCGCCCTGCTGGCGGAGGTTGTCGCCATCGCCACGCGCCACGGCTACGCCATCACGGTCGAGGACGCGAAGAGCCTGTCCGACAGCCAGCTCGAAACGCTGGCCGGTGGCGGCCGCGTGGTGATCGGCACGCCAAAGACCGAGGACATGACCCGACTTCTGGGGGATGCGGCCCTCGAACGTGTGTCGGCGGGCGAGTCCGCACAGGAAGCCTATGACGCGGCCGCCAAGCTCGCCGAGGCGGAACTGAGAATGCGCGGAGGGAAGCAATGAGCCAGTCCGAAATCGACCGTTTCGTCGGCGATCTGCAGGCCAATGACGCGCTGCGGGCGGAAATCGAATCGGCGAGCGGCGTGCAGGCCACTGCCGGCATCGCCGCACGTCACGGCTATCGCTTCGCGCTCGAGGAGTTCCGGGTCTTCGTCAAGGCCAAGGTCACGGCATCCGGCAACGACCTCAGCGACGAGGAGCTCGAAAAGATCGCGGGCGGCGCCACGCCCGAGCAGCACGGCATTCTGCGTGGCCTTGCTCGGCGCAAGGGCAAGGATCGTGAATCACCCGGAGATCTGCCAGAAGGTGAGTGAGCCATGAGCCAGACCGAAGTCCAACGCTTTGCCGCCGACCTGAAGTCCAACGCCGACCTGCGGCAGGCGATCGACGGCGTCACGAGCGATCCGTTGCCGTCCGTCGTCGGCATCGCCCAGCGCCGCGGCTATGACTTCACCGTCGACGAGGCGAGAGATTTCGTCCGCACGAGGTCACGCGCCGCGGGCAGGCCGATATCCGATGAAGACCTCGACAAGGTTGCCGGCGGTGCCACCAACCCGATCGACACCATCGGCTCCGGCATGGAGAGCGCCGGCAAGGCGATCGGCTCCGGTTTCGAGAGCGCCGGCAAGACGATCGCCAGCTGGTTCCATCTCTAGAGCGATTTTGTTCAGCCGGAGTCGCACCTAGAGAATCTGCCGCTGGGCGAGGCGCTGGAAGGCGCCGCCCTTGGCGATCAGCTCGTCGTAAGTGCCGGTCTCGACGACGCGGCCGTCCTCCAGCACGATGATGCGATCGACGTCGCGGACGGTGCTCAGGCGATGGGCCACGACGATGCGCGTCGCGTTCATCTTCGCCACGCTCTCCGCCACGATCGCCTGCGTGCGGTTGTCGAGCGCGCTCGTGGCCTCGTCGAAGAACAGCAGGCGCGGCCGGTTGACCAGCGCGCGGGCAATCATCACCCGCTGGCGCTGGCCGCCCGAGATCTGGCTGCCGCTCTCGGTAACGGAGCTGTTGAGGCCCATCGGCATGGCCTCGATGTCGGCCTCGAGGCCGGCCAGCCGCACCGCTTCCATGACCTGCTCACGGCTCAGCGGCGCGCTGCCGGCGATGTTCTCGTAGAGGCTGCCCGGGAATAGGCTCGAGGCCTCGAGCACGGTGCCGATCTGGCGGCGCACCAGCCGCACATCGAGCTCCTCGAGATCCTTGCCGTCGTAGTACACGCCGCCGCGTGTCGGCGTCTCGAGGCCGAGAAGCAGGCGAAGCACGGTCGACTTGCCCGATCCCGAGGCGCCGACGATCGCCACGCTCTCGCCCGGGCGCATCTCGAAGTTGAAGTTTTCGAGCACCCAGGGCCCGTCGTCGCTGTAGCGAAACCACAGGTCGCGGGTGGCGATGTGGCCGGCGAGCTGGCCGGGGTCGTTGCGGTGCTGCTGGACCTCGAGCGGCGCCTCGAACACCGGCCGGACGCGGGCATAGAGCGGCAGGATGTCGATCGAGCTGTTGAGCGCGGTGGCCATCACCAGGATGGCCGCGGTGAACTGGCCGAACGCCGCGTTGAAGGCGGCAAAGGAGGCAACGTCGATGGGAACGGCACGGTCGGTGGCGATGAAGAAGATGCCGATCGCGCCGGCCAACGGCAGGCTGCTGGCGGCGATGGTCTGCACGGCGTTCAGGCGCAGGGCGCCGGCGGAGCTGATCCGCTGCTGCGCGAACGCGTCCGACCAGCGTGTGAAGGCGCGCAGCTCGGCCGCGGCGATGCGCAGCTTGGCGATGCCGCTCAACAGCTCGATCAGCAGGCCCGAGACGACGCCCTCCTGATTGTACATCAACTGCTGGAGCCGCCGCTGCGCGCTGCCGACCAGGAACAGCAATCCGCCGGCGACAACGGCATAGGCGACGGCGAAGAGCGCCAGCGAGACGTCGTAGATCAGCATGATGGCGAGGCTCGCCAGCGAGAACAGGCCGCCGATGACGGCGTTGACCGACGCGCCGGTGAGGATGCGGCGTATCGTGTCGATGCCGAGAATGCGGTCGGTCAGGTCGCCGACCGAGTATTGCCGGAAGAACGACGTGCGCAGGCGGACGACGCGGTCCCACACCGCTGCCTGCAGGCGCTGGTCGAGATGCGTTCCGAGCCGGATCAGCGACATCGCGCGGGCAACCTGGAAGCCCGTGCTGCCCACCGCGGCCGCCACCAGCAGGAGGAGCATGTCGCCCAGCAAGGTGAAGCGGCCGTCGGGAATGGCGCTTCCCAGGATCGACCCGGTGGCCACGGGCATCAGCAGTCCGGCAAGCGACGCGGCGGCCGACGTGACGAGGAGGCGGCGGATGTCACCGCGGACGCCGAACGTGGAGAAGCGCCAGATGTCGCGCCCCGTGGGGCTGTCGGGCAGCGACGGATAGAGCATGTAGCCGCGGGGCAGCATGCCGGCCGCGACAGCCGCGTCGACCGGCTTTTCGACCAGCGTTTCGGGATCGACGGTGTGCCAGCGCCGGAAGTGCGGCAGTACGGCGACCGGCCTGCCGGTCCCGCCGTCGATGGCCATGAAAGGCGGGCCTTCCTCCTTCCACCACGTGCCGTCGAGCGCGATCTCGCGGTACCGGAAGCCACTCGAGATCGAATAGGACTTGAGCCGCTCGAAGAGGGACGCGCTCAAATCGTCCTCGAGCGGCTGGCGCATGGTGAAGCCCTGTGCCGTGCCGAGGAGCGTCAGGACGGCCGGCAGGTGATCCTGGCCGGGCCGCACGACCGGCAGCACCGCCGGTCGGCGGAAGACCGCGATGTCGCGCAGGCGCTGCAGGGCGCGCGTGGCCCGGGCTTCGTCGACTTCCTGCGTTTGCCGCCAGCGTTGCCGCTGGTGGGCATCGTGCCTGATCAGCGCCGCGGCAATCCGCTGGCCGAGTTGCGCCGTGGGCTCGCCCAGCATTTCCGGCGAGGCGCGAGTGACCAGGGCCTCGGTGTCGATCGCCTGAACCTCGCCGTCGCCGGTGATCTCGATGCGCGTCTGGTCGGCCAGGACCAGGCGGCGGGTCGCCGGCGAGGCCTCGATGCCGGCCGCTTCGGGATAGCGCAGGATCGGCGTTGCCGCCTCGAGCCAGACGATGCGCCGCGCCGTCACGCTGGCGCCGGCAGAGAACCGCCGCCGCTCGCCCGGCGCCATCGGCAGGGCCAGCGCGTCACTGCGCGACAGTCCGGGCGCCGACAGCAGGGCGTTGTACCAGGCGTCGACGCCGGCTGCATCGATCGGCGCCGCCGACACCAGCGGCAGGTTCGCCGGCGCCGCATGCTCGTGCAGCAGGAAGGCGACGCCGGGCGCGGCCAGGGCGAAGATCGCGGCGCCCTCAGGCAGGTCCGCCAGGAAGCGGTGGCCTCCGGCATGGCCCGCGCTGTCGAGCACCACGGCATAGAGCCGGGTTGCCCGCGCGAGGCGGCCGGGAGCGGCCAGACCGGCGAGATCGAGCGTTCCGGCGGCGCTGGCAAGCGGTGCGTTCACGCGCCGGCCTCAGCGCTGATGAGCCTGGAGTAGGGGCCGCCCGTCTGCATCATCGAGGCGTGGGTTCCACGTTCGACGATCTTGCCGCGCTCGAGCATGATGATTTCATCGCAGTCGCGGATCGTGCTCAATCGATGGGCGACCAGAACGCAGGTCATGCCGCGCCGCCGCACGGCGGTCAGGATCGCGTCTTCGCTCACCGAATCGAGCGCGCTGGTCGCCTCGTCGAGCACCAGGATCGCCGGTTCCTGGGCGAGCGCGCGGGCGATCTCGATGCGCTGGCGCTGCCCGCCGTTCAGGTTGCGGCCGCCTTCGTCGATCACCCCTTCGATGCTGCCCGAGAGGTTCTTCACGACGTCGGCCAGGCCGGCATCGTTGATCGCCGCCAGCACGTTGCGGTGCGACGCCGTCTCGTCCCACAGCGTGACGTTGTCCTGCAGCGTGCCCTTGAACAGGCTGATGTCCTGGTCGACCGACGAGACGATGTGCGCCAGGCGCTCGCGCCCCCATTCCTTCAGCGTATGACCGTCGATGCGAACCTCGCCGGCGCGCGGCTCGTAGAGACCGGTGATGAGCTTGCCCAGGGTGGACTTGCCACTGCCCGATGCGCCGACCAGCCCGACCCATTGACCGGGTGCCACGTCGAGCGAGAAACCCTCGACCAGCGGCGGCTCCATCGGATTGTAGCCGAAGGCGACGTCCTTCAGGGTCAGGCGGCCGGCGGTGAATGTCTCGATAGGCGCCGGCGGCGTTTCCGGAAAGCGCCAGTCGCGCTCGCAATGCAGCACGTCTTCGAGGCGCGCGAGGTCTGCCGACGCCTGCTGGATCTTGCTCGCCGTGGCGACAAGCTGCGCGATCGGCGCGGAAAAGCTCATCAGCAGGCTCTGGAAAGCGACCAAGGTGCCGATGCTGAGTGCGCCGTCGACGACCTGGAGGGCGCCGACGCCGAGAACCGCCGCGGCCGTCAGGCTCGACACCAGCGGGGGAACGAGATTGCTGGCCTGCTGGTAGACCGCGAGTTTCTGCTCGGAGTTGAGCGTGCGCGCGTGATGGCCCGTCCATTTGGCGAAGAAGTCGCCTTCCGTGCCGGTCGACTTGAGCGTCTCGATGGACCGCAGGCCGACGACCGAGACGGCATAGAGCTTGCCCTCCTCGGTCTGCAGGCGCAGCGCCACGTCGGCCAGCGCCCGGCGGACGATGTTCAGCGCCACGATGTTGATGACGACGCCCACGATCGCAATTCCCGCCAGCGTCACGTTGTAGGACAGCATGACGATGCCGAGGAACGCCGCCGTGAAGCACGTCGCGGCGGTGTGGCCGCAATCGCGTGCCAGAAGCTGGGCGACCCGGTCGTTGGCCGAGATGCGGTTGGCGAGGTCGCCGGTGAAGCGCTGGCTGAAGAACTCGATGGGCAGACGCAGCACGTGCCAGGTGAACTGCGCCGACTGTTCGAGGGCGAGTTTCAGCTCGATGCGCAGAAGCGCCAGCTCCTGGATGGTCGTCAGCAGCACCTGCAGCAGGAACACGGCGCCCATCCCGATCAGGAGCGGCAGCAGCCAGCTTTCGAACCGGTTGATCAGGATGTCGTCGACGAAGATACGGGTGGCTCCCGGCACGACGAGGCCGGGCACCACCAGCATCAGGCTGACCCAGGCGACGAACCACATGGCGGGTCCGTAGCCGGCCATGCGGCGCCTGAGCCGCGACATCAGCCCGGCGGTCGTGCCGCCCTTCCTGAAATCGGGGCCGGGTGTGAAGCGCAGCACCACGCCGGTGAAGCTGTCGCCGAACTCCTTGTGCGTGACGGTGCGCGGGCCGATCGCGGGATCGTTGAGATAGACCTTTGTTCTGGAAACGCCCTCGACGACGAGGAAATGGTTGAAGTTCCAGTAGACGATGACCGGGAACGGCCCGGCCAGGACCTCGTCGACCTCGAGGCGGAAGCCTTTGGCGTCGACGCCGTAGCGGCGCGCCGCGCGCACGATGCTGCTGGCCTTGCTGCCGTCGCGCGAGACGCCGCAGGCGACACGCAGCTCCTCGAGCGGCACGCGCCGTCCGAGATAGCCGAGAACGATGGCGAGCGAGGCCGGCCCGCACTCCGTCATCTCCATCTGCAGCACGGTCGGTGTGCGGACGCGCCGCCGGCCGTGGAGATGAAGGGCGCCGATCATCCTTCGAGGCCGAGCATTCTGCGCAGTGACGGGATGATGAGCGCGAGGGGTGGGCGGTGTTCGACGACCACGTCGACGGACACGCGCGTGCCGCGGGTCACCGAATAGGGCGGCCCCTGGCCGCCCCACCAGGCGAAGCCGCTCGGCGTGTCCTTGTCGAGAAACACCTCGATCTGGGCCAACAGGGGCGAGCTGTCGCCCATCAGGCTGTTGGTGAGCTCGGTGTTGCGCAGGATGGCGTCGACCTCGGCCTTGGAGACGCTGAGCTCGGTGATCGACTTCACGCGCCCGCGCATCGAGCCGTGCTCCTCCTTCTTGACGCTGACCGGCCGTATGTGGACGTCCATGCCGGGGACGATGCGCTTGGACATGTTGTTGGCGAAGACGGAGAGAACCTCGAAGGTCTGCGGCGAAACCGGGCCGATCGTCGCCATCACGGTGCCGGGCGACACGACGTCGCCGCGACCGACCCTGATCTCCTCGATCGTTCCGGCGACCGGGGCCTTCACGGCCGAGCCGACATTGACCTCGGCCTGCAGGCGCGCCACCTCGGCCTGCAGCGTGTCGATCTCTTCCTGCTTCTGGCGTTCGGCCTCGGCGAGGTCGTCGTGCCTCTGTTCCTTCTGCGATTCGATCTGGAGGGCGCGCGCCGTGGCGTTGGCGACCTCGAGCGCGGTCTGGTCGTATTGCGCACGGGCATTGGCGACCTCGAGCCGGCTGACCAGGCCCTTCGCCAGCAGGGCCTCGTCGGACGTCAGGATGTCCTCGAGCTGGGCGGCGCGCACCTTGCCCGCCGAGATCTGCTCCTGGGCGGCGGCCTGCTGGCGGCCATAGCTCGCGTCGCTGTTGCGCAATTCCTCGGCGTGCGCCTTCTTCAGCCGGACGAGGTTCTTCTCGAGGACGGCCACGCGCGCGGTGTCGCTCGCGAGCTGGGTATTGAGCGTCGCCTGCTCGATGCGGGCGATCACCGCCTCGGCCTGGACAACGTCGCCGCGCTTGACCAGGAGTTCGATGACCGGCCCCGACACGACCGGCTGCACCGCATGCGATGCCTTGCCATCCGCCAGCAGCACGCCGTGGCCCGTGACGCTGGTCGGCACCGAGCCGAAAACCGCCCAGACGACGCCGGCGATGACCAGCACGGTCGCCGACGCCGCCATCACCCGCATTGCCGGCGGAATGAGGTTGATGCGCTGGTCGAGCTGCTCAGGCGAATTGAAGCGCTTGAGGGCCTCGCTGCGGAACAACGAGCCCGGCTGTCCCGTGGCAGGCTGTGTTGTCTCGGTCATCCCAGCCCCCGCTGCGACATAGACGTTCAAATCGTCCCATGGCTTGAAGGCCCATCATGTCGGGGGGCGGCTGAGGCTGCTACCGGAATCGACAGTCCGCGGTAACGAATAAGGGATCGCCGGAAACTTCAGCGTCGGCGAACAAAAGGAGCTAGACCGGCGCCTGGGCCGCCTCGCTCGCCGGATCGCCGGCGATGCGGCTGTGCCACATCACCCGCGGCTGGGTCATGTCCCACGGCGTCGCCTGGTGCAGCAGGCATCGATTGTCCCACACCACCGCGTCGCCCGCCGTCCAGTCGTGATGGTAGATGCGCGGCGGCCGGCAGGCGAAGTCGACCAGCTCCTGCAGCAGTTGCTCGGAGGCCTTCTCGTCCATGCCGGGGATGTTGTGGGCGTGGCGGCCGATCAGCAGCGACTTGCGGCCGGTCTCGGGATGGGTCTTCACCAGGGAACGCAGCGGCACCGGCCCGTCATGGAAGCCGTAGCCGCTGTACTCGCCGTCGGATTTCTTCGCCTGATGGCCGAGCTTGGACTGGCTGTAATGCAGCGAATGGTACGCCGCGAGGCCCGCGAGCTTGGCCTTGAGGCTTTCGTCGAGGGCGTCGTAGGCCGCGCGCATGTCGGCAAAGCCGGTGCGGCCGCCGATGCTGGGCACCACCTCGGCGCTGAACACCGCGCCCTTGGCCTGCACCGGCATGTAGGTGCTGTCGCAATGCCAGCCCATGTTGCCCTTCAGCACCTTCATCACGTCGTCGTTGTCTTTTTCCTGTCGCAAGGTGCCGTCCGATTTGACGTTGCTGATCGCAGCCATCTCGAACTCGAGCGGCCCGAAGCGCTTGGCGAAGGCGATCTGCTGGTCGCGCTCGAGATGCTGGTCGGGAAAGATCAGCAGCGCATATTTCAGCCAGGCGGCATAGAGCTCGCGCCACGCGCTGTCGTCCAGCTCCGTGACCCTGATGCCCCGGACCACGGCGCCGAAGCTGGCGTCGATCGGTTCGATGTCGAGGGTGCGTGCCATGTTGGGTCTCCTGGCTGAAGTCTAGTCCGCCGCGGGCAGGTTGACGATCTCCACCCAGTTGGGATTTTTGCCCATCGGATATTGCTTGAGCCTGGTGAGCTTGCCGCTGGCGGAGTCGACCGCATAGCTGGTCATCGAATCGGAGAGCTGGCCGACCGCCAGAAGATACTGGCCGGAGGGATCGATGGCGAAGCCGCGCGGCTGCTGCTCGGTCGCCGTGTGCCCGATGAGCGCGAGCGCTCCGCTGTCGGGGTCGACCCTGAAGCCGGCAATCGTGCTGGTGCCGCGCTCGCTGGCGTAGAGGAACCTGCCGTCCGGCGTCAGGTGAAGGTCGGCGGCCCAGATCTTGTCGGGCTTCTTCTCGGGCAGTGCGCTTATGACCTGCTGCTCCTTCAGGGTGCCGTTGCCCGCGTCGTAGGCGAAGACATAGACCGAGGCCTCGAGCTCGTTCACCAAGTAGACCCGCCCGTTGGTCGGGTGAAAGGCGAAGTGCCGCGGGCCGGCGCCCGTCTTCACTTGCGCTGCCGGTGGATCGTTGGGCGAGAGCGTGCCGGTCTCGCTATCGAAGCGGAACTGCCGCACGACGTTGCCGCCGAGGCTGGTCGCCAGCACGAAGCTGTTGCTGGCATCGGGCTGAATGGCATGGGCGTTGGGCTCGGTCGCGATGACCTGCTTGGGCGGCTCCACCGTGCCGTCCGGCGCGATCGGATTCACCGTGACCTTGTTGTCGGGATAGGAAGCGGCGAGCAGGAAGCGGCCGCTGCGGTCGGTGGCGATGTAGGCCATGCTGCCGTCGAGCGGGCCGTTGGCGACGTGGCTGAGCTTGCCGGTGGCGGGATCGATGCGGAAGCTCGCCGCCACCATCGGCTCGCCGCGCGTGGCGGCAAACAGGAATTTCCTGTCAGGGCTCAGCGCCATCGGTGTCGAGCCCGCCGTCTTGGCGATGCCCGGGATCGTCACCTTCTCGATCGGCGTGAGGTCGCCGTTCTGCGGATCGAGCTGCAGGACGTGGATCTCGTTGCTGTCGGTGCAGCCGACATACACGAAGGTCGCGGCCGTCGCCGGCAGCACGGTGGCCGCCAGCGCGAGCGCCGCGGCGAACGCCACGATGGAACCGGGTGTCGTTGCCATGTTCCCTCCCGGGACGGTCGTTCATTGCCTGAACGATCGATGGCAACGCTGCTCGTGGCGACGTTCGGTGTCAAGATTGCGCCGCAAAAGGAAACGGCCGGGAAGGCCCGGCCGTTTCTGCGAAAGGAAGGTCGACGTCTCGTCTTACTGGACGACGATCTCGACGCGGCGGTTCTGCGGCTCGCGCACGTTGTCGCCGGTCGGCACCAGAGCTGGCTCTCGCCCCTGCCGATGACCGTGATCGCCTGGGCCGGCACGCCGTCGCGGACGAGAGCGTCCTTGACCGCGTTGGCACGACGCAGCGACAGCGCCATGTTGTAGCTCTCCGGACCGGTCGTGTCGGTGTGGCCGGTCGCCGTGATGCGCGCGCTGCCCTTGGTCTTGAACGCCGCCGCAGCCTGGCTGATCGTGCCCAGCGCCTGCTGCGAGAGGTTCGCGCGGTCCCAGTCGAAGAACACCATGAACGACGGCGGCGTCACCGCGGCCGGCGGCGGCGCCGGCGGCGGGGCCACCTCGGGCTGGCCGAACTTATAGGACATGCTCACCAACGCCATGATGTTGTTGTTGGTGTAGGCGCCCGGGTTTGTGGTGCCGTAGTAACGCCCTTCAAGCGCGATGCGCATCGACGGCGTGGCGTTGTAGGCCACGCCCAGGATGCCCTGATAGGCGAACTGCGTGCTGCAGAGGCTGCAGCCCTGGATGGTGGAATCGACGAAGGCGACGCCGGCGCCCGCGCCGACATACGGCGTGACGGTGGCGGCCGGGAAGAAGTCATAGAGGATGTTGCCCATCAGCGAGACCTGCTCGATGCGGCCGTTCACGTTGGCAAATCCGCCGTTCGGGAAGGCAACAACGCCGCTGCCGGTGTTGTTGTGGTACATGCCTTCGATCTCGATGCGCGGGCCGACGAAGTCGTAGCCGACCTTGCCGCCGACGGCCCAGCCCGTATTCATGGTGTAGCTGTTGTTGTTCAGCAGCCAGTTCAGGCCGCCTTCGGCACCGATATAGACGCCCGGATAGGCCGGACCGGCCGAGTCGAACAGTCCTTGGGCGTTAGCGACCGCCGGCAGGGCGAGGATCGCCGTGGCGGCCAGGAGTGCCTTCTTGAACATTTAGGGGGTTCCCTTGTTGGAGGCGTTCAGTGCCCGACCAACGAGGGGGCGAAGACCGTGGTTGCCCACGGTCACAGGTTCCGGCGTTTAACGGCCGAGAGCGTTGCAACCTTGCAACACAAGGCTCATTTGCGCGTTTACTGCATGAACCAGCCGTGGCTCACGACCATGGATTGGCCCGTCAATGCCGTGCTGTTGGCGCCGGCAAAATAGAGAACGGCGTCGGCCACTTCGTCAGTGGTTGTGAACTCGCCGTCCGCCGTGTCCTTCAGCATGACGTGCTTGATGACGTCCTCCTCGCTGATGTTGAGCTCCTTGGCCTGCTCGGGAATCTGCTTTTCCACCAGCGGCGTGCGCACGAAGCCGGGGCAGACCACGTTGGACGAGACATTGTATTCAGCGCCCTCCTTGGCCAGCACCTTGGAGAGCCCGATCAGGCCGTGCTTGGCCGTGACGTAGGGCGCCTTGAGCTTGGAAGCCTCCTTGGAATGAACCGAGCCCATGTAGACGACGCGGCCATACTTGGCGGCGTACATGTGCTTGAGGCAGGCCTTGGTGGTGAGGAAGGCGCCGTCGAGATGGATCGAGAGCAGCTTCTTCCAGTCGGCGAAGGGGAAGTCGACCAGCGGCTTCACGATCTGGATGCCGGCGTTGCTCACCAGGATGTCGATCTTGCCGTACTTGGCCATGGTGTCGGCGATGCCCTTCTCGACCTGGGCCTCGTCGGTGACGTTCATGGCGACGGCGAAGGAATCGCCGCCCTTGGCCTTGATCTCCTGGGCCGTCGCGTTGGCGGCGTCGAGGTTCAAGTCGGCGATCACCGGAATGCCGCCTTCGGCGGCCAGGCGCAGCGCGATTTCCTTGCCGATGCCGCTGGCTGCGCCGGTGACGATGGCAACTCTTCCTGTGAAGCGGGGCATGAGGCGATCCTTTCGCGAGGGTTTCGGGTCTATTTGGCCAGGTAGTCGTACACGACTTCACCAAGGCCCAGTGTCAGGTCGGTGACAAAGTGGCTGGCCGATACGACCTCGCGCACCGGCAGGCGATTGACGTCGCACATGGCGTGATCGAAGAACTGCAGCGCGGCCGGGCCGGACCATGCGCCCTTCACCGTCACGTCCTCGAGGTAGTAGCGCACCAGCTCGCAGATGCGCGGCGTGCAGTCGACGTGCGGGATGATCTTGATCATGAAGCTGGGCTTGGCCAGGCTCTTGAGCAGCGGCGCGGGGTCGAGCTCACAGTGCTTGTAGCCCATGGTGCCGGTGACGCAGAGCACCGAGCCGTAGTGCAGGGTGCACAGCAAGGTCTCGTTCTCGTGGCAGACCTTGGGATTGGCGAGCTTCTTGGGGAAGCCCCAGATCTCGCGGCCGCCGGCGATCGGCGAGTTGTCGTCGAGATACATGGCGTGCACGTAGCCGCCTTCCTGCACCGTGCCGTCCTTGTCCTTGAAGCGCACCGGGATCACCTGGCCGGTCTCGGTATAGTCGCCGAAGCCCGTCGAATCGGGCATGCGGATGAATTCGTAGTTCACCGTGTCGCCCACCACTTCGAGCGGCTCGGGCACGACCTCGCGCAGGCGCTCCGGGTCGGTGCGGTAGGTGATGACGACGAATTCGCGGTTGTAGAATTTGTAAGGACCCTTGGGATAGGACGGGTCGTTGAGCGGCATCGCAAAGGCGTTCTTGCGGACGTCGGCCAGTTTCATCTTCACTTCTCCTGTTCGCGACCCTGTTCCTTGAGGTCGAAGGTGAAAACGCCATCGGGGCTGGTCGGGCGCTGCAGCACCTCGGGATGGCACAAGGTGCGCGTCATGTCGCTGTAGCCGCTCGTCCAGTGCTCCTCCATCGTGCGGCGCGAGAACTCGTAGTCCTTCGACGCGCCCTCGTACCGCTTGGCGCGATAGATCATGTGGACGATGTTGTAGACCTTGTGGTCGGCCTCCTGCGCCAGCAGCTCCGCTTCCGCCGTCTGGCGCAGCTCCTTGGGCATCTGGTCGAGCAGCTTGGCCGCCGCCCGCCGCACCGCCTGCATGCGGCGGAAGGTGTCGGTGCTGGCGCGGGTCCGGCTGGAGAAGCGGATATCCTTCTGGCGCACATCGACCTCGACCATGTCGCGCGGCAGCTCGCCGCGCGCGCTCCACAGATCGACCTGGAAGGCGAGCGTGTCCTCGCGCGGTCGGCCGTCGAGCATCCATTGCAAGGGCGTGTTGGAAACGATGCCGCCGTCCCAATAGTACTCGCCGTCGACCTCGGTGGCCGGAAAGCCCGGCGGCAGCGAGCCGCTGGCGATGACATGCGCCGAGCCGATCGTATGGGTCATGTTGTCGAAATAGACGAAGTTGCCGGTCTTGACGTTGGTGGCGCCGACGCCGAAGCGGGTCTGCTTGGCATTGATGCGGTCGAAATCCACCAGGCTCTCGAGCAGCGTCTTGAGCGGCGAGACGTCGTAGAAAGCGAGCGCGCCGGGATTGCTCGACGGCGTGAAGATCGGCGGCGGTATCCGCGGCTTGAAGAAGCTCGGCGCGCCCCACATCAGGGCGCCGAGCGCACGCCACTGGTTGATCATCTGGCGGGTCATGTCGTTCTTGATATCGAACGACGGGAGATAGGGAACGCCGAGCGGCGGCTGGGTCACCGTCTCCCAGAAGTTGCGCAGCCGTTCGACGCGCCTCTCCGGCGGGTTGCCGGCGATCAGCGCACAGTTGATGGCGCCGATCGAGATGCCGGCGACCGAGTTCGGGATGAAGGTCGGATTCGGCCAGTGCCTGATAGACGCCGCCCTGGTAGGCGCCCAGCGCGCCGCCGCCCTGTAGCAAAAGCGCAATCCGCTCGAAATCGGGGCGCGGCCGCGGTCGGTTCTGGGCGGGGGCCGGCGCAGATGGGGAACTCATGAGCCGTCTCCTTCGCGGCACCGTCACTGCAACGGCGCTCTCTGCCGTGTCGGCGACGCCACGGCAATGCCGATTCCGGAGACACCCTATAAAGCACGGCGCGTGCCATGTCGGCCCGCGCAACCGCGTCAGCGCGTCGCGCGGTTATGGCCGGGTTTACAAATCCGACTTGGTCTTGTCGGCACCAGCGGACGCCTCGCACCAGTTGAGGTCCGTCACCCGCAACTTTCGATTGGCTGCAATCGCCTCGGCGGCAGCCTTGTCGACGCATTCCTGGTTGTTCTCCGTGTACCGGATCGACATCAGGCGGCCGTGAGGGTCGTGGCCGAGGCCCAGTACATGGCCGAGTTCGTGTCGCATCACGCTGGCGAGATCGCGCTTACCCAGCCGGTCGACATAGACGATCACCATTCCGCCGATCCCACGCAGTGGATAGGTGAGGGCGAGTGCGTTGCCGAACAGGGCGCTGCTTCCCGGCTTGTCCGCGCGCGCCAGCACGACCCACCAGGTCAGAGGTTGGTCGGCCATCGGCCGGCCGTCCGTCTTGGTCGCGATGTCGAGCCGGACGAATCCGTTCAGCACGTGGTTCCATTCGTTGACGGCACGCAGGATCTTCGCTCGATCGTATAGGTTGAACTGCTCGTCGATGTCGATCTGCACGATTTCAGCTTGGTAGCGATCGACCGACGGCTCGTGTAGCGCCGCTCGCTCTCGCGCAGGCTCATGGTTTCTTTGGCCCGCCGATGGATCATGCGGCATGTTGGGGCCAGGAGGTCGCCAGGGCCGACGCAGGCCTCGAGCAGGGGCTGGAGAATCAACAGAAAGAGAAGTTTGCAGCGCATGGAACAGCTCCCTCCGCCGGGCGGTCGCCGGGCCGGAAAGCGATCGGGGATGAACAGGTGTTCGGCGGGCGCCATAATTTCGCCCACTCGACTCGGAGTTCGCGGGTTGAGGACCGTGCATGGCCGTCACCGTCGACTTGCGCAACGATGGCGAGCGTATGGACGAAAGAATTTGCCGAAAACTGAAATTAGCGGACCGCACCGCATATCTGCCGGTGCGCATGCCCGTAAGATTTGTATCCGTCGAAGGAGTCCCGGATCGATCGCTCTCTAGGGAGTTTTCTTCGGCGGCAGGCTGCGCAGCCAGGCGATCAGCGCCGCCATGTCGTCGGCTGAAATCTTGCTGTAATAGGCGTAGCCCATCGGCGGCTTCAGCGGATGGCCGTCTCTGTCGATGCCGGTGCGGATCGCGCGCTCGATCTCGGCATCGGTCCACTTGCCGAGCCCATGCTCGGGATCGGACGTGATGTTCTTGGCGACGCTCAGGCCCCACGGTCCCTCGAACTGCATGCCGCCCGCACCGAGCAAGGTCGCGTACTGCTGGCGGTGGTCCGGTCCCATCGGCGTGTGGCACTCCACGCAATGGCCGAGCGGGCCCGCGAGATAGGCGCCGTAAGCCACCTTGTCGCTGGCCGGCGGCGCTGCGATCGGCTTGTCGATCGGCGGCCCCCAGGCCGGCGGCAGCGGCATCTTGTAGGTCGATTTCGCCACGGCGTTGTGCACCGCCGGCACGCTGCGCAGGTAGGCGACGACGGCGTCGATGTCGGCATCGGCGATGCCGTGATACTGGCCGAACGGCATGGGCGGCCCGATCAACGTGCCGTTGGGTCGCCTGCCCTGGCGGATGGCGACCTTGATCTGCGCATCGGTCCACTTGCCGATGCCGGTCTCGGGATCGGGCGTGATGTTGGAGGGCACGGCGGTGAAGGCCTTCTCGCCGATCGGCGGTCCGCCGGACAGCGCCTTGTCCAGGATCGGCCCGTTCGGCCCCACGGGCGTATGGCAGTTGCCGCAACCCATGATGCTTTCGACCAGGTATTTGCCGCGCTCGAGCTGGGTCTGGGCAGCGGCTGGCCCCGCAGCCAGGCAGGCCGCCACTGCGGCGGCCGCGATGACTTCACGCATGTCTAACTCTCCCGGCACCCAGCGCAGCGCGCGGAACCTATCGAAGGCGCCTGGGGATAGCTACCGGGAATAGCTAATGGTGAGAACGCGAGGTCGTGGCGCCGGCGCCATGCCCGTGTCCATGCCCGTGACCGCCGCCACGGGCGAAGCAGGCCGAGGACGCCACCATCAGAAGACTCAAGGTCAACAGGCCCAACGCCATGCGGCGCATCGTGGCCTCCTTTCCGATCGGAGGTCCACGATGACCGGGCAGGCTTACCTTGGCCTTACTTACTCGGCTGCGGCGGCAAAGCGCAGGTCGGGCAGCATCGAGGCGCGGTCGATGGCAGCACCGGCGTCGAACTTCTTCAGTTCGGGCATCACCGTGGCCGCGAACAGGCGCATGTTGCGGGCGGCCTCCTCGTGCGGCATGCCGGCATAGGAGAACACGCCGACATAGGCCGAATTGTTGGTCTGTTTGTGGATCGCCATGACCTTGTCGTAGACCTGCTCGGGCGTGCCGTAGACCTGCAGGTCGGCGAAGAACTCGATCGCCTTCTGGTCGCCGTAGACGGCGAGCTTCTCGTTCATCTTGGCGTAGTACTCGTAGCCGCGCTGGTTCTTCATGTGCGCCGCCCCGAACTGGTAGTGGTCGAGCACCGTGCGGTAGTAGCCGCCGATATAGTCGATCGCCCTGTCGCGCGCCCGCTCGGCGCTTTCGTCGACGAAGGTCCAGCCGGCCGAGATCGGCTGCGGGGCATCGCTGCCGTTCATCTCGCGATAGAGCTTGTTGTATTCGGTGAGCTCCTTCTCGACCTCGCGCCACGGCTTCTGCGGGATGATCAGCAGGCCGACGCCGAGCTTGGCCATGATGCGCGCGCTCTCGGGGCTGACCGCCGCGGCATAGGTGCGGCCGCGGAAGGATTTATAGGGGGCCGGACGGATGGCGGTGGCGGGCTGCCTGTAATGCTTGCCCTGATACTCCATCACGCCGCTTTCGAGGCCGTGGAGAAGTGCCTCGCCGTATTCGACGAAGAGCTCGCGGCTGTCGCCCATGTCGAGGCGGAAGCCGTCGAACTCGACCTTGCCGGCACCGCGGCCCAGCCCCAGGATCATGCGCCCGCCCGAGAGATGATCGAGCATCGAGATCTGCTCGGCCACCCGCATCGGGTCGTGCCACGGCAGCACCACGACCATCGAGCCCAGCCGCACGTGCCGGGTGCGGCCCGCCATGTAGGAGAGGAATTGCACGACGTCGGGGCACATCGTGTAGTCGGTGAAGTGGTGCTCGACGCCCCAGATCGATTCGAATCCCAGCGGCTCGGCCATGTCGGCCAGCGCCAGTTCGTTCAGGTAGATCTGATGGTCGCTGAGCGCGCGGCCGGTGTTCTGGAAGACGGTTGCCATTCCGACATGCATGGCGTTCCTCGCTGTTGTTATCGCCATGGTAAACGGTCGTTTACCTGCTTGGGAAGGGGCGGCTGCACTTGAATCTGCCCCATTCGCCGGTCATATCGAGCGCATGCGCACCCTTTTCGCCGTTCTTCTGTCTGCCGTCGCCCTGCTGTTCGCCGCCGCGCTGCCTGCGCAGGCGCAGGGGCAAGTCGGCGTGCCGGAGATCGAGAAGTACTTCAACACGATCCGCACGCTGAAAGCGCGCTTTGTGCAGACCAATCCCAACGGCTCGATCATCCAGGGCACGCTCTATGTGCGCCGGCCCGGCCGCATGCGCTTCGAGTACGATCCGCCGTCGCAGCTCAAGATCGTGGCCGACGGTTATCAGGTGACGATGTGGGATCCGACGACCAAGGATTTCGGCCAGTGGCCGATCGGCTGGACCGCCGTGTCGTTCCTGGTCAAGGATCCGATGTCGCTCAGCGGCGATCTCAGGGTCGAGAAGCTCGAGCGGGTCAACGGCCTGATCGAAGCTACCATGAGCCAGACGAGGAAGCCGAAGGACGGCAAGGTGATCGTCCGCTTCTCGGAAAACCCGCTGACGTGGCGCGGTTGGACGATCATCGACAGCCGTGGCCAGCAGGTCTCCGTCGCGCTCGCCGACATGCAGACCGGCATGCAGCTGGCCAATTCGCTGTTCTCGAACGAGAGCGGGCGCTGACGAGACCGCTTCGATGCGGCGGTCGTCCCACCGAGGCGCTATGATCCCCGCATGAAAGATGTGGGGATATAACCAGACGTGAACGAGTTGATCGTACGGGCCTCGACCGAGGCCGATGTCGCGCGCTGCGCGGAAATCTATGCCCATCACGTGCTGCACGGCACGGCCTCCTTCGAGGTCGATCCGCCCGATGTCGCTGAAATGAAAAAGCGCCGTGCCGCCGTGCTCGACCTTGGGCTGCCGCACCTGGTGGCGGAGCGCGAGGGCAAGATCCTGGGCTATGCCTATGCCGGCAACTGGCGACCGCGCCCCGCCTACAAATTCTCGGTCGAGGATTCGATCTACATCGACAACGACGCGGTCGGGCAGGGCGTCGGCAAGGCGCTCCTGCCGGTGCTGATCGAGCAGTGCACTGCGGCGGGCAAGCGCCAGATGGTCGCGGTGATCGGCAATTCCGCGCAACTGCCATCGATCCGGCTGCACGCGTCCTGTGGTTTCGAGATGGTCGGGACGTTGAAGAATATTGGCTTCAAGTTCGGCCGCTGGCTCGACAGTGTGTTGATGCAGCGGCCCTTGGGCAGCAGCGACTTGCCGCCACCCGGGACCGGCTGATGCACGACTGGCTGCGACGCCTGCCGCCCAACGTGCAGGGGGCACTGTGGCTGGTGAGCGGCGGCTTCATCTTCACCTCGACCAGCGCGATGATCCGCCTGCTCTCGACGCAGGTCGAGAGCGTGCAGACCGCTTTCTTCCGCGCCGTCATCTCGGTGATCCTGCTGCTGCCCATGATCGCCGCGGGGCGGGTGAAACCATGGCACTCCAAGCGCATCGTCGGTCATTTCTGGCGCACCGCCATGGGCACCGCCTCGATGGTGCTGGGCTTCTATGCCGTCTCCATGCTGCCGCTGGCCGACGCCACGGCCATCGCCTTCTCTCAGCCGCTGTTCTCGGTCGTGGTCGCCGCCCTCGTCCTGGGCGAGAAGGTGCGCTGGCGGCGCTGGAGCGCCACGGTCATCGGCTTTGCCGGCGTGCTGATCATGGCGCGGCCGGGCGAGGGCAGCCTGCAGCTCGGCGCGCTGGTGGCGCTCACCAATGCCGCCGCCGTCTCCATTTCGATCCTGCTGGTGAGGCGGCTGTCGGATTCCGAGACGCCGCTCATGATCCTGACCCAGTTCGCGATCTTCTCGACCTTGCTGCTGGCGCTGCCCGCCATCTGGGTATGGCGCTGGCCCGACCTGTGGGGCTGGGTGCTCGCCATCGGCATCGCGCTGTCGGCCACGGTCGGCCAGTATTTCTGGGTGCAGGCCTTCAAGGCGGGCGAGATGTCGGCGGTGGCGCCGTTCGAATACATGCGCCTGCCCTTCGCGGTGTTCGTCGGCTGGCTGATCTGGGGCGAGATGCCGGTGATCTGGACCTATGTCGGGGCTTCGATCGTCATCGGCTCGGCGCTCTACATCGCCCATCGCGAGCACCAGCTCGCCCGCGAACGCCGCCGCGCCGCGCTGGCGCCTAGGCCGCTGGAGACGCCTGCGCCTTGAGGAGCCAGGCGCGCGCCTTCTCGCGATGCGCCTCGGTGATGTGCACCCGCGCCGCGGTGAAGGCCGCGATCAGGATCGCCGCGTCGTCGGTGTAGCCCAGGCCCACGATGAAGTCGGGGATGGCGTCGAACGGCATCACGAAATAGGCGAGCGCGCCCAGCAGCGTGGCGCGGATGGGCATCGGAGTCGCGGAATCGAGGGCGCAATGGAACGCCGCCACGGCGTCCTCGGTGAACGGCACCTTGCCCAGGGTCCGCCGCGCCTTGCGCCAGAAGCCGTCGCGGACGCGGGTCTCGTCCTGCAGGAGGCGGTCGGTGTCGTTCATGACCTGAAAGGTGGTTAGCCGGGCGCGCTTGGCAAGGGGTTGGGACCTGCTAAAAAGCGCCGCGAACCACGGAGGATACCAATGAACGTCAAGGGCCAGACCGCCATCGTCACCGGCGGCGCATCGGGTTTGGGCGGCGCCACCGCGTCGGCGCTGGCGGCAGCCGGCGCCAAGGTCGCGATCTTCGACCTGCAGGACGAGCTCGGCGAGAAAAAGGCCAAGGAACTGGGTGGCCTCTACGTCAAGACCAACGTCTCCGACGCCGCCAACACCGAGGCCTCGGTCAAGACCGTGGTCGAGAGGCTGGGCGCGCCCCGGGTCGTGGTGAACTGCGCCGGCATCGGCCGCGCCGCGCGCACGATCTCCAAGTCGGGTCCGCACGATCTCGCGATGTTCTCCCAGGTGATCCAGGTCAACCTGATCGGCACCTTCAACGTCATCCGTCTCGCGAGCTGGGCGATGAGCCAGGCCGAGCCGATGGACGACGGCGAGCGCGGCGTCATCATCAACACCGCCTCGGTGGCGGCGTTCGACGGCCAGATCGGCCAGGCCGCCTACTCGGCCTCCAAGGGCGGCGTGGTCGGCATGACCCTGCCGATCGCGCGCGATCTTTCGAGCCTCGGCATCCGCGTCTGCACCATCGCGCCCGGCCTGTTCCTGACGCCGATGATGATGGGCCTGTCGGCCGAAGCGCAGAAGAGCCTGGGCGCGCAGGTGCCGTTCCCGTCGCGGCTGGGCGATCCCAAGGAATATGCCCAGCTCGCCATGCAGATCGTCGAGAACCACATGCTGAACGGCGAGACCATCCGCCTCGACGGCGCCATCCGCATGGCGCCGCGGTAACAGGCCGGCGCGCGCCATGCGGTGGCGAGAAATTCTCGGAACTGTGGGGTTGCTCGCAGCCCTCGCCCGGCCGGCGATGGCCGAGCCGCGTTGGCTCGCCTGCAAATACAGCGACACCAACGGCAAGGCGCAAAACTTCTTCATGGTGTTCGACGACCTGCGCAACACCGTGTCCTTGCTGGAGGGCGGCACGCTGGTCGAGGGCACCAGCACCGGCATCACCTTCCAGGCGCTGCGCACCCGCTTCCCGCAGTTCACCATCACCTACAACAGGAACGACGGCGCGCTCGCCGTGACGCCGCTCGCGGGCTTTGGCGGCATCCTGACCGGCGAATGCCGGCGCAGCCCGCCGCCGCCCGGCGCGCCTAGCCCCGGCTGAGGCGGCGTGCAGGACACGCAAGCGGGCGTTGGCAGGCACATCGTCCGCCGGACGTCCCGTGGCTGCGCGCTTCGTCCAACCGGAAATCAAGTTGTCGGCGGCAGCGAGAGAGCTGAGGCCTTGGCCTGGCTCGACAGCGGCAATCAGTAGATGCTGAGGCTGTAGTTCAGGATCAGCCGGACTTCATCGACTGTCGTGCGGATGTTGTTCTGGTTGGTGTCTGAAAAGCCGTAGCGCGCCCTTAGCCAAAGGCCGGGCAGAGGCTTCCACTTCGGTTTCCATTCCACATTGAAGTCCCACTCGTGTTCAATGAGCGGGCCTCCTGCGGCCGCCGACGACGTCCAGCCATTGTAGTAGAAGACAGATGCGGCAACTCCGGGCAGGCCGATAGGCGTCATCACGTACGACAGACCGACCATGAGCGCGTTCTCGCCGGCGCGCTGGAACCCCTGTATCTGCGCGTCGGTATAGATCGGATTGGCGCTCCAGGGATTCATCATCGCAAAGTTCGGACCAACCGTGGAAAAACCCAGGGTGAGGATGCCCGTGCTCTTGCCGACTTCGAGCCGGGATCCGAACTGGCTGGTCTGGTAGTAGTTGCCGCCGTTGGTCAGGTTGGCGCCCACCGTGCGCTGATCGGCGTATTGGAGCGCCACGATGGAATAGAGATCCCAGGGCAGGGCGCCTCCATATTTGCCTTCCACATAGGCGATGTTGAGCGTGTCCTGTGTGTAGTACTCGATTGCACCGATCGAGGCCGGGCCCCAGGTCAGGCGCCCGCCGAGCACACCCGTGCCGTAGTCGACGTTCGCGCCCGCTTGCCGGGACATCGAGAGGAACGTCGCCGAGTCCCGGGGTTTGATGGTGGCGATATAGCCGCCGCCGTAACGAAAGGTCGGACCGTGCTCGGGATCGCCGAATGTGCCGGTCAGGGTGTAGCCGTAGAAGGTTTGCGGGATCATGCGATTGTCCCACGGCCCGAGATACGGCGTGTCGTAGAGGTAACGGCCACCCGTGATGTAGTGATCCTCGAACAGGCGGGCACGGCCGTAGAGCTGCCCTGCCACCGCGAAGCCGGCCTGGTCGGGCTGCAGCAGGCCGGTATTGCCCCTGTCGAGCGGCGCGTAGAACGGGGTCGTCGCGTAGACGACGGTGCCGAAGGAGAGGACATCGAACAGCCGGCCAGTCTCGAAGGCGAGTGAGCCGCCAGTAGCCCAGGCTTCATTGATGCTCGCCCCGGTCGGCGAGTTCGTGACCTGGTCGCGATAGTAGCTGCGCGGATTGATCGAGAAGGTCGAATCGCGCACGAAGGCGGGAGCGTCCTTCATTTGCTCGCGGATTTCAGGAAACAGCGTCAGCGGCGGCGGCGAAGCCGGGCGAAACATGCGATCTATTGCGGTGAGATCGTTTCGGGGCGAGTCCGGAATCGGAAGGCCCTCGTTCGGCGCCTGGGCTTGCGCTGGCGCGCAAATCCCGGCGGCCACCAGCGCCAACAGCGCGGCAATGCTGCAACGTCTTTCCAAAAAGCGCTTCACGGTCTCCCCCCGCAGTCGCCTCGACGGTCGTTCAGACCTCAGCAGAGAACCAGGTTGGCGGCCAGGCCGGCCTCGCTCGTCTCCTTGTACTTGGAATTCATGTCCTTGCCGGTGTCAGCGAGCGTCTTGATCGTCGTGTCGAGATCGACGCGGTGGCGCGAGGCGATCTCGTTGGTCGCGATCATCACCGCGGTCCAGGCCTTCACGGCACCGAAGGCGCAGCGCTCGATGCAGGGCACCTGCACGTAGCCCGCTACCGGGTCGCAGGTCATGCCGAGATGGTGCTCCAGCGCCAATTCGGCGGCGTTCTCGATCACCTGCGGCGAAGCTCCGATCGCCTGCGCCATGCAGGCAGCGGCCATCGCCGAGGCGACGCCAATCTCCGACTGGCAGCCGCCTTCGGCAGCCGCCAGGGTGGCGTTGTGCTTGCAGAGATAGCCGATGGCCAGGCCCGCCAGCAGGCCTTCGCGCAGCTTGTCCGGCGTCACCTTGCGCTTGCCCTCGGTCAGGCCATAGACGACGGCCGGCATCACACCCGCCGAACCACCGGTCGGCGCCGTGATGACCAGATGCCCGCGTGCGTTCTCCTCGGACGCCGCGAGCGCGCAGGCCGACAGCAAGCCGATGGCGCGGTCGCTCTCGTACTTGTCGTCCATCGCCCGCTCCCAGACGGTCGCCGCCTTTGAATGCAGCTTGATCGGGCCGGGCAGCACGCCCTCCTTGATCGACAGGCCAGACTTGACTGTGGCCAGCATGGCGCCCGCGATCTTGTCGAGGAACGCGTTGACGTCCGCCTCGCTCTTGCCGGAGATCGAGGTTTCATTCGCCATGATCACCTGCGCAATCGAGAGGTTGTTCTTCTCGGCGTGCTGGCGCAGCTCCTTCATGGTGGCGAAGGGATATTTGGGCGGATTTTTCTTCGGCGGCTGGTAGCCCTTCCATTCGATGAAGCCGCCGCCCACCGAGTAGTACTCGAGCTCGTAGACCGGCTTGTCGCCGGCCATGAGCTTGCAGGTCATGGTGTTGGGATGGGGAAACTCGCCCTTGGGCGCGTCGTAGACGACGTCAGAAAGCGACAGGTTGAACGTCTTGCCACCCAGGGTCACCGGATAGGTTTGCTGGGGCTTGGCGATCATCTCGTCGAGGAACAAGGGATCGACCGTCGCCGGCTCCTTGCCGAGCAGCCCGGCGAGGGATGCGCGCTCCGTGCCATGGCCCTTGCCGGTGGCGCTGAGGCTGCCGAACAGATGCACCTTGAGGCCGGTGGCCTGGGCCAACTGGTCGGCCGGCAGCTTGGTGCAGCGCTGATAGAAGTCGTAGGTGATGCGCATCGGCCCGATCGTATGCGAGCTCGAGGGGCCAGGTCCGACCTTGTAGAACTCGTCGGCCAGGATCATCACCGGGCCCTTGGCGGCTTTGACCACATTCAGGTCTGGAGAAAGCGTCCCGCCGAGTTTCGGACCTGATGCCTCCTTCGCGGCCTGTTGCGCACGCGCGTCCGCCGTCCAGGTCGTGCCCGTCATGACGGCCGCCGCACCGATCACGGCGTGACGCATCAGGAATGATCGGCGGTCGATACCTTCAAGCGGCGGGGATGTCGAAGCAGTCGATGAGGTTTCGTTGTCACCCAGGTGCTTGGCCATGCGTGCCTCCCATCGGTTTAGTTGTTGTTTTTTTCTCGCGCGATTCTGATCCTCCTCGGAGCGAAAGTCGAGAATTTCTCGGATTGAACGTTTCGCAAATGACAAGCATTTGCCGTGCACAAGGATTCGTGAGCAGTCAGGGAAAAAACGCGGGCACGATGTCGACGAACAGGATCTTCACGATCGTCATGCCGGGAAAGATCATGGCGTAGCCGATATCCGGCCGTTCGGTCGGCGTGAGCTTGTTGGCATAGGCGAGGATCGCCGGATTGCCGCAGGCGCCGGCGACGATGCCCGCCACCTCGTCGTACGGCATGCGGTAGACCAGCAGGCCGAGAATCAGGATCGGCAGGACCAGCGCCAGCAACACGATGGCGCCCAGGCCAAGCATCAGCAGACCGGACTCCGCCACCGTCGCAGCGAACTTCGGACCCGACGACATGCCGACCTGTGCCAGGAAGAGCGTCAGCCCGAGGTTGCGCAACACGAGATTGGCCGACAGCGGGATCGTCCAGTTCATGCCCCCTGTGCGCCGCAGATTGCCCAGCACCAGCGCCACGATCAGCACGCCCGAGAGCCCGATCGCCAGCTTGCCGATGCCGGGGATCGGCAACTGGATGGCGCCGATCAGGAAGCCGATCGCCATGCCGAGACCGATCGAGATGTAGCTGAACTCGGCGGTGCCCTTGATCGAATCGCCGAAGAACTTGCGCAGGCCGGCAAAATCGCCGCGGTTGGCGAGCAGGCCGACCCGGTCGCCGAACTCGAGCACGAGATCGGGCCGCGGCATGATGTCGGCGTCTCCGCGCCTCACCTGGGCGATGATCGCCGCCTTGTCCCCCGGCAGATCGAGATCGCCGATCGCCCGGCCCACCACCATCGGGCGCGAGGCGAAGACGCGCACATAATCGAGGTCGCTGCGATCCTTGACCAGGCGGCCGGGCGCCGGCTGCCCAAGCGCGCGGCTTGCCTCGGCGAGCGTCTCCGTGGTTGGCGCGACGACCAGCATGACGTCGTTTTCCGCCACCACGACCCCGGCAGAGGCCGGTTCGTTGTGATGGGCCCGGCGCAGGGCAACGATGTGCGCTCCGGCCGGCAGACCGCTCATGACCTCGCCGAGGGTCTTGCCGAAGTGAGCGGGGTTGCGCAGGGCGACCTCGAGGAGCTCCATTCCGGCGCCGGCGCCGGTCTCGATCTTCGGCTTGAGGATCATGTAGCCGAGGTAGAGAAGAAGGATCGGCCCGGCGACGCCGAACGGGTAGGAAACCGAGTAGCCGACCGCAGGATCGTCGTTGCCCAGCGTTGCGATGGCGGCCTGCAGGGTCGGCGTGCTGGTGCCCGATCCGGCAAACAGGCCGAGCCCGTAACCCAGGTTGAGACCCATCGTTTTCGCGATGACGACGCTCACCACGCCTGACAGGAGTACGCCGATCAGCGCCATGACGTTGGCCTTTTGACCGGCGGCGCTCGTCAGGCCGAGGAAGAACTGCTTGCCGTACTGGACTCCGACGGCATAGAGGAACAGCGCAAGGCCGATCGTGCCGACCATCGGCGCCGGCACCGCCTTGGGCGCGAACCAGCCCACCGCGAGGGCGACGAACAGCACCGCGCCGACGCCGAGCGAGAAGCCCTTGATGTTGATCTCGCCGACGAGGTAGCCGATCGCGATGGTGAGGAACAGCGCCGCGAGCGGCTGCTGCTCCAGAAGCATCCTGATGTAGTCCACGCTCTCCCCTTCTGCGTCCGGCTTCGCGGCCTAGTAGACCGTAAGGCCGCGACTGCGGAACTGGCCCCGCACGCGTTCGCTCAATTCGGCGCTCGGCGGCTCGACATTGGCCAGCGGATAGTCGAGCCCGAGCTTCTCCCACTTGATCTTGCCCATCTGGTGGAAGCGCAGGATTTCGACGCGCTGCAGCGACTTCAGGCCGGCGCAGATGTCGGCGACCTTCTCGACGTTGTCCCAGGCGTCGGTCAGCCCCGGCACCAGCACGAAGCGAACCCACATCGGCCGCCCCAGCGCCGACAGCCGGTGGGCGTAGTCGAGCGTCGGCTTCAAGGGCTGGCGCGTGACCTTCTCGTAGGTCTCGGGATCGCCCGACTTGATGTCGAGCAGGTTGAGGTCGATGTCCATCAGCTCCTGGTCGGTGAAGCGATCGCCGAGCCGGCCCGATGTGTCCATGCAGGTATGAAGTCCCAGCTCCTTGCAGCGCCGGAAGATGCGCAGCACGAACGGCCGCTGCACCATCGGCTCGCCGCCGGACAGCGTGATGCCGCCCTTGCTGATCTTGAGCACCTGCACGTACTTGCCGATCTGCTGCATCGCCCGCGACACGGTCACCGGCCGGCCGTTGTGCTTGTGCCAGGTGTCGGGGTTGTGACAGTACTGGCAGCGCAGCAGGCACCCCGTGAGGAAGCCGACGAAGCGCAGGCCGGGTCCGTCCACGGTGCTGCCGACCTCGTAGGAGTGCACGTAGCCCACGAGGTCGTCTTCCTCCTCGATCTCCTCGATGTCGCCGGGATGCACCGCGTAATAGTCACCCGCCGCCTTGGTCTCCGCGACGCCCTTGCGCGCCCTCTGGAGCTCGTAGCGGCTGCCGGAGCGCATGTCGCTCATCGTCCGCTCCCTACAGGCTGCCGTGGAAGGTGCGATTGATGACGTCGAGCTGCTGCTCGCGGGTCAGCTTGACGAAGTTCACGGCATAGCCCGACACCCGGATGGTGAGCTGCGGGTACTTCTCGGGATGCTTCATCGCGTCCTGCAGGGTGTCGCGGTTGAGCACGTTGATGTTGACGTGGAAGCCGCCGCTCGAGAAATACGCATCGAGCGCGTTCACGCCCCGCTCCATCTGCTCCTGCACGCTGCCCAGGGCCGACGGAACGACCGAGAGGGTGAGCGAGATGCCGTCCTCGGCGTCGTCATAGGGGATCTTGGCGACCGACATCAGGGCCGCCAGCGCACCGTGCGTGTCGCGGCCGTTCGACGGATTGGCGCCGGGGGCGAACGGCTCGCCTTTCTTGCGGCCGTCCGGCGTGTTGCCGGTCGCCTTGCCGTAGACCACGTTGGACGTGATGGTCAGGACCGACTGCGTGTGGGTCGCGCCGCGGTAGCTGGGATACATGCGGATCTTGTTCATCATCGTCGACACCAGCTTCTTGGCGATGTCGTCGGCCTGATCGTCGTTGTTGCCGAAGCACGGGAACTCGCCGTCGATCTGGAAGTCGACGATCAGCCCGCGCGTGTCGCGCACCGGCCTGACCTTGGCGTGCTTGATGGCCGACAGGCTGTCGGTGGCGTGCGACAGGCCGGCGATGCCGCAGGCCAGGGTGCGCAGGATGTCGCGATCGTGCAGCGCCATCTCGATCGCCTCGTAGCAATACTTGTCGTGCATGTAGTGGATGCAGTTGAGCGCGTTGACGTAGGTCTTGGCCAGCCAGTCCATCATCGGATCGAGCCGGTCCATGACCTCGTCATAATTCAGGACGTCGCCGGTCACCGGCGCGAGCTTCGGTCCGACCTGGTCGCCGCTCATCTCGTCGCGTCCGCCATTGAGGGCATACAGCAGGGTCTTGGGCAGGTTCACGCGCGCGCCGAAGAACTGCATCTGCTTGCCGACCCGCATCGCCGAGACGCAGCAGGCGATGGCGCAGTCGTCGCCGAACTTCGGCCGCATCAGGTCGTCCGATTCGTACTGGATCGCGCTGGTGTCGATCGACGTCTTGATGGCGAAGCGCTTGAAGCCATCGGGCAGGCGCGGCGACCAGAATACCGTGAGGTTGGGCTCGGGCGCCGGCCCGAGATTGTAGAGCGTGTGCAGCATGCGGAAGGCCGACTTGGTCACCAGGGTGCGGCCATCCTCGCCCATGCCGCCCAGCGTCTCGGTGACCCACACCGGGTCGCCGGAGAAGAGCTGGTTGTACTCGGGCGCGCGCAGGAAGCGGACGATCCGCCATTTGATCACCACGTCGTCGACGAGCTCCTGCGCCTGCTGCTCGGTCAGCTTGCCGGCGCGCAGGTCGCGCTCGATGTAGATGTCCCAGAAGGTCGACAGCCGGCCGGCCGACATCGCCGCGCCGTTCTGCTGCTTGATGGCGGCGAGATAGCCGAAATAGGTCCACTGCACGGCTTCGCGCGCCGTCGTCGCCGGCCCCGAAATGTCGTGGCCGTAGTTCTTCGCCATCTGCTTCAGTTCCTTGAGCGAGCGGATCTGCTCGGCAAGCTCCTCGCGCAGGCGGATCACCTCCTCGGTCGAATGGCGCTGATCGAGCTCATGCCGCTCACGCTCCTTGTCGGCGACCAGGAAATCCACGCCGTACAGGGCCACCCGGCGATAGTCGCCGATGATGCGGCCGCGCCCGTAGGCATCGGGCAGGCCGGTGACGATGTGCGACGACCGCGCCTTGCGGATGTCCGGCGTATAGGCGTCGAACACACCGTCGTTGTGGGTCTTGCGGTACTTGGTGAAGATTTCGCCCAGCAGGGGATCGGGCTTGTAGCCGTAGGATTCGAGGCTGTTCGCCACCACGCGCCAGCCGCCGAACGGCATGATCGCCCGCTTGAGCGGCGCCTCGGTCTGCAGCCCGACGATCAGCTCGTTCGCCTTGTCGATGTAGCCCGGCGCGTGCGCCAGGATGCCGGAGGGCACCTGCGAGACGTCGAGGATGCCTTTTTCGCGCTCCTGGGCGAGCAGCGGCTGCAAGGTCTGCCAGATGCCGCGCGTGCGGTCGGTGGCCCCCTGCAGGAAGGAGGCGTCGCCCTCGTAAGGCGTGTAGTTGCGCTGGATGAACTCGCGCACGTTGACTCGACTTTGCCAGCTTCCCGGCGCGAAGCCACGCCAGGCGGCGATGTCGTTCTGATCGCTCGCAGCTTGCAGCTTGGTTGCCATGGTTTCCTCCTTGGACTGATTATGGAGGGCCCGGTGCGGCCGGGCTCTTCTTGCTTGCGATGCCGGGGTTCAATGCTCCTTCGAATTGCGGGCACAGGCGTATCTGCTGCACGTTCGGTCGCGAACCATCGGCGATCTGACCGTTCGATCGTCACGATCCTCGTCACGTCTTGACGCCAGGAGAGAGAGCAAGCCTGACGTGTACGACGCCCCTGTCACGGCGCGTCGTCATGGTCAGGCCGCAGCGCTCGAATATCTTAAGCATCGGCGTGTTCTCGGGCAACACTTCGGCGATGAATGTCTCGAGCCCGTTCGCGCGCGCAATTTCGATCAGGTGGCGGATCAGGTGCGTGGCAATGCCCAGTTTCTGATGCGGGTCGTCGATCGCGAACGCCACCTCGGCGCAACCCGGTTGCGAGACGATATACCGTGCGCCGCCCGCGATCACCTGTCGTCCGCCTTCGCTCAGCACGGCCACCAGCGCCACGTGGCTGATGAAGTCCACATTGAGGAAGAATTCGATCTCGCGTTCGCTGAAGCTGCGCTTTGGCGCAAAGAAGCGGCGGTACAGCGTCTGCTCGCTGAATCGTCCTACGGCGGCAAGCATCTCGGCACGATCGCCGGGCAGCAGCGCGCGGATCTGCAGCGTCGCCCCGTTGCGCAGGCGTTCGGTGGCGGCGTACTTGGCAGCGTTCATGGATGGCCACCTTCTGGAAACGCAGGAAATCCGTGCAGCTTCCCATTCTGTCTTGCCAGGGTTGCTCATGGCAATCCTCGGAGGCAAATGATGCGCAGACTGCCCTGGCAGTCGACCAGCCAGAAGGGTGCGAATGAGATGAGGTGGAACCGCATGCGGTTCCACCTCATCTCATTCCGCTCTAACATGACGGCGTGGACCAGCCTCTCCTGACGCCACGCCAATTCGGTTGCGCGCTGAGACGCCTCATGCTTGGCGCGCTGGTCACGGTCATTGCCGCGGGCGGCAGCGCAGGCGACGGGCGCGCCGATGAAAGCGGCACCAGCTTCTGGCTGCTGGGAAGCTATGCCAGCCAGGGCGCGGTGCCGGCGACCCCCGGCCTGTCGCTCGACACGACCTTCTACTCGGCGGGCGCCAGCGCCGGCCGCACGGCCAGCTTCACGCGCGGCGGGCGCATCGAGGTCGGTCTCGACACGACCTCGAACTATTTCATGCTGACGCCTTCCTACGCCTTCGAGACGCCGGTGCTGGGCGGCCAGGTCGCCGTGGGTGTGACGGCGCTGTGGGGCAACTACAGTTCGGCGGTGTCGGCCACCCTGGTCGCGCCCTCGGGCCGCAGCCTGTCGGGATCGATCGGCGATTCGATGACGGCGTTCGGCGATCTCTTCCCGACCGCCTCGCTGCGCTGGAACCACGGCGTCCACAATTTCATGACCTACGTCACCGCCAACGTCCCGCTCGGCGCCTACGACGTGAACCGCCAGGCCAGCGTCGGCCTGGGCCGCTGGGCAATCGACGGCGGCGTGGGCTACACCTGGTTCGACGAAGCCAAAGGCTCGGAGCTCACCGCCGTCGCCGGACTGACCTACAATTTCATCAATCCCTACACCGCCTATCAGAGCGGCATCGACCTGCATGTCGAGATGTCGGCCTCGCAATACCTGACGGAACGGTTCCTGGCGGGCGTTGTCGGCTACTATTACCAACAGATCACGGCCGACAGCGGCCCCGGAGCCACGCTGGGGCCGTTCATGTCGCGGGTTGCCGGCATCGGGCCGCAGGTCGGCTACGATTTCGTCGGCGGTCGCCGGCAGGCATCGCTCACCGCCCGGGCGTACTATGAATTCGCCGGCGAGAACCGGCCGCAGGGCTGGAACGCCTGGCTGACCTTGGTCATCGCGCTGGGCGTGCCCGGCCACAAGGCGGTACAGCCGCCCTGAGCGAACAGCAGGGGAGTCGTCACATCTCTTTCCTCGATCGCTATCTCGACCCGGCGGAGAGCCTCGCCGAAATCCTGTTCGGGCTGATCATGGTGCTGACCTGCACCCTGGGCGCCAGCCTGATCGCCGGCTTCGACCGCGACGCCCTGGGCCGTCTGCTGATCGCGGCGCTGGGCTGCAACCTCGCCTGGGGCGTGATCGACGCCGCGCTCTACGTGATGGGCAATGTCTTCGCGCGCAGCCGCAACCGCAGCCTGATGCAGGCCATCCGCTCCGCCCCCGACGACGCCGCCGCGCTCGCCATCGTCCGCGGCGCGTTCGAGCCGAGGGTCGGCCCCTACGGCCGCGATGAGGACCGCGAACGGCTCTATCGCAACCTGCACGGCATGGTCGTCCGGACCGACACCCTGCAGGGCGGGATCACGGCTGACGACCTGCGCAGCGCCGCAGCCGTGTTCGTGCTGGTGCTGGGCTCGGCGCTGCCGCCCGCGATTCCCTTCTTCCTGATCGGCGATCCGCTGGTGGCGTTGCGCGTTTCCAATGCCGTGCTGGTCGCCCTGCTGTTCATCGTCGGCTTCTACTGGTCGCGCTCGATCGGCGGCAACGGCTGGCGCACCGGCCTGGTGCTGATGCTGTCCGGCGTGCTGCTGGTCGGCGTCGCCATCGCCTTCGGCGGCTGAACGAGAAGGGTCAGCGCCTGGGCAGCGTGAAGCCGTTGTTGCGCAGCGTCTTCTCCAGCACGGGAATGCCGGCCGCGGTGTTTCCCTTGTCGCAATCGGCGATGGCGCCCAGTGTCGTCTTGTCCGGCATGAGGCGGCCCTCGACGCCCGCGCCGCCGGTGTAGCGCAGCACCAGTTCCTTGAGCTGGGCGCAATAGGCGGCGTCGTCGGCCTGGGCGACAGCAGCCGTCGCAAGCACGACGCCGGCAAGGAGCAGCATGAGCGGCTCCGCCAGGCGCATCGCCGAGGGCGGCCGACGCGCCGCCATCAGCCCGCCTGCGGCGCGGCCGTCAGGAACGGCAGCATGCCATGCGTTCCGCTCTCCCCGTCTGATGTAGATCGCATGTGACAAAAACCTTCCGTCATCCCGACCGGAGCCTCGCACAGCGCCTGCCCTGAGCGAAGTCGAAGGGAGGCGTAGTGGGGGGATCTTTTCTGTTGTCTTGGCGACAAGAAGAGGCCCCTCGACTACGCTCGGGATGGCGGCACAAGTCAAATGCGATAGCACTGCCGTCCGATCGGCGTCAGTGTACACGCCGCCGGGATGGTGCGCCGGAACCTCCGGTGAGAAGCGCAAGGTTCGACAAATCAAGCGCAAGAATGCGCAAAACGGCGGGAACTGAAGCGGTCGAAGTGTCGGGGTGGGGGAGTTGGCCGATGGGACTCGATGCTCGGTCGGGAGCTGGCATGAAGGCGTTGATCGCGGCCGCTCTCTCGGCGGCGATCGCATCGATGGCGGCACCGGCCCATGCCGAGGATTTCGGAGAGGCGCTGAAGCGCGGCATCTACGACGACGCGACCGTCACCGTTCATCTCCGCAGCTACTACTTCGACCGCACCAATGCCACCCCGCCCAACAACGTCGCCTGGGCCGGCGGCGGCTGGGTGGGCTACGAGACCGGCTGGTTCTTCGATGCCGTGCGCTTCGGCGTCGTCGGCTACACGTCGCAGCCCCTCGCCGCGTCGCCGCAAACGGACGGCACGCTGCTGCTGGCGCCCGGGCAATACGGCTACACGGTGCTGGGTCAGGCCTACGGCAAGCTGAAGCTGTGGGGCCAGGAATTCACCGGCTATCGCCAGCTCATCAACCAGCCGGAGGTCAATATGCAGGACAACCGGATGACGCCTAATACGTTCGAGGCCTATACGCTGGGCGGCAGGCTGGGCGACTTCAGCTATTTCGCGGGCTATGTCGCCAGCGAGAAGACGCGCAACGAGACGCAGTTCCGCAACATGGCGCAGGTGGCGGGCGCGCCCGACGGGGTCAATGCGGGCATGGGTCTGCTGGGCTTCACCTTCGCGCCGGACGACAGCTTCAAGGCCCGGCTGTCGACCTACCATGTGCCGGATATTCTCACTTCGGGTTACGCCGACGCCGCCAAGGTCTTCTCCCTGACCGACGACATCGACCTTCGCCTCAGCGGCCAGTTCATGGTGCAGGGCAGCACGGGTCTTCATCTGCTGACCGGCCAGGCCTTCAGCACCTGGGTGGGCGGCGTGGATGTCGACCTGATGTGGGGACCGGTGGCGCTCAACGCCATCTATACCCAGACCGGCAGCGCCGCCGCCTACCGCACGCCCTACGGGACATGGGCCGGATACAGCAACATGATCCTCAGGGACTTCAATCGCGCCAACGAAGGCGCCTTCGTGGCCGGCATCACGTTCGACCTGGCGGCGGTCAAGCTGCCGGGCTTTGCGCTCACCGTCAACGCAGCGTTCGGCAATGGCGCGCTCGACGCCGCCACGCGCCAGCCGCTGTCGCTCAATAGCGAGTACGACTTCACGCTCGACTATCTGTTCGCCAACGGCCCCATCGACTGGCCGAAATGGCTGCGGCCGCTGTGGATCCGCAGCCGTGCCGCGCTGCTCGACCAGTACCAGAGCGGTGGCTTGACGAAGATCCAGGACTATCGCGTCATCGTGAACTACGAATGGAAATTCGGCGGCAGGGAGCTTTGACGGCGAGCATGGGCAATTCTCCCGGCCAGCGTCTCCTCGCCGCCAGCACGGCCATGCTGGCCGCGCTTTGCCTGCTCGCGTCCTGCTCGGGCCCGCGACACGACACGATGGGCGCGGAGATCAGCGCCGCGGTCGGCCGGCCCTACGACGGCGTCACCGCCGGCCCGACCGGCGGCACGCACCACGGCCTCGACTACCAGGAACGCCACCGGCTGATCGACGCCGCGCACGTCGCCTTCGCGTCGACTACCAACGAGACGACCTCCTACACGGTCGTGCCGCAAAATATCGATGACGAGCCGACCGGCGTCACCGCCACGCCGGCCGGGCCGCGCGAGAGCCAGGCCGACGGCACCATCTGCCGGCCGATCCGGCTTTCGGTGACCAAGCAGGGCAACACGACGATCGCCACCCTGACCTTCTGCCAAACTCCCGGGTCAGGCGACCTCAGGCTGTCGACGAAGCTCTGAGGCCTCGCGCCGGGGGCGTGCGCCGGCGAACCAGCGCCGCCAGCGGGAAGCGCAATCCTGTCCGGGGTAGTTTTGACAATGGCCGGATTCGGGCTTCTGATCGGAAGCATCGAGGGATGGCGGGTCGATGACGCTCTCTACTTCAACTTCGTGACCGGACTCACCATTGGCTACGGCGATCTTACGCCGCATCACGTCGTGTCGCGGCTGCTTGCGGTGGCGATCGGCTTTGCCGGCATCGTGCTGAGCGGCCTCGTCGCGGCGATTTGCGTGCAGGCGCTGCGCGAGACGGCCCACGGTCGCCTGGAATGAACCCCCGGCCATGACGCTCCTGCTCCAGGAAATCCGCCGGACGCCGCTGCTCTGGCTGTTGGCCTTCGTGCCGATTGTGTTCGTCGCCCGCCGGCTCGCGCCGGACGCCCACACGCTGCTGTTCGTGCTCTCCGTGCTGGCGATCGTGCCCCTGGCCGCGCTGCTGAGCCACGCCACCGAATCGGTTGCGGCCAGGACCGGCGATACGGTCGGCGGCCTTCTCAACGCCACGCTCGGAAACCTGACCGAGCTGGTGATCGCCCTGACCGCCCTGCATGCCGGGCAATACATGCTGGTCAAGGCCTCGATCGCCGGGGCGATCGTCGCCAACACCCTGTTCATGCTGGGCGCGTCGTTCCTGCTGGGTGGACTCAAGCATCACATCCAGGAATTCAACCGGACCAATGCGCGCCTGCAGACCACCCTGCTTTTCCTGGCCACGATCGCGCTGCTGATTCCGTCGGCCGTTACCGAAGCCGATTCCGGAACGACGTCGGCCTTCATGCACGAATTGAGCATCTGCCTGTCGGTGCTGCTGATCGCCGCCTACGGGCTCGGTCTGCTGTTCTCGCTGCGCACCCATCGCGAGTTTTTTGCCGCCGCCGAAGCGGCCGAAAGCGGCGAAGCGCCTTGGCCGCTCGGTCTTGCCCTGGCGACCCTGGCGGGCGTCACGGTTCTCGTCGGCCTGGTGAGCGAGGTGTTCGTTGAATCGGTGCAACAGGCCGCGGTGTCGTTCGGCATGACCCAAGCGTTCGTCGGCTTCATCGTCGTGGCGCTGGTCGGCGGAGCGGCCGAAATGGCGTCGGCCTTCTCCGGCGCGCGCAAGAACCGGCTCGACCTGAGCGTCGGCATCGCGCTCGGAAGTGCCGCCCAGATTGCGCTTTTCGTCGCCCCGGTGCTGGTGCTGCTGAGCTATGTCATCGGGCCCGCGCCGATGAACCTGCAATTCTGGCCGGGTGCCGTGGTCATGATCTTCATCGCCACGATCACCACGGCCCTGGTGACCGTCGGCGGGCGCTCGGCGTGGTTCGTCGGCGTCCTTGTTCTCATGGTCTATCTGATCTTCGCGCTGACTCTCTACCTCTTGCCGCCGCGCATCTCCTGAAGCCTGCCGGCGCCGTGCACGGTGCCCGCTATGCCGGGACGAAAGAATTATCTTGCGCACGCTGTCGTGCACGCACCGCGCACATCTGGTCGTTGACAGAACTGAGCAATGTTGTGGCGTATGCCTGTCGACACTCACGCACAGAGGATCGACAGATGGCCACTCCGGAACCTGCGGCCGCCGTCATCAACGTGATCGCTGCCACCACCGGCTACGTCGCCGGCAAGAGCATGGGCCATGCACGTTGGGCTGGAGCACACCCTTTGGCCGAAATCGAACGGGGGCGGAAAGGGCGGAAAGGGCGGAAACCCCCGCAACAATCTGGCGCCTCGAATTCGTCAACGATATCAATCCTCTCGACGGGCGCTGCGGCAGCCCGCTTGCGCCGCTCGACGCGGCGGAAACGGGCGGAAAGTGCCGGAAACCCCCTGCAGAAAACTCTGCTCGAGAAACTGTCCGCTATTTTGCTGTCTCACTTTTGGGGTGCACGACACATCGCTTGCGGAAATTGCGGGAATTGCCCTGCTATAGTGCCGCCATGACCGATCAAGCTTTGCCCGACCAGATTCCCGACCGGCTCTCCACCAACCCGAAGAGCCCGCACTACGACGAGGCGCTGCTGACGCGCGGCGTCGGCATAAAATTCGACGGCCAGGAGAAGACCAACGTCGAGGAATATTGCGTGAGCGAGGGCTGGATCCGCGTCGCCGTCGGCAAGACGGTCGATCGCAAGGGCAACCCGCTCACCATCAAGCTCACCGGCAAGGTCGAGCCCTATTTCCAGAAGTAGGAAGCCGCATGCACAGCCACACGCTCGACGATTGGCGACATGATCACGTTTTCCTGGGCGGCGCCCATGAGCGCAACGAACGGCGCACCTGGTTCGTGGTCGGCCTGACGGCCGCCATGATGGTGGCCGAGATCGCCGGCGGCACGATCTTCGGCTCGATGGCGCTGCTGGCCGACGGCTGGCACATGTCGACCCATGCCGGCGCGCTCGCCATCGCAGCCTTCGCCTATCGCTTCGCGCGCCGTCACGCGCGCGACCCGCGCTTCGCCTTCGGCACCGGCAAGCTGGGCGACCTCGCAGGCTTTGCCAGCGCCGTCGTGCTGGCCCTGGTCGCCCTGATGATCGGCTATGAATCGGCGATGCGGCTGTTCCAGCCCGTGGCCATCCATTACGCCGAGGCGACCGCCATCGCCGGCGTGGGGCTCGGGGTGAATCTGCTCAGCGCCTGGATGCTGGGCGCCGGCCACGACCATGATCACGACCATGACCATGACGATCATCATCACGATCATGACCACAATCTGCGCGCCGCCTTCTGGCATGTGATGGCCGATGCGCTGACCTCGGTACTGGCGATTGCCGCCCTGTTGGCGGCGTGGGCGTACGGCTGGAACTGGGCTGATCCTGTCATCGGCGTCGCGGGCGCGCTGGTGATCGCTCACTGGTCGTGGCGCCTGATCCGCGATTCCGGTGCGGTGCTGCTCGACGCCGCCCCCGACCGCGCCCTGGGCGAGGCGATCCGCAGCCGTCTCGAGATCGGCCACGACCGCATCGCCGACCTGCATGTCTGGCGGCTGGGCCCGGGCCACAACGCCGCCATCGTGTCGCTGGTCTCCGACGCACCCCAGCCGGTCGAGGCCTACAAGGCGCGGCTCGCCGATCTCCACGGGCTGTCGCACGTCACGGTCGAAGTCCTGCGCTGCAACGATGCCCACTGATCATGCCATGCCTCTGCGCAGACACCTCCTCGCCGGCGCCGCCTCTGTGGCGACGCTGTCCGCAATCCCTGAAGCCGGGGCGCAAGCCGTGAAGGTGCGTCTCGGCACCGCCACGCCGGGCGGCGGCTTCCCGGTCTATGGCGCGGCCTTCGTCGAAGGCGTGCGCCGCTTCGATCCCGGTCTCGAGATCGAGCAGGTCAACACCAAGGGCAGCACCGAGAACGTGCCGATGCTGGAAGCCGGCACGCTCGATATCGCGCTGGTCCAGGGCGAGGTGGTGCACGAGGTGCTGGCCGGCATCGGCCGGCCGCCGGCTGATCTGAAAATCATCACGGCGATGTATCCCACCGCCGGCATGTTCGTGGTGCGTGCCGATTCGCCTTACCGCCGCATCGCCGACCTGAAGGGCAAGCCGATTGCCTGGGGCGCGCAGGGCTCGGGCCTGGTGGTTCTCGGCCGCTATGCCATGGACGGGTTGGGCCTCGATGCGGCGAAGGATTTCCAGCCGATCTACCTGGAACGCGCGGGCGACGGGCCGGCGATGGTGCTGGATGGGCGCGCCGCCGCGCTGTGGGGCGGCGGCACCGGCTGGCCCGGCTTCACCGCGGTGGCCAAGAGCGAGAAGGGTGCGCGCTTCATCGCGCCCGACGCCGACGAAATTCGGCGCATCCTCGCCAAGCATTCTTTCCTCAAGCCGGTGACCCAGCCGGCCGGCAGCTTCCCCGGCCAGGATGCCGCGATCCCCTCCGTCGGCTCCTGGAGTTTCGTAATGGCACGACCGGGTCTCGACGATGCCGTGGCCCTGCGCATCGCCAAGGCGTTGCACGAGGTCGAAAAGGCCGGCAGTCCGCCGCCGCAACTGGTTGATACGACGGCGAAAAACACGCTGGCCGCTGCCCCGCGCGAGCGCCTGCATCCCGGCGTTGCACGCTATTTCCGCGAGGCAGGCCTCGACCTAGCGTCCGTAACCTTGCGCGCCGCGCGGCGTTTCTTGGTCTGGCAACCAAGGAGCGGTCGATGGACGACAAGCAGAAGAAGGACAGCAAGATCGAGGGTGAGGGCAGCTACAGCGGCACCCGCGCCTACAACAATTCGACGGCCAAGTTCCTGAAGAAGGGCAAGGTCGAGGAGGCGGCCCAGGAGGCCAAGCGCGCGCTCGACTCCAAGGAAGGCGCCGAACTGAAAGCGGCCGAGGCCAAGGGCAGGGCCGGCGATCCCAAGAAGTGGGAGAAGAGTCCCAGCCGTCCGAAGTAGGACCGGAATCAGCAACCGGTCAGCGTCTTCGACATCAGGAACGTCGATCCGTCTTCGCGTTCGTCGAACCGGATCAAACGGTAACCGAGCCGTTCGTAGAAGCCGCGGGCAGTGATCGACGACGACAGAAGCAGCTCGGTCACGCCGGCCTTGCGCGCGTGCGCTTCCAGATGCGCGACGAGCCGCGCGCCGACGCCCTTGCCCTGCAGGCCCGGCTCGACGAACAACGACCGGAGCTTGTCGCCGCCGAGGCCGATCGTGCCGACCAGCCTCTGTCCCTCGAAGCAAACGAAAACATCGCGCTCGACCAGCCGTTGCGCGACCTTGTCCGGCGCGTGGTTGGCGGCGATCAGCTCGACGACCTCGGCCGGGTAGTCGCCTGCGTTGGACTGCCGCACGGTCCGCCGGATGAGGTCGCTGAGCGCCGGCACGTCGGCGGGCGTGGCAGGGCGTATCGCGAGATCGTCCATGACCTTATGATGCTACGCTTTCTTGGGGGAGAATTCAGTGACACATCGCATTCTGTTCGCCGCCTTCGCGGCCCTTGCCGTTGCGGCCGCGTCATCGACGTCCGCCGTTGCCGCCGATCCGGCCGTCGTCGAACGCGGCAAGTACCTGGTGACCATCGCGAGCTGCCATGATTGCCACACGCCGGGCTACTTCCTCGGCAAGCCCGACATGGCGCGCTACCTCGGCGGCTCGGATGTCGGCTTCGAGCTGCCCGGCCTCGGCGTCTTCCACGGACCCAATCTCACGCCGGACAAGGAGACCGGCCTCGGCAACTGGACCGACGCCCAGGTCCTGGCGGCCCTGCAGACCGGGACACGGCCGGACGGCCGCGTGCTGGCGCCGATCATGCCGTGGCATGCTTTCGCCCAGCTCACCAAGCAGGACGCCGACGCCATCGTCGCCTTCCTGCGCAGCGTGCCGCCGGTCAGCCACAAGGTGCCCGGCCCGTTCGGCCCCACCGAGATGCCGACCTCCTACGTCATGAAGGTCGTGCCGCCGGGCGCGAAGTAGGCTCCCCGCCGCGACCATCGCGCGCAGCTTGCCCTGCCGGGAACGCCGGCGGCTCTCCGCCGTTGTCAGTCCGGTCGCTATCCACGGCGACCGGTTCTGGAGCAGCGGCAGATGAAAAAGCACGGTTTTCTGGCACTTGCCTTGGTGATGAGTGCGGCTGGTGTGGCCAGCGCCTTTGCGCCGGCCCCCCAGGAACCCGCTGCGCAGCCGCCGGCGCGTGAGCTTGCGATGCCGGCCGCGGCTCCGCGGCCCGCCATCCTTTCGCCAGCTTCCGCGGCCGAGCCCGCTGCCGCGCCTGTCGTCAGGAAGGCGTCAGTCGAGGTCCGCCAGGCGCCCGTTCCGCTGCTGATGAAGCCCCGTCCGACGATCGAGCTGCCGGCCGTCGATGCCGCCCCGGCTGCCCCTGCTCCCGAAGTCCCGGCCAAGACCAGCGACGCCGCCGGCGATGGCGCCGCGAAGGCCGCCATCGAGGCCGACGGCTACAAGGGCGTCAAGGTGTTGCGCCAGGGCCCCAACGGCATCTGGTACGCCAAGGCGATGCGCGGCAAGACCGAGGTGGGTTTGACGGTGGATGCCGGAGGCCGGGTCGCTCTCGAATAGGCGCGCGATCGGCTACGCCACCGAATCGATGAACTTCGCCAGCGCCACGTCCTTGTCGCTGAGACCGCCCGCGTCGTGGGTCGAAAGGACGATCTCGACCTTGTTGTAGACGTTGGACCATTCGGGATGGTGGTCGGCTTTTTCGGCCGCCAGCGCCACCTTGGTCATGAAGCCCCACGCCTGGGTGAAGTCGGCGAACTTCAGGCTGCGCTGGATCGCATCGCGGCCGGGCACTTCCTTCCATTCCTTGAGGGCGGCCAGCGCATCGCTGCGCGCCTTGCCGGTGAGTTTGCTGGCCATAGAGGGATCCTCCTGTTGTGGCGCGAAGCTTGCCTCATTCGAGCCCGTCGGCCTAGTTTGGGATATAGGGGCTCGACCAGACCCAGGAGGCTTTTCGTGAAACTTTCCCGCCGTACCGCACTGCTCACGGCCGCCGGAGCGGCGCTGGCGCCGCCGGCCTTCGCCCAGAAGAGCGCCGACACGCTGCGCATCCTGTTCGTCGACGCCGTGCCCAACGTCGACATGTACTTCAACAGCCAGCGCACCGGGCTGATCCTGGCGCACCAGGCGTGGGACATGCTGGTGCATCGCGATCCCGCGACGTTCGAGATCAAGCCCTCGCTCGCCACCGAGTGGCGGTTCGCCGAGGACAATTCGCTCGACCTCACCATCCGCCAGGGCGTGAAGTTCCACGACGGCAGCACGCTGTCGGCCGACGACGTGGTCTACACCATCAACATGGCGGCCAATCCGGAGACCAAGGTGGCGACGCCGTCGAACTATGCCTGGATCGACAAGGCCGAGAAGACCGGCGAGTTCGCCGTGCGCATCCACATGAAGAAGCCGACCCCGGCGGCGCTGGAATATCTCGCCATGGTGACGCCGATCCATCCCAAGGCCTACCGCGAGAAGGTGGGCCCCGAGGGCTTCGCCGCCAAGCCGGTCGGCGCCGGTCCCTACAAGATCGTGCGCAACGAGCAGGGCAAGGAGATCATGTTCGAGCGCTTCGACGACTATTGGGCGGGCTCGCCCAAGGGCAAGCCCGCGATCAAGAACCTGCATGTGCGCTTCGTGCCCGACCTCGCGACCACGATGACGGAGCTGCTGGCGCAGCGCGCCGACTGGATCTGGAACATCAACCCCGACCAGCTCGCGAGCGTCAACAAGGTGCCGTTCCTGCAGGCGGTGCAGCAGGAATCGATGCGCATCGGCTATCTGTCGATCGATGCCGTCGGTCGTTCGGGCAAGGACAATCCGCTGACCAACCTCAAGGTGCGCCAGGCCATCTGGCACGCCATCAACCGCCAGGAAATGGCCGACAAGCTGGTGCAGGGCGGCAGCCGCGTGCCGGTGGCGCCGTGCTTCCCGACCCAGTTCGGCTGCGATGCCGACGCCGCGGTGAAGTACGACTACGATCCGGCCAAGGCCAAGGCCCTGCTCGCCGAGGCGGGCTTTCCCAGCGGCTTCGAGATCGAGTTCGTGACCTACGTGCAGCCGACCTCGTGGAGTGCGGCGATCCAGAACTACCTCCAGGCGGTCGGCATCCGCGCCAAGATCACCCAGCTCCAGGTGGCGCCGGCCATCCAGAAGGCGTGGAAGGGCGAGGCGCCGCTCTATCACGGAAGCTGGGGCAGCTACTCGATCAACGACGTCTCGGCGATCTTCCCGGTGATGTACGGCAAGGACGCCAACGACAACTATTCGCGCGACCCCGAGCTCGAGAAACTGGTGGCGGAGGGTGGTGCGGCCAACGACGCCGCGGCGCGCAAGAAGGCGTATTCGGCCGCCATCAAGCTGATGACCGAGAAGGCCTATTGGCTGCCGCTGTTCACCTACGTCAACGCCTACGCCTTCGCCAAGGCACTCGACTTCAAGACCTATCCCGACGAGCTGCCGCGGTTCTATCTGGCCAAGTGGAAGTGAGCGGGCGGCGCGCCGAACGCCGCCTACCAGCTCAGCCGCACGCCGACGTTCAGGGTGTGATTGCCCGAATATGAACTGATCTCGCCGTCGTAGCGGAGATAGATCGAGGTCGCGGCGGCGACGAAGGTGCTGGCCTGGAAGCCGATGATGGCCGCGTCGCGCTGCGGCGTGGCGCCATAGACGGTGAAGGCGTTGGACGGCGCGCCGGCGAAGGCCGCCGTGATCGGCCGGCCGGTGTCGGCGAACTCGTGCAGCCAGCCCAGCCGAAGGTCGAGGTTGAGCGTCCTGGTGTCGCCGAGGCCGATCGCGCCGGCGAGATCGGCGCCCAAGGTGCTGCGCAGGGAGTTGGTGGTCTGCTGCGCCACGGTGAGGGCGAGCGATTGGGCACTGCCCCATTCGCTGAAGCCGTTCTGCGTCACGCTCGAGACCTGCAATCGGCCGAACGGCGTGAGGGTCGCGGCGGCCGGCGCGAACACCGGCACCGCGTAGCCGATCTCGGCCTGGCCGAGGAACTGGTTGGCGCCGGTGCTGGCGTTGGCCGTGCGCGGCTGCAGGCCGGGGATCACGATCTGGCGCTGCATCTGGTTGCCCGACCAGGCGTAGCCCGCCAGCGCGTCGGCATAGAAGCCGGCTTGCGTGAACGAACCGTAGGCCATGACGCTCACACTGTCGGTCCAGCCGCGGCCCATGAAGCTGTCGACCCACTGGTTGCCCGCGGCGTAGCCGGCGCCGAGGCCCACGAGGAAGCGCGGATCGAGGCGATAGTCGATGCCGGCGGCCGCGCCGCCGAAATTGTAGGTCAGCGTCGAGGCGTTGCCGTTGCCGGCGACATTGCCCAGGCCGCCCAGCGCCGTCGCCCAGGCGCCCCACGGGCTCGCGCCGTCGCACGCCTCGATCTCGCAGGCCTGGGCCAGCGCCTGGCGCTGGCTGCCGCTGACACTGCCGCCGCGCGCCAGGGCCATCTGCCGGCCGACCGTGTTCATGAACAGCATGCCGCTCTGCACGTTCATGGTGCCGAGATCGGCATAGGGCTGCCCGCTGATGGCGTCGAGTGCGGCGGGCCCCTGGGTGCTGCTGAGAACGCTCATCGCATTCAGCACCGTGTTCAGATCGCCGGTCGCGCCGGCGTTGGTCTGGTCGAGCACCGTGCCGACGGCATATTGGTTGGCCGTCTGCGCACCCGCGGCAAAGGCGCTGCTGTTCTGGAACAGGAACAGATAGACGTTGTTGGCGTCATAGGAGAGCGAGGGCGTCAGGAAGGCGAAGTTGCTGCTCACGCCCGAGTAGGCGCCGCTCACGCCGCCGGTGGCGTTGAGAATGGTGTAGGTCGTGTTGCGCGCGTAGCTGCCCGACTGGGCCAGCACCTGCACCGTGCCGCCGTTGAGGGTCGCCGTGCCGGCGGCATTGATGCGATCGCTCTGGCCGGCGGCGTTGACCTCGACCTGGTAGACGCCGCCGTTCTGCACGAAGTTGCCGTTGATGTTGAGCGTGCCGATCGAGTTGCCGGGCGCCACGATGCCGGCGTTTGTCGTCAGGCTGCCGATGCTGCCGTTGCCGCCCAGCGTGCCGCCCGCCAGGGTCACGCCGCTCGCCAGGCTGCCGTTCACGACCAGCAGGCCGCTGGTCACGGTCGTGCCGCCGGTGAAGGTGTTGGCGCCCGCGAGGGTGAGCGTGCCGCTGCCGACCTTGACCAGCGAGCTGCCGGTGCCGCCCAGCAGGCCGCCGTCGGCGATGACGCCGCTCACCGTGGTCGAGAGGTTGTTCGATCCGACGGTGAGCTGCTTGCCGCCGAGATTGTAGCTGCCGGCGCCCTCGATCGAGCCCGCCGTCAGGCCGGTCGACGCCAGCCCGGAAATGTCGACGGTGCCGCCCGCATTGGTGATCAGGCGCGCCTGGCCGGCCGTCGAACTGTCGCGGAAGCCGGTGAAGCCGCCTGAATTGGTGGTGAGGGTGGCGGTGCCGGCGCTGCTGGCGCCGAACAGGGCCGTGACGCCGTTGGTGGTGATCGAGGTGAGGCCGGCCGTATTGGCGTTGACGATCTGGAATGTCGCATTGTTGGTGACGTCGCCTGCGATCGAGGTCGCCGCGCCGGCGAGGCCGAGTTGCAGCGCGCCGCGGGAAATCGTCGTGCCGCCGGTGTAGGAGTTGGCGCCGGTCAGGATCAGCAGGGCGCCGCTCGTCTGTTGCACCGCGCCGGTGCCCGAGATCGCGCCGCTGAAGGTCGTGATGTTGGCGCGGGTGAAGATCAGCGTGCCGTTGTCGACCACATCGCCCAGGATCGAGCCGGTGAGCGTGCCGTTGCCGAGCTGCAGGGCGCCGCCGTTGATCGTCGTGCCGCCGGTGTAGGTGTTGGTGCCGATGAGGGTGAGGATGCCGCTGCCGGTCTTGACCAGGGACGCGCCGGTTCCGTTGAAAACGCCGCCGTCGACGATCGTGCCGGTCACTGCGCCCGTGAGATTGTTGCCGCCCACGGTGAGCTGCTTGCTGCCCAGCCTGTAGATGCCGCCGCCCTCGATCGAGCCGGCCGTCATGCCGCTGGTCGCCAGACCGGAGATATCGACGACGCTGCCTGCGTTGGTGATGAGCCGTGCCTGGCCGCCGGTGCTCGAGTCGGTGAATTGCAACGCCGCGCCGCCCGCGGTCGTGATGGTGGCGCCGCCTGCCGATCGAGGAATTGGCGAAGGCGACGCTCGCTGTCCCGCCCATATTGTTGATGGTGGCGGCACCCGCCGTTGCGCTTTCCCTGAAATTGACGGCACCGCCGTTGTTGACGACGGTGGCGCTCCCTGTTGTTGCCGAGTCGCGGAAGAACAGGACGGCATTGGTGTTGTTGATGATCATGGCGCTGCCGGCCGATCGACGTGTTCCGGAAGATCGTGTTGACGTTGGCCATGTCCATGATGAGGGCGTTGCCGGCGCTGCTGGCGTTGCTGAAGGTCAGGCTGCCGGGATTGCTGACGGTGATCGTCGGCCGGAAGGACGAGTTGTTGACAATGCCGCCGCCCTGAAAGTCGAGCGCCCTTTGCACCGAGAAAGAGAAGGGGGGCGTGCCGGTGTTGGTGAACTGCCATGTTCCCACGGACACGGCGCTGCTGTTGATCGAGAGGTTCCTCACGTTCGCCAGATTGCCGAAAACTGCCGTATCGCCGGCTTGTGGAACGGCGCCCAGCTGCCAATTCGCTCCGACGGAGTATTGGTTGCCGGTCATCCCGACGCCGCCGACCCAGGTCCCGGTGACCTGAGCCGCCGCTCCGAATGGCATCAGGCACGTACCGGCCAGCAACGCCGCCAATAGTCGCTTCGATTTCAAGGAACGACAGGACTTGCGGCCGGTCGACGGCCCGACGCTTCCCATACCCATGACGCATGCTCCCCCGAGCGAAGAGCATGCTAGCAGCCCGCAGCGTCACTGCAGGTTTACGCGCTTGTATCAATTGTAGTCAGGGAACGAGCAGGCACTCCACGCCGCCGGCCGGCCGCGGCTTGAAGGGTGGCGTCTCGACCGAGCAGCGTGGCTCGGCGATCGGGCAGCGCGGATGGAAGCGGCAGCCCGGCGGGATGTTGGCCGGATCGGGCAGGATGTCGCCCAGGCCGACATCGGGCACGCCCAGCCCCGGCTCGGGCGTCAGCACGGAGGCGAGCAGCGCCTTGGTGTAGGGATGCTCGGGCGTGCGGAACAGCCGCTCGGTCGGCGCGCGCTCGACGAAGCGGCCGAGATACATCACCGCCACCTCGCTCGCCACGTGTTCGACGACGGCAAGGTTGTGGCTGATGAAGAGATAGGTGAGGCCCAGTTCGCGGCGCAGTTCGGCCAGAAGATTCAGGATCTGCGCCTGCACCGAGACGTCGAGCGCACTGGTCGGCTCGTCGCACACCACGATGCGCGGACGCAGCACGAGGGCGCGGGCGATGGCGACCCTCTGGCGCTGGCCGCCTGAAAGCTCGGTCGGCAGGCGCTGGCCCATCTCGCTCGAGAGCCCGACCCGCGCCAGCATCTCGTCGACCCGCTTCGCGGTCTCGCTTCGATCGATAGTGCCCTGGGCGCGGAGCGGCATGGCGACGATGTCGCGCACCCGCGCCAGCGGATTGAGCGAGGCGAAGGGATCCTGGAACACCGGCTGTATGAGGCGCGCGCGGGCCTTGCGGTCCATGTCGCTGATCCGCTGGCCCTCGACCGCGATGTCGCCGGCGCTGGGCGCGAGCAAACCCAGGATCAGGCGCGCCAGGGTGGACTTGCCGCAACCCGACTCGCCCACGACGCCCAGCACGCCGCCGGTCGGCACGGCAAACGACACGTCGTCGACGGCGACCACGTGGCGATCGGCGCCCAGGAGGCCGCCCTTGACCCTGAAGGTCTTGCGGACCGCCCTCACCTCGATAGCGGGAGCGGCCGCGCTCATGCCGGCAGCCGGCAGAGGAATTCGTGGGCCGGCCCCGCGGCGTGGCGCGGGATGGTGTGGGCGCAGGTCTCGTCGGCGAAACCGCAGCGCTCGCGGAAGGCGCAGCCTTCGAAGCCCGGACCGATGCGCGGGACGGTGCCGGGGATCGAGCCCAGGGGCTCGTCGCGCCGGGTCTTGCCCGGCACCGGCACGCAGCGCAGCAGGCCCTGCGTATAGGGGTGCCGGGGATTGGCGAACAGCTCGGCGGTGGCGGCGCTTTCCACCACCTCGCCCGCGTACATGACCGAGACGCGGTGCGCGACCCGGGCGACGATGCCGAGATCGTGGGTGATCAGCAGCATGCCGAGGCCGAGGTCGCGCTGGAGCCGCGCGAGCAGGCGCAGGATCTGGGCCTGCACCGTGACGTCGAGCGCCGTGGTCGGCTCGTCGGCGATCAGCAGCCGGGGCTCGCACATCAGCGCCATGGCGATCATGACCCGCTGGCGCAGGCCGCCCGAGAGCTGGTGCGGGAACTGGCCCAGTCTCATCCCCGGCGCGGTGATGCCGACGCGCGCCAGGAGATCGGCGGCGCGGTCGGTGGCGATCTTCTGGCTGGCGTGCCTGTGACGACGCAGCACCTCGGTCATCTGCGAGCCCACCGTGTAGGCGGGGTTGAGGCTGGTCATCGGCTCCTGGAAGATCATGGCCATGGCGTTGCCGCGCAGGCGCGCCATGCCGGAGTCGGAGAGGCCTTGCAGGTCCTCGCCCTCGAAGGCCAGTCGCCTGGCACTGCGCCGGGCGCCGCGCGCCAGAAGGTTCATGACGGAAAGCGCCGTCACCGACTTGCCGCAGCCCGACTCGCCCACCAGGCAGTGGGTCTCGCCGCGTTCGACCTTGAGCGAGGCGCCGCGCACCGCCGCGGTACGGCCGCCGAAGCTCACCTCGAGCTGTTCGACTTCGAGCAGCGTGCTCAAGGCCCGATCCTCATGGGTCCGTCCTCGCGCCGAAGGTGTCGCGCAGGCCATCGCCCAGGAGGTTGATGCCGAGCACCAGCACGAACAGCGCCACGCCCGGGATGACGATCACCCAGGGGCTGAAGAACATGTAGTCCTTGGCCTCGGCGATCATCAGGCCCCACGACGGCAGCGGCGCCGGCACGCCCAGGCCGAGGAAGGAGAGGGTGGCCTCGAGCAGGATGGCGAGCGCGATCTCGAGCGTGGCCACGACCACGAGGTGGCTCGCAATGTTGGGCAGCACCTCGCGGCTCAGGATGCGAAAGCGCGAGCAGCCGGCGCACCAGGCGGCGGCGACGAAGTCGAGGTTGCGCACCTGCATGGTGGTCGAGCGCGCCACCACGGCGAAGCGGTCCCACAGCAGGAGGCCCAGGGTCAGCACGAGCAGGGTCATCGAACTGCCGAGCAGGCCGACCACCGCCAGCGCCACCAGCACGACGGGGATGGAAAGACGCGTGGTGATGGCGAACAGCACGGCGTCGTCGACCCGGCCGCCCAGGAAACCGCCGAGCACGCCGATGGTGATGCCGATCAGCGCCGACACGATCGTCACCGTGACGCCGATCAGCATGGAGATGCGACAGCCCCAGATCAGGCGCGAGAGGTAGTCGCGGCCGAGCTGGTCGGTGCCCAGGATGTAATCGGGGTTGGTGCCTTCCATCCAGAACGGCACCAGCAGGCGTTTGCCGAGGTCCTGGGCGAACGGATCGTGCGGCACCAGCAGCGGGGCAAAGACCGCGCAGATCGCGGCCAGGCCGACGATCGCCGCACCGATCCAGGTGCTGGCACTCCGCCAGCCGCGCTTGGGACCGGCCGTGACCGTGGCGACGCTCATGGACCGCGCAGCCGGGGATCGAGCACGGCGTTCATCAGGTCGGCCAGCATGGTGAGCCCGACATAGATCACCGCCAGCACCAGCACGACCGCCTGGACCACCGGGAAGTCGTTCTTCTGGATGCTCTCCCAGGCGAGGAAGCCCACGCCATGCAGGGCGAAGACCTGCTCGATCACGATCGAGCCGCCCAGCATGAAGCCGAGCTGGACGGCGGCGATCGCCACCACCGGGATGGCGGCGTTGCGCAGCGCGTGCTTCAGCAGGATCGAGGCGCGCGACAGGCCCTTGGCCCGCGCCGTCCTTATATAGTCCGAGCCCATGGCCTGGATCATGCCGGCGCGCGTCAGCCGGGTGAGCGCGGGGATCGCCGAGAAGGCGAGCACGATGCCCGGCATCACGTAGTTCTCCCACGAGCCGGTGCCCGAGATCGGCAGCCAGCCGAGCTGCAGGCCGAGCGTGATCATCAGCAACAGGCCGAGCCAGAAGGACGGCACGGCCTGGCCGAGCAACGCCACCACCTGGACGGCGCGATCGAACGCGGTGTTCTCGCGCACCGCCGCCAGGATGCCGAGCGGCAGCGACACCACCAGTGCAATCACCAGGCCGGTCAGTCCCAGGGTGAGGGTGATCGGCATGCGCTCGGCGATCAGCGCGGAGACGCGGGTCTTGAAGAAGTAGCTGTCGCCCAGGTCGCCGGTGAGGGCGCTGCCGACCCAGGCGAAGAACTGCGCGACGAGCGGCCGGTCGAGTCCGTAGGCCTTGCGCACGGCCTCGACGTCGGCCTGCGTCGCATTGGGCCCGGCGATGGAAATCGCGAGGTCGCCGGACAGCCGTGTCAACACGAAGGCCAGTGTCATTACGGTGGCCGCCACGAGCACGGCCACGATCAGGCGTCGGACGAGAAATTGGAGCATTGTGCTGAAGCGAGATTAGAGGGGATCGATCCGAAACGCGACCATGCGAATCCCGCGCCAACCGGCAAGAAAATTTCGGCGAAGATTCGTCCACCTCGGCCCCTTGGCGCGCGCGCCATCGTCCTATATGGGGGAGTCATGCCGATCTTCACCAATCCGCGGCGCACGCCTTGCTTCAGCACGGCGCCCACTCAGGAGGATTTCGAGGCCATTGCCGCCGAGGCGCTGGCCACGATTCCCGAGGAGTTCCGCCGGCATGTCGGCAACGTCCGCATCCAGATCGACGACTTCCCGTCCGACGAGGTCGAGAAGGAGATGGAGCTCGACACGCCGTTCGACCTGCTCGGTCTCTATCAGGGCGTATCGATGATGGAGCGTGGCGCCGGCCACGTCGCCAACGACATCGACCGCATCTTCCTCTATCGCCGTCCGATCCTCGACTACTGGTGCGAATCGGGCGAGGACCTGCCGCACATCGTGCGCCACGTGCTGATCCACGAGATCGGCCATCATTTCGGCCTGAGCGACGACGACATGGAAGCGATCGAAGCCAAGGCCGAGGAAGAATCCCAGCGCGCCCAACCGGGCGCCTTAGCTGGGTGCGTTGCGCCGCACGGCGGGCACGCGATAGCGCCCCTCGATGAAGTCTTCGCCCGGTTCATAGGCCCGTAGAACGAGGCGCATCGCCCCGGCGGGCGCGGGCAGCCAGTTGGCGACGCGCGCCTCTGCCGGCCGGTCGTGCTGCAGATAGAGCGTGAGCGAGCCATCGGATGATTTCTGCAGACCCTGGGTGTGATCGCCGATGGCGTAGCGATCGATCGGATTGTCGCTGAAGAAGGCGCGGCCGTCCGGCGTGAGCTCGTACATGGAGAGCGACCAGAAATCGCAGGCCGGCGGCAGGCGGTCGGCCGGGAAGGTGAGTTCGTAGCGGTTGGCGCCCGACAGCGGCCGGTTTGCGGCGTCGGTGTTGCAGGTGACCGAGACCGCCTCGGCCGGTTCCGGCGCACCCAGCCCGGTGAGGGCGGTCGCCGCGCGATAGAGATAGTCGTCGCCGAAATTGCCGAGATGGCGCTCGCCGTAGGTCCAGCCGTCGATCGTCCTGCCCGGCCGGCTCGCCGCGGCGCGGATCTCGGCATGGCCCTGCTCGATGCCGGCCTGCAGCGCCCGCCGTTCGGCCGCGCTGAAGGCACGCAGGTCGAACTTGCGTCCGGGCCGCAGGCGAAGCGGCGCGAATGTCTCGAACACCGTGCGCTCGCGCTCGGAGAGCGGGCTTTCGCCCAGCGCCCGCGCGCCGGTCTCGAACAGATCGAACGGATCGCCACGGTTGGGTGCGGACCAGTCGGCCACCGATTCGGGCGGCGCTATGGTGCGCTGGCGCATCAGCTCGCGGGTTTCCAGGATGCGCCGCTCGTTCCTCATGTCGGGCGTCTCGAGCAGCACGCGGGCCTGCAGGATGCGCAGGCGGTCGAGCTCCTCGGGCCGATCGACCAGGATCCTGCCGATCAGCCACACCGAGTTGGTCGGCGCGCGCAGAAGCTTCACCTCCGACGAGGCATCGCCGTTCCATTTCGGCCCCACGATCATGTGCGACGGCGGCTGGCCGCCATGGAGCCGGTGGCTGACAGGGCCGAAATTGTTGGTGAACAGGTCGACGAAGGCATAGCTGTAATAGAGGTCGCCGACCGGCGGCACGGTGAGGAACAGCGGTTCGACCGAGAGATCGAGCCAGGCCGACGAATAGAGCGTGTCGTGATCGGGCGTCGTGAGCGTCCGCGCGCGCGGGCCGGCCAGCTCCGGCATGTGGCGGAAGCGGTTCAGCCGCTGGCGCTGCGGATTGGCGTCGTTGACCGTCGCCTGCCAGCGCGCGCGGTACATCTCGTAGACCGGAAAGAGATAGATCGTGGCCCGCCGCGCCAGATCGCGCAGCGCCGCGGGGGCCTCCTGGGCGATCGCCGGCGCGGCCAACGGCGCTGCGAGAGCGCCGGCGAGAACGCTGCGTCGTCCGATGGTCATGCCGCGCGTTCCCGCAGCCGCCGGCGCCGGGCGACGAAGGCGGCGGCCTCGCGCCACGGCGCGATCGTCCAGAAGGAACGGGCGCGTCCCGACGGCGAGGCGAGCACGAAGGCCACCGCGCCTTCCAGTTTCTCGACCTGCTCGCCGTAGGAGGGCGCCTTGATGCCGAGCGCCAGCGACGCGGCATGCTTGCTGGTGAAGGCGATGGCGGCTGGCCGGAAGCGGCGCAGCTTGGCGTGCAGCGCGGCTGCGTCCATGGCCTGCGCGCTCAGTTCGTGGTCGGAGCCGTACTCCGTCTTGTTGAGGTCGGTCAGTCCGATTCCCAGGGTCAGCAGCTCGGGATAGCGATCGGGCGAGAACCGTTCCGGCGTCAGGCCGACGGCGTGCAGCGTCGGCCAGAAGGCGTTGCCGGGATTGGCATAGTAGGCGCGCGCCTTGAACGAGGCAGGACTGGGCGCGGTGCCGCAGAACACCAGGTCGAGGCCGGGCGCCAGCAGGTCGGGGACGAGATGCTTATTGCGGCTGGATGCCCGCGGCACGGATGACCTCGCCCCAGCGTTTGTACTCGGTCTTGATGAAGGCATCGGCTTCGGCCGGCGGCATCGCGCCCGGCTCGAAGCCGCCCTGGCGCATGCTGTCGATGACGTCGGGCGATTGCAGCGCGCGCTCGGTCGCGGCCTTGAGCTTCTCCTTGGCCTTGGCCGGCGTGCCGGTCGGCACCGCCCAGATCGACCACGAGGTGACGACGAGGTCGGGGAAGCCCGCTTCGGCGAAGGTCGGCGTGTCGGGCGCGGCCGGCGAGCGCCTGGCGCCTGTGGACGCGACCGGCTTCAGCTTGCCCGCGCTCACCTGCCCCATCAGCGAATCGATGTTGGCGATGCAGAGCGGCAGGTGGCCCGCCAGCACGTCGGCCGCCGCCGCGGAGGCGCCGCGATAGCTGATGAAGGTGAGGTCGACGCCGGTCTTCTGCTTGAGGAGCTCCATGGTGAGCGACGGCGACGTGCCGAGGCCCGACGAGCCGTACTGATACTTGCCGGGCTCGGCCTTGGCCGCGGCGATCAGCTTGGGCAGCGTGTCGTGCGGGAAGGCGGGATTGCAGCACAGGAGGTTGGGCTGGGTGCCGATCCACGCCACGGTCTCGAGGTCGGTGAAGGCATTGTAGGGCGGCTTGGCGTAGAGGTGCGGCACCAGGGCGTGGCTGCCGATGCTGCCCAGCAGCACCGAATAGCCGTCGGGCGCCGACTTGGCGACGTTGTCGGCGGCGATCGAGCCGCCCGCGCCGGTCCGGTTGTCGATGATGAAGGACTGGCCGAGAGCATCGCCGAGCTTGGCGCCGAGGCGGCGCGCGATATTGTCCTGCGACCCGCCGGGCGTGAACGGGCAGACGATGCGCACGCTGCGCGTCGGCCAGTCGTCGCCCTCGGCCCATGCCGATGGCGCCACAGCCTGTCCTGCGAACGGCAGCACGCCCAGCGCAGCAGCGAATTGGCGTCTCCTCATGTTTCTTCGTTCCTTGCTATCGACGGCACTCCCTTGATCGATGATGCATGAGCGGCGGCGACGCGCCTAGAGGCTTTAGATCTGTGGGCTGCAGACCTCGCCCTTTGCCCACCCTTCGAGACGCCGCGCTCCGCGCGGTTCCTCAGGATGAGGTGGTGTGGCTCGAGACGATTTGCGCTGACATCATGCATTTCGACCTGAGGCTTCGCGGCCTTGTCCACCGTCTGCCATACGGCATGATGGCCACACGGGAGGCCACAATGAACGGGCCACAGAATACCATCGACAAGGCCGACGAGGCGCAGCTTCTGGCCACCATCGACCGCTGGGTGGAGCGCGAGGTGGCGCCCCGGGTCAAGGAGTTCGACCACGCCGACCGCTGGCCGGCCGAGATCGTCGAGCAGATGAAGGAGCTCGGCCTGTTCGGCGCCACCGTCAGTCCGGAGTATGGCGGGCTCGGCCTGCCGGCCCGCACCTACGCCGAGATCGTGATGCGCGTGTCGTCGGTGTGGATGGCGATCACCGGCATCTTCAACTCCCATCTGATGCTGGCGCTCGCCATCGAGAAGTTCGGCACCGAGCCGCAGAAGCGCCATTGGCTGCCCAGGTTGGCCTCGGGCGAGGTGCGCGGCGGGCTGGCGCTGACCGAGCCCGATGCCGGCACCGACCTGCAGGCGATCCGGCTCACCGCACGGCGCGACGGCGACCATTATGTGCTGAACGGCACCAAGACCTGGATCTCCAACGGCATCGAGGGCTCGTGCTTCGCGCTCCTGGTCAAGACCAACCCCGAGGCCAAGCCGCGCTATTCCGGCATGAGCCTGTTCATCGCCCCCAAGGGGCCGGGCTTCCGGGTCGGCCGCAAGCTCGAGAAGCTGGGTTACAAGTCGATCAATTCGGCCGAGCTGATCTTCGAGGATTATCGTCTGCCGGCCGATCATCTGCTGGGCGAGGTCGAAGGCCGCGGCTTCACCCAGGTCGCGGGCGGGCTGGAGCTCGGCCGCATCAATGTCGCGGCCCGCGGCGTCGGCATCGCCGAGGGCGCGTTGCGGCTGGCCACCAGCTACTCGCAGATCCGCAAGACGTTCGGCAAGCCGATCTGCGAGCACCAGGCGATCCAGCTCAAGCTCGGCGAGATGGCGACGCGCGCCCGCGCCGCGCGGCTCCTGACGCTCGACGCCGCCGACGCCTTCGACCGCGGCGAGCGCTGCGACCTCGAGGCCGGCATGGCCAAGTATTTCTCCTCCGAGGCGGCGCTGGAGAACAGCATCGAATCGATGCGCATCCACGGCGCCTACGGCTATTCCAAGGAATACGACATCGAGCGGCTCTATCGCGACGCGCCCCTGACATGCATCGGCGAGGGCACCAACGAGATGCAGCGCATCATCATCGCGCGGCAATGGATCAAGCGGCACGCCGAGCTATGAGCGCCAGGCCCCTCGAGGGAGTTCGCGTCCTCACGCTGGAGCAGTTCGGCGCCGGGCCCTATGGCACCATGTTCCTGGCCGAGCTGGGCGCCGAGGTGATCAAGGTCGAGGCGCCCGACGGCGATCCGTCGCGCCATGTCGGCCCGCACAAGCTTGGGCCCGCCGACAGCGAGTATTTCCAGGCCTGGAACCTCGGCAAGAAGAGCGTGACCCTCGACATCAAGTCGGCCGACGGCCGCCGGCAGTTCGAAGCGCTGGTGAAGACCGCCGACTGCGTGGTCAACAATCTCCGCGGCACGCAGCCGGCCAAGCTCGGCATCGACCATGCCAGCCTGAAGCACCTCAAGCCGTCCATCGTCTGCCTGCACATCTCGGCCTATGGCCGCGCCAACGACCGCGCCGACTGGCCGGGCTACGACTTCCTGATGCAGGCCGAAGCCGGCCTGATGGAGCTGACCGGCGATCCGGACGGGGCGCCGACGCGAGTCGGCGTCTCGCTGATCGACAGCATGAGCGGCCTGACCGGCATCGTCGGGCTGCTCGCCTGCCTGCTGCGCGCCCGCACGACGGGCCAGGGCTGCGACGTCGAGACCTGCCTCTACGACGTCGCCATGCACCAGCTCACCTATCCCGGCGTCTGGTACCTCAACGAAGGCGACGTCTCGCCCCGGGTGCCGCGCAGCGCCCACCTGTCGCTGGCGCCGGTCCAGACCTTCCCGACCAGGGACGGCTGGATCTTCATCATGTGCATGACCCAGAAGTTCTGGCTGTCGCTCGCCAAGGCGATGGGCCGCGACGAGCTTGTGGACGATCCGCGCTTCGCCGATCCCAACATCCGCGCGCTGAACCGCGCGGCGCTCACCGACGCGCTCGATCCGACGTTCCGCACGCGCACGACCGGCCAATGGCTGGAGATATTCAACGGTCTTCTGCCGGCGGCGCCGGTCTATCGACTGGACCAGGCGCTCGACAGCGGCTTCGCCCGCGAGACGAAGATGGTCTCGGCCGTGCCGCATCCGGTGAAGGGCCGCCTGCGCGTGATTGCCAATCCCATCCGCATCGACGGCGAGCGTCCGGCGCAGGCCGCGTGCTCGCCGCTCGGCGCCGACAACGACTCCCTGCTGGGCAAACCCACATGAAGCTCGAAGGATTGAAGGTCGTCGACCTGTCGTGGTTCCTGCCGGGACCCTATCTCACCACCGCGCTGGCCGATCACGGCGCCACCGTGATCAAGATCGAGCCGCCGGGCGAGGGCGATCCCGGCCGCCACATCAGGCCGGCGGACGCGCGCACCTCGGTGTTCTTCCGCAACATGGGCCGCGGCAAGAAGAGCGTCGTGCTCGACCTCAAGAGCGAGCAGGGCCGCGCCGATCTGTTCAGGCTCGCCGGTGAGGCCGACGTGCTGGTGGAATCTTTCCGCCCCGGCGTCGCCCAGCGCTTCGGCATAGGCTACGACGCGGTGCGCGAGAAGAATCCCGGCATCGTCTACTGCTCGATCAGCGCCTTCGGCCAGGACGGCGCCTATCCCGGCCGCGCCGCGCACGATCTGGCACTCGAAGCCATGACCGGCGTGCTCTCCCTGACATTGGGCGACGATGGCCGGCCAGCCGTGCCGGGCATCCCCATCGCCGATCTGGTGAGCGGCCTGCACGGCCTCAGCGGCGTGCTGATGGCGCTGCTGCGCCGCCAGACCACGGGCCGCGGCGACTATATCGACATCTCCATGCACGAAGCGCTGATGGCCTCCTGCGCCAACGTCGTGAGTTCGGCCTTCACCGAAGGCAAGCAGCCCGACGTGAAGCAGGAGCGCACGACCGGTGGATCGGCCTTCTACCGGACCTACGACACGTCCGATGGCCGCCAGCTCGTGCTGGCCGGCCAGGAGATGAAGTTCATCCGCAATCTCCTGGGTGCGCTGGGCAAGCCGGAGATGGTGCCGTTGTGTGAATGGCCGGGTGCCCATCAGAAGCCGGTGGTCGATTTTCTTGCCGCGACGTTTCGCGAGAAGCCGCTGGCGCACTGGATGGAATGGCTCGCCACGCTCGACATCTGCTACGGACCGGTCAACACGCTCCCCGAAGCCATCGCCGATCCGAATCTGGCGAAGCGCGGGGCCGTCGTAATCGAGCCGGACGGCCGCAAGCACTTCGCGCCCGTGGTGCGCTTCAAGGAAGAGCCGTCACGCCCATTGTATCGCGAGCCGCTGCTGGGCGAGCACACCGAGGAGATTCTCGCACGCTATCGCGGGCAGTAATCTTCGCTAGTCCAGCGTGCTTACGATCTGTCCGACGGTCGCGCCTTCTTTCTCTTCGCGGAGCAGCACGTAGAAGATCGCCGGCAGCGGCTGCACCACGGTTGCCGCGACGGCGGCATAGACCCAAAGCACGAGGTGGGCGAGCCGACCGTGCCCCAGCAGCGCGACGATCACGGCGCCGCCCGCGATGAAAATCAGCATCCACAGCAGGAAGGTGCCGAGAATCCGCAAGCGCCGGTCGCGCGTGAGATCGATGCTTCGATTGAAGGCGGCGCCGATATCCGTCCTTTCGATCATCATCACGGGAATTGTGACCGCCCACAGCGGCAGCAGGAACAGCGGCGGGACGACGAGGATCGCCGAGAGCGCGACGATGAAATACTGGATGCAGCCCAGGGCCAGCAGCCGGCCGAACAGGGGCGCCTGCAATTGCCGCAGGATCGGTTCCCACTCGGGCTTGCGTCCGCTCATTGCCTGCAAGGCGCCCCAGGTGATGCAGATCGAGGTCGCGACGCTGCAGACCAGATGGACGATCGAGCCCAGCAGCCCCAGGCCCAGCGCATCCACGACCACGGACGGCACGGCCAGGACCAGGGTCGTGGTGACGAAGGCGGGGAAGTTGTCGCGCGCCATCGCATAGGACGTCTCCATCACGGAGAAGACGGTCCAGGAGGGAGAGGGAGGGGCGGCGGTCACGGGCTTATCCTACCAGAGCTGTTGCCGTGGCGAGCGGCACCGGCTTGTCCTGCAACAGCAGGTCCATCGCCTCCTGCTCCCAGGCAGATTCGGAAAGCGACAGCGGATCCTGCGGCGCCAGCCGGTGCTCGATCACCAGGCGCGACAGCAGCAGGCGGCGAGCGTCGCCGCCTTGGGCGCCCAACGTCGCGCCCTCCCAGGCCATCAGCGCCGCCGACGTCGCGTGATAGAGCGCACCGGCGGCCAGCCGGCAGCGCTTCTCCTGCTTCGGATCGGCCGCGACGGCCTCGACGAAACGTTCGACCCGATCGAGCGTCGCGCCCAGCAGGCCTTTGAACTGGCCAGGCAGCGCGTTCGAGCGCTCGACCTTGTCCTTGAGCGCCGCGCTCAGCGTCTTGTGGCCGCCCGCTTTGCCGACGGCGCGCTGCACCACGTCGAGCGCATTGATGTTGGAGGTGCCCTCCCACAGGGTGCCGATCTGCGCGTCGCGCACCAGGCGGGCGGTCACCCATTCCTCGATGTAGCCCAGGCCGCCCCGCACCTCGAGCGCCTGGCTGGCGACCGGGATGTTGTCGCGGCAGGCGCGGAACTTGTAGACCGGCGTCAGGATGCGCAGCAGGTTGGCCGCTTCCTGGTCGCCCGCGTTCGCCTTGCCCATCGTGTCGGCCGAGAAGGCATACATCGACAGCGCCTGCTCGGTCGGCAGCATGATCTTCATCAGTTGGCGGCGCAGCAGCGGATAGTCGCCGATGGCGCGGCCGAAGGCGCGGCGGTTGCGCGCCACCACCATCGCCTCGTTGAGGCAGCGGCGCATCATCGCGGCGGCGCGCACGCCGTGGCTGAGGCGCGAGAGGTTCACCTGCTCCATCATCTGCTTGAAGCCCTGGGTGACGTCGCCCACGAGATAGGCGATCGCGCCGTCCAGGATGATCTCGCCCGAGGCCATCGAGCGCGTGCCGAGCTTGTCCTTCAGCCGCACGATCCGGTAGCTGTTGCGGCTGCCGTCCTCCAGACGTCGCGGCAGGGCGAACAGGCCCAGCCCCTTCGTGCCGGGCGCGGCGCCACGCGGACGGGCCAGCATGACCGCCACATCGGCGTCGGCGTGGCTGCAGAACCATTTCTGGCCGTAAAGCTTCCAGCGCTCGACGCCGTCGGAACCGACGCCGATCCGCTCGGCCTCGGTCTCGAGCGCGCCGACATCGGAGCCGCCCGCCTTCTCGGTCATGAACTGCGTGCCCTTCAGCATGGTCGCCGGGTCCTGGCTCAGCAGCCGGTCGAGCAGCAGCTTCTTCAGCGCCTCGGAGCCATAGCGCTTGATGATGAAGTTGGAGGTGTCGGACACCGAGACCGGGCACATCAGGCCGAACTCGGCCTGCACGAAGAGATAGGTGATGCCGTATTTCACCAGCGGATGCGCGGGCTCGGTCATGCCCAGCACGCCGGCGCGATGGGTCATGGCGTGCATGCCGAATTCCTCGAAGGCGATCTTCTCCATCTCGCGATAGGCGGGATGGTAGTCGATCCAGTCCTCGTCCCGCCCGAACCTGTCGCGCGGCTGCAGCACCGGCGGGTGCTTGTCGGCGGTCATGGCGAGCTCGTCGAGCCGGTTGCCGGCGAGCGCGCCCAGCCGCTCGAAATGCGGGGTCATCGCGGCGCGCAGGCCGGGTTCGAGGTAGAGCGACAGCAGGTCCTGGAACTGCCGGTCGATGGCGTAGAAGTTCTGGCCGTGCGCATCGGGCGCGATGTACTCGGCGGCGTGCGGCTGCTTCGCCAGGTCGGTCGAGATGTCGGGCATGATTTCCTCCTATTGCTGCCAGCCGCGGACCAGCACGCGCTCGACATAGGGCGGCACGATGCGGGTGGCGGGGCCGTAGATGTGTTCGAGGAACAGCGGCTGGCTGTCGGTCGGTTCGAGATTGAGCTCGACGGTGTGGGCGTGTGGCCGCTTGCGCCGCACATGCAGCACGAAGCCCGCGGCAGGATAGACCTCGCCCGACGTGCCGATCGCCATGAACAGGCCGCAGCGCTCCAGGGCGGCGTAGATCTCGTCCAGGTGCATCGGCATCTCGCCGAACCAGACGATGTTCGGCCTGAGCTCGCCCACCGTCTTGCAGTTGGCGCAGACCGACTGCGGCGTCAGGTCGTCATCGGAGACGAACACGGTGCCGCAGTGCATGCAGCGGATCTCGCCGTCGCGGCCATGCATGTGGATGACGTTCTTCGAGCCCGCCTGCTCGTGCAGCGGATCGATGTTCTGGGTCACGATGGTGACCTCGCCGTCGTATTTCTGCTCGAGATGCGCCAATGCCTTGTGCGCGGCGTTGGGCGCGATGTGGGCGGCGCGGAACATCTTGCGGGTGTCGTTGTAGAAATCGAGCACCTTCTTCTTGTCGCGGTGCCAGGCCTCGATGGTGGCGACCTCCTCGAGGTTGACCCGCGTCCACAGCCCATCCTTGTCGCGGAACGTGTCGATGCCGCTTTCCTTGGAGATGCCCGCGCCGGTCAGGATCACGATTCCGGCGGGCAGGAAATCCTGATGCATGCCGGCCAATCTAGCCCTGTGCTAGGGTGGCAGGCCATGACCATCGGGGTTCTGTTCGTCTGCACCGGCAACATCTGCCGCTCGCCCATGGCCGAGGGCGTGTTTCGCAGCATGGTCCGCCGCGCGAGCCTCGACGCGGCTTTCACCATCGATTCGGCAGGCACCTACGCCGGCCATGCCGGCGAGCCGCCGTCGCGCCTCGCCATCGAGGCGGCGGCGCGTCGCGGCTACGATATTTCCAGCCTGCGCGCCCGTCCGGTCGTGGCCGCCGACATCGGCCGCTTCGACCATGTGCTGGCGATGGACCGCGGCCATCTCGCCGAGCTTCGCCGGCTGGCGCCGCGCGGCCTCACCGAACGGCCGCGCATGTTCGCCGTCGCCGACGTTGCCGATCCCTACGGCGGCGCCGCGCGCGACTACGAACGCGCGCTCGACGCGATCGAAGCGGGCTGCAGGGATCTGCTCGCGACGCTGATGCCGGAAACGAAGATCTGATCCTCTCCAGCGCGGAGCGCTGGGGAGGTGTCGCCGTCATACGCGACGGAGGGGTCATGAGCGACATCAACTCTGTGGCCCATGACCCCTCCGCCCTCGTAAGACGAGGGCACCTCCCCTGAGCGGACTCCGCTCAGGGAGGAATCTCGATCTAGAACGGCCACTTCAGCCCGAGCTCGCCGAAGCGGTTCACCACGTTGAAGGTGAGTCGCGAGACGTCGTTGTCGAACTTGTTGTGGGGCAACGATCCGCAATAGGTGATCGAACCGACCGAGAAGATCGCGCCGCCCTTGGGCTTCTCGATGTAGGTCATGTCGGCGCGGATCAGCTCCTCCAGGGTCTGGCCGGGAATCGTGGTGGTGAAACCCAGCCGCTCCTCATGGACGACGACGAAATTCTTGCGGTCGTGGCCCTCCGACGAGGCGAGCACGACGGCATTGAGCGGGCTGCCCAGCCGATGGTCGAGCCGGTCGAGCTCGAAGCCCGCCGCGCCGCCGCCCGAGAAGCCGTAGCCGCCGAACAGCTCGTCCTTCACGCCCTCGAAGACCCAGGCATGATGGTTGTCGCGCGCCGCCGGCGCCTGGCGATAGGAATCGCCCACGAACGTGCCCTGGCTCGAGAAGCCGATGCCGCACAGGAGATTGGGCGGACGGTCGGAGCGCCGCCACAGGCCGCCATAGGCGCCGTCGAAGGCATGATAGTATTCGCCGGGCTCGGCCGGCCAGGTGCGGATGCCGCCCTCGGTGCGCCGCACCTCGATGGCGCCCGGCACCTCGTCCGACAGCGCCACCCGCCAGTAGAAGCCGTTGCCGCCGAGATACATCAGCCGCCCGCCGCTTTCGGTGTAGCTCTGCAGGGCGTCGAGCGTGCGCTCGGTGTGATACTCCGGATGCGAGCCGGTCATCACCACCTTGTAGGACGCCAGGATCTCGACGCCCTTTTCGTGCAGGTCGTGGTCGGTGACGACGTCGTAGGCGATGCCCAGGCGATCGAGCCAGCCGGTGAGGTGCGTGTCGGCCGGCAGATGGCGCAGGCCCGAGCCCGCCGCATCGTTGAAGCTGAGATAGTCGGGCCGCCAGGTGAGCAGCGGCCGCAGGTGCGAGGAGTAGGCCACGCCCGAGCCGTCGCGGTGGTAGTTGTAGGTCGAGAGGCCGTAATCCTTGTGGTCGTCGGGATTGTTGGCGGCGGCCTTCCAGTCGGCGACCCGCTGGCGGAACGGCTCGTCGAAGACGCCGCGCGAGAAGTTGCTGTAGACCTGGTAGGTGAAGGTCGAGGCGAGGTAGCAGACCTTGCCGCGCGGCTTGCCGATCTGCGGACGCACGAAGAACGGGATGACGTCGCGATGCGGCCCGCAGCGCAGCTGGATGCCGTAGACGCCGCTGCGCATGTCCTTGGGAATCGTGAAGCTGAAATCGTCGGCCCAGCCGCAATCGTGCAGGTCGTCGTCGTGGAAATGGATGGCGGCATAGTGATGGGGCGCCGCCTTCCAGTCGCGTTCGGCGCCGGTCCACGAGGCGCCCTTCATGGCGCGCGTCGGCAGGTTGACCAGCCGGCCATGCAGCCCGTTCGGTCCGCTGTCCTCGATCTCCATCGTCGCCATGCGGCGGGTGAAGTCCCAGGCGGCGACGCCCGCGATCTGCGGCGCCTCGATCTTGCCGTTGAAGCAGCGTTGCGCGGGCCGATCGGCAGCCGCCTCGGCGCCGATCAGGACGGGCTGCGGCGTGTCGAGGGCGAGGGAAGGCGCGGTCGTGCTGGCCTCGCCCTCGTCGTCGGTGGCGAAGGCGCGTTTCAGCGGTTGCTGGCCCACGCGCAGCATGCCGGTCGCGGGATCGGCGCTCGCCCACACGCGATACCAGATGCGCGAGCGCAGCTTCTTGCCGACCACGACCCTGGCGCCGCCGCATTCCAGCGCCATGCCGTCGGGCGTCAGCACCAGCGAGAAACCTGCACTGCTCGCGGGATCGCGCCGCGAGATCACGGTCTGCGGCCCGTCCTCGGGCAGGGTCGGCCAGATCAGCGCCTCGACGGCGAGCGCGCCGGCAAGCTGTCACGTCCCTGGCGCCGTCGATCAGCGCGTAGGAGCCGGGCCAGGCGTGCTGCTGGCGCGAGGCGAAGCGGCCGTCGAACAGTTCCGACTGGTCTTCGAGCTTGGTTGGCACGCCACCGGGATTGGGATCGCCGCGCACGATGCGCACCAGCATGGCGTGATACGGACCCGGACCGACGCTCGAAATCTTGAAGGCGATTTTTTCGCCGGCACGTACCGAGATGCGGTCGGCATAGCCGGTCAGCGGTGCTGTCACGTTTGTCTCCCCTTGAGTGGACGATATAGTCGCCCGAAGACAGGGAGCATTCCATGACCAAGATGATCCGTCGCCGCACGGCGATGGCCGGCACGCTTGTTGCACCGATGCTGGCGCGCCATGGCTGGGCGCAGTCGGCCTATCCCAGCAAGCAGATCCGCATGGTCGTGCCGTTCGCGCCGGCCGGCACGACCGACCTGCTGGGCCGCATCGCCGCCCAGCATCTCACCGAAGCCTGGGGCCAGACCGTGATCGTCGACAACAAGAGCGGCGCGGGCGGCAATGTCGGCGCCGAGGTCGTGGCCCATGCGCCGCCCGACGGCTACACCCTGCTGCTGGGCACGGTCGGCACCGCCGTCACCAACCAGTATCTCTACAAGAACATGCCCTATGACAGCGTGAAGAGCTTCGCGCCGGTGGCGCTGTTCGGCGAGGTCGCCAACGTGCTCGCCGTCGACCCCAAACTGCCGGTCAAGACGGCGAAGGAATATGTCGAGTATTGCAAGAAGCAGGGCGACAACAAGGTGAGCTTCGGCTCGCCGGCCGTGGGCGGCACCGGCCACCTGGCGATGGAATATTTCGAATCGCTGGCCGGCTTCAAGGTCGAGCATGTCGTCTATCGCGGCAGCTCGCTGGTGCTGAAGGACCTGCTGGCGGGCCACATCCCCAGCACCATGGACAACCTGCCGCCCTACCTGCCGCACATTCAATCGGGAACGCTGCGCGCTTTGGGCGTCAGCTCGGCCAAGCGCTGGTTCGCGCTGCCCGACGTGCCGACCATCGCCGAGCAGGGCTTTGCCGGCTTCGATGCCGCGCCGTGGTGGTACGTGGCGGCGCCCGCCGGCACGCCGCCCGAGATCGTGAAGAAGCTGAGCGACGAGCTGGTGAAAGCGTCGAAGTCGCCCGACGTCATCAAGCGCATCCGCGACGCCGGCGCCTCGGAGCTGGGCGGCTCGTCGGAGGATCTCGCCAGGCACATGGCAGCCGAGAACATCAAGTGGAAGAAAGTCATCGACGCCGCCAAGCTGGAGCCGCAATGAAGCGCGCTGACCTCACGGGAAAGATCCAGACCGTCCTCGGCCCCATCGAGCCCGAGACCTTGGGCCGGACGCTGATGCACGAGCACGTGCTGTGTGACATCCGTCCGCCCGGCACGCGCGCCGACAACGATCTCGGCCCCGAGATCACCCTGGAGAATGTCTGGCAGATCAACTACGGCCGCGGGCTGAAGCGCGCCGGCCGCAAATACATGCTCGACCTCGAGGACATCGCCACCCGCGAAGTGGCGATGATGAAGCACGAGGGCGGCGACGCCATCGTCGAGCTGACCTGCGGCGGCCTCTCGCCCGATCCCGACGGCCTCAGGCGGATCGCCGCCGGCACCGGCGTGCACCTGATCATGGGCTGCGGCTACTACGTCAACGACTACCAGGATCCGAAGAACCACGGCCGCGCGGTCGAGGATTTTGCCCGCGAGATGATCGGCCAGATCCTGCACGGCGCCTGGGGCACCGACGTGCGCGCCGGCATGATCGGCGAGATCGGCTGCTCGGCGCCGTGGACCGACACCGAGAAGCGCGTGATGCAGGCGGCGCTGATCGCCGCCGGCGAGACGGGCGCCGCCATCAACGTCCATCCCGGCCGCGACCCCGACCAGCCGCAGCAGGTCGCCGACTTCATCAGGGCAGGCGGCCATCCGACCGAGCGCATCGTCATCAGCCACATCGACCGCACCATCTTCGACGAGGAGCGGCTGCTGAGGCTGGCCGAGTCGGGCGTCACCATCGAGTTCGACCTGTTCGGCCAGGAGGCGAGCTACTACGGCCTCTCCGACATCGACATGCCCAACGATGCGACGCGGCTGAAACTGATCCGCGCCCTGATCGATCGCGGCCATCTCGACCGGGTCGTGATCAGCCACGACATCTGCTACCGCACGCGTCTCGCCAGCTTCGGCGGCCACGGCTACGGCCACATCTTCCGCAACGTCGTGCCGATGATGAAGCAAGCGCGGCTACAGCGAAGACGAGATCGACGCCATCCTGGTGCGCAATCCGCGGCGGCTGCTGACGTTCGTGTGAGGTCCGACGCAGCGGCCGAAGGAGGGCAAACGCGGTCGGCCGGCGCGCATTTAAGTCCCTTCCAGGGTGTGTAGCCGACCTGCCCCCCAACCTGACTGGCTGCGCTCGATGGTCATCGGCTGCGCACTTTAGGACCGGTTACGATGGGCTGGCGCATGCCGTTCACCGTGCCGACGGTTGCTGAGCGGTCGGAACATTGTGCATCGTCAGCAAAAGACCCACAAAGGCAAGATGAAGAATGAGCTTACCGAATGATTGCGGGCCGACGCGCGTTCCTGGCTGGAGCCGGTGTATCATTAGCGATGCCTGCGGTGGCGCGCATGGCGTTCAAGACCGAGATCATTGTCCGCACCGTCGTCAACCTGCACAGCCACGCTGACGTCGCGGCCCTCGTTGCCATGGCCGCGCAACACGGCGTAAGTACGATCAATCTTGCCGCCAAACAGGATGAAGACGACGAGATCCCGTCCGGATTCGTCTTTTACGCCAGTCGGATCGCGCAGCGCGCGCCGGGATACGGCACGTTCGATGCGCTTGGCGAGACCATCCGAGAGGGCCACCGGCAGGGCCTGAGAGTTCGCGCCTGGATGCCCCAATTCCACGACCAGCTGGCAGCGAGTGTCCACCCGGACTGGCGGATGCATGCCCTCAAGGACGGGCAGGTTCTTCCCTACGCTGGCCGGAACCGCAAGGAATTCTTCCTCAATCCCCTCCATCCTGCTGCGCGGGACTATCAACGCCTTCTCATCGAAGAGATTGCACGCGACTACGATGTCGACGGCATCGTCATCGATTGGGTGCGCTTCGACGACTACAACATGGACTTGGGAAACGAGACGCGCGCCAGATTCGAGGCAAGTTTCGGCTTCGACCCTATCGATATTGATTTTTCCAACGACAACCCTCAACGCTCGCAGTGGAATGCCTGGCGTGCAATGCAGATTGCCGACCACGTCAAGCAACTGCGTGCCGCGCTCGACGCGATCAAGCCCGGTCTCGAGTTGGGCGCTTACATCCTGCCACCGGAATTCGGCGAGGTCGCCCAGGACGCCGCGCAGTTCTCGCGTGTCTTGGAATTTCTGTCACCCATGGCTTACTACAAGGACTGGGGACTCCCGCCACAATGGATCGTTCGCACGCTGCTGCCGCAGACTGCCAACAAGGCGGATCGCGCAGCGATTATCCCCGTATTCGACGAAGACCTGACCGACGCGGCTGGCCGAGAAATATTGCCCGAGATCAGCAGGACGTGGCCGGCTATTACGACACTTTCCTGGTTTTTGGACGGCAAATGGACAAACGCTGCGTTTCAGCGGTTGGATCGGCTGTTGCAGGGCTGAGATCCTTGCTCCGGTGAGCTCGAAGACGATCCAACATTCCAGGGAACACATACTCCGCGAGATTTGTGCAATCAAAAGCACGGACCCCGGGACCTGGCGCGTCGCGACTGCATCATCCTATGGCGGTGCCGCCTGCCGCGGCTCGATCCGGTGCTTGCCGTCGGGTTCGATATGAACCACGACGATGCGCAGCTCGCGCGAGGCGATGAGCCTCGCCTCGTCCATGCCGACGCGCCGTGCCTCATCCCCGGCCGTGAGCGGCGCTGGCTGAGCCAGCCGGCGCCCGCGCGCCACACGGCGCAGGGTGAGCAGGCCGGCGATCAGCAGCAGCGACACCAGCACGAGGGCTACCTGCACGAACGGCCGCAGCGCCTGGAAGAATTCCGGCCACCTGCCTTCGCTGTCGAAGTCGCCCAGGCCCATGCGCTGTAGATAATGGCCGAAGAACAACTCGAATTCGGTCTCCAGCATGATGGCGAACAGCACCCACATGAGGAGCGTGAGCGCAACGTCGCGCACCGTCACCCAGGTCGGCTTGGTGCTGGCGACGATCAGCGGCGGCCAGACCTTCGGCGGCGCAAGCGGTTGGTCCGTCATCGCAATCCCCGGTCAGGACTCACCCAGGTCGTTCGCTCCTTGCGCGGTCGCAGGAGCGCGATCGGCAGGGCGACGACGGCGGTCGCCGTGTTGATCATCCAGAATGCCAACGGGTACCAGATCATCCAGAACAGCGAGCGCAGCATGTGCGGCTCGAAACGCCGTTCGAGCAGGTGGCTGACCAGCGCCTGCATGAGATAAGTGAGGGCCAGCGTAAGCCCCCACCATTCGGGGATGAGTTGGAAGCCCGGCAAGATTCCGGGAGGCGCGAGACCCACGGTCCACAAAATGCCGATGATCAGCGAGAAGGTCATGACATAAGCCCACAGCAGGCTCACCAGGTAGTTGATGTAGGTCGGCAGCAAGGACGGACTGGAGAAGCGCACCATGCGGCCGAAGAAGTCGACCATCATCTGTACACCACCCTCCGCCCAGCGCAGGCGCTGCTTCCACAGGCCTTTGAGCGTCTCGGGCATGAGGATCCAGACGATGGCGTGCGGCTCGTAGGTGACCCGCCAGCCGGCGCACTGCAGACGCCAGGTGACGTCGATGTCGTCGGTGATGGTGCGCGGCGACCACCAACCGGCCTCCTCGAGCGCGCGCTTGCGGAAGGCGCAGATCACGCCCGACACGGTGAACAGCCGCCCGTAGGTTGTCTGGGCGCGGCGGATCAGGCCGATGATCGAGGAGAATTCGCCGACCTGGAGCCGGCCGAGCAGCGAGGTGCGGTTGCGGATGCGCGGATTGCCGGCGATGCCTCCCACGGTCGCGCGGCGGAAGTCGCGGGCGATCCAGTACAGGGCCTGCGGATCGAGCAGCGCGTCGCCGTCGATGCAGACCAGCAGTTCGTGCTTGGCGAGCAAGGCGCCGGTATTGAGCGCAGTGGCCTTGCCCTGGTTGGCGGCGAGATGGACGACCCTGAGGTTCGGGATGCGTTTGACCAGCCGGTCGAGCACCTCGCCCGTATTGTCGCGGCTGCCGTCGTTGATGGCGATGATCTCGAACGCGGGGTAGTCGACCGCCGCAGCCGTGGCGAGCGTCTCCTCGGCATTTTCTCCCTCGTTGTAGCACGGCACGAGAATGCTGACCGACGGCCACGCCTCGCCCGGCTGTGGCGCACCCTGGGCGTCGGATGAAATCTCCCGGGTGACGTAGAAAAGCGCGCCGCCGGCCATCCAGTACCACGACATGATGAAGGGATAGCCGAAGCAGAACACGGGAATGGCGACGATGAGGAAGTCGGCGAAGCTGTCGAACATGGCCCGCGCCTCAGGGCCGGTAGGGATAGGTGGCGGCCGAGAACGCCGCCGACAGCGCGGGCGCGGGAGGCAGCGCCGGCTGGTCGGGGCAGAGCGCAAAGGCCGATGCGCCCTGGCGCTGGGCCTGGCGCAGTGCCTCGACCTGGAGCCGCGGCTCGGCCGGCAGGGCGAAGGCGATGCGGCCCGCCGCATCCGGGCGCAGCCAGCCCTCGGCGCGCAGGCGCCGGGCAAGGTCCGTCGCCTCCGCGACATCGCGGCTCGGCGGCAGCAGGCCGACATCGGCCCACTCGGGCGGGGGCCCTTGCGCCGGGAGGTTCACCATCAGGCGCTGGCGCGGATCGATTCCCGCCGTGGCGCGATAGGCTTCCAGCACAAGGCGGCCACGACCGGTGAAATCCGACAGGTTGAGCGCCGCGCGGCGCGCCCTGATTTCCCCGGGCAGGCCGGGCACGACCGCGGGCCGAGCCGGCATCGACTGCAAGTCAAAGGTGATGCCGTCGGTCACGGTGTACTTCGCCATGTCGGCAAAGAGCGCCGGCACGCGCGCTGCGCCGACCGCCGCTGTGGCAGGGTCGACGGGCAGGTGCGTGTAGACTTCGACACCTGCACGGCTGCGCAACTGCCAGGTCACGCGCGACAGCAGGTCGGCCTTGAGCGGCCTGAGCGCCGTCGGAAAGAAGACGTCGCCCAGCGGGGCGTCGGGGGACGGGAGCGCGGCATAGGCATGGATCATCACGGTATTGGCGCCGAGCGTACGCACGTCCTCGATGAGTTGGCCAAGTGCATCATTTTGCGCTTCAGCGCCCATCGCGGCCATGGCATCGAGCCTGAGGCAGGCGATGCGCCGGCTTCTCGGCCGCGGGGCATCGAAGCGCAGGTTGTCCGCGATTTCGCCAAGGGGGGGATTGCGCGTCGGAAAATAGCGGTGAATGGCGAAGAGGTCTGACGTATAGGCGGGCTCGGCTTCGAGCGTGAGCGAGAAGCTGAAACCCAGTTGCTTGGCGATCTCCAGGCCGGGTCCCGTGTAGCGGCCATAGGGCCACACCATCGCCCGTGGCGCGCGGCCAAGGTTGGCGGCGAGTTGGCTGCGCGAGCGGACAAGGTCGGCGCGGATGCGCGCGCCGTACTGCCGGTCGTCCTCGTAGTGCCGCGTCGCCGGATCGTAGGCCCACGTGACGGCCGTCGGCGTCATGCTGCCCTGCGGGTTGGCCTGCACGCCGCGATGCAGGGCATAGCTGTGCGAGGCGAACTCGACCAGTCCCGACGCCTGCATCTCGCGCGCCTCAGCCCAGGAGATGAAGTTGCTGCGCGGCACCCTCCTGTCGCCGCCGTAGGATACCGTGCCACCGGCCTCACCCTCCATCCAGATGCCGACCAGCGCCGATACGATCGGGAATCGGTAGACCTTCAACAGCGGAAAGACGCGCGTGTAGAGGCTCTTGAAGCCGTCATCGAAGGTGATGAGAATCGCCTTGTCGGGCAGCGGTCGCACGCCGCGCGCGGCGGCCGCCAGGTCGTCGAGCGACACGGCGGTCCAGCCGGTGCCTTTCAGCCAGTCGAAGAACTGCACCAGCAACGTTGCCGTGACGCCATCGCTCTCCAGCTCGTCCGGGCGGTCGACCACGTCGTGGAAGGCGATCGACACGAAGCGCTGGCCGGCCGGCTGGCTCCTTGCGTCGCAGATCGGGACGGCCACGGCGAAAAACACGAGCAGGCAGAGCAGCCGGCGCATCGTCCTAGATCCTCTGGTGCAGGCCGAAGACGAACATCAGCGTGTTCTCGACCGAGCCGTCGTAGACGCGGCGGGTCAGCAGCACGCCGTACCGGAATTCGGTGAGGGGATCGAAGCGCCAGCGGTGCTCGTAATTGAGCGTGCCGATCCAGTTGTCGGTGAAGCCGTACTCCGAGTAGAGGCCGCCGTCGACGGTCAACGCCTGCACCAGGCTGTTGTCGTAGCGCCGCCACAGCGTGTGCTCGGCCAGCAGGCCGCCGGTCAGCGACAGGTCGCGCGTCGGATTGTAGTAGGGCGCATTGGGTTGGTTGTTGCTGGAGGCATAGCCCTCGGCGAGCCCGGTGAGGTCGAAGCCGGGCAGGTTGATCAGCCGCTGCTTGAAGGTCATGCCGCCGGCAAATCGCTGGTTGCCGTCGGTGAACGGCATATAGGCGAAGCTCGCCGCGAGGCTGCGCAATTCATGCCAGCGATAGGTTGCCTTGGCGGAGTATTCGTCGGCCGTGATGCCGAACAACAGGGCGCGCAGCGGCGTATCCCAGGAGTAAAGCTCGCCCGAAAAGGCGAGCCGCACCTGGTCGGTGACCAGCCAGTCGACCGTGGCCGCGCCGCCCGGCCGGGCGACGGTGCCCCAGGATTGCGTTGGCGAGATCGTGGCCGTGAGGTTCGGGATGCGCCACTCCACGCCGGCGCCGACGCGCGCCCGCTCGGTGAAGCCCTCGGGCGGGTGGGCATTGGCATAGTCGCCGGTCGCGAACAGACGAAAGTTGTCGGCGATCGGCGGCGTCGTGAGCCTGCCCTGCAGGATCAGCGCCTGGCCCGCGGCGTTGGCGCCGCCGCCGTCGGAGTTGCTGGGCCGCGCCTCGGCCTCGAACAGCCAGCGGCGCTGGGCATCGAGTTCGCGCGCCAGGTGCCGCACGCCCTGGTCCTCGGGATAGAGTGCGAGCAGCTCGTCCATCAGGCGCTGCGCTTCGGCGAAGCGGTAGTTGGCCATCGCCACCTCGATAAGGGCGATCTTCGACCCGACGCTGTCCGGCGCCAGGCTGGCGGCGATCTGGGCCTCCGCCTCGGCGCGCTGCGGCCAGCCGCGCGCCTTGGCAATCTGGTAGACGGCGTACCGACCGTTGGCATTGGCCGGTGCGGCGTCGGAAAATTTTGTGATGCGGTCCCACGCCTCGCCGAGCTGATTGCCGTAGTAGCGGGCCTGCGCCGCCGTGACTTGGGCATACGCCCTCTCCGGATTGTCGTAGCGGCTGGGGTCGTCTTTGTAGGCGCGCCAGGTCGGCTCGTCGCCCACCAGATCGTCGATCGTGGCGTAGGCGGTGTTGAAGTCTTCCATTTCAACGGAGGCGTAGAACTTGCCGTAGCGCGCCTTGACGTCCTTGGGACTTTGCGCGAGCACCCGCTCGTAGGCCTCACGTGCGGCCTCGGGCCGCCGAAGATAAAGCAATGCGTCGGCGTAGGCCTCCTCGGCATGGGGTGGCAGGGCGCCGTCAGCGCTGAGCGCCTCGCCCTCTTCGGCCGCCTCCCGCATGCGCACGCGATCGCGCAGGGCCACCATCCGGTCGAGCCTGAGGCGACGGCGCAATCCGGCCTCGGCCGGCGGCGGCGGCAGGGCCGCCAGCAGCTGGTCGAGACGGGCGAGGGCGGCATCGGTGCCGTCGAAACGGCGCGCCGGGTCGGCACTGCGGACCTGGGCGCCCCATCGCACCATGGCGGCCGCCTGATCGGCGGCAATCGACGGCGTCCGGGTGCCCGCGATCACCTCGGCGCCAAAGGGTGCGCCCATGTCCTGCAGCACACCCGCCGCCTCGAGCCGCACGCCGGGGTTGGCCGGGGCCGCCTTGATCGCCTCGGAATAGACGCGCATGGCCTTGAAGGGATCGCCCGCCCGACGCCAGGCATAAGCCTCGGCCAGCAGACGCTCGACCAGCGGAGCGCGCTGGGCGGCGGGCTGGCGCAGGATGGCCAGAGCTTCCGTCGCCTTCCCGTCGTCGCTCAGGACCAGCGATAGGATCAGCGGCCACACCGTGTCGTTGGGAAAGCGCTGCAGGCCGTGGCGCGCAACTCGCGCGGCATCGTCGTAGCGGCGCAGGTCGCGATAGGCCCGCGTCGCGGCGAGCAGGGCATAGTCCGGGGGATCGGGACGCGCCGCCTTCTCGAAAACCGCAATCGCCTCGGCGGACTTGCCGTCCTGTTGCAGGAGCGTGGTGAGGTCCATCGCCACCAAGCCGTCGTCGGTGCCGGCGGCCAGCATGGCGCGCAACGCCGCCTGGGCCTCGGCCATGTGGCCGCCGCGGGCCTGCAACACCGCCGCTTCTCTTTGCTGGGTAGCCGTCTGGGCGCGTGCGTCTGCAGGAACTCCAGCAAACGCCAGCACTGCCAGGAGCAACCGCCAGCTTCTCCGCAGCGAGCGTACCATCGATAAAGACTAGGTGTCTGACAATACTGCCGTCAAGGTCACAGCTCATGTCGCCCCGTCGTTGATGGACGCGAATCACGGCGGCTCAGTGCGCGGTCGCCGGCGCATGGCGAGATCATCGAACTGAAACCCACTACCCGCTAGAACACCGGTCGCGAGTCGACCTTTCTGCTAGCTGTTGCGAAGCTGGTAGCGCAGCCAGACCGCGCCGCCGTCCAGCACCTGGCTGCTTTGCAGGGTCATGGATTCGATCGGGGCGGGCACGCCCGCGTCCTTGTCGCTCGAGTCGAAGACGCTCGGCGCGCCCCGCGCGCCGTCGACGGCCGGGAGGATGGCCAGGCTGATCTCGTCGACGAGGCCGGCGCGCAGGAAAGAGCCGTTCGAGCCGCCGCCACCTTCCAGCAACAGGCGTTTGATTCCGAGTTCCTGGTTGAGGATCTCGAGCGCCAGCGCGAGGTCGATCTCCTGCCTGCCGGCGAAGATGTAGGACACCTGTTCGGAACGAAGGCCTGCGAGATGGGCGTCCGACACCTGCTCCGTCAGTACCACGACGATCGGATCACCGCCGATGTCGGAGCGGCCCCAGGCGATCTTGCCGTGCCGGTCGAGAGCGATTCCCCAGGCCGCCGCGTCGCGCCGGACGAACCAGTGTTCGCGCGGAAACGCCTGGCCGGCCTGTGCCGGATAAGACTCGCGCTTGGCGAATTCGCGGCCGGTCACGCGGCCGATCAGCCACGCATCGCCCTTGAGCTCGTCGTGCAGGCGCTCGAACAAGCCGCCTGAGTTGGCGCCCTTCGGCCGCATGCGGCTCGACAGGATGCGGCCGTCGATGCTCGAGACCATGTGGCAGATGACGTGGGGTTTCATGGATGTCCTCTATGAAGGGTGCTGGGCGCAACCCGAGCGAGATTATTGACGTTCCACCAAAGTTGTCATCCCGAGCGACGGAGACTCACATGATCCGCAAGCTTTCGTCCGGCGAATACCGCCTCTATTCGCGCAAGACCGATCCCAAGACTGGCAAGCGTCGCAACCTCGGCACCTTCAAGTCACGTGCCGCCGCCGAGAAGCACGAACGCGCGGTGCAGTACTTCAAGCGGCACTGATCCAACTCGGCTCGCTGTCTCAGTCGCATGGCACCACCTCGTCGCTCGCCCTTACGGTCTGGGGTGGAGCGTCGACGTCGCAGTCACCTTTTTCGTTCAAGGTGCAGTAGATGAGCTCGACTCTCGGTATGCGTGCCACTTGTCGGGGTGGGATGACGAACACGCAATGGTGCTTGTAGCCGGGCAGGGCTCCCCATGCATTGCCGAGGCACTCGGCTACCGTCCCGCAGGCGCGGTTCTGGTCCGGACTGTTTTCTATGAGAGGCGACAGATGGGGAGGTGTCGGAAGGACGGACATCGATGACGCGTAGCCCGGAGCAGGCTTGTCCTGGATCCCCCACGCGGCCACGGCAATCAGGCCGAGATAGCCGAGCAAACGGCAGGTCATGACGGTGCGTTTGTTCGAGAACTCCCACGACATCGGCGGAACCTTTCCGCCCATTCAACTGCGCAAACGGGCCGGCGGTTGCCGGTCGGCGATCGAGATATCCGCGTCAAAAACAGCATTAACCGTGCAGTTCGGCAAAAAACCGCCCACTACGCGGTACGCAAGAATTATCTTGGGCGCGGCCCGGCGCATCGCGCCGCTTGACAAGTCTGCGCAATGTTGTGGCCTATGGCTGTCGGTCCCGCACAACAGGCCGGCACGATGTCCCCTAGAACGTCAGCCCGTAGCCCGCTTCTTCGGTGTAGATCCGCCCGCCGCGGCCGCTGCGGCTGGAATAGAGCGCAAAGTGATCGGCGATCCACGGTCCGGCGCGGAAGGTGCCGTGGCTGGCCATGAATTGCGCCAGGTGGTGGCCGGTCTCCGCACCGTTGGGAAAGCGCGCCAGGGTCACGTGCGGGCGGAACTTGCGACGCTCGATCTCGATGCCGCAGTTGCGCGCCACCGTCGACACCTTCTGCTGCAGCCAGGCGAGCCGGTCGTTTTTCTCGACCGTGGCGACCAGGGCGCGCGGCTGCTTGCCGCTGCTGAACTGCTCGACGCCGGCCAGCGCCACGGCAAAGCGCGGGCCGGCGATGTCCGACAGCTCCTCCTCGAGGTCGCGCATGACCGCACCTTGGACCTCGCCGGCGAAGCAGAGCGTGACGTGGAAATTCTCCGGCGTAACCCAGCGCGCGTCGGGCACGCCCGACTGCAGCGCCAGGAGGTCGTCGGCAATTTCTTCAGGGACGGGCAGGGCGACGAACAGACGCGGCATAATCGTCGAGGTTCTTGGTCACGAAAGGCAGCAGGCGCTCGACGATGATATCGACGCCCTTGGGATTGGGATGGATGCCGTCGGGCTGGTTGAGCGCGGCATCCTGCGCCACGCCGTCGAGGATGAAGGGATAGAGCGGCACGTTGTATTTGTCGGCGAGCCGCTTGTAGAGCCCGTCGAATTGCCGGGTGTACTCGGGCCCGAAATTGCGCGGCGCCAGCATGCCGGCCAGCCACACGGTGACTCCGGCCGCCTTGAGCTTGGCGATGATGGCGTCGAGGTTGCGCTCGGCGGCGGCCGGATCGAGGCCGCGCAGCGCGTCGTTGGCGCCCAGCTCCACCATGACGATGTCGGGCTTGTCGGCCAGCATCCAGTCGATCCGGTCGAGGCCACCCGCCGTGGTGTCGCCCGATACGCCGTGATTGATGACGGCAATGTTGCGGCCCTCAGCCTTCAGCGCCGCTTCGAGACGGGCCGGGATCGCCTGCTCGGGCTTCACCCCATAGCCCGCCACCAGGCTGTCGCCCAGGACGGCGAGCTTGATCGGTGTGGTTTGTGCGGGCGCGGATTGTGCCGGCGTGCTTTGTGCATGGGCCGACACCGACAGGCACAACAGAATCGTGACCAGCAGCGAATTGACCGCCGCCGCAAAACGACCATATCCAATGCTGAGAATCATGGCCTCTTTTCCGGAGTCCGCTTGACCGCCCCACCCGCCACCCCGGGCTGCATCGTCCGTCTTTCCGACGTCCATCTCGACATGGCAAGCGATGCCGGCACGGTCAATATCCTGCGCGGCATTACGCTCGATATCGCGGCCGGCGAGATCGCCGCCGTGGTCGGCCCCTCGGGCGCCGGCAAATCGAGCCTGATGATGGTGGCGGGCGGGTTGGAGCGTGCCACGTCGGGCAGGGTCGAGGTCGCGGGCCGCGATCTCGGGCCCTTCAACGACGACGATCGCGCGCGCCTGCGGCGCGACAATATCGGCATCGTCTTCCAGGGTTTCCATCTCATCCCGACCATGACGGCGCATGAGAACGTGGCGCTGCCGCTGGAATTCGCCGGCCGCGGCGATGCCTTCGAGCTGGCCGAGGCGGCGCTCGAGAGGGTCGGGCTGGGACATCGCATCGGCCACTATCCGGCGCAGCTCTCGGGCGGCGAACAGCAGCGGGTCGCCGTGGCGCGCGCCTTCGTGAGCCGGCCCAAGCTCCTGCTGGCCGACGAGCCGACCGGCAATCTCGACGGCGTCACCGGCAAGCAGGTGATGGATCTGCTGTTCGATCTGGCGCGCGCCGATGGCACGACCCTGATCCTGATCACCCACGACATGGCGCTGGCCGGCCGCTGCGATCGCATCCTGCGCATCGCCGACGGCCTGTTGGTCGGCGACGAGCGCCTGCCCGCCGCGTTGGCCGCCCAGTGACGGCCTCGCCATGAGCCTGGCCTTCCGTCTCGCCCGGCGCGAGATGCGCAGCGGGTTGGGTGGCTTCCGCCTGTTCATCGCCTGCCTGGCGCTGGGCGTGGCGGCGATCTCCGGGATCCTCTCGTTCAGCCGCGCCGTCGAGGAAGGCCTGCGCGCCGATGCCCGCGAGATCCTGGGCGGCGACGTGGCGATCTCGCTGCTCTACCGCGAGGCGACGCCCGAGCAGGTCGACTTCCTGAAGGCGCAGGGCCAGTTCGTACGCTGGATCGACAGCCGCGCCATGGCGCGCCCGACAAAACCCGACGGACATCCGACCCTGGTCCAGCTCAAGGCGGTCGAACCCGCCTATCCGCTCTATGGCGCGGTCGAGCTGAAAGGCGGCGGCTCGCTCGCCGATGCGCTCGCCCGGCGCGACGGCGTGTGGGGCGCGGTGGTCGAGGAGGCCGCGCTCAAGCGCATGAACCTGGCGCCCGGCGATCGCCTGCGGGTGGGCGACGTCACGGTCGAGGTGCGCGGCGTCATCGCCCGCGAGCCCGACCGCGGGCTGAACGCCTTCGCAAGCCTCGGCCCGCGTCTCATGATCCCCTTCGAGGCCGTCACCGAATCGGGCCTCATCCAGCCCGGCAGCCTGCTGAACTGGGAGTACCGGCTGCGCCTGCCGCCGGGCACGTCCGATACAGCCACCATCGGCCGGCTCAAGAGCCGATTTCCCGAGGCCGGCTGGCGGGTGAGGGGCCTCGCCGAGGCAGCCGGTGGCATCCGCTTCTGGCTCGACCGGCTGACCCAGTTCATCGGCCTGATCGGCCTCGCCTCGCTGCTGGTGGGGGGCGTCGGCGTGGGCAACGCCATCGCGAGCTTCCTGGCCGGGCGGCTGCGCACCATCGCCATCATGAAATGCCTCGGCGCGCCGGAGCGGCTGGTCCTGTCGACCTATCTCATCCAGCTCTCCGCCCTTGCCTTGCTGGGCGTGCTGATCGGCCTCGCCGTCGGCGCCGCGCTGCCCTTCCTCGCCCAATCGCTGATCGCCGACGTGCTGCCGGTGCGCGCGCGGGTGGCGCTCTACGCCGAACCGCTCGCCATTGCCGCGGCGTTCGGCCTGCTGGTCTCGCTGATGTTCACCCTGATGCCGCTGATGCGGGCGCGCCGCGTGCCGGCCGCGACCCTGATGCGCGGCGCGGTCGTCGCCGACAGCGGCCGGCTACCGTGGCGCGACGCGCTGCTGATCGGCGCCGTCGCCATGGCGCTGGCGGCCTTCACCATCTTCACCGCCGACAGCCGCGCCATCGCCGGCTGGTTCGTGCTGGGCGCGGTCGTGGCGTTCATCGCCTTCCCGCTGCTGGCGCGGCTCCTGATGATGGCCGCCGCGCGTGCCGGCAAGCCGCGGCTTGCCGGGCTGCGGCTGGCGCTCGCCAACCTGCACCGGCCCGGTGCGCCCACGCCCATCGTCATGCTGTCGCTGGGGCTCGGCCTCACCGTGCTGGTGGCGACGGCCCTGATCGAGGGCAATCTTCGCGAGCAGCTCACGCAGCGCATCCCGAGTGATGCGCCGGCTTTCTTCTTCGTCGACATTCAGTCGACCCAGATGCCGGCCTTCGAAAAGGCGCTCGCCGCCATTCCGGGCGCCGGCGCGCTCGACAAGGTTCCGTCGTTGCGCGGCCGCATCGTCAAGCTCGGCGGCAGGCCGGTCGGCGAGGTCGCCGTGCCGTCCGAGGCGCGCTGGGCGGTCGACGGCGACCGCGGCGTCACCTATTCGGCGACGCCGCCCGAGGGCTCGCGCATCGTCGCGGGCGAATGGTGGCCAGCCGACTATCACGGGCCGCAGCTCATCTCCTTCGACGAGGCGCTGGCCAAGGCGTTCGGCCTGACGCTGGGCGACACCATCACGGTGAACGTGCTGGGCCGCGACATCGAGGCCACGATCGCCTCGCTCCGGCGCATCGAATGGACGACACTCGCCATCAATTTCGTCTTCGTCTTTTCGCCCGGCACGCTCGACAAGGCGCCGCACACTTTCCTCGCCACGGTGAAGGCCACGCCCGAGGCCGAGGACGCGATCTTCAAGACCGTGACCGACCAGTTCCCCAACGTCACCGTGGTGCGCATCCGCGACGCCATCGAGACCGTGGCCGACGTCTTGGGCAATATCGGGCTGGCGAGCCGGGTCATCGGTTTCCTCAGCATCCTGGCGGGCGTGCTCGTTCTGGCCGGCGCCATGCTGGCCACCCAGCAGCGCCGCGTGCACGAGGCCGTGGTCATGAAGGTGCTGGGCGCCACGCGGGCGCGCATCGCCGGGATCTTCGCCTGGGAATTCGCAGCCCTCGGCCTTGCCACGGCAGTGGCGGCGCTGGGAGTGGGCACGCTGGGCGCCTATCTGGTGGTGCACCGCCTGATGGGGCTCGACTGGGTCTTCCTGCCCACCGTTGCGGTGGCCGTCGCGCTGGGCGCCATGGCGCTCACCCTCGCTTTCGGCCTGGCCGGTACTTTGGCGGCCCTGCGTCAGCGTCCGCTGGCTTTATTGCGCAACGAATAGGCGGGGAAATTCCCTGCCTGTGAAAGTAAATCGCAACATTACAAAGCGTTAATCCTATTGATTCACACGCTCTGAGTGACCAGATTGTCAGACGAATGGGGCTCGGTAATGAGGCCCCCTGGAGGCTAGAGACCAAATGGCGAATCCCAACTTCGGCACCTTCAATCGGCCCGGCGCGATTGCCGACCAGGCGTCGTTCGATGTCGGCCTGCGCGCACACATGGTGCGCGTCTACAACTACATGGCTTCGGGGCTCGCGCTGTCGGGCATCGTGGCTTTCGGCCTGTTCAGCTCGGCCGAGCTCGCCAGCCTGTTCTTCCAGGTCCAGGCGGGTCGCGTCGTCGGCCTGAATATCCTGGGCTGGATCGCGATCTTCGCGCCGCTCGGCTTGCTGCTGCTGACGTCGTTCCGCGCGGCGCAGATGAGCGTCGGGGCGGTGCAGGCGGTCTACTGGGCGGTCACGGCATTGATGGGCGTCAGCCTGTCGTTGCTGCTGTTCCGCTACACCGGCGCGTCGGTGGCGCGCACCTTCTTCGTCACGGCCGCCGCCTTCGGCGCGTTGAGCCTTTACGGCTACACGACCAAGCGCGACCTGACGGCGATGGGCAAGTTCCTGTTCATGGGCGTGATCGGCCTGATCCTGGCCGGCCTCGTCAACATGATCTGGCCGTCGGGCACGATGAGCTTCATCATCTCCGCCGCCGGCGTGCTGATCTTCTCGGGCCTGATCGCTTACGACACCCAGAAGATCAAGGAGCAGTATGCCGAGGCGTGGGGCACCGACACGGCCGAGAAGGTCGCCATCTTCGGCGCGCTCAGCCTCTACCTCGACTTCGTGAACCTGTTCCAGTTCCTCATGGCCTTCATGGGTCAGAGCCGCGACTAGTCAGGATCTGAATTCAAACAGGACGCCCGGGTCGCAAGGCCCGGGCGTTTTGCTGTCCGGGGGATGATTTGCGCGCGAACCGGCTCAAGGAGTTCATCGACAGCGAAGCAACCTCGGCGCTGCCGCTCCTGGTGGCGGCCGGGCTGGCGCTGGTGCTGGCCAATTCGCCCTTCGCCGGCAGCGTGCAAGGCCTGCTCGACACCAGGCTCGGCCTCTCCTGGAAGTTCATCGATCTCAGCAAGCCGCTGGTGCTGTGGATCAACGACGGGCTGATGGCGCTGTTCTTCCTGCTGGTCGGTCTCGAGATCAAGCGCGAGGTCATGGAGGGCTCGCTGTCGCAGCCTTCCCAGATGGCGCTGCCGATCGCCGGCGCCGTCGGCGGCATGATGGTGCCGGCCGCTCTCTACGTCGCCTTCAACTGGAGCGACCCGCTGGCGCTGCGCGGCTGGGCGATTCCGGCCGCCACTGACATCGCCTTTTCGCTGGGCGTGCTGGCCGCGCTGGGCAGCCGCGTGCCGCTCGCGCTGAAAGTGTTCCTGACGACGCTCGCCATCGTCGACGACCTGGGCTCCATCCTGATCATCGCGATCTTCTATACCGACCATCTTTCCGCGCTGGCGCTGTCGCTGGCCGGGCTCTTCATCGTCGGTCTCGCGATCCTGAACGGCGCCGGCGTGCGCCGCCTCGCGCCGTACTTGGTGCTGGGCGCGCTGCTCTGGGTCTCGGTGCTGAAGTCGGGCGTGCATGCGACACTGGCGGGCGTCGTGCTTGCGCTTTTCATCCCGCTCAAGCCCGCCGGTGAGGACGAGGCCGCGCGGCCGGCCATCCGGCTCGAACATGTGATCAAGCCGTGGTCGGCGTGGTTCATCATGCCGGTCTTCGCCTTCGCCAATGCCGGGCTGCCGCTGGCCGGCCTGACGCTGTCGAGCCTTCTGGCGCCGCTGCCGCTTGGCATCATGGCCGGCCTGTTCCTGGGCAAGCAGATCGGCATCATGTTGGGGGCGGGCCTGCTGATCGTGCTCGGCATTGCTGCCATGCCCGCCGGCGGATCGTGGGGCCGCCTGTACGGCGTGGCGATCCTGGGCGGCATCGGCTTCACCATGAGCCTGTTCATCGGCACGCTCGCTTTCGCTGATCCCACCCGTCACACGCAAGTGCGGCTGGGCGTGCTCGCGGGCTCGCTGCTCTCCGCGTTGGTCGGCTACCTTGCGCTGCGACTGGCATCGCGCCGCCGAACGCAGCGTTAGGTTCCTTGGCAACGCAAAAATAGCGCGGGGCCGGCCAGATTGCGCGGCGCTTCGGCAGGCCTATACTTTCCCGCCATGCGGCGCACTTCCTACGAGCAGATGAATTGTTCGATCGCCTCGGCGCTCGACGTCGTGGGTGAGCCGTGGACACTGCTGATCGTGCGCGACGCTTTCTACGGCGTGCGCCGCTTCGACGATTTCCAGGAGAATCTCGGCATCGCGCGCAATGTCCTGACAGCGCGGCTGAAGAAACTCGTCGAGGCCGGCATCTTCCGCAAGACCGCCTACCGCCAGCGCCCGCTGCGCCACGAATATCGCCTGACCGACAAGGGCGCGGCGCTGTTTACCGTCATCGTCGGGCTGAAGCAGTGGGGCGATCGCTTTGGTGCGGCAGCGCGCAGCGGCAAGCCGATGGACCTCGTCAATCGCGGCGACGGCCGGCCGCTCGAGCCGGTGCTGATCGACGCCAACTCTGGCCAGCGCCTCGAACTCACCAATGTGCGCGCCGTGGCCGGACCCGGCGCCGACCAGGGCACGCGTGCCTTTTTCGAGCGGCTCGCGCTCAATCGGCCCCCGCGCTAGGCGCCTCGCTAGGGCTTTTCGCGATCCAGCAACTTGTCGTCGAGCGTGCGACGGCTGCGCCCCTCGGCGTCCTTGTCGGCCGCCTTCTGTTCCTTGGTCCGGCCGAAGCGGCGGCGATTGGCCTCCGCCTCGCCGGCACGTTCGCGCCGCGCCTTGTCCTTGCGTGCGCGCTTCAGGTTGACGATGTCGGCCATGTTTTTCGCCGTTGTGCTCATCCCCAAATGTCTATGCCGCGCCGCCGGCCGATGCGCTAGTGTCTTGGCGTCTGGCGACGGGAGCGTTCCATGACACCTACCCTGCGCAAGCGACTGCTGATCGGCGCCGGCGGCATCGTCGGCTTGCTGATCGTGGTGCTGCTCGTGGCGCCCCATCTTATCGATCTCGATTCGCGCAAAGCCGAGATCATCGCGGCGGTGAAGAAGGCGACGGGCCGCGAACTGATCCTGGCAGGGCCGGTTTCCCTCGCGCTGCTGCCGGTGCCCGCGGCCACGGTCACCGGGGTCAAGTTCTTCAACACGCCAGGCGCCCAAAATCCCAACATGGTGGAGGTGAAGTCCGTCACCGTGCGGTTCTCCCTGCTCGCCCTGCTGGTCGGCAGCATCGACGTCAGCGAAGTGACGCTGGTCGAGCCCAAGATCGTTCTGGAGGTCAATGCCGAGGGCAAGCCGAACTGGGAGTTCACGCCCTCCGTTGCCGAGGCCAAGCCTGCGGCCGCCAAGCCCAGCACGCCCCTGCCGCTATCGCTCGGCCGCCTCGCCATCGAGAATGGCACGTTGATCTTCAGCAACTCCCAGGCGGGTCTTTCGGTGGTGGCCGAGAAAGCCAATTTCACCGCCTCGGTCGGCGCGATCGACGGCCCTTATGCGCTGGCGGGCAGTGCCACCATCAACGGCACGCCCCTGAAACTGGACCTTTCGGTCGGCGCCAAGGGAGCATCGGGCCACGAGGCCGAGGTCGCGTTGGAAGCAGGCGGCGGCAAGCTCTCCTTCAAGGGCACCCTGAGCGAACTGGGACCCAACGCGCGGGCGGTCGGCATTGCCTCGAGCTCGGCCGACAATCTGATCGCCTTCGTCGAAACCCTGGTCAGGATCGCCGGCCATCCCGAGCCGACACTGCCGCCGCTGCTCGCCGGCAAATTCAGCTTCGATGGCAGCATCGACGTCTCGCCGACCGCGCTTGCGGCCAAGGATTTCCGGCTGGCGCTGGGCGAGGACAGCGGATCGGGCTCGCTGAGCCTGACGCTGAAGCCCGCGCTCGCGATCGAGGGCAAGCTCGCCGCCCCCAAGCTCGATCTCGATCGATGGCTGGCCGCGATTGCCCGCCCGGCCGAGCCGGAGCCGCCGGCGTCGCTCCCCGCCGGTTCATCGGCCGCTCCTGCGCCGCCTGCCGGCCCCAGCTTGCTGACCAGCGTCGCCGCCAGGCTTGCCATCGACGTCGGCGAGGTCGTCTACGACCGGCAGCCGATCCGCAACCTGGTGATCGAGCTCGATGCACGGGCCGGCGCCGTCGCCGTGCCCAAGCTCAGCGCCACCCTGCCCGGCGACATGGTGCTGCAGGCCAGCTCGACCTTTTCCGGCGATCCGGCGCGGCCCGCGGTTACGGGCGAGTTCAGTCTCGTCGGACCCAGGTTGCGCGAGACGCTGGCGTGGCTCGAGATCGACGTCTCGTCGTTGCCTGCCGACAAGCTCACGCGGCTCAGCATGAAAGGCAAAATGGCGTCGAGCGCCGGCAACGTGCAGGTGAGTGACGCGGTCTTCGAGCTCGACGACCTCAAGGGCACCGGCGGCATCGACGTGATCTTCGGCGTGCCTCTGTCGATCGTGACGCATGTCGAGTTCGCCACGCTCGATCTCGATTCCTTCCTGGCGCCGACGCCGACGGATCAAAAGGCCGCCGCACCTGCCCCGTCGTCGACTGTCCCGGCCGTGCTTGGCCCGTCGATCGGACTGAAAGCCAATGTGGCCAAGCTGATCTGGCGCCAGGAGACGATCAGCGGCGTCGCCATCGACCTCGCGCTCCGCGGCAGCACCTTGCGGCTGAACGACATCGCGGTGTCGAACCTTGTCGGCGCGCGGTTCGCGGTGCACGGCACGGTGTCGAAATATTCGTCCGCCCGGCCAAAGGCCGACATCGCCTTCAATTTCGAGGCGCCCGACCTCAGCCGCGTGCTGACATTCGCCGGCGCCACGGCGCCGGCCGGCCTGGGCGCGGTGACGGCAAGCGGCGGCGTGGCGGGCCGGGCGGAAGAGCTCGTTCTGCACGAATTCACCGTGAACGGCATGGGCCAGAGCCTGCAGGCGAACGGTACGCTGGCGCTGCCCGGTGCGAGCCACGGCACGCCCACGTCGGCGGCCTACAAGGGTGGCGTCGTGCTGAACGGCCAGACCATCGAGAGTTCCATCGATGCCACCTTGACGGGCAGGCCCACTGTCACGGCCGACCTGCGGGCGAGCATGCTCGACCTCGACAGGCTGGGCGGCAGCGGCGCCTCGCCGCGGCGCGGCCCGCCGGCGGCGGCCCAGCCGATCGATACGGCGCTGCTGCGCAGTTTCGACGGCAGCCTCAAGCTCACGGCGTCGACCCTGATCAGCGCGCCGCTGCGCATCGGCAATGCCGACCTCGCGGCGACCCTGAAGGATGGCGTGCTCACCGTCTCGTCCCTCAAGGGCGGCCTCTACGGCGGTTCGCTCAACTTCTCTGGCGTCGTCAACGCCAGCCAGCCGGCGCTCGCCTACGACTTCAAGGGCGATGTGGGCGGCATCTATCTTGGTGAAATGCTGCGCAGCACCTCGGGCACCAACCAGTTCGGCAGCAGCATCAGGATCACGGTCGACGGCAGGCTGAACGCGAGCGGCGTCACGCTGCACGGCAGCGGTTCTACTTCCAGCCAGCTCAGGAGCTCGATGGCGGGCGGCGCGCAGCTCAGCGGCCACATCTTTGCCGGGGCGGACAAGGCACTGCAGATGCTGGGCTCGGCCGCGACCGGCATGGTGGGCGGCGTGATCGACAATACGCTGGGCAGCGTGCTGGGCCTTGTCGGCCAGGGCGGCGGGACCAGCGTCGGCAATCTCCTGAACGCCACCTCCATGATGTTGAATCGCTTCGTCAACCGCGACAACCCGATCTCGGGCCGGATCAACATCGCCGGCGGCGTGTTGACCGACCAGGGCTTGGTCGTGCAGGGCGACCGCGCCACGGCCAGCGTCTTCACCCGCACCAATCTCGCCAGCGCCACCACCGACACCACGGTCAACTTCTCGACCGCCGAGGATCCCGGGGCGGCCTACCTGATCGTGACGGCGCGTGGCCCGCTTTCCTCGCCGTCCCTGCACGTGACGCGCGGCACGGCCAAGGATCCGCCGGGCATGATAAGCACCCTCGGCAACCTTGTGCCCGGGCAGGGTGGCGGGTCACAGTCGCCCTCGATCCTGCCGCACATTCCGATTCCCCTGCCCAATATTCCAGGCCTCTTTGGCCGCTGAGGAGTTCTCTTGCTCGATCGTCTGTTGGCCGTGCTCAAGGCACGGTTCGGTTCCGCGCCCGCGCTTTCCCACGCCCCGCGCGGCGTCGATGTCCTGGCCGACATGGCCGACCGCCGCGTCATGCGGCGCTACCTCGACAAGCCGGTCGACCCGGCGCTCCTGGAAACATTGTGTGCGGTGGCGCTGTCGGCGCCCTCCAAGAGCGATCTGCAGCAGGCCGATATCGTCATCGTGTCGGACAAGGGCCAGCGCGAGAAGCTCGAGGCGCTGCTGCCGGATAATCCCTGGGTGAAGGCCGCCCCGGTGTTCCTGGTGTTCTGCGGCAACAATCGCCGCCACCGGCTGCTGTTCGAATGGCGCGGTCGGCCGTTCGTGAACGACTATCTCGATCCCTTCTTCAATGCCGCGGTCGACACCGGCATCGTGCTCGCGACCTTCGTGGCGGCGGCCGACCGGGCCGGGTTGGGCAGCTGCCCGATCAGCGCCATCCGCAACCATGCCGCTTCGGTGTCCGACATTCTCGGCCTGCCGCAGCATGTTTTTCCCGTGGCGGCGCTCGGCGTCGGCTGGCCATCCTTCGAGGGCGTGATGAGCCCCCGGCTCGGCCTTGACGTCACGATCCACCATGACCGCTACGACGAGGGTGCGCTCAAGGACAGGATCGCGGCCTACGATCGAAGGCGCGAAGCGGTGCAGCCCTACAAGACCCAGCGCTACACCGATAAATTCGGCGAGAGCGCGATCTATGGCTGGTCGGAGGACAAGGCCCGGCAATATTCGGTGCCGGAGCGGGCCGATTTCGGCGCATTCGTGCGCGCCAAGGGTTTCAAACTCGACTGATCGTGCGCTTCTTGAGTTCGTCCAGCACGTAGAGGCGGAGCGTGCTGGAAAGATTTCCGGGCGCCGCGCGCGCATGGTCGATTTCGGCGACCAGGGCGTTCAGCGACAGGCCGCGCGCCTGGGCGAGCGCTGAAAGCTCGGTCCAGAATGCATCTTCGAGCGACACGGAGGTGCGGTGGCCGTCGATGGTGACCGAGCGTTTGCGCATGCATGGACTGTGGCAGCGGCAAGACGCCTCCTCAACCTGCCTTGCCGATGTCACAGGCCATGCGTATATACCGCGCCCAAACAACCCCTCCGGACGACAAAATGGACATCCGCAACGTCGCGATCATCGCGCACGTCGATCATGGCAAGACCACCTTGGTTGATTGCCTGCTGAAGCAGAGCGGTACTTTCCGCGAGAATCAGCAGGTCGCCGAGCGCGCCATGGATTCGAACGACCTCGAGCGCGAGCGTGGCATCACCATCCTCGCCAAGGCGACTTCGGTCGTCTGGAAGGGCACGCGGGTCAACATCGTCGACACGCCGGGCCATGCCGATTTCGGCGGCGAGGTCGAGCGTATCCTGTCGATGGTCGACGGCGTGGTGCTGCTGGTCGACGCCGCCGAAGGGCCGCTGCCGCAGACCAAGTTCGTGCTGGGCAAGGCGCTGCGCCTGGGACTGCGGCCGATCGTTCTGATCAACAAGGTCGACCGCTCCGATGCGCGGCCCCACCAGGTGCATGACGAGGTCTTCGACCTGTTCTCGGCACTCGAGGCCAACGATCAGCAGCTCGATTTCCCCACCTTGTTCGCGTCGGCCCGTCAGGGCTGGGCGGCGACCTCGCTCGAGGCCGAGCACAAGGACATGGAGCCGCTGTTCGACCTGATCCTGCGCCATGTCCCGGCGCCGCACATCGAGGCCGACAAGCCGTTCCGCATGCTGGTGACGACGCTCGAGTCCGATCCGTTCCTCGGCCGCATCCTGACCGGCCGCATCCACTCCGGCGCGATCAAGCCCAATACCGTTCTGAAGTCGCTGAGCCGTGACGGCAGCGAGATCGAACAGACCCGCGTCACCAAGGTGCTGGCCTTCCGCGGACTGGAGCGCGTCGCGCTCGACATCGCCGAGGCCGGCGACATCGTGGCCGTGGCGGGTTTCAAGACCGCGACCGTGGCCGACACGATCTGCGACCAGTCCGTCGAATGGGCGTTGCCGGGCCAGCCGGTCGATCCGCCGACTCTGGCCATGACCTTTTCGGTGAACGACTCGCCGCTCGCCGGCAAGGAAGGTGACAAGGTCACGACCCGCATGATCCGCGCCCGTCTGATGCGCGAGGGCGAGGGCAATGTCGCCATCCGCGTGACCGACACCGAGAACGCCGATTCCTACGAAGTCGCCGGCCGCGGTGAGCTGCAGCTGGGCGTGCTGATCGAAACCATGCGCCGCGAGGGCTTCGAGCTGGCCGTCGGCCGCCCGCGCGTCCTGTTCCAGAACGATTCGATCACCGGCCAGCGCCTCGAGCCGATCGAGGAAGTGGTGATCGACGTCGACGACGCCTACACCGGCGTCGTGGTCGAGCAGATTTCCGTCCGCAAGGGCGAATTGCAGGACATGCGTCCGTCGGGCGCCGGCAAGACCCGCCTGGTGTTCTACGCCCCCTCGCGCGGCCTGATCGGCTATCACGGCGAATTCCTGACCGACACGCGCGGCACCGGCGTGATGAACCGAATCTTCCACGAATACGGTCCTTATCGCGGCACCATCGCCGGCCGGCGCAACGGCGCGCTGATCGCCAACGACGAGGGCACCGCGGTGGCCTACGCGCTGTGGAACCTCGAGGAACGCGGCCCGATGTTCATCGATCCCGGCGTGACGGTCTACAAGGGCATGCTGATCGGCGAACACAGCCGTGGCAACGACCTCGACGTCAACGTGCTGAAGGGCAAGCAGCTCACCAATATCCGCGCCGCCGGCAAGGACGAGGCGGTGCGGCTGACGCCGCCGCGCCGTATGTCGCTCGAGCAGGCGATCGCCTATATTGAGGACGACGAACTCGTCGAAGTGACGCCGAAGTCGATCCGGCTGCGCAAGCGCTTCCTCAATCCGGAGGATCGCAAGCGCGCCAAGAAACAGGCCGCCGCAGCGGCCGCGGAATAGGGACTAACCATTGAAAAGCCGGGACGCGAATTTCACCGACCGCCTCGAGACGGCTGCCAAGGCCAAGCAGGCCCAACTTGCAAGGGCTCGGGCGAAGGACCCCACCAAGGATCCTGAATTCGCCGCCCGCCAGGAGGCGCGTGCGGCCGCCGCCTATGCGCGCGAGGAGCGCGAGTCCGATCGGCAGATCGCCAAGCTCGCCGAGCGCGAGAAGGAGGCGGCCGAACGCGATGCCCGCAAGGCCGAGCAGGTGGCCCTCGAAGCTGAACGCGCCGGTCGCGCCACGCGCCAGCAGACGGCGACCGCCGCCGAGCAGAAAGCGGCGCGCGATGCCCGCTACGCCGCGCGCAAGGCGCGCAAGAAGTAGCTCGCCGACGGGCCCTACAGGCTCCCCGTCAGCGAGGCGCGCTGGCTGATCTCGATGTGATTGCCGTCGGGATCGCAGACGAAGGCATAGCGCACCGTGTCGCCCAGGATGCGCGGCGGGCCGCCCGAGGCGCCACCGCGGCCCAGGATGCCGTCATATTCGGCGACGCAATCCCACACTTGAACCGTCATGTAGCGATAGCCCGGCCCGCGCCACTCCGGGCTGCGCTCCACTTTGCCTTTCTCGGCGATCACCACCAGTGAATCGCCGCAGCGGTAGCGGCCGTCGCCCGCGCGCTCGAACTGCATGGCTTGGGTCCAGAAGCGATCGTGCTGGGCAGGATCGTTGACCCTGAGCAGGATGGCGATGCCCTGCACGCCGTGCTGGCCCTTGGGGACGAGCGTCACCTTGTTGCCGTCGGGATCGGCGAGCGCCTGTGGCGCACCGAGTCCCTCGCGCGCGATCTCCAGGCCGACGATGCCCGAGGGCGCCGCCGCCGGCAGCGCGCCGCGCGAATGGTTCATTTTCAGGATCGAGCCGTTCATGTGATGGCGATGCTGCTGCATGCCGCCGCCCAGCTTGCCCATGTGGTCGTAGGGAAGGCCCACGGTCTGCTGCCAGAAGGCCAGTTGCTCGTCGCGCTTGGTCGAGAACAGGCCGATGTCGAGGTGCTGTTTGGCGAGATTCATGGCGGGAGTGTACCCCGAAGACCGTCAGGACTACGCAGGCCTCTGAGAATGCACTTCAGAAAGTGCAGGGAAGGCGTTGAATCTCCCTTGGAATCGCGATTCCGATGTCTTCGGCGCTCGGAAACAACTCATACAAACGCTGCCACGACTCCGCTCCGACTCGGTTGCTAGAACCGCCGCGGGTGAAGGGGGCGGCCACTGGGGAGTGGCCGTCCATAATGTGGGAAGGAACAAGATGATTCGCGCCATTGTCGGCACGGTTGCCGTGCTTGCGGGATTTGCCGTTCTCGAGCGCTCGGTCGATGCCAGCACCGGTCAGGCCGGTTCCTGCACGCCAACCGCGGCCTATGCGATGCTGCCGCGCGGCGAGGCCGTGCCCGTCCGCACCGATCCGACGCCGCAGGCGGCCGTGATCGGCACGCTGTCGGGCCAGCGCGCGGCCAACACCGAGCGTTCGCGCGCGGCCGTGACCATCACCGGCAGCCAGAACGGCTGGGCGCGCATCGCCCTCGCCACGGCCCACGACTACAGCACGGCCGGCGCCGCGCAGCCCTACGGCTGGATCCCGGCCGACCTGCTCACGGTCGATGCGCGGGTCGACGGCGTCATCACCGTCTACGACCGCCCTGGCGTGATGGGCCGCGCGCTCACGACCATCGAAGGCGACGACATGAAGTTCCGCGTGCTCGGCTGCCGCAGCGACTGGCTGCAGGTCATCAACGCGCGCCACGGCAATGTCTGGATCGACAAGTGGTGCGCGCGCGAAGGCGGCTGCCGCAGCTAGCGACGAATTTCAGGGAGCGGCGATCGGTCTTCTGGGAATTGGATCGGTCGTCGCGGGACAGCAGCCAAGACCCCGGCAGGGCGACCTGCCGGGGTTTTCCTTGTCCAAATCTTCAGCGTCTAGATCTTCAGCTCGCTGAAGAAATCGTTGCCCTTGTCGTCGGTGACGATGAAGGCCGGGAAGTTCTCGACCTGGATGCGCCAGATCGCCTCCATGCCGAGCTCGGGATATTCCAGCACCTCGACCTTGCGGATGCAGTTCTTGGCGAGGATGGCGGCCGGTCCGCCGATCGAGCCGAGATAGAAGCCCTTGTGCTTCTTGCAGGCGTCGACGACCTGCTTGCTGCGGTTGCCCTTGGCCAGCATCACCATCGAGCCGCCATTGGCCTGGAAGAGATCGACGTAGGAATCCATGCGGCCGGCCGTGGTCGGGCCGAACGAGCCTGACGGCATGCCCTCGGGCGTCTTGGCGGGGCCGGCATAGTAGACCGGGAACTGCTTGAAGTAGTCGGGCAGGCCCTCGCCGCGGTCGAGGCGTTCCTTCAACTTCGCATGGGCAGAGTCGCGCGCCACGATCAGGGTGCCGGTGAGATTGACCCGCGTCTTCACGGGATACTTCGTGAGGATCGACAGCGTGTGCGCCATGCCCTTGTTGAGATCGACCGAGACCACGTCGCCCGCGAGCTGCTGCGGCTCGACCTCGGGCAGGTAATGCGCCGGATCGGTCTCGAGCTGCTCGAGGAAGATGCCGTCCCGGGTGATCTTGCCCAGGGCCTGGCGGTCGGCCGAGCAGGAGACGCCGATGCCGATCGGCACCGAGGCGCCGTGGCGGGCGATGCGGATCACCCGGACGTCGTGGCAGAAATACTTGCCGCCGAACTGCGCACCGATGCCCATCTGGCGCGTGAGCTCCAGCACCTTCTTTTCCATCTCGCGGTCGCGGATGGCGACGCCCTTGTCGTTGCCCTCGCTCGGCAGGTCGTCGAGGTAGCGCGTCGAGGCGAGCTTCACCGTCTTGAGGTTCATCTCCGCCGACGTGCCGCCGACCACGATGGCGAGGTGATAGGGCGGGCAGGCCGCGGTGCCCAGGGTGCGGATCTGGGTGTCGAGGAACTTGAGAAGTGCCGCCTCATTCAGCACCGCCGGCGTCTGCTGGTGCAGATAGCTCTTGTTGGCCGAGCCGCCGCCCTTGGCGACGAACAGGAACTTGTAGGCGTCGCCGTCGGTCGCATAGATGTCGATCTGCGCCGGCAGGTTGGTGCCGGTCTGCACTTCCTTGAACATCGAGATCGGCGAGACCTGCGAGTACCGCAGGTTGGTCTCGGTGTAGGTCTTGTAGACGCCCTTGGCGATCGCGGCCTCGTCGCCGCCGCCGGTCCATACCGCCTGGCCCTTCTTGCCCATGACGATGGCGGTACCGGTGTCCTGGCACATCGGCAGCACGCCGCCGGCGGAGATATTGGCGTTCTTCAGGAGTTCCAGCGCCACGTACTTGTCGTTGGTCGAGGCCTCGGCGTCGTCGAGGATCGCGCTGAGCTGGGCCAGGTGACCCGGGCGCAGCAGGTGCGAGATGTCCTTGAACGCCTGGGCGGTGAGCAGGGTGAGCGCCTCGGGCTCCACCGTCAGCACGTCGCGGCCGCCGAATTTGGTCGTACCGACGAAGTCGGCGCTGAGTTTGCGGTAGGGCGTCGCGTCCTTCCCGCTGGGGAACATTTCCTGGAACTGGAACTCGGGCATGCGTCTCTCCTGGCGCCTGGCTCGGAAGGCGCGCATCCCTGCCGCAGCCGCGGCGCGGACGTCTAGCTACTTCTTTCGGAAGCTGTCGAGCTTGACGATCTTGGAGGCGGCGTCCTCCGGCTTCGCCTCGGCGGCCGTGGCCGCATCGCCGGCCTCCGGCGTCGACTCGGGGCCGGAAGGTGCGGCGAGCGGCGGGCGCTTTTCGGGCGCCGGCAGCGGCGTCGGCGCGGCCGCCGTGCCCGCATCGGATGTCTGGGCCTTGTCGGCAGCCATGGCCTTGTCCTTGCGATCGAACTGCAGGCCGAAGCGCACCGAAGGATCGACGAAGGCCGAGAGCGCGGCGAACGGCACCTTTATGCGCTCTTGCTGCTTATTGAAGCTCACCGTCACTTCAAAGGAATCCGGGCTGAGGATCAGATCCCAGTACTGGTGCTGGAGCACGATCGTCATCTCTTCCGGATACTTCGCGCGCAGATACTCCGGCAGCTCGACGCCGGGGTCGGTGCTGCGGAAGGAGATGTAGAAATGGTGCGAGCCGGGCAGGCCTTTTTCGGCGACTTGCGTCAGCACGCGGCGGACAACGCTGCGCAGCGCATCGTCGACGAGAGCGTCGTATTGAAATCGATCGTTCATGGCCTGTCGGAAATTCTCGGAAAGCATCGGCCCGCATCGCGGGAGAGTCAACGCTGCCAATAGCTGGCAAATCGTTCGAAGGAAAGTGGGGGGCTTCTGTTGCCCGGTGCCCCCCGGACCGCGCTTACGTCCGCTGTTTAGGCGGCAGCAGCGAGTGTAACGGTGTTATCGTTAGCACTTGTGAATGGCCCGTCACGGCGGAACCATACCGGGCAAAAACCGCGCCTTTACCACGCTCGTCGATCCTGGTTCGCCCCCATCGATTCCACAGCCCGAAGGTTGCGGAGGAGAATGGTGGAGGCGCCGGGTACTGCCCCCGGGTCCGAAACGCTTATGCCACGCGGCGTTTATCGCCATAGTCGGTTTCCCGACATCGCCAATATAGGCGCTCTGCGAGCCTTTTTGAAGGCAAGAGCCGGCGCTGTCTTTTCCCCATGGAAGGGCCTGCCCGTCGCCCATAGAGTCCGCGGCCAACGAAGGACAACGACAGATGCCCCTCTCGACCGACCAGCAGGCTGAAATCGACCAGGCGCGCGGGGCTGCACAGGCGACCCTGCGGCCGATCGCGCCGGCGCTGGAGGAAATTCTCTTTCAGGCGCTCCCGGTGCTCGACCATGGTTTCGTGCGGGTCGTCGATTACATGGGCGACGATGCCGCCGTCGTGCAGGCCGCGAGGGTGAGCTACGGCCGCGGCACCAAGAAGGTCAGCGAGGATCGCGGGCTGATCAACTATCTCATGCGGCATCGCCACACGACGCCGTTCGAGATGTGCGAGATCAAATACCACGTGAAGCTGCCGATCTTCGTGGCCCGCCAGTGGATCCGCCACCGCACGGCCAACGTGAACGAATATTCCGCGCGCTACTCGATCCTCGACAACGAGTTCTATGTCCCCAAGCCGGAGCATCTCGCCGCCCAGAGCAAGGCCAACCGCCAGGGCCGCGACGCCGTCCTGGCCGGTAAGGAGGCCGAGCGCGTCTTCGGCCTGCTGAAGAAGGACGCCGAGCTTGTCTACGAGCACTACATGGAGATGCTGAACGAGGGCGAGGCCGGCGAGCCGCTCGATCCGGAGCGCTCGGGCCTGGCGCGCGAACTCGCGCGCATGAACCTGTCGCTCGGCTTCTATACGCAGTGGTACTGGAAGACCAATCTCCACAACCTCATGCATTTCCTGTCGCTGCGCGCCGATGCCCACGCCCAGTACGAGATTCGCGTCTATGCCGACGTCATGATCGACACGCTCCAGCGCTGGTGTCCGATCTGCCACGACGCTTTCATGGAATACCGCATGGGCGGCACGCATCTCTCCAAGACCGGGCGGGCCGTGGTGAAGCGCATGATCGCCGGCGAAAAGGTCGACCAGAAATCGAGCGGCCTCAACCCGCGCGAATGGCGCGAGCTTTTGGCGGCGCTCGACCTTGGCTAGGTCAGCCAGCCTGCGCGATCCCGGACGCCTGCGCCTGTTGCGTGAGCGCCCGCGCGACGATGCCGCCATCGAGGCGATGAACGAGGCGGCATTCGGCCCCGACCGCCAGCACAAGACCGTCTATCGCCTGCGCGAGGGTGTGAAGCCGATCAAGGAGCTGTGCTTCGTCGCCATCGACCAGAAGGGCCGCATGGTGGCGTCGATCCGCAATTGGCCGATCCTGGTCAACGAGCGCTGGCCGGCGATCCTGCTCGGCCCGCTCGCCATCGCGCCCGAATTGCGTGGGCTGGGCTACGGCAAGGCGCTGATGTGGCACGCGATGGCGCAGTCGCGCATGCTGGGCCACAGCCGCATCATCCTGGTCGGCGATCCCGAGTACTACAATCAGTTCGGCTTCCGCCGCGATCTGGCCCTCAACATCCAGCTTCCCGGCTGGGTCGAGGACCGCCGCTTCCTGGCGCTCGAGCTGGTCGCCGGCTCGATGATCGGCGTGCACGGCATGATCGGCAAATGGCAGCCGCGCAAGGCGGCGGCGCGACGGAAGAAGCGGGCTTAGTCTCTTCCGGGACCGCGGGCCTCCAGGGCCCGCCTCATCGAGTGTCATGAGCGGGCCTGGAGACCCGCGGTCGCGCGCCCAGCTAGCGCACCACGATGCGTGGCGCTGGGCGGGCGCCGCGCTGGTTGGCCGTGAGCTGCTTCCACACGCGGCCGGCGATGTTCTTGTAGATCTGGGCGTACGGGCTGTCGGGCTGGGACACCACGATGGGATGGCCCGAGTCCGAGGTCGTGCGGATGTCGAGATGCAGCGGCACCTCGCCCAGGAACGGCACGCCGAGCTTCTCTGCTTCCTCGCGCGCCCCGCCATGGCCGAAGATCTCGGCGCGCTCGCCGCAATGCGGACAGAGGTAGAAGCTCATATTCTCGACGAAGCCCAGCACCGGCACCGCGACCTTGCGGAACATGGCCAGCCCCTTGCGGGCATCGATCAGGGCGATGTCCTGTGGCGTCGAGACGATGACCGCGCCCGAGAGCGCCACGCGCTGGGCGAGCGTGAGCTGCGCATCGCCGGTGCCCGGCGGCATGTCGACCACGAGGACGTCGAGTTCGCCCCACTGCACGTCGCGCAGCATCTGCTCGAGCGCGCTCGACACCATGGGGCCGCGCCAGATCATCGGCGTATCTTCGTTCACGATGTAGCCGATCGACATGGTCCTGAGTCCATAGCGTTCGATCGGCTTCAGTGCCTTGCCGTCGGCCGACTCGGGCTTTTCCTTGACGTTGAGCATGCGCGGCATCGAGGGGCCGTAGATATCGGCGTCGAGCAGCCCGGTGCTGACGCCGTTGGCCAAAAGCCCGAGCGCCAGGTTGACCGCGGTGGTCGACTTGCCGACGCCGCCCTTGCCGGAGGCGACGGCGATGATGTGCTTCACGCCCGGCACGTCGATACGGCCGCCGCCGCCGGTTGTTTTGGCACTGGCCGTGCCATGACCGTGCGCATGCGCGGCCGGCGCCGGGGGCGGCGATGGGGCGGGGCGTTCGGAGGTCATGACGGCGGTCGCCGACAGCACACCCGGCATGGCGCGCACCGCCTGCTCGGAGGCCTGGCGCAACGGCTCCAGAGCGGTGCCGCGGGCCGGATCGACGTCGAGGGTAATGGCGACATGGCCGCCGCGGGTGGCGACGCCGCCCACCATGCCCAGCGCCACGACGCTTTTGCCGGTCGCCGGATCGATGACGGTTTCGAGAACCTTACGGACGGCTGATTCGGTTATTTCCGCCATGATTGCTTGTTTCCGCCGGCCGGCAATATTGTGTCGCCGCTTGATTGCGGGTGTTGCTGCCGTCACATATATGCAGCGCGACGTGAAATCAAAAGCGACAATGCGCCGAGGGCGAGCAGCCAGCGGCCCCGAGGTGAACGATGGCGTGGAACAACAATAGCGGCGGCCCGTGGGGCGGTGGCGGCAACAGCGGCGGTGGCGGCGGCGGCGGCCCGTGGGGCGGCGGCGGCAATCGCGGTGGCGGCGGCGGTCCCTTCGGCTCGCGCCGCCCGCCCGACATGGAAGACGTCATCCGCAGGGGGCAGGAGCGCCTCAAGAACCTCATTCCGGGCGGCTTCGGCTCCTACAAGGGAATCGTCCTGGTTGTGCTGGCGGCGGTGGTGATCTGGCTGGTCACCGGCTTCTTCCGCGTGCAGCCCAACCAGCAGGCGATCCAGCTCGTGTTCGGCAAGCCCTACGGCAAGCCGGTCGAGCCCGGTCTTCACTACAACCTGCCGGGTCCGATCGGTAACGTCGTGGTGGTCAACGTTCAGGACCAGCGTCGCGTCGTGATCGGCTCGCGCGGCGGCCAGGACCGCGCCGCGCCCTACAATAATCGCGGGCCGCGCCCGACCTCGAGCGAGAACCTGATGCTGACCGGCGACGAGAACATCGTCGACATCGAGTTCGCCGTGCTGTGGCAGATCAAGGACGTCTTCAAGTATGCCTTCGACGTGCGCAATCCCGAGGAGAACGTGCGCGCCGGCGCCGAGGCCGCCATGCGCGAGGTCATCGGCAAGTCGAACCTGCAATATGCCCAGACCGAGGGCCGCAGCCGCATCGAGCAGGACACCAAGGACCTGCTGCAGAAGATGCTCGACGAATACGGGCTGGGCGTGCGCATCTCGCAGGTCCAGCTGCTGCGGGTCGATCCGCCGCAGGAGGTGATCGCGGCCTTCCGCGACGTGCAGGCAGCGCGCGCCGACAAGGAAAAGAGCATCAACGAGGCCAACACCTACCGCAACCAGGTGCTGCCGCGCGCCAAGGGCGAGGCCGAATCGATCATCCAGAGGGGCGAGGCCTACAAGGCCCAGATCATTGCCCGGGCGAGCGGTGACGCCCAGCGCTTCGACCAGGTCTACACGCAGTGGGCCAAGGCCAAGGACATCACGACCGAGCGGCTCTATCTCGACACGATGGAAGAGGTGCTGCGCAACGTGAACAAGGTGCTGGTCGACAAGAACACCTCGGGCACCGGCGTCCTGCCCTACCTGCCGCTGCCGGAGCTGAAGTCGAACCAGCCGCCGGGCACGCCCTCGCCACCCCGCCCGCCGCTGCCGGGCGTCACGCCGCCGGCGGCACAGGGAGCCACGCGATGAGCAACCGTATGATCATCGCGCTGGTGGCGCTGGCCGTCGCGGCCTTCCTGGTGACCCAGACCCTCTACACCGTCGATCCGACCACGCAGGTGCTGGTCCGCCAGTTCGGCGCCATCGTCGGCGAACCCAAGACCGAACCCGGCCTCTATGCCAAGATCCCGCTGGTCCAGGACATCCAGCGCATCGACCGCCGGCTGCTCGACTACGAAGCCGAGGAGTTCGAGATCATCGCCGGCGACCAGAAGCGCCTCGTGGTCGACGCCTATGCCCGCTACAAGATCGACGCCGCCAAGAAGTTCGCCCAGACCGTGCCGGGCGGCGAGCCGGCCCTGCGCGGGCTGCTCGATTCGCTGATCAACTCCGAGATCCGGGGGGTGCTGAGCTCGGTGCCGCTGCATGCGGTGCTGACCGACCAGCGCGCCAACCTGATGGACGAGATCACGCGCCGGGTGAACGCCAAGACCAAGGAACTCGGCGTCGAGACGGTCGACGTGCGCATCAAGCGTGCAGATTTGCCCCAGGCCAACTCGCAGTCGGTTTTCAATCGCATGAAGACCGATCGCGAGCGTGAAGCGGGCCAGCTGCGCGCCGAGGGTGATGAAGAAAAGGCCAGGATCACCGCGACGGCCGACCGCGAGGTCGCCGTCATCAAGGCCGATGCCGGGCTGAAGGCCCAGGTCACCATGGGCGAAGCCGATGCCGAGGCCACCCGCGTCTATGCCCAGGCGTTCAACAAGGACAAGGATTTCTATGGCTTCTACCGGCGCATGGAGGCCTACAAGCAGGCCTTCAGTGCGGGCGGTTCGACCATGATCCTGAACCCCGACACCGACTTCTTCCGCTACTTCAACGACCCTGCAGGGCAGGCGGCGCCCAAGAAGTAAGCCTGCGCGAACGGTGGTGAATTTTTGAGTCGGCGGCGTCTGTGGCAGTCCTGCAACGCCGCCGGTTCATTTTCGGTCAAAGCCGCAAAAAGCTGAAATTATCAGCAAGGTAACGGCCTCTTTATTTGCGCCACAATCGGCATACATGTAGACAGTGACTCGAACGCGCGGCGCCGGCCGTTCCGACCTGTTTGGCCTGAGCGCCGTTGGAGGTCGGAAGTGATTCTCACTGATTTTCAAGGCTTTCTGAAGGGTGCCGCGCTTGCGGCCGTTGCTTCCCTTGCTCTGGTGGCGGCGCAGCCTGCGTCGGCGCGCGACGCGCCGCAAAGCTTCGCCGACCTGGTCGACAAGCTCATGCCGACCGTCGTCAACATCACCACCACGCAAAACGTGCCCCAGCAGGGTCCGCGGATGCGCGACATGCCGCAGCTGCCGCCCGGCTCGCCGTTCGAGGAGCTCTTCAAGGAGTTCTTCGACAAGAAGGGCGGCGAGGAGCAGAAGCGCCGCGGCACGTCGCTCGGCTCGGGCTTCGTGATCGACGGCGACGGCTACATCGTCACCAACAACCACGTCATCCAGGGCGCTGAAGACATCACCGTCATCTTCCGCGACGACACCCAGCTCAAGGCCAAGCTGATCGGCTCCGACAGCCGCGCCGACCTGGCGCTGCTCAAGGTCGAGCCGCCCAACAAGAAGCCGCTGCCGGCGGTGAAGTGGGGCGATTCCGACAAGGAACGCGTGGGCGACTGGGTGATCGCGATCGGCAATCCGTTCGGCCTCGGCCACTCGGTGACGGCCGGCATCATCTCGGCGCGCGGCCGCTCGCTGAACGATTCGCTCGACGATTACCTGCAGACCGACGCCGCCATCAACAAGGGCAATTCCGGCGGTCCGCTGTTCAATGCCGACGGCGAGGTGATCGGCGTCAACACCGCGATCTATTCGCCCTCCGGCACCAATGCGGGTCTCGCCTTCTCGATCCCGTCCAACCTCGTCAAGCAGGTCGCCGACCAGCTGCGCGAGTTCGGCAAGGTCAAGCGCGGCTGGGTCGGCGTCAGCTACCAGAGCGTCACCGACGACATCGCCGACAGCTTCGGGCTCGACCGCGCCCGCGGCGTGCTGGTGGCCAACGTCGTGGCCGACGGCCCGGCTGCCAAGGCGGGCCTCAAGCGCAACGACATCATCGTGAGCTTCGCCGGCCAGGACGTGCTCGACCTGCGCCGCTTCCCGCGGCTGGTCGCCAACGCCCGGGTCGGCAGCACGGTCGATCTCGTGGTCTGGCGCGCCGGCAAGGAAGTGCCGCTGAAGCTCAGGGTCGGCGAACAGGAAGAGGCCGAGAAGCAGAACGCATCGGCCCAGGGCGGGGCCAAGAAGCCGGCCGAGCCCGACCAGCCGATCGTCTCGACGGTCGAGCAGCTGGGCCTCACCCTGCAGAAGGTCACCGACCAGCTGCGCGAGAAGTACGGGCTGTCGGATCAGGCCAAGGGCGTCGTCGTCACCAAGGTGGCGCCCAACAGCCCGGCCGCCGAGAAGCAGCTGCAGGCGGGCGACATCATCCTCGAGGTCGACCAGAAGCCTGTGACCACGCCGCAGGAGGTCACCGACATCGTGGCCAAGCTGCAGCAGGCCAAGAAGCGCTCGGTCCTGCTGTTCGTCGAACGCCAGGGCG
>CAVWKN010000005.1:0-129485 GCA_963755585.1 uncultured Alphaproteobacteria bacterium
CGCGGAGTACTTCCGCGACGCCGAAGGCCAGGATGTGCTGTTCTTCGTCGACAACATCTTCCGCTTCACCCAGGCCGGCTCGGAAGTGTCGGCGCTTTTGGGCCGCATCCCGTCGGCGGTGGGTTATCAGCCGACCCTGTCGACCGACATGGGCGCGCTGCAGGAGCGCATCACCTCGACCAAGAAGGGCTCGATCACCTCGGTGCAGGCGATCTACGTGCCGGCCGACGACTTGACCGATCCGGCGCCCGCCACGTCGTTCGCCCATCTCGACGCGACCACGGTGCTCAGCCGCTCGATCGCCGAGCAGGCGATCTTCCCGGCTGTCGATCCGCTCGACTCGACCTCGCGCATGCTCGATCCGCGGGTCGTCGGCGAAGAGCACTACGAGACCGCGCGCGCCGTACAGCGCGTGCTGCAGCAGTACAAGTCGCTGCAGGACATCATCGCCATCCTCGGCATGGACGAGCTCACGGAAGAGGACAAGCTGGTCGTATCGCGCGCCCGCAAGATGCAGCGTTTCCTCAGCCAGCCGTTCCATGTCGCCGAGGTCTTCACCGGCACACCGGGCGTGTTCGTGAAGCTCGAAGACACGATCAAGGCTTTCAAGGGCATCCTCGCCGGCGACTACGACGACTTGCCGGAGGCGGCCTTCTACATGGTCGGCACCATCGACGAGGTGGTCGCCAAGGCCAAGAAGCTCGCCGCCGAGGCGGCCTAGGAAGATGGCCAAGGTCTCCTTCCAGCTGGTCATGCCCGAGCGCGAAGTTCTCGCGACCGAGGCCGACATGGTCGTGGTGCCGGGCAGCGAAGGCGACTTCGGCGTCCTGCACGGCCATGCGCCGCTGATCTCGACCGTCCGGCCGGGCGTGCTGGAAGTCCTGCAGGGCAACAAGGTCGAGCAGCGCTTCCTGGTGGTCGGCGGCTTCGCCGAGGTGACGCCCGAGCGCTGCACGGTGCTGGCCGACGAGGTGATGCCGTTCGCCGAGGTGACGGCCGAGCAGCTCGCCGAGCGTGAGCGGGCGGCCGAGCGCGAACTGGTCGATGCGGCCACGGACGCTGAAAAGGCCGCAGCGCAGAAGGATTTGGCGGTCGCCAAGGATTTGCGGCGGGCCCAGGCCTATTACGCCAGCCGCTGAGTCCGGTTTCGGACAAAACTTTCTTTCCAGATGTGCACGGGCAGGCCATTGAAAGCCGGCCCGATGCCCGCTTTATTACGCTTCAGCGACAAGGCGCCGAGGGTTCTCGATCATGGGTAACTGGACACTCGAAACGATCTCGTGGGATCGCTTCGAAGGGTCGAAAGTCGATCCGGAGATCCTGCGCAACATCAAGGCCGCGGCCCTGGTGGAGCGGAACGCCGAAGACTATGGCGTCTATCTCGGCCGCGTCTTCGCCGACGATGCGGCTTTCATGGAATCGGTCAACGGCTGGGTCGTGGAAGAGATCCAGCACGGCATGGCGTTGGGCCGCTGGGCGCAGCTCGCCGACCCGTCGTGGAATTTCGATGCCGCCTTCGCCCGCTTCCGCGCCGGCTACCAGGTGCCGCTCGAGGCCAACGGCTCGGTGCGCGGCAGCCAGGCCGGCGAGATGATGGCCCGCTGCATCGTCGAGACCGGCACCAGCTCCTACTACAGCGCGCTCAAGGACGCCGCCCTCGAGCCCGTGCTGAAGCAGGTCTGCGCCAAGATCGCCGCCGACGAGTTCCGCCACTACAAGCTCTTCTATGCGCATCTGCGGCGCTGCCTGAAGCGCGATCGGCTGAGCCGCTGGAGCCGGCTGCGCATCGGCTGGGGCCGGCTCGCCGAGAGCGAGGACGACGAGCTCGCCTACGCCTACTTCGCCGCCAACGAACCGATCGATGCGGTCTACGATCGCAAGCGCAGCATGCAGGCCTATGCCAGGCGGGCCTATCCACTCTATCGGCAAACCCACGTGCAGCGCGCCATGGCCATGGTGCTGAAGGCGATCGGCCTGCAGCCGCAGGGCTGGCTCAACAGCCTGCTGACCCGCATCGGCCTGTGGTTCCTGAGCCGCAACGCCGCCAAGCTCGCCCAGCAGGGCGCGTAGCGACTCACCTCACCAGATCGTCGAATTCCTTCAGCACGGTCTCGTAGACCGGGCGCTTGAACGGCACGATGTGGTCGAGCATGTCGGCGGCGGCCTGCCACTGCCAGGCATCGAACTCCTGGTCGTGTGCGGCGATATCGATGTCGGCGTCGTGGCCGGTGAAGGCCAGGGCAAACCATTTCTGCGCCTGGCCGTGCCAGCGGCCCTTCCAATGGGCCGGGCGAAGCTCTTCCGGCACGTCGTAGGTGATCCACCTGGCGCTCTCGCGCAGCAGCAATGCCTTGGTCGTGCCGACCTCCTCCCACAGCTCGCGGCAGGCGGCCTCGACCGCCGTCTCGCCGTCGTCGATGCCGCCTTGCGGCATCTGCCAGGCGTCGGGCTGCTTGGCGCGCCGGCCGACGAAGATGCGGCGGTCGGGCGCGATCAGCATCAGGCCGACATTGCGGCGGTAGAATTCGGGACGGCCGGTGGTCACGGGCGGAGCTGCGCCGGCTGGGCGCGCATCCTGGCCATGCAGGCGTCGCGGCATTCGAAGTGACCGATGATCGGCACGAACGAGGCGGCGGGCCGTTCGGGACGGCGCCGGAACCACGCCAGGAGGGCGTCGATCGCCTCGTCGTCGGGCTGCATCACGCCGAAGCCATGGCGCGCCGGCTGCTCGGGCGCGGTCTCGGCGGCCCACGTGACCAGGCGGTCGAGATTTCCGCCGATGCCGCCGTCGGCCAGCTTGTAGTCGAGCACATCGGCGGTACGTGCGTAGCCCGCGCCGAGCTCCACGGTCAGCCGACGGATCCCCGCCGTGGCCGGAGTCGGATTGATCTCGATCAGGGCAAGGCCGCGATCGGCGATCTCCTTCACCAGCGGCCGTGCGGTTGACTCGGATTGCGAGACCGGGCCGGCCGAGCCGATGACGAAGCCGACATAGCCTTCGCCGCGGGCCATCGCGGCGCGCAGCCGGCGCAGGTTCTGCGCCGGCTCGGCCGATGCCTGGAGCGGTCGGATGCCGCGTTCGGCCGGGCCGATCGGATCCTCGACGGGCAGCATGAGATAGGCCTCGTGGCCGTGCTCGCGCGCCTCGCGCAACCAGCGCGGCAGGTCGGGCGTGCCGGCCAGGAAAGCCAGGCTCACTTCGCCCGGCAGCTCGTCGATGGCGCGCTTCATCAACGCCTCGCTGGCGCCGAGATTGATCAACAGCACGCCGACGCGGGCAGCCGGGCCGGCGGGATCGAAGCGCCTTGCGTAGGCGATCCACGGCATCCAGCCCGAGGGCGAGACGCGGGGCAGGCGCTGCCCCTCCTCGGTGACTTCGATCATTTCGCCGAGCTCGGCCGGCGCGAAGCCGCGGAACAATGCCGGCTTGATCGGCGCGGGCTCGGGTGTGCGGACCTTGGGGGGCAGCGTAAGCGAACCGGTCGCGATCGCTGTCGCTGGCGCCGCCGCCGCCCGGTCGGCGAGGCGCGGCGTGCCGCCTTCGAAGCCGAAGACGAACGCCGCGCTGGCCGCAATCAGCGTGAGAACGAGCAGGTAAGCGGCGATCAGCCCGCCGCGCGCCTGTCTCGTTCCCGCCGCCACGACGTCATTCCACTGAAGCCGCTCAGTTGGCCCGGCTGGTGTAGAGCGAGATGCCGCGGATCAGGTCGGCCGCGCGCAGCAGCTGGTAGTCGGCGACGGCATCCTTCGGCGGCTCGTCCGGGTCGCCTGACGGCGTTGCCTGGCCTGCCGCCGCCTTGTCGTCCTTCTTGTCGCCGGGCTTGGCGGCCTCGGGCTTGGCGTCGCCCGGTTTGGCGGCTTCCGGCTTGGCGTCGCCCGGCTTGGCAGCTTCCGGCTTCGCGTCGCCCGGCTTGTCGGCAGGCTTGGCGTCAGCCGGCTTCTCGTTCGGGTTGGTGATCGAACGGCGGAGGTTCTCCTCGCGGAAGCCGGTGCGCGCCTGGAGGTTCTCGATCTTGGCGGGCTCGACCTCGATGTCGGGCTTGATGCCTTCCTTCTGGATCGAACGGCCAGACGGCGTGAAGTAGAGCGCCGTGGTGAGACGGATGGCGCCGCCGCCCGTCACCTGCATGATGGTCTGCACCGAGCCCTTGCCGAACGAGCGCGTGCCGAGAATGATCGCGCGGCGATGGTCCTGCAGGGCGCCGGCCACGATCTCCGAGGCCGAGGCCGAGCCGCCATTCATCAGCACGACGATCGGCAGGCCGCCCGCGACGTCACCCGGCTTGGCATTCCAGCGCTGCACGTCCTCGCTCTTGCGCGCCTTGACCGAGACGATCTCGCCCTTGTCGAGGAAGGCGTCGGACATGGAGATCGCCTGGTCGAGCAGGCCGCCCGGATTGTTGCGCAGGTCGAGGATGTAGCCCTTGAGCTTGTTGCCGGCCTCTTTCTTGAGCTTCTCGACGGCGTCGAGCACGCCCGAGGTGCTCTGCTCGGTGAAGGAGGTGACGCGGATGTAGCCGATGTCGCCGCCTTCGAGGTGGTAGCGCACGGCCTTAACCTTGATCGTCTCGCGGTTCAGCGTGACGTCGAACGGGTCCTTGGTGCCGCGGCGCACCGAGATCTTGATCGGCGTGCCGACCTTGCCGCGCATCTTCTCGACCGCATCCTGCAGGGTCATGCCTTGCACGGGCTCGCCGTCGAGCGCGAAGATCAGGTCGCCGGACTGCAGGCCGGCCCGCGAGGCCGGCGTATCGTCGATCGGCGACACCACCTTGATGACACCGTTATCCATCGTGACCTCGATGCCGAGTCCGCCGAACTCGCCCTTGGTCTGGATCTGCATGTCCTTGTAGGTCTTGGGATTCATGTAGCTCGAATGCGGGTCGAGCGCGGCCAGCATGCCGTTGATGGCGTTCTCGATCAGGGTCTTCTCGTCGACCGGCTCGACATAGTCGCGGCGCACGCGTTCCAGCACATCGCCGAACAGGTTGAGCTGCTGGTAGAGCTCGCTCTTGTCGCCACCGGCGGCGGCCTTGGGGTCGGCCTTGTCCTGCGACCAGGCGGTCATGCCGACGGGAACGGCCAGGAAAGCCATGATCGCGACGGCGGAAGCGATGCGCAAACGGGTCATTATGGTGCCTTCACAGGATGTCGCCGGACCGTCACTGGCCGGGCGAGTCGGGGTTTCGAGCGGTCGGGCGAAGATACAGGGGGCTCTTTGGCAGGATCAAGGCGACGTGGGCTCACGGCCCTTCACAAGTCAAGCGGAAGCCGCGACAGCTGAGCGCGGCACGGCAAGAACGGCCGGCCGGGCCGCCTCGGAAAGCAGCGAATGGCCGGTCATTTCGCGGGGTTGCGGGACGCCCATCAGGGCCAGCAGGGTGGGCGCCACGTCGGCCAGCTTGCCGTCGGCCAGTGAATGGACCTCGGCCGGGGCGTTGAACAGCAGCGCCGGCACGCGATTGAGGGTGTGCTGGGTGTGCTTTTGGTGGGTCGTCTCGTCGTACATCTGCTCGGCATTGCCATGGTCGGCCGTGACCAGCATCACGCCGCCCGCCTGCTTGACGGCTGCCATGAGCCGACCCAGGCAGGCATCGACCGCCTCGACCGCCTTCACGGCGGCTGCGAGATCGCCGGAATGGCCCACCATGTCGCTGTTGGCGTAGTTCACGATGACGAGGTCGAACTTGCCCGAGCCGATCGCCTCGACGAGCTTGTCGGTCACTTCCGGCGCGCTCATTTCGGGCTTGAGGTCGTAGGTCTGGACCTTGGGCGAAGGCACGAGGATGCGCTCCTCGCCGTCGAACACGCGCTCCTCGCCGCCGTTGAAGAAGAACGTGACGTGGGCGTACTTCTCGGTCTCGGCGATGCGCAGCTGCTTGAGGCCGGCCTTCGAGACCGTCTCGCCCAGCCCCATCTTGATGACCTCGGGCGGGAACAGGGTCTTGAGGAACGGGTTGAGCGCGGCCGAGTATTCGACCATGCCGACGGCCTCGGCGAATTTCACGACCCGCGCGCGGTTGAAGCCGTCGAACCGGGGATCGAGCAGCGCGGTCAGGATCTGGCGGGCGCGGTCGGAGCGATAGTTGAACATCAGGACGCCGTCGCCGTCCTTCATGCCCGTGTAGCCCTCGATCACGGTCGGCAGCACGAACTCGTCGTCGAGCTTGGCAGCGTAGCCCTTGTCGACGGCTTCGGCTGGCGTCTTGGCGCGCTCGCCTTTGGCATCGACCATGGCGTCGTAGGCCAGGGTGACGCGCTCCCAGCGCTTGTCGCGGTCCATCGGGTAGTACCGGCCGGACACCGTTGCAAAGCGGATCGGCAAGCCCGCCTTCAGGCCACCTTGTATGTGCGTCAGGCACTCGTGCGCGCTGCGCGGCGGCATGTCCCGGCCGTCGAGGAAAGCGTGGATCCATACCGGCACGCCGGCACCGGCGATCAGGTTGGCGAGCGCGACGAGATGGTCCTGGTGGGCATGCACGCCGCCGGGCGAAGCGAGACCCATCAGATGGCAGGCGCTGCCCGCCTTCTTCAGGCTGGCGATCATCTCGGCCAGGATCGGGCTTTTGACCAGCGAGCCGTCTTCGATGGCAGTGTCGATGCGCGGCAGGTCGGGCACGGCGACCCGGCCGGCGCCGAGATTCATGTGGCCGACCTCGGAATTTCCCATCTGGCCCTTGGGCAGGCCGACAAAGGTCTCCGAGGCGTCGATCAGGCCCTGCGGGCAGGTCGCGATCATCCGGTCGTAGTTGGGCGTGCGCGCATCGAGGATGGCGTTGTAGCGCCGGTCGGGACGATGCCCCCAGCCATCGAGAATGCACAGGACGGCAGGCCGCGGACGGTGTGCCGACGGCATCAGGATGCAGTACCCGGACGCGACCCCGAGCGCCGATTGCCGCGCTCGACGGAGTTGAACTTGTTGGGGCAGGACAGGTCGCGCGGATCGGTGTTGGGATCCTGGTTCGGCACCTCGATGGCGCAGAACACGAACTCGCCGCGCGGCTCGCCGTCGATCGAGATGTCGTAGGTGTAGGTGCCCGGCGGATCGCCCGGGATGATGCACCACGAGCGCTGCAGCACGCCGTCCTGCACGTTCTCGAACATGCGCGTCGTGGCCTGGGTCTTGTCGCCGCTGACCTCGGTCTCGGGACCGGCGATCACCTGCTCGGCCGGTTGCGAGGTCGTCAGCACTTCCTTGAGCGAGACGACCCTGTTCGGCCCGCCGAGATACATGCGCCAGCCGAAGCAGGCGCGGTTGAACAGCAGGGGAATGGCGTTGGTTTCATAGTGCCGCTGGCGACCGTCGTCGCCGGTGATCGACACGTAGGGGATGCTGCGCACGGATTTGACCGCCGGCTTGTCGGCCGGCTCTCGGCCGGCGTGGTCTGGGCGGAGACCGCGGCGGAACACGGCCGTCAGGGCGAGCACGGTGAAGGCGGCCAGGAGCCGCCGGGAGGAAACGCGCATGGGTGCAATGTAGCCCCGGTTTTTCGTCAGAACAGAGGCAAAATCGATGCTCATTTCACGCCCGGTGGTAGGGGTGTCCGGCCAGAAGCTGCTGGGCCCGATAAATCTGCTCCGCCAGCATCGCGCGGGCCAGCAGATGGGGCCAGGTCATGGCCCCGAACGACAGCACGAGTGCCGCTTTTTTCAACAGGGGCTCGCCATGCCCGTCGGCGCCGCCGATCAGGAAGGCGACGTCTGACACGGAATCGTCACGCCAGCGGGCCAGCCGACCGGCAAAGGCCTCGCTGTCCACCACCTTGCCGCGGCGGTCGAGCGCCACCAGCACCGATTTGTCCGGCACGGCGCCCAGCAGCAACTCGCCCTCGCGCAGGATCAACTGGGCGGGCGGGAGCTTGCGCTTCTCCTCCAGCTCGCGCAGCGCCAGCGGCCAGCGGATCCGGCCGGCATAGTGTTCGTAGAGATCGCGTTCGGGTCCGCGGCCAGCGCGGCCGATACAGGCGATCAGGAGCTTCACGCCGGCTTCTTGACGCGGCGCGGACGGGCCGTCTTGGCCGGCTTGGGCTTGGCCGCCGCCTCGGTCTCGAGCGCCCACATCTTTTCCAGGCCGTAGAAAGCGCGCGGCTCGGGGCGGAAGATATGGACGACCACGTCGCCGGCGTCGGCCAGCACCCAGTCGCCGGTCTGCTTGCCCTCGACCGGGACGTAGCCATGGCCGGCCTGCTTCAGCCGGTCGGCAAGATGCTCGGCGATCGCCACGACCTGGCGGTTCGAGCGGCCCGAGGCGATCACCATGTAGTCGGCAAAGGATGACTTGCCCTTGAGGTCGATGACGACGACGTCCTCGGCCTTGTCGTCGTCCAGTGAACGGCGCACCAGCGCGAGCAATGCGTCGGCGTCCTTGGTCCGGTCGGGAAGCTGGCGACCCCGTTCGGATGAATTCGGATCTGGGATGGTCGGTCCTTTCGCTTTGGTTCGCCGCGGCCGCACGGCGCGGATGGCGGTGGCGGAATGGCTGTCGAGCCGGCTCGGGATGAAGCACCAGGCCGGCGGCTGGCACGATGCAAGCGCGCGCGCGTGGGCGGCGTCTATCCGATAACGGGCGAAGGCGCGGGGCGCCGTCGCGGCCAGCGCCGGGTAGCTCCAGCCCGGCCGGGCGAAGGCGGCGATGGGGATGGCCGCGAACAGCTCGCGCCAGCCCGCCCAGTCCTTGAGCTGAGGCAGGATGTCGGAGCCCATCAGCCACACGAACCGTGCCTTGGGGTAGGCCCGGTTGAGGGCGCGCACGGTGTCGAGCGTGTAGCGCGTGCCGAGCAGCAGCTCGGGCGCCTCGACGCGGATACGGGGATGGCGGGCGATCTGCTTGGCGCGCGCCACGCGCGTGGCGAGCGGCTCCATGCCGTCGCCGGCCTTGAGCGGGTTCTGCGGCGAGACCAGCCACCATACTTCGTCGAGGCCGAGGCGCCGAAGCGCCTCGAGGCTGACATGGCGATGGCCTTCGTGGGCGGGGTTGAACGAGCCGCCGAGCAGGCCGATGCGGCGCGTCGTGTCGCGCGGCACGCCCGGCATCGGAAGATGGGCGGACGTCACGCTCTATAACTCATGGGCGCAAGGTGCCTTTGCCGCGCACGATGTTCTTGTAGGTCGTGAGCTCGACCAGGCCGACGGGGCCGCGCGCATGCATGCGGTTGGTCGAGATGCCGATCTCCGCGCCCAGGCCGAACTCGCCGCCGTCGGCGAACTGCGTGCTGGCATTGTGCATGACGATGGCGCTGTCGACTTCGCTCAGGAAGCGCTGCGCCGTGGCGGCGTTGCCGGTCACGATCGATTCGGTGTGCTGGCTGCCCCAGTGCGCGATGTGGCGGATCGCGCCGTCGACGCCGTCGACCGCGGCGACCGAGATGACCGGCGCCAGATACTCGGTGCGCCAGTCCTTGTCGGTGGCGAGGAGCGCCTGGGGATCGCGCTTCTGCACATCGGCATCGCCCCGCACCTCGCAGCCGAGCTCGTGCAGCTTTTGCAGCACCGGCATCAGGTGGGTGTCGAGGGCGGCGCGATCGACCAGCAGGGTCTCGGCGGCGCCGCAGACGCTCACCCGTCGCATCTTGGCGTTGGCCACGATGTCGCGCGCCATGGCGATGTCGGCGTCGCGATCGATGTAGACGTGGCAGATGCCGTCATAGTGGCGCAGCACCGGCACGCGGCTTTCCTCGGTGACGCGATCGATCAGCGAGCGGCCGCCGCGCGGCACGATGAGATCGAGCCATTCGGTGGCGCGCAGCATCTCGCCCACCGCCGCGCGATCGGTGGTGGGCACGAGCTGCACGCAATCCTCGGGCAGGCCGGCGGTCTTGAGCGCACGGCGCAGCAGCTCGACGATGGCGCGCGATGAATGGAAGCTGTCGGAGCCGCCGCGCAGCACCACGATGTTGCCCGACTTGATGCAAAGCGCGCCGGCATCGGCGGTGACGTTGGGCCGGGCCTCGTAGATCACGCCGATGATGCCGATCGGCACCCGCACGCGGCTGATCACCAGGCCATTGGGCCGCGTCTTTTCCTCGATCACCGCGCCGACCGGGTCGGGCAGGGCAACGATGTCGTCGAGCCCCTTGGCCATCGCCTCGACCCGTGCGTCGTCCAGCAGCAGACGATCCTGCAGCGCCGCGCTCATGCCGGCCGCCTTGGCCGCGTCGATATCCTTGGTGTTGGCAGCCAGGATCGCAGCCTTCTCGCTGCGGATCAGGCGGGCCGCGTCGCCGAGGGCGCGGTTCTTGGCGTCGGTCGAGGCATTGCGAAGTGCTATGGCGGCTACCCTGGCGCGCCGGCCCAGCTCCGCCACGACGGCGGCGGCATCTTCAGCGGGCTTGGTCAAAACGTTCATCGGCCGCTCCAGTATAGCCTTGCCGGCGCTCACTCGACCACGAGGTCGTCGCGGTGGACCATCTCGTCGCGACCGCGAAAACCCAGCAGACGCTCGATCTCCGCGCTCTTGCGGCCGGCGATGCGGCGGGCATCGTCGGCGGCATAGGCCACCAGGCCGCGCGCCAGCACCCGCCCGGCGCGGTCCTTCACGTCGACCACGTCGCCGCGCTTGAACTCGCCCTCGATGGACGTGACGCCGGCCGGCAGCAGGCTCTTGCCGGCCGACAAGGCGCGCACCGCGCCGTCGTCGACCAGGAGCGCGCCCGCGGTCTTGAGCGATCCCTTGATCCATTTCTTGCGGGCCGACAGCGGCGAGCCCTCGGGCAGGAACCAGCTGCAGCGCGCCTTGCCGTCGATCAGCGCGCCCAGCGCGCCCACGGCGCGGCCGTCGGCGATCGCCATGCGGCAGCCGGCGGCCATGGCGATGCGGCCGGCGATGAGCTTGGTCGCCATGCCGCCGTTGGACAGCTCGGAGGCGGCGCTGCCGCCCATCGCCTCGATGGCGGGCGTGATCTCGCGAATCTCGGGAATGAAGGTGGCCGAAGCGTCGACGCGCGGATCGCCGGTGTAGAGCCCGTCGATATCGCTCAGCAGCACCAAGGTGTCGGCCGAGATCATCTCAGCCACGCGCGCGCTCAGCCGGTCGTTGTCGCCGAAGCGGATCTCGTCGGTCGCCACCGTGTCGTTCTCGTTGATGACGGGAACCGCCTTCATCGCCAGCAGGGTGGCCATGGTCTGGCGGGCGTTGAGGTAGCGCCGGCGCTCCTCCGAATCGTCGAGAGTCAGCAGGACCTGCGCCACGGTGATGCCGTGCCGCGCCAGCGCCTCCTGGTAGGCGTGGGCGAGCTGGATCTGGCCGGTGGCGGCGGCGGCCTGGTTCTCCTCGAGCTTGAGCGGGCCGGGCGCCAGCTTGAAATGCCTGCGGCCGAGCCGGATGGCGCCGGACGACACCAGCACCACTTCGCAGCCGCCTTTGTGCAGGCGCGCCACGTCGTCGGTCAGGGTCTCCAGCCAGTCGCGCCGGATCTCGCCCTTGGCCTCGTCGACCAGGATCGAGGAGCCGATCTTGACGACCAGCCGGCGCGCGCTTTCGACCGGTGTCACGCGGCTTCCCTTGCCTTCGAACTGGCGCCAGGATCGCGCTGCTTCTCGACCAGCTTCAGCAATTCGTGGAGCAGGGGCTGCACACCCTGGCCGGAGACGCCGGAGATCACGTACACCGACTTGCGGCTCGCCTTGGCCAGCTGCGCGCGCTTGGCTTCGATGTCTTCCGCTGTCATGGCGTCGACCTTGTTCAGCGCTAGAAGTTCCTTCTTGCGCACGAGATTGCCGCCATAGGCCTTGAGCTCGCCGCGCACCGTCTTGTAGGCGCCGACCACGTCTTCCTCGGTGCCGTCGACCAGGTGCAGGAGCGCGCGGCAGCGCTCGACGTGGCCGAGGAAGCGCGTGCCCAGCCCTGCGCCCTCATGCGCGCCCTCGATCAGGCCCGGGATGTCGGCCATCACGAACTCGCGGTCGCCGGCTTTCACCACGCCCAGTCCAGGATGCAGGGTGGTGAAGGGATAGCCCGCGATCTTGGGCCGCGCGTTGGAGGTGGCGGCCAGGAACGTCGACTTGCCGGCGTTGGGCAGGCCGACCAGGCCGATGTCGGCGATCAGCTTCAGCCTGAGCCACACCGAGCGCTCCTCGCCGGGCCAGCCCTTGTCGGCGCGACGCGGCGCGCGGTTGGTCGAGCTCTTGTAATGCAGATTGCCGTAGCCGCCGTCGCCGCCTTTGCACAGCACGACCCTCTGGCCGAGCTCGGTGAGGTCGACCAGCAGGGTCTCGTTGTCCTCGGCGAAGACCTGGGTGCCGCGCGGCAGGCGCAGCACGACGTCCTTGCCGGCGCCGCCGGTGCGCTGGCTGCCCATGCCGTGATGGCCGGTCTCGGCCTTGAAGTGCTGCGAATAGCGGTAGTCGATCAGCGTGTTGAGGCCGTCGACGCATTCGAGGATGACGTCGCCGCCCTTGCCGCCGTCGCCGCCGTCGGGCCCGCCGAACTCGATGAACTTCTCGCGGCGAAAGCCCGCCGATCCCGCGCCGCCGTTGCCGGAGCGGACGTAGATCTTGGCCTGGTCGAGGAACTTCATGGCGGTGGATCCAAAAATGAAAAGGGGGAACGGCAGACCGTCCCCCCTTGAAACTCCGATCGAACGGGAACGGCTATTCGGCGGCCATCTTTTCGGCAGGCACCGGCGCCGGGAGCACGTTCACCTCGACCTTGCCGCCGGTCCGCTTGCGGAACGAGACGACGCCGTCGATGGTGGCGAAGAGGGTGTGGTCGCGGCCGACGCCGACATTCTCGCCCGGGTTCATCTTGGTGCCGCGCTGGCGAACCAGGATGTTGCCCGACAGGACCTTCTGGCCGCCGAAGCGCTTGACGCCCAGCCGCTTGCCGGCCGAATCGCGGCCGTTGCGCGAAGAGCCGCCTGCCTTTTTGTGTGCCATCGTACTTGCTCCGGTCGCTGCTTAGGCGACGATCTGTTCGATCTTGACCACCGTCAGGTCCTGACGATGACCGTTCTTGCGCCGCGAATTCTGCCGGCGGCGCTTCTTGAAGACGATCAGGTGCGGCCCGCGCGCCTGCTTGACGATCGAGCCCACGAACCTTGGCGCCGGCGACGGTCGGCGCGCCGACCTTGTCGTCCACCATCAGCACGTCGGTGAACTCGATCTGGGCACCGGCCTCGCCCGCGATGCGCTCGATGGTGAGCGTGTCGTCGGGGGCGACCGTGTATTGTTTTCCACCCGTGCGGATAACGGCGATCATGATGACACCTGGCTAAAGCCTTCCGGTCGAGCGGACCCTGCACTCCACCCCACAACAGGTAGGGGGATTGGCCGGGCCCACGCCCCAAATGCCGGAAAGCACGAAAGAGCGCGGCGGGCCTGAATGACCCGCCGGAGGAGGGCGGAATATACGCAGGAAGCCCCCCAAGTCAACGCCGGAAAGCCCTGATTATGGGCCGAAATGGGGAAGTTCGGTCGCGGTTGCCTCGAAGGAATCGCGCCCCTATAAGCGGGCCCCCGGAGAGGTGCCAGAGTGGTCGATCGGGACGGTCTCGAAAACCGTTGTGCGTGCAAGCGTACCGTGGGTTCGAATCCCACCCTCTCCGCCATCTTACGCCCGCTCGTCCGTGCAGGGACTTTCCGCCGCTTTCCGCCCGCGCCGAGCGGCGGAAACCGGCCCGGCTCGATGATTGAAATCGTTGACGAATCCGACGCGCCGGATGGCTGCCGGGGCTTTCCGCCCTTTCCGCCCTTTCCGCCCGTCGTTTTTTGCGTCTCACCCGAGGGATGCGCCGCCACTCGATCGCCGACATATCGCCTGTCGCCCGGCAAATCGTTGATAGCGCCGAGCAGGCAATAGTCATGGGTGAGTTCGCAATACGCCCGTTTGGAGAGCGTCGGTTGTCCGGGGGTGGCCATCTGTCGATCCTCTGCGCGTCCGTGTCGACAGGCATACGCCACAACATTGCTCAGGAAGGTCAACGGCTAGATGTGCTCGGTGCATGCGGCAACGTCGTGGCAGCGAGAAGGAGGCCAGCGGATCAGACTGATATCGACCGCTTTTTCAGTTCGCTCGCGCCGTTGCCTTGGTGCGGCCACCGGAGGCAAGGTGCCAACCAGCGGACTTGCCTCGCGTTCGCGGCCTGACCTCTCTGGAAGGGACATCCCTATGCAATCTCGAATAGCAGCGACGATCTGGTTGAGCCTGCTCCTGGTCGGCTGCCAGGCCGCAGATAGGCCCATGGCTTCCCAACCTGCCAAATTGGTTTGCGCTGGCTTTGTTGCGGACATCGGCACGAAAGAATTCGCTGATTGCGTGGCGTATCAGGAATCTCGCGATCCAGGCCAGTCTGTTCCACCCTATCGGATGGACCAGTACAACAACAGGGTCGATGCCGAACGATATGAAGTCGATAGCATGGGGCGCCGCATGCCTGTCCAAAACCTATACTCGTTTCGCGGCCAAGCCGTCTCAGGGCAAGCGTGCCTATACTCGTTTCGCGGCCAAGCCGTCTCAGGGCAAGCCGTTTCCGGCCAAGTGATCTTGCGTGACGAATATGGCAACCGCTACGACTCGCGGGGCAACCGCATCAAATAACGGCCAGCGGATGTGGAACGTAATCAAGATGCCGATCCTCCGGGCGCGAACGTCGGCAGGCATACGCCACAACATTGCTCAGGAACGTCAAGTGGAAAGCAGCCGGGAATCTCGGCCGGTAGATGGGCCGGAAAGCGCCCGACAATTTCTGCGCGCCTAGTGCGGTTCGTGCTGCGCGGCGACGGCCAGCCGCCATCGAATTGGTCCTTGGGCCGGCGAGTGCCTGGGGTGTCGCTCCGGCGGGAATGGCTTGGCGGCCTCGGCAACAATCTCGCAGCCGCATCCCCGGCATCGATAGATCCCGGTATGGAAAGGCGTATCGCCGGGCCCGTATTCCTGGTCGAACTCCGGACTCATGCTGACTTCCACGTCATTGCTGCGCCTGAACAGCGTCACGACTCGCCCTCCTTCGTCGATCATCTTGGCCTGGACTGCCGGCGTGGGCCGAAGACATCGCCGACATGACTGGCCATCGGGCAAGCTACGCTTCGCCAATCTCGTGCACATCGGAAGAAGTCCCTATTTAAACCGCCGGACACCTCCCTGAAGTGCATCCGCTTCAACAGCGTCTGTCGGGGCTGCTAGGCTTGGGAATGGATCGCGCCACCCTGCAGCAGCTTCTCGACGAGGCCGAAAGCCTTCTCCATCGCGAGGAAACGAGCATCGCCCATCAGCGCGAGGTGATCGGAACGCTGGAGCGAGGCGGCCACGACGCGACCAGCGCAAAAATGCTTCTCAGGCGATTGGAAGTCAGGCAAGCGCGGCACATCGCCGATCGCAATCGACTGTTCAAGGAACTGGCCGACTGCTCCTAGCTGTCAGTGGCCGCCTGCAGCGCGCAGATTTTTACTTCCGGCCCTTCGACGCAAGCGCCACGGCTGTGTCATGGGCCTGGACGATCTGCGGATCGAGATCGGCGATCTTGAGGGCATGCAGGCGCGCGACTTCCCGCAGTTCCTTCCAGAAGCCGGCCGGTATCGGCTTGCGGCCGCTCGCCCATTCAACGATGGCGGTCTCCCGTTCCATCATCGCGTCGGCCATCGGAGCCTGCCAGTCGGCGCCCCAAAGCGTCGTTCCGACCTTGGCGATCAAAGTATGGTCTGTCATGCGAGTCGTTCTAGCGCGGCAGCACCCAGCCGTCACGTTTTGCGTGACGCAGCTATTGCAGCTCGATGCGCGATTGGACGATGACGTCGCGCCACAGCGGCACTTCGCGGGCGACGCGTTGCGCCAGGCCTTCCGGACCACGGGCGCGCACGTCGAAGCCGACGCCGCGCAGCTTCTCGACCGTCGCGGGATCGGCCAGGACCTCGAGCGTGTCGCGCGTCACCCGCTGGACGATCGGCGCAGGCGTGCCCGCCGGGGCGTACATGCCCTGAAATGTTTCGGAGACCAGGTCGGGATAGCCCGCTTCGCGTGTCGTCGGAACGTCGGGGAGATCGAACCAGCGCTTCTCGGCGGTGATCGCCAGAGCGCGCAAGGCGCCCGACTTGATGTGCGGATGGGCGGGCGGCAGGGCGGTGATGCCGACGGGCGTGGTGTTCGCCAGCAGCGCCTGGATGGCCGGACCCGGCGCCATTGTAGGGAATGTTCTCCACGCCGACGCCGGCCTGGAGCTGCAGCAGCTCGGCCGTCAGATGCGGGGTCGAACCCTGTCCCGGATTGATGACGTCGAGCTTGCTCTTGTCGGCCTTGGCCCTGGCGATGAGTTGCGCGAGCGACGTGATGCCCGAGGAGGGAAGGACGAGAATGACGTTCGGTGAGGCGCCGAGCTCGGTGATCGGGATGAAGTCCCGGAACGGATCGTAGCCGGGCTCGCGATAGAGACTCGGATTGACGACGAAGCCGGTCGAGGCGATCAGCAGCGTGTAGCCGTCCGGCGCCGACTTGGCCACTTGTACGACGCCGATATTGCCGCCGGCGCCGGGCCGATTGATGATGAGCACGGGCTGCTCGAACCTGGCAGTGAGGCCGGGCGAAATCATGCGGGCCATGACATCGGTTGGGCCGCCGGCCGCCGATGGAATGACGAAGCGCACGGGCCGATTGGGATAGGCCGCCTCGGTTTGCGCCCGTGCGCCGGTTGCGACGGTCGCCAGCGTCATGGCAAGCATGGCCCGCCGGGTTGCCGGCATGTTTCCGCTGCCGCTTTTCGGCATTGAGCTTTCCTCCTGGCGGCCTGGTCGTTGAACGCCGGCCAATCTTGTTCTGGCCGTCACTCTAGATTGGCGGGAAGGGTTCACCAACGCAGAACGGCGCTATCCGAACTTGTGAAGCGCGTATAATCTTCCTGTACGTGAAGCAGAGAGGATTTCCATGGCCACCGACACGCACGCAAAGCCCCGCACCCTGGGCAACAGCACGCTCTCCGTCTTCCCGGTCGGGCTCGGCTGCATGTCGTTCTCCGGCGCCTACGGCAAGAGCGACGACGCCGAGGCGATCCGCGTCATCCATCACGCGCTCGATCGCGGCGTCACCTTCCTCGACAGTTCCGACATGTATGGCTGGGGCCACAACGAGACGCTGCTCGGCAAGGCGCTGGCCGGCGGCCGGCGCGCCAAGGTCGTGCTCGCCACCAAGTTCGGCCAGACGCAGAAGCCGGGCGGCGCCAACGGAGTCGACGGCAGCCCGGCCTATGTGAAGGCCGCCTGCGAGGCCAGCCTCAAGCGGCTCGGCGTCGACGTGATCGATCTCTACTACCAGCATCGCGTCGATCCCTCGGTGCCGATCGAGGATACGGTGGGCGCGATGGGCGAACTGGTGAAGGCGGGCAAGGTGCGGGCGCTGGGCCTGAGCGAAGCCAAGCCGGAAACCATCCGCCGCGCGCACAAGGTGCATCCCCTCGCGGCGGTGCAGAGCGAGTACTCGCTTGCTCTATCGCGTCGATGCCGAGGAGACGCTGGAGACGACGCGGGCGCTCGGCATTTCCTTCGTCGCCTATTCGCCGCTCGGCCGCAGCCTGCTGACCGGTGCCGTGCGCCAGGTCTCCGACATTCCCGAAGGCGATGGCCGCGGCCGCCATCCGCGCTTTGCCGCCGAGAACCTGGCGCTCAATCTGGCGCAGGTCGCCTCCATCGAAGCCGTGGCGCGCGAAAAAGGCGTCAAGCCGGGGCAGGTGGCGCTCGCCTGGCTGCTGGCGCAGGGCCCCGACATCGTGCCGATTCCCGGCACCAAGCGGGCCGACAGGGTCGACGAAAACCTGGCGGCACTCGATGTCACGCTGTCGACCGCCGATGTCGCGCGGATCTCGGCGGCGCTGCCGCCTGGCGCCGCCGCGGGCACGCGCTATCCCGAAGCGGGGATGAAGGCCGTCCACATCTAGTGGTGCGAACCGGACGGAAGGTACTCGTCGAAGGCGATGTTCCGTCCGGCAGCATGCTCAGCCGCGAGCTGATCGAGCGCGCGTATTTCCGCAACTCCTTCCGGGCGCCGCTCAGTCGCAGGGATCTCGGCATCACCGATATATTCCTGGCCATCTTCGCGCATCACCCACCATGGATGAAGCTGCTCCTGATCGTCAGGAACAAGGCAGCCTCTCTTGCTGGCCTAGTGCACCGACCGCGTCTGAAATCCTCCATCCCGATCTCAAGGATCGATACGTCGTCGGCGACAAGATCGGCGTCTGGCCGATCTTCTCCCTCAGCGAAGATGAAGTCGTCGCCGGGCGGGACAACAAGCACCTGGATTTCAGGGTATCGGTGCTGAAACTGCCGGATGGCGACGGAAGCAGCGTGGTCGTGTCCACGATCTGCACGATTCACAACTTTTCCGGCAAGCTCTACCTGTTTTTCGTCCGTCCGTTCCACCGCTATGGCGTTCGGAAGCTGATGGCGAACGCGCTCGCGGCGCGAAGGCTGTAGGCGCCGCCGGCAATTTGGCATCGGCAATGAAGGCAGATTGACGAGCGGTCGACGTGCCACACTGATTCCCAAAATGAACGGCATCATGGCCGGCGGGCGCGGCCGAGCGACGCCGTCTGCACGACCTGACAGGCCCGGCGTGCGGGTGTAAGCAGGCGCCGTTTCCGAAACCTGGGGATCGCTGTCATGGCAGAAGAGATCGTCTTCTATCACAACCCGCGCTCGCGGTCGCAGATGGTGCACTGGATGCTCGAGGAGGCCGCTGCGCCCTATCGCATCGTGCCGATCGACTTCGAGAAGGGCGAGCACAAGGCGCCGGCGTTCCTGGCGATCAATCCGATGGGCAAGCTGCCGACCATCGTGCATCGCGGGGTCGTGGTGACCGAGACCGCCGCGATCATCGCCTACATCGCCGACCATTTTCCCCAGGCCGGCCTCGCCCCCAAGCCCCAGGACGCGCTGCGCGGCGCCTATTATCGCTGGCTGTTCTTCGGCGCCGGCTGCTTCGAGCCGGCGCTCCTCGACAAGATGATGAAGCGGCCGGACGTCGAGCGGAAAGCCGCCGTCGGCTGGGGCAGCTACGAGGAAGTCCTGGCGGCGCTCAAGACGGCGCTTGCCGGCGGTCCCTATCTGCTGGGCGAGACCTTCAGCGCCGCCGACGTCTATGTCGGCTCGGAGATCCGCTATGCCATGACCTTCGGCGCGCCCGGCCTCAAGGGCGAGAAGGTGTTCGACGACTACGTCGCGCGTCTTTCCGCGCGGCCCGCCCTGCAGCGCACCGCGGCGGGCTGACGGCCGCGCCGATGGCGACCCCGGGCCCCAATCGTCGGCTGGCGACCATCCTGTTCGCCGACATCGACGGCTACAGCCGCCTGATGCGCGCCGACGAGGAACGGACCCTCGACGACCTGCACGCCCATCTCACCGAGCTGGTCGGCCCGGTGATCGAGCGCTTCCATGGCCGCATCGTGAAGACGGTGGGCGACGCCGTGCTGGTGGAATTCGCCAGCGCCGTCGAGGCGGTGCGCTCGGCGGTCGAGCTGCAGCGCGGCATGGTCGAGCGCAACCTCGGCACGCCGGCCGAGCGTCGCCAGGCCTTCCGCATCGGCCTGCACCTGGGCGACATCATCGTTTCGGACGACGACGTGTTCGGCGACACGGTCAACCTCGCGGCGCGCCTGCAGGGCCTGGCCGAGCCGGGCTCGATCGTGCTGTCGGCCAGCGTCTACGAGCAGGTCCGCGACAAGCTCGCTTTGCCGTTCCGCTCCCAGGGCTCGCGCACGCTGAAGAACATCGACCGGCCGATCCACATCTACTCCCTGACCGCGGCAGCCCTGTCCGAGACCGGCGCGGCGGCGGCGAAGCCCGCGCCGGCGCGGCGGCGCATGATGGCCGTGGCCGCGCTCGCCGTGGTGGTCGCCCTCGTTGCCGCCGGCGTCGGCGCCTATCTCACCGGGCGCGTGTCGTCGACCGAGGAGGCGGGCGCGGCGAGCGTCCGGCAGTCGACCGAAAGCGGCCTGTCGGTCGCCGTCCTGGTGTTCGCCAACCAGAGCGGCGACGCCGCCCAGGATTATTTCTCCGACGGCCTCACCGAGGACATCACCCGCGCGCTGGGTCGCTTCAGGGAGCTGACGGTGATCGCCTACGGCGCGGTGCTGCCCTTCCGCAACAAGGAGCTGCCGCCGGCGGAAATCGGCCGTGCGCTCAATGCCCGCTATCTCGTGAGCGGCAGCGTGCGCCGCGCGGGCCAGAGGGTCAGGGTCACGGTGCAGCTGACCGACGCAGCCAACGGCACCCAGCTCTGGTCCGACCAGTACGACGATGAGCTGAGCGACATCTTCGCCGTCCAGGAGCGCATCGCCCGCCGCGTCGCCGGCACGCTGGCTTCCAGCCTGCAGCAGATCGCCCTGCAGCAGAGCCTGCGCAAGCCGACCGACAATCTCGACGCCTACGACCTCGTGCTGCGCGCCCGTGCGCTGGCCGCCGATCCGACGCGGCTCGCCAACCGCTCGGCGCGCGAGCTGCTCGAGCGGGTGACCCAGCTCGCGCCGGGCTACGCCGACGCCTATGCCCAGCTTGCCGACGTCTATTTCCAGCGCGCCGCCTTCGGCTGGTCGGAGTTCGCCCAAACCGACGTCGAGACGGCGATCCGGCTCGCCCAGAAGGCGATCGAGCTCGACGAGGAATGCGTGCTGGCGCACGGCGTGCTGGCCCGCGCCTACACCTCGATCCTCAAGTACGACATCGGCCTCTCCGAATCGGAGCGGGCGCTGCAGATCAATCCGAGCGACAGCGAGGCGCTGCTGACGCGGGCGGCGGTGCTGCTGTGGACCGGCCGCATCGACGAATCGATCGCGACCGCCGAGACGGCCATACGCCTCAACGTCAATATCGGCTCCGAGGCCGCGCTCAATCTCGGCCTCGCCTACCTGCTGGCCCACCGCTACGCCGACGCCGTGCGCCTGCTCGAAGCGGCGCGGGCGCGCTATCCGACCCATCCGCTGCTCGATTTCCCCTTGGCCGCGGCCTACGCCGAGCTCGGGCGAATGGACGACGCGGCGGATGCCCTCGCTCAGGGAAAGCGCAAGAATCCGCATTTCGATCTGACGAGCTTCGGCTCGCGCTTCCAGGACCCGGCGCTGCAGCGCCGGGTCGAGCAGAGCCTGCGCAAGGCCGGCTTGAGCTGACCTTCTCAAGCGGACCGCGGGCCTCCAGGCCCGCATTCAAGAGCGGGCCGGAGGCCCGCGGTCCGAAGCAGTCCTACTGGATCGGCGTGTTCTTGAGGGTCTTCCAGTGGGCCGCGGCGTTGGATGCCGCCATGTCGGGGTTCTGGCGGAAGCGCTCGGCGCCGCCGGCTCCGGCAAAGACGTAGAGATTGCCGTTGGAGATCACCCACACGGTGGGGTCGGCCTCGCGACGCACGCCGTTCGACATGTTCATGGCGCAGGAGCCGCCGAACTGCGGCGCGTACTTCTCCGGATTGGCCTTGAACAGGTCGCGGTGACGCGCGTTGGCGAAGCGATAGCGCACGCCGTCATAGACGTACTCGTAGTCGGCAAGGCCGGGCGTCGGCGCGGCGAGCGTGAAATAGGCGACGGGGTCGTAACCCTTCAATCCAAGCCGCGCGGTGGCAGGCGGCGCTGTCTGCGCGATGGCGCGAACCTCGGCGAGCGCGCCCATCGATCCGGCGACGGCGCCCACGACAGTGGCGGCGGCCATCACCATCAGGACATTGCGGCGTGTGAACATGGTTACTCTCCAACGCTGTGCCGACGCGGCAGATGGCACATGGGGTCGAATTGGGGCGGGACGTAGGCAGCGTATAAATACTCGTTCAAGTATTGTCAGCTGTGCTGGAGATCTCAAACGATCGAGGTGGCGGTTTCTATTCGAATCGCCCGGTAACGCTGTCGTGTAGCCGAGAGCGGGCGCGGTCTGCCCGGCGGAATAAGCTCAATCCGCCAAATAGGCTGGCGCGTCGGATTCGCTATCTTCTCGGCCGGGAGGATCGATCATGAGGACCATCGAACGCCGCGCCGTCATCGGCGCCGGCCTGGCCACGCTGGCTTCAGCCGGCGTTGCCGTGCGCGCGCAAGCGCAGAACTTTCCCAGCAAGCCGATCCGCTGGATCATCCCGTTTGCCGCGGCCGGCAACTACGACGTCACGTCGCGACTGGTCGGCGAGGCGATGGGCCGGCGGCTCGGCCAGACCGTGATCCCGGACAACCGGCCCGGCGCCGGCGGCATCGTCGGCACCGAGGCGGCCGCCAATGCGCCGGCCGACGGCTACACCGTGGTGATGGGCAGCTTCAGCGTGCAGTGGGTGGCGCCCTATCTGGCGGGCAAGCCCTCGATGCTGCCGCTGTTCGCGCCGATCAGCCTGCTCACCACCGTGCCGATGGTGATCGTCGCCAAGACGGGCGGCCGCTTCGCCGACATGAAGGCCGTTCTCGCCGAGGCCAGGGCCAAGCCCGGCACGGTGAGCATCGGTCATGCCGGCAACGGCACGACCAACCATATCGGCATCCTGCGCCTGCAGGTGAACGAGAAGGTCCAGTTCAACATCATCCCCTACAAGGGATCGGGCCCGGGCCTGGGCGACCTGATGGCCGATCAGATCGACCTCTACACCGACCAGCTCACGACCTCGCTGCCGCACATCAAGGCCGGCAAGCTCAGGGCGCTGCTGGTGCTGAGCCCCGACCGCATCGCGCAGCTGCCCGATGTGCCGAGCCTTGTCGACATCGGCACCCAGCCGTTCGACGGCGGCACGACGGCCGGCGTGTTTGCGCGGATCGAAACGCCGGCGCCGATCCTCGACACCTTGAACGGCGCCGTGGTCGCGGCACTCAAGGACGAGGAGGTGGCGCGCAAGCTGGTCGAGCTGGGCGCCCTGGTGCGGCCGTCCACGCGGGCGGAATTCGCGGCCTACATGAAGGACCAGGAAGCCGGCGTTAGCGAACTTGTGAAGTCGGGCCTGTTGAAGCCCGAGTGAGCGGGTGCCATGTCGAAGGCATGAAGAGATTCGGTCTCAGGCCGTTGCTGATCCTGGCGGCGGTGATTGCGACGGCGCTGGTCGCGGGATGCGTCTCGACGGCCAGCGACGGCCGGTACCAGACCAACCCGCGCGGCGGCTGGGACAATTTCCGCGCATGAGGGCCTCTCGTTCTGGCGTGCTTGGCGGCCTCGTGGCGACGGCGCTGGCCTTGCTCGTTGCGGGATGCCCCGGCATCCCGCAGGACGACCGTTATCAGATCCACGACGGCGGCCGCAGCAACACCCGCGCCGAGGCGCCGGTGGTGTCGGCTAGACTTCCTTCATGACCGCCCACAGGTCGGCCTTGCGCTCGAAGCCGATGCCCGGCGCGTCGGGCAGCGCCACCTTGCCGTCGACCACGGCGCAGTCGTCGGCGAAGCCGCCGAACGGCGCGAAGACCTGCGGATAGGATTCGTTGCCGCCGCATTGCAGGCCGACGGCGATGTTGAGCGCGAACTGGTGGCCGCCGTGCGGCACGCAGCGCCGTGGCGACCAGCCGTTGGCCTTCAGCATGTCGACGGTGCGCAGGTATTCGACCAGGCCGTAGGAGAGGGCAGGGTCGTATTGCAGGATGTCGCGGTCGGGACGCAGGCCGCCATGGCGCACGAGGTTGCGCGCGTCCTGCATGGAAAACAGGTTTTCGCCGGTGGCGAGTGGCGGGGCGTACTGGGTGGCGAGCGCTGCGTGCGCCAGGTAGTCGAGGGGATCGAGCGGCTCCTCGTACCAGCGCAGGCCATAGGGCTCGATCGCCTTGCCGAAGGCGATGGCGGTCGGCAGGTCGAACTTGCCGTTGACGTCGACCGCCAGCCGGTCGCCGGCGCCGACGATCGCGAGCACCGCCTCGATGCGCTTGATGTCCTCGGCAAGCGGCACGCCGCCTACCTTCATCTTCACGCACGAATAGCCCAGGTCGAGATAGTGCTTCATCTCGTCCTGCAGCCCGTCGAGATCCTTGCCGGGATAGTAGTAGCCGCCGGCAGCGTAGACCCACGCCTTGTCGTCGAACTTGCCGCCGTTGTAGCGGTCGCTCAGCAGCTTCCACAGCGGCACGCGCTTGGCCTTGGCGAGGGCATCCCACAGCGCCATGTCGAGCACGCCCACCGACACCGAACGCTCGCCATGGCCGCCCGGCTTCTCGTTGGCCATCATGGCCGCCCAGCACTTCGCCGGGTCGAGCAGGCCCTCGGCGTCGAGCAGGGAATCGGCTTTGGCCTGCTTCAGGCGCGGAATGAACCGCTCGTTCAGAAGCCCGTGCTGGGCGTAGCGGCCGTTGGAGTTGAAGCCGTAGCCGATCACCGGCTTGCCTTCGACCTTGAGGTCGGTCTCGATGGCCACGACGCTGGCCGTCATCTGGCTGAAGTCGATATAGGCGTTGGCGATGTTGGAGCGGATCGGCGAGACGATGTCGCGGATGGCCGTGATGCGCATGACAACTCCCTCAGGCGGCCGCGGCGAGGCGGTTCTGCCGCGTCAAGAGCCACCAGGCGATGGCGGCGTTCAGGACATTCCAGGCAATACCATTGATAAAGGCGGCGCGGTACGAGCCGGTCATGTCGAACAGCACGCCGCCCATCCAGCCGCCCAGCGCCATGCCGACGATGGTCGAGGAGACCGCGAGGCCGACCCGGGTCGCGGCTTCGCGCGGCGGGAAATATTCGCGCACGATGATGGCGTAGGACGGCACGATGCCGCCCTGGAACAGGCCGAACAGCGCCGAGGCGAGATAGAGCGACGTGAGGCCGTCGGCCATCAGGTAGACGACCAGCGCCACGCATTGCAGGGTCGAGCCCAGCAGCAGGGTGGTGACGCCGCCCACCCGGTCGGCGATCCAGCCCGAGCCGACCCTGCTCACGATGCCGAAGCCCAGCATCAGCGACAGCATCTCCGCGCCGCGCGCCACGCCGTAGCCCAGGTCGGCGCAGTAGGCGACGATGTGAACCTGCGGCATCGACATGGCGACGCAGCAGGCCACGCCCGCCACGGCCAGCAGCGCCTGCAGGGCGTTGGGCGACAGGCCGAGGGCCGCCTGCGAGCGGCGCGCGACATTGGCGATCTGGCTTTCCTCGTGGTCCGGCGGCCGGCGCTTGAGGGTGAGCGCCAGCGGGATCATCGTGAGCAGGCAGAAAGCCGCGGCCGCGCCATAGGCGAAACGCCAGCCATGGTCGCGGATGATCAGGCCGACGATGGGTGGCCAGATCGCGCCGGCGATGTAGTTGCCGGAGGCCGCGATGGCGACGGCGACGCCGCGTCGCTTCACGAACCAGTGCGAGATGTCGGCGACCAGGGGCGCGAAGGTGGCGGCCGCGCTGAAGCCGATCAGGATCTGGGCGGCGGCGAACAGCACCAGCGAGGACGTCGTGGTCGCGAGCGCAAAGCCCAGCGAAAGGCCGAGAGCGCTCAGGATCGAGGTGAAGACGATGCCGCGGCGATCGACCAGCCGGCCGGCCGCGACGCCGCCGGCGAAGAAGCCCAGCATGTTCATGGTGTAGGCGAAGGAGATGTCGGCGCGGCTGACGCCGAGATCGGCCTGTACGGTCGGCAGGGCCACCGCCAGGCACCACATGCCGATGCCGCCGACCGTGCTCAAGGCCACGCTGGCGGCGAGCCGCCGCCAGGCGTAGGTCGAAATCGATGCCGTGCACGATGATCAGCCGCCGGCGACGCCCTGCGTGTTGACGTAGAGGGCGTAGAGCGAATGGCTCGCCGCCATGAACAGGCGGTTGCGGTAGCGGCCGCCGAAGCAGAGGTTGGCGGCGCGCTCGGGCAGGTCGATGTGGCCGATCGGCTTGCCGGACGCATTGAAGATGCGCACGCCGTCGAGCTCGGGCGAGCCCATGCCCCAGCCGCACCACAGGTTGCCGTCGACGTCGACCCGGAAGCCGTCGGGCGAGCCGCCCGGCCCGGCATCGATCAGCACCGAACCGCCGCTGAGCTTGGTGCCGTCGGCGCTGACGTCGTAGGAGACGATCGTGCGGTGCGGCTCGGCGCGCGAGGCCACGACATAGAGCTTTTTCTCGTCGGGCGAGAAGGCGAGGCCGTTGGGGCCGTCGACCTCGTCGGTCATCATCGTGAGCTTGCCGGTCGTGGCGTCGAGGCGGTAGACGGCGGGCTTGTTCTCGCTGTCGGCCTTGTGGCCCTCGTAGTAGCCCAGGATGCCGAACGTGGGATCGGTGAACCACACCGAGCCGTCGGACTTCACCACGACGTCGTTGGGCGAGTTGAGCGGCTTGCCGTTGTAGGAATCGGCCAGCACGGTGATGGCGCCGTCATACTCGAAGCGCACGACGCGGCGCGCATCGTGCTCGCAGGCGATCAGCCGGCCGCGGCGGTCGCGGGTGTGGCCGTTGGCGTTGTTGGATGGCTTGCGGAACACCGTGACGTTGCCCGACTCCTCGTCCCAGCGCAGCACGCGGTTGTTGGGGATGTCGCTCCACAAGAGGTAGCGGCCGTCGCCGAAATAGACCGGCCCCTCGGACCAGCGGCAGCCGGTGTAGAGCCGCTCCACCGAGGCGAGCGGCAGGCGGTACTTGTTGAACGACGGATCGAGCACGCGCACGTTGGCGTCGGGATAGCGCTCGTTGGGTTGCCACATCTTGGTTTCCTCGTTTCCGTTCTTGAGCGGGGGAGATTACAGGCTCCTCCGACCCTTTCGCGACTCTCTTATTTTCATGGCTGGCGCGATCATGATCTTCCGGACGCGAGCGTCCCGCTCGCTGTCCAAATGAGTATGAAAGATCGCGCCACTCAGCGCGGAGGTTACTCCGCGTGCAGTGGCGCGCCCCAGCAATGATTAGTCATCCTCGACCCCGTACGCCGCTTTCGCCTGCGCCTTGCTGACCAGCCCGAGCTTCACGTCGCGCGCGACCTGGGCGCGGTCGCGCTTTTTCGGATCGCCGAAGCCGCCGCCGCCCGGCATCTCGACGACCAGGCGCTCGCCGGCCGGGATGGTCTGGAAGCCCTTGGCCTTCATCTCCAGGCCTGACGCCAGCGACAGCCGGCCGTTGCCGCCGGGCTGGCCGCCGTCGCGGCCGCGCGCCGGATGCTTGACCCGCTCGAAGGTGGCGAAGATGCCGAACGGCGCGCCCTCGCGATGCTCGACCTCCATGACCTGGCCGAGCCCGCCGCGATGCTGGCCGGCGCCACCGGAATCCTGGCGGTATTCCTTCTTCCACACCACGACCGGCGCGATGGTCTCGGTGATCTCGACCGGCACGTTGCGCACGCCCGACGGAAAGGGCGTGGCCGACAGGCCGTCGAGCGTCGGCCGCGCGCCGGCGCCGCCGGAATGGAAGGTCGTCACCATGAAGGGCCGGCTGTTGCCGATCGTGCCCGTCATGCCGTGGCCGGCGCCGAGCTTCAGGTTCCACAGGTTGCTGGTGCCTTCGGCCGGGACCTTGCCCGGGATCACCTGGTGCAGCGCGTCGTAGCAGACGTCGGGCAGCATGTGGCCGATGGTGCTGCGCGCGTTGACCGCGGCTGGAAACAGCGCGTTGACGATGGTGTTGTCGGGCGCCGTGACCAGGATCGAATCGAGCGTGCCGGCATTGTTGGGGATGGTCGGCGCCACCACGCACTTGATGCCGAAGGCGGTGTAGGCCTCGGTGTAGCACATCGGCGAATTGATGCCGTAGATCGACGAGCCCGAGGTGCCGGCATAGTCGACGGCGATGTGGTCGGCGTGGATGGTGACGGCGGCATGCAGGTCGATCGGCGCATCGTAGCCGTCGATGCGCATGTGGCCCTTCCAGGTGCCGCGCGGCAGCTTGCCGATGGCGGCCGCCATGCCGGCGCGGCTCTTCTCGATGATGTGGGCGCCGAGCTCGTCGAGCGTGTCGATGCCGTGCTCGGCCATCATGGCGCTGAGCCGCTTCTCGCCGATGCCGTTGCAGCCGATCAGGGCGTGGAAGTCGCCTTCGACCTGGACCGGCTCGCGCACGTTGGCGCGCACGATGCGCATCACGCTTTCGTCGATCTTGCCTTCGCGCATCAGCGGCAGCAGCGGCAGGAACAGGCCCTCGTGGAAGACCTGCCGTCCATCGGGCGATTGTCCCAGTCCGCCGATGTCGACGACGTGCGTGGTGCAGGAGAACAGCGCCACCAGCTTGCCGTTGTGGAAGGCGGGCGAGGTGACGACGATGTCGTAGAGATGGCCGGTGCCCTTCCACGGGTCGTTGGTCACGTAGGCATCGCCCGGCTTCATGGTCTCGACCGGGAATTCGCGGATGAAATGGATGACGCTCCTGGCCATCGAGTTCACATGGCCCGGCGTGCCGGTGACGGCCTGGGCCAGCATCCGGCCCTCGAGGTCGAACACGCCGGCCGAGATGTCGCCCGCTTCGCGCGCGCTGGTCGAGAAGGCGGTGCGCACCAGCGCGCGGGCCTGCTCCTCGACGACGGAGAGCAGGCGGTTCCACATCACCTGCAGGCGGATATCCGCGGGAGTGCTCATGTCACATCCTCCAGCACGATCTGGCCCAGGGCGTTGATGCGGGCGCTGAAGCCCTGCGGCACGACGGTGGTCGTGCCATCCTCGACGATCAGCGCCGGCCCGTCGAGCGACATGCCGGGGCGGAGGGCCGCGCGTTCGTGGATCGCGGCTTTGTCGTGCCGGCCCGAGGCGGGATCCAGCACCTCGCGATGACCGCTCGGCGCGGGCGCGATTGCCTTCGCGGGCGCTCCGGTCGGGCTGGGCAGCGGCCGGTCGGTGGCGATCGACAAGGTCCAGGTCAGCGCCTCGACCTCGAGCTTGGGAATGGCGCGGCCGAACACCGTTTCATAGGTCGCCTCGAAGCGCCGGCGCAGGTCGGGCGCTGCATCGGCGGCGAAGGGCTGGTTGGGCAGCGGGACGGCGATCTCGTGGCCCTGGCCGCGATAGCGCATGAAGGCCAACCGCGTCTCGACCAGTGTCTCGCCGGGCGCGGCCGGCCGCACGACCTGCCTCGGCCTCGGTGCGCATGACGGCAAACAGCTCGTTCAGCATCTTGGCGTCGAACATGTCGAGCCGGACGTGGCGCGTGCGCACGACCTCGTAGGCGATCGGTGCGCGCAGGAAGCCGAAGGCCGAGCCGACGCCGGCACCGACCGGCACGATGACCTGCTTCATGCCGAGCTTGCGGGCGAGCCGCGCGGCATGCAGCGGTGCCGCACCGCCGAAGGCGATCAGCGTGCGCTCGGCGGTGTCCTTGCCGTTCTCCACGGCATGCACGCGGGCGGCACTCGCCATGGTCTCGTCGACGATCTCGGCGACGCCGGCCGCGGCACCCTGGGCATCGGTCCTGAGCGGCCCGGCGAGCGACTGCAGCGCCGCCTCGGCCTTGTCGCGATGAAGCGGAATGGCGCCGCCGGCGAAGCGCTTGGGATCGAGGCGGCCGAGCGCGGTGTCGGCATCGGTGACGGTGGGCTCGGTGCCGCCGTTGCCGTAGCAGGCCGGGCCGGGCGCGCTGCCCGCCGAATCGGGGCCGACCTGCAGGCGGCCCAGCGCGTCGAGGCGGGCGATCGAGCCGCCGCCGGCGCCGATCTCGACAAGCTCGATCACGGGGATGCGCACCGGCAGGCCGCTGCCCTGCACGAAGCGATAGGCACGGGCCACTTCGAACTGGCGCGAGCGCTGCAGGCTGAGATCGTCGAGCAAGGTGAGCTTGGCCGTGGTGCCGCCCATGTCGAAGGCGACGGCCTTGGCCAGCCCGTTCTCCGCCGCGACGGTCAAGGCCAGGATGGCGCCGCCGGCCGGGCCCGATTCGACCAGACGCACGGGGTAGCGCCGCGCCGTGTCGACCGTGGTGATGCCGCCCGACGACATCATCAGCAGCAGGGGGCCGGCGATGCCTTCCTTCTTGAGCTCGGTCTCGAGCGCGCCGAGATAGCCCGCCATGCGCGGCAGGACATAGGCGTTGGCGATGGTGGTCGAGGTGCGCTCGTATTCGCGGATCTCGGGGCAGACGTCGCAGGAAAGCGAGATCGCCACGCCCGGCAGCTCCTCGGCCAGGATGGCGCCGGCGCGCCGTTCGTGCGCCTCGTTGGTGAAGCTGTGCAGGAAGCAGACGGCGACCGCCTCGATCTTGCGCGCGCGCAGCTCGGCCGCGACGGCGCGCACCGCCTGCTCGTCGAGCGCCAGCAGCACGGCGCCGTCGGCGGCCACGCGCTCCGGCACCCCGAAGCGCAGGTCGCGCGGCACCAGCGGCTCGGGCCGCTCCATGTAGATGTCGTACTGCTCGAAGCGATGCTCCCAGGCGATCTCGAGGGAGTCGCGGAAGCCCTCGGTGGTGAGCAGCGCGGTGTGCGCGCCCTTGCGTTCGATCAGCGCGTTGGTGGCCAGCGTCGTGCCGTGCACGACGAGGCCGACGTCGGCCGCGCGGCACTTGGCCTCGGCTAAAATGGTGCGCACGCCGTCCAGCACGCCGCGTTCGGGCGCATCGGTCGTCGTCAGGACTTTCAGCGCATGGGCACGATCGCCGGTTTCCAGCACGACGTCAGTGAACGTGCCGCCGATATCGACGGCCAGGCGAGACTGCATGCGGCGGCGCTCAGCGGGCGACGCGCTTGAAGGTTTCGACGAAACGGTCGACGTCTTCCTCGTCGTTGTAGACGTGCGGGCTGATGCGCAGCCGTCCGAGCCGCGGTGCGGCATAGACATTTTCTGCGGCGAGCTTCTTCGGCAGATCCTGCGCCATGCCCTGGGGAAATTGCAGGCTGAGCACGTGCGGCGCGCGCAGCTTCCTGTCGAGCACGCGCACGCCCGAGTTGGCGAGTCCGTCGGCCAGTCGGTCGGTCAGCATCGACAGCCGTGCCACGATCGGCTCGTTGCCCCAGGCCGCCATCATCTCCATGCCGACCGCCGCCATCTCCATCGAGATGAAATGGTCGCGCTCGCCCATGTCGTAGCGCCGCGCCCCCTCGACATAGGCCGTGTCGCGGAAATAGATCGTGTCTTCGGCCGACACCGCCTTGCGCGACGCCGAGATCTGCTCGAGCGGCACGCCGTTCTGCCGCCGCTTGGCGACATACATGAAGGCGCGGCCGTAGGGGCCGAGCACCCACTTGTAGGTCGGGAAGATCAGGAAGTCGGGATCGAGCGTCTTCACGTCGATGCGGCGCACGCCGACATCGTGCGTGGCGTCGACCAGCAGCGCCGCGCCTTTCTCCTTTGCGCTCTTGGCGATGCGCGGCATGTCGAGCGCGCCGCCGTCCGACCAATGCACCGAGGAGATCGACACGAGGGCGAGCGGCGCCGCACCCGGACGTTCGATGGCGTCGAGCACGGCGGAAGTCCAGTCGCCGTCGGCGGGCTGCTTCACCTGCTCGACCGCGTAGCCGCCGGCTTCGGCACGGCTCATCCATTCGAGCACCGGCGAGGTGTGGTCGTCCTGCAGCACCAGCACGCGGCTGCCGCGCGGGATCGCCAGGACCTTGCCGGCGGTCGCCACGCCGTAACCCACGGAGGGGATCAGCGCGACATCGGCGGTATCGGCGCCGATCAGGGCTGCGGCGGCCTTGCGGGCGCGCTCGTACTGCTGGGACTGGAAATTGCTCTCGAGCTTCCACGGCTGGCCCTTGCGCCCGACGGCGGCGCGGCCGGCCTCCTGCACCGCGATCGGCAGTGGACTCCAGGAAGCGGCGTTCAGGAAACAGACCTCGCGCGGGATGTCGAACAGCGCGCGTTGAGAAGGAAGCATATGGCAGGTCTCCAGCAGTGATTGTTCATCGTAGCACAAGATATAGCAGGTAAGCCGAAGCGCTCCCTTGATGCGTTGGAAATTTGGGTCTGTCACTCGGCCGAGGGTTTCCGATTACCCACTATTTTCAGTTGAAAGACATTTTACAGTTGCAATTCACTGAGTTTTGCAGCCTATATTGTTGTGTTGTCATGGGGGAGAACGATGACAATTCCAGCTCCAGCTCCTGCACCAGACGCAGCAGTTGCAATTGCGGCAGCAGCAGCCGCTGCTGCCGCGGCGGCGGCAGTAACCGCAGCAGTAGTGCCTGCAGGCCCAGCAGCAGGTAGGCCGGGCAGCGATTTCCTGCTCAAAGATATTGAGCGAGCAAACGTCTTCCGGTTGGAGTTGTTAAAGCTGATGCTCGCGATGGCTACGGGGCTCCTCGCCTTTACCGTGTCCTTTCGCCCGTCCATTGCGTCTCCCGACTACAGTTACCTGATGTGGGGCGGATGGTTGTTGTTGGCATTTTCCATCGTGGGAGGCGTTCTCACCATGCGCTGCTGGGAACTCTTCTACATCAGCTATCGTGACCACGATAACAGGGGACAACGAGAGAAAGGCAAGGCCTATCGGAAAACTGTAACTTGGTGGCGACGCATAGCGCAGACGGCGCAGTATGTCGGGCTGTTGGTGGCCGTGGTCGCCATTGGGCTATTCGCTGCAGCCAATATCGACAAACCACCTCGTGCAGCGGCTGCAGCTTCTGCCGAAAAAGCGGCCGTGCGATGACGGGCGAAAAACTGTCGGCTTGGCGACCTAAGGTCGACCCGAATCTCATTGCGGAGCCATCCGACACCTATGATCGCGCCAATGCGGCAATGGTAGAAAGTACGGTATTTCCCGCATCTTCCGCCGGTCCGGGGCAAACGGAAAATGGCGGGATGCGGGTTGTGTTGAATATTGCGTCGGCACATGTGCCGAGTTTTTGCAAGGACGGATACAAGAACGTCTATGAGTTGTGCGTTGGCGATGAGCAGAAGAATCCGAGTGAGACGCGAAAGGCGGTCGACGCCGCGCTGGCGGCTGCTGTTGGTATAGAGCCGAGCAAGACCTACTTCGCGGCGGTTGAGCTGACTGGCACAGGGATCAGGTTCTACGGCGATATGTGCTTGGTGCTGAAGCCGGACCGGTTGAAGGATCCCACTGCGATTCTGGATCGCAACTCCTACGATCTCTCGCGTAGCCCGATTGTGGAGGAGATCAATGGGAGTGCTGCAATTCGTGAGCAAAAGGCCACGGAGATTGGTGGACTCTTGAAGCGCGATTTGGGCCCTATGGCGATCATCAAGGTTATGAGGCAAGGGAGCGGCCGCGATCGCAGGCTGACAACCGGTGAGATCGCCGAGCAACTGCGCGCAGATGAAGACTACATCGAGGTGCTGCTCGAGCAGAAAGTAGACGCGACAAGCCTGTCTGAAGTGCGCCTGGCTGCCGGGGATGCGGCGGTCGAGGCCCTCATTTCTTCGCGTCTGGCGACCGGTTCGGCTCCGAAGCTGGCACAACTCACCTATCGCGATCAGTGTCGAGCCGCGAGTGAGGCTCTCCACGATGTCGGAGTGGCGCTGCACATCGTCACTACCTCCGGCCGGGTAAAGGGGTAGCCGATGGAGTCTAAGGTTTCTGCCTGGCGTATCGATGCCATGGACGGCGCCGGCGGATTGGCCTTTGTGTCGTGGCGGCCAATGGACCTTCTTGACGCGTCGACCAATCTCGATTTGCCTGCATGTGCCATCACGGCTCCAGATTTCCGGTCGCAGCCGCTGTCGTCGCGGGCGACGGGCTTCGCAGCGACCCGACGGGGCTTCCAGTTGGGGGTTTGGGAAGGAGGGGAGGAACTGGCGTTCGAGACACTCGAGGCGGTGAGTCAGTTTGTTATGCGCGTCTACAATATCTCGGCCGGCCGTGGCGGTAGCGGCGGTGCGGCCCCTTACCCGGAAGGCGGCGATAGAGGAGGTGGTGGCGACCGAGGAGGCGGCGGAGGAAAAGGACATCCAGAGGGACCCCGGCCGTCGTCCTATTTTGACGACCAGACTTTGGCGAAGTTCTATGAAGAGATCTTTCCCCAATTCAAGCTTTTCGTGACCCATGACGTGCACTCGCCCGTGGCGAATTTCACGACCATTGAGTGGCGCCATGTCGTGAGTTCACCGAGGCAGAACGCGAGCACCTCGCTTCAGGATCATGCACTTGCTCTGTGTTTCCGCGAGGTGCTCTTGAGATGGGTGCCCAAGAGCAGCGATACCTATGAGCAGTGGCTAAGCTCTTTTGCCGAAGTGCTCCGGCTGGCGACGTGGTTGGTTGGCTTCGATTTTTGCATTGATATCTTGCGGGATTTCAGCGCGACGCCCGTCCCCAACCCCGAACTGCTTAAGTTGCTCCAAGAACTGTCAACATTTCCTGGTCATTGGTGGTGGTCGAACGGTGGGTATGACGACCCGGTGCTGACGCTGAGGAGGATTTCCCTGCCCAAGCATCTTGCGGACGCAGTTGGACACAACACGCCCGATGCGGCGTCTTTGTTTGACGGTCTGCGGATAATGCTCGCCGATCCGAGCGTGATCGTGGCAACGAACGATAAAGAGGGCCGCGACCGGCTAGCGCTCATCTTCCTCGCCGCACAGGTCATCGTTGGCTTGTCGGCTGGACGTTCGTCACTCGCACTTCCAGGATCCTTTTGGCGTCCTTATTTGCTGCACGGACAACAGGTTTGGAGCTGGTTGGCTGGTCAGCTGCCAAGAGGGCCTTTCCCTCAACGCATAGAACGCGTTATCCGCAATGTCGGACTGCCGAGAACGACCGGCCCAGGGGTCACCCCGCCGGTCGCTCCGTTGCGGAGCACAAATCTACGGCTGACGGGCCGTGGGGCTGCACTTGCCGACTAACTCGCGCGAGTAATTACCTTTCATGTAATTGAGAGCGTGCCGATGCAGAGCCACTCTCAGCTCATCATGCCCAAGGAGGGTTCAGATGAGTTACGAATCCCGCCATCGCGTCGCCCCTCGGCCGGACGCGTTCGTGACGCCGGTATTGCCGCGTCCGTCACTCGGCCACCGGTTGGTCACGACCCTCAGACTCTGGCGCGAGCGCAACGCGGCCCGCCGCCATCTCGCGACGATGGACGCGCGCAGCCTGCGTGACGCCGGCATCTCGCCGGCAGCCGCAGCCTACGAATCGGGCAAATCGTTCTGGCAGCCCCTCGGACCGCTGCGCTAGGCCGTTCGCCTCCCTGTCGCCCCACCGCCACGCCGTGCTAGGAACCCTCGTCGCCGGCAAGCGTTAAAAGACCGCGCGCAAGGCGCGGCCGCTCGCCCGGGACGGCCCGCCGACGCGGCGTGTTGTGGTCGAGAAGCCCCTGCGCGCCCTTGAGCGTTCATTGTTGGTGCAAAGGGGGCAGGATGACACCGCCGGATCTCGACCGGTCGAACGCGTTGTTCCTCGATCTCGACGGCACGCTGCTCGAGATCGCGCCGACGCCGGAATTGGTCGTGGTGGCGCCCAACCTGCCGGGACTGCTCGCCAGCCTCAACGCTCTGCTGGGCGGCGCGCTCGCCATCGTGAGCGGCCGGTCGATCGCCGTCATCGACAGCCTGCTCGCGCCATACTCCGCCAGCGCGGCGGGAGAGCATGGCGTGGCGCTTCGTTATCTGGACGGCAGGGTCGAGGAAATGCCCAAAGGGCTCGCCGTCCCGGACGAGTGGCGCGAGGTCTTGCGGGCAGCCGCCGAGCGCTGGCCGGGCGTCCTGGTCGAGCCCAAGGCGCACGGCGTGGCGGTACACTATCGTCTGGCGCCCGATCGCAGCACCGATGTATGGCGCCTCGTGCGCGGCCTGGTTCCGCAGGATCATTCGCGGTTTCACCTGATTCCGGCCCGCGAGGCCGTCGAGATCGGTCCGCGCGCGGCCTCCAAGGGGCACGCGGTCGAGCGGCTGATGGCGCAGGCGCCGTTCCGCGGGCGTCGTCCGATCTTCGTCGGCGACGACTTCACGGATGAAGCGGGCATGGAGGCCGCCCGCCGATTTGGCGGCGAAGGCCTGCGCGTGGCCGAGGTGTTTGGCGGCGATCCGGCTGCAGTGCGCGCGTGGCTGGCGCGCGGCGTCGAACTTTTGAGCACCCGTGTCGCGCCGCCGCCGCTCAGCGTCCCGTCATAAGGGCCAATAGGTGAGCAATTGCGAGCGCTGTGTGGTCGGGAACGAGGCACGTCGGTTGGCGTTGAATTGGAACGCGGGCCTTTTGGAAATACCGGCAGCGCGAGGGAGTGCATAGATTTGCACCACCAATATGCGGGACGGCGCCGATTTCGGCCGCGCCGTATTGCCAAGAGGGCGGATCTCGACAAACCCCTTGCGGGCCTCGTGCACACCGAGATCAGCGTGCTAGGCTGTGACGACCAATTTCTGCATGCCTATTCGCAGGTCGGGCTGATCCCGTCGGCCATGCGCCTGTCGTGGAGTTGGGAGGAGGGACTATGGCACGCCTCGTGATCGTCTCGAATCGGGTGCCGATTCCAAAAGCCCGCATCACCGCCGCAGGCGGCCTCGCCGTGGCCCTGCGCGATATCCTGACGCCGGGCGCCATGTGGTTCGGCTGGAGCGGCCGGCTCGCCGCCGCACCGGCGGTGCAGCCGGCGCTGGTCGAGGCGCGCGGCGTCACCTATGCCACGGTCGACCTCACGGCCGAGGCGCACCGCGCCTTCTATGTCGGCTTCGCCAACGGCGCGCTGTGGCCGCTCCTGCACTTCCGCCTCGGCCTGATGCATTTCCGCCGCGAGGACTATGCTGGCTACCTGGCGGTCAACGAGACTTTTGCCAAAGCGCTCAGCCACGTCGTGCAGCCCGACGACACGGTGTGGGCGCACGACTACCACCTGCTGCCGTTCGGCCGCATGCTGCGCCAGCACGGCTTCACCGGCCCTCTCGGCTTCTTCCTCCATGTGCCGTTCGTGCCGCCGTCGATGCTCGAGGCGATGCCGGTGGCGCGCGAGCTGGTGGCCGACCTGTGCGCCTACGATCTCGTCGGCTTCCAGACCGAGGAGCACGCCCGCGACTTCCGCGACTGCGCCCAGCGCATGCTGGGGGCGACGATCGATGGCGAGTGGGTGAAGCTGAATGGACGGCGCATGCGCGTCTTCGCCGACCCGATCGGCATCGATGCGCAAGGTTTCGCGCATGAGGCCGAGCGCTCCGCCAGCGACAAGCTGGTGCAACGGGTGGCCGGCAGCCTGGTCGGGCGCGACCTCGCCATCGGCGTCGACCGCATGGATTATTCCAAGGGTCTGCCGCAGCGCTTCGAGGCCTATGGGCGCCTGCTCGAGCGTCACCCCGAGCACCGCCGCAAGATCCACTTCCTGCAGATCTGCCCGCGCTCGCGCGAGGAGGTCGACGAGTATCGCAAGCTCAGGGCCGAACTCGACCGGCTGACCGGTCGCATCAACGGCCGTTTCTCGGAGCTCGACTGGACTCCGCTGCGCTACTCGACCCGGCCGGCGCCGCGCACCACCCTGGCCGGCCTCTATCGCATCGGCCGCATCGGCGTGGTGACGCCGCTGCGCGACGGCATGAACCTGGTGGCCAAGGAATTCGTCGCCGCCCAGCCCGACGACGATCCGGGCGTGCTGGTGCTGTCGCAATTCGCCGGCGCCGCCCACGAGCTCACCGAGGCGTTGATCGTGAACCCGTTCGATCCCGACGCCATCGCCGAGGCGATGCATGTCGGGCTCACCATGTCGCTCGGCGAGCGCAAGGAGCGGCAGGCGGCGCTCAAGGCCAAGGTGTTCCGCACCACCGCCGACGTATTCTGCCGGCGCTTCATCACCGCACTCGAGACGCCGACGTTGCGCCGGGCGGCCTAGGCTAGGCCGTCACCACATCGTCTGCGCGGCGCGTCCCGCCCATTCGCGGTCGTAGCGTTCGCCGCCGACACGGTCGTGGCTGAGCGCCGCCAGGATCTGGCCGGCGCTGGGCAGGCTCTTGGGGTCGACGTGGCGCGCGGGGTTCCACAGTTCCGAGCGCACCAGCGCGCGGGCGCACTGGAAATAGACCGCATCGACCTCGATCACCGTCACCGAGCGCGGCGGCTTGTCGTCGACGGCGAAGGAGGCGAGCAGGCCGGACTCGACGCTGAGATGGGCGCGCCCGTTCACGCGCAGGGTGTTGCCGACGCCCGGGATCAGGAACAGCAGCGCCACGCGCGGATCGCGCACGATGTTGCGCAGCGAATCGATCCGGTTGTTGCCGCGCCGGTCGGGCAGCATCAGCGTCTTCTCGTCGGCCACCCGCACGAAGCCCGGCCGATCGCCGCGCGGCGAGCAGTCGAGTCCTTCCGGTCCCGAGGTCGCCAGCGAGGCGAACGGCGAAGCCTCGATATAGGCGCGATAGTGCGGCGTGATCCGGTCGATTTCCTTGACCGTGGAAGACTCTCCCGGCTGGCCGTAGAGCGCTTCCAGTTCGGCGATGGTGGTGAGGGTGTCGGGCATGGTTTCCTCAGGTGGTCCAGCGCGCCGGCGAGGTGCCGAGCGGCTCGGCCGGCCTGGCGAAGAAGGCCGGAGTCTCGCTGAATTGCGTGACAGGTTTCAGATGCCGCAGGTGGCCGAACGGGCCGTCGCTTTCCATGAGATAGCGGCCGAGTTCGGCCTCGGGCAGCTCGGCCGCACCCTTGCCGGCGTCGACGGTGCCGAGGTTCGCCAGCCAGTGCGCGACCTGCACCAGGGAGACCCGCACCAGCCACGAGCCGCCTTGTTCGACCCGGCGGGCGAGGCCGGCCATGGCGCCCAGCGCGCCCAGGTAGCCTGCGATGTAGTCGAGCGCCTGCACCGGCAGGTTGCGCGGCTTGGCGAGCGAGCCTTGCGTGGCGGCAAGCCCGGTGACGTTCTGCACGATCGAATCGAAGCCGCGGCGCAGCGCCCATGGACCTTCATGGCCGTAGGCGCAGATGCTGACGCAGACGATGCCGGGTCGCAGCGCCGCCACCTGTTCGGGCGAGAAGCCGCGCGCGGCGACGGTGCCGGGGCGATAGCCCTGGGTGAAGATATCGGCCTCGCGCAACAGGCCGGTCATCGTCTCGACGCCGGCGGGCGTGGTGAGGTCGACCCAGGCGCAGCGCTTGCCGTGGCCGGTGTCCATCAGGATCTCGGTCTGATAGGGCAGGTGAGGGGCCGCGATGTGCAGGACATCGGCGCCGTTCTCGGCCAGCACGCGGCCGCTGGTCGGCCCCGCCAGCACACGCGTGAGATCGAGCGCGCGCACGCCGCTCAACGGGCGATCGCCTTTGGACAGAGGCCGCGCCGGCGCCTCGCCGATCTTCACCATGTCGATCAGCGGCAGCCTGGCGATCGCGATGCCGTGCGGATGGGCGTTCCATTCCTCGCGGCTGCGCGACAGTCCGCCGACGCAGTCGCCGGCCGCAATCGCCTCCTCGAGGGCGAGCCCGTCCCATTTGGCGACCGCTGCGGCCAGCGCCTCCCGGGTGTCGGTCGCGGCGCCGGCGATCCTGAGCGCGCCGGCGCGATGGTGCGGATGGTTGGTGTGCAGGAACATGGTCCGGCCGTCGCGCGTCGGGTAATGGCCGGCCAGGGGATCCCACGACACCGGCCGCTCGCCGTTCTGCAGCACATAGGTGTTGGAGCGGAGCGACGCCGCGGCGGCATGGCGATCGATGGCGACGGCCTGCGGCTTGCCGGTCCGCAGCCGCCACAGATCGGAGACGGCGAGACCCACCGCGCCCAGCGCCGCCGACCCGGCATGGGCGACGCGCCAGGGCGTTTTGAACACCGGATCGTCGCCGCCGGCGATGGTGAGCGAATCGTCGGCGCGCTTTGCCCGGCCGAGCTGGTCCAGGATGGCGTAGGCGAGATCCGTGCTCATGTGTCGGCGATGATCCTGTTGAGCAGCGCCATCAGCTCCTGCGGGCAGGTGATGTGCGGATTATGGCTGGCGTCGATCTCGTGGTATTTCCAGCCCGCCTCGCTCTTGGCGCGCTCGGCGAATTTGCGGAACACATCGCCCGGTCCGCTCTTCTTGGCATAGATGTAATGACGTGGCGGTGGTGGGTTCGACGATTGCAGGCGAATTTTCTGCTCGAAGCTCTTGAGCGGCTGCGAGCGCCGGCGTGGTGTTGCCCAGCTCACGTCCGCGGGCGCGGTATCGGGCGGCATCGGCATGGCGGGCACGCGCCAGCCGCCGCCTTCGCCCTTCGCCTTGCCCAGCATGTTCTCGGCGGCCTGCGGTCCCACGAGATCGAGCAGGCTCTCGCCGTCCTTCGGCGCGAACGCGTCGAGATACACGATGCGTGCGATGCGCCGCGCCGCCTTGTCGGCAACCCCGGTCGCCACCATGCCGCCGTAGGAATGCCCGATCAGGGTGACGTCCTTCAGGTCCTCCAAATCCAGCACGGCCGCCACGTCGTTGATGTGGGTGGTGAGGTCGACCTCCGGGTTGGACAGGTGGGCGCGCTCGCCCAGCCCGGTGTAGGTGGGCGAAAAGAACTCATGGCCGGCCTCCCGGAACAGCGGTCGCATCTTTTTCCAGGCCCAGGCGGCCGACCACGCGCCATGCGCCAGAACGATCGTTGCCATGCGCTCCCCCCTCCCTGCTGGCGAACCGCGCCCGCCAGTGCTATTACGAATTAATCGCAATGTCTTCCAAACCAACCATAGCACTGGGCGACGCTCGCGTGGGCTTTCGCGGCCGTATCCATGAACTCGTCGTGGACAATGCCGGGATCGGCTTGCCGGGACCCGAGCTGGAGCGTCGCCTGATCGAACTGGGTTTCGTCGAGGGTGCCGACGTCGAGCTGCTGCACCAGGGCTTGTTCGGCGGCGATCCCATCGCCGTGCGCGTCGCCCATACGACGATTGCGCTGCGCCGGCGCGAGGCCATGGCGATCCGCGTGACCGAAGGCGTGTCGTCATGAACGCAGGGGGCAGTCTGGCATCCGATGCGGCGTCCGGCGTCGCGCCGGTCATCGCCCTGGTCGGCAATCCCAACTGCGGCAAGACGGCGCTGTTCAATGCGCTGACCGGCAGCCGGCAGAAAGTCGCCAACTATCCCGGTGTCACGGTCGAGAAGAAAGTCGGGCGAGTCACCACGCCGGCGGGAAGGGTCCTGCAGATCGTCGACCTGCCCGGCACCTACTCGTTGCGCGCGCGCTCGCCCGACGAGGAGATCACGCGCGACGTCGTGCTGGGCCGGCTGCAGAACGACGTGAACCCCGATCTCATCGTCTGCGTGGCCGATGCTTCCAACCTCCGGCTGGCGCTGCGTCTGGCGCTCGAGCTGAAGCGGGTCGGCCGGCCGGTCATGCTGTCGCTCAACATGATGGACATCGCGCGCAAGCGCAGCGTCGAGATCGACGTCGAGCGCCTGTCACGCGAGCTCGGCCTGCCGGTCGTGCAGTCGGTCGCGGTGCGTCGCGGCGGCACGGACGCGTTGCTGGGCGAGATCGACCGCCTGCTCGAGGCCCTTCCCGCGGGCAGCGCCGCCGACTGGCATGCGCCCGACGCCGGCGAACTGCGCGCGGGCCAGCGCGAAGCCGACCGCGTGCTGCGCGCGGCGGTGAAGAGCGCGAAGGAGCGCGACCCCGGCACGGCGGCGGTCGACGCGGTGCTGCTGCATCCGGTGGCGGGCCTCGTCGTCCTGCTCGTCCTGCTGTTCGTCATGTTCCAGGCGGTGTTTGCCTGGGCGCGGCCGCTGATGGACGCGATCCAGGAAGGTTTCACCTGGCTCGGCACCATGGTCGAGGCCGCACCGTTGCCCGACCTGCTGAAGAGCTTCTTCAAGGACGGCCTGATTTCCGGCGTCGGCAGCGTGATCGTGTTCCTGCCGCAGATCGTCATCCTGTTCTTCTTCATCCTGGTGCTGGAAGACCTGGGCTACATGGCGCGCGCGGCCTTCCTGATGGACCGCATCATGGGCGGCGCCGGCCTGCACGGGCGCGCCTTCATCCCGCTGCTGTCGTCGTTCGCCTGCGCCATCCCCGGAATCATGTCGACCCGCGTGATCGACGACAAGCGCGACCGGCTCACCACCATCCTGGTGGCGCCGCTGATGACCTGCTCGGCGCGCATCCCGGTCTACACCTTGATCATCGGCGCCTTCATCCCCGACCGCGACGTCTGGGGTTTCGTCGGCCTGCAGGGACTGGTGATGTTCGGCCTCTATGCCAGCGGCATCGTCGGTGCGCTCGCCGTGTCGTTCATCATCAAGCGCGTGTTCTGGCGCGGCGAGCCGGGCGAGCCCTTCATGCTCGAGCTGCCCGACTACAAGCTGCCGCGGATCAAGAGCCTGGCGATCGGCCTGTGGACGCGCGCCACGATCTTCCTCAAGCGCGCCGGCACCACCATCCTGTCGATGATGGTGCTGATCTGGTTCCTCGCCTCCTTCCCGCGGCCGCCGGCAGGCGCCACCGAGCCCGCGATCAGCTACAGCCTGGCCGCCATGATCGGCTCGCTCATCCAGCCCCTCACCGAGCCGCTCGGCTTCAACTGGCAGATCAACGTGGCGCTGATCCCCGGCATGGCGGCGCGCGAGGTCGCGGTCGGCGCGCTCGGCACGATCTACGCCATCGATGGCGGCGAGGGCGCGGCCGACAAGATCGGCCAGGCGATCGCCGGCCAATGGAGCCTCGCCACCGCGCTCGCGCTGCTCGCCTGGTACGTGTTCGCGCCGCAATGCGCTTCGACCCTCGCCGTCATCCGCCGCGAGACCGGCAGCTGGAAATGGATGTGGGTCACCTTCGGCTACATGCTGGTGCTGGCCTATGCGGCCGCGCTGATCACCAACCAGGTCGCCCGCGCGCTGGGCGCCTGATCGGTTTCCCATCGGGAGGGGATCCGCCGGAAAATGGAAGGGTTCGTCCGCAGCGCCAAGGGCGTGCGCGTTCAGTCGCGAGCTGAGCCCTGGCCATCGGTAACGATCCTCGTTCTGTCGATGTCCGGGACCAGCGAGCACGGGCCGGAAGTGCGCACCGCCGCGAGGCTGATCCGCCAATCGAACGTGGTCGATGCTTCGATCCCAGGACGGTATTTGCCGTCACCGGCTTCCTGATGTGGTGGCTGAAGCGCCGCAACCGCCGGGCCGGCGAGAGGGCCAAGCGCGAGATCCTGCGCGCGGCGGGGCAGTCGGCGGATTAAACATCTAGCGCGGCGCCAGATCGTAGAGGGCGATCGAGCGCCGCGGTTCGGTCGGCAGGGAGCGCCACAGGTCGGGATCGACCGGCGTGCCGTGCGCCTGCACCCAGCGCTCGAAGTCGCGCAGACGGCGGTTGTTGCCCAGCACGACGAAGCGCACCTCGCCCTGCTCGACCTTCCTGGCGAAGCTCTCGACGCTCATCACCGGGTCGGTGCCGAAGAAGCCGCCGAACGCCATGACGGGCTGGCCGCTCTGGATGATGACCGGCGCGGCGAGCAGCGCATTGGCCGAGGCCAGCAGGAAGGGCGCCTCGCCGCGATGCTCCTGCAGGAAGGCGCGCATTTTGGGGTCGTCGGTGAGCGCCCCGTAGGTGCGCGACAGCAGCGGGCCGCGACCGTCGTCCCGGCCCAGCCAGCGCGCCAGGCTCGACGACGGCAGCGTAAGATTTCCCGGCGCGAATACCGTGCTGAGCGCCCACAGGGTCGGCAGGATCAGCAACGCGGCGCCGCCGATGAAGGCGGGCGGCCGCTTGGCGCGCCACAGCACCGCCGCGCCGGCGAGCAGGGCGACCGCGGGGAAGCCGATCCAGATCACGTCCCAGCCCAGCGAGGCGGTGACGATATAGCTTTGCCAAAGGGCGGTGACCGCGAGTCCGAGTGCCAGGTAGCGCGGTCCCCGACGCCACAGCTCGAAGCAGCCGATGCCCGCCAGGGCGGCGAGCGGCGGCGCCAGGGCCGCGAGATAGTAGGCGTGGAAAATGCCGCCGGCGGCGCTGAAGACGATGCCGTAGGTGAGCGCCCAGGTGCTCCACAGCGCCACCGAGGCGCGCCGCCGACGCCAGCCGAATATCGCGCCCAGTACGGCCAGCGGCAGGGTCCAGGCGAATTGCGCCGCGAGAGGCGCATGGGCAAGCCGAAGCGGCCCGACCGGGACGGCATCGTAGGCTTCGAAGCGCGGCACTTGTGCCTGCACGGGCGGCGGCGCGGGTGTTGCGCGCGGCGCCCGCACGAAGCGTTCCAGCCCGTTATGGACCACGATCAGCTCGAGCATGGAATTGTCGTGGCTGCTGCCGGCATAGGGCCGGCTGTCGCTGGGCGTGAGGTCGAAGGCCACCGCCCAGGCAAGCGACACGACGGCAAGGGTGACGCCGGCGGCCGCCATCCAGGAGAGCCGCCGGCGCCAGTCGAGCGTGCCGGCGAGCAGCCAGCCCGCCAGCAGGGCCGGTCCGCAGATCAGCGCCGCCAGCATCTTCACGTTGAAGGCGACACCCAGCAGCGCCATCGCCGCCACCAGGGAAAGGCCGCGTCCGCGCAGCGCCATCGCAGCCGCCAGCAGCAGGAAGAAGACCAGCCAGGAATCGGTGTTGTTGGAGCGGTCGATCGCGACCGCCACGGGCATCACGGCCAGCAGCAGGGCGGCGCAGATCCCGGCCGCCATGCCGAACGGCTGGCGCACCAGCCGATAGAGCAGCGCCACCGAGGCGATGCCGGCCAGCGCCTGCGGCAAGTGGATCGTCCAGCCGCTATAGCCCAGCACCCAGGCGAAGGCCGTCTGGATCCAGAAGGCGACCGGCGGCTTGTCGAGCGAGATGTAGCCCGCCGGATCGAAGGAATTGTAGAAGAACAGCCAGGCGCTTTGCAGCATGCTGCGCACGCCGGCGGCATAGTAGGCGGTGCCGAAGCCGTTATTCTCCAGCCGCCACAGCCGCAGCACGGCTGCGATCAGCAGGACGGCTGCGATTGCCGCTGCCTTCACGCCATTGTCCGGCACGCCATCGTCTGGTCTGCGTTTCCGTCAATCACCGTTCCCCCGAACGGTTTACGCAGGATGAGGCGGCCCCATCCCGAGGTGCGGCGAAATTTCCTCAGCTCGGCAGCGGTCCCTTGAAGACGAAGAAGGCGCCGGCGCAGATCAGGGCGAAGCCCACGAGGTGGTTGAGCGTGATGCGCTCGCCGAGATAGAGCACGGAGAAGGCGGCGAACACCGACAGCGTGATCACCTCCTGCATGGTCTTGAGCTCGGCCGCCGAATAGACCGTGTGGCCCCAGCGGTTGGCCGGCACGGCGAAGCAGTATTCGATGAAGGCGATGCCCCAGCTCGCCAGGATCACCAGCCACAGCGGCCGATCGGTGAACTTCAGGTGGCCGTACCAGGCGAACGTCATGAAGACGTTGGAGATCAGCAGCAGGACGATGGGAGCAATGGCGGGGGGAAGCCAGGTCATCTTTCGCTCTACTCCGGTTTGATGCCGAGTTTCTTCAGCAGAGGAACCACGGTGCGGTCCTCCTTGTCGAGCATGGCCGCCAGTTCCTGCGGCGTGCTGGGCGAGGCTTCAGCCGTAAGGTCGGCGAAACGTTTCACGGTTGCGGGGTCGGTCAGCACCTTCACCATTGCCTCATTCAGCTTGGCCAGGACCTCGGGTGGCATTTTTGCCGGGCCAAACAGACCCGTGTAGGTGCTGTAGGTGAAGTCGGCGAGCTCCTTGATGCCGGACTCCTTAACAGTCGGCACGTCGGGAAGTTCCGGCACGCGCCTGTCGGACGTGACGGCAATGGCGCGCAGCTTGCCCGCCTTGATGTGGCCGATCGAGCTGTTGAGCTGGTCGACCTGTACGGGCACCTGGCCGGCTATGACGTCGATCGAGGCGGCACCACTGCCCTTGTAATGGACCAGCGTGTACTTCGCGCCGGTCGCGTCGCTCAAAAGCTCGATCACGATCTGGTTGGTGGTGGCGATGCCGGAATCGGCGACAGCGAGCTTGCCGGGTGTCTCCCGGCCGATCCTGATGAAGTCCGCCAGCGTCTTGATCGGCGAGCTCGGGTGCACGACGATCACCGCCGGCACGGCCTGGATGTGGCTGATCGGCTGGAATGCCGTCTTCCAGTCGTAGGGCGCATTGCCGTAGATGACGGGCACGACGACCAGCGAGTTGGCGGCGACCAGCAGATTGTAGCCGTCGGGCGCGGAACGGGCGATGACGTCGCCGCCGATCATGCCGCTGGCGCCGGCCTTGTTCTCGACCAGCACGGTGACGCCCAGGATGTCCTTCAGCCTGTCGGCGATGATGCGCGCGGTGACGTCGATGTTCCCGCCCGGCGCATAGGGCGCCATGATCCGGATCGGCTTGTCGGGAAATTCCGCGGCCGCCGGCCCGGTGACGGCCAGCGCGCATAGCAGGCCGATCAGCGCTGTTTTGATGCGCATGTTGTTCCTCCCAGTAATGAAATTCCCCGAAGGCGACCTTAGCGTACTGGCCGGACAAGGCTACAGCGCCGCCGGCCGATGCTGCGCCCACGGCCGCGCCCGCTCCAGGAGCGCGCCGAGCCGCAGCACGTCGGTCTCGGCGCCCCATTTGCCGACGATCTGGACCGACGTCGGCAGGCCGTCGGCGCCGAAGCCCGAGGGCAGCGCGAGCGCGGGATGGCCGGTGAGGTTGAAAGGATACTGGTAGGACGTCCAGCCCTGGCGGGTGATGCCGCATTTCACGCCGTCGACCACGACCTCGTCGTTGGCCGCATCGTGCGTCACGTCGAGCGCGGTGCGCGCGTTGGTCGGCGTCACCAGGAAATCGTAGCGCTCGAGCAGGGACTGGATCTTGCGGAACAAGGCCGTGCGCGCGAACTGGGCGTTGCGGAAATCGGCCAGGGTGAACTTGGCGCCGCGCTCCATGAAGGCGAGCGTCACGGGGTCCATCTGGTTCTGCCACTTGGGCAGGTACTGGGCGCAGAACACCGCGAAATTCGCCTGGTAGAGCACGCGGCCCTCATATTCGATCCAGTCGATCTTCTCGGTGACCTCTTCGACGGCGGCGCCCATCTCCTGCCAGGCCGCGAGCGCCGAACGCGTGTTGGCGCGCACGTCGGCGGCGATGCGCGGATTGGCGGTGAGCTCGATATAGCCGATGCGCACGCCCGAGAGATCCTCGCCGGAAAGCTTGGGCGAGAGCGGCCGCTGTCCGCCGCCGGCGAGCGTCCACGGATCCTTGTCGCTGGGGCCGACCAGGACGGAGTGCATGATGGCGGCGTCGGTGATCGTGCGTGCGAGCGGACCGGCATAGACGTTGTTGCCGAAGGCGTCGCGCGAGGTGTCGGCCGGCACCGCGCCCAAGGTCGGCTTCAGCCCGACCAGGCCACTGCACGAGGCCGGGCCGCGCACCGAGCCCGCGCCGTCGGTGCCGAGCGCCAGCGGTCCCAGCCCGGCTGCGACCGCCGCCGCGCCGCCGCCGCTCGAGCCGCCCGGCGTGCGTTCGAGGTTCCACGGATTGCGCGTGACGCCGAAGGAGGGGCCGTCGGTCAGGCCCTTGACGCCGAATTCCGGCGTCGTCGACTTGCCGACGATGATGGCGCCCGCCGCGCGCAGGCGCTGCACCAGCACGTCGTCGGCCTGGGCCACATTGTCCTCGAAGATCGCCGAGCCGTGCCGCGTGTGCACGCCCTTGACGTCGACAAGGTCCTTTATGCTGACCGGCACGCCGTGCAGCGGCCCCAGCCTGTCGCCCCGGGCCACGGCTTCCTCGGCCTTCTTGGCATCGCGCCGCGCTTCTTCCGCCATCACTACGCGAAAGCAGTTGAGCCTGGGCTGGGTGCGATCGATCGCCTTCAGGACGGTTTCGACATAGTCGACGGGCGAAAGCTTGCGGGAACGGATGAGGGCAGCGGCCTTGGTGGCCGGCATGAAGAGCAGATCGGTATCGGACATGCGCGCACTCTATCCGATCCTCGACACGATCTGCCACGTGCGCTACGCCGCGCACCGATGTTCTCCCTGCTCGTCCTGGCGGCCCTGGCGGTCGTGGCCGTCGTGACCTCGTTCATCTCCGGTATCTTCGGCATGGCGGGCGGCATGCTGCTGATCGGCTTCCTGCTGCTGATGCTGCCGGTGCCGGTCGCCATGGTGTTCCACGGCGTCATCCAGATCGCGGCCAACAGCTGGCGCGCCTGGCTGTGGCGGCACCACGTCAGATGGAGCGTGGTGCTGAAGTTCGGGTCGGGCGCCGCGACCTCGCTGGTGATCTTCTCGTTCTTCAGTTTCGTGCCCGACAAGGCGCTCGTGCTGATCGTGATGGGGCTGACGCCGTTCGTCGCGCTGGCGGTGCCGCAGCGCATCGCGCCCGACATCGAACGCGGCGGGCAGGCCTTCCTGGCAGGCCTGATCGGCGGCGCCATGCAGCTCGTGTCCGGCGTCACCGGGCCGCTGCTCGACATCTTCTATGTGCGCACCGGCATGACCCGCCAGGTCAATGTCGCCACCAAGGCGGCGGCCCAGGTGCTGGGCCATCTCACCAAGGTGGCCTATTTTGCCGTCGTGATCGAAGGCCCGGCCGGCCGCGACCTCGAGCAGTGGCTGGTCATGGCCTATGCCGCCTGCTTCGCGGTGCTCGGCACCACCCTGTCACGAAGTTTCCTCGACCGTCTGTCGGACAGGCAGTTCTATTATTGGACGCGCCGCGTGATCCTGGGGCTGGGCGCGGTCTATGTTGGACAGGGACTTTGGCTCATGGTGACGCGATGACCGCTCCCGGCAAGGTGGACGTCAAGGACGAGGTGAGGGCGCTGCTCGACCGGCTGCCCGACGACTGCACGTTCGCCGACGTGCAGCGCGGCATCGCCGTGCTGATGTGGCCCAAGCAGGGCGACGGCAGCCTCAAGCCGCCCGAACGCCTGGACCCCGAAGAAGTGAAACGCCGCCTGCGCGAATGGCTGAAGTCGGAGAAGGACAAATGAAGGACAGGGTTTCGATCGACCTCAAGGACGGCGTTGCCGACGTCCGCCTGATCCGCGCCGACAAGATGAACGCGCTCGATCCGGCGATGTTCGAAGGCATCATCGCGGCAGGCGCGGAGCTTGCCACGATGAAGGGCCTGCGCGCCGTCGTGCTCTCCGGCGAGGGCAAGGCGTTCTGCGCCGGCCTCGACATGGCAAGCTTCGCCGCGATGAAGCAGGACGGCGACGCGGTGCCCGGCGTGCGCGACCTCACCAAACGCACGCACGGCATCGCCAACCGGCCGCAGCAATGCGCCTGGCTGTGGCGCGAGCTGCCGGTGCCGGTGATCGCCGCCGTCCATGGCGTGGCGTTCGGCGGCGGTTTCCAGATCGCGTTGGGCGCCGACCTGCGCTACGCCACGGCCGACACCCGCTTCTCGGTGATGGAGATCAAGTGGGGCCTCGTGCCCGATCTCGCCGGCACGCAGCTCATGCGCCATCTGGCGCGCGAGGACGTGGTGCGCGAGCTCACCTACACCGGCCGCGTCTTCAACGGCACGGAGGCGCAGCAATTCGGCTTCGTCACCCGCCTGGTCGACGATCCGCGCGCGGCGGCGCTGGAGACGGCCCGGGAAATCGCCGGCAAGAGTCCCGATGCGATGCGGGCGGCCAAGCGGCTGCTCAATCTCGCCGTCGCGACCGATGCCAAGGCCGGGTTGATGGCGGAGTCGGTCGAGCAGCAGAAGCTGATCGGCTCGCCCAACCAGCTCGAGGCGATCATGTCGAACCTGCAGAAGCGCGCCGCCAACTACAAGGACTGACGCCATGAACCGCCAATGGCTCTACGCCAAGCAGCCCCAGGGCAAGATCGCCGCCGACACGTTCGAATGGACCGAGACGGCGATCCCGGTGCCGCGCGACGGCGAGGCGCTGGTGCAGACCCGCATGCTGTCGCTCGATCCCGCCAACCGCGCCTGGATGATGGGCAAGACCTATCGCGATGCGCTGGAGCCGGGCCAGGTGATGAGCGGCTTCGCCATCGGCGAGGTGGTCGAGTCCAGGACGGGCGGGCTCAAGGCCGGCGATATCGTCGAGGGCGATTGGGGCTGGCAGGACTACGCCGCGGTGCCGGCACGGCGTCTTGCCAAGCGCACGACGCAAGCGCCGCTGGAACTCCTGATCGGGCCGCTCAGCGTCACCGGGCTCACCGCCTATTTCGGCCTGCTCGAAGTGGGCCAGCCCAAGCCCGGCGACACGGTGCTGGTCTCGGCCGCTGCCGGCGCGGTGGGAACGATGGTCGGCCAGATCGCCAAGCTCGCCGGTTGTCGCGTCGTCGGCACGGCGGGCGGGCAGGACAAGTGCGACTGGCTCACGCGCGAGCTCGGTTTCGATGCGGCGGTCGACTACAAGGCAGGCGGCGTGCGCCGTGCGCTGGCGGCAGCCTGCCCGAACGGCATCGACGTCTATTTCGACAATACCGGCGGCGCCGTGCTCGACGCGGCGCTGTCGCTGATGAACCTGCGCGGCCGCATCGTCTGTTGCGGCAACGTCTCGCAATACGACGTCGAGAAGCCCGCACCCGGGCCGATGGCGGTGCCGGGCCTCGTGGTCACCAAGCGCCTGCGCATGGAAGGCTTCATTGTCATGGATTTCTACGACCGCCGCGCCGACGCCGAAGCGCGACTGGCGCGCTGGGTCGCCGAGGGCAGGATCAAGGCCGTGGTCGATATCGTCGACGGCCTCGACAAGGCGCCCGAAGCGCTGATCGGCCTGTTCGCCGGCAAGAACCGCGGCAAGATGGCGGTCAGAGTTCGAAATCTTGCGCTGGGGGCGCGCCTGGCGCGTCTTCAGCCTAACGCCCGACGAACACCGGCTTCCGCTTTTCCACGAACGCCCGCACCGCCTCCTTGTGGTCCTCGGTGCGCGAGGCCTGCACCAGGCGCTCGGCCTCACGGTAGAGCGCGGTCGGATAGTCGACATGCAGCGCGTCGTCGAGATTGTCCTTCATGTTGCGCAGCGCCACCCGCGGACCCTCGGCCAGCGACTTGGCGAAGGCGAAGGCCTCGTCCTGCAGCTTGGCGTCGTCGACGATGCGGTTGACCAGCCCGATGCGCTCGCAGCGCTCGGCGTCGACCCGCTCGGCGGTGAACATCAGCTCGCGCGCCCGCACCGAGCCCACGGCGCGGGTCAGCAGCCAGGCGATGCCGTAGTCGCCGCTGAGGCCGACCCGCGCATAGCCCGTGCTGACGAAGGCCGACCGGGCGGCGATCCGGATGTCGCAGGCGAGCGCGATGGCCAGCCCCGCGCCGGCGGCCGCGCCCGGCAACGCCGCGATGGTGGGCTTGCGCACCGCGACCAGCGCGCCGGTCAGCGCGGCCTGGCGCTGACGCAAATCGGTAACCCGTTCGTCGAAGCCCATCTGGCCGCGCGGCCCGCGGCCACCCATGCCCTTGACGTCGCCGCCGCTGCAGAAGGCGGTGCCGGCGCCGGTGATCAGCAGGGCGCCGACCTCGGGATCCTCGCCGCGCTCCTTGATCTGGGTGCGCAGCGCCGGTGTCAATTTGTCCGACATGGCGTTGCGCGCCTCCGGACGGTTGAGCGTGATCAGCGCCACGCCGTCGCGCACGGCGCATAAAAGTTCGGTTGTACCGGTGTCGATTTCCATGGGATTTTCTCCTCCTCATGACATTCCCGATCACCGAACACACCGTCAAGACCAACCGCCACACCACGGGCTATCTTGCCTGCGGAGCGGAAGGCGCGCCGCTTCTGATCTTCTGCCACGGCTGGCCCGAGCTCTCGCTGTCGTGGCGGCATCAGTTGCCGGCGATGGCCGCCCTCGGCTTCCGCTGCATCGCGCCCGACATGCGCGGCTACGGCCGCTCGAGCACCTACAGCCGCCACGAGGATTTCGCCCAGGAGCTGATCGTCGAGGACATGCTGGAGCTGCTGGCCTCGCTCGGCCGCGCCCAGGGACAAGATCGCGCCGTGTGGATCGGCCACGATTGGGGCAGCCCCGTGGTGTGGAACATGGCCGTCCCACCATCCCGACAAGACGGTGGGCGTGGCGAGCCTGTGCGTTCCCTATCTCGCGTCGGGCTTCACCCTGGAAAACGTGGTGTCGCTGGTCGACCGCAAGGTCTATCCCGAGGCCGAGTTCCCGGCCGGGCAGTGGGACTACCAGTTCTTCTACGAGGAGAACTTCGACAAGGCCTGCAAGGGCTTCGACGCCAACATCCGCAATGTCGTGAAGGCGCTGTTCCGCAAGGGCGATCCCAACGCGGTGGGCAAGCCCAGCCGCACCGCGTCGGTCCGCAAGAGCGGCGGCTGGTTCGGTGGTGCCGCCTTCCCCGACGTGCCGCGCGATCCGGACGTCATCACCGAACAGGACATGGAGGCGTATACCGCGGCGCTGACGCGGAACGGCTTCTTCGGGCCGGACTCCTGGTACATGAACCACAAGGCCAACGGGGCCTACGCCAAGCGGTCGAAGAACGGCGGCAAGCTTTCGATGCCGGTGCTGTTCCTGCATGGCGCCTACGATACGACCTGCGAGACGATGCGGTCCCGGCTCGCCGAGCCGATGCGGCAGGATTGCACCGACCTCACCGAAGTGGTGGTGAATTCCGGCCACTGGATGGCGCAGGAGAAACCGGTCGCCGTGAACGCCGCGCTGGCGAAGTGGCTGGCGGCGAAGCTGCCGGACTATTGGAAGGCCTGATCATGCGCAGCGTTTCGATCGTGCTTCTGGCCGCGGCGAGCCTGGCGTCGGCCTGGCCGGCATTCGCGCAGCCGGCATCGACGCCGAAGGACAAGCCGCCCGCGAAGGCGGCAGCACCTGCCGCACCGGACCAACCGCTGCCGACGCTCAACATCGTGGTGTCGCAGCGCGACCGCGATGCCGCCTATACGTACTACCGCGACGAGATCGCCGCCGGCCGCTGTCCTCCGCCTTTGGTCAGGAAGAACAACGCCTGTGCGGCACCAGCCGCCGGCAAGCAGGTCTGGAAACTGGACCAGCCGCTGCCGGAGGGCGTCACGGGCGAGCCGCTGCCGGCCGCGCTGATCGGCAAGCTCTCGTCGTCCCGGGCCGGCTACCAGTATCTGCGCATCGACAACGACATCCTGATCGTGGGCGTCGGCACCCGAAGCGTCGCGGCCCTGGTGGCCGATCTCAGCCGGCTGTAGCGTCCCGACTCTGAAGTTCGTCGGATCATTGAAGAGACCGCATCGCTCAAACCAGCTGTCATCCCGAGCGCAGCGAGGGACCTTTTAGCGACCGCCGATCAAAGGTCCCTCGCTACGCTCGGGATGACAACGGGTCGGATCAAACGCCAAGTACAAATCACACGAACTTCTGAACCAGAAAACTAGCCGCGCTTGAGCGCCGCGAGCCGTTCCAGGCTCTCCTTCGGCCACGTCTTGCTCGTCTGGTAATACTCCTTCACTGCCGGCGTGCCTTCGGGCAGCACGACCCAGGGCTGCTTCGACAGGGTGAAGATGTGGATGTCGGGCGGCATCCGGTCGGGCTCGTCGAGCGAACCGACTCGGACGAAGCGCACGCGATCGCCGGCGCCGGCGTAGTTGCTCCACACGGCGACGCGGCACCTGGGGCAGCGCCAGATCGTCTGGCCCTTGCCGCTCGCCGAAGGAGTCATCACCGCCTCGGGCTCGCCGCTCAGCAACTCGACCCGGTCGGCCTCGATCATGGCGTTGAGCGCAAACGCAGCGCCGCTCTCGCGCTGGCACCAGCGGCAGTGGCAGCAATGCACGAACAATGGCTTCGACGTCACGCGATAGCGCACGTGGCGGCAGGTGCAGCCACCCTCGTGGGCTTCGCTCTTGCTGGTCATGGCACGCGGCTCCCGGCTAAGGTTCGGCGCTGAAATAGCATTCGATCGGGGGAAGAGAAATGGCCGGACGTCTCAAGGGCAAGGTGGCGGTGGTGACGGGCGCGGCGCCGCGCGGCGAGGGCGTCGGCAACGGCATGGCGACGGCGGTCATGTTCGCGCGCGAGGGCGCCCGGGTGGTGCTGGTCAATCGCAGCGCCGAGCGCGCCGACAAGCTCGCCAAGCAGATCAAGGACGAAGGCGGCGAGGCGGCCGTGTTCGCCGGCGACGTCGCCAAGGCCGACGCCGCCGAGGCGATGGCGGAATTCGCCGCCAAAAAATACGGCCGGCTCGACATCCTGCACAACAATGTCGGCATCGGCGCGCCGGGCACGCCCGAGACCGTGACCCTGGCCGACTGGCACAAGGTGCTGGAAGCCAACCTCACCACGACCATGCTGTGCACCAAGTACTGCCTGCCGAAGATGAAGGAAGGCGGCGGCGGCTCGATCATCATGGTGTCGTCGATCGCAGGCGCGCTGGGGCTGATCGGCAGCCCGGGCGCGGTCGCCTATGCGACGGCCAAGGCCGGCCTGCACGGCTTCACCATGTCGGTGGCGGCCGACTATGCGACCGAGAACATCCGCGCCAACTGCATCGTCGTGGGCTCGGTGCATACGCCGATGGTGGCGCACATGGGCGCCGAGGCCCGCGAGCGGCGCAAGAACATGGTGCCGATGAAGACCGAGGGCACGGCGTGGGACATCGCCCACGGGGCGGTCTATCTCGCCTCCGACGAATCGCGCTGGGTGACGGGCCTGCTGCTGCCGATCGACGGCGGGCTGGTGGCGCTGCGGCAGTGGCCGCGATAGGTCGGCACGCTGGAGTGCGCGCGCCACCGCATGAGCAATGAATGACGCTTAAGCGGGCAGCCGCCGGTCGTGATGCCAGGTGTAGAGGCCGCTCGCCACGATGATGGCAGCGCCCGCGAGCGTCCAACCGTCGGGGATGTCGCCGAACACGACGACGCCCAGGATCGTGACCCAGACCAGCAGGGTGTAGCTGTAGGGCTGCACGGCGCCGGCCTCGGCATGGTCGAAGGCCTTGATCAACGCGTAGTGCGCCAGCGCGCCCAGCAGGGCGGTCGCGATCAGCAGCGTCCCGCTGAAAGCGTCCGGCCATTGCCAGTCGAACGGCGCGACCAGCGTGGTCGCGGCGAAGGCGGCGAATGCCGACCAGACCAGCGTCGTCTCGGCCGAGTCCTCGCGCGAGCACAGTCGCACGAGGATCTGGTAGCCCGCCCACATGAAGGCGCCGAGCAAGGGCAGCAGCATGGGCCAGTCGAACGTCCGGAACCCCGGATGCACGATCAGCAGCACGCCCGCGAAGCCCGCGGCGACGGCCAGCCAGCGCGCCACGCCGGCGCGCTCGCCCAGGAACAGAACGCCGAGCGCGATCACGATCAGCGGCGAGGTGGCGGCGAGGGCATGCGCGTCGGCCAGCGGCAGGTACTTGAAGGCCAGCACGAAGATGGCGCTTTCGATCACGGCCAGCACCGAGCGCGCGGCCTGCAGCCACGGGCGCCGGGTGCGGAACGATGCCCGAAGCCCCCGCCGCCGCACGACGAGCCAGGCGAACAGGCAGAACACGCCGTAGCGGATCCACATCATCTGGCCGATCGCGTAGTCGGCGACCAGCCATTTGCTCATCGCGTCCATGCCGGCGAAGCCCAGCATGGCCAGGACGATATAGAGGGCGCCGAGCGAGAGGTTGCTGCGCTTGGCCGGGGTCACTCCGCCGCCGCGCGCTGCGCCGGCGGCCGGAAGGCGGGGATCACGCGCTCGGCGAAGAGCTTCAGGCTCTTCATCGTCTTCTCGCGCCCGTAATAGGGCGGGTAGTGCAGCAGCAGGGAGGTCATGCCGGTGCGTGCCTGCATCTCGCGCAGCCGGGCGATCACGGTCTCGGCCGAGCCGTGCAGCAGGGTCGAGGCGAGGTCTTCGTACTTGATCGCGCTGCCCTTCTCGGAGACCGAACCGAGATAGCCGCCGGTCCCGGAGCCGCCGAAATGCGAGATGTGGCGCACGATCGCCTCTTCGGTCTCGGCGCGTGCCTGTTTGTCGGTGTCGGCGATATAGACCCAGCGGGCGATGTCGATCTCGCCCGCCGCGGGATTCTGCCGCCGCTCCGCCGTCGCCGTTGCGAGCTCACGCTTGTAGAGCGCCGTCTGCGCCGCCAGCGTCTCGACGCTGGGCAGGGTCGAGAGCATCAGGCCGAAGCCGTTGCGGCCGCTGTAGCCGATCGAGCGATCGGTGCCGCCCGCCATGTAGAGCGGCGGATGCGGCATCTGTATCGGGTGCGGCAGCATCTCGTAGGGCGCCTGGACGGTGCCCTGGTAGTACTTGCCCTTGTGGTCCCAGCGGTGGCGATGGAAGGCATCGAACATCAAGCCGACCGACTCCTCGACGATGTCGCGGCGGCTGTCGAAATCCTTGCCCAGCCCCACGAACTCGTAGGGCCGGTAGCCCGAGCCGATGCCCAGCCGCACGCGGCCGTTGGACAGGATGTCGACGAAGGCGGTGTTTTCGACCACGCGGATCGGGTCGTAGAGCGGCAAGGTGATGACCGCCGGCGCCGATCTTGATGCGGCTGGTCTTGGCCGCGAGATAGGCCATGTAGGCGAAGCAGTCCGGCATGATGCCGTAGCTGGTGGCGAAATGGTGCTCGGCGATCCAGGCCGTGTCGTAGCCCAGCCGTTCGGCCTCGATGACCTCGTCCGTCGTGCGCGCATGCACGTCGCGATGCGGGTAGGGCTCCTCCTCCGGGTTCGGATGCGATGTGAAAAGGACGCCGAATTCCATGTTTCCTCGCTTTTTCGTCGCGCGATCCTAGGACGGCAGCCATGCGCTCGCCAGCGATTGACCCCACACTGCGAAAGGGTACGCTCGACCAAAATAGCCGGAGGATCGCCATGGCATTCGACCTCGTCGTCAAGAACGGCATGATCGTCGATGGGTCCGGACTACCGCGTTATCGCGGCGATATCGGCGTCAAGGACGGCAAGATCGTCGAGATCGGCCGCATCAACGGCGCCGCGGCCAAGGAGACCGCTCGATGCCGAGGGCCATGTCGTCTCTCCGGGCTTCGTCGACGGCCACACCCACATGGATGCGCAGATCTTCTGGGACCCGATCGGCACCAGCTCCTGCTTCCAGGGCGTGACCAGCGTGGTCATGGGCAATTGCGGCTTCACCCTGGCGCCGTGCCGCGAGAGCGAGGCCGACCTCGTCATGCGCAATCTCGAGCGCGCCGAGGACATCAGCCGCGCCGCCATGAAGGCCGGCATCAAGTGGCGCTGGGAGACGTTCCCCGAATTCCTCGACGTGCTCGACACGCTGCCCAAGGGCATCAACTACGCGGGCTACATGGGCCACTGCGCGCTCCGCACCTACGTGATGGGCCAGCGCGCCTTCACCGACCAGGCGACCGAGGACGATCTCCGGGCGATGGTGCATCACACCAAGGAGTCGATCGCCGCGGGCGCACACGGCTTCTCGACCACGCGCAGCGCCAGTCACATGACCTCGGACGACAAGCCGGTGGCCAGCCGGCTCGCCACCTGGGAAGAGTTCGAGACACTGGTCAAGGCGATGGGCGCGGGCATGGTGGAGGTGGCCGGCGAACCGCGCGGCGCCGAAGGCGACAAGGCGCGGCAATACTACGAAGGCCTCAGCAAGCTCGCCATCGAGAGCGGCCGGCCGATCACCTTCGGCCTGTTCGGTCGGCGCAGCAATCCCGGTAGCTGGCGCACCACCTTCGACATCATCGAGCGCACCGCGCAGAAGGGCGGCCGCATGTTCGCCCAGGTGCACAGCCGGGCGCTGAACGTGCTGCTGTCCTTCGAGACGCAGCTGCCGTTCGACAAGTGGGACATGTGGCGCGACATGCGCACGCTGCCTTTGGCGGAGCAGAAGCAGTGGTTGCTCGACGCCGACAAGCGCCGCCGCCTGGTCGAGATCGCCTCCAAGCCCTACGAGGGCCCGATCGTGCGCGGCGCCGAGGCGCGGCCGCCGGAATGGGACTGGATCTACGCCCTGACCGACATGAAGGGCCCGCACAAGTCGATGGCCGAGCTGGCACGGCAGAAGAACACCCATCCGGTCGACCTGATGATCGACATGGCGCTCGAGCGCGACATGAAGTTCTTCATGATCCAGCCGATCGCCAACGAGAACCAGACCGAGGCGCTCGAGCTGATGAAGCATCCGCGCTCGGTCGTGACCTTCTCCGATTCGGGCGCCCACGTCTCGCAGATCATGGACTCCTCGCTGCAGACCCATCTGCTGAGCCACTGGGTGCGCGACAAGCAGGCCTTCACGCTCGAGGAGGCGGTGAAGATGATCACCTGCGATACCGCCACCCAGTTCGGCTTCCACGATCGCGGCCTGCTGCGCGAGGGCATGGCGGCCGACATCGTGGTGTTCGATCCCGACACGGTCGGCCCGCGCATGCCCGAGGTCGTGTGCGACCTGCCGGCCGGCGCCAAGCGGCTGCGCCAGAAGGCCGACGGCATGCGCGCCACGATCGTGAACGGCCAGGTGCTGCTGCGCGACAACGAGCCGACCGGCGCCTGCCGGGCAAGCTCGTGCGCAGGGGCGCGCGGCACTAGATCAAGCGGACCGCGGGCCTCCAGGCCCGCTCATGCTCATGATGCGGGCCTGGAGGCCCGCGGTCCGCATGAGTCGCCTTAATTCCGTCACTTGACTTCGCTGCGCTGCACCATCATATACGCGCCAGCCCGCTTCCTTGCGGGCTGACAAAGATTTCTCGCGATCGCGCGACGCGCCTCTCATCTGACGGCGCTTCATCCCGAGACAATCCCCCAAAAAAGAGCCGTCCCAGCCGCGCGCGGGAACGGGCCAAAAGCCGCCCTACATACGCGTGCCCGAAAGGCACGGTCGGCGGCCAAAAGGACTTTATTTCCAGTGAGTAATGTTTCGTTTGCGGATCTCGGCCTGGCCGAGCCGCTGCTGCGTGCCCTCGAAGCCGCCAAGTACACCGTGCCCACGCCCATCCAGGCGCGCACCATTCCGGCGCTGTTGCAGGGTCGCGACGTGCTGGGCATCGCCCAGACCGGCACCGGCAAGACCGCAGCCTTCGCGCTGCCCATACTGCAGCACCTCTCCGGCTTCCGCGAGCGCCCGCAGCCCAAGCACCCGCGTTGCCTCGTGCTGGCGCCGACCCGCGAGCTCGCGGTCCAGATCTCGCGCAGCTTCGACACCTACGGCCGCGGCCTCGGCCTGCGCCTGGCCACCGTCGTCGGCGGCCTGGGCTATGGCCGCCAGATCGAGACCCTGGCGCGCGGCGTCGACATCCTGGTCGCCACGCCGGGCCGCCTGCTCGACCTGGTCGAGCGCGGCAACGTCAAGCTGGCGCATGTGACCTTCCTCGTCCTCGACGAGGCCGACCGCATGTTCGACATGGGCTTCATCAAGGACGTGCGCCGCATCGTCGGCTCGGTGTCCAAGCAGCGCCAGACGCTGCTGTTCTCCGCCACCATGCCGAATGACATCGCCCGGCTTGCGTCGGAGATCCTGAAGAACCCCGAGAAGGTCGAGATCGCCCAGCAGGGCCGTCCGATCGAGAAGATCGACCAGCGCGTCTATTTCGTGAATTCCGCGACCAAGCGCGCCCTGCTGAGCCACCTGCTGTCCGACGCGGCGCTCGAGCGGGTCATCGTCTTCACCCGCACCAAGCGCGGCGCCAACCGCGTCGCCGAGGCGCTGGAAGATCGCGGCGTCTCCTCCGAGGCGATCCACGGCAACAAGTCGCAGAATGCCCGTCAGAAGGCGCTCGACAATTTCAGCCGCGGCAAGGCCCGCGTGCTGGTCGCCACCGATCTCGCCTCGCGCGGCATCGACGTGACCGGCGTCACCCACGTCATCAACTACGAGCTGCCGGCCGACGCCGAGAGCTACGTCCATCGCATCGGCCGCACCGCGCGCGCCGGCGCCTCGGGCATCGCTCTGTCGTTCTGCGACGGCAGCGAGCGCGGCCAGCTGCGCAGCATCGAGAAGCTCACCAACCAGCGCATCGCCGTCGTCTCGACGCCGGCCAACGAGGACATGCCGGCGGCCCCGCCGATGCGTCCCCGTGCCGAGCGCGAAGAGAACGACGAGAACCCGCGCGATCAACGCTACCGCGCCGGCCGTCCTGGCGGCGGTGGCCGTCCCGGCGGCGGCCAGGGCCGCCATCGCTCGTTCGGCGACAGGTCGGCGGCGACAGGTCGGGCGGCGACCGCTCGCGCGGCGACCGTCCGCCCGCGCAGGCCGAACATCAGTGGCCGCGTGGCGACTATCGCGATCGTCCCCAGGGCGAGCCGCAGCACGCCGACCGTCCGCAAGGCGATCATCACCATCGAGGCGACCGGCCGCACGGCGATCGCCCGCAGGGTGATCGTCCTCAAAGCGATCGCCCGCAGGGCGAGCGTCCGGACGGCTACGGCGCGCGTCCGCACGCCAAGCGCCCCTACACACCGCGTCCGCAGGGCGATCGCCCGCCGTTCGGCGGTCCGCGCGGCGGCGGTCCCGGCAACGGTGGCGGCCGTCGCTTCGGTGGCGGCGGCGGTGGCCGCGGTCGCGGCCGCTCTGCCTAGAGTGAAGCCCCCTCGGGTCGGGTCATATCCCGCCTTTGGGGGCGTTCCCGCTCGACGCCGTCGAGCCGTTTCGTAGCACCACGCCGCTTCTGCAGACTCGTCGAGCCTCCTGCCGGGCAAATTTTGCCCCGGCGGCAGGCGATCACGCGTCCGCCTCACACGTTATGCTTGCGTGTAAAACAGATCAGGTACACAATCTCCTTGGTCCAGCCAGGGAGGCTACGATGGCAATACAACGGCTCACCTGTACGCCAAGGTCGCTGCCGCGGTCGAAATGGACGGCTGCAGCCGAGCATGCCTCTTTCGTCAATCCGGCCAACCGGGCGCCGGTGGAACGACTGATGCGCGCCATGTCCGGATTTTCCGTCAATCCCATGCGCATCTCCGTGCTGACCCAGAAATATTGGGGCGCCGGCGGGGTCAAGCTCACGGTCGGCTTCCTCGACACGCCGCCGGCCGACCTCAGGCAGCACATCCTGTTGCACATGAACGCGTGGTCGAAGTTCGCCAACGTGGTGTTCACCGAAAGCCGGACGGACCCCGACGTGCGCATCGCGCGAGACGGCGGCCAGAATGGCGGCTACTGGTCCTATGTGGGAACCGACATCCAGCATATCGACAAGGATAAGCCCACCATGAACCTCGAGGCCTTCACCATGGAGAACTCCTGAATCGGAGTTCGTCCGGGTGGTCCGCCACGAGACCGGCCATACGCTGGGCTGCCCCCACGAGCATATGCGCGACGAACTGGTCGCCCGGGTCGATCGGGAGAAGGCGATCAAATACTTCATGGCGACGCAGGGCTGGTCGAGAGACGAAGTGATCGCGCAGGTCCTGACTCCGATCAGCAAGGGTTCGCTGTGGGGCACCACCCATGCCGATCAGAAGTCCATCATGTGCTATCAAATTCCCGGCACGCTCACCAAGGACGGCAAACCGATCCTGGGCGGCTTGGATATCGACCCGCAGGACGCCGACTTCGTGGGCTCGATCTATCCGAAGAAGACGCAGCTCACCCGTCCGCCGCAGCCGGGCAGGGCCGGCAAGAAGCGCAAGTCCGCCCGCAAGAAGACGGGCGCGACCCGGAGGCGGCGCGGCTGATTCGCGGATCGCTTCCTAGAGAATCCCTTCCTCGCGGAAGATTTCCAGACATTTGCGAAGAGCGCGCTCGTAACGGGCGCGCTCTTTTGCGATGGACTCGTCGTCCCATTCGAAGAAGCCGCGCTTGGTCTTGAAGCCGATGCGGCCCTCATCGACGTTGCGCTGCAGGACGGGCGGCGGGCCAGTGGCGTTGCTGAGGTCGGGCCAGATGATCTTGGCCACGGCGCAGGTCGTGTCCCAGCCCGAATGCTCCTTCTGCACGATCGGGCCGGCTGCGGCATAACGGAAGCCGAAGGACAGCCGCACCGTGGCGTCGATATCCTCCGGCGAGGCGACGCCCTGCTCGATCAGCCACAAGGCCTCGCGCATCAGCGCACCCTGGATGCGGTTGCCCAGAAAGCCGATCACGTCCTTCTTGACCTGCACCGGTCGCTTGCCGAGCGAAGACATGATCTCGCCGACCCTTTCGGCCTGCTTCACGTCGCTATGGACGGAGCGCACGACCTCGACCAGCGGGATCAGGTGCGCCGGCATGAAGAAGTGCAGGCCCAGCATGCGGCCCTGGGTTTTGAGGCCCTTGGCGATCTCGCTGATCGGGAAGCTCGAGGAGTTGGAGGTGATCGCGGCACCGGGCCGGGCGAGGGCTTCCATCTCGGCGAACAGTCTTCTGCTTCAGCGCCAGGTCTTCGGTGACGGTCTCGACCACGACGTCGATCGCGGACCACGACGCTTCCGGCAGCGTGGCATAGGTCGCAAGTCCTGACGTATCGACAGGCTTGCCCATGGCGGCCAGCGCTCGGCTGCAGGCCTCGGGCAGGCCGTCGCGCGTCGAAGCCGAGCGCGACACCACGTCGACCTTCCAGCCGTGGCCCAGGAACATGGCGATGATCCCCACGCCCATGGTGCCCCGCACCGACAACGAGGGCATGGCGTTCGCTTTGCGGCATTTTTCATCCTCCAAACTCGACGGATGCCCCGGTGGCGGGGCAGTATCACGGCTCACATATAGCCCGGGGGAAATTCATGAGCGCCACCTACAAGGATATCGGCGTCAGCAGCGAGGGTCATGTCGGGATCGTCGAGATCCAGCGGCCGCCGCACAATTTTTTCGACAATTCGCTGATCAACCAGATCGCCGATGCCTTCGAGGCGTTCGACCGCGACGGCAACATCCGCGCCTACGTGCTGTGCGCCCAGGGCAAGTCGTTCTGCGCCGGCGCCGATTTCGCCAACCGGCCGCAGACCGGCGCGGCCGAAAGCGGCAAGCATCTCTACAAGGAAGCGACCCGCCTGTTCCGCGCCAAGAAGCCCAGCGTCGGCGCGATCCAGGGGCCGGCGATCGGCGGCGGGCTCGGCCTCGCGATCATGACCGACTTCCGCGTCACCTGCGCCGAAGGCCGCTTCGCCGCCAACTTCACGCGGCTCGGTTTCCATCCCGGCTTTTCGCTCACCTACACCTTGCCGCGCCTGATCGGCCAGCAGCGCGCCAACCTGATGTTCTATACCGGCCGGCGCATCGGCGGCGAGGAAGCCGTCGCCTGGGGCATGGCCGACGTGCTGGTGCCGCTGGCCGACGTGCGCAAGGGGGCGATGGATCTGGCCAAGGAGATCGCCGAATCGGCGCCGCTGGCGCTCCTGTCGACGCGCGAGACCATGCGCCGCGGCTTCGCCGACGGCGCCGAGGCAGCGACCGAGCGCGAGCTCACCGAGCAGGATTGGACGCGCAAGACCGAGGACTTCAAGGAAGGCATCAAGTCCTACGCCGAGAAGCGCGTCGGCAACTTCAAGGGCCGCTAGTTCAAGGCGCTACGCACCTGTCGTCCTGAGCGCAGCGAAGGACCTCATGGCCTGGCAACGAGCACGCCGCTCGCAATCGCCATGAGATCCTTCGCTGCGCTCAGGATGACAGCGGCGTATCGGAATTGGAAGCGAGGGAACTAGGATGACTCAGCTTTCCGGCAAGGTCGCCGTCGTCACCGGCGGCGCCTCCGGCATCGGCGAGGCCTGTGCCGAAACCCTGGCGCGCGAGGGCGCGGCGGTCGCTGGTGACCGACATCGACGATGCGCTGGGCAAGGGCGTCGTCGAGCGCATCACCAAGGCGGGCGGCAAGGCCCACTATCTGCGCCACGACGTGCGCGACGAGGCAGCCTGGCCCGGCGTGATCGGCGAGGCCGAGAAGCGCTTCGGCCGGCTCGACATCATGGTGGCCAATGCCGGCATCGGCATCATGGCGCCGATCGCCGAGATGACGCTGGCCGACTGGCAGCGCCAGCAGGCGATCAATCTCGACGGCGTGTTCCTGTCGATCAAGCACGCCATCCCGGCGATGAAGAAGGTGGGCGGCGGCTCGATCGTGCTGATGTCGTCGATCGCCGGCCTGCGCGGCGCGCCGGGGCTCGCCGCCTATTCGGCGACCAAGGGCGGCGTGCGGCTGCTGGCCAAGTCGGTGGCGCTGGAGCATGCCGCCGACAACATCCGCTGCAATTCGGTCCATCCCGGCATCATCGCCACGCCGATCTGGGACAAGATCCCGACCGGCGCCGACGGCAATCGCCGCAATGCACCGATCGACCCGCGCGAGCGCGCCGTCGGCGTCGTGCCGCTGACGCAGGGTCGGCGAGGCGCAGGACATCGCCAACGGCGTGCTGTTCCTCTGCACCGAGGCCGCCAACTACATGACCGGCCAGGAGCTGGTCATCGACGGCGGCATGACGGCCGGCGGCCGGCCGCCGCAGCGGCAGTAGGTTCCGTGGCCGCCGCTGCAGCAAAGGGCTGGATCGTCGTGGCGGCGCTGAGCGCCGCGATCGCCATCGCCGTCGGCGCCTTTGCCGCCCATGGCGTCGATCCCTCGACCGAGGCCGGCCGCAAGGCGCGCGAGTGGCTGCAGACGGGCAGCCAGTACGAACTGATCCATGCCTTGGCGATTCTGGCGGTGGTCGTGCTGGTCCGCGGCACGATGCTGAATGGCCGCATCGCCCTCGCCGCCCAGTGCCTGTTCCTCGCCGGCAGCGTGTTCTTTCCCGGCGCCCTCTATGCGCTCGCCTTCGGAGGCCCTCGATGGTTGGGCGCGGTGGCGCCGCTCGGCGGCACTGCCTTCATCCTGGGCTGGCTGAGCGTCGTACTCGCCGCGGTGATGAACAGCGCTTGACAGTGCCCGGCGTCCACTCACGTAATTTTGTGACTCCCTTACGGCGCGCAATAATTCCGATTCGAACCCGCGCCAAAGGCCTTGGTCCGGGATGGGTGCCTGCTCAGTCGGTCGGGCAGTCACCGACTCCGCGAACTGGCAGTTGGCGAGTTTCTGCGCGTTACGGTGCGCAGAAACTCAAAATCTACTTAAGTATCACTTGTAATTCGCCTTAGAGTCACTTATATACGGTTTAGCGACCCGAAGAGGGCAACGTATGCAAGTCGATATGAACGCGGTGGCAGATGTGGCCGTGGACCGACCTTCGCGCTGATTGGCGAATCACTAGCGGAAACTGCGCGAACTGCGGAAACTCCCGCCGGCGCCGCAAGCGAGAGAGCGGTCTAGGAAAGCTGCTCGTCCATCAGCTTCAGCGCCTCGGCCGCGAAGGCGCGCATGTTGGCGACGCGGTCGTTCGATCCCGTGCGCAGGGTGCGTGCCATCTTGCCCTTGGGGCCGACGACGGCGACGCAGGTGTGGCCGGCCGGGTCACCGTAGGAATTGCCGGTCGGCCCGGAGGCGCCGGTTTCGGCGAGACCCCAGGTCGTGTTCAGCCGCTCGCGCACGAGTTCGGCCGCAAGCGTCGCCCACGGCTCGGACGACGAGCGGATGCCGGCGCGCTTTTCCTTGGTCGCGGTCAGGAAGGCCTCGCCGGCCGGGCGCGTGTAGACCACGGCGCCGCCCATGAAGTAGGCCGAGGCGCCGGGCACGGCCAGCAGCACGGCCGAGATCAGGCCGCCGCTCGACGATTCGGACACGCCGACCGTCTCCTTGCGCGCCTTCAGTTTCTCACCGACTTTTTTTGCCAGCGGCAGAAGCGAATCCATGCGTCAGTCCTTTTTCTTGGTGAAGATGTCGAGCACCAGGGGCACGGATTTGCCGATCCACACCGCGCGGTCGCGATGGTCTTCGAGGTCCTGGCCGGTATTGGGATGGATGAACACGGTGAGATCGCCGTGGTTCAGCGTCAGCCAGGAGATCAGCGGCGCCAGCTTGTCGTTCTTGAACGCCACCTGGTAGCTGAACATCGGATGCGGCCCGACCGGCTTCTCGTGGAAGCGGCCCATCTCGATGTCGAAGCTCTTTTCGATGCGCTCGCGCAGCGCCCAGGCCTCGTCGCGCGAGGCGGGATCGAAATAGACGTGGGCGTGCCAGTCCTTGATTTGTGCAGTGTCCATGGGCGCAGCCTATCACATCGTACAACCCGCCTGTCGGAACCCCGGACCGTTCCCCGAACCGGGCCGACTTGCTAGGCTCCGCCCATCATGAACTTCGATTTCTCCGACGACCAGAAGCTGCTCAAGGAGCAGGTTCGCAAATTCCTCGCCGACAAGTGCCCGACGAAAGTCGTCCGGCGCGTGCTCGACGGCGCCGAAACCCATGCCGAGGAAGTGTGGAAGGGCCTCGTCGATCTCGGCGTGCCGGGCGTCGGCATCCCCGAAGAGTTCGGCGGCCTCGGCCTCTCGCCGCTCGAGCTGTGCGTCGTCGCCGAGGAGATCGGCCGCGCCGCCGCGCCGGTGCCGTTCGACACGTCGGTCGTGCTGGCGACCGAGGCGCTGAAGCTTGCCGGCTCCGACGCGCAGAAGAAGAAGTGGCTGCCGCTCCTGGCCTCGGGCGAGGCGATCGGCACCCTGGCGATCGCCGAAGGCCCGCAGCCCCCCAGGCCGCGCGGCATCCGCACGACCTTCGGCGGCGGACGACTCAACGGCCGGAAAGTACCGGTGGCCGACGGCGAGGCAGCGACCTTTGCGATCGTGCTGGCCAATACCGGCGGCCAGAACAGCACCCTGGGCGATCGCGCCGTGTCGCTGGTGCTGGTTGATCTCAAGCAATCGGCGGTGGCCAGGAAGCGCGTCGAAACCATCGATCCGGCGCGCAAGCATGCGGAGCTCACTTTCACGGACGCCACGGCGGAACTGCTGGGTGCGGAAGGTGAGGGCTGGCGGACCTTGGAGCGCCTCTACGACGCGGCCGCGGTCTACTTCGCCTTCGCCCAGGTGGGCGGCGCCGAGGCGGCGATGTGGATGGCGCGCGACTATGCGCTGCAGCGCCAGGCGTTCGGCCGCGCCATCGGCTCCTACCAGGCGATCAAGCACAAGCTGGCCGACTGCTACGTCAAGCTCGAGCTGGCGCGCTCCAACGCCTACTACGGCGCCATGATGCTGACCGACGGCGGCGCCGATCTGCCGCTGGCCGCCGCGGCGGCGCGCATCGCGGCGACCGAGGCCTACGACTTCGCCGCCAAGGAAAACATCCAGACCCATGGCGGCATCGGCTTCACCTGGGAGGCCGACACGCAGTTCCACTACCGGCGCGCCCGCGTGATGGCGCTGTCGATCGGCGGGCCGATGGCGTGGAAAGACAAGCTGGTGAGTCGTCTCGAACAGAAAAACGCGGCCTAAGGAGGAACCCATGGACTTCAACGACACGCCCGAGGAAGCCGCGTTCCGCAAGGAAGTGCGCACCTGGCTCGACGCCAACGCCACGCGCAAGAGCGACGACAAGCAGAGCTTCCGTGCGCGCAACGACGATCCCGAGCTGCTCAAGAAAGCCAAGGAGTGGCAGGACAAGAAGGCCAAGGCCGGCTACGCGCGCATCACCTGGCCGAAGGAATATGGCGGCCGCGGCGGCTCGCCCATCCTGCAGGTGATCTACCAGCAGGAAGAGGCGAACTACCTGGTGCCGCTGGGCTTCTTCGATATCGGGCTGGGCATGTGCATTCCCACCATGATGGCCTATGCCGCACCCGAGCATCTGGCGCGCTATGTGAAGCCCGCGCTGCACGGCCAGGAAGTGTGGTGCCAGCTCTTCTCCGAGCCGGCGGCGGGCTCGGACGTGGCCGGCATCCGCACCCGTGCGGAACGCGACGGCGACGGCTGGGTGATCAACGGCCAGAAGGTCTGGACCTCGGGCGCGCATTACAGCGACTACGGCATCGTCATCACCCGCACCGATCCCAACGTGCCCAAGCACGCCGGCCTCACCATGTTCTTCCTGTCGATGAAGACGCCGGGCGTGGAAGTGCGGCCGATCAAGCAGATGTCGGGCGGCGCCAACTTCAACGAGGTGTTCTTCACCGACGTGCGCATCCCCGACAGCCAGCGTCTGGGCAAGGTAGGCGAGGGCTGGAAGGCCGCCCTCACGACCTTGATGAACGAGCGGCTGGCGGTCGGCCTGCCGTCGGGCGGCCTCGATGTCGACGAGCTGATGGAGCTGGCGCGCGACACCGACCTCGAGGACGGGCCTGCCATCAAGAACCAGCAGGTGCGCGGCAAGATCGCCGACTGGTACGTCCAGCAGCAGGGTTTGAAGCTCACGCGCTATCGCACCCTGACCGCGCTCTCCAAGGGCCAGACGCCGGGGCCGGAATCGTCGATCATCAAGATCGTCGCTGCCCCCAAGATGCAGGACATGGGCGCCTTCGCCATGGAGCTGATGGGGCCGGCCGGCATCATGAAGGAGGAGGTGCCGCATGCCGCGGGCTTCCAGGCGCAATGGATCGGCGGCGCGGGCTTCCGCATCGCCGGCGGCACCGACGAGATCCTGCGCAACATCGTGGCCGAGCGCGTGCTGGGCATGCCCGCCGACATCCGGGTCGACAAGGACATCCCGTTCAACAAGCTGGGCAAGGGCTAGGCTTGCCGGACCGCGGGCCTCCAGGCCCGCGTCATGATGCATGAGCGGGCCTGGAGGCCCGCGGTCCGGCAAGAGGAGGAAGAATGAACCGTCTCGATGGCAAGGTGGCCTTTCTCAGCGGCGCGGCGCGCGGCATCGGCGGCGCGACGGCCAAGCTGATGGCGAGCGCCGGAGCAAAGGTCGCGATCGGCGACGTCCTCGACGAGCGCGGCCGGCAGACGGTCAAGGAGATCGAGGCGGCGGGCGGGCAGGCGCTCTATGTCTCGCTCGACGTCACCCAGGAGGCGAGCTGGGCGGCCGCCATGGACGCCACGCTCAAGAAATTCGGCAAGCTCGACGTGCTGGTGAACAATGCCGGCATCTTCGTCGGCAAGGGCGTCGAAGAGGCGAGCCTCGACGAGTGGAACAAGCTCGTGGCGGTCAACCTGACCGGCGTGCTGCTGGGCACGCGCGCCGCCCTGCCGCATCTCAAGGCGAGCGGCGCCACGAGCGAGCATGGTGCGGCCATCGTCAACCTCGCCTCGATCGCGGGCCTCGTCGGCTCGCAGCTCGACCCGCTCTATTCGCTGACCAAGGGCGGCGTGACCTTGTTCACCAAGTCGACGGCGCTGGAGTTCGGCCGCAAGGGCTACAAGATCCGGGTCAACTCGATCCATCCCGGCCTCATCGAGACCGACATGGGCCAGCAGACCTTCGCCATGCGCGCCCGCCAGCAGGGCACCAACGACACCGAAAGAGCGCGCCAGGCCACGCTCGCTTTGCACCCGATCGGCCGGCTCGGCGTCGCCGACGACATCGCCAAGGGCATCGTGTTCCTGGCGTCCGACGATGCGGGCTTCATGACGGGGGCTGGTCTGGTCGTCGATGGCGGCTGGACCGCTCACTAGGAGAGAGCCATGCGCTTCGGGCTTCTGTACGAGCATCAGCTGCCGCGCCCCTGGACGGAAGGCACCGAGCATCGCCTGTTCAAGGATGCGCTGGCGCAGGTCGAGTTGGCCGACTCGCTCGGCATCGATTACATCTGGGAAGTCGAGCATCACTTCCTCGAGGAATATGCCCATTCCTCGGCGCCGGAAGTCTTCCTCGCCGCCTGCGCCGCCCGCACCAAGCGGATCCGCATCGGTCACGGCGTCGTGCTGGCGCCGCCCGGCTACAACCATCCGGCCCGCGTGGCCGAGCGCATCGCCACGCTCGACCTGATCGCCGACGGCCGGGTCGACTGGGGCACCGGCGAATCGGCCTCGCGGGTCGAGCTCGAAGGCTTCGGCATCGACCCCGACCAGAAGAAGGCGATGTGGGCCGAGGCGGTCGAGCAGACCGCCAACATGATGGCGATGAGCCCCTATCCCGGCTTCCAGGGCAAGTTCTTCTCCATGCCGGTGCGCAACGTGGTGCCCGAAGCCCTTGCAGAAGCCGCATCCGCCGATCTGGGTGGCGTGCAGCCGGCGCGAGACCATCCATGCCGCGGCGCGGGCCGGGATCGGCGCGCTCACCTTCGCCTTCGTCGATCCCGCCGAGGCCGGCAAGTGGGCGCACGAATACTACGAGATCATCAAGAGCGAAGAGTGCGTGCCGATCGGCCACACGGTGAACGCCAACGTCGCCATGGTGACCGGCTTCTCCTGTCACGAGGATCGCGATGAGGCGCGACGCCGCGGCGCCGAGGGCTTCCAGTTCTTCGGCTATTCGCTGGGCCACTACTACGTCTACGGCCATCACCAGCCCGGCGTCACCGACGTGTGGCAGCGCTTCGAGGCGGCCAAGGACAAGCTGCCGGCCGTCGGCCAGGGCAGCGGCATCGGCACGCCGGCCGAGCTCACCGAGCATCTGCGGAGCTACCAGGATGCGGGCGTCGACCAGGTCGTGTTCATCCAGCAGGGCGGGCGGAACAAGCACGAGCATATCTGCGATTCGCTGAATCTCTTCGCCGCCAAGGTGATGCCGGCCTGAAGGCCGACCAGGCGGCGCGCGATGCGAAGAAGCAGGCCGAGCTGGCGCCCTTCATCGCGGCGGCGCTCGAGCGCAAGAAGAAGATGGCGCCGGTCGCGCCGGCGGCAGTGCCCACGGTCTCGGCCTACGGCCGCACCATCGTGCAGGAGAACCAGACCGCCGAAGGCCCGACGCACCATATCGCCGCCGACATCACCGTGATGATGGACGACCCGGCCGAGAAGAAGAACAAGGCAGCGGCGGAGTAGGACTTCAAGCGGACCTAGAAGATCCCCGCCGCCAGCCCTGCCGCCATCGCCGCGCCCAGCTCCTCGCATTGCTGCGACGAAGGCCGGCTGCCAGGGCCCCTTGCAGATCAGCGGCTCCTGCACGGCGCGCCAGCGCAGGCCGGTGGTGATCGTCTCGACGCCGCGGCGCGTGCCGGTGCCGTCGCTGCCGGCACGGATATAGAGGGCGTAGGGCAGGCCCTGGGTTTTCTCCAGCAAAGGATTGTAGCTGCGATCGAAGAAGTCTTTCAGCGCGCCGCTCATGTAGCCGAGATTCTCGGTCGTTCCCAGGATCACCGCCTGCGCCGCCAGCACGTCGTCCGGCCCGGCCTGCAGCGGCGCCACCACGCGCACCTCGATGTCCGTTTCGCTCCGCGCGCCGCGTTCGACGGCCGCGCGCAGGGAGAGGGTGTTCTCCGACGGTGCGTGCGCCACAATGAGCAGCCTCTTCGCCATGGAAGGGGTTTTACCCCGAGACGCGCCGCCATGCTGAAAAAACTCCTGATCGCCAATCGCGGCGAGATCGCCATCCGCATCGCCCAGGCCGCCAACGAGCTCGGCATCGCCACGGTCGGTCATCCATTCCGAGGACGACGCCACGTCGCTCCATGTCCGGCGGGTCGACGAGGCGCGGCCGCTCAAGGGAAACGGCGCGGCGGCCTATCTCGACATCGCGGGCGTGATCGCGGCGGCCAAGAAGGCCGGCTGCGATTCGGTGCATCCGGGCTACGGCTTTCTGTCGGAGAACGCCGACTTCGCCCGGGCCTGCGCCGAGGCCAAGCTCACCTTCGTCGGGCCGACGCCGGAGCAGCTGGAATTGTTCGGCGACAAGGCGCGCGCGCGCGCCCATGCCGAAAAGTGCAAGGTGCCGGTCCTGCCGGGCACCGCCGGCGTGATCGACCTCGCGGGCGCGATGGCCTTCTTCAAGAAGCACGCCAAGTCGGGCATCGCGCTCAAGGCGATCGCCGGCGGCGGCGGGCGCGGCATGCGGCTGATCAAGGTCGGAAGGCGAGATCACCGACGCCTTCGCCCGCGCCACGGCCGAGGCCAAATCGGCCTTCGGCAACGGCGACCTCTATGCCGAGCGGCTGGTCGGCCGCGCGCGCCACATCGAGGTGCAGATCGTGGGCGACGGCAAGGGCGGCATCGTCGCCCTGGGCGAGCGCGAATGCACCCTGCAGCGGCGCAGCCAGAAGATCGTCGAGCTGGCGCCCAGCCCCAACCTCAAGCCGGCGCTGCGGAAGAAGATCATCGACGCCGCCGTCGCCATGGCCAAGGCCGTGAAGTATCGCAGCCTCGGCACCTTCGAATTCCTGGTCGACGAAGCCGATTTCTTCTTCATCGAGGCCAACCCGCGCCTGCAGGTCGAGCATACCGTGACCGAGGAAGTGTGGGGCGTCGACCTGGTGAAGGCGCAGCTGCTGCTGGCGGGCGGCACGAGCCTGGCCAAGGCCGGCCTCGAGGGCGCCCAGCCGCGCGGCCACGCCATCCAGCTCCGCGTCAACATGGAGACCATGACGGCCGACGGCTCGGCCAAGCCGGGCGGCGGCACGCTCACGGTGTTCGAGCCGCCGTCGGGGCCGGGCGTGCGGGTCGACACCTACGGCTATGCCGGCTACCGCACCAATCCCAATTTCGATTCGCTGCTCGCCAAGGTGATCGTGCACAGCCCGTCGGCCGATTTTGCCGACGCGCTCTCGCGAGCCGAACGCGCGCTGTCGGCATTCCGGCTGGAAGGCGCGCCCAGCAACATCGCCTTCCTGCGCGCCCTGCTGGCACACGCCGATTTCCGCGCCGACAAGGTCCATACGCGCTTCGTCGACGAGCAGGCGAAGAAGCTGATCGACGCGGCGGCCAAGCTGCAATCCGGGCTCTACTTCCAGGCGGCGGCGCCGGCGGCGACGGGCGCACGTCAGGCCGGCGCGCGTGTCGATGCCGTCGATCCGCTGGCGGTGCTGGCGTTCGGCAAGACGACGGCGCAGGCGACGCCCGAGGCCGTGGCCGACGCGCCGGAAGGAACCGTGGCGGTGCCGGCGCCGATGCAGGGCACGATCGTCAGCATCGCCGTGAAGGAGGGTGACGCCGTCGCCGCCGGCCAGTCCTTGCTGATCATGGACGCCATGAAGATGCAGCACGAGATCCGCAGTCCGGCGCGCGGCTACGTGCGGCGGATCGCGGTCGAGGCCGGCGAGACGATCTACGAGGGCCATGCGCTGCTGTTCGTCGAGGAGGCCGATGTCGAGGTGAAGGGCGGCGCGGTCGAGGAGAAGATCGATCTCGACCATGTCCGGCCCGACCTCGCCGAGTATTTCGAGCGCCGCGCACTGACGCTCGACGACAAGAGGCCCGACGCCCGGGCGCGGCGGCGCAAGACCAACCAGCGCACGGCGCGGCAGAATCTCGACGACCTGGTCGATCCCGGCAGCTTCGTCGAATGGGGCGCCTTCGCCATCGCCAGCCAGCGCACGCGCCGCACGGCCGAGGACCTGATCGAAAAGACGCCGGCCGACGGGCTGATCACCGGCATCGGCCGGGTCAACGGCTCGCTGTTCGGGCCCGAGCGCAGCCGGGTCGCGGTGGCGCACTACGACTACACCGTGCTGGCCGGCACCCAGGGCAAGACCAACCACCACAAGAAGGACCGCCTGTTCGAGATCGTCGAGGAGCAGCGCATCCCGCTGGTCTTCTTCACCGAGGGCGGCGGCGGCCGGCCGGGCGATGTCGACGTGCAGTCGGTGGCCGGGCTCAACACCATGGCCTTCCATATCTTCGGGCGGCTGAGCGGCTCGTCGCCTCTGGTCGGCATCAACTCGGGCCGCTGCTTTGCCGGCAACGCCGCCCTGCTGGGCTGCTGCGACGTGGTGATCGCGACCAGGAACTCGTCGATCGGCATGGGCGGCCCGGCGATGATCGAGGGCGGCAATCTCGGCGTGTTCTCGCCCGAGGAAGTCGGCCCGATGAGCGTGCAGGTGCCCAACGGCATGGTCGACATCGCCGTCGAGGACGAGGCCGAAGCGGTGGCGGTGGCGAAGAAATACCTGTCGTACTTCCAGGGCGCGCTGCCCGAGTGGCGGGCGGCCGACCAGCGCCTGCTGCGCCGCGCCATCCCGGAGAACCGCCTGCGCATCTACGACGTGCGCAACGTCATCGAGACGCTCTGCGACGAAGGCTCGGTGCTGGAAATCCGCCGCGCCTTCGGGCCCGGCATGGTGACGGCGCTCGCCCGCATCGAGGGCAAGCCGTTCGGCATCGTCGCCAACAATCCCGTGCATCTTGCCGGCGCCATCGATTCCGACGGCTCCGACAAGGCCGCGCGTTTCCTGCAATTGTGCGACGCCTTCGACCTGCCCGTCCTGTTCCTGTGCGACACGCCCGGCATGATGGTGGGACCGGAGGTCGAGAAGACGGCGCTGGTGCGCCATTGCTCGCGGCTGTTCGTGACCGGCGCCAACTTGAGCGTGCCGTTCGGCACCATCGTGCTGCGCAAGGCCTACGGGCTGGGCGCCCAGGCGATGGCCGGCGGCTCGTTCCATGCCGGCACCTTCGCCATCTCCTGGCCGACCGGCGAGTTCGGCGGCATGGGGCTGGAGGGCGCGGTGAAGCTCGGCTACCGCAAGGAACTCGAGGCGATCGCCGATCCGGCCGAGCGGCGCGCCAGTTTCGACAAGATGGTGGCGGCGGCCTATGCCCGCGGCAAGGCGCTCAGCACCGCGACCTATTTCGAAGTCGACGAGGTGATCGATCCCGCCGATTCACGGCGCTGGATCGCGACCGCCCTGCTCGACGCCAAGCCGCGCCCGCGCAACGCGCACAAGAAGCGGCCGAACATCGATACGTGGTGATCTTCCGGACCGAAGAGGCTACGGCGCGATCCAGAACGTGTCGGGCTGGTAGAGGCCGATATATCCGCCGGGATCCCAGGCGTAATAGCCTTCCTTGGGCACGTTGCGCACCTTGGGGCCGACCACGACCGGCTGGCGGATGCCGTTCACGGTGCCGATCGAGAACACCTCGTCGGCGTTGGCCTGCAGGATCTTGCCCCACGCCTTGGTGCGTTCCTCGTCGTTGGTCGCGTGCTCCCATTCCTTGACGTAGTCGAGGAGCTTGCAGGCCGAATCCATGTCGCACTTCTCGCCCTGCTTGCCCTTCGATTCGATGTACATGCCCCATTTGGACCAGTTCAGGCCGCCCTGCATGGTTGGCGCGAACTCCTTGGGGCTGGTGTTCGGCGAGGGCACGGCGGTGACGGCGCCGGCATAGGCCGTCATCACCGCTTCGCCCGAGAAGGTGCGCAGACGGAAATTCTCCTTGGTCTGCGGCTTCACCAGCATCTTGATGCCGATCTTCTTCCAGTACTCGGTGATGAGCTGCAGGGCGTCGGAGTCTTCCGTCTCCTCGCTTTGATTCTCCACCACGATGATCGCCGGCCGGCCGTCGGGCAGCAGGCGGATGCCCTGAGGATCGCGCTTGGTGAGGCCGATTTCGTCCAGGAGCTTGTTGGCGAGCTTGGGATCGAACTGCGCCCACTTGGTCGCGTACTCGGGCTTGAACAGCTCCGAGCGCTCCATGATGGTGTTGTTCGAGGGCTTGGCCAGGCCGAGATAGACCACCTGGTTCATCTCGTCGCGGTCGATGGCCAGCGACAGCGCCCGGCGGAAGCGCACATCGCGCATCAGCTTGCGCCACTCCTCGTCGTTGGCGTTGAGGTTGGGATAAAGCGCGAGCTGCGAGCCCGAACCGGCTTCCCACAGGCGCACTTCGACGCCCGAGTTCTTGGCGCTCTTCTGCAGGAAGGTGTAGTCGCGCATGTTGAGATAGCGCGGCTGCAGGTCGGCCTCGCCCAGCCCCGCCTTGGCCGGCACGAGATTGGTCGCCGCCAGGGTGAAGATCACCTTGTCGATGTAGGGCAGCTGCTGCCCCTTCTCGTCGATGCGGTGATAGAACGGGTTGCGCGCGAAGACGAAACGCTGCGCCGGCGACGGCGTGGTGTTGACCCACGGGTTGAGCGTCGGCAGGTCGATATTGTCGTTGGCATACATGACGTCGAGCCGGCGATAGATCTGTATCCAGCTGCCGCCCGCCTGGCCGCCCTTGGCCGACTTGTTGATCTCGGCGGGGTCGGTGTACTTGGCGTGGAATTTCTTGAGGTAATGCGCCGGCCTGAACAGGAACAGCGGCGCGGCGCGTGCCTGGCTTTCGATGAAGTAGGGATTGGGCTTGTCCCAGCTGTACTTGATGGTGCGCTCGTCGATGATCTCGACCTTGGGCGGCTGGCCGTCGACCAGAAGCTCGACCGAGGGGCCGGAGGGCGAGAGCTCCTTGTTGTTGGCGATGTCCTCCCAGAAGAAGCGGAAATCCTCGGTGGTGAAGGGTTGGCCGTCCGACCATCTGTGGCCGGCGCGCAGCTTGAAGGTGAACTCGCGGCCCTCCTTGGCCTCGTAGCTCTCGAGGATGTCGGCATGCAATTTGAACTGGTCGTCATAGACGATCAGGCGCGTGTAGCTGAAGATCGTCATCAGGCGCGTATCGCGCGCGCTCGCCACCAGCATGTTGAGCTGGCCGCCCTGGCGGCCCGGGCCGTCGCCGCCGGCGAAGCGCCGTACGATCCACGGCGGATCGGGAATGCGTTGGCCGACAGGCGGCAGTGCGCCCGACTTCACCTGATCGGCAAACATCGGGGTTTCCTGCATCGTCGGCAGCGGGTCGGCTGCGAAGGCCGGGGCGCAGAACGCGCTGAAGAGCAATCCTTGGGTGAAAACGCGTCGCTTCATACTTCGCCTGCCCTGTTACTCGGCCTTTGCGCCGGAGATCTTTACGAGCTCAGCCCATCGGCTGGAATCACTGCGGATGAAATCGTCGAACGCCGCCACCGTCAATGGCGTAGGCTCGACGCCAACTTGGCGCAGACGCTGCACAAAGTCGCGGTCGGCGAGTGCCTTATTTATTTCACTATTCAGTTTGCCGAGAATTGGCGCAGGCGTGCCGGCCGGCGCCACCACCGACATCCACGGTCGCAGGTCGAGTCCGGGGAAGAACTCGGTGAGCGTCGGCACGTCGGGCAGTGTCGGGTCGCGACGGCTCCCGGTCACGGCGAGGGCCCTGAGTTTGCCGGCGGCGATCTGGCTCAGCGCCACCGTGGCGTCGAGGAACATGAAATCGAACCGCCCCTCCGTCAGGTCGACCAGGGCTTTGGTCGAGCCGAGGTAGGGCACGTGCACCGCGGAGAAATTCTCGCGGGAGCGGATCAATTCGACCAGGAGATGGTGCGCCGTGCCGGCTCCGGGCGAGCCGTAGGAGTAGGTGTCCGGCTTGGCGCGCAGCAGGGCCGCCAGTTCCCGCGGATCGCCGGCTGGCAGGTCGGGCCGGCACACCAGGATCAGCGTGACATTGCCCAGCATCGCCACGCCGGCGAAGTCGGTGTAGGCGATCAGCGGCTTGGCGTAGAGCGCCGGCGAGATGCAGAGGGTGGTGACGGTGGCGAGCAGCAGCGTGTAGCCGTCGGGCGGCTGCTTGGCGACATAGGCGGCGCCGAGCTGGGTGGCCGCGCCCGCCTTGTTGTCGACGATCACCGGCTGGCCGAACGCCGCACTGATCCGCTCGCCGACCAGCCGGCCCAAAACGTCGGTCAGCGCGCCGGGCGGATAAGGCACGACCATCTTGATCGGCTGGCTGGGCCACGCGGGCTCGGCCCGCACGACGGCCGGGCGCCAGCAACGCCGCCAGGCCGAGCAGCGCGCGGCGTCTGGGAACGGCCATGTCAGTAGCGGTCGAAGGCGCGCTTGGGGCCGGGCCGCGTGCCTTCGGCGATGGCAGGCTTCGTCGTGCCGTTGGCGGCGACGCTGTCGGGCGTGTAGGAGCCGCTCACGCCCATCGGCCTGTCGCCTTTCACGGTGACCCTCTCCATGGTGCGGCGCGCCGGATAATAGTCGTGCGCGGCGTAATGCTGGACCGAGCGGTTGTCCCACATCACCAGCGTGTTGGGCTGCCACTTCACGCGCAGCTGATACTCGGGGATGGTGGCCTGGCGATAGAGGAAGTGCAGCAGCGTGTCGCTCTCGTCGGTCTTGAGATCCTTTATGCGCACGCAGAATTGCTGGTTGACGTAGAGAACGCGTCGTCCCGACACCGGATGGACGCGCACCACGGGATGCCAGGGATTGGGGAAGTCGTCCTCGAGCTTGCGCAGCTTGGCGCGATCGCTGTGCGCGAACAGCGGCCGCCACGGCTTGAAGTCGTGCAGCGCCTCCATGCCATGGATGTGCTGCTTCATGCGCTCGGAGAGGCCGCGATAGGCGGCACTCATGCTGGCGAACAGCGTATCGCCGCCGACCTCCGGCACGGTCTTGCCGCGCAGGATGGTGGCGAGCGGCGGCGTCTCGCGGAAGGTCTCGTCGACATGCCAGATGTCGGTCAGCGCCGGCGGATTCTTGTCGGAATAGTCGAGGATGATGACCTCGGGCTTGTCGGCAAGATTGGGCGAGAAGGGATGGATCGAGAGCTCGCCGAACAGGGCGCCGAACGCCATCTGCTGGTCGACCGTGATGTCCTGGTCGCGCAGCACGATCACCTCGTACTGGACCAGCGCATCATGGACGATCTTGAACTGCGCGGGACCGAGCGGTTGCCTGAGATCGACGCCCTCGATTTCAGCCCCGATGAAGCCGTTGATGGGCTTTACGCGGATTTCCGCCGCGGCGCTTTTACGTACCGCCGCCGACTGGCCTGCCATGGCTTCCTCCGATTGTTCGTTGAACCGAGCCTAGCGCTTATGGCCGCGTTGCGGAATGGCCCTCGCGTTGACGTGACCAGCCGCGTTTGACGCGGCCCGGTGGGACGCGCAAAAACCGACACCTGTTCACGAGACCGGGGGGACCATGGCGAGCGGCCTGGAAAACGAATTCGCGACGCTGCACGAGATCGTCAAGGCGGCGAAGATCCGCCTCAGCCCCAATATCTGGGACTACCTGATCGGCGGCACCGAGACCGAGACGACGTTGCGGCGCAATCGCATGGCGCTCGATTCGATCGCCTTCAAGCCGCGCGTGCTGCGCAATGTCTCGAAGATCGATCCCTCGTCGGAGATCCTCGGCAAGAAGATCCGCCTGCCGGTCATGCTGGCGCCGGTCGGCTCGCTCGAATCCTTCGAGCCCGGCGGCGGCATCACCGTCGCCAAGGGAGCGGGCGCGGGCAACGTCGCAATGCTCATCAGTTCGGTGACGACGCTCAGGCTCGAGGACATCGTCAAGGGCGGCGGCGGTCCCAAGATCTACCAGCTCTACGTCCGTGGCGACGACGCGTGGGTGGCCGATCGGGTGAAGCAGGCGATGGACGCGGGCTACGACGCCTTCTGCATCACCGTCGACACCCAGGTCTATTCGCGGCGCGAGCGCGACATCGCCAAGCGCTTCGTGAAGTCGTGGCGCACCGCGGCCACCGGCCAGGACCACCAGGCGGCGTTCTCCTGGGAGAATTTCAAGCGGGTGAAGGACAAGTATCCGGACGTGAAGTTCATGCTGAAGGGCATCGGCACCGGCGAGGATGCCGAGATCGCCTGCCAGCACGGCGTCTGGGCGGTCTACTGCTCCAACCATGGCGGCCGCCAGCTCGACCATGGCCGCGGCTCGGCGGCGGTGCTGCCGGAAGTGATCGAGGCGGTGAAGGGGCGCGCCAAGATCGCGGTCGACGGCTCGTTCAGCCGCGGCAGCGACATCGTGAAGGCGATCTGCCTGGGCGCCGACTGGGTCGGCATGGGCCGGCTCTATTGCTACGGCCTGGCCGCCGCCGGCGCCGCCGGCATCGAACGCGTGATCGAGCTTCTGGAGGAGGAGATGAAGGAGGTGATGGGCCTTCTGGGCGTCACCAGCCTGAAGCAGCTCGACAAGAGCTACATCGCCCCGGCCATGCCGACCAACCTGCCCGGCGTGCACATCGGCGTTCCCGCTGCTCAACCTGGAAGATCAAGGTTACTGATCGCTGGGGCGCGGCCTCCAGGCCGCTCATTGCTTTTCTGCGCGGTGCGGGCTCTCGCGCTTGATTACAAGCGCTGCCGCCCGCCAGAGGTTAGCGCTTCGCGCTAACCTCTCCCAACAAACGGCATCTTGGTCGCCATCACCGTCATGAACTGCACGTTGGCGTCGAGCGGCAGGCTGTCCATGTAGACGATGGCATTGGCCACCGCGCTCACGTCCATGCGCGGCTCGGCGACGGTCGTGCCGTTGGGCTGCAGCACGCCCTTGGTCATGCGCTCGGTCATCGGCGTCACGGCATTGCCGATGTCGATCTGGCCGCAGGCGATGTCGTAGGCGCGGCCGTCGAGCGAGGTCGACTTGGTGAGGCCGGTGATGGCGTGCTTGGTCGAGGTGTAGGCGACCGAGAACGGCCGGGGCGCATGGGCCGAGATCGAGCCGTTGTTGATGATGCGCCCGCCGCGCGGCTTCTGGTCCTTCATGATCTTCATGGCTTCCTGGGTGCACAGGAAGGGCCCGGTGAGGTTGGCGGCCACCACGCCCAGCCACGTCTCGTAGGGCAGCTCCTCGAGCGGCACGGGCGGCGCGCCGCCGCCGGCATTGTTGAACACCAGGTCGAGCCGGCCGTGCGCCGCCTTGACCTTGGCGAACAGCGCCACGATGTCGTCCCGCTTGGTGACGTCGGTCGGCACCGCCATGGCATTGGGCGTGTTGTTGCCGGCCATCTTGGCGGTCTCGTCGAGCGCCTCCTTGCGGCGACCCGCCAAAGCGACCTTGTAGCCGGCCTGCAGCAGGGCGAGCGCCGAGGCGCGGCCGATGCCGCTGCCTGCGCCGGTGACGATTGCGATCTTTCCGGTCATGTGTCTTTCCTCCCGCCTGAAGAGCGTTCCTCCTCGAAGGAACGGACCCTATCAGACCGGGAGGGTTTTTAGGTAGGCCCGCCAACCGCCCAGCGGGGTGATGTCGCGCGCCCCCGCCGTTGCATGGCTTTCGCAGAGGAAGCCGGCCACGCCCGAGCCGTCGGCCAGGGTCACGGTCCCGAGCCCCAGCGGCGCGGGGATCTTGCGCAGGAAGGCGCCGACCTTGGCGGCGGGCAGGCTCCACACTTCGAGCTCGATGGCCCCGCCATCCTCGCCGACCCGGACCATGCCGGGCCGCTGCGGCGGCTCGCCGGGCAGGGCATAGAAGCGGTAGAGCGGCGCCGTCCTGCCGGCGCTCTCCAGCCGCCCGCCCAGTTCGGTGAGCTGGCTGTTCAGCGGCAGGCCGCTCATGTGCGCGCCGACGACGGCGATCGACACGCGATCCTCGGCGACCGTTGGATCGGCGTCGGTCGGCGGGAGCGAACTCGTGGTCTTGCCGAGCGGCAGCGGCATGGCGCGTTGCCAGCGCGCGCCGAAGGCCAGCAGGGCGCGCTCGGCATGCGGTTGGCCGATCAGGGTGATGCCGAAGGGCAGGCCGTCGGGCCGGAAGCCCGCGGGCAGAGCGAGCGCCGAAAGGCCGAAGAAATTCACGAAGTTGGTGTAGCGGCCGAGCTGGATGTTGTGGAGCATCGGCTCGCGCTCGATGTCGGCCACACGAAAGATCGTGCCCGCGGTCGGCAACATGAGGAAGGCGAGGCCCTCGCTCTCGGCCGCGGCATGCGCCTTGAAAGCGGCGAGCTTGTACTGGCCTTCGAAGGCATCGACGGCGCTGTACTTGCGACCGCGCAGGATGATCTCGCGCGTTGCGGGCCAGATATCGGTCTCGCGGGCGTCTTCGATGAACGCCCCGACCGCCGCCGTTCGCTCGGCCACCCACGGCCCGCTGTAGAGCAAGTCGGCGGCGCCGTGAAAGGGCGCATAGTCGATCTCGACCGGCGTGCCGCCCATCGCCTTGAGGCGCCCGATCGCCTGCGCATAGAGGGCCGCATAGGCCTCGTCACCGAAGAACTCGGCATCCTTGGGCCCGAGCATGCCGAAGCGGAAGGTCTCGCCGATCGCGGGCGTCGTGTGCGGCTCGGCCATGACCTTCAGCACCGCATCGGCATCGGCGCAGGACAGGGCGAACACCGATATGCAGTCGAGTGACCGACAGGCCGGCACCGAGCCCTCGTTGCTGACGAGACCGAGCGTCGGTTTCAATCCGACGATGTTGTTGAAGCCGGCGGGCACGCGGCCCGAGCCCGCCGTGTCGGTGCCGAGCGAGAAGCTGACCAGCCCCGCGGCGACGGCGACCGCCGAGCCGGAGCTCGAGCCGCCCGGAATGAACGACGCATCGAACGGGTTCCTGGACACGCCGTAAGGCGAGCGCACGCCCACCAGGCCGGTCGCGAACTGGTCGAGGTTGGCCTTGCCGACGACGATGGCGCCGGCCTCGACCAGGCGCCGCACCACCTCGGCCGATTTCTGCGGCTGGTAGGCGAAGGCGGGACAGGCCGCCGTGGTCGCAAGGCCCAGAACATCGATATTGTCCTTGACCGCGAACGGCACGCCGTAGAGCGGCAGCCGCCCGATCTCGCCGCGCCGTGCGTCGAGCCTGGCCGCGTCGGCCCGAAGCGCCGCGTCGGCCACTCTCGATATCCAGACCTTGTCGTCGCCGGAGGCGGCGATCCGCTTCAGCACCTCGTCGATCGTCTGGCGCACGTCGAGCGTGCCGGCGCAATAAGCGCTGCGCAGCGCGTGGAGGCCGAGGTCGAGAAACGCAGTCATGGTGTGGTTGTAGACAAGCAGCGGCCTGAAATCAGCCGCCGTATGGTCGCGTACTTGGCGCGCGGTCTTTGGCACGCTCCTTGCGTTCTCGGGCCTTTGGGGGAGTTCTGAGATTCGGGAATAGAGGGGGGCTTCAATGAAGCGTCGCACGTTCTTCAAGGCCACCGCCGCTGCTGGCGCGACCGCCACGGCCGCTCCGGCCATCTGGTCCGAAGCCAAGGCGCAGGCACGCAACGAAACGCTGCTGATCGTGGGAGAAAGCCCGCCCAATTCGATGGACATCCACGGCGTGGGCGCCAACCGGCCGGCCTACGAAGTGTCGTGGAACACCCACGACCGGCTGATGACCTACGGCGCCAAGAAGGACGACAAGGGCAACGACCTCTACGACTACACCAAGCTCGAGCCCGAACTCGCGACCGAGTGGGACCTGAAACCCAACTCGGTGACCTTCAAGCTGCGCAAGGACGCCAAGTTCCACGACGGCACGCCGATCACCGCCAAGGACGTGAAGTGGTCGTTCGACCGCGCCGTGACGGTGGGCGGCTTCCCGACCTTCCAGATGGCGGCGGGCTCGCTGCAGAAGCCCGAGCAGTTCGTGGCGGTCGACGACAACACCTTCCGCGTCGACTTCCTGCGCTCCGACAAGCTCACCATGCCCGACCTCGGCGTGCCGGTGCCGGTGGTGATGAATTCCGAGCTCTGCAAGAAGCACGCGACCGCGGCTGACCCGTGGGCGATGGAATGGTGCAAGAACAACCATGCCTCGGGCGGCGCCTACAAGGTCGACCGCTGGCAGCCCGGCCAGGAGGTCGTCTACGTCCGCAACGACGATTGGAAGAACGGGCCGCTGCCCAAGATCAAGCGCGTCATCATGCGCATCATCCCCTCGGCCGGGAACCGGCGCGCGCTCCTGGAGCGTGGCGACGCCGATCTTTCCTTCGACCTGCCGTCCAAGGATTTCTCCGAACTCAAGAATTCGCCCAAGCTCACCGTCATCGGCACGCCGATCGAGAATGCCATGATCTATCTCGGCATGAACGTGACGCAGAAGCCGTTCGACAACGTCAAGGTGCGCCAGGCCGTGGCCTGGGCGGTGCCCTATCAGCAGATCATGGACTCGGTGATGTTCGGCGAGGCGATCCCGCTGTTCGGCGGCGCCGACAACAAGTTCAAGGGCGTCTACTGGCCGCAGAAGGACGGCTACAAGTCCGACATCGCCAAGGCCAAGGCGCTGATGGCCGAGGCGGGCTATCCGACCGGCTTCGAGACCACCCTGTCGTTCGACCTGGGCTCGGCCAGCACCAACGAACCGCTCAGCGTGCTGATCCAGGAGAGCCTGGCGCAGATCGGCATCAAGGCCACGATCAACAAGATCCCGGGCGCCAACTGGCGCGGCGAGCTCCTGAAGAAGAACATGCCGATGATCGTCAACGCCTTCGGCGGCTGGCTGAACTATCCGGAGTACTTCTTCTTCTGGTGCTATCACGGCCAGAACGCCGTCTTCAACACCATGTCGTACAAGAACCCGACCATGGACGCGCTGATCGACAAGGCGCGCTTCACGACGGGCAAGGAGTACGAGGAAGCGGTCAAGGGCTTCATCGACATCGCCTTCGAGGAGGTGCCCCGCGTGCCGATCTTCCAGCCGCTGCTCGACGTGGCGATGCAGAAGAACGTCACCGGCTACCGCTACTGGTTCCATCGCCAGCTCGATTACCGCCAGCTCGCCAAGGGATAGGCGGTGTCGGCCATCTGCGGAGCGCGGACCTCCAGGTCCGCTCATGGTCATGATGCGGACCTGGAGGTCCGCGCTCCGATCTTGCGGCGATGCTGAAGCTGCTGCTCTCGCGGCTGGCGACGGCGATCCCGAGCATCATCGGGGTCATCATCGTCACCTTCATGCTGACGCGCATGCTGCCGGGCGATCCGGCGGCCTATTTCGCCGGCCTTGCGGCAAGCCCGCAGGCGATCGCCGAGGTGCGCACCAAGCTCGGCCTCGACAAGACCCTGCCCGAGCAGTTCGTCGCCTATATCGGCGACCTGGTGCACGGCAATCTCGGCAATTCGCTCAGCACCGGCCAGCCGGTGGTCGACGAGATCGCCACCCGCCTGCCGGCCTCGGCCGAGCTCACGCTGTTCGCGCTGATCCTGGCCGTCGGCATCGCCATTCCGCTCGGCGTGCTCGCTGCGGTGAAACAGGGCACCTGGATCGACCATCTCTGCCGCATGGTCACGACGGCGGGCGTGTCGCTGCCGGTCTTCTTCACCGGCCTGCTCTTCGCCTATGTCTTCTACTATCTGCTGCAGTGGGCGCCGGCGCCGACCGGCCGGCTCGACGTGTTCCTGTCGCCGCCGACCGACATCACCGGCTTCTACCTGATCGACTCGCTGCTGACCGGCAATCTCGAGACCTTCTGGGGCGCGCTGCGCCAGCTCGCGCTGCCCGGCATCTCGATGGCGATCTTCTCCCTGGCGCCGCTCGCGCGCATGACGCGCGGCTCGATGCTGGCGGTGCTGGGCAGCGACTTCATCCGCACCGCACGGGCGAGCGGGCTCGCCCCGCGCACCGTCATCTTCTCCTATGCCTTCCGCAACGCCGTGCTGCCGGTGATCACCACCTTCGGCATGGTGTTCTCCTTCCTGCTGGGCGCCAATGTGCTGGTCGAGACGGTGTTCGCCTGGCCCGGCATCGGCCTCTATGCGGTGAATGCGCTGATCACCTCGGACTACGCGCCGGTGCAGGGCTTCGTGCTCACCATGGCGGTCCTCTATGTCGCGCTCAACCTCCTGATCGACTTCCTCTACGGCCTGGTCGATCCGCGCGTGCGGCTGGGCTAGCGATGCTGCCGCTGCTCCGTCACGCCCGTTACGTCCTGTCGGAGAACCCGGTCACGGGGCTGGCCTTCGGCCTGTTCGCGATGTTCCTGCTGGCGGCGATCCTGGGACCGGCGATCGCGCCCTACAATCCGCTGCAGAGCAATGCGGCGATGACCTTGAAGCCGCCGTCGGCCGAGCACTGGTTCGGCACCGATCAGCTCGGCCGCGACATCTTCAGCCGGGTGCTGGTGGCGACGCGGCTCGATCTCACCATCGCCTTCGCCTCGGTGATCCTGGCCTTCATGCTGGGCGCCCTGTCAGGCGTGGCGGCGGGCTATTTCGGCGGCTGGACCGACCGGATCGTCGGCCGCCTCGCCGACACCATCATGGCCTTCCCGTTGTTCGTGCTCGCCATGGGCATCGTGGCGGCGCTCGGCAACAAGGTGATCAACATCGTGATCGCCACCGCCATCATCAACTTCCCGCTCTATGTCCGCGTGGCGCGCGCCGAGGCCAATGTGCGCCGCGAGGCGGGCTTCATCGAGGCGGCGCGGCTTTCCGGCAACGGCGAGGCGCGCGTGCTGCTGGGCCATGTCCTGCCCAACATCATGCCCATCATGATGGTGCAGATGTCGCTCACCATGGGCTACGCCATCCTGAACGCCGCCGGCCTCTCTTTCATCGGCCTGGGCGTGCGTCCGCCCGATGCCGAGTGGGGCATCATGGTCGCCGAGGGCGCCAACTTCATCCAAAGCGGCGAATGGTGGATCGCGCTCTTTCCCGGCGCCGCCCTGATGCTGGCGGTGTTCTGCTTCAACCTGCTGGGCGACGGGCTGCGCGACATCATCGATCCCCGGATGCGGACATGACCGCCGTTCCCGCCCTCGCCGTCGAGGATCTGTCGGTCGAGTTCCGCACCCGCTCGGGCACGGTCAAGGTGCTGGAGAAGGTGGCCTTTGCGGTCGACAAGGGCGAGACGGTGGCGCTGGTCGGCGAATCGGGCTCGGGCAAGTCGGTGACCGCCTTCGCCGTCATGGGCATCCTCGACGCTGCGGGCAAGGTCACGTCGGGCCGCGCCATGTTCGGCGGCTCCGACCTTCTGGCGCTCTCCGAGCGCGAGCTCGCCGAGCAGCGCGGCCGCGAGCTCTCGATGATCTTCCAGAACCCGCGCACGGCGCTCAATCCCATCCGTCGGGTCGGCCGGCAGATCGCCGACGTGCTGGTGCGCCATGGCGGCGCGACCTCGCTCGATGCGCCGCGCGCCGCGATCGAAATGCTGAAGAAGGTGCGCATCCCCGATCCGGAACGCCGCGCCGAGGCCTATCCCTTCGAGCTGTCGGGCGGCATGTGCCAGCGCATCATGATCGCCATCGCGCTCGCCTGCCGGCCGGCGCTGCTGATCGCCGACGAACCGACCACCGGCCTCGACGTCACCACCCAGGCCGTGATCATGGACCTGATCGGCGAGCTCGCGCACGAATCGGGCATGGCGACGATCTTCATCACCCACGATCTCGCCCTGGCCGCCGAATATTGCGACCGCATCGTGGTCATGCATGCCGGCCACATCGTCGAGATGGCGCCGGGCCTCGAACTGTTCGCCCATCCGCGCCATCCCTATTCGGCCAAGCTTCTGGCTGCGACGCCGGGCGAGACGGCCTCGCTCGCCGAGATGTCCTCGATCCCCGGCGGCCTGCCGGACCTGCGCCGCCCCGACCTGCCGCCCTGCCGCTACAGCGCGCCGTTGCGAGCGCCGCACCGACGACTGCGTGACCAAGCCGCTGCCTCATCGCACCATGGGCGAACGCCACATCGTCGCCTGCTGGAACCCGCTGTGAGCGCGCTGCTCGACATCGGCGCGCTCGCCAAGCGCTTCGACGTCGGCGGCAAGCGCCTGCTCTTTGCCGTCGACGAGGTGAGCTTCACCATCGGCCGCGGCGAGACGGTCGGACTGGTGGGCGAATCGGGCTGCGGCAAGTCCACCCTGGTGCGCCTGATCAACCGCCTGCTCGACCCGACCTCGGGCAGCATCGACCTGGCCGGCACCGACCTCGCCGCCTTCAAGGCGAATGCCTTCGCGGCCAATCCCAACCGTGCGCGCATCCAGATGGTGTTCCAGGATGCCGGCGATTCGCTCAACCCGCGCTACACGGCGGCCGATGCCATCGCCGATCCCGTCCGGCGTCTCAAGAGGATGTCGGGCGCCGATCTCAAGCGCCGGGTCGAGGCATTGGCCGACATGACCGGCCTGCCGCGCGAGCTTCTGACGCGCTTCCCGCACCAGCTTTCGGGCGGCCAGAAGGCCAGGGTCGGCATCGCCCGTGCCATCGCCGTCGAGCCCGAGCTCCTGATCCTCGACGAGCCGACGGCCGCGCTCGACGTCTCGGTACAGGTCGTGATCCTGCAGCTCCTGCAGCAGCTCAAGCGCGAGCTGGGCATGAGCTATCTGTTCGTGAGCCACGACCTCAACGTCGTGCGCCTGCTGTGCGATCGCGTGCTGGTGATGTATCTCGGCAAGATCGTCGAGGAGGGGCCGGCGGCGGAAGTCTTCGCCGATCCCCGGCACCCCTATACGCGGGCGCTGATCTCGGCCATCCCGCAGGCCGATCCGGACAAGAGGATCGGCCGGCTGCGGCTGGGCGGCGAGCCGCGCAGCCCGATCGACCCCGATCCGACCGTCTGCCGCTTCTACGGCCGCTGTCCCAAGGGCGAGCCGCGCTGCTCGTCGGATATGCCGCTCTTGCGCGATGCCGGCCCGGCGCGGCAGGTTGCCTGTCACTTCGCTTGAGAAGGGGAGAAGAGCGTGGCCGAGGAAAAGCCTGACATTGCGCGCCTGGTCGATGAAGCGGCCAAGGCGATCGGCCTGCCGATCGCGCCGGAATACCGCGCCAACGTGCTGGTGAACTACGAGCGCTCGCTCGCCATCGCGCAGCCCCTGCTCGACGTCGAGCTGGACGACGATCTGACCCCGGGCCCGGTGTTCCGGCCATGAGCGATCCCCTGTCGAAGCAGGCGACGGCGAGCGAGATCGCGGGCGCCGTGATGAGCGGCAAGGTCAAGGCCATGGCCGTGGTCGAGGCGGCGCTGACCCGCATCGAGACCAGCGAAGCCACGGTCAACGCCTTCACCGACGTGGTCGCCGACCGGGCGAGGAAGCGCGCCGCCGAGATCGACTCGGGCCGGCACCGCGGGCCGCTCGTGGGCGTGCCCTTCGCGGTCAAGAACCTGTTCGACATCAAGGGCCTGCCGACGCGCGCCGGCTCGAAGATCAATATCGACGGGCCGAAGGCGGCAGCGCGACGGCGCGCTGGTGCGCAAGCTCGAGGCGGCCGGGGCGATCCTGATCGGCGGCCTCAACATGGGCGAGTACGCCTACGACTTCACCGGCGAGAACGCCCATTACGGCCCCTCGCGCAACCCGCACGATCCGACGCGCATGACCGGCGGTTCGTCGGGCGGCTCGGGCGCCGCCGTTGCTGCGGGCGAGGTGCCGCTGGCGCTGGGCTCCGACACCAACGGCTCGATCCGCGTGCCGTCCTCGCTGTGCGGCCTGTTCGGGCTGAAGCCGACCTATGGAAGGTTGAGCCGCGCCGGCTCCTTTCCCTTCGTCGATGCTTTCGACCATCTCGGCCCGCTCGCTCGCTCGGTCGCCGACCTCGCTCTGTCGTTCGATGCCATGCAGGGCTGGGATCCCGACGACCCGGTATGCACGGACAGGCCGGCCGAACCGACCGTGCCGGAACTGCGCGACGGCATCGGCGGCCTGCGCATCGCCATCGCCGGCGACTATTTCGCCCGCGGCGCCGAGCCCGAGGCGCTGGAAGCCGTTGCAACGGTGGCCAAGGCGCTGGGGGCGTCCAGGACCATCGTGATCCCGCAAGCCGCCGCGGCGCGGTCGGCCGCCTATGTCATCACGGCGATCGAAGGCAGCCAGCTTCATCTGCCGCGGTTGCGCACGCGGCCGCAGGATTTCGATCCCGACACGCGCGAGCGTTTCATGGCGGGCGCACTGCTGCCCGGCGCCTGGTACGTCAAGGCACAGCGCTTCCGCCGCCACTACCGCGCCCAGGTGCAGAAGCTGTTCGCCGACGTCGACATCATCCTGGCGCCGGCCACGCCCTGCACCGCGCCCAAGATCGGCCAGGTCATGATGAAGCTGGGCGGCGTCGAGCTGCCGGTGCGCGCCAATCTCGGCCTCTACACCCAGCCGATCTCCTTCATCGGCCTGCCGGTGGTGGTGGCGCCGCTGCAGCGTCCGGGCGGCCTGCCGATCGGCGTGCAGATCATTGCCAACCACTACAAGGAAGGCCTCGCCTTGCGCGTCGCCCGCCATCTCGAACAGCAGGGTGTGGCTGCGCTCCACCGGCATGACTGTCTCGTCATCCTGAGCGAAGCGAAGGATCTCATGCCCGCTGCAAGCGGCGATGAGGTCCTTCGCTTCGCTCAGGACGACAACTTGTTCAGAGGATCAACGCAATGGACATCAACATTCCCGAGGTCGTGACCGAGGTCACGGCGGCCTTCCAGCGCTATGAGAAGGCGCTGAACAGCAACGACGTGGTGACGCTCGACGAGCTCTTCTGGAAGAGCCCGCACACCCTGCGCTACGGCGTCGGCGAGCAGCTCTACGGTTACGACCAGATCGCCGCCTTCCGCGCCGGCCGCGATCCCGGTTTTGTCGTGAAGCGCGACCTTTTGAAGGTCTGGATCGTCACCTACGGCCGCGATTTCGGCACCGCCAATTGCGAGTTCCAGCGCCACGGCGCCAGCCGTTCCGGCCGGCAAAGCCACACCTGGATGCGCACGCCCGACGGCTGGCGCATCGTCGCCGCCCACGTCTCGCTGCTCGGCGAGCCGACGGTGATGAAGGCCTAACGCCCCTTGATCTTCCGCCAGGCCGCGTACTCGACCATCGTCTGCTCGGAGGTCGGCGGATAGAGGCCGTAGATGCCGTGGCCCTTGTCGACCTGCTCGGCGACGAAATCCTCGAAGGCCGTCATCTCGAAGGCTTCGTCGGCGATTTCATCGACCAGGTTGGCCGGGATGACGATGACGCCGTCGCCGTCGCCCAGGATGGTGTCGCCGGGAAAGACCGGCGCGTCGCCGCAGCCGATCGGCACGTCGATGTCGATCGCCTGATGCAGGGTGAGGTTGGTGGGCGCGCTGGGGCGCTGGTGATAGGCCGGGAAGCCCAGCCGGGCGATCTCGGCCGAATCGCGGAAGCCGCCGTCGGTCACCACGCCCGCCACGCCGCGCCGCATCAGCCGCGTCACCAGGATGGCGCCGGCCGAAGCCGCGCGCGCGTCCTTGCGGCTGTCCATGACCAGCACCGCCCCCGGCGGGCAATCCTCGATCGCCTTGCGCTGCGGATGGCCGCGGTCGCGGAACACCTCGAGCTTGTTCAGATCCTCGCGCGCCGGCATGTAGCGCAGGGTGAAGGCCGGGCCGACCAGCGGCGGCTGGACCGGCGACAGCGGATGGACGTTCTGGATCGCCTGGTTGCGAAAGCCGCGTTTGAACAGGGCGGTGGCGACCGTTGGCGTGCTGATGGTTAAAAGCTTGTCGCGGGTCGCGACCTTCAGGGTCGACATGGGTTTGGCCTTTCCGACGATCAGTAGATGGACGGCTCGCCGACCGGCGCGCCGAAGCCGGTCTCGAGGAAGTCGAAGTCGCAGCCGTCGTTGGCCTGCTTGATGTGGCGGGTGAACATCCAGCCGTAGCCGCGCTCGTAGCGCGGCGCGGGCTTCTTCCACGCCGCCTTGCGCTGGGCGAGTTCGGCGTCGGACACGTTCATGTTGATCGTGCGCTTGTCGACGTCGAGCGAGATCATGTCGCCGGTCTTCACCAGCGCGAGCGGCCCGCCGATATAGGATTCGGGCGAGACGTGCAGGATGCAGGCGCCATAGCTGGTGCCGCTCATGCGGCTGTCGGAGAGCCGCACCATGTCGCGCACGCCCTGCTGCACAAGCTTCCTGGGGATCGGCAGCATGCCCCATTCCGGCATGCCGGGCCCGCCCTGCGGACCCGCGTTGCGCAGGATCAGCACCGTGTCCTCGGTGACGTCGAGATCGTCGCGGTCGATTGCTTCTTTCATCGAGGGATAGTCGTCGAACACCAGCGCCGGTCCTGTGTGCTTCAGGAACTTGGGCGCACAGGCCGACGGCTTGATGACGCAGCCATCCGGTGCGAGGTTGCCCTTCAGCACCGCGAGGGCTCCCTCGGCATAGATCGGATTCTTGACCGGGCGGATCACGTCGTCGTTGTAGGTCTCGGCGCCCTCGATGTTCTCGCCCAGGCTCTTGCCGGTGACGGTCAAGGCGTCGAGATGCAGATGGTCGCGGATTTGCGTCATCAGCGCCGGCAGGCCGCCGGCATAGAAGAAATCCTCCATCAGGTATTTGTCGCCGCTCGGGCGGATGTTGGCGATCACCGGCACCTTGCGGCTGGCGCGCTCGAAATCGTCCAGCCCGATATCCTGGCCGGCGCGGCGGGCCAGCGCGATCAGGTGGATGATGGCGTTGGTCGAGCAGCCCACCGCCATCGCCGCGGTGATGGCGTTCAGGAAGGCGTCATGGGTCAGGATTTTGCCGGGCGTCAGATCCTCCCACACCATGTCGACGATGCGCCGTCCGCTCTCCGACGCCATGCGGATATGGTTGGCGTCGGCCGCCGGGATCGACGAGGCGCCGGGCAAGGTCATGCCCAGCGTCTCGGCCATCGCCATCATGGTGGCGGCTGTCCCCATGGTCATGCAGGTGCCGTAGCTCCGCGCAATGCCCGCCTCGACGTCGACCCAGTCGGCATCGGAGATCTTGCCGGCGCGCCGTTCGTCCCAGTATTTCCACGCGTCGGAGCCCGAGCCCAAAACCTTGCCCTTCCAGTTGCCGCGCAGCATCGGTCCGGCCGGCAGGTAGATCGCGGGCAGGCCGGCGCTGATGGCGCCCAGCAGCAGGCCGGGCGTGGTCTTGTCGCAGCCGCCCATCAGCACGACGCCGTCCACGGGATGGCCGCGCAAAAGCTCCTCGGCATCCATCGCCAGCAGATTGCGATAGAGCATCGTGGTCGGCTTCAGGAAACTCTCCGACAGCGACAGCGCCGGCAGCTCCATCGGGAAGCCTCCGGCCTGCAGGATGCCGCGCTTCACGTCCTCGACCCGGCTCTTGAAGTGCATGTGGCAGGGCTGGGCGTCCGACCAGGTGTTGAGGATGGCGATGACCGGCCGGCCGACCCAGTCCTCCGGCGCGTAGCCCATCTGCATGGCGCGCGAGCGATGGCCGAAGGCGCGCAGGTCGTCGGGCGCGAACCAGCGGGCGCTGCGCAGCTCGGCGGCGGTCTTCTTCCTGGCATTGGTCATCTTGTTTCCTCCGGTGACGCCTGTCGCGTCCCTCGATGTTGCTATGGTAGTGGTGTTTCCTCGTGGGGAGGAAGTGAGGAAACGTACAATGATTGCAAGACGGGGTTTGGCGGTCGGGGCGGCCTCGATCGTCGTGGCATGGTCCTCGATGACGATGGCTCAGCCGGCCGACCAGGCGTTGCTCGCCGCCTTGATGGAGCTTGAGAAAAGCAGCTGGCAGTTCGTCAAGGACGGGAACGTGGCCGGCATGCAGAACTATCTGGCCGACGACGGCGTGCTGATCTTCGGCGACGGCTCGCGCTTCACCAAGCCGGAGTTCCTGAAGGCGCTGCCCGATTTCAGGCTCGACAGCTTCACCATCGATCCGAAGGCCGAGGTCAAGCCCTGGACTCCGGACGTCGCCACCTTGCTCTACCGGCTCACCTACACCAGCGCCATGAAGGGCGGGAAGGCCGCGACCCTCAAGGTGACCTCGGCCAGCACCTACGTCCGCCGTAACGGCAAGTGGTGGAGCGTGCTCTATCAGGAGACACCGAGCCCATGAAGATTCTCGTGATCCACGGCGCCGGCATGGACATGCGCGGCAAGGCGCAGGTCGAGATCTTCGGCCCGATGACCCTGCCGGAATACGATGCGAAAATCCGCGCCTACGCCCGGGAGCTCGACGTCGAGGTCGAGATCTTCCATTCCAACATCGAGGGCGAGGTCATCAACCGCCTGTTCGCGGCGCATGACGAAGGCATCGCCGGCGCCATCATCAATCCCGCCGGTCACACGCGCGGCTATCCGGCGCTGGTCGCCGCCATCGGCAACGTCGGCTTCCCGACGATCGAGGTCCATATCTCCAATCCGGCTCGGCGCGGTGCGGTTTCCGAGGTGGCGACGAGCTGTCTCGGCACCGTGAGCGGCTTCGGCGTCGCGGGCTATGCGCTTGCGCTGCGCGGCCTCAAGGAGCGGGCGAAGGCCTGATCCCGTGCGGCTGCTGCTGACCCACGTGCCGCGGGCGCGCCGGCAATATTACGGCGCCCGTGCGCTTGCCCGCCTGCAGGAGCTGGTCGAGGTCGTCCTGCATGAAGGCGACGCGCCGCTCGATGCGAAGGGCGTGATCGCCGCCGCCCGCGATGTCGATCTCATGATCGCCGATCGCGCCACGCCGGTGCCGGGCGAGGTCTTCGCCGGCCTGTCCGGGCTCAAGGCCGTGATGCGAAGCGCCATCGACATCCGCAACATCGACGTCGCGGCCGCCAGCCAGGCGGGCGTGCTGGTGACCCAGGCCGAGGCGGGCTTCGTTCAGTCGGTGATCGAGCTCACCCTGGGCTTCCTGGTCGACCTCGCGCGCGGCGTCTCGCGCGCCTCGGCCGACTACCAGGCGGGCCGCATGCCCGAGATCAAGGTCGGCCGGCAGCTCGGCGGCAGCACGGTCGGCATCATCGGCTACGGCCGCATCTCGCGCGCGCTGGCGCCGTTGCTCGCCGCCCTCGGCGTCACGGTGCTGGTGTCCGATCCCTATGCCCAGGTCGACGACCAGCGCTTCATCAAGCTGCCGTTGGACGAGCTTCTGGGTCGCGCCGATTACGTGGTCTGCCTCGCCATCGCCAACGAGGAGACCGAGAATCTGATGAACGCGGCGGCCTTCGCGCGCATGAAGCCCGACGCCTTCTTCATCAACATGTCGCGCGGCAATCTTGTCGACGAGGCCGCACTTGCCCAGGCGCTCAGCGAGGGCCGCATCGCCGGCGCCGCCATGGATGTCGGCCGCGCGCCCGACCAGATGCCGTCGCCCGAGCTGGCGCGCCTGCCCAACGTCATCGCCACGCCGCATATCGGCGGCCTGACGCCGCCCGCCAGCGAAAGCCAGGCCTTCGATACCGTCCGCCAGGTCGAGGCGCTGGTGAAGGGCGAGGTGCCGCCCGGCGCCGTCAACGCGGCGCGCTGGACGCGTCGTGTCTGAACACGGGCCTCACGACTTGGCTTGATATTTCTCGTATCGCGTCGGCTGGAGCTTGCCGTCGGGATGGATGCCCTTCATGTCCGGCTTGCCGTCGAAGTCGGTATCCCACAACGAATAGTCCCACTTTCCGTCGCGGTCTTCGTCGAAGACCCAGGCATCGACCTTGCCGTCATTGTTCGTGTCGACGCGAAAGACCACCGGCTTCGCCTTGTCGTCGGGAACATGCAGCGTCGCGTTCGCCTTGCCGGTGCAGTACATGTCCATGTTTCGAATGAAAGCGTCGTTGCCGGGCGCGCGCCCTTCGAACAGGACCTTGAGCTCGCAGGGTTTCCTGGTGGCGCTCACCAGCTTCGGCTCGAAGGCGCCGCCGTCGGCCGCCTTGAGGAACTTCTCGACCTCGCCGATCGATACCGCAAAGTTGAGCGCCTCGCCGTCCTTCTTGAAGGAATTGACGCCGATCAATCGGCCGCCGTCGCTGATCAGGGGGCCGCCCGAATTGCCGGGATTGATCGGCGTCTGGGTTTGAATGACGTCGGCGACATGCTTGACCGAGTCCTTGGGCTGCCATTCGTAGCCCGGGCGGATCTGGCTGACGATGCCCTTGGTGTAGGTCCAGGCCTCGCCGGCCGGATGGCCGATCGCATGGACGTCGGCGCCGACCTGCACCTCGTTCATGGCGCCGAACTTCATGATCGCGGCGTTTGCCGGAACGCTCGCCGCCTCGACGAGCGCCAGGTCGCGCACCGGATCGACCTTGCGCACGATGCCAAGCACCGCGTTCGCGGGATCGATCTTGTCGCCCTCCTGCTGCGGCTTGAAGATGACCGCGACCTCGCGGGCGTCGCCGACGACATGGGCATTGGTCAGGATCAGCCCGGCCTTGGCCGCGCCGCCGGGCGCGGGCTTGGTGGCGATCAACGAGCCCGATCCGAGCGCGCTGTCCGTCGCAATGAGAGCGACGGAGGGCGCCAGCGTGCGGTAGAGCTCGATTTCCCGCGCGCCGCGCAGCCGAAGCTTCTGTTCAGTCTGCCCCACACGATCGAGCGTCGCGGAAAGGTTGGTCGTGGCCAGCGGCTTGTCGGCAACCCCCTCGACGGCATATCGCTCGAGCAGCGGCGAACGTTGTGGCGACTGACCCCCCGGCAGGAGCGGCCCGAGGCTTCCGCCGTCTTGCCCGAGCAGGCTGCCGGAGGTCATGCACGCCAAGATTGCAAGTGCCCAAAGCAGCGACCTCGACATGGGTTTGCTCCCGATTCCGTCGGCTATCTACCTGCCAGCCTACCTATCAGCGCGCCTGCCTTCCGACAATCGCCGGCCTGCCCGCGTGGCCCGAGGCGCCTTATTCGGCCTTGACCGGCTCGCCGAGTCGCTCGATCCACAGATCGTCGGGCTCGTAGCCCAGCTCCTGCAGGGCATCGGGAAAGCGGTGGACGAATGCCTGTGCGAGCTTCGGCGTGAATTCCCGCTTCCACTGCGCGACGTCGCCGGAGCGGACGTGCCCGCGGTCGAGGCCGGCCGCTTTGCCAAACAGGCTGTGATTCCAGATGCATTCCTTGCAGGTTTTCTGCTCGCTCTCGTCGAAGCCGAGGAACGTCACGATCTGCGACCACAGCGCCATGGCGCGATCCAGCCGCAGATCCTCGTAGCGGATCTCCAGGCAATTGGCGCGATCGTACTGCCAGTCCAGCATGTCCTCGATGGTGCTGCTCGATGCGTTCTCCAGCTCGAAAAGATATTGCTCGAAGGGCGTGGCGAACGCGTTCAGCCGGCGCTGGTAGGGCAGGTCGTTGCAGCCCGGCACCGTGCGATGGAGCCACGCCTCGTCCGCGGTCTTGTGGTAGTGCATCGCCGAGATCAGGACGTCGCGCGGATCGCGGATGAGATGGAGGATGCGCACGTCCTCGCGTGCCAGGATGTCCGAATGCTGCCGGAACGTGGAATCGTAGTTGAACAGGATGAAGGGCGGCTTGAGCAGCGGGTCGAGCCGGCCATAGTGCGACCAGAAGTCGACGTAGCTTGCGCCCGTTGCTTTTGCGATCGCGCTGAATACGGACGACATCCAGACAGTGCCTGTCTTGTGATGGGTCGCCACGACGACATTGAATTTCATTCGGGGCGGGTCCTTCGGCACCGCAGGGCAGAACCGCTAGATTGGCAGCGATGCCGCCCGCAATCCACTACCGGCCGCGCAGCAAAGCCATGCGTAGGCGGACGCCCGGCGGCGTCCGATCAGGGCTCACGCAACAATCATCCGTGAACCCGTCGCGGTGCCGGAAGGTGCCGCGAAATACCGCAAATCGACCCCCAGCGACTCGAGCAGCTCCAGGGCGTCGCGGCGGAGGTCGGGGTCGAGTTCCTCGCGGAAGACCTCTTCGCGGACGTCGCGGTTGCGGCTGGCGCGACGCCGGCGCGTGCCGTCGAGCGGCCGTCCGAGCTCGAGTTCCACCGCCGTCAGGTGCTCCCGCCGGGCAAGGTCGACCGCATCCTCGATCATCGGCCAATCGCGCGGCGTTCCGGCCAGGTGGGAGAGCATCGAGGCCAGCGTCTCGACGGGACGCTCGAGCAGGCGCCAGTACGGCACGATGCTGACCGAGCCGGGCACCTGGGTCGACATGACCTGGTACGAGAGGAAGACCTTGGCATACGACGGCAGGGCCTGGTGGAACAGGTAGTCGCGAAAGGTCCAGTCCGCCAGCCGTCGGCCGTCCAGCGTGTTGAAGGCGGGGGCGAGATGGCGGCGGCAGAAATTGAAATGGGATGCCGCCTGCTCGAGCGGATCGGGATAGACGAGGACGGCGCGTTGGCCGGGCTCCGACCACGCTGCAGCGTCCAGGCCCTTCACGGAAACCGGAACCGTGGTGTGCGGCGCCATGTCGACCGGAACCTGCGTGTAGTCGAGCCCTTCATGGAAGTAGTCGAAGCCAGGGGCGCAAAACCGCGTGTCCTGCCACCACGGAAACCCGGCCGCGATCTTGCTGAATCCGGGACAGACCGCGTGGCCGATGAAGAGGTGGTCCGCGGCGATGAGATTGGGGGCCCACAGCAGCGGCCCGCCCGTGAGATGGTCGAAATTGAAGGGACGGCCATTGGCGCTGCCCACGATCCTGCCGCGCAAACGGTCGGCGATCTGGCCGCCTTGGCCAAGGTGGGCGAGGAACGCGATGGCGAAGCGGAAGAACCATACTTCCGATCCCGGGATGCAGCCGATCACGGGAACGATCCTGGCCGCCTGTCGGGCCTGGCGCGGCGCAGCCCGGCGAATCCGGGGCATCAGGCGGAGGCGGCCACCCTTCAGGAGATCGGACAACGCCATGCTACGACTGCTCCTCTGCGCAGCCGCTGCGCATGGTACGCGGTACAAAGGTCCTCAACTGTCTTTCGCTTGCCACGATGGCCGAACCGAGGCTATCTGATTTCACAGGCTATGCGTGCGGCCGCGCGTCGCCGCCACATAAAAACCAGTCGAGAGGCTCGCCTCCACTGCATCGGTTCTATCTTTACCGTCGCGCGACCGTCAACTTTGCATCGATGGCTGCGGCATTATCTTCCGTGAACTTGTTCACACTCTCAGGGGTTGTGGAACGCGAGGCGAGTGGATGGCCAAGCCAAAAGACCTGATCGCGGTTCACGTCCCCACCGAGGACCTGGGCGACTATAACGTCACGGAGACCGGCTGGTACGCCACCGACGATGGCGGGAAGGTCGTGCTGGGCCCATTCGACAGCCTCGCCCAATGCGAGCGGGCGATCCGCGACGAGCGGCAGCGCATCATCCCCAAGGTCCCGGACTAGCGGGCGCCGCGCCGCTCAAAGCGAGAGCGGCAGTGCCAGATGTTCCCGGTACATCATGCCCCGATGCTCGAACAGGATCGGGTCCAGCGCCGCTTCAGTGGCCGCATCCCGTGTCTCCAGGGCGGCCCGTATGCTGGCGTCCATCTCGCAGTGCTCGGGTGGCAGGGGTGCGAACAGCGCCATGAAGGTCGCGCTGTAGATATCCACGGCGGTCAGGGTGTCGCCCACATAGTAGCGGCTGCCCGCCAGACGCTGTGCCCTGAGCCGCGCCGCCAGCAGGCCCAGAAGGTCGATCACCCGCGCGCTGCAGGCCGCATCTGTCCCGGGCCTGTAGCCGTATTTCTTGCCCAGGTATCGCGAGGAGCCTGCCGGGAAGCCGCCGGCATTCTGCAGCCCGGCGTGCACCAGTTGCAGGCGGCGCGACCAGCCGAGACCCTCTTCGCCGCAGATTTCGTGGGCAAGGCCGAATACCAGGGCCCGTGCCGCGGGCTCCCCGGGCAATAGCGCTGGCGCGGGCGCCAGCCGCTCGGCCAGCAGGAGGATCTCCGCCCAGCCGGGACGGGGCGCTTCATCGTCGTAGAAGGCCACCGGGCCGGTGCGCTGGCCGGCCCACGCCTTCAGTGGCTCGCTGTCATAGTCCAGACGGACGGCTGCCCAGTCGATGCCCTTGACGTGCAGGATGCCCTTGGCGCCTTCACCCCACGGGCTCGGTATGTTGCCGACCACGACCATGCGCAGGCCGCGGCGCTTCATCGCCTCTTCGACGCTCACATATTCGAAGGCCATGGCCGCGCCTCCCGCCGCGTGCGTGCGCCGGCCGCCTCAGTTGCCCGGGCCACGCTCCATTGAGAAGGGCTGCCAGCGCACGAGCTTGGATTTCTCCAGCACCGTGGGATTGACGCAGGCGCGCGGCCATTTGCCCGAGAGCACCAGCGACAGCTCGGCGCCGACGCGGCGCTTGCGCGCCTTGTCGAAGCGGTCCGACGCGGAGGCGACGTGCGAGGTCAGGATGACGCTGTCCATGCCGAGCAGCGGATTGTTGTGCCCGACCGGCTCGGTCTCCAGCACGTCGAGGCCGGCGCCGGCGATCCAGCCTTCCTGCAGCGCCTTGATCAGCGCCGTCTCGTCGACCGTCGAGCCGCGGCCGGTGTTCACGAACAGCGCGGTCTTCTTCATCTTCTTGAAGTGCGGTTCCTTCAGGAGGTGATGGGCGTCCTTGGTGCCGGGCGCGTGCATCGAGATGATGTCGGAGCGCTCCAGCAGCTCGTCGAGCCCGACCGGCTGCACGCCGTAGTCGGACATCACCAGTTCCTCGATGTAGGGATCGTAGGCCAGCATCTGGAAGCCGAACGGCTGGGCGCGCTTGGACACCGCGCGCGCCACGTGGCCGAACGAGATGAAGCCCAGGGTCATGCCCATGAGGCGCGGGAATTGATAGAGCATCGGCCGCGCCTTGGCCCATTCGCCCTTGCGCACCATCTGGTCCTGCACGACCAGCCGCCGCCAGCTCGCCAGGATCAGCGTCATGGCGTGGTCGGCAACCTCCTCGATGAAGGTGTCGGGACAGTTGGTCACCGGGATGCCGAGCCTGGTCGCGACATCGACGTCGACCGAATCGACGCCGACCGAACCGAGCGACACCACTTTCAGCTTCTTGCCCGCTTCGATCACCTTGGCGGTGATGCGCGGCCGGCCCTTGGCGTAGATCGCATCGGCGTCGGCCACCGCCTTGGCCAGCTCGTCGTCGCCGCCCGCCACTTCGACGATCTCGGCGTCGAGGGCGCGCAGGGTCTCCATTTCCAGGGAATGGTCGGTGCCGCCGGGCCCGGTCGTCACGATCTTGAAACGCGCCACGTGTTGTCTCCTCCGTCAATTTGACGGCACTCTAGCGCAATCCCGCCCCCCGCCAACCACGGTGTATCGACATGCAAGCAGCCAAGAACGTTCTCCTGATCGTGGTCGACCAGTGGCGCGGCCTCATGCTGCCCCGGCTGGGGGCGGACTACCTCAAGCTGCCGAACCTCGACCGTCTGTGTGCCGAGGGCGTCACCTTCCGCAACCATTTCACCCAGACCGTGCCCTGCGGGCCGGCGCGGGCCAGCCTGCTGACCAGCCTCTATCTGATGAACCATCGCGCCGTGCAGAACACCATTCCGCTCGACGCCCGCTTCACCAACCTCGGCCACGAGCTGCGCCGCGGCGGCTACGATCCCGCCCTGGTCGGCTACACGACGACCACGCCGGACCCGCGCACGACCGCCGCCCACGATCCGCGCTTCCTGGTGCTGGGCGACATCATGGACGGCTTCCGCCCCGTCGGCGCCTTCGAGCCCTACAAGGACGCCTATTTCGGCTGGGTGGCGAGCCACGGCTACAAGCTGCCGGAGAACCGCGAGGACGTCTGGCTGCCCGAGGGCGACACGCCCAAGGGCGAGCAGGGCAGCGGCGCCACGGCGCGGCCGTCGCGCCTTCCCAAGGAGCTCACCGACACCGCCTGGTTCACCGAGCGCGGCATGAGCTACCTGCGCGGGCGTGCCGGCAAGCCGTGGTTTCTCCATCTCGGCTACTACCGCCCGCACCCGCCCTACATCGCGCCGGCGCCCTATCACGCGATGTACCGGCCCGAGGACATGCCCAAGGTGGTGCGCGCCGCCAGCGCCGAGGAGGAGGCGCGGCAGCATCCGCTGCTTGGCTACTACGTCAACAATATCAACCAGGCGAGCTTCTTCCAGGACGGCAAGGCGCTGGGCTCGGCGATGAACGAGCAGCAGGTGGCCCAGATGCGCGCCACCTACTGCGGCCTGATGAGCGAGGTCGACGATCAGCTGGGTCGCGTCTTCGATTTCCTGAAGCAGACCGGCCAGTGGGACGACACGCTGATCGTCTTCACCTGCGATCACGGCGAGCAGCTGGGCGACCATCACCTGCTGGGCAAGATCGGCTATGGCGACGAGTCCTATCGCATCCCGATGATCGTGCGCGATCCGCGCGCCGAGGCCAACGGCACCCGCGGCTCGATCGTCGAGCGCTTCACCGAGACGATCGACACCATGCCGACCATCCTCGAATGGCTCGGCCTGCCGATCCCGCGCCAGTGCGATGGCCGCTCGCTGCTGGGCTTCTGCGAGGGCCAGCCGCCCAAGGACTGGCGCACCGAGGTGCATTACGAATTCGACTTCCGCGACCTCTACTACAGCAAGCCCGAATCGGCGCTGGGCGTGCCGATGGACAAGTGCTCGCTCGCCGTCGTGCAGGACGAGAACTTCAAGTACGTGCACTTCGCCGCGCTGCCGCCGTTGCTGTTCGATCTCAAGCAGGACCCGAACCAGTTCGTCAACCGCGCCGCCGATCCGGCCTACGCCGCGCGTCTCGCCGAATATGCCGCCAAGATGCTCGACTGGCGCCTGGGCTTCGCCGACCGCACCTTGACCGGCTTCCGCGCCACGCCCAACGGCCTCGAGGTGCGCGCGGCGTAACTCTTCCGGACCGTCAACGGCGCAACACGCATTCGTGAACGCGTTGTCCAATTGCCGCCATTCCTGACGATGGTCACAGGCGCGCCTCTGGTAATCGGCCGGAGGATCGCTAAGTGGGTCGCGGGAGAGTGGATCGATGACGCGTGCGTATATTTCGAGCTTGCTCATTTTTGCTGCAACGATCCTCGTTGCCGGCCAGGCGCTGGCGCTGGAGACGTTGCCCGGCGAACCGGAGATCGACGGCATAGTCGAGTCGGTTCACGGACAGGCCGTGCCGTCCGACGCGCCGCTTGCGACGGGCCGCGTCGTCGCTGTCGATCACGCAGCAGGCAAGGTCACCTTGTCGGTCAGGCCGGTCCCGCAGCTCTTCCCGGAAGGCGGCACGCACGTTTTCCGCGTCGGCGATCCTGAGTCGCTCAAGGAGCTGAGCCCGGGAGACAAGGTGCGTTTCGAGGTCGGGCGCGACGGCCGCCGCTATACCGTGACGCGCATCGAGAACAGCAATTGAAACACTGGGGGCGCGCCACCGCGGCGGAGTAAACTCCACCTTGAGTGGCGCGGTCTTCCTTTATCGAAGCGGCGAAGACGCGCCACTGGAGTGGCGCGCCCCCGGCGCGCTAGACTGGCCCCATGAAAGAGGAAACCTACCGCCGTCCGGGCGCCGGCCAGCATCCGCCCAATCTTTCGCCGGAATACAAGTCGACGACGGGCCGCTCGCCGTCGAAGCCCGCGATCGCCCTGCCACACAGCCTGTCGGAGATCACCGGCCCGCTGCTGCACACCGAGCGGCTCGACGCCCTGGAGAACGACCTCACGCGCCAGCGCATCGGCGAGCCGTTGGGCGAGCGCATCATCGTGCAGGGCCGCGTGCTCGACGAGGACGGCCGGCCGGTGCCCGACGCCCTGGTCGAGATCTGGCAGTGCAACGCCGCCGGCCGCTACCATCATCCCGGCGACCAGCACGACGCGCCGCTCGATCCCAATTTCTACGGCGGCGGCCGCGCGCGCGCCGATGCCGAGGGCAAGTACCGCTTCGTCACCGTAAAGCCCGGCGCCTATCCGTGGGGCAACCACCACAATGCCTGGCGGCCGGCGCACATCCATTTCTCGCTGTTCGGGCCGGCCTTCGCCACGCGCCTGATCACCCAGATGTATTTCCCGGCCGACCCGCTGCTGGCCTACGACCCGATCTACAATTCGGTGCCCGAAGGCGCGCGCGAGCGCCTGCAGGCCGCCTTCGACATGGATCTCACCCAGCCCGAATGGGCGCTCGGCTACCGCTTCGACATCGTGCTGCGCGGCCGCCACGCCACGCCGATGGAATAGGCCGATGTCGAAAGGATTGACGCCGTCGCAAACGATCGGCCCGTTCTACTGGGGCACCCTCGTGAACACATATCGCGCCGACCTCGCCCCGCCCGGCGTCGCCGGCGAGCGCATCGACCTCGCGCTCAGCCTGCACGACGTCGGGGGCGCCCTCGTGCCCGACGGGCTGATCGAGATCTGGCAGGCCAACAGCCACGGCCGCTACAACCATCCCGACGATCGCCGCAACCTGCCGCTCGATGCCGGCTTCGAGGGCTTCGGCCGGGCCTCGACCGACGCCACGGGCGTGGCGCGCTTCGCCACGGTGCGGCCCGGCCGCGTGCCGTGGCCGGAAGGGGGCCTGCAGGCGCCGCACGTCAACATCTCCGTCTTCGCGCGCGGCGTGCTCAATCGCCTCGCGACGCGGCTCTATTTCGACGGCGATCCGGCGCTAGCCGAGGATCCCGTGCTGAAGCTGGTCGAGCCGGCACGCCGCGCCACGCTGATCGCCAAGCGCGATGGCGCGAGCACGTGGCGGCTGCCGATCCATCTCGGCGGGCCGAACGAAACCGTCTTCTTCGACGTCTGACGGGAACGCTCGGATGGCCGGCCGCCTGGTCAACGCCCTCGGCTCCTCGGCGCTCGCCGCCGAGGCCTTCTCCGATCTCGCCACCCTGCGCCACATGCTGCGCTTCGAGGCCGCCTTGGCGCAGGCCGCCGCCGACGCCGGCCTGATCCCGAAGAAGTTCGCGCCCGTCATCGTCAAGGCCTGCGATCCCGCGCTCTACGATCCGGCGTCGCTCGCCGAGGCGGCGCGCCGCACCGCCACCTTGACCGTACCGGTGGTGAAGGCCCTGACCGACGAGGTCGCCAAGCGCGACGCCGACGCGGCGGGCTACGTGCATTGGGGCGCCACCAGCCAGGACGTGATCGACACGGCGATGGTGCTGCAGCTCGGAGAAGCGCTGCCGCCGATCGTGAAGGAACTCGATCGCATCGTCGCGGCCTTTGCCGCTCTCGCCCGCAAGCATCGCAAGACGCCGACCTTGGGCCGCACGCTCCTGCAGCCGGCGACGCCGCTGGCGCTCGGCCAGAAGATCGCCGGCTGGGCGTCGGACGTGAGCCGCGCTGCACGCCGCCTCGAGGCGAGCTTCGCCGAAACCCAGATCGTCCAGTTCGGCGGTGCCTCGGGCAGCCTGTCGGCGCTGGGCGAGGAGGCCGAGCCGGTGATGGTCTCGCTCGCCAAGCGCCTCGGCCTCGCTTTGCCGCCCGCGCCCTGGTTCACCCAGCGCGTGCGCGTGGCGGCGCTGGCGCAGGATGCGGCGCTGGTCGTGGGCGCGCTCGCCAAGGCCGCGCGCGACATCTCGCTGATGATGCAGATCGAAGTGGGCGAGGCGGCCGAACCGTCCGGCCCCGGCCGCGGCGGTTCCTCGACCATGCCGCACAAGCGCAATCCGGTGGGCGCGGCCCTGGTGCTGGCGGCGGCGTCGCGTGCGCCACTGCTGGCCGCCACCATCGTCGCCGCCATCCCGCAGGAGCACGAGCGCGCGCTGGGCGGCTGGCAGGCCGAATGGCCGACCCTGGCGGCGCTGATCGAGACCCTGGGCTCGGCGGTGCAGGCGATGGACGAGGTGGCCGCCGGCCTCACGATCGATGTCGACGCTATGCAGGCCAACATGGACGCCACCGAAGGCGCCGTGCTGGCCGAGCGCGCGACCTTCCTGCTCGCGGAGAAGATCGGCAAGCAGAAGGCCGGCAAGCTCGTAGAGGAGGCGCTGGCGAAAGGCGGCTCGTTCATCGAGGCGCTGGGCCAGCTCGAGAAGGAGCTGTCGGACGAGGCGGCGCTGCTGGGCTATTCGCCGAAATTCGTCGATCGGTTGCTGGCCGAGCTCAGGCGCAAGTAGGCCCAGGCTCCGGGCTACGGCGTCATGTCGGCCTTGTCCCACGACTTGTCGGGATTGAAGACGTTGATCGCCGCCGCGGCCGTGCGCCGTGTCGGGGCCGAGGTCCTTCTCGTAGACGTCGCTGTTGTGGCTGACGATGAAGGTCATCACGCCGGTCTCGCCCCAGCGCACGGGCCAGGCGATGACGGCGAAGCCGCCCAGCATGCGGCCGTTGACCAGGTAGTCGTAGGCGCCGCCCTGTGCATCCGGACCCTGGCTGTAGAGCAGGCGAAAGCGATAGCCGTAATAGCCGTTCTGCTCGTACTCGCCGGGCTGCGCCTTGGCGACCAGCGGACCGAGCGGGCTGTCCGGCTCGCCCGGCTTGGTCTCCCAATAGAGCCCGTCCTTGCGGCCGGGACTGCTCAGCAGCCGCCTTGCATAGACCGGAAGCCCCGCCTTCATGGGATCGAGGGCGGCGTAGTCGCGCTGGGCATCGACGATCGCCAGCAGCGTCTGCACGACGGCAAGCTCGTTGCGGCCGATCAGGCGCGCCTGCATCTCCTTCTTGCCGGCCTCGACGTCGAAGCGCCATTCATTGCCCTGCTTGACGATCGGGATCGGCGCCACCCAGCCGGTGGTGCCGGCGCCGAACAGCGCCTTGTCCGGGCCCTCCGGTATGATCGCGTGCTTCTCGTCCCACGCCTTGAGGAACGTCGCGCGGATCTCGTCGTCGTCCTGATCGCCGCCGGGCGCGAACTCGTGCCACGTCGAGCCCAGGATGGCGGTCATCGCCTTGTCGTCGTTGCTGCGGATCGCCTCGGTGAGCGCATCGGCCGCCGCCTCGGGCGTCGGGAAGCCGCGCAATTGAGGGCCTTGCGGCTGCGCCAGCGCGGCCGCCGACAATCCGGCGCACAGGACCAGCGCCAGGAAGACGTCACGGATCAGCTTGCTCATCGCCTTCCTCCACCGCCGCCGCCGCCCCGCGCACCACCACCGCCCCCTGCGGGACGACCACCACCACCACCACTGCTGCGCTGCGGCGCCGCCCTTTGCTGCGGCGCCGCCCTTTGCTGCTGGGCATTGCCGCGCTGGGACTCGCGGTTCACTTGCTGGCCACGGTTCACGCCGGAGAGACCACTTCCACCACCACCACCGCCGGCTCCGCTCGCTGGCCGCTGGACATTCCCGGCACCACCGGCACCGCCCGGGCGACCCGCCCCACCGGCACCGCCGGCACCGCCAGGGCGACCCGCTCCACCGGCACCGCCGGGACCACCGGCGCCACCCGGACCACCGACACCGCCCGCGCCACCCGGCCGGCCCGCGCCTCCAGGACCGCCGGCGCCACCGGCACCGCCGACGCCACCAGGGCGACCCGCTCCACCGGGACCGCCGGCACCGCTCGGTCGTGCAGCCTGACCCGTCTGGCCGCGGTACTGCTGTCGCTGGTCGGCACCCGGCCGGTTCTGTCCGTATTGCTGACGGGCTGCCGGATCGCGGTAGGCGACGCCCTTGCGATGGCTCGCGTCATGCTGCCAGCGGCCGCCGGTACCGACATTGGCACGATTGTAGTTGCGGTCGATGTTCGTCGCCCGGTTGGCATTGACGTTCACGTAGTTGCCCGACCCGCCGGAGTTCCAGTTCCAGCTGCTGAACATCGCACCCGCCGCCGCAATGCCCACGCCCCACGCCAGGCCGCTCATCAGGGCGCCACCGGTGGGATAGGAGGTCGGCGGATAGCTCGGATTGGACCACTGCCCATAGGCCGTGTTGGGGTCATAGGTCGGCACGTACACGACCTCTGGATTGGTCGGCTGAATGGCAATGGTGGTTTCGCTGCCCTGGGTCTGGGTCGTGACGGTCTGTTCCTTGCCGGCGCCGGTCTTCAGGGTGCCGGCCGCGGCGGCCTTGGCGCGCAGCCGCTGGATCGACGCGGCCACGTCGGCCTGCTGGCCGATCAGCGCGTCGCCCAGCTTCTGGGTCCAGTCGAGATGGTCGCTGAGCTGCTTCAGGACGGACGGGAAGGCGACCAGGGACTTGACGCTGACATCCCAGGTCTTGTCGGCAACGGCCGTCACGGCGGCGTCGCCCTTGAGATTGGGGTTGGCCTGCGACCAGCGCTCTGCCTCGACGATCTCGAGTGGATAGCCTGCGGCCATCAGGACCTGAGACAGCAACGCATCGTCGTAGAGCGCGATCGGCGCCAGTATCTGGTCGAGCTCCTCCGGCGAGAACGGCTTGGGCTCCGTCTGCGCCAGCACCGGCATCGGCAATGCGAGCATGGTCAATGCCGCGAGAGAAAGGGCCAACATCCTGCGGCGGCGGGACAGGACGATGGGATCCGGCGGGCGAGATCCCTGGAAATAGTCGGCCATGACTGTGTCCCCCGATCGAGCGAGTCTAGGGCGTTAGTCCCTTTTTGCTTCAGCAACCCAGTGCTGCAGCAACGTGTACGTGACGGCGAGGATCACCGGGCCCAAGAACAGGCCGAGCACCCCGAAGGCGAGAAGGCCGCCAATGACGCCAAGCAGGATCAGCAGCAGCGGCAGATCGGCCCCCCGCTTGATCAGGACGGGCCGAAGGAAGTTGTCCATCAGCACGGCGGGAACGCCGATGACGACAAGGATGATACCCGGCACGGTCTGCCCCGTCGCGAACAGCCAGATGATGGCCGGCAGAACCACAAGGATAGGGCCGATCTGCGCAAGGCACAGAACCAGGACGATGGCCGTCAGGAGGCCTGCCTGCGGCACACCCGCCGCCGCCAGGGCAATGCCGCTGGCGAAGGTCTGCGCAAGCGCTGTCAGGATAACGCCGAATGCGACGCCGCGTATCGCTCCCCCCGCCAGGACGACGACCTCCTCGCCGCGCTCGTCGGCCAGCCGCCGTCCAAAGAGCTGGCACCAGTCGGCCGCCAGTTCACCCTTGGCATAAAGAATGGCGGCAATGCCGATCGTCAGGAAAAGGTGCAGCACCGTCCCTCCGAAGCTTCCGGCCGCCGCGATAAACCATTCCGTGGCGGACCTGGCATAGGGACGAGCCAACTCAACGATGTCCTCCGTGCTGCTCTCCATCAGGTCCTTCCACTTTTCGGCAACAGGCCGACCCACCAGTGGAACATCGGACAGCCATGGCGGCGGTGAAGGGATGCGGGCAGCGGATGTCAACTCAGGTAATTCGACAAGACGGCTGGCGTGAGTGGCGATCGAGCTGATCGCCATCGAAAGCGGAATCAGCACGAGGAACAGCAGCAGCAGCGTCATCAGCGTAACGGCGGCCCAGCGACGACCGCCGAAAGCCGACTGCAACCGTCGCATCAAGGGCCATGTGGCAATCACCAACGTGGCCGCCCACACTGTCGCCGCCAGGAAGGGTCGCAGAACAAGAAAAGAAACGACAATCAGACCGACAATCGACAAGACGGCGAGCGTCGTGCGCGTCAGGTCGAACGGTTTCGTCACCATCGGACACTCCACCGTCGGATAGGCCCGGCGCCGCCGGGCAACGGGCTACGATCCATCAAGTCGTCCGAACACGCAATCCGAGAATGTCGTGTTCATTCCAACCTCTATACTTCGGTTGCGGATGGTCGAGCCCCTCATGCCCCTGCGACATCGCTTGGCGAGTGTCGAAAGGCCGCCGACCCGCGAAGTCGGTCGTCGGGCACGCCAGTCCGATTCACGCTAAGCGTTGTCCGACAGCGGTCGAGGTACAGCTTGTATTGCCTTTACCGCCAACGCCGCGACCAGGCCGGTAAGCAGGACACCGGAAAATCCGATTACGATGGCGAGAAACCGGGTCAGAGCCTGTTTTGGTGCGAGGTCTCCGTAGCCGATGGTCAGTCCGGTAACGTAGGCAAAGTAGACTCCCTGCCAGACACCCCATCCTTCGATGACGCCGACGATCGCGCCCACGATCGCCTTGAACAGCAACAGACCGGACAGTATCGGCCAGGTCACGCCCAGGCCTTCGATCAGCGCGGCGAGGAACGAGGCCCGTACCGCCCTCGAGTTTCTTTCAGCCATTTTTCGGTTCCTCGCTCCTGCTTCGCGTCTGTAGGGGGCGTACGGCGTCAGGCATCGCGGGGTACCAGCGCTCCACGAGCGACAAGGCGCCAGTCGCGTAAGCCGAGGCAAAAATCACGTTCAGGATGCGGCTTACGAACGCCTCGCCGGTGCTGCCCGGCAGGGGCGACAGGCTGAGGCCCAGGAGGAGCACAAAAGTCCCAAGTGCCACGACATAGACGGGAGCGCGGTTACCCGCAGTGGCGATCCGGCCAGCGAATATCAGGGTTGCCGCGAGACACACCGTGACGAAGAACGGCAGCGTATTGCCAAGCAGGATCACGTTGTAGGCGACCCCTGCCGCCACGCCGGCGACGAGGTTGCCGAGGATCAGGCCAAGCGCCGCCGATTTTCCCTGTTGGCGATCGGTCTGTCGCAGCAGCGTGACGACGACGATCAGCACCACGATGGCGGCCTCCGTGGCGTTCAGGATGAACCAGATCAGAAGCGGCATCAGGACGAGCGTATCGAGCAGCGCATAGCGCGCTGCCGCGACGGGCCCCACCAACGAGGCGGTGGTGGCGGGTGTCGCCGCGCCCACCACGGCCGCAGGTGCGGGGAACGCTGCGTGTGCCACCCAGACGGTGAGCAGCGCAACGAAGCCTGCCGCCACCAGCGTCCTCGCGAATGTGCCCGCGCCGTCCGGCGAGAGCACGGCGACGATCGGAAGCGACACGGCCGAGATCTGGGGAAGCAGGGTGGCGAGGTCCGGTGCGCCGAGGCGGTGCGCGTAGAAAGACAGGAAAAAGAGCTGTATCAGCGCCATGATCAGCACCTGCGGATTGCTGATCACGAACATGGAGAGCACGAGAACGGCGGCGGTCGACGAGGCAAACAGGATGACGACGACGAGCCCCTGGGCAAGGCTGGGCGGCCGTGGCGTCTTCACCAGCATGTTCGCGGCAAGCAGGGGCGCCAGAAAGGTCGCGTCCCAATCGAGCGCCTCGACGATCACAAAGCAGCCCGTCACGCCGAATGCGAGCCGCAAGGCAGCGTTTCGTACACCCGTGGCCGCGTGGTCGCGCCCGCTGCCGGACGCGGCGACTGGCTTACTGGACATAGGCCAGCAGTGCGGCGAGCCACATCCTGACGTCGCCGATGGCGTTCATGATCAGGTTTTTGCCGGGATAGACCATGACCTTGGCCTGTGAGCCGACACGCATTGCCAGGGGCCGTGCCCCCTCGAACTCGACCCGCACCGGCATGGGTTGCGGCGGGCGGATCCAGCCGCTCTGGGTGCGGGGGCTCGGCAAGCCGGTGCGCGGGTCCACGTCACGGTTCCCGACGCCATAACCCACGGCCGAAACTCGCCCGGCGAAGACCCTGCCCGGATAGAGGTCGAGCACGATCTCGACCGGGTCGCCGATGTGGATGTTCTCCAGGCTGACCTCACGGAAAGCCGCCTCGATCCAGACCTCCCTGATGTCGATATAGGTCATTGCCGCCTCGCCTTTGGACAGCACCTGCCCGATGCCGAGCGACAGGTTGGTGACGCCGCCCTCCGACGGCGCGAGCACGGTGGTGCGCTGGAGGTCGAGGTTGGCCTGGGCCAGGACCGTCATGGCCTCGCGGATCTGCGGATTGTCGATGCCGGTGGGGCCCAGGGTCTGCTTTGCCCTTTCGAGTTCGGCCAGGGCCTGCTCCACGATGGCCTCGGCGGAATCGAGTGTCGCCTGCGCCTGGGTCCGGCGTGCTTCGGAATGGACTCCCTTCCTGACCAGCTCGAACGTGCGTTTCGTCTGGTCGCGCGCGTTCTCGCGCATGGCAATGGCCTCGACCAGCTTCGCCTGCGCCGTTGCGACCGCGGCGGTCGACGCTCCGATCGACTGCCCGATGGTTTCCAGCTGCGCCTCGGCGCGGCGGACCGCCAGAACGTACTGGTCGGGCTCGATGCGGAACAGGACCTTGCCGGCCTCGACGCGCTGATCGGTGTCGACGCCGACCTCGATCACCCGGCCGCTCACCTCGGGGGCGATCTTCACCAGGTACGCCTGGACAAGGGCTTGCGCCGTGTAGGGCGTGATGCGGTCGGCGGCGATGCCGTAGGAGATGAGGACGATACCGATCGCCATCACGATCAACGTCAGGCGGCGCACCGGGTTTGCCGGCGGTTGCGTCTTGGCGGCCGGCGGGGGGCTCTCGGGTTCCGACGCCACTTGCTCATTCGCCATGGGGTAGTCCTCGGCTCGCCGTTGCTGGCGGCTGTCCACTCGTATGATGCCGATCGCGCCACAGTTGTACCATCAGTTCGCGTTGACTGCGACCGACAAGAGCCCGCACGACGCCGACAAGCCACGATGCTCCGGATGGCCCTGGCGCGCCGGCAGGACCTCAGGTCATGCGGCGCGTGCAATTCGTCGAGCACTGCGAAATACTCACTAATGTATTTTCTTCTCGGATCTTCGGCTTTTCTGGTGACCATGCATGCCGCGATCGTCGTTGCCATCGGCGTGCGCGTGGTCATGCGGCGATCGGCGCGGGGTGTCGCGCTGTCATGGCTGCTGCTGGTGGCGACGCTGCCGTTCGCCGGCGCGCTGTTGTATCTGCTGATCGGCGAGCGTCGGATAGGACGCAAGCGTTCACGCGCCATCACGGTGTTGCGCACCGATTTCCGGCAGATCGCAAGAGCCACCATTCCCGCCGATTTCGCCGCCGTCGACTGGCCGACCCTGCCGACGGCGGCGCAGGCGATGGACCGGCTGGGGCGATCGCTGGTCGGTTTCGCTACCGTTCGCGGCAATACTTTCGAACTCTTTACCGACACCCAGGCGATTCTCGCGGCGATTGTCCGCGACGTCGATGCAGCAAGAACCAGCGTGCTGATGGAGTTCTACATCTGGAACGAAGGCGGTGCGGCGGACGAAGTTGTCGAAGCGGTCATTCGCGCTGCCGCCCGCGGCGTGCGGTGCCTGCTGCTGATCGACGCTCTCGGGGCGCGGCCGTGGTGGAAGGGCACACAGCCGAAGCGCCTGCGCGACGCCGGTGTTCAGCTTCGTGCGGCGCTTCCGGCCGGGCTGCTGCGCACCCTGGTCGGCCGCACCGATCTTCGTCTGCACCGCAAGATCGTGGTGATCGACGGTATGGCGGCATGGACGGGAAGCATGAATCTCGTCGATCCGCGCTACTTCAAGCAGGAGTCGGGAGTAGGGGAATGGGTCGATGCGATGGTCCGCGTCGAAGGCACGGTGGTCAATCCGCTCGCCGGAATCCTGATCGGCGACTGGATTCTCGAGACCGGCGAGCCGTTGCAGGAGCTGATTGACGCTGCCGGCCTTGGCAGGGCGCAACCTCTGGGAACGGCGAATGTCCAGGTCGTTCCGTCGGGCCCCGGCGAGTCGGAAGATGGCCTCCTGCAGATGATCCTCGGGCTGATCAACTCGGCCCAGCATGAACTGGTGCTGACGACGCCCTACCTGGTGCCCGATGACCCGATGATCGTGGCGCTGCGTGGCGCTGCCGGCCGCGGCGTGCAGGTGACGCTCATCGTCCCCGAAAAGGTCGACTCGTTCCTCACCCGCTACGCCAGCCGGTCCTACTACGACGACCTCCTCGATGCCGGCGTGGCGATCCAGCTCTATCGCGGCGGGCTTCTTCACACCAAGTCGATCTCCGTCGACGGCACGATGTCGATGTTCGGCACCGTCAACCTCGACATGCGAAGCCTGTGGCTCAACTACGAGGTGGCGCTGTTCATCTACCAACGCGAGTTCGCTGACGCCTTGCGCGCCCTGCAGAGGAGCTACGTGGATCAGTCGAGGCAGCTCGATCCGTCGGGCTGGGCGACGCGGCCTTTCAGGGAACGCCTGATCGAAAATACGCTGCGCCTCTTCAGTCCGTTGCTGTAGCGACAGGCGGCGTTCGCTCTCACTTTTCCGGCGTCATGTCGGCCTTGTCCCACGACTTGTCGGGATTGAAGACGTTGATCGCGGCCGCGGCCTGCGCCGTGTCGGGGCCGAGGTCCTTCTCGTAGACGTCGCTGTTGTGGCTGACGATGAAGGTCATCACGCCGGTCTCGCCCCAGCGCACGGGCCAGGCGATGACGGCGAAGCCGCCCAGCATGCGGCCGTTGACCAGGTAGTCGTAGGCGCCGCCCTGTGCATCCGCACCCTGGCTGTAGAGCAGGCGAAAGCGATAGCCGTAATAGCCGTTCAGCTGGATCTCGCCGGGCTGCGCCTTGGCGAGCAGCGGACCCAGCGGGCTGTCCGGCTCGCCCGGCTTGGTCTCCCAATAGAGCCCGTCCTTGCGACCGGGACTGCTCAGCAGGCGCCTTGCATAGACCGGAAGCCCCGCCTTCATGGGATCGAGCGCGGCGTAGTCGCGCTGGGCATCGACGATCGCCAGCAGGGTCTGCACGACGGCGAGCTCGTTGCGGCCGATCAGGCGCGCCTGCATCTCCTTCTGGCCGGCCTCGACGTCGAAGCGCCATTCGTTGCCCTGCTTGACGATCGGGATCGGCGCCACCCAGCCGGTGGTGCCGGCGCCGAACAGCGCCTTGTCCGGACCCTCCGGTATGATCGCGTGCTTCTCGTCCCACGCCTTGAGGAAGGTCGCGCGGATCTCGTCGTCGTCCTGATCGCCGCCGGGCGCGAACTCGTGCCACGTCGAGCCCAGGATGGCGGTCAGCGCCTTGTCGTCGTTGTTGCGGATCGCTTCGGTGACGCGCGTCGGCCGCCGCCTCCGGTGTTGGGAAGCCGCGCAGTTGAGGCGCTGGTGCCTGCGGCTGCGCCAGCGCGGCGGCCGACAGGCCGATGCACAGGACCAGCGCCAGGAAGACATCACGGATCAGCTTGCTCATCGCCTTCCTCCACCGCCGCCGCCCCGCGCGCCACCACCGCCGCCGCCGCCCCGCGCACCACCGCCGCCGCCGGCAGGACGTCCACCGCCGCCGCCGCCGGCACGGCCGCCGCCGCTGCGCTGCGGCGCCGCCCTTTGCTGCTGGGCACGGCCGCGCTGGGACTCGCGGTTCACCTGCTGGCCACGGTTCACGCCGGACAGTCCGTTGGGGCTGCCGCCGCGGGCCCCCGCGCCACCGCCGATGCCACCGGGGCGACCCGCCCACCGCACCACCGACACCGCCAGGGCGACCCGCACCACCGACACCGCCGGCACCGCCGACACCGCCAGGGCGACCCGCGCCACCGACACCGCCAGGACCACCGACGCCACCAGGGCGACCCGCTCCACCGACACCACCAGGACCGCCGACGCCGCCAGGGCGCCCCGCGCCGCCGACACCGCCGGGACCGCCGACACCACCGGGACGGCCGGCGCCGCCGACGCCACCGGGGCCGCCCGCTCGCCCTTCGAGCTGTCCGCGAAACTGCTGTCGCTGATCGCTGCCGGGCCGGTTCTGTCCGAATTGTTGACGCGTTGCCGGATCGCGGTAGGCGACACCGCGGCGATGGCTCCCGTCGTGCTGCCAGCGGCCGCCGGTGCCGACATTGCCACGGTTGAAGTTGCGGTCGATGTTCGTCGCCCGGTTGGCATTGACGTTCACGTAGTTGCCCGATCCGCCATAGCCCCAGTTCCAGCTGCTGAACATCGCACCCGCCGCCGCAATGCCCACGCCCCACATCAGGCCGGTCATCAAGGCGCCACCGGTGGGGTAGTAGGTCGGCGGATAGCTCGGGTAGGGCCACTGCCCATAGGCCGTGTTCGGGTCGTAGGTCGGCACGTACACGACCTCTGGATTGGTCGGCTGAATGGCGATGATGGTTTCGCTGCCCTGCGTCTGGGTCGTGACGGTCTGTTCCTTGCCGGCGCCGGTCTTCAGGGTGCCGGCCGCGGCGGCCTTGGCGCGCAGCCGCTGGATCGACGTGGCCACGTCGGCCTGCTGGCCGATCATCGCGTCGCCCAGTTTCTGGGTCCAGTCGAGATGGTCGCTGAGCTGCTTCAGGACGGACGGGAAGGCGACCAGCGACTTGACGCTGACATCCCAGGTCTTGTCGGCAACGGCCGTCACGGCGGCGTCGCCCTTGAGATTGGGGTTGGCCTGCGACCAGCGCGCCGCCTCGACGATCTCGAGCGGATAGCTCGTGGCCATCAGGACCTGAGACAGCAACGCATCGTCGTAGAGCGCGATCGGCGCCAGTATCTGATCGAGCTCCTCCGGCGAGAACGCCTTTGGGCCCGTCTGCGCCTGCGCCTGCGCCAGCGCTCGCGCGGCCGGCGCGGCCACGGCCAGCGCCGCCAGAAAAAGCGCCAGCGTCCTGCGACGCCCCGAACGACTTTGGGAGTCGCTCGTCCCGGTTCCTCGGCTATCAGGCATGGTTGGCTCCCCGGCTCCAATCGATCTGGTCCGTTCCGCCGGCAATCCCAGGCTGCAGAACGACGACGTCCTCCGTGCTGCTTTCGACCCACACGGCTGCCGCCAGGAATGGCTGCAGGACGAGAAAGGAAACGGCGATAAGGCCGAGAATCGACAGGACGGCGAGCGTCGTGCGTGTCAGATCGAACGGTTTTGTCACCATCAGACACTCCGCCGCTGGACCAGTCCGGCGTCGACCAACAACGCGTGGTCGAGCCATTTATGCACTCGGCAACGTCCCTTGTCGACCATCGCGAAGTCGTCGACGTGGGACCCGGTGTGACAGCGACCAACGCTCGGTTGGCGTGTCATGGTGGCGCTCTCCTTCGTCCCCTGGCGTGACGTGGCAGTGCCCGAAGATTATACTGGCGTGTGGCTTGGGCGGATGAAGGCGGGGGTCTCGTCTCTTGGTTTTTCTGACGATCTCTATAGCGTCGTTGTTGTCGTGGGGACTTCCCATACTCGCGTTGTTTGGCGCGTTGTGGGCATTCGCTGCTGGACTTTGGGTCAGATTCAGACCGTGATCCCGCGCGTTCTGCATATCCTGATGTTGGTCTGCCTGATTGCCGGTGCGGTCGTCGGCCTGCAATTCCTGGATAAGACGCACTACCTCTCGATGGAGGTTCCGCTCGCCTCCAGCGCCGGCATGTGCTGGCTCCTGGCGGCGGCTTTGTCCCTTTGTGATACCTGGTCGACTCCACCGCCGCGCACGGGCCAGTGGCAGGGCTTCCTCAATTGCTATGCAGCGTACATGACGAGCTACGCAGTGCTGGCAACCGGCTGGTCCGCGTATCTCCCGGCGAATACCACGGTGTGGCAATCCTGGGGTCTGTGACCGGAGGTGATGCTGATCCGCGATTCGCCTAATGTCAGGCCATGATCTCTCGCAGGAACCTTCTCTCGGCCCTGGCGGCATCGACCGCCGCAGCATGCACCACCGCCCCCCGGGCGCCCCAGGGGTCCTATCAGGTTCCGATCGCGCCGCCGCCGCCGGATCGCGCGTCGCTGGGACTGGACGCGGTGATCGACCTCAGCCGATTCGTGACCGTCACCGACTTCCGGGCGGTGCGCCGGAGCAACATCCTGGGCGTCATCCATAAAGCGACCGAAGGCGGCGACTATACCGACCCGCTATGCGCCGCCCGGCGCCCCCAGGCCGAGGCGGCGGGATTGCTGTGGGGCACCTATCATTTCGGCACCGGACAGATGCCGGGCGAACGCCAGGCGGCGTTCTACCTGTCGGTGTCGCGGCCGGGCCCGCGGACCCTGCTGGCCCTCGACCTCGAGCTCAACGAGAACAATCCGTCGAACTCCATGCGGGTCGACCAGGCCGAGGCCTTTGTGCAGGCGGTCGCCCAGGCGACGGGCCGGCTGCCGATCGTCTACGTGCATCCGACCTGGGCCAATGGCGACCCGCTGCCCGGCTCCGGCCGCAGCCTCGACGCGCCGATCACGCCGGCGTCGATCCTCGCGCGCTGCGGCCTGTGGGTCGCCGACTACCACGACTCGCCCGAGATCCCGCTCGCCTGGGCGGCGAGCGGCTGGCGGCTCTGGCAGTATGCCGGCGACGAGAGTGCGGGCCGCCCCGCCTACGGCCAGACCACCATCGTGCAGGGCGTCAGCCACTGCGATCGCAACCTGTTCAACGGCGACGCGGCGGCGCTCTCTCAATTCTGGAGCGCGGCCAACTGAGCTTTTGCGTTTCTTATTCGCACGACGCTTCCGACGCCGCGCGTCCTGACGTCGAAGAGCCGTGGGTGGACGGCCCTCATCGGCCGGCGCAGAATCGGCCTCGAGATGAGGATTGGCATCATTTCGGATACACATGGTCTTCTGCGTCCCGAGGCCGCCGAACGGCTCGCGGGCGTCGATCACATCATCCATGCGGGAGACATCGGCCGCGCCGAGGTGATCGAGGGCCTGCGCCGGATTGCGCCGGTGACGGCGATCAGGGGCAACATCGACCAGGGCGAGTGGGCGGTCGCGTATCCGCAGACGGCGCTCGTGAAGCTGGGCGGCCGCTCGATCTACGTGCTGCACGACCGCAAGGCGCTCGACCTCGAGCCCGGCACGGCCGGCATCGATGTCGTCGTCTCGGGTCATTCGCATCGCCCGAAGATCGAGATCGTCGGCGGCGTGCTCTACCTCAATCCGGGGAGCGCAGGGCCGCGCCGCTTCAGTCTACCCATTGCGCTGGCGACGCTGGAGCTGACGGACAATGCCGTTTTGCCGTCCATTCAAGACGTAGGCCCGCGCCTATCGGGCGGATCGTAGGAGGATGGTTTCGACCAGGCGACGACGCGGCATGTCCTGGACCCCGCAATAGCCTCGCTTGAGCGCCTCACGCAGCCAAAGGAATTGCCCTTGTCATGTCCAATTCGACGTCGGCCGCGACCCGAAAACGGACTAGTATTCCATCGGATTCCAGGCCCCGTGAACTCCCTATACCGTCCAATCCTCGCCGCGCTCGGCCTGCTGGTGTTCGCCGCACAGGCCGCCGCCCAGGAAACCCGTGTCGCCGCGGCGGCGGACGCCGACGTGATCGCGGTGTACAGCCAGCACGTCGAGAAGCGCCTCCTGCGCGCCCATGTCGATCGCGCCGCCGGCAAGATCTCGCTCGCACCGTTCGGGCCGCCGGGTGTCGAGCAGTTCGTGGTGGCGCCCAACGGTGCGTTCGTCGTCACCAGCGCCACCCAAGACGAAGGCGCCGGCACGCTCGTCACCTCGCTGTCCCTGCTCGATGAAGCCGGCCAGGCGCTGGGCGAGCCCATGCGCAGCCCGGTCGGCGCCGTCGCGGGCCTCGCGATCTCGCCCAAGGGGGATCGGATTGCCGTCAGCAGCGATCGCGGCTGGCTGGCGCTGCTCGCGGTCGACGGAAGCGGCCCGGCGCGACGGCTCGCGGTGCGCGCGGAGATCGGTGTCTCGGCCGACCGGCCGTTCACCTATGCCTTCCGCCCGGACGGCGGCCTGGTGACCATCGTCGACGATTGGCTGGCGACCTATCGCGCCGGCGACGGCGCCGTCCAGCGTACGCTCGATCTCAAGACCCTCAACCGCGACCTGACGCCGGGCGAGCAGGACATCGGTGCCGAATTCCAGCTCACCTGGTCGCCGCGCGGCGACCGCTTCGCGGTCAGTTGGGGCCCCGGTCCCATGATGACCACGATCTTCGATTCCGGCGGCCGTCGCCTGAAGCCGGCCGGCGCCGAAAACGGTCTCGATCTCATGGGCAGCAAGGTCGAGTTCGTCGAGGGCGGCGACGCCCTGATCGTGTACGGCATGGGCGCGCCGGTTCTGGTCCGCCTGAAATCGCTCGCCGTCACCGCCTTCGGCGATCCCGCTGCATCGGTCGACCGGTTCGCAGCCCTGCCGGGCGGACGCGAGGTCGCCAGCCTGGCGCGCGACCGGATCGCGCTGTGGTCGCTGGACGGCAAGCCGCTCACCAAGCCTGTCGGGTTCGAGAACTACAGCCTGGGCGCCGCGGCGGCCGGCGCGAAAGACGACGTGATCGTGGCCGCGGAGCAGGGTGGCTGGGTCGACCTCTTCACCAAGGAGGGAAAGTTCATGCGCCGGGTCCAGTCCGGCGTGCGGGACCATAGTGGGTTCGTCGCCGTGTCGGCGGACGGCGCCACGGTCGCCGCCCTTGGTTCGGACGGACTCGGCGTGATCCCGCGCGGGCGCGCGTGGCGCATCGCGCTCCCGCCCGAAAGTGGGGCGCTTGTTGCGGTGGCCGGGAATGGCAGCCGGATCGCGACAGTCGAATCGAATACCAGCTTGCGCAGTTGGTCGCGCGACGGCGTCGAGGCCGACCGCATCCCTCTCAAGGCGGGCGAACAGGTTCCGGGTCGCAGGCTCTCGGGCCTCGCCGTATCGACGACGGGCGACGCCATAGCGGTCGCCGATGAAGGAGCGGCCGTCTGGCTGGCCGATCCGGCGGACAAGCGTGTGCGCCGTGTGGCAATCGCGGCCCAAAGCGTCGCGCCGCTGCCCGATGGCGCCGGCTTCGCTGTCGGCCTGGCCGATGGCACGGCCGTGCGCCTCTCGCGCGATGGCACTGTCCGGGAGCCGTCCGTCAAGGCCGCTGAACTGGGTTCTGTCGGCCGCATCGTCGTGGCGCCGGATGGCCAGAGCTTCATTGCCGTCGAAGGCGACGAGCGACAGGCCCGTCACCTCGCCTGGGATGGCAAGGTGCTGGCGGGGCCGTATCGGTCAGGCCAGTCCGAGATGATCAGTGGTGCATTTTTTCACGAGGGATCGCCCAGGCTGATCGTCAGGTTTGTCGGTTCGACGGCAGACGAGCGTTTTGGCGTCGTGGCTCTGGCGCCGCCGGGCCAACGCCAGGTCAAGTCGCTCGATCCACCTCGCTGAGCGCGAGGCCGATCCGTTGGCGATCAGGCTATCGCATGTGACGAAACTCCGTCATCCCGACCAGAGCGCGGCGCAGTCGAGGCGCAGCCGCGGATCTTCGTCGCCGAGACAGCAGAAGAGGTCCCTCCACTGCGCCTCGCTGCGCTCGGCTCCGGTCGGGATGACGGAGTTTTTTGTCACGTGCGATAGCCCTTCCCGGCCAAACGGATCGCCAGGCGGACCGTGCTCTGGACGCCGGGCAATCGGGGGCGATTAAATGCCTCCAGCAGGGAGGACAGCATGCTGGCCAACACCACACGGGCTTTGACCGAGGCGCAACGCGAGCAGTGGGCCGTCGACGGCTACCTGCAGCTCGAAGGCGCGCTCAGCCCGGCGGAAGTGGACTTCTTCTCCGACCAGATCGACCGCGTGCGGCGCCAGCCGGGCTACGAGCCCGCGCCGGCCAAGCTGCCGCGCGGCCACTATGCCTGGGTCGATCATGCCGATCCCAATCCGGAAGCCTTCATGGATCGCCGCGACCTGCTCACCTATCACCAGGCGTTCATCGACCTGATCGACCGGCCGCGCGTGTTCGACCTCATCCTCGACCTGATGGGCCCCTACATCCAGTTCTCGATGAGCCAGGCGATCGTGCGCGCCTCGACCGAGACCTTCCCCGGCTATACCCATACCGACGGCGGCGAGGCGCAGCGCGCCATCCGCGTCACCGAGACCAGCCGGCCGCTCGCGGTCAAGGTCATGTACCTGCTGACCGACGTCACCGAGCCCGACAGCGGCAACTTCACGATCTTTCCCGGCAGCCATCTGCGGCCGTTCCCCGAGCGCGCCGAGCGCATTCCCAACCCGCACATGCCGGGCGCGGTGCCGCTGCTCGGCAAGGCCGGCGACGCCTACGTCTTCCCGCACGCGATCTGGCACGGGCCGTCGCCCAATCGCTCCGGCAAGGCGCGCAAGACCATCCTCTACAATTACTGCCAGATGTTCATGCGCGCTTACGATTTCGGCGCGCCCTACAGCGCGCTGTTCGAGCGCTGCACGCCGCGCCAGCGCCGCCTGCTGGGCGACCTCGGCCACGATTTCCGGCCGGGCGACTTCTTCTATGCGCCGGAGGACCAGGCCTCGCTGATGACCGGCACGGCCTGAGCCCGCGCGGGGCGCGGCCCTGTCATTTGCGACGATAGGCGCGAGCGGCGTTCAGCCCTGTCCAACCTGCGGCGGCGACAAGCAGGAGACCCGCTATATCGCGGGCGCGTGCAGAGTCTGCGTCCTTGGCCGGTGTCAGGAATACTGCTGCCGCGACGGCGGCGATCACTGCGGCGGTGAAAGCATAGCCTCCCGCCTTCAGCAATCGTGACTTGCTGGTCGTCGCAAGAGTAATGCAGACGATGACTGCCACGCCGCTCGCCATGAGCGCGAGCAGTTCCAAGGTCGATATATCCATCCGGTCGGCTCCTCATCTCGCTGGATGGAGCATCGTGCGAGACGTGGCAACAGCATTTTGTGGTAAACTGGCCCCGGCAGTTTGCAGGAGATTTCCATGGCGTTCTATCAAAGGGGTGACGTTCGCATTCGCTATGAGGAGGCCGGCTCCGGCTTCCCGCTGCTGGTCACCCCTGGCGGCGGATTGAATTCGCGCATCAGCAACTGGCAGACCGCGGTTTTCAATGCGATGGAAGAGTTCAAGAACGACTTCCGCTGCATCACCATGGATCAGCGCAATGCCAATGGCGGCGAGTCCACCGGTCCGGTGCCGGTCGAGAACGCGTGGGACGCCTTCGCCGACGACCAGCTTGGGCTGATGGACCATCTCGGGATCCGCGAATTCTTCTACATGGGCTACTGCATCGGCGGCTGCTTCGCCGGCAAGCTGCTGCAGCGCGCGCCCCAACGCGTCGTGGCCGCCGTGTTCTGCCAGACCGTGGGCCATCGGCCCGAAGACCCCGAGGTCATGGATCGACACAGCCGGCAGAACTGGCTGGCGGATTTCCGGGCACGACGACCCGAGGTGTCGACGGAGACGATCGAGAAATATCTCCACAGCCTCTTCCGCGTGCAGCCCGATTTTCTCTACAGCGTGTCGCGCGACTTCATCAGAAACTGCCCGACGCCGATCCTGGTCCTGCCGGACGACACGTCGTCGCATCCTCTGCCGACCTCGATCGACGTTGCGGCACTGGCGCCCAACGCCGAGATCACCGTCTTCCCGTGGCGCGAGCCGCCGGAACTCAAGGCACAGACGATCGACCGTGTGCGCACGTTCCTCAAATCGCACGTTCCGATGCGCAGCGCGGCTCAGTAGTCGCAGGGCCTCAGAGCTTTTCAGCCCCGGCGCGGGCGCAATCCTCGTCTTCCTGTGCGCTCCCACCGCCAACGCCGCAGGCGCCGATCACGACACCTTGGCGGAAGATCGGCACGGCGCCCTGGCCATAGAACATGTGGTTGCCTTCGGCCGCGGCGATGCCGCGCAAGGTCGGATGGTCGGCGCGTGGCGTCAGTTCGCCGCTCGGGCGTCCGAAGGCGGCCGAGGCCATGGCCTTGCCCTGGCTGCCGAACGAGCCGGCCCACATGGCGCCGTCCATGCGCTGAAAGGCAAGGAGCCGTCCGCCGGCATCGCACACGGCGATATTCATCTTGGCGCCGATCTGGTTTGCCTTCTCGATGGCGCCGGCGATCACGCGATTGGCATCCGCGAGGGTGAGGGTCATGAGGTCAATCCTTTCCGGTCAGCCTGGTCGCGCAAAGACTACACCAGCAAGATGCGGCACGGCGATCATGCCGGCATCTCGGGTGTGAGAATCGCCAGTTCCAGACGTCTCTTTTCCGTTTCTTCGTCGAACCTCTGTCCGACGATCCTGTAGGGACGGCGAAACTCGAGTCTGATCGGCCAGCACTTCGGACTGAGGAGCAGGCGCCGCAGGGACTCTCCGAATCCCGGCAGATCCTGCTTCATGGCGTCCGTCATCTTGACGTGCAGCGGCATGATCCAGGCGTCCTTTTTCCAGGCAGCCTTGAGGATCTGGGCGTTCCTGATCTTGCCCATCCTGTTCGGTCCGACCGACACGTGCTCGGCTTGCTTGCTCGTCCGACCGCCTTCGAGATGGGCGACGAAGCACTGCTGCCTCTCGAAATGCTCCATCACCCTTTTCATCGCAGACCAGTTGAGCTTCCGCGACTCCAGCGTGTCGTCGCGGCCGAACTCGAATGCAGCGCAGTCGCTCATGCTGCTCCGGCGTGAAACCCTTGAAGAGGTTCTTGTCCGGAAGACTCCACGGAAACATCCTGAGCCTGAACATCGCCCAGGGCCAGAACACGAGAGGAATGAGAAACGTTTCGATGAGCGATGGATGGTTGGCAACGATCAGCACGCGGCCGCGTCGCACGGTGTTCACTGCGCGCCAGTAGCCGCTGATTCTGATGATGCGGAACAGTCCGAGCAACCAGAAGGGGATTGCGAGAAGAGTTCCGAGCAGCACCGCCATGGCGAGGCCGCCCGAGAGCGCCGCGAGTCGATCTTTGCGCCCCCGTTGCATGGCGATTACCGTAATCTATGCGGCGCGTCTGACAAGGTTGACGGGACCACCGGGCGAAACCGCTCCAGCGAGGCCATCATGAAGATCAGCAAGGTCGAAACGTTCCTCGTGCGCTGGGGCGATGTCGCTCGCCCGGCCGAAGCCAACGCCGGCTCGGCAACCGCCGTCGTCGCCGTTCATGCCGACGGCACTGGTGGGCCTGGGAGAGGCATCACCCATGCAGGGCGGCGTGGCGTCGCTTGCCGTCATCGCGCGCGACATGGCGCCGGCGCTGGTCGGGGCCGATGCGCTCGACCATGCCGTCATCCTCGATCGCCTGCTGCACAGAGCTGATCAAGCTCGGCCCCGATGGGATCGTGACGGGGGCTCTTGCCGCGATCGATATCGCCCTTTGGGACCTCAAGGGGAAAGCGTTCCGGCAGCCGATCTACAAATTGCTCGGCGGTGCGTGGCGCACGCGCATTCCGTTCTACGCCTCGATCGGCAACAACGGCGCCCGGGACGTCGATGGCGTGGTGAAGGCGGTCGAGGCCAGGTTCAAGGCGGAACAGCCGTCGGCGATCAAGATCCGCTGGGACGGTGCGCGCGGGGAGATCGATCGCGACATCGCCGGCGACATCGCCAAGGCCAGGGCCGTGCGCCGGCTGGTGGGAGACGACTTCCCGTTGGCGTTCGACGCCAACAATCGCTATTCGATCGGCGCCGCGATCAGGGTCGGGCGGGTGCTCGAGGAGCTCGGCTACCTGTGGTTCGAGGAGCCCGTCGAGTCCTACCATCCCAAGGCGATGGGCGAGGTCGCGCAGCGGCTGGACATCACGGTGTCGGCCGGCGAGCAGTCGTACACGCTGCAGTCGGTGGCGGCGCTGATCGAAAGCGGCGTCCGCATGGTCCAGCCCGACATCGTGAAAATGGGCGGCGTGACCGGCCTGATGCAATGCGCCGCCCTCTGCCACGCCCATGGCGTCGAGTTCGTTCCCCACCAGACGCAGCCCGCGATCGGCAACGCCGCCAATCTGCATGTGCTCGCGACCCACATGCGCGCGACCAAGCCGGCGGAGCTGGCCGACGGCTGGTCGAGATGCGCCGACACGTTCGTCAACGCACCGAAGCCCGACGCCGGATGCCTGGTCGTGCCGGATGGAGCGGGGCTGGGCCTCGCGATCGACGAAGCGATGCTGGCGCGTCGCCGCGTCGACCTCACTGGCGGCCTTTGATTCTGCAACGGCGTGATGATGCCCCGTCGAACGGAAACCTCTAAGCGATTCCAATGGCCTCATGTAGTCTGCAGACGATTGCCCGCATTGACGAGGAATTTCGATGACCGCCAAAGACGTAGACGCCACCAGTACCGGTTCCGACGAAGCCGCGACGGCAGAACCTACCTTTGACCGCCGCGGACTCATGGTCCTGGGCGCAGGCGGCCTGCTGGCGGCCGTGCTGCAGAGCGCCCGCCCGGCCGCAGCGCAAAGTGCCCAGCGGCGCGGGACCCTGGTCATCGCGCTGGATATCAGCGATGCCACCGGCCTCGACCCGGTGCGCGTCTACCAGTATTCAAACCCGCTGCCGACCCATGCCGCTTATGACGGGATGGTAACCTTCGACCCGGGTGATTCGGTCAACCTGAAGCCGGCGCTGGCCACCGAGTGGGCCTACCAGCCTGACGGGAAGACGGTGCGGCTGAAGCTGCGCACCGACGTGAAGTTCGCCTCCGGCAAGCCGATGACCGCCGAGGATGTCCGCTTCTCCTTCACCCGCCAGCTCAACATCAAGGACCAGCCCTGGCAGTACATCTCGCACATCGAGGAGGTGAAGGTCGTCGACCCCCACACGGTGGACATCGTACTGAAGGACCCGTCGCTGCCGTTGATGACCATCATCGCCACCCCGGCCTTCGGCGTGCTGGAGAAGGCGGTGGTGATCGCCCACGGCGGCACCGATGCGCCGGACGCCAAGGAGAAGGACAAGGCCACCGACTGGCTGAATGAGAATTCCGCCGGCACGGGTCCGTACCGCCTGACCGGCTGGCAGCGCAACCAGCAGATCCAGATGGTGAAGAACCCGAATTACTGGAAGGGGACTGTTGGTTACGACCGCGTTCTGATCCGCCACATGAGCGAAAGTGCGGCGCAGCTCCTTGCCATCCAGCGCGGCGACGTGGATGTGGCGTTCAATCTGATTCCCGAACAGATCGCCACGCTGAAGGACGATCCCAACATCACCGTCGAGGGCATGACGAGCCTCGACTTCATCTATATGGCCGTGGTCGAGGCGCCGACGAACCCCGCGCTGCAGAACAAGCTGGCGCGGCAGGCCATCGGCTACGCCATCGACTACGACGGCATCATCAAGAACCTCATCGGCGGTAAGGCCGTCCGCCCCGTGAGCTTCCTGCCCGTCGGCGTCAACGGCTCGACCGAGGAGCTGACCAAGGAGATCGGCTTTCGCGAAGACCTCGCAAAGTCGAAGCGGTTGCTGGCGCAGGCCGGTATGCCCGAGGGCTTCAAGTTCCAGCTTTCCTATGGCAACGCCGCGATCGCCGGCGTCGGCTACCAGAACCTGGCGCAGAAGCTGCAGTCCGACCTGGCGCGCGTCGGCATCAAGGCCGAGCTGACGCCGATGGACCAGGTCAACATGCGGACGATGTATCTGGGAGGCAAGCTCGAGGCGGCGCTGACCTTCTGGAACCCGCCGGCGCCGGAGAACTGGCTGTGGAGCAGCGCCACGATCAACCGCGTGGCAGGCCGCGTGCATTGGAAGGTGCCTGACGAGGTCCGCAAGCTGGTGGCCGACGCGGGTGCGGAACGCGACCTCGTGAAGGGCGCAGCGCTCTACAAGCAATATCAGCAGGCGATGGTCGATGCGGCCCACCACTTCGTGCTGATCCAGCCGGTGTATCAGGTGGCGGTGCGCAAGAGCGTGTCGGGCCTGAAATTGACGGCGGCAGGCTGGATGGCCGAGCTGGGCGGAGCCAAGCCGGCTTGATGCTTCTTTTCCCGTCATCCCGAGCGGAACCGACGGACCTGTTCTTGTCGACGCGCCGGTATGAATAGGTCCCTCCACTACGCCTCGCTTCGCTCGGCTCCGGTCGGGATGACGGAATTTGGCAGCGGGGGTGATGCCGCATGATCCGTTATGTCGTCTCGCGCCTGGTGGTCTCGGTGGCGATGGTGCTGCTCGCCACGCTCGTCATCTTCCTGATCGCCAACACCGTGCCGGGCGATCCGGTGCTGACGGCACTCGGCGACATGGCGGCCTCCGACCCGGTGCAGGTGGCGGAGTTCCGCGCCCGCTGGGGCCTCGACCTGCCGCTGTGGCATCAATACTGGCTGTTCCTCGAACGGCTGGCGCACGGTGACCTCGGTGTGTCGATCTCCTCGCGCCGACCGGTGCTGCAGGACATCATCGACTACGCTCCCGCCACCCTTGAACTTGCGACGGTCGCCTTCGCCCTTTCCATCCTGGTGGGCCTGCCGCTCGGCGTGCTGGCGGCCGTGCGGCGAGACACCGTCATCGATCATGTCGCCCGTGCGGTCTCGCTGGTCGGCGTCTCGGCACCGACCTTCTGGCTGGCCTTCATTGCGCTCGCGGTGTTCTACGGCTGGCTGAACTGGGCGCCGGGTCCGGGGCGGCTCGATGCGGTCTCGTTTCCGCCCGACCGCATCACCGGATTGCTGCTGATCGACACCGCGCTTCAGGGCGACTGGGAGACGTTCCACGACGCTGCGGCGCATCTGGTGCTGCCGTCCATCGTGCTCGCGGCCGCCACGCTGGGCCTGATCACCCGCACCACGCGCGCCGCCATGCTCGAGGCGCTGTCGCAGGACTATGTGCGGGTGGCGAAGGCCAAGGGTCTGCGGGGGCGGCTGATTGTCGTCGGCCATGCCTTGCCCAACGCCATGCTGCCGGTGGTGACGCTGGGCGGTCTCGCCTACGCCAACCTGCTGGCCGGCGCGGTGATGACAGAGACCGTGTTCTCCTGGCCCGGCCTGGGCCGCTACACCTTCCGCAGCGCGGTGACGGTCGACTTCCCGGCCATCATGGCCGTCACCGCCATCGTCGCGGCGATCTTCGTTCTGGTGAATTTCCTGGTCGACATGTCGTACGCCCTGCTCGATCCGCGCGTGGTGAAGAAATGAGCGACATCGCTCTGCCCGCGATCGCCTCTCCCCGCATCCGGTGGCTGCGCCGCTACGGACTGGCGTCGTTCGGCGCGGTGATCATCCTGGCCTGGATCCTCGCGGCCATCTTCGCACCGTGGCTCACCCGCTATGATCCGAACTTCGTCGACGTGGCGATGCGCCTGCGGCCGCCGTCGGCCGGCAACTGGCTGGGCACGGACGCGCTGGGGCGCGACGTGGCGACCCGTGTCATCTATGGCGCCCGCGTGTCGCTCACCGTCGGCATGGTGGTGGTGCTGGTCGGTGGGCTGTTCGGCACGCTGCTCGGCGCCGTCGCGGCCTATGCGCGCGGCTGGGCGGAAGAAGGCCTGATGCGGCTGACCGACCTGGTTTTCTGCTTCCCGCCGATCATCCTGGCGATGGCGATCGCTGCCGCGCTCGAAATCGGCACGGTGAACACCGTCATCGCGATGCTGGTGGTGTGGTGGCCGAAATTCGCCCGGCTTTCGCGCAGCCTGGTGATCTCGCAGCGCTCCATGGAATACGTGGAGGCGGCGCAGTCCATCGGCTTCGGCCCGGCCCACATCCTGCTGCGCCAGATCATCCCCAACGCCGTCGGGCCGCTGATCGTGCTGGTCACGCTCGACCTCGGCAACGCCATCCTGGTGTTTGCCGGGCTGTCCTTTCTCGGCCTGGGCACGGTGCCGCCGACACCGGAATGGGGTTCGATGGTGGGCGAAGGGCGTGAGCTGGTGCAGCAATGGTGGGTGGCCACCTTTCCGGGGCTGGCCATCCTGACGGTGGTGATGGCCTTCAACTTCATGGGCGACGGCTTTCGCGATTGGCTCGATCCGCATGCCAACCGCCGCTGAGCCGTTGCTCCAGGTGCGCGATCTGCGCACCTGGTTCCTGACGGATTCCGGTCCCGTCCGCGCGGTCGACGGCGTCAGCTTCGACGTGCATGCCGGCGAGACGCTGGGCATCGTGGGGGAATCCGGCTCCGGCAAGAGCGTCTGTGCCAAGTCGATCATGCGCCTGCTCGACGAGCCGGCGCGGATCGTCGGCGGCTCGATCCTGTTCAAGGGCCGCGACCTCGCGCATCTCGACGATGAAGGAATTCGCGCGGTGCGCGGCCGCGAGATCGCCATGGTGTTCCAGGACCCCATGACATCCCTGAACCCGGTCCTGCGCATTGCGCGACAGCTCGTCGAGGCGATGACGGCGCACGGCCAATTCACCAAGGCGGAGGCGCGCCGCCGCGCGATCGATCTGCTGCGGCGCATGGGCGTGGCCTCGGCCGACAGCGCTGTGAATTCGTTCCCGCATCAATTCTCCGGTGGCATGCGCCAGCGCGTGATGCTGGCCATGGGCTTCTCCAACGAGCCTTCCCTGCTCATCGCCGACGAACCGACCACTGCGCTCGACGTGACAATCCAGGCGCAGATCCTCGACCTGCTGCGCGGGCTGAACCGCGACCTTGGCACCGCCGTCATCCTGATCAGCCACGATCTCGGCGTGATCGCCAACATCTGCTCGCGCGTGCTGGTGATGTACGCCGGCGAGGTGGTCGAGGAGGGCGCGCCTGAGGATCTGCTGACCGATCCGCGCCATCCCTACACCTGGGCGCTGCTGCACGCCGCGCCGCGGATCGATGCGCAGGCCGAGGATCGACGGCTGATCACCATCGAGGGCCAGCCACCGGACCCGCGCGCCTGGCCGTCCGGCTGCCGCTTTCGCGCGCGTTGCCCCTTTGCCATCGAGAAATGCGCGGAACATCCCGAGCTGCTGCCGGTGGAAGACGGGCGTGCCGCGCGGTGCTGGGTGACACAGGACGGCGGCTCGCTGCACACCCCCGAACGCGCCAGAGCCGGGGGTGGCGCGGGGGTTGCCGCGCCCGTCGATCCGCCGCCGCCGGTGCCGATTCTCGAGGTCTCAGGCCTGCAGAAGCACTTTCCGCTGGCGAAGGAGGCCTTCTTCGCGCGCCAGCGCGTGTTGCGCGCCGTCGATGGCGTCGACCTGCAGGTCCTTGCCGGTGAAACCGTCGGATTGGTGGGCAAATCGGGTTGCGGCAAGTCTACGCTGGCGCGGCTGGTCACGCGGCTGCACGAACCGACGGCGGGCAAGATCGTCTTTGCCGGCACGGACATCACCCATGCCAGCCAGTCCGAGATCCGCCCGCTGCGGCGACGCATGCAGATGATCTTCCAGGACCCGTACGCGTCGCTCAATCCGCGCATGACGATCGGCGAGATCCTCGCCGGTCCGCTGATCCTGCACGGCATCGCCGGGGATGCGGCAGCAGCCCGCACGCGGGTGGACGAGCTGCTCGACCTCGTCGGCCTGCCGCGCCAGTCGGTGCAACGTTTTCCATATGAATTCTCCGGTGGCCAGCGGCAGCGCATTTCCATCGCCCGCGCACTGGCGGTAGGCCCGGATTTCGTGGTTGCCGATGAACCGATATCGGCGCTCGACGTCAACATCCAGGCACAGATCATCAACCTGATGGTCGACCTGCAGGAACGGCTGGGGCTGACCTATCTGTTCATCGCCCACGACCTCGCGGTGGTGCGCCATGTCTGCGACCGCATCGCCGTGCTGTATCTCGGCAAGATCATGGAGGTCGGCCCGGCCGCTTCATTATTCGCGCGTCCGCTGCATCCCTATACGCGCACCCTGATCTCGGCCGCGCCGGTGCCCGATCCACGCGTGGAGCGCACGCGTCGGCACGTGCCGATGAAGGGCGAGCCGCCGAGCGCGCTGAACCCGCCAAGCGGC
>CAVWKN010000006.1:0-120135 GCA_963755585.1 uncultured Alphaproteobacteria bacterium
CGCCTATTGATGAGCCAGCCCGACTTGGGGCTGAAGGCCTGATCGTATTTATTGATGATGGCGTGTGTGCATGATGATGATACTATTGGGGCGGCCCCGGATGGTACGAGGATTAATTTTACCGCTCTGCTCGGCACGATCGAAGGGTGGCGCGTGGAAGTGCTGAAGTCGTGATTGTACCCGATGGCAAATGCTGCCGTGTGGATTCGAATGCGCTGTATCGGTTCGGGAGTTCGGCAAAATCCTGGTGGTCAACCAACTTGGTGAATTTGCTTCCTTTGGCCTGCAGGTCCGCCACTTCATTGTTTCGTCGGTCTGGAACTGGGCGGACGGCCTGAGTAGTCCAGCCGCGGTCTGAAGCGCTCATCCATCTTGCAGAGGCATTGCCGCTGGCACTGCTCACCTGGCCGATTATCGGTTTGCTCGCCTTGATGATCAGGATCACGGATCAGGTCCCAGCGTTCTATGGTCAACAACGCGTCGGTCGCTACGGCAAACCAATCCACGTGCTGAAGCTGCGTACGATGTATCGCGATGCCGAGCAGCGGCTTGAACAGGTGTTGGCAACCGACGACGCCATGCGGGAACAGTGGCTCCGCTATTTCAAGCTACCGCGGGTATCGGCACCAATCTCGCCTGATCGGCAACTTCCTGCGGCGTACCAGCCTGAGAATGAGTTGCCCCAGCTTTGGAATGTCATCCGCGGAGATATGAGCCTCGTGGGGGCCGCGGCCGTTTCCCGCCTATCACATGGAAGCATTCGATTCCGAATTTCAGGCGCTGCGGGTAACAGTGCCGCCCGGCTTACTGGCCTCTGGCGTATCGCGCAGTGATGGCGATCTTGGAGTGCAGCGCGCACAGGATTGTTTCAACATCCGTAACCGTTCTCTTCGGCTGACTTCTACATTCTCATCGCGACACTGCCGGCAGTGCTGCGGTGGGCGCAAAGTAAACCCCACAAAAAGCAGACACGAAGCCTTGGGCCCGGAAGGTTTCGAATTGCGGAGGGACGCGCCATCGGCAAGGACCTCGGCGATTGGGCCGAATCCCACTTGCTGCAGTATTGGCGCTAGCGGCAGCCGCTGCTGGAGTTCACTCGGAGTTGGAAGGGGCAGCACAACCAAAAGGAGGTAGGCCGACGGTGAAAATCGGACCCTCTCGCGAGGCCGCCGAATTCGAGCTAAAATTGGGCACCGCGCTTCTTTTTCTTTCTGGGTAGGTTGCATGGCTAGTCTGCGGGAAAGGAAATCGTGACTGGTGAACTCACATCTGATGTCTGCTAGTGGTGCAAGCTGTCCAATGAGAAACACCTGGTCCAGCCTTGTCGATGCGGTTAACGGACTTCGCGATCAGGCGGTCGTAGTTCCGCTGGCCGTTGGGATAGCCCTAATTTTTCGCCCTGTCTGGATGGCGCCGCGGCGCACTTGCTTGGACGGCCGCAATCGGCGGAGCACTAAGCCTAATCCTATTTCTCTGAAGCTGCGCTTCTTTCTGCTAGTCACCATCTCTTGACTGAGGCTCGCCCCGGAATCCGAGTGGTCATACCGCTGCAGCTGCCGCCGTCTATACGGCGGATTGCTCGCGATAGCAATGTGCTCATCTGGGACATCAAACCATGCACTGCCGTGCACTGTCGCCATCGCCGTTTTCCTTGCCGTCGTCATAGGCGCATCACGATTGATATTGGACTTGCACTGATGGAAGAGGTTGTAGTCGGAGGCACGATCGGTGTAGTCGGGGCTGTATCATTCTGTGATGCTGGCCGGACCTCCTTTGCGTGGCGTTCTGATGCTGCGCGTTGTGGGATAGGCCGACGAAAACAGATTTGTTCGATGGATTTCGCATAACGGCCGAAGACGCCTATCAAGTCGGCAGCCACCAATCTTTGGCCATTCTCCGAATGCATCAGACGATCCGGAATGGAACAGTCGCATCCAACAACTGATTGGTGCCTATCAACCCTGCCAAAAAGCGCTAGCCCGATACAAGTGCCGCGCGTCTCGTCGAAGGCATTCATTCGGCTGGCGCCCCCGGCCTTGCGGACTGAGGTTTCATCAGTCTTCGCTTGGCAGGAACCCGTCCAATAGCGGTCGCAGGAGCTGGACTGCCTCGTGACAGGCACTTGCGGAATGTTGAGGTAGCGCCCGGTCCAACTGCGATATCCACGAGTCCCTCTCTGTGGACTACCTCATCGACGTCGTATTCTTCGAGAGAACGCCGAGCTCCCGAAGGTCTTGGACCGTGGCGATTTATATGGACGGCGGAAAGGTTCGGCGGCATCGGCTAGGTCGAATCGAACCATTGGATGACGGCGCCATTTATGCCAATCGCCTCGAGCCGAACCATCTGTTCACAAAGCAGATTGGCAATGCGCCGAAGCGCGGGCCGGTGGCCCACATTCAGCAGCCTTTCCCGCAGAATGCCTCGCCTTAAGATGGCGTCACCGCCACAGCGCGAGGCCAAGGTTTGGATAATGCGCGGGAATTGCCAATATCTGCGATGGATAAGGCCGATTACTGCAGTCAGTCAGCGCGGCCACCGCCTCGTCCGATTCCGGCAAGACATAGCGATTGAAATCACAGAAATCGCCAGGATATTGAAACGTAAAAATTTGCCGGCGCCCGTTCTCGGTCATCTTGTATCGGCATGCGAAGCCGTTCAACAGCACGGTTGAGTATCCCGGCGAAATGCCTGGCCTGCCAATGTCGTCACCCCGACGAACACGCCCTTTGACTTTGACAAACAGCGCGAGAGCTTGCAGTTCCTTGTCACCGTCAATTCCGGAAGGTCTTGAACTTCCGAATTAGGGCATCCGTCACTCCGAGTGTGCTTGACATCACTGACCCACTGCAGTCCCAAGAGACTATCAAGCAGACGCCGCGACCGTGCATGAGTTGAATGTTGAAATTGTGCTCTGATAACACTGGGCGGCCAGGTTCGCGCAGCGCATGGGCAACTGGGCCGGGTGCTCCTCCTCCTGCCTGTGGGGCCTCAAGGTACTTTGTTGCTTGCTGAAAAAGCGCCACAAGGTGACCGCGTCCGGCCTTCAAGACGGAAGCGTAGGGACACAATAAAAACACCGCAACAAGTGCGGCCGCGTTGCCACCATCGGATTGCGAGGGAAGTACAGCACTCTTGATGCGCGAACGTCAGGGGGTATCGATCAGGCGTCAGCGGTGTAGGGAGACGTGGGCGAGAGTTCATGTGACGAAGAGCTTCCTGGGCGAAGCGACGTAAGCTCGCTGGCGGCCGAACTGGCGCCGCTTGTCCCTATCAGCGAGCCAGACCCCATTCGAATCCTACTCACGACGCTCATGCAGTACCGCGACGCGGCAGGCCGCTCGACACGGCCGCCGTCTTAGCGTTCACGCTTTCTTGATCTCTCCTGGCTACTGCACGCCGTGCCGAGCGAGAAACGAGGGGCCCAACACGCTGACAAAGCCAACGAGCAGGACAACCGCCGCCAGCGGCAATGACTTTGCGACGCCGGCTGCCTTGGTTGTCGAGCTGCTGAAAATTAGACGCATATCGGGCAGCCACCACATTGACACTTGTCGACGGATTCCCGACCCTTAGCGTCGACTCGTGCCACTACTCAGTTGAGAACCGACCATGGCAAAGGTTCCGAAGATCGATGCCCGCATGGCCCGCTTTGTCGTTGAGGACCTGCGGCGACGGCGCATTCCCGTCGACGGGCCGCTGAAGGAGGTCGGCCTGACGAGGAGCGATCTTGCTAGTCCAGAGGGTCGCCTCCCGTATGCTCCGGTGATCCATCTGATCGAACGCGCGGCGACCCTGGCAGGCGACCCCAGCTATGGCCTGCACCTTGCCGCTTCCCTGGACGCACGCGATCATGGACTGATCGGCTTCCTCGCCCTCAATTCGCCGACGCTGATGGATGCCTTGATCAACCTGCAGCGCTACTACCAGATCGTGCGCGAGGGTGAGTTTGAGATCGAGCACAACGGAGCTCAGGTGGCGATCCGACTTAGGGAGGCCGATCCGGCGCTGCGCGGATTTAGGCAAAATTCGGACTTCGTTGTCGCCACGTTGGTGCGCGGCTGCCGGGATCTGACGCGCCACGCCATCTCTCCAATTCGCGTGGAGTGCGTATGCGAGGAGCCAAGTGAAAAGGTCGAGTACGCCGATATTCTTGGCTGTCCGGTCAAATTCGGGGCCGAGTGGACCGCACTGATTTATGCGGAAGAGGCAATGCGTCTGCCGGTCCAGGGAGCCGACACCAAGCTCCTGCAAATCCTGGAGTTAACTTGCCAGAAGATTATCGGGCCAACTCCCGAGGTGCAGGACCTCGTTCGCGAAGTCCGACGACTTATCGTCGAGAGGCTTCCCAGAGGCTCGGCCAATATCGATGCGATCGCCGATGAGCTGAACATGGGCAGCAAGACCTTGGAGCGGCGGCTGGCCGGGCGCAGCGAGAGCTTCAGTGCCCTGCTGGATGAGACACGATGCAAGGCGGCCAAGCACTATCTGGAGGAGACCGACATGCGTATCGCCCAGGTGGCCTACATGGCCGGCTATACTGAGGCGGCGGCGCTCGTGCGGGCCTTCAAGCGCTGGACGGGCGCGACGCCCATGAAGTTCCGCGGCTCGGCGGGTGGCTCGAGGCGGGCCCCGTAGGCCTCCGCCTCCGCCTTCGAGCTCGCGCAAGGCGACGGTAACGACCGCTTTCCGGAAGCGAAACCAATCGAACGCTCGTACTGGCACTCCGGAATGCCATAGAAGCCGCTGGCCGCGAGCTGCAGACCAAGCCGGTCGACGATGCGGATCCGACCGCGCAAGGAGCGGATCAAGCCTCTGCCTTCGAGCTCGTGCAGGGCCGATGGTGACGCCCGCCCGGCGTACGCCGAGCAACAGCGCAAGTAATTCACGGGTGGTCGGGAACTCATTGCTCTCGAAGCGGTCGCGCCACATCAACAGCCAGCGGGCGAGCTGCTCGTCGAGCCTGCCGCGCCCATTCGCAAGCGCCGTCTGGCTGCTCTGCACCATGAAAGTGTGGACATAGTTCAGCAAGGCGGAAGTGAGACTCTCGCTGCTCCCCATGATCTCGCGCAGTAAGGGGGCGGAGATACGCAGCGCCGTTCCGGCGGATCGCACCAGGAGCTCGTTGGCGGAACGGTTGTTGCCTAGTAGGACGCCGTACCCGGTCATGCCTTCGTAGCCGATCGCACCGACGTCGATGCGATGGTTGGGCCTTGTAGTGCCGACCCTGGAGACCAGGCCGCTTTCGATGAAATAGACATGCGAGATCAGATGACCGGGCTGTTCCAGGACCTGGTGCACATCGAGACGGACGAGTTCAAGATGGGGCCGAAGCAAATCAACGTCGGTCTTCGGGAATGCCGCCAAAAGACGATTGCGCGGACCGTTTGGTGAAATCACAACGCGCTTCCACACATGCACGTTCACGCCGAGGAACGATGACCTGTCGCCCGACAAGAACGACACCAAGTGCTTGCGGTATCAGAGCGGCCTCCCGGTCTTTGTCCCGGCCATCTTACGTCTGCTACTTGCGTGCCGGTGCAATTAATGCATTGATCGCGGTCGACATATATTTGTCTTTTGCCGACAGCTGACGGCTCCGAAGCAACTGGGCGCACACGGCCGGGCAGAAGTTTAAACGCCCGTATCAATCGCGCGCGCTCGGAATACCCTCGCAAGTAGGCGATCCGTTGCGAGCGCAAGTCGATGTCCGCTATTTCCGGTTTGGCGATCTGGGCGGCGTGACTCGACGGGCTCGCGCCACTCTTGACTGGCGGCCACCCCAGCATCCCCACGCTTGCGGCGACGAAGCTCCCCTCAGGCGGCGCCGTTCGACTTTCCCCAGCGATAACCAAAGCTGTTGTAGTTCTCTATTTCGGCGAAGCTGGCGTCGCATTCGCGGAACTTGCTGCGGATACGCTTAACAGCCGATCGCACGTTCGCTCGATACCCATCTCCACCATTCCCTGCAATGAAGCCCTCGTAGTGCATGCGGTCGTAGATCGCGCGATAGGTTACGAAGCGGCCCACATTCGACACCAAAAGGTGGACGATGTTGTACTCACCGTGGGTGAGGCCGACATCGACGCCGTCCCAACTGGCCCGGTCGACGTCCGGTCTGAGGATAAGCTTGCCGCAGTCCATGACTTTGTTGGGTCTGGGAGCAGCCGGGAGCTTGGCCGCTTCGACCGCGCGCCCGAGACGAGCGACGGAGAGATCCACGCCACGCGTCTTGTCGATGAAATCGATCGCACCCCTCTCGAGGGTCAGGCCCTCGTGTTCGGCCAGGGGCCGGCCGGCCAGGAAGACGATCGGCAGGTTCACCCCGCGCCGCCGCAGCAGCGCGAGCAAGTCGATGCCCGACGTCTTCGAAAGGCCTCCGTCGAGAACGAGGATGATGTCGGCCTCGACGCCGGTGTCGAGCGCGCCGAGCAGCGAGGCGCTATCGGCAAAACCCCAGCCGGCAAATCCACGTTTCGACAGCTCGATGACGAGAAGCTCACGGTGGTACCTGCCGTCTTCGACGAAAAGGACACGCATGGGGCCGTCTGTTTGGCCGACACGGGCAAGAGTCTCCAGTGGACTGGCCGCCTCAAGGCAAGCCGCATCCGATTCGACCACAGCAGTCATCGCAAACAGCCCCCACTTCACATGGTCGGGATCCCAAAGACAGAACTGGAAAGCATCCCGACCCGTGCTGACCAGTTGCAACTTCACAAACTCGCGACGTCACGCCCCCCAACAACGGCGAGGGCGGCAGAAGACCGACGGCAATATGGCTTCTCGAGTTGGAACCCCAGTCCCACCGAAAAAACCAATCCTTCCCAAGCGCGAACATACGGCGCTTAGCGGCAACTACAACCCACTGTAGGGATTGGAACAGTGCAGGAAGCAGGAGAGACCACCTCAATTTAACTTCATCGGACAAAATTTTTGCTTTTGGCGTCAAACGATGCGGCAATCAATAGTTGTTATTGCATCGTCCTCGTTATGACGATCGAGGGTCGTTTGGCGCTCTGCCTTGCCGACGGTCTGCGGCGCGCCGGCCAGACGCTTGACCGCCTGATGAAAGAGCTCGGACGGGTTGAGGCCAACTTGCCAGTCCTGGAGACAGGATCCCCATGTGCCTATTCGGCCTGATCGAGCGGCAGACTTGCTACTGGCTGACCCCGAACAAACCTCGAAGTGGCGCCATCATGTGATGTTCACGCCAACAGTCCGCTCGAATTGCTTGCTTTTGAACTCGCCGAGGCCCGGGAGGTGCTCGCCAACGTCGAGCGTATCGCCTTGCGCCAGCGGCACAATTCGGAGCAGGTCGGAGGCCCCGCCGGTCAGCACTGTCTGGAAGCCGACATCAGAACGACAGTCACACGGTCGGGTTGATTTCGATGGCTAGGTTCCTCAACCGAGAAAGCCTCCGGTGATATTCCTGTGACATCCGCCGCAATATTGCCCGTGGCTCTTTGGTTTTCCTCGCCGTAGAACGCCGGCCCTCATCGTCTGCGGCTTTGGGAAGAGCCGAAAGAGTGAGCTAATGGCTTGGGGAACACATCATGGACAGTGTCGCAGTCGGTTTTTCAGCGTCAGCACGTGTGGTCGCGCGAAAAAAGCTTAGCATAGTAGTGACAGGCGGCGCGGGCTTTCTCGGCTCGCATCTCTGCGAACACTTGCTGGGTCAAGGCCACCATGTGATCTGCATCGACAATTTTCACACTGGGCGGCCAGCAAACGTTCGCGCGTCGGCAGCCAGCGGGCGGTTCGAGGTCATTGAACACGACATCGTGAGGCCTTTCGAACACAAGCTGCCGCGTTTCGACCACATCTACAATCTGGCCTGCCCCGCATCGCCACCGCACTACCAGGCCGATCCCGTCGCAACGGCGCTGATCTGCAGCCAGGGCACCTACAACTGCCTGCAGGCGGCGAAGCGGCACGGCGCGCGTGTTTTCCACGCCTCGACGTCCGAGATCTACGGCGATCCCGAGGTGCATCCGCAAACCGAGGGCTACCACGGCAACGTAAACACCATTGGCCCGCGCTCCTGCTACGATGAAGGAAAGCGCTTTGCCGAAACCCTGGTGACCGATTTCGGCGCCCGTCATGGCCTGGTCACGCGCATGGCCCGCATCTTCAACACCTACGGGCCACGCATGCAGCCCGATGACGGGCGCGTGGTGTCGAACTTCGCCGTCCAAGCGTTGCTTGGGAAGGACATTACCGTCTACGGGTCCGGCGACCAAACGCGGTCATTCTGCTTCGTCAGCGACCTCATAGATGGATTTGCGCGGTTGATGGCCAACGGGGACGGCCCGCTCGGTCCCGTCAATCTCGGCACCCCGGTCGAGACGACGGTCGGGGAACTCGCCTGCATCATCACCGACATCGTCGGCAGCCGCTCGAAGGTCATCTACAAGCCGCTGCCCGTGGACGATCCCCGTCGGCGACGGCCGGATATCACACAGGCCAAGGCTGTGCTCGGCTGGTCGCCGAAGGTGGAACTCGCCGTGGGCCTGCAGCGCACCATCGCGTATTTCGATCAACAGCTCCGCCTCGGCCACCTCCATCAGGCGACTGCTCGTCCGAAGGCGGTCCCCGTCTCACGAGCCCATCCTGCTTTGGTGGAGGCGGTGCTATGAGTAAGCAGGTCCTCATTACCGGCGGCGCCGGCTTCATCGGTTCTCACTTGGTCGACACCATGCTGGCGCGTGGCTACGAGGTGACGGTGCTCGACAGCCTGTCGCCGCAGGTTCACGGCGACGCGGAGCTGGACGACGAGGGTTGGCCGGTCTACCTCGATCCGCGTGTCAAGCGCATCAAGGGCGACCTGCTCGACGAGGGCGTGTTCGAAAAGAGCATCGAGGGCGTCACCCACCTCGCTCATCTGGCGGCTTCGGTGGGCGTCGGCCAGAGCATGACCAACATCGTCGACTATACGCGCAACAACGTCATGACCGCGGCGGTCATGCTCGAAACGCTGTCGCGCAAGCCGCACACGATCGAACGGATCGCGGTCGCCTCGTCGATGTCGATCTATGGCGAAGGCGCGTATGCCCGCGGCTCGGGCAGCGCACCGGTGTTTCCCAAGCTGCGCACCAACGAACAGCTCGCCAACCGGCGTTGGGAGCTCGTCGAGGGCAACGAGACACTGAAGCCGCTGCCGACGACCGAGGACAAGCTGCTGCAGCCGGCTTCCATCTACGCGGTGAACAAGCGCGACCACGAGGAGATGTTCCTGTCGGTCGGCCGTGCGCTCGAGATTCCGACCGTGGCCCTTCGACTGTTCAACGCCTATGGGTCGCGCCAGGCGCTCAGCAATCCCTACACGGGCGTGGCGGCGATCTTCATTTCGCGTCTGCTTAGCGATCAGCCGCCACTTGTCTTCGAGGATGGCGAACAGCGACGCGACTTCGTCCACGTCCAGGACGTAGCCGAAGCCTTCGCGATAGTGCTGGATAGCGACCAGCGCATCTGGGATTCCTTCAATGTCGGCAGCGGACGGCCGATCACGGTCACGGAGATGGCCCATGTGCTGGCGCGCCTGCTGCACAAGAACATCGCCCCGGAAATCATGAACAGATATCGCGCCGGCGACATCCGGCATTGCTTTGCCGACATCAGCAAGATCGGGCGCGTGTTCGGCTTCCGGCCCCGCCGCTCGTTCGAGGCCGGTATGGCCGAGCTGATCCAATGGGTCGCCACGGCCAAGGCGCCGGTCAATCGCAGCCAGCAAAGCCTGGCGGAGCTCCAGCGGAGCAAGTTGCTCGTTTAGCCGCCGCCGCATCGACGGTTTCACCGTCAAGGGGATTTGATCATGACACTCGTGCCACGAATTGTCTTCGCCCTGGCTCTCGCCTCCTGCGCGGTCGCGTCCTTCGCGACAGACGGCTCCGCCGCCGAAGTCACCCGCCGTCTCTGCGACCGGCGGCTCACCTATGATATCGTGCCGCCGGTCGGTGTGCCTCCCAGCCTGAGCATCCTCTCCGGCGTATGGACGGGGACGGTCATCATGGCCGGCGGCAGCGAGATGTGTGTCTCGATGGTCGTCAAGGAGGTCTTCGCGGACGGCCGGGTCATCCTGGCGATGACCTGGAACGTCTCGATCGGCGGCCGTGAGGACATCAACAACTTCGTCGGCATGGGTGAAGCCCCCAACTGGCCGAACAAGGTCGAGAACGGCGAGCTCAGGATCGACAGCGGCACGAAGTGGAATGGCACGCACTACTACTACGTGATGAAGCTGCCGACGGCGGCCAATCCGGACGTGATGAAGGGAAGCTGGATGACCGGGAACCATCCGCAACCGGTCGTGCTGTACCGGAACAAGGGAAGATAGGGCCATGTTCGACCTCGACGTCATCAACGTCTGGTGGGTCGCCTGCGCACCCATCGTGTTCCTGTCGCTCTATTTTATCACGCAGGCGCTCTACTCGCTGTCGCTTCTCGTCGACTGCTACCTGTTTTCCCGTCCGGTCAACATGGTCGACATGGGCGAGAGGTTCCAACTCGTTCCAGGCTCGAAGAAGGACTATCCCGCGATCGTCCTGTTCTACCCCGTCCTGGAAGAGCAGGAATCCGTCATGCGCACCACCATGATCGCGCTGGACGAGTTGGAGTACCCGAAGGACCGCTATCGCGTCATTGCGATCCCCAACTCGAGTGACCGGGCGACGGTTGCCGCCCTCAAGAACCTCCAGATGGAGTTTCCCTTCCTCGAGCTGCTCGAGGTTCCTCCGACCGACCATCCGTCCTGGCAGCCGGTGTGGAACGCCTGGAATGCCAACCCCAAGGCTTACTGGTGGCACGAGGGCGCGAATGCCTACAACAAGGACCTGCCGCCCAAGAAGACGCGGCAGCTGGTCTATGCCTTCTACAACTGGATGGCGACCAATCCGGAAGAAGGCACGTTAATGAGCTACACCGACGCCGATTCCTGCCCGCCCAAGGATCACTTCCTGGCGGCGGCAATCGGCAGCCGCAAGTACAGGGTCATGCAGGCCAAGAACGTCGCGGGCAACGCCAGCCTGACCTGGCCGTCGACCTTCTGCGCCTTCGATCACATGACGTGGGATGGTTCCAAGTACGAGCATCTGTCGGGCGATCCCAGCCAGCCGTACTGGATGCTGGGCAAGGGCCTGTTCTTCCATGCCCAGGACATCTACGACCTCGGCGGCTTCCACCCCTGGATCACCATCGAGGATCCGGAAGTCGGCCTTCGTCTGTGGAAGAACGGAAGGAATCTCGGCATCATGGAAGGTTCCCTGATCGAGGAGGCGCCGACCACCTTCGCCAACGCCATCCTGCAGAGGAAGCGCTGGATCGCCGGATTCTTCCAGACATTGAAGTTCCGCGACGGTCCCATGGACCGCATGGGCTTCTCGTTCATCGAGAAGATCAAGGCGTGGCTGATCTTCCTGCCCTGCCTGACGATGTCGTTGAACTGCCTTGGATTGCCGTTGTCCGCGTGGGCCGCGGTGAAGTGGATCGACGGCACGGGAGTCCTGCCGCCATGGTGCCTCTACTGGTCGATCGCGAATCTCGGCCTCTATGCCTTCTTCATGACGAGCTTGTACTGGCGCACATGGGTCCGGACGAAGCTGGTCATGGACACGAGATGGGAGCGGGCGCGCTACATGCTGCGCATCAATCCGATCTTCCTCGGCCTGTGGTGGATGTTCTGGACGATTCCGCTGTGGATCGGCTACGGCATGTATCGCAACAACCTGGGACTGGTGTGGGAACGCACCCTCAAGAAGGACGACAACAAGCTTCTGGTGCGCGACCGAGTTGCCCAAGGCACCCTCGGATATGTCGAGCCGAAGAGACTCGACTACAGGTATTCGGCAACCGTGACGGATGTCGCGCTGTCCGAAAGCTGACCCGTTTGGGGCGGTGAAAGGGTCCGGCGCCACCAACGTCATGACGTCCTTCATCGCCGCCGAAGGCCGGCTTCCGCAATGGCCCGATACATGGGCTTCGGCTTGAACGAGTAGTCGAACGGAAGCCCCCGGTTCACGCCCGGGCTGGACCCGTCCTTCCAGGCGTCGGGATAGCGCGCGAAGTCGTCCTTGGTGACCCGCAGCCAGGAATGACGGTCGCTCAAGCCCCAGGTCGTCACGCCGCGGACGGCCGGCTGGCCCAACGCCACATCGAGGTATCGCCGGGTTTCGTCCGCCACCCGGGCATCGCGCTGTTCCACGGACAGGACGTACTCGTATTCCTTGACGTCCAGTTCACTGATCACGATGAACAGGCCGAGATCGCCGATGTCCTTGAGAAAGCGACCCAGCACGTCTGCCGGAAGGATGCCCTTCGACAGATCAAGATGCGCCTGCAGGCCGACGCCGTCCAGTGGAACGCCTGCGTGCTTCAGTCGCTCGAGGAGCCTAAGGAAAAGGTAGCGTCGGTCGTGCTCGACCCGCAGATCGTACTCGAGGCCGAATTCATTGATCATCAGCTTCGCCTGGGGCGCCAGCTGGCGCGCCTCCCACAGCGCCCGCGTAATGTAGTCGACGCCAAAGGCGTGCAAGAAAGGGCTGTTTCTCAGGCCGTCCATCCGATGGCCGGTCTCCATCGGTTCATTGACGACATCCCATTGCGCAATGGCATGGCCGTAGCGCGAGAGCACGGCCTGGAAGTAGCGCTGCACCAGTGTCCAGCCGCCTTTCTCGACCAATGAGGATGCAGCCCAATGCGGTATGCTCTTGTGCCAAAGCAGCGTGTGGCCATGCAGCTGCTTCTTGTTGGCAAGCGCGAAGTTCGTCAGGCCGTCCATCGATCTGAAATCGAACGCGCCGGGAGAAGCTTCGACGGCATCCCATTTCAGCGCGACCTCCGGCGTCAGGCAGTCGCACTCGCGCAATACCGTGGCGCGCAGATCGTGTTCCCCCATGACTTGTTCGATGCGAACCGCCGAGCCGAAGTAGAGCTTGTTCCGGGAGAACCTGCCGGACAAGGAATCCTCGGCGGCATGGGCAGGATCGACACCAAGCCCTGCGCTGGAAATCGTCGAGGCGATCGCCGAAGAAAGCATCTGCCGCCGCGTCGTTTTGTAGGACACCTAGCCTCTTGCGAATTGGGAACTGCCAGCCATACGCATACAAGTCGCGGCGCTATCTTTGGTCTAGTTCTGCATCAGGCGCCATGACGTCTTGGTCGTATATGCACTTGCCGTCGGCAAGCTCGTCAATCGCTCTCAATTGCGCCCCTGACCCTTCGATGGCGGATGGGAGCGTGCTAGGAGGCCCCGCCTCACATAGGCCCATTGCCGGCCCAACTCGGCCCGATGTCAGAGCCGGGGTCTTTTCTTTAGGGGTGTGACGGCGTCCAACGACGCGCCCATCCTGTCGACGTCGATATTCCTTCCCACGTCTTGTCTCAAGCATTGACCCGAAGCAGAAGTGTGGTCCAGCACCCCGTCGAGGCGCAATATCGTTGCGACGCCGGCGCGTCGATCATCCCCGTCCCAGTCCGCAGCCACGCATAATATGGTTGAGCCTTTGGTATCTTTGATCTTTATCCAATTCCGGAGGGTCTATTGCATATGCGAAGTAAATGTCCTGCATGGACCGTGAGTTTAGCCACACTCACGTGATTAGATCGCGCTGCATAATTTTGGGAAGCGGTCACCACAATGACGCGAGCGCGCACTTGTCCAGCTAGCAGGATGTGTGGGACTTGGGTCTGTCTGTGAACAAGCTACGGCGGCTGCAGCTGCCGTCCTAATGAAAGAAGATACCGAGGGATCCGTTATGGCTCAAACCATCGTGTCATGGTTCATTTGCGACGGCAGGTACCGCGTGCACGCTATCAACGCGGTGGGCCGGCAGAGCGCCAAGATCATTGAGATCGAGGACATCGACTCAGGCGAACGTTTTCATGGTTCTGCGCGAAGGCTGGAGCGCTTATTCTTGTCGCTCGGAAGCTCCAGCGCTGGCGAACCGGTGACGCTGCACCGCTGAATCAAAATCAGACTCGCTGATGCGCTCAGGGCCTTTGCCGTATCCCGCCGCCTACCGGCTCGATAGCGCCTGCACGAGCTAAGGCTGGAAATTCGCCTTCTCGCGTACCACCTGCATTTCCAGGATGCATCTAAATGGCAAATTTTGTGGCTACCGACCTGATCGCCGCTTCGGTAATGGAAGCGGCGTTCCGCGCCGAGTTAGGATTTAGTAGACGGCCATTAAGCTCGTTGGCAGCGTAGCCGTGCTCCCTCGCCCAAATAGCCGCCTGCGTGCGGTTCCCGGCCCCGATCTTCCGCAGGATCGACTTCATGTGGGCCTTGACCGCCGCCTCGCTGACGTCGCACGTGCGCCCGATTACTTTATTGGCATGCCCCTTCACGAGACCATCGAGTATCTGGACTTCGCGCTCCGATAGGCTCGGGTGAATTCGAAGCGCCACCGGAGGTTGAGCGTGCTGCAGGGCGCCGATGTTAACTGATACGTCTTCATGTTCGGCGCCGTCCAACTGAAGCTTCTCCATCTTGATCTCTGACTGATGTGATTTCTCTGGCTGCGCTGGTTGGATCATCGGACGATTCGCGTCGGACATGACCATGACGCGGACATTCCTGATCACGATCATGTCTAGCGTGCCGATCAGCGTATCTGGAGATACGAACAACGGAACACAGCCATCGATTTGCGACGTTAGCAGCTTCTGAAGATCGGCGAGGGAAGCGTGTTCGAACAGCAAGATGATCTTGCTATCGGGCCACAGCTTACGGATGGCAACAGCCTCGGTGAGCGCATTGTCGGCGGATTGCGCGCCCAGGATTACGAGCTTGGGTTCCTCGGAGATGATTGCGCCACTAATCTCCGCTGTCGACGAGACATCACAAACGACGCGATAGGAATGTTTTGCCATCAGCGATTTGGGCGCTTCGCGAACAAGCAAACGAGATTCGACGACGATTGTCGCTAACCTTGGCCCCATGACACCACCCACATTACCATTGTTCCAGAGGTGTCTTATCAAGCGCCGTTTCCACGCGACGCTCGCCAATAAAACCATACCGAAGCAACACCAGCCACACCTTGGTGCATCGGCGGTGGTGACAATTTTTGGTTCAATATCCCATCCGGTTACAAACTTGACACGCTTAGGCGCAGTCGCACTCTGCTATGGTCGTCCTACGACTGAGGGTTGTGCCGTAAGGCGGTTTTCGCGGCCGCTTTCGGCAGGCCAATCCGCACCGATCATCGCTTGCGGGAGCATCTGCCGCCACGACGGACATAGTCGACGTGGCGACTTGCATGGAGGAGCTGTTCTCCATGCGTCGCAAAATCATGATCCCTCTGGTCATGCTGTTGCTGGTTTTGCCTCTACTCGGAGGCTGCGTCAGTTCCGATTATCTCGTTGCCGGCAAGCCGGGAGATCCGTCGGCCGTCGGAGAAATCACTAGTTTGCGCGAGAACGCACTCAATTATACCACTCATCGCACAGCCAGCGCTAAACCCGAAATCGTCCGCATCGCCATCAACGACCAGTTCGACACGTATCAGCGGGCGAAAATTCTGCGCGCTGTCAAATGAGTGGAACCACGTGCTGAACGGCTCCGTGCGCTTCGATGTCGACCCGGCGGCGGACAAAGAGCCGGTCTGGTTGATCGTGCCGGTGCTCGGCGGCCGCCCGCCACCGGTGCGCGGCACGATCTTCGGCCATGCGCTCGCGGCAACCCAGGCGGTGCAGCCCCTCGGCGGCGTCGTGATCGTCTATGTCGATCGCGTGCGCGGCTACGATCTCGCCAGCGTCATGCGGCACGAACTCGGCCATGTGCTGGGCCTTGGCCACGACCCCAACGGCCGCCTGATGTCGCCCCGATACACGGCAAGAAACCAGCAGTGCATCGACCTGGCTGCCGCCGAGGCAATCGCGGCGAATTGAAAGCTGCGTAGCGGAGTTCAACTGGTGCGAGGAGCCCATTGTCGCCCGCGCATCCGACGAATCCGCGACACGGGCCGCAACCCGTGCGGCGCGCTGACGCGGTTCGGCGGCTCACCAAGGAAGCGGTAGATCATGCCACTCCACCGAGGAAGCTGAGGTTGTCGAGACTTGACCCCACCTTCGACGAGATCGAGAACTACAACGGCTTCGGGTACAGCTGGAAGAAGCCAGACTAAATCGACTGGTGGCACGATCGGACACGACAAATAAGCTGATCCGCGCGTCATCAAGCTTGCGAAGAAGGTAGGAGGACTGCTATGGCTCCCGGCGGGATGGGGGAGAATAGTTGCCATGGATTTGGGGGGCAGCCGTCGTGACGAGACGGCGGCGGCGAACATCATATTGGCGTTCGCTGCAGGCGTCGTAGCAGCGCCGAACTTCAGTGACCCCACAGCGGAGGATGCGCCGGATGAATTCGAGCGAATTGTCGCCATCATTGCAGCGCAAATTGCAGGCTTGCCGCTCTCACTTCCGGCGCTCGCCGGAATAGCATCTGGCCTCGAACCATTCGGCGATGCGGACTGGGGGGCGCTCGCAGCGGAATTGCGCCAGAACTACCCGGACCTCTCCGACCTGCATTTCGCGGGCGTGGCATTGGCAGCGGTCGAGGGGATTCGCGAGCGCGCGCTGACAATGCCAGCAGGAACCCTTGTCGATTCGAGCGCCCGCCTCAGGCTATTCGCGATGGGATTGGGCGTGGCGCCGGAGCGTCGAGAAGCAATCCGGGCATTGCTGGTCCAGGACATCGACACCCTCCTGAGCGTGAGGAGGCCAGCCTATTCATCCTCCGTCAAACCCGATGGTGGGGACGGCGGGGCGGCGGGGTGTTGACAGGCCACGTCACCGGTGACCTGGCGCCACGAATTTTTCACCGCGCTCTTTCAACCGCATATCCGCTTCGTAAGTCTCGATCAGGCTTTCCAGGCCAGCCTTCATCTCGGTCGCCACGCCGTTGTCCGGCATGTTGAGGACCGGTCTCGTGGCACATACACGGCCCGACTTGGCGGCCGGCCTATGGTGGTCTTAGCGCACCTTCAACCGCTGCTGCCGACCGTCCTCGGTGAGGCTCAGCGGGTGCAGGCCGCCGGAAATGCGACCATCCCGGCATTGGCGGGCAGGGCCGGGTGGTTGGCATCACACAGGGCTGGAAGCCGCTCGATTTGATGTAGGTTTGATGCACCGTCGACACCGCAGGTTGATTAAGCTTTGTGCGAGCGGCGCACATAGGTGGAGGAGCAAGCATGAGCGGAAAGGGAACAGTGCTGGTGACCGGCGGATCGGGCTTCATCGGCAGCTGGTGCGTCATCGAGCTGCTGCGGCAAGGCTATGCCGTGCGCGCGACCTTGCGAAGTCTTGGGCGCGAGAGCGCAACTCGCGCTGCCATCGGCAAGCAGGTGGATGTACAGGATCGCCTGCGTTTCTATGCCGCGGAACTTACAACAGATGATGGTTGGGACGCGGCCGCCCGCGGCTGCGACTACATCCTCCATGTCGCGTCACCGGTTGCTGTGTCCGAACCGAAGAACCCCGACGACCTCATCGTTCCTGCCTGCGACGGCACTCGACGCGCTATAGGCGCTGGGCTCAAGGCGGGTGTGAAGCGCGTGGTCCTGACCTCATCGGTGGCGGCGGCCAGCCCGCGTGCCAGCGCCCGCGAGAGCGTTAGCGACGAAACGGTGTGGACCGATCTCGACGATCCCAAGGTAAGTGCCTATGCCCGCTCCAAGACCTTGGCCGAGCGCGCCGCCTGGGATCAAATTAGAGCTTCAGGTGGTGCCACGACGCTGGCCACCGTGAATCCCGTCGTCGTGCTCGGGCCGGTCCTCAGTCGCGACTATTCCGCGTCCGTCCAGCTCGTAGAACGCCTGCTGTCCGGCAGAGCACCTGGTTTGCCGAGGCTGGGCTTTAGCATCGTCGATGTGCGCGACGTCGCCGATCTTCATATCCGCGCGATGATCGCCCCGGAGGCGGCGGGCCAGCGGTTCATCGCGGCTAGCGACTTTGCGTGGCTGGCCGATGTGGCGGCCCTATTGCGGGCCCGCCTTGGCGAGGCGGCTAACAAAGTCCCGACGCGTAAGGTCCCTGACTTTGTCTTGCGGCTTGCCGCGCTGTTCGACAAGAGCCTAGCGGCCGTGGCGCCGCGCCTGGGTGAAAAGCGGGCGTTCAACTCGGCGAAGGCGCAACTAATGCTTGGCTGGCGGCCGCGTCCGTTGGAAGAAACGGTATTAGACTGCGCCAGGAGCTTGATCGCTACCGGCGCAGTCTGAAGCGAAATCATCAACTTGTTCGACACCAGAGAAACGCATCCCAAGTTAGCCTTGAGCGACTTCGACTATGCGGCCGCTGATTGGTCAATGTCTGGCCGGCATCGCCAAAGGCCTGCTAGGCAGCGGGCGAGATTGCTGCCGCCGCGGACTATAGCGAACAAGCCCAGCACATCTTCGATGAGCTGAGCCTGCCGTCGAACCCATCATTGTATCCGCGCCAGTAGTCTTGACGATCGTCGCACCTTCATGACCGCCAGTGTCCCGCTCTCGTCGCGCCCCATCAGGCGGGAGTAGCCGACAACATCTGTTGCGAGTATCGCCGCCAGTTTGCGCTGCTCACGGTCCCGTGAAGTTTCTCGCGGATTTACAGAAGATCGTAAGAGGCTTGCGGCCGGCCGGAAATCTGGCGAAGCTAGATATGCGCAGCCGGCGACAGACGCCGCGTCGCCTCTGGACGATAGTTTCACGACGGTTAACAACAGCCCGCCACTGTCCGGCCGACCATGGCAAACGTTCCGAAAATTCACGCCCGCACGGCCGGCTACATCGTCGACGACCTGCGCAGACGCCGGCTTGCCGTCGACGGACTGCTGAAGGAAGTCGGCTTGGGAAAGGCCGATCTCTCCAATCCCGAAAATCGTTTGCCCCAAACCCCGGTTTTTCACCTGATGGAACGGGCCGCGAGTTTGACGGGGGATGCCAGCTACGGCCTGCGGCTCGGCGCTTCGGTAGAACCCCGGGACCGGGGCTTGCTTGGCTTTATTGTCCTCAATTCGCCCACCTTGATCGACGCTATGGCCAACATACAGCGCTTCTACAAGGTGGGGCGTGAAGGACATGACTGTGAGATCGAGCGCTTCGGCCCGCAGGTGGCGTTTCGATTCCGGATCGCCGATTCCGCGCTGCGCGGGCTGAGGCACACCTCGGAGTATCTTGCGGCCACGGTCGTGCGGGGCTGTCGGGACTTGACCTGGCAGTCGATCTCACCGGTTCGAGCCGAGTTCATCCACGACGAACCGGATGACCGCGTCGAGTATTTCAAATTTCTCGGTTGCCCGGTGAAGTTCGGAGCCGAGTGGGACGCCGTGATCTACGCGGAAGAGACAACTCGTTTGCCGGTCAAGGGTGCGGACACCAGGCTTCTGGAAGTCCTGGAAGGCACCTGCCAGGAGCTTCTGGGGGCCACTCCCAAGGGGCGAGATCTCGTTCGCGAGGTCCGCCGTCTCATCATCGAAAGGTTGCCATCGGGCTCGGCCAGCATCACTGCAATTGCCGGACAGCTGGGTGCGAGCAGCAAGACCTTGGAGCGCCGGCTGGCGGAACAGGGCGAAAGCTTCGGCGCCCTGTTGGACCGGACACGATTCAATGCAGTGATGCACTACCTTGAGGACCCGGACATTCGCCTCACCCAGGTCGCGTACCTGGCCGGTTACACCCAACCGGCGGCGCTCGTTCGGGCTTTCAAGCGGTGGACGGGGAAAACGCCATCAAAATTCCGGGAGCGGTCGCGCTCCGGGATGTAAACCACGTGCCCTTCAGACTGAGAAAACGATGCATGTAGTATTCGAAAGGCTCGGCCGACGCCTCTTGGCGGTATGCGTTGGGGCGACGTTGTAGCTGGGCCGCAACCCGGGAGGCTCCTCATCCGGCAAGGTGAGCCGATAAAGACTGACGATTTTTCGCCCAGGTGAGTTTGTAGGTGTAGCGTCCGCACATAGCGTTGGCGTGCCATGGTGGAAAACTTCGCGCAAGCCCTACAGATAGGCCATCGCTTGCGGCGATGCGAGCATCGTGCAAGTAGACTCGCGCGCGGGCGATGAACTAGCCTCGCGCAATGTCCCGCTCCTACAAACACATCCGCCGCGACAAAGCCCGCGCGTACCCGCGCCAGGTGCGCCTGACTCACGCCCGCTTGTGGCGCATGAACCATATGGACGCCCAGCTCCGACACCTGAAGCCCCGCGAATGGGCGTGGTGGCACGAAGGCGACGAACGGCGGGGTGATGATGTTGGCGTCTGGGGCTTCAAGTGCCCGGTGCAGGCGGCGGCGCTGCAAGACTGGTCTACACGCTGCGGCATTGATTGGCGTATCCCGCCCGAGCAGCAGGCCAATCGGCCACCGCCGCCGGGAGAGGACAAGGGGCAGCTCTACGGCCCAATCAACATGATGGGCTAACGGCCAGATCTATCGTTTCTCAGCACGGCATAGCCACGCGGGCAGGCAAGGCTCGGGCGGGGAGGGCGTTGCTTGGGGTGGAATTAAGACACGCGCCCAATGCTGCGCAGGTCAGATGGCCTTTAGACCAACGGCGAAAAACGCCTGAAGTGCAGTATAAGGTGATCAAAAGAGCGATGAGCACGTACTCGATCGCCCTGCCGCGCTGCCCGTTCTTTTTCAAGCGGCGGATGTACTCAAAGGCCAAAGGCTTACGACTGATGGCGTTCAAACTATCGCTTGCGATGACTGGCAATTTGTCTCGTACCGCAGTGCTGACGCTGAAGCTGTGACTCACATCACCGCGCCTTGCGCTTTCTTTGTGTGTGTCGGATTGGCCACAGCCTTTGAGCTTCCGGTCTGACACGTCTTTGTGTGCGGAAAGCCACTGATGCCCGGGAATGGGTTCCTAATTTGGCCGGTAAAGATTAGGCAAAGGAGCAGCCTATGAATGCCCATTTAGTTTTGGCTTATCTTCGCCATCCGGGTTTAAACGGGGCCCTCGCGGCTGGCGTTCGTGAGGTCGAGAAAGCGGTACGCCTGGTACCAAGAACGGCGGCGGATGAGCTCCCACCATATCGTGGACAACCGATGGCCCTTGATGGGTGGCGCCGGCGCGAACGCAATACAAACCTGACGCTGGTTCCCTGGAGCAGATGGTAACCCCACTCCACGGCCGGCTGGCGTTCACGCCACGGCGGAGCCTTTGCGTTCGGTCTTCATGATCTTGCTGAAGGCCACGCGCGAGGCGTCGTCGATGCCGACATGGACGTACTCCCAGCCGACGCCGCGGCTGTTGCTCTGGCCCTTGCGGTCGCCGGTGATGCGATGGCCGATCTGATTGAACTTGCCGAGCTTTTTGATGTCGATGTGGATCATCTCGCCGGGCTGCTCGCGCTGATAGCGGCGAGGCGGTTGGGCCGGTTCCAGGGCGCTCAACTTGCTGAGGCCCAACCGCTTGAGCACGCGGCTGACGGTGGCGGCCGAGACGCCGACGATGGCGGCGATCTCCTTGCCGGGCATGCGCTGGCGGCGCAGGCTCTCGATCCACTCGATCACCTCCGGCGGCGTCGGCTGGCGCAGCCGATGGGGCCGCGAACTGCGATCCTGTAACCCGGCCAGGCCTTCTTGCTCGAAGCGGTTGACCCATTTGCGGCCCGTGCGAGGGCAAACGCCTGCGGCTTCACTGGCGGCCTGCGGCGTTTGCCCACTCAGAACCATTTTGGCCAGCCGCTCTCGACCGTGCGGCGTCAGGCGGGCATTCTTATGGATGTCCATTCGGCTCTCCCAAGGATCAGTTGACGTCTCGACAACATCAGCTTCCTCGGCCTGAGCCGGATGGACAACCTATTGAAAGCTCACAGCTAGCGTGCAACTGCGGCGACCGCTTCCGTTGTCCGGCATGTCGAGGGGCGGTCTCTTGGCACCTACACGGCCCGGAGTGGCGGCCGAGCTACGCGAACGCTTAGTGCAAATACGGGTGGTTCTGTTCTGCCGCTTCTCGCGCCCGCTTACGCCATAGAGCTGCGGACAACGTCATAATCGTGCGGGCCGCCTTAGAGCGAGCGAGACGCGCTAGCCGCTCGCATTCGGCGGCTTCTTGCAAACATTCGTCCAAGGATATTGCTTCGATATTCATCGCTGCCTCGACCTGGGATGCTCTCGCTACAAGTAGTCCTGGATTAGTCACCAGCCGGTTCAGACAATTGTGAGCCTGCCACACTCAAGAAAGTCGCATTTCAGCGTCTGGCACGTCATGCCCAGCACACCGAAAATCGGATCCGGCCGCCCGTCGATTAGCTCAAGCTTCCCTTGGCCGCAGCATTCACACGTCGGTCGGTCGTCATAGGGTGACAGCTTGGCCGCCACCGCATGCAATTCTCCCAGAACATCCATTGTTGTTGCCCGTCGGGATGCATTGAACGGGTACAAGGTGGACCTTGCGCGTATGGAGGGCTGTAACCATTGGGTGGGAGGCGGTCAGCCAAGAGGATTAATCCCTGCGTGGCGCCTTGTGTGGACCGCGAACCCATACACTCGTCGATCGGGGCATGTCACAATATTGGCTCGTGCGGTCGCCTGATTTCTGCCGGTACGGTTCAGGCAAGCCATTCGCTGCTCCCGATCGCCGCAACGATTGGTCAGGCCCCGCATAGACTACCCTCTGTGCGGGGCCGCCGAATTTAGGCCGGGGCTTACCGCGTGGCCGCCGCCTCTACTTTGCGCCCCGGATCCAATTGCGGCCGGCGCAGACTGCTCCGACTAACAAAACGCCGACCACCGCCCCACCAAGGCACTCGCCAACGACGTTGTAGATTGAGCTGTCATCCCAGTTGACTAGAAGCAATTCGGAGAAAAACCCCAAGGGTGCACCGCAGAGCAACGGATGCGTTGGGTCGGCCATCGCTTCACCATTCCGCGAGGCTACCGACCGTCATTCGACCTTAAAGGGCAGACATCGCCGGCAACTTTCGATCTACCAGCACATTCATATGATGCCGGTTGTCCGCCAAAAGCGACTGGCCCCCGCCTCGTTTTGCTTCTCCCCATGAATGCAACGAGGCGGGGTTACTTCCGGGGAACGCGTGTACCAGGCCCGACTAGGGGTTACAGTTCGAGATATGGCCAACGACCCTGAGACGACCCACTACTACGTCCGAGGGACCGACCCCACGAACAACGAACAAATCGCATTCGAGTGCGTCGGCTTGGCGGTTGCCAACGCGAAGGCGGCCGAACTGCGAATGGGTGGCTACAGAGACGTGATTCTGTCGCTAGTGAAGGCGTCGGAGGCCGACGATCCGACAAGCTGAGGGATGCGGGTAGTGGCCAGAGTGCGCGGGGCTTTGGTCGGTCAACAGCTGCGAGACCTGGGCTGTCGCCAAGCTCGACCGCCCGGCAGGGGTTCGCACGCCGAGCGAATCTAGCCCAAAGAAAGCCCGCCACCCCGAAGGGCAGCGGGTTCGATCAACGAGGTACGTACGCGCGGCGTCTCTGAAGCGTCGCATCGCTGGTGTTAACCCAGCGACTCGACAATTAGACCTGCCGGGGAGACGTCTTGTCCATGAATGCTTGCGACTGTCTGGCAGCATTTGGTGGAGGCTGGTCTGCTTCCGACGCCGTGTCCAAGCCTAGCCAATTGGAGCAAAGAGTAGGGGGCTCGGTATTAGGCGGTCAGCAGTCGCGAGACCTGGGCCGGCGCCCAGCGGTCACGACCTGCCGGGGTCCAAACGCGCCGCGCGCTTCCAATTCTCGGACGATGGAATGGTCTTGTGCGCTCTCGGCGACACTTACCGAGTGCCAGATGTTCAATAATCGGAGTTTCGGCCGGTGACCTAAGAGCTAGCAGGGCTCTCGACGGGTCCGCCCCGTTCCGGACTTCGGTTGCCGCCTGCTGTTAGCAGAGCCTGGCTCATGCACGGGCCCGGTGTAAAAGCTCACCGCCGGGAGTTGGGCGAGGTTTGTGATTTGTGCAAGCGCGAGACGCTTGCCCTTGTCATCCCAAAAAACAAGCGCAGAGAAAACGATTGAGCCCTCGGCGTCTTTGATTTGAATCGAATATCGAGCAGCGCGGGTCCGGGGCATGTGCGATTGAACCAGCTTCGATGCATTTCCGCCACGAGTTTGCACAGGTGCGATAACGATTGTTTCGCAGTTGCGAGCGCAAAACTTGCGGTCACCGGATGGTCGCAGCGCCCTTTTGAACTACTCACTGCGCGTCCTTGTTCAGTGGCTATGCTGTGCAAAAACCCACAGTGATGCAAAACACCAACAGTGCGCAGCCGAGATGCCTTGGCATGTGTGCTTCCTTCGCGACTGAACAAGGGAGCGTCCAATGGCTCAGTTAGTGATGTCGTGGTTTATCTGTGATGGCGCGATCCGCGTGCATGCCATCAATGCTGTGGGCCGGAACAAAGGTCGTATCATCGAAGTCGAAGTAGTCGATACGGGCGAACGGTTCCACGGCTCAACCCGAAAACTGGAGCGAGTGGTGCACGCGCTCCGTGGGGCCAGAGGTGAGTTGGACCGAGTCTCGCCATGGACGCCCGACACGACCTCTTGAGGCAGAACGTCAGCCGATTGTCTTGAAGGCTGCTGCGGAAGGGCGGTACGTATCAACCGCACCGCTCCACCCCAAGAGGTGTCTGCTACCCGACGATCCCCACGCGCTGTAGCAAGAGTGGCGGGATAGCTGGTCGGCCTTTGGTCAGGCGCTTGTTGGTGACTACCCGCGCGCCGCACTAGTTCGGACGCATCGCTTCCGGCACCGACGGCCAATGGGTCTTTTGCCGTTCGGTGGCTTTATCCGCGAGTTTGCGCCATTTGGAACGCAGCCAGCGCCAACAAGGCGCGAGTAGCCGGGGTGTTCGCGAGATTGGTGGATTGGCTTCTGGCCTGTAGTGACGATGGTGACGGTAATGACGATGAAAATCCGGCTTAACCGTCAGCAGCCGACGAATGCGAGCAACTGAAGCGGTATCCGAATCGAGCGACCCAATTGGGTCAGTTGCGAGTGCAACGAACATCGCAACGTGTAAAAATACACGCCGTGTATGTAAGGACGAGGCACGATGACAAGGCCCAAACATGCTGGAGGAAGGCCGAAACTCTATCGCCATGAGATGTGCGACCAGTTCGTCGACGCCATGGCCAAAGGCAAGATCGACATCTCGGCGCTCGAGCCTGAGCAGCGTGACCAGCTGCGCGAGATCTTGCTGGCGGCAAAAGCGCTCGGCACTAAAACAGTCTAGGGAAGCCGACATCTCATAGTGAGCGTTTGCAGGCGACACTATCTGCCACACCATTGTGTGCGCTAAACGCTGCAGGAGCTTAATCAGACGTGCGTCTTCATGCGTGGATTGAGGCGAGACAACCATGCATAATGCAATAGTGAAGGGTGGCTTTTTCTGACGCAGACAAGCCGCTTCCGAGAAGCGGTGCAGGCATTGGGGCCCCATATTGGGGCCGCACGGCAAGGCGTCCAAATTATTCAATAAAATATAGAAAAATCAGCGACCGCTGGCGGACCCGGCGTGATCGAACTTACGACCTCTGCCTTCGGAGGGAAGAGCTCTATGTGATTAAGCCATGGGTCGGCGCTTGGACGCTTCCTGCGGCACTGTCGGCCCAGTTAGACAAACCTGACGCTTTAAGGGCAATTTAGACGCACCTGATTGATCGTAAACCATTGAAGAAACGAGAGAAGTACTGCATCTGAAAATCGCAGTGTCGGTGGTTCGACTCCGCCCCTGGGCACCATTCGCGAGAAGTCCTCCCGCTCTTACGAGAGTACTGGTTCGACAGCGCCACGCGTACAGTCCCCGCACGCCACCTCTCCGAGGAAAAGCCGCCACATGCCAGTGACCCGCCGTGTCATGATCGCGACCGCAACTCTCGCCGCCGCCCGGCCGGCTGCCGCGCAAACGCAAGGAAAAGCCGTGACGACTGAGACCGGACTGAAATTCATCGACACGACCGTTGGTACGGGCGCCAGTCCCAAACGCGGCCAAACTTGTGTCATGCACTACACCGGCTGGCTCTCCGAAGGGGGCGCGAAAGGCCGAAAATTCGATTCTTCCGTCGACCGCGGCTCGCCCTTCGAGTTTCCCATCGGCATGAAGCGCGTCATCGCTGGCTGGGATGAGGGCGTCGCCACCATGAAGGTCGGCGGCAAGCGAACGCTGATCATTCCGCCGCAGCTCGGCTATGGAGAGCGCGGCGCCGGCGGTGTCATTCCGCCCAATGCCACGCTGATTTTCGACGTCGAGCTGCTGGCGATCAAGTAAGCAACTAATTGAGATGGAGAACTGGCGTTCCTAACTCCGAGCCTTAGCCTGCAGTCAAGCTCAGTGCCGCGGGAGATGGAGAACGTTGGATTCGGGTTTCCAATCCTCCGGCACTGCGCCCAATGCGAACATTCTCTCTGGCACCGGTCTGCGGTTGCGTTCGCGTGCCGTGCTTTGTAATCGCACACGCGAACCGTACTGGGTTTACAGCGACTGCTGGCGTCGGCGCTCAGCACAGGATCCTAAGGTCGCTCGGTGCCCTTGACGCTCAGATCGTCGTGCAGGGAGGGTCATTAGATACTGGCTAATGGTGGCATTCGGGACTTCGGCAGCCAGAACGAGTCAAACACGGAATTTTCGCGTGGCAGCCCATCACTGGAGAGCTAGGCCGATGAAGCGCCGTCGATAGCGATTTCTGCCCCGGTGACGTAGCTGCTCTCATCGGAGAGCAGGAATGCCACCAGCTGCGCAACCTCTTCCGGCGTCCCGTGACGGTGCATCGGCACCTGCTTCATCCGCTCCTCGCGCTGCTCGGACGTGCGAAACGCGATCATATCGGTGTCGATTGGACCGGGATGAACCGAGTTCACCCGGATTTTGCGGCCGGCGAGGTCGATCGCTGCCGACTTGGTCATGCCCCGCAGCGCCCATTTGGTCGCGGCATAGGCGAAGGACCCAGGCGAGCCCTTGAGCCCGGCGACTGACGAGATATTCACGATGGACCCTCCGCCCGAGCGCTCCATCGCCGACACTACCGCCTTCATGCCGAGGAAGCAGCCGTACTGATTGATCTGGATGTGCCGCTGCCAGAGCGCGTCGTCGGTCTCCATCAGCGCGGCCGGCTGGTAGATTCCGGCGTTGTTGACCAAGCCGTGCAAGCCGCCGAGCTTCTGGGCGGCTTCGACGGCGCGGGCCCAATCGGCTTCCGAGGTCACATCGTGTCGGACGAAGGACGCAGCCGACCCGAGCTCGACAGCCAGCGCTTGGCCCTGATTGTCCAGCACGTCGCCGATTACGACCTTCGCACCCTGCGCTACCAGCAGGCGGGCCTCCGCGGCACCCTGGCCGCGCGCCCCGCCGCTCACAAGCACTACCTTGTTGTCGAAGCGCGCCATCTCCGTTTCCCCCGAGTATCGATAAGGAAGTTTGGCAGATCGAAAAGCCTGGTCCAACATCTGTTAAGTGCTGGGCCACAACAGGCGTGCGGCGGTGGGTCCGGGCCGGATGTTTACGAGATGCAGGCCGAGGCCGACGCGGAAGACCAATCACTTCGCCGCCACTCGGTCTCGGTCGTCGCCTGCTGGAAACTCAATGTTGGCGGACAGGGCCTCGACGGCACTGACGAACTCGATCAAAGCACCGTCGCCCGTCAGGTTAACGATCCGCCCTCCGCGCCGATCGAGCACCGGCTGCAACCGCTCGGCGCGTACAATGCCAGACACCCTCACAATTGTGGTTCCCGATGCCATGTTGCGCGCGGCTCTCGCCACCGCGCTTGTCGACCTCGGCCACCGCCTCGAGGCGGCGGTCGGCCAACCCATCACATTCGTTATCTTTGCCGGACGCGCGAATGGTGAGCCACCGATGGCCGTTGCAACCAACAGCAGCGACCCGCCAGACATGATGGCAGCGGTCGGCGAGTTTTTGGAGGCAGTGAGCGACCCTCCGAGCGACCTTCTCAATTGATCGCCGCGTCGTTAGCGTTTCTGAGGGGCGACGGTCTATCCGTCGTACGCGCGGCACGGCAACCTGCAGTCCGCGTCAGACAAGGCCCTATCCCGTTGCTGCCACTGCCTCACACTTTCGGGATCAGGAATTGCTTGTTGACGCAGTTCTCCAGCCGTCCGTCGCGTAGAAAGCGCGCCGCAGTGCGGGCCGCGAAGCCCCGGTTATCGCGGAAGCTCTCGGGCGTGTAGAACGCCGAATGCGGTGTCAGCAGCAGGCGATGGCGGATCCAGTCCTCGTTCTTCTGCCAGGCTGCGATCAGCCGCCGTTGCGGGTTCGCCGGCTCCTCCGGCAGCACGTCGAGGCCGGCCGCTTGCACCGTGCCGTCCTTCATGGCGTCGTGCAGCGCGTCGATGTCCACCACCGGGCCGCGCGCGGTGTTGATAAGGATCATGCCCCGTTTGGCGGCAGCGAACGCCTCGGCGCCGATCAGGCCGCGCGTCTCGGCGGTCAGCGGCGTGTGGATGCTGACGAAGTCGCATTGCCCCATCAGCTCGGCGAGCGAGTCGGCGCGGCGCACGCCGATAGCGAACTGGTAGCCGTTCGGCTGGTACGGGTCGTAGAACACCACGTCCATGTCGAAGGCCTTTGCGCGAAGCGCCGCCGCGGTGCCGATCCGGCCCATGCCGACGACGCCGAAGGTGCATACCGACAGACGGCGTCCGAACGGATTATGCTGAGGGCGCCAGTTGCCCTTCAGGTCCGCACGCAGTTCCGAATCGTGATAGGCGACGCTCTTCGCGAGGGTCATCATCAGGGCGATCGCGTGGTCAGCGACCTCCCGAGTGCCGTAATCCGGCACATTGCAGACCGGAATGCCCAGTTTGCCGAAGCGCTCGATGTCGACGTCGTCGTAGCCAACGCCGTACTTCACGAAGATTCGGCAGGCCTTCAGCTTGTCGATGTATGGCGGAGGGCAACCGCCGACGACCGCGTCCGCCTTCGCCCATTGCTCGTCGCTGACGTCCTCGAATTTTTCACGGAATTCCAACTCGAACCCGGAGCCGACCGCTTCAGTCGCGACCGGTACAAGCCGAGCGGGCAAGTTCGGCCAGAGAATGCGCATCGCCATGACGTCTCCTTCGTTCATGTTGTGGATCAAACGGCTTGAATGGTCGATGCCAGCATCATCCGCGCGGCCTTCTCGCCGATCATGATTGACGGCTCATTGGTGTTGCCCGAGGTCAGCGTCGGCATAATTGGGCATCGGCGACCCGCAGCCTCGCCAGGCCGCGTACACGAAGCTGGTCGTCGACCACCGCCATCGAGTCCACGCCCATGTTGGGGGCCCGGGCGGGAAGGGCTGCGGCGACGCATAGCGCGATCGCTTATGTCTTGGCGTAGGCGATGCTCATGGTCTCGGCAACACAGGCCGGACGCTCCTTGCCTTCGATCTCGACGGTCCATTGGTATGTCATGCGAATGCCGCCGTTCGGCATGTCGTCGGCGGCGATCAGCTTCTGGCGGCCGCGGATGCGCGCACCAACTTGCACGGGGTTAGTGAAACGCACTTTGTTCGAGCCGTAGTTTATGCCGTTCCGCACATTTTCGATCTTGAGTACATCCCGGCTGAAGGTAGCGATCACGGCTAGGGTAAGATTACCGTGTGCGATGGTCTTCCCATCCGGCATGTCCGTCTTGCAGCGCTCGACATCAACATGAATCCATTGATGGTCGCCGCTTGCTTCGGCAAATGTGTTGATGCGTTCCTGTGTCATTACCAGCCAGTCGCTGACCCCTAGCTCCTGACCGACCAGCGCCTTCATCGCCTGCGGGCTCTGCACGATTCGTTTTGCCACGATGCCCTCCGTCAAACCAACCCAGCACGTATCCTGTACCGTTACAGGAAGAATCACCCACCGACCTGCAACTTTGCCCAGGTGTCGCGCAGCTCGATCGTGCGGTTGAACACCAGGGCGTCCGAGCGGCTCGTCGGGTCCGGGCAGAAATAGCCCTGCCGCTCGAATTGTACGGCTTCGCCCACGGGCATCTCCGCCAACGAGGGTTCCAGCAGCGCGCCCGACAGGACTTCGAGCGAGCCTGGATTCAAATTGGTATCCAGATCGCCATCGGCTCCCGGGTCGGAGCGGTTGAAGAGGGTACTGTACAAACGGACCTCGGCGGGGCGTGCGTCCCGGCCCGACACCCAGTGCAGGGTGGCCTTCACCTTTCGACCATCCGGTGCATTGCCGCCGCGGCTGGCAGGATCATAGGCGCAACGCAGCTCCACCACGTTGCCATCCGCGTCCTTCACGACCTCGCGGCAGGTGACGAGATAGGCATAGCGCAACCGCACCTCTCGTCCCAACGCCATGCGGTAGAACTTGTTCGGCGGGTTCTCCATGAAGTCGTCGCGCTCGATGAAAATCTCCCTGCTGAAGCGAATCGTGCGCGTGCCGGCACCCGGGTCCGCCGGATGGTTTACGGCCTCCAGCTCTTCGACGTGGTTCTCGGGAAAATTCTCGATCACGAGCTTGAGAGGTCGCAGGACCGCCATGCGCCGCTGGGCCGCCTGGTTGAGACGGTCGCGGATCGCGTGATCGAACATGGCGAGATCGACGACGCTGTTGGCTTTGGACATGCCGATGCGCCGAACGAAGTCGCGGATCGCCGCCGGCGGCACGCCGCGGCGGCGCAGGCCTGCCAGGGTCGGCATGCGCGGATCGTCCCAGCCACTCACGATGCCGCGCCGTACCAGATCCGTCAGGTAGCGCTTGGAAAGTACGGTGTATCCGAGATTGAGGCGGGCGAATTCGGTCTGGCGGGGCCGCGACGGGACCGGCAGGTGGTCGAGAAACCAGTCGTAGAGGGGACGGTGGTCCTCGAATTCCAGGGTGCAGAGCGAGTGCGTGACATGCTCTATGGCGTCGGACTGGCCATGAGCGAAATCGTAGGTCGGGTAGATGCACCACTGCGTCCCGGTGCGCGGGTGAGGCGCGTGCAGGATGCGATACAGAACGGGATCGCGCAGGTTCATGTTGCCGGAAGCAAGGTCGATCTTTGCGCGCAGCACGCAGGCGCCGTTCGGAAACTTGCCGCCGCGCATATCGCGAAACAGGCTGAGATTTGTTTCCATCGAGCGGTCGCGATCGGCTGAAGCACGGCCCGGTTCGGTCAGCGTGCCGCGCATCGCCCGCATCTCGTCGGGCGGCGTGTCGTCGACATAGGCGAGGCCGGCGCGAATGAGGTGCTCGGCCCAGTCGTACAACGTCTGGAAATAGTCCGACGCATGGTACAGATGCTCGCCCCAGTCGAAGCCAAGCCATTGTACGTCCCGCTTGATGGCGTCGATGTATTCCTGCTCCTCCTTCACGGGATTGGTATCGTCGAAGCGAAGGTGGCAGCGGCCGCCGTATTCGACGCTAAGTCCGAAGTTCAGGCAGATCGACTTTGCGTGGCCGAGATGCAGATAGCCGTTCGGCTCTGGTGGAAAGCGCGTGACGATGCCCTGCACCAGGCCGCGGGCGAGGTCAGCCTGGACCATGTCGCGAATGAAATCCCGGGGCTCTTCGTTTGCAGTGGCCTCCGGCATCGGCTTCTTGTCATCCATCTACCTGTCAACCTCCACACGGGCGCGTACACGGACAATCTGCGGCCAAGCCAATTGTAACACTGCCGGCGTGCCCGGCTATGTCTCAGCCATTCGCCGGAACTATATAGACCGCTCGAGAGCGTCGCACCCCTCGGGGAGAAGGCGCTCGCCATCCGGGCCAACACCTGCGAGCCGGCCAGCATGTTTGAAGTCGGGTGCCGTTCGGCAGCCTAAGATCATCCATACAAGCCAATCGACCTTATCGAGATGGTTTCATGCGTCTACTATCTGTGCCGCCAACGTACTATTGCTGTGCTCACTAATAGGAGGACGCCATGATCCATCACCTATCGATCGCCGCGCGTGACCCGAAGTACTCCGCCGAGGTGCTGGCGGAAATCATGGGCGGCAAGGCGGTGCCGTTCCCGCCTAACCCGGGCAGCTTTTTCGCGTTACAGCTCGACGATCACGGCTCCGGGGTTGAGGTTTATCCGGCCGGCACCGAATTGCAGCCTGCCGGCGAGGAAGGCGGCAGCTTTGTCAGGAAGCCCCGGGAGGGGCGCGGCTTCGGTGCCACGCACTTCGCGCTCAGCGTCGCGACCGACGCGAGCACTGTGAAGCAGATCGCAGAGCGCGCCGGCTGGTATTGTGTGACCTGTAATCGCGGACCGTTCCACGTGATCGAGGTCTGGGTCGAGAACGATACGATGGTCGAGGTCTTGCCGCCGGACTTCGCGGCGGAATACCTGGCCTGGACTCGCCCTGACACGGTCGCGACCCGTATGGGCAGCGCGCCTACTTCGGGCTCCCGCCAAGCGCGTGTTCGCTCGGCTTAAGCTCACGTCGGGCGATGTAACCTAGACGAAGCGCGAGGGCCGTTTACGTTTCCGGCTCTCGCGCTGTAAGGCCTTGAATTTACGCACTAGTTGCATGCCGCCCCTGGGCACCATTCCCGCCAGCGCGAACTCAGCTCAGGCTGCCCGGGTAGTCGCGCCATATCGAGGGTTCGAGCTTGAGGTGCGTGGCGGCGGGATAGGTCGCCGCCCAATACCGCGCGCACTCGGCGCTCGTCGCATTCCACAGCCCGGGCAAGCTCGCCGCGTGATCGAGGAACTGCTCGAGCATGTGCAGCCGGTTGGGCCAGCCGATGCCGTGCGGATGCAGCACCATGGCAAACTGCCGGCCGCGCTTGTACTGCGCGTCGAGCTCGGCCTTCCAGTTGCGGAACAGCGCGTCGGGATTTTCGAGGCCCGTCCCTTTCTTGGGGAACAGCAGGAAGAACTGGTCGTCGAAGTGATAGTAGTAGGGCAGCGCGAGGATGGCGCGGCGGCTCGCGAAGTCGGCCACCCAGTAGTGCGGCGCGTCGTCCGCCAGTCCGTTGCCGAAATAGTCGTAGCCGGCCTCGATCAGCAGATCGATCGTGTGGGCGCTGACGGCGCCGCCCGCGAACTTGTCGCCGGGCCGCGGCAAGGAGAACCAGCCCGCCGGCCGCTGCCCCGCAATCCTGGTCAGGATATCCGTCGTGCGTTCGAGCCTCGCGCGTTCGTCGTCGCGGCCAAGCAGGCTCACATCCTCATGCTTGAAGCCATGGGCCGCGATCTCGTGGCCGTCTTCCCGCAAGGCGCGGATCTTGTCGGCATGAATTTCGGCCATCACGGCCGGCACCGCGAAGGTCGTCTTGAGGCGGTATCGCTTGAGGACGTCGCGCAAGGCCGACAGGCCTCCGTGCATGCCGAAATACGCATCGGGCGTCGTGAGGTCCGCGGCCTTGATGCCTTCCGGGCCGCAGGGCGGGCTGAGGTCGACGACCACGCGGAAGCAGCAGCGATTGCCGTCCGGCCAGCTTACGTCGGCGTCTGAAATGCTCTTCTCGTCACTGATCGTGTAGCGGTCCTTCCACGGCATGGCGCTTCCCCCGCGTCAGTGAGCGGGATGGGCGGCAAGGACGTGGCGCGCCACCTGCTCGCAGGTCGGGAACCAGACGCCGGGCAATCGCTTCATGCGCTCGATCAGCCTGTCGAGCATGGCGATGCGCAGCGCCCTGCCCGAGACGAAGGGATGCATGCAGATGTTGAGGTAGCCGCCCTGCTGGTACTGCTGCAGGAACGCCGCCCACCAGATTTCCTCGACATGCTCGGGGTCCATCATGCGCTGCGCATCGTTCTCGGTGTTGAGCCAGGCGAAGCTGAAGAACATCGCGTCGTCGATGGCGTAGTGGAACGGCAGGTTGAGCAGGGCCTTGGAGCCATCGGGTTCGCTCAGGTAGTGCGGGCGGTAGTCGGGCGTGTCGTGCGAGTTGTAGATATAGCCCTCCTCGAGCAGGAGCTGGCGGGTGTGCCAGCTCCGCGTGCCGACCGGCCGGCGGCCGGTCAGCTTCTCGATCGCGGCGCAGGCCCGGCGCAGATGCTCGCGCTCCAGATCGGGATCCTTCGGGACCTGGTGCTCCCACATATGGTCGGCGATCTCGTGCCCGCTCAGCGACGCCGCCTTGACCGCCTGCGGGTAGAGTTCGCAGATGCGGCCGGGCGTGAAAATCGTCGCCTTGATGTCGTGGCTGTCGAACAGCTCGATCAGGCGCCAGATGCCGACGCGGCCGCCGAACTCGCCCTTGGCGAGCTGCATCGGCGGCTCGTTCAGCACGCGCCGGAGCAGCATGGCGTCGAAATCGGCCGTGAAGTTGACGGCGATGCGCACGCCTTGCGGCCACGCACATTTCTCGACGACGTGGTGGCGGGCGCCGTAATCCGCGGCCTTGGCCTTCAGGGCCGCGAGGTCCCGATCGAGTCCGTTGGCGAGTTCTGTCGACGTGTCCATGTCAGCGTCCTCCCGCGACGGCGAGTGTCGTGCCGGTGATGTAGTTGGCCTCGTCGGAGGCAAGATAGAGCACGGCGCTGGCGATGTCGGCGGGCACGCCGATGCGGCGGAGCGGGGTGGCGCGGATCGGGCCGTATTCCAGATCCTCGATCTTGCGGAAACCTGGACCCGTCTTCTCGGTCTCGATCGGACCGGGCGCCACGGCATTGACGGTCACGCCATATTCGGCGAGCTCGAGCGCCACGTTGCGCGTGAAGCCGTGGATTGCGGCTTTTGCCGCCGCATAGGCCGAGTTGCCGCTGTAGTAGGCCATCCACGGCGTGCCTTCGCGCGCCCCCGACGACAGATTGATGATCCGGCCCGCCCTGCGCTGGCGCATGTGCCCGGCGGCTTCGCGCGTGCACAGGAAGGCCGAGCGCAGGTTGAGACGCATGACGAAATCCCAATCCTCGACCTTGGCTTCCCAGATGCGGCCGGCCTGCCCGCCGCCCACGTCGTTGACCAGGATGTCGATCCGGCCGTGCGTGCCGAGGGCGGACGCGAAGAGGCTCTTGACCGCCGCCTCCTCGGTGACGTCCGCCGTGACCGACAGTGCGGGACGCCCCATCTCCGTGATGCGACGCTCCGTCTCGGCGAGACCTTTGGCATCGATATCCGCGATGACGAGGGATGCCCCTTCCTCCGCGAGGCGCAGCGCGATCGCGCGTCCAAGCCCGCCGGCCGCGCCGGTCACGAGGGCAATCTTGTCGGCTACCCGATCCCCTGCACGCTTCGTCACCGTCCCCTCCAAACCGCGCTGGTCGCCTTGGAACGCACCGCGTCCTATTGTCCTTCGTCTACTTGATTGCGAATCCGGAGTCGATGCTCGCTCGAGGCCGGGACAGAAAGAATGAAGGGGGACCGCATGGTCGAAACGAGCACGGCAATTGTAACCGGCGGCGCGGGCGGAATCGGCAAGGCGACCGTGCGCCGATTGCTGGATCGGGGCATGGCGGTGTTCATCATCGATTCCGACCAGAACGCGCTCGACAGCATCCTGGGCGAATTCGGCACCGTGTCCGGTCGGCTGGATGGCTGCCGCGCCGACGTGATCGACGAGCAGCAGACCGTGCAGGCCGTGAAGCTTGCCGCCGAGCGCTTCGGCAGCCTCTATGCGCTGGTCCATATCGCGGGCGGCGCCGGGCCCAAACGCGCCCGCGACATCGAGGATTTCCAGCTGAAGGAATGGACCCACGTCATCGACCTGAACCTGACGAGCGCCTTCCTTGCGGCGCGGGCGGCGGTTCCCCTGATGCGGAAGCAGCGTCGGGGGCGGCTCGTCTTCTTCTCCTCGATCATCGCCGACGGCGAGAAGGGACCGCTGACCACGGTGACGGGGCGATTGCCCTATGCGACGGCGAAGTCGGCGCTGCTCGGATTCACCTCGCAGCTTGCCAAGGATCTCGCGGAGTTCGGCATAACGGTGAACGCCTTGATGCCGGGCCTGATCCTGGGCGAGCAGGGCACGCGGATCCGGGACAAATTCGACAATCTGTCGCCCGACCAGCGGGCAGGCTTGCTGAGTGGCTATCCCGCCGGCAAGCCTGGATCGGGCGATGACGTTGCCGCCGCGGTCGAGTTCCTTCTCTCCGAGTCGGCGGGCTTCATCTCCGGCGTCGCGCTGCCGGTCGATGGCGCCTTTCGCTAGCAAACGCGCCGGGTGCCGGCGTGCCTCACACGGTGAGATTGAAGGCGACGGAGATCCGTTCGGCGCTGCCGCGATAGGGCCGCACCTGATGCAGCAGCCAGGACGGGAACATCACCAGCCGGCCGGCCTTGGGGATCACCGGCTCGTTGGCGCCGGCCTTCAGGCCGCCCGGCATGGCGACGGCGAGATGCGGGGCGTAGATGGCCGAGATCGGTCCGCGCGGATCCATGAATTCGAGCGCGCCGCCCAGCGATGGGTCGTCGGCGATGCCGCCGTCGTCGACGTAGTAGACGCCGGACCAGTAGCCGCCGGGATGCGAATGGAACTCGTTGCCGTGGCCGCTGCGGTTGACGTTGGCCCACATGTTGGCGCCCCACGTCACGGCAAAATAGCCGGGATAGGGGCTGTTGACCGGCTTGCCTTCGCGATCCGTCGTCACGCGGTTGGCGGTGTTGCGGCCGATGGCCAGGAGCTTGATGGCCGCCGCGCCGCCCCAGCGGTCCATGTCGTGGCTCGACTGCCAGCCGCCCTGGTTGGAGTGCTGCGTGGTCGGATGGGACTTCTCGCGTTGCTCGATCACCTTGCGCAGCTCGGCGTTGAGCGCCGGCGCATCCGGCACGTCGAAGATGACGAGCGGCGTGGCGAACAGGGGAACGATCTCGGGCGCGTTACTCATGGGGCCGTCTTATAGCCGAACGGCGGCGGACGGATCGCGCGGCCAGCGCATGCAGGGCATGCCGGCAGCGCAGTCCTTGCAAGGGATGGTCGCCTAGTGGCCGAACAGCGTCGCCGCGCCGAGCACGACGGCAATCGCCAGCAGCGACAGGCCCGCGGCGGGCCATTGCCGAAGCTGGCCGTCCACCCGTTCCAGGGCGCCGCCCACGCCATAGCTCGCGCGGAAGGCTCTTTCCACGGCGCCGACGATGTCGCCTGTGGGGACGTTCGGCAGGCGGCTCCCCCAAGGCCGTAGCGCGAGCGCCAGCGCCGCGCCGATCAGGACCGGCCAAAGCGCGTCGAACAGCGCAGCAGGCGTCAGGGCATCGGCGACGTCGCCGCCCGCGAAAGGATAGAGCAGCCAGGGAACGGCGACGGATGCCAGCGCCATGGCGAGCCACGGCACGGCGAGACCGGCGGGCGCCGTCGCCTGTGTCTCCTGCGGGGTGGTCCGCGCCAGACGCTGGAGGAAATGCAGCATGAGAAGGGTCGTGCCGATCGCCGAGAGGTTCGCGAGCAGGCCGGCGACGCCATCGCCCAGCGGCGCCTTGACCGCGAGCTTGGCCAGCGCGCCTCCGGTGAGCGGCAGTCCGCCGAGACCGAGCGCCAGCACGGCCGCCACGAGCAGCGTTGGCCGCAGGCGACGTGCGGAAGTCACGGCGGCGACGCCGACGGCCAGGAACAGGGCGCCCTTCGCCAGGACGTGGGTCGCGGCATAGAAGGCGGCATCGAGCGCCACGCCTTCGTCGCCGGCGGCGAGGCCCATGCCCAGCACGGCGGCGATCACGCCCATCTGGCTGATGCTGGAATAGGCCAGCACGGCTTTGGGATTGGGCTGCGTGATGCCGATCGCCACGCCGTAGAAGGCGGAGCAAAACCCGAGAACCACCAAGGTCTCGCCGGCGCCGGGCATCGCGGTGTCCAGAGGCAGGAAACGGATGAGCCCGATCACGCCCGCCTTGACGGCGGCGCCGCTCAGCACCGATGCGGCGGGGATCGGCGCCGCGGCGTAGGTGAGCGGCATCCAGCCATGCGCCGGGACCGTGCCGATCTTGAGCGCGAAGCCTGCGACCGTGAAGGCAAGCGCTGTATCGCACCACGGCGATTGCGGAAGTGCTGCCACGACGTCGTGGATCTGCAGGCTGCCGTTGGGCTCGCCGGCCGCCAGCAGCACGAAGCCCAGCAGCAGGAAGGCTTCGCCCAGCACGGTGAAGGCCATGTAGACGCCGCCGGCGCGGCGTGCCGCCTGGTCGTCGTCGTCGTGCACGATCAGCCCGTAGGCGGGCAGGCTGACCAGCGCAAAGACGAGGTAGAAGCCCAAAAGGTCGGCGGCAATGAAGACGCCGAGGCTGCCGGTCAGCGTGAGCAGCCAGCACACGGCAAAGCGCGCGCGGTTTGCCTTGCCGCGCAAGTCGGAGAAGGCATAGACGCCGGCCGCGCACCAAAGCAGGGCCGCGACGCCCAGCAGCATGGCGCCCGGCACGTCGAGCGCCAGGCTGATCCTGAGCTGCGGCTGATCGAACGCCAGCGGCGTCCCGCCGAGCGCCAGCAGCGCGGCGGCAAGACCGGGCAGCGGCGCCAGCACCAGCAGCGCCGGCATGTTGTCCCGCAGACGTCGCCACAGGCAGGCCAACAGCAGCACCAGCGGCGTTGCCAGCGTGGCAACGAGCAGTACCGGACCGAGCATGCCGGCGCCGTTCATTGCAGGGCGACCATCGCGACCGGCCGGCCGATCTGCAGCAAGTCGAAGAATTCCAGCGGTGCGAAGCCCAAAAGAACCGCGCCGAGCGCGAGCGCGAGTGCCACGGCCTCACGGCGTCGCGACGCCGGCGCCTTCACGGCGACGCTGGCGCTGGCCAGCGCCGGGGCGATCACGCGATAGATGTAGCCACCGGCCAAGAGTCCGCCCGCCAGCATGATGAGCGCCCACGCCCACTGGCCGCTTTCCACCGACGCCTGGAGCAGCAGCCATTTCGCGGCGAAGCCGCCGCTCGGCGGCAGACCCATCAGCGAGAGCCCGCCCAGGCCAAAGGCGAAGACGGTCATCGGCATCACCCGGCCGATGCCGCGCAGCTCGGCGATACGGTCATGACCGAGCTGCTCGGCGACCAGCCCGGCCGCCAGGAACATCGCGGCCTTGGCGAAGGCATGCGACAGGGTCTGCATGATGCCGCCACTCCACGCATCGGCGCTCCACGGATGCCCGCCGATGGCGAGCGGGAACATCAGGAAGAGGTAGCCGATCTGCGCGACGGTGGAATAGGCGACCAGGAGCTTCAGCCGCGCCTGGCGCAAGGCCAGCACGCTGCCGAACAGGATGGCCGCGCTGCCGAGGGTTGCCAGCACCGTGGTCACCGCCGCGGTCGCGAGCCCCGGCATGACGTCGAACCACAGGCGCACGATCAGGAAGAACGATGCCTTGACCACCAGCGCCGAGAGCACGGCGCTCGCCGCCGCCGGCGCGTTGGCGTGGGCGGGCGGCAGCCACAGATGCAGGGGAAACAGGGCGGCCTTGGCGAGCAGTCCCGCCGTCATCAGGCCGGCGGCGACACAAACGGCAGGCGCTACGACGGGCTCGGCGCTGATGCGGTTGGCGAGGAGGACGATGTCGAGCGTGCCGTAAGCGCCGTACAGCAGCGCCGTGCCCAGCAGATAGAGAACCGAGCCGAACAGGGCGAAGAGCAGATAGCGCAGCGCCGCCGTCAGCGTCTCCGGGCGGCCGTCGAGGCAGACCAGCGGCACGGCGGAAAAGGTCAGAAGTTCCAGCGCGACGAAGAGATTGAACAGGTCGCCGCCCAGGAAGACGACGGTCAGCGCCGCCCACAGACCCTGCAGCAACGTCCAGAAGGCGAGCGGCGCACGCTTCTCCGAGAACTCCGGCGGCGTGGCAAAGTTGATCCGCGCAAAATAGCCGGCCGCCGTGATCACCAGCGCCGACGTGACCAGCATCACGGCGGAGAAGCCGTCGGCGCGCAAGGCGATGCCGAGCGGCGGCGTCCAGCCGCCCAGGATGTAGACCAGCGGCTGGCCGGTGACCCAGATCTCGATCGCGATGGCGAGCGACAGGCCGATCCCGGCGGGCATCAAAGCGAGGGCGATGCGTTCGGCATAACGCCCGCCGATCACGAGCGACAGCAGCATGCCGATGACAGGCACGATGATGGCCAGCACGAGCAGATAGCCGCCCCCCGTGGTCGCGAGGGCGAGCGCCATCGCCAGCATCAGGCATCGGCTCCGCTGTCGGGCTTCTTTGCCGGCGCATCGGGGTCGAGCGTGGCGCGATCGGTTTCCTGGAAAAGCCGCAGCAGCAGGGCGACGGCGAGCGCGGTGGCCGAGAAGGCGACGACGATGCCGGTGATGACCATCGCCTGGGGCACCGGGTCGGCGACGAAGCCGGCGGCCGCGCCCTTGCGCGCAATGATGCCGAACAGGAGGAAGACGCCGCTGCCCAGGATGTTGAAGGCGAGGATCTTGCGCAGCGGGTGCGGATCGATGAGGAGGCCGTAGAGGCCGAGGCCGACCAGCGCCGCGCCCGTCAGTCCGGCCAGCGTCGCGGCGCTCATGGCGAAGGCGGCCGGTTGGGCGGACCGATGACGAGCATGGGCAGTGTCGCGGCGATGGACAGCGTCATGAACGCCTCGATGAACAGGATCAGCGGCTTGGCCCAGCCGTCGGGATAGCCAAGGAAGCTCCCCGGTATGGCGAAGCCCGCGACGCCGATGGCGAGAAACACCGCCGGTCCCGCGATCAGCGCCAGCCGTAGCCATCGCCGGCTGACCGGCGGCGCTTCGGCGAGCCGCGCCATCATGACGATCAGCGCCGTGGCGGCCAGGATCGCGCCGCCCTGGAAGGCGCCGCCCGGCTCGTTGGCGCCGACCCAGACGATGTGGATGGCGACCACGATGCCGAGCGGCGGCAGCAGCTGGGCGAGGAAGACGAGCGCGCCTTCCGGTCGCGCGATGCGTCGCGGGCCGGCGGCGCCGCCCCAATAGCGGTCGGGTGCCAGCGACCAGACGCCGATCACGGCCAGGATCAGCACGACCTTCTCGAGCATGGTGTCAAATGAGCGATAGGCGATCAGCACGGCGGTGATCGGATTGCCGACGCCGAGCTCGTCCAGGTGCTGGGCCGCTTGCGGCGCCAGCGTCGCGCCGGGATCGGGCAGGAGCAGCACGACGGCGGCGAGAGCCGCTGCCATGACGGCGCAAAGCGTGCCCGCGAGGAGACGCAGCACGACGCCCGGCCGCTCCGCCGCGGCCGGCGCCTCGGTCTTGCGCAGCCGCACGACGGCGCTGATCAGCAGCACGCCGGTGACGCCGCTGCCGATGGCCGCCTCGGTCAAGGCCACGTCGACCGCGAAGAGGCGGACCCAGACGAGCGACAGCAGCAGTCCATAGGCGACATAGCCCACGACCGAGGCGAAGGCCTCGCGCGCGGCGATGGTCCAGCCGGCGACAGCGAGCACCAGGACGGCAAGGCCGATGTCCAGAGCCTGGATAACGGTCATGCAGCCCGCGTCATGCCAAGGGGCCTTTGCGCCGGAGCGCGTGCGCGATGAGCTGTGCCACCGTGGCGCCCGCCAATTGCACGAGCACCCAGACCGCCACGAGCTTCAGCGCGCCCAGCAGGCCGTCGGCCTGCGGCAGCAAGCCCAGCACGATCAGGCCAAGACCGAGATTGTCCGCCTTGGTCAAGGCGTGCAGGCGGGTGAACGAGTCGGGAAAGCGCAGCAGGCCCACGGTACCTGCCATAAAGAAGACGGCACCGGCGCAGATCGCGACAATGGTGAAGATGTCGAGGACGACGCTCATTCGGGCACTCATTGGGCCTCATTCGGGATCGTCGTCTTCCGGTGGGGCGGCGCTGTTCACGAAGGCGGCCGACGCGAAGGCGGCGAGCAGGGCAAGCCCCAAGGCGACGTCCTCCGCGCCCCGCACGCCGGTCGCCGCCGCCACCAGCAGCAGTGCCGCGATGCCCCCTGTGCCAAGCAACTGGGTCGCCATCGTGCGGTCGACATTGCCCGGCCCGCCCAGGATGCGCAGCAGGCCCAGCGCTACCGTCAGCAGGATGAAGCCTGCGGCGGCCAGCAGGAACTCAGTCATGACCGATCGCGCGGCTGAACAAGGCTTCCTCCGCGGCCAGGCCGGCCGCGACGGGCTGGCCGACATCGAGGCAGTGGATGAGGAGCGCGCCCTCTTCGTCGGAGCCGGCCGGCAAGGTGCCGGGCAGCAGGCTGGACAGTGCGCAGAAGGCGCTGCGCGAGCCGGCCGTGCGCAGGCGGCAGGGATAGACGATGAAGCCGGGATTGAGCGGCAATCGCGGATTGAAGGCGCGCCATGCGACTTCCACACCCGAGCTCACCGACTGCCGCAGGAAATGTAGCGTGAATGTCGCCAGCGACAGAAGCCGCAGCTGCACTTTCACCCGCGGCAGGAGTCGCAAGCTCGTCCACGTCGCTGCCGCCGCGGCGATCAGCCCGACCGGAAGATCGGTTGGGCTGTAGCCCGCAATCATGAGCCAGAAAGCGAGAAAGAGCACAGCTCGCCCGACCGCGACCCACGCGGGACGGGGAACGCCGCCATCTCGAGCGGCGCTCAAGATGAAAATCCGAGAAGAGCGACGCTAGGCATCTGCGACCCCGACTGGCTTCTCTTCGAAACTTTACTCTCTTCCTCAAGTCCGACCAAGCGCGCTCGAGGTATTCGCCAATTTTCGTTTCGGCGCGCGCACTTCCCGGCTAGGATACAACGCAAGTACATGTAGTTAGCAGCGTCCGCCGGCTGGGTCTCGATCGAGCATATCCAGGGAGAGGATTGCACCGTGGCTCTGTGCTCTATCCAATCGAACGTCAGGCGCCGGGCGGCGCGTGGTCTTTTGCTGTTGCCGGCGATCGCCCTGTTGCTTGCGGGTTGCGAGCAGAAGACCAAGGCAAAGACTGTCGATGCGCGACCGGTTCGCACGATCACCGCCACCAAAGGCGGCGCCGGCGAAACGGTCGTCCTGACCGGACAGATCAGTGCCGAGAACGAGGCATCGCTTGCCTTCCGCATCGGCGGCCGCATCATCGAACGAACGGCCAATGTCGGCGATCGCGTCACGCCCGACCAGGTGCTGGCAAAACTCGACCCGCAGAACGAGTTGAATGCCCTGCGCTCGGCGCAGGCGGCCCTTCATGCCGCCGAAGGGCAAATGATCGAGGCGACCAACACCTTCGATCGCCAGAAGACTCTTCTGCCGCAGGGATTCACGACCCAGGTTCTGTTCGACCAGGCGCAGCAGGCGTTGCGCACGGTCCAATCCCAGGTCGACAACGCCCAGGCGCAACTGCACATCGCCCAGGACCGCGTGAGCTACACCGAGCTGAAGGCGGGCGTGACGGGATCGATCACCGCGCGCTTCGCCGAATCGGGCGAGGTGGTGCAGGCCGGACAGACGATCTTCCAGGTCGCCCGGCAGGACGGGCGCGACGCCGTGTTCGACGTGCCGGCCCAGGTCATCCGCTCGGCGCCGGCCGATCCCAGGATCGTCGTTTCCCTGACCGACGATCCCTCGGTGACGGCGATGGGCAGGGTGCGGACGGTCGATCCGCAGGCCGACCCGATCACGCGGACCTTTCGCGTGAGGGTAGGCCTGATCGATCCGCCGACCGGCCATGTTCCTGGGCGCGACGGTCAAGGGACGGATGCAACTGGAATCGACACCGAGCATCTCGGTTCCGGCCAGCGCGCTCACGCGCATCAACGGCCAGCCGGCGGTGTGGATCGTCGATCCGAAGGAGCTCACGGTGTCGCTGCACAACGTGGGCGTCGAACGTTTCGATCCGGGCACGGTCGTGATCTCGCAGGGCCTCGATGGCGGCGAGATCGTCGTGACCGCCGGCGTCCAGGCGCTCCATCCCGGCCAGAAGGTCCGCCTGCTCGGCGCGGCGCCGCCGTGACCGGCCCCAATCTCTCCGAGTGGGCGCTGAAGCACCGCGCCTTCACTGTCTTCCTGATGATCATCGTCACGGCCGCGGGCCTCTCGTCCTATTTCAGCCTGGGACGCAACGAGGATCCGGCCTTCACCTTCCGGACCATGATCGTGCAGGCGGCGTGGCCGGGCGCCACGCTCGACGACACTCTCCAGCAGGTCACGGAGCGCATCGAGCGCAAGCTGCAGGAAACCAGGGGACTCGACTTCCTGCGCAGCTACACGACTCCCGGCCTGACGACCATCTTCGTCAACCTGAAAGGCTCGACGACGGCCGCCGAGGTGCCCGACGTCTGGTACCAGGTGCGCAAGAACGTCGGCGACATCCGCGGCACCCTGCCGGCCGGCGTCATCGGTCCGGGCTTCAACGACGATTTCGGCGACACGTTCGGCCTGATCTACGGCTTCACCGCCGACGGCTTCACCCATCGCGAGCTGCGCGATTACGTCGAGGATATCCGCTCGAAATTGCTGAACGTGCCCGACGTGTCGAAGATCGAGATCATCGGCGCGCAGGATGAACAGATCCTCGTCGAGTTCTCGACCCAGCAGCTCGCCGGCCTCGGCATCGACCGGGCGGCCCTGATCGCCGCCCTGCAGGCGCAGAACAACGTCAGTCCCGCCGGCGCGGTCCAGACCAGCAACGAGAAGCTGTCGCTGCAGGTGTCGGGCGCCTTCCGCTCCGAGCAGGATCTCCTCAACACCAATTTCCTGTCGAACGGGCGGCTGATCCGGTTGCGCGACATCGCCGAGGTTCGGCGCGCCTATGCCGATCCGCCGCAGCCGATGTTCCGCGTCAACGGCAAGCCGGCCATCGGCCTTGCCATCTCCATGCGCAACGGCGGCGACATCCTGGCGCTCGGCCGCAACGTGCAGGAGGCGATCGACGAGGCGGTGATCGACCTGCCGCTCGGCATCGAGCCGACGCTGGTCTCCGATCAGCCCGCGGTCGTCGACCATGCGATCGGCGAGTTCATGATCTCGCTGTGGCAGGCGATCGGCATCATCATGGCGGTGAGCATCATCAGTCTCGGCATCCGGCCCGGCGCCATCGTCGCGGCGTCGATTCCGCTCACGCTGGCCATCGTCTTCCCCATCATGAAGGGCTTCGACATCGATCTGCAGCGCATCTCGCTCGGCGCGCTGATCATCGCCCTGAGTCTGCTGGTCGACAGCGCCATGACCACGGTCGACGTCATGACGACGCGCATCGCGCAGGGCGACAGCACGGAGGACGCCGCGTCCTTCGCCTACAAGACCCTGGCCTTCCCGATGCTGACCGGCACCTTCGTGACGGCGGTGGGTTTCGTGCCGATCGGCTTCGCCCAGAGTGCGGCGGGCGAATACACCTTCTCGATCTTCGCCGTCGTCACCATCGCGCTGTTCGTCTCGTGGTTCGTCGCCGTCCTGTTCGCGCCGCTGCTGGGCGTGGCGCTGCTCAGGAAGCCGAAGCCCGACGCGGCGCCGGCCAAGCCCAACGTCGTCCTGCGGATATTCCGCGGCCTGCTCGTCGGCGCGATGCGGGTGCGATGGATCACCATCGCGGTGACGCTGGCGTTCCTCGTCGCGGCGTTCCTGGCCTTGCCCTTCGTGCCGCGGCAGTTCTTCCCGGCCTCCGACCGACCCGAGCTCGTCGTCGATCTCACCCTGCCGCAGAACGCTTCGATCTACGCCAGCGACGATGCGGCGGCCAAGCTCGATGCCTTCCTCAAGGGCGAGCCCGATGTCGAGCGCTGGAGCACCTATGTCGGGCGCGGCGCGATCCGCTTCTACCTGCCGCTCGACGTCAAGCTGCCCAACGACTTCTTCGCCCAGGCTGTCGTCGTCGCCAAGGATATCGCGGCGCGCGAGCGGCTGCAGCCCAAGCTGGAGAAGTGGCTGGCGGAGCAGTTGCCGAGCGTCGTCGGCCGCGTCTCGCCGCTCGAGCTCGGGCCTCCCGTGGGTTGGCCGGTGCAATACCGTGTCGACGGCCCCGACCTGTCGCAGGTGCGCGCGATCGCCCTGCACCTGGGCGAGATCTTGGGCGCCGACCCGCACGTCCAGGAGGTCAATTTCGACTGGATGGAGCCTGCCCGCCAGGTTCGCATCACCATCGACCAGGATCAGGCCCGGCTGCTCGGCCTGAGCTCGCGGACGATCGCCGAGGTCCTGAACACGCTGATGACCGGCAGCCCGATCACCCAGGTGCGCGACAATATCTATCTGATCAACGTGATCGCCCGCGCGCAGGACGAGCAGCGCAGCTCGCTCGCGACCCTGCGCAACCTGCAACTTCCGCTGCCCAACGGCCGCACCGTGCCGCTCAGCCAGGTCGCGACCTTCGACTTCAAGCAGGAATATCCGCTGATCTGGCGGCGCCAGCGCGTGCCGACCCTGACGGTGCAGGCCGAGGTCGCGCCCGGCACCTCGCCGGCCGGCGCGGTCCAGGCGCTGGCGCCGGCGATCGAGAAGTTCAGCCAGCAGCTGCCCAGGGGCTACCACGTCAGCGTCGGCGGGACGGTCGAGGAAAGCGCCAATTCGCAGGCCTCGGTGTTCGCCAAGGTTCCCATCATGCTGCTGCTGATGGTCTTCTTCCTGATGGCCCAGCTGCACAGCTTCAGCCGGCTGTTCCTGGTCGTGAGCGTCATTCCGATGGGCCTGATCGGCATCGTCTTCACCCTGCTGATCTTCGGCCGGCCGCTGGGCTTCGTGGCGATCCTGGGCATCCTGTCGCTGTTCGGCATGATTGCCCGCAATGCGGTGCTTCTGATCGAGCAGATCGAGACCGAGCGATCGCAGAGACCGCACGCCTGGGACGCCGTGATCGAGGCGACGCTGTCGCGTTTCCGGCCGATCATGCTGACGGCGATTTCCACGGTGCTGGGCTTCATCCCGATTGCCGCCGACGTGTTCTGGGGGCCGATGGCCTTCGCGATCATGGGCGGCCTGTTCGTGGCGACGATCCTCACCCTGATCGTCCTGCCCGCGCTCTACGTCACGCTGCTCCGCATCAGGGAGCCCGCGCGGGAAGACGTCGTGGCCGATCCGCCCGGACTGCAGGCGCAACGCTGAGGGAGGCTTGCGCGATGAAACGCGTCATCGTTTTCGCCGCTTCACTGGCAATGATGTTTTCCACCGAGGCTGATGCGCAAGGCCGCGATTCGCGGGATGACGGCGCGGCGGCACGGACCGATGCCATGCTGGGGACGCCGAACCGCACGACCCCGGTGCCGCAGACGAACAGGTTCTCGACCGCACCCGGCCTGGAGCAGCAAACGCCCGCGCCGCCGCCCGCGGCATCGCCAGGGGCGGGCACGTCTTCGGACAAAAGTCAGCGCCCGATTCGTCCGTGACGTCCTCGAAGGCTACTGCAGGAGCCGCGCGCGGAGACGCGCATACTCGGCCTTCGAAATGGAATTCTCCGATACCAGGCGATCGAGCTTCCCGAGCTCGTCGGCCGCACTGAAGCCCACGGCCTGACGCAGTTCATCCCGCGCCTGCCTGGCCTGCACTCTGTTGCGTTCGGCCATGCCGCCGCCCTGCGTGAGGATGTAGGCGAAGATCCCGATATAGGGCAGCACGATGAGCAGGATCACCCAGATCACCTTGCCGAAGCCCGATATGTCATGGCGGCGAAACAGGTCGCTGGCCGTGGTGATGAACAGCCAGAACCACAGGATCAGAACGAATATCGCGAAGGCGTCAGCCAGGAAGTTGGCGAACGTGGACTCCCCTGAGAACAACATGTTCCTTCTCCCAATTCTCGATCACGGAGCCTTTCTGAGCGAGACGGCGGCGACGCCGGCCGCGAGCGCCGGAAGAAGGTGCCGCGGCCGACGACAGTGCCTCGGGCATTTGTCCCTCGAGGTTGCGAGACTGCAGGAGCCGGTCAGGGCGCGACGGCATTCCAGCGGCAGCCAAGCCGCGGTTCCGTGACGTCCAGGCTCTTCGGTGACTTCGACGTATCGGCGACGATGTTGAAGTTCGTGCCACCGATGCCGAGGGTTGTCGTGAAGACCTTCGGCGTCGTTTGCTTCATGTTGCTGGTGACGCCGCCGGCTGTCGTGAGGGTGGCGGCATCGCCCGCCGGCGTGAAGGTGTGCACGCGCGAGAGGGCGGCGTCGAACTGCTGGCAGGCTGACGGGTTTCTGTCGCCCGCAACCACCCGGAACTGGACGCCGGCGGTTTGTGCGGTCGCCTGGGTGGAAATGACTCCGGCAAGCGACGCGGCGAGAATGGAAACGCAAAGTGCTGTGCTGATGTTACGCATGTTGTTCTCTCCTTGTGTTGAACGACTGTCGATCTGCTTCAACTCTGGAAATGACGGCGGGATGCCGCTTTACGGGGCCGTCACCTGACACGACACGCGGTCGACGAAGACGTCGGTCCGCGGACCGTAGATGATGAGTCCCTGGCGCACGCTGGGCGCGGTTTGCTGGACGATGGCGCGCGTATTCATGACGGCCTTGCCGCCGTTGGTGAAACGGCACTCGAGGACCGGATCGACCGGAGTGCCGCTGTTGTTGTCGAGGTAGAGGACGGCCTGCCAGCGCTGTCCGGGCACCGCCCGAAGCGAGGCGTTGTCCATGACGACGATGGGAACGGTCGGTCCCGCCGTGACCGGCACCGTTCCGACGGGTCTGCCGCGCACGCGCTGGTCGATCATGGCGACCGGCACGTTCTGCGCGCTCGGATTGAAGGCCTTGTCGTCGGGTCCGGTGAGAGGTCTGCCGTCCTGACTTACGGTTTCGGGAGTCCAGATCTGTCCGGTCTTCGGATCCTTGAACTCCGAAGCGCCGGTCGATCCGGTCGATGCGGCGATATCGACGCTGCTGCGAGTCGCCTGCGCGAAGGCCGCCTGGGCCACCGTCATGGCGACGAGCCCGATCAAGACTTTCGGGACGATGTGAACACTGCGCATTTCATCACCTCCTGTGTGAATGGGAAGGCCGCGATCGCGGCCTCGTTGGCGTGCGCATTCTACGAACGACGCTCGCCGACGCATCGGCCTGGAATCCCGCGGCTGTTCCCAGTGTCCCATTTTGAACACCCTGGGCGTTCGCCGAATGCTAGCGTTGTTCCTCACGGGTTTGTGCGTACGTCGCGACCGCAGTGCGAAGCGTCGTCTTTCCGCTACTTTGGGTATATGCTAGGAAAGCGACGAACGATGCGCATTTGCGAGTCTCATTGCGCAACTTGGTACTCCAGGTTGCCGTGGGAGAAACGCCATGATTGCAGAAACATTCTCTACCTATTCGTTGTCGGCATCGCAGCAGCTTGAAGCGTGGCGCAATTGGTATGGCGCCATCTTCGAAGCAACATCGGCTGGATCGCCGGATGAGGGATTTGCGGCGGCCAATTCGATCTGGAGCCTGAACGGCTTCACGTTGAGCCGGGTTTCTTCGCCGCCCACTGGCATCGCGAGGACGAGACACCTGTTGCGCCGCAATCACGTGGATCATTGGGCGTTCACCGTCAGCAAGCGCACGACCAGCGATATCGAAGTGCATGACCGCGCGCTGGAAGTACCACCCGGGGTGCCCTTCCTGCTCTCGCTGGGAGAGGAGATGCACATCCACCGCCGCCAGCAGGACGAGCGGGTTCAGCTCCTTCTGGCGCGCGACAGTTTCCAGGCGATTGCGCCCTTGCTGGACGCATCGCGGGGGACGGCCTTGGACGCGTCCCGAGGGAGGCTGCTCGCAGATTACATTCTGCTGCTCGAGCGCAATCTTCCCAATCTCACTCCCGAGGAAGGATCGCGGCTTCCGAGCGCAATCCAGGCCATGGTTGCCGCCTGCCTGGCCCCGTCGGTCGATCGCTTGGCGGCCGCAGGGCGCGAGATCGATCTGACGCTGATGGAGCGAGTACGGCGAGCGGTGCGCAGGCACCTGCGCTCGCCATCGCTCGGGCCGGACAAGCTGTGCCGCGAGGCAGCCACGTCGCGCTCCCAGCTCTATCGTCTGCTGGAAGGCGAAGGCGGCGTGGCCCATTACATCCAGCGCCGGCGACTCTCCGAGAGCTTTGCCATCCTGTGCGATACTTCGAACAATTTCTCGATCGCCTCGATTGCCGAGACTTTGTGTTTCGCCGATGCGTCCAATTTCAGCCGCGCGTTCCGGCGGGAATTCGGCATGAGCCCGCGCGAGGTGCGCACCGCCTCCCTGGTCGGCCTGGCGCCGGCGGCGACCTCGAAGGTTCCGGCGGGATCCGAAACCCATAGTTTTGCCGACTACCTGCGGCTCTCCTGAGTCGAACGAACGGCGGTGGTCGGTGAATCGTCCGGCCGAAGAACGAAAGTTGGCCCCGTCCGAAGGAAATTTGGGACGCAGGGAATAGTCCGGAGACGGAACGCCAAGGCGAGGGCGCTCATGCAGCCTTAGGATGGTTCTCGTGAAACGTCGCTCGATGCGTTTTCACGGGGAGGCTGATGAAGTCGTTACATTCCATCTCGGGCGCCGCTCGCCCTGTCGCGTTGCCACGCGATGAAGTCGTCACCAGTTCGACGATGAAGCAGAAAATGCATACCTACCCGACCGGTAGGGAAAATGTTGTCGCTCAAATTGACTTTGAAAATACGCCGGCTCAACCTTCGCGGGTCGGTTGTACGCGTGTCGCCTTGAGGATGTCCGGTTCTCAGTGGGGGGAAGCGTGAAACTATCGCCTTCCGAAGGGAAACGGCGGTTCGAGCGACCGTTCGAGACTTTCGCCCTTGCCGCCCTGTCGTTCGTTCTGCTGGCTGTTCCCGTGAGTCCCGCTGACGCGCAGCACAGCGATGCGCACAGCGACGGCAATTCTGCGCGCATCGACGCCATGTTCGGCACGCCCGATCGCTACGGAACGACGCCGCAGGACAATGTCTTCGCGACCACGCCGGGGCTCGAGCAGCAGGCGCGACGCTCGCAGTTCACCATCAACGGCTTGCTGCCGATGTTCTACAACTCCAACGCCGACCTCGCCCCGGTGAACGGGCCGCCCGGCACCAACTCGGCGGAGTTCAGCCCGATCCTGGGCGCCTCGTGGTCGACGCCGGTGTTCGACTTGCCGGTGCGCTTCACCGCCAACGCGCGGGCCGAGATCGATCGCTTCACCCAGGGCTGGCAGTCGTCAGTGGCGCCAGCGCAGTTCGACAAGGTCGCCCTCTCGGGGCGGCTGCAATACATCGACCCGACCAACGACCAGAACTTCTCGCCCTACTTCGTCTACGCGCCGCGCTTCGACTTCGATCCGTTCTTCCGCGAGCGCTTCGCCACCCGCCAGGACCTCAACCTCGGCGTCAACAAGGCCTATAACTTCAACGGCAGCTTTCAGCGCGTGGCGTTCTCGCCAGATACGCTGGCCGATACGATATGGTCGTTTGGCGTCACGGCCTTCGCCCAGCGACGGTTCCGCGACCCCGAGCCCTCGTCGTGGGCCTTCTTCCTGATCCCCTCGGTGACCTACGTCATCTCCGAGCAATGGAACGTGAGCCTGGGCGCCGAGCTCACCTACCGCCTGTTCGATCCCTACCTGGGCTTCAATGAGCGTGAATGGTTCCTCGAACCGATCGCGACGCTGGAGTTCGTGCTGCCCAGCGCCTGGTTCGGCTCGGCCCGCAACGCCGCGCTGTTCGGCCGGCCGGCGATCGACCTGCAGATGGCCTACGAGCGCAACTGGTCCAACGTCGAGGCCTTCAACTTCGCGGTCTGGCACGTCGGCGCCGCGCTCAAGCTCGGCTGGCGTTTCTAAGAAGACATCAAGGGGGAGGACTTCCATGGCGCCGGAGCAGACACAAAAACTTTCGCTGTTCGCTCTCACCACGATGGTGGTGGGCGGCATGGTCGGCGCCGGCATCTTCTCGCTGCCGCGGACCTTCGCCAGTGCCACCGGCCCGATCGGCGCGATCATCGCCTGGATCATCGCCGGCACCGGCATGTACATGCTGGCCCGCGTCTTCCAGTCGCTCGCCGAACGCAAGCCCGACCTCGATGCCGGCGTGTTCGCCTACGCCAAGGCGGGCTTCGGCGACTATCCGGGCTTCCTGTCGGCCTTCGGCTACTGGATCGGCAGCTGCATCGGCAACGTCTCCTACTGGGTGCTGATCAAGTCGACCCTGGGCGCCTTCTTCCCGGTGTTCGGCGACGGCAATACGGTGGTGGCGATCCTGGTCGCCTCGGCCGGCATCTGGCTGTTCCACTTCATGATCCTGCGCGGCACCCAGCAGGCCGCCGTCATCAACAGCATCGTCACCGTGGCCAAGGTGGTGCCGATCCTGGTGTTCATCGTGCTGCTGATCTTCGCCTTCAAGCTCGACCTGTTCAGCGCCAACCTCTATGGCGGCGACCTGACCGGCAGCGTGTTCGAGCAGGTCCGCGCCACCATGCTGGTCACCGTGTTCGTGTTCCTCGGCATCGAGGGCGCGAGCGTCTACTCCCGTTTCGCCAAGGAACGCGCCGACGTCGGCCGGGCGACGATCTTCGGTTTCATCATCGTCACGACCCTGATGGTGCTGGTGACCCTGCTGCCCTACGCGGTGATGCAGCGCGCCGATATCGCCGGCATGCGCCAGCCCTCGATGGCGACGGTGCTCGAGGCGGTGGTCGGCCACTGGGGCGCGGTCTTCGTCAGCCTGGGCCTGCTGGTATCCGTGCTCGGCGCCTACCTGGCGTGGTCGCTGATCTGCGCCGAGGTGCTGTTCACCGCGGCCAAGACCAAGGACATGCCCAAGGTGTTCGCCCGGGAGAACAAGAACAAGGTGCCGGTGACGGCGCTGTGGGCGACCAACATCGTGGTCCAGCTCATCGTCATCACGACCTACTGGTCGCGCGATGCCTTCGCCCTGATGCTGAACCTGACCAGCGCGATGGCGCTGATTCCGTTCCTGTTCGTGGCGGCGTACGGCCTGATGCTCACCAATCGCCGCGAGACCTACGAGGTGCGGCCGCAGGAGCGCAATCGCGACCTCATCATCGCCGCCATCGCCACCCTCTATACGATCTTCCTGCTCTATGCCGGCGGCATGAAGTTCATCGTGCTGTCGGCGGTGCTCTATGCACCCGGCACCGCGCTCTATTTCTGGGCGCGCCGGGAGCAGGGCAAGCCGGTGTTCACCAACGTCTGGGACTGGGTGATCTTCATCCTGGCGGTCATCGGCGCCGTCGTCGGCCTCTGGTGGCTGGCGACCGGCTACATCACCATCTGAAAACGGAGCGTTTCATGGCACAGGCAACCACCAAGTCGTCCACGCCCTTTGGCGTCCATTCCGAGGTCGGGCAGCTCCGCAAGGTGATGGTCTGCGCGCCGGGCCGGGCGCATCAGCGGCTGACGCCCAGCAATTGCGATACCCTGCTGTTCGACGACGTCATGTGGGTCGACAACGCCAAGCGCGATCACTTCGACTTCATGCAGAAGATGCGTGATCGCGGCGTCGACGTGGTCGAGATGCACAGCCTGCTGGCCGAGACCGTGGCCATCCCCGAGGCCAAGAAGTGGATCCTCGACAACCAGGTGGTGCCCAACCAGGTGGGGCTGGGCCTGGTCGACGAGATCAAGAGCTACCTCAATGGCCTGAAGCCGCGCGATCTGGCGGAGACGCTGATCGGCGGCCTGTCGACCGAGGAGTTCCCGGAGACCCATGGCGGCGAGATGCTGACCCTGGTCAAGGACGCCGCCGGCGTCACCGAGTACCTGCTGCCGCCCCTGCCCAACACCCTCTACACGCGCGACACGACGTGCTGGATCTATGGCGGCGTGACCCTCAACCCGCTGTTCTGGCCGGCCCGCCACGAGGAGCCGATCCTGACCACGGCGATCTACAAGTTCCACCCCGACTTCGCCGGCAAGGTGAAGGTGTGGTGGGGCGATCCGACCGAGGACCACGGCCTGGCGACGGTCGAGGGCGGCGACGTGATGCCGGTCGGCAAGGGCTGCGTGCTGATCGGCATGAGCGAGCGGACCTCGCGCCAGGGCATCAGCCAGCTCGCGGCGGCGCTGTTCAAGCAGGGTGCGGCCGAGCGGGTGATCGTGGCGGCGATGCCCAAGCTCCGGGCGGCGATGCATCTCGACACCGTGTTCACCTTCGCCGATCGCGACTGCGTGCTGCTCTATCCCGACATCGTCTACAACATCCACGCCTATTCCTACCGGCCGTCCAACAAGCCGGGCGGCGTCGAGCTGCGCAAGGACGAGAAGCCGTTCGTCGAGACGGTGGCCGATGCGCTCGGCGTCAAGAAGATGCGGGTCGTCGAGACCGGCGGCAACGCCTACATGCGCGAGAGGACCCAGTGGGACTCGGGCGCCAACCTGGTCTGCGCCTCGCCGGGCGTGGTCTTCGCCTACGACCGCAACACCTACACCAACACGCTGCTGCGCAAGCAGGGCATCGAGGTCATTTCCATCGTCGGCGCCGAGCTGGGCCGCGGCCGCGGCGGCGGCCATTGCATGACCTGCCCGATCATCCGTGACGCGGTGGACTAGAGCCGCCCACGGCGATTCGTTCTGGAGCGAGGAGTTCCTATTCGCCCATCCGCCATCGTCGCCAGCGTATGGATATAGAAATAGCCCGCCGTATTGTTGGTCGCTTCCATGATCGGCGACGGAGCCGACACGATCAGAAGCCCGTCACATTCACCGATCCAGTCGACATGCCGATGGCCATGCATCACGACGATTCGGTCCGAGTACCGCTGCAGTCGCCGCGTAAACCAGTTGCCGTTGATGAGCGCGGTTCCGATCCGTTCGGACAGCGCTTTCGCTGCGCGCGGGTATTCAAGGATATGATGATGCAGTCCGATGATCCACAACGCACGCGGATAACTTGACACTGCACTATCGATCCTTCTCGCTTGTTCGGCCGAGATCATGCCAAGCGCATTGGTAAACGAGAAGTGCGTGATGGCGTTGGAGTTGAGCAGGATGATCCCCAGACCGTCGGTACTGTCGGGCGGCAGAACCATCGGGAAAACGCCATCCCACAATTTCGGCAACGTCCTGATCAGGGTTGGCGACCCGGTGGCCAGGAAGCGCGTCATCTCAGTCCAAATGGGGCGCCAGCGACTGGCTAAGTGTCTCGCCCAGGCCACTTCCAGGAGGATTGACGACGCGGACCCGATCGCCTTGCAAGGTGGCCAGGGCGGCAAGTGTCCGAATTTGGCGCAAGCGCCGGTTGGGACTTGTCGGGAGATCAAGCCGCGCCGGGTTCGCACGATCGACGATATTTACGTCGTGGTTGCCGGGCAGCATCAGCGTCACCGCAGCCAATTCGGGATAGGCGTCGAGAGCGTCCTGGAATTCTGCCCATTCGGCGGACCTGCCCGCGTCGGTCACATCACCGGTGATCAGGACTGCCGCCAACGGCTCGCTCGCATGTATGGCGGAGAGCCGAGCGAGAACCTGCTTCCAGCGCTCGTTGCCTTGGGGGCCCGACCGGCCGCTCTCGATTCTGAAGCCATATCGTTCGCCGACCATGTGGATGTCGGACAGGTGCGCCACGCGCCACGTGCGGCCTTGATGCGGGCGCGGGTGAAAGGTCGGAAGATCGCGCGGTTGAGACATCGTTACGTCGGCAATCGTCCAGACGGCGGCTGCTACGGCAAGGTAGGCAGAGATCAGGGCGACGCTGTTCGACAGAACGACGATCGTGAGATGCTGCACCGAATCGACGTTGGGAATGCCATAGAACAAATACGTGTTCGGCCACACCCAAAGGATGATCAGGACAGCGAGGCCACTGATGATGGCGCCTGAGACGGCGGCGGAGGCCGCCCGCAACCGGGCGCCGCGGGCCGCAGACGCTCCGGCGGGCAGCCACTTCTCGGCCAAGTGACGAAGTGTTTCTCTGAAGGTCGAGTAGATCGGCTGGACGATCAGCGAATTAAGCGACCAGAAGGCGCGCTCGGCCACGCGAAACAGGGGCCGCCATCCGTACCAACCGACGCCCACCACGATCGCAAGGAGTACCAGGGAGCCATATTCCATGGCGTTGATCTGCCCTCGCGCCGTGGAAAACCATATCCATGCGCCAATCGGCGCGGCACCCAACAGCAATCCGGGTATGATCAGCAGCAACACCCAGGCAATCACAAGTCTCGGTAGGCTTATCTCCACCAACAGCGTGCCCGCCAACGACAATATGGACCTGTGCTTGGTGCTGGAGGCATCGTCCTCGAGGTCACCTTTTCTGGGGTCCATAATCGGCGTCATGCGTTACACGTCGCTTTATTCGATAATGTTGAGGTCAGGGCCTGCAAGTTGACGGAGCTACACTGTCCACGATCTGCAGCCTGGTCTGTCCATGCGTGAAGGAGCGCTGTCTTCCCCTGAGGGGGAATCTTAGTCTCGGGAGATGTCCACATGACTTTCATTTTGACGCTTTTGGTGCTTTCCGGCGGGTCCGTCGCCATTACGACCGCGGAATATAATAGCGCTGCGGCCTGCGAAGCAGCGAAGGCAATCGACGAGCGCGCCTTGGCTTCCGCCTTTAGGCAGCCGTCGATCGTTGCAACCTGTACGCCGAAAGGATGAGCGCGAACCGCCCTGTGGCAGGCTAGAACGAGCCCAGCAAGCTGCCGAGCGCGATCACGGCGACGAGCGCCACGAGCGCGCCGACGATGCCGACCATGACGATGTCGAGGTAGCTCTTGGCATGCGTCGAGCCGCAGACCGCCAGAAGGGTCACCACGGCGCCGTTGTGCGGCAGGCTGTCGAGCGTGCCGGCGCCGATCACCGCGACCCTGTGCAGCAGCGCGGGCTCGATGCCGTGCTGCGATGCAAGCTGCATGTAGGTCGGGCCCAGCGCATCGAGTGCGATGGTGAGGCCGCCCGAGGCCGAGCCGGTCAGCGCCGAGAGCACGTTGGTGGCGACCGCCAGCGACACCAGCGGACCGCCATCGATGCCCAGCACCCAGCCGCGCACCAGGGCGAAGGCGGGCAGGGCCGCGACGACGGCGCCGAAGCCCACCAGGCTCGCCACGCTGAAGGCCGGCAGCACCGCGGCATTGGCGCCGGCATCCATGCTCTGCCGCAGGTTGGGCAGGCGCCGTCCCAGGATGAGCAGCAGCACCACGATCGCTGCGGTAAGGGCAACCGCCACCGACCACACGCCGCCGACGGCCGAGAGCGAGGTGGCGCCCCAGCGCGGCTCGGCCAGGAAAGCGGTATCCATGCGCGGCAGGACGACGAAGGACATCAGGAGGTTGACGGCGACGACCACGACCAGCGGGAGCGCGGCCAGCACGATGGGCGGCAGCGTTTCGCTTTGTTGCGAATGGTGGATCTCCGCCGGATCGAAGGCGCTGGCCGTCGTCGCCCGCTCGCGCACCAGCGGGTCGTCGGCGGCGGCATCGACGGGCACGGGTGTCGCATCGCCGAAACCTTCGCCCCGACGCTGCGCCGCGGCGGCGGCACGTCCCAGCCACCACAGGCCGAAGGCCAGCATGATGGCCGACGCGATCACGCCCAGCCCCGGCGCGGCGAAGGGCGTCGTGCCGAAGAACGGCATCGGGATCGCGTTCTGGATCGCGGGCGTGCCCGGCAGCGCCGACATGGTGAAGGTCGAGGTGCCGAGCGCGATCGCCGCCGGCATCAGCCGGCGCGGGATGGCGGCGGTGCGGAACAGCGCCTCGGCCATCGGCGCCAGCACGAAGAAGGCGACGAACAGGCTGACGCCGCCATAGGTGACGAGGGCGCCGGCCAGCACCACGGCCAGCATGGCGCGGCCGGTGCCCAGCCGCTCCGTCATCCAGCGCGCGATCGCCGAGACCGAGCCGCTGTCCTCCATCAGCTTGCCGAACAGCGCGCCCATCAGGAAGAGCGGGAAGAACTGCGCCAGGAACTGGGCGGCGCTGCCCATGAAGGTCTGCGTCCAGTGCGCCAGCAACGGCTCGCCGGCGAAGGAGGCGGCCAGCAGCGCCGCCGCCGGGGCGAGCAGCAGCACGGTCCAGCCGCGGAACGCCAGCCAGACCAGCAGCGCCAGTCCGAGCAGGACGCCGGCAAGGCCCATCAGACGCCTTCCAGCAGGCGATCGATGTCGAGGGTGGAGCGCTTGCCGAGGTCGGCGCCGTGCGTCGCGAGGAAGGCCTCCGCCGCGCGGCGGCCCTCGTCGCGCAGCATCGTGAGGAACGCCCATTCGGCATTGAGCTTCGATGACGAGCCGAGGTCGTCCAGCAGGCTGCTGCGGATCATGTGGACGCGCATGTGTGACCAGTGCGCCACTTCGCTGTTGTCGGCCGAAGCGACCTGGCGCAGCAGGGCCATCATGCGCAGTTCCTTCAGCAGCACCGCGTTGAACGATACCTCGTTCAGGCGGTTCAGGATGTCACGGGCCGACTGCGGGACGCCGGGGCGTTCCACCGGATTGATGCCGACGATGATCGTGTCGTCCGACACGCATTCCTGCACCAGCGGCGTCATGGTCGGATTGCCCGAGTAGCCGCCGTCCCAATAGGCCTCGCCGTCGATTTCCACCGCCTTGAACATGGACGGCAGGCAGGCCGAGGCGAGCAGCGCGTCGGGCGAGAGTTCGGCGTTGCGGAACACGCGCGGCCGTCCGGTCCGCACGTTCGTCGCCGTGATGAAAAGCTTGATCGGCGCCTTGGCGAGGCGGGCGAAGTCGATCGACTCGGCCAGGATCTTCACCAGCGGATTGGGCGCGCCGAAGCTCAGGTCATAGGGCGAGAAGACGCGGGCCATCATGTCGAAGGCGAGGTAGGCCGGCGAGGTGTCGAGCGACCAGCGGCCGAGCAGGATATCGAGCGGGCTGCGCTGCAACGGGCTGAATCGGGCGGCCTGCGAGACCTTGCGCCAGAAGGCTTCGAGCGCCTCGCGCGCCGCCGGGTTGCCGCCCTTGGCGTGACCGTCGGCCATCACGGCGGCATTCATGGCGCCGGCCGAGGTGCCGGATATGGCCTCGATGGTGAGCCACGATTCCTCGAGCAGGCGGTCGAGCACGCCCCAGGTGAAAGCGCCATGCGAGCCGCCGCCCTGCAGGGCGAGGTCGATCAGTTGCGACGGGCGCGCGCCGCCGGCCGGTGAGGGATTCGTGGACATCGGCGCGGCACTCCATTCACGCTAAATCGAGATCATGCCGGTCGCGAGGCTGTAAAGGCCGACGATTGCCGCGACGACGACGACCCCGAAGATGAGCCATTCGACAGGCGTAAAGACCGTTTTACTTTGCTCGCGTTTCGCGATGATGAACAGGATGGTGCCCGGCGCGTAGAGCAGGGCAGACAGCAGGATGAACTTCGCACCACCTGCATAAAGCATGCCGGCGGCGTAAACCGTCGCGATCGCGCCGCGCGTCCAGTCGACGCTGCGACCGCGGCCGCCGGCGGCGTAGGTCTCTCCCGTCCAGGCGAGCTTCAGCCCGTAGGCTGCGACGAACAGGTAGGGAATCAACGTCATGGCGCTCGTCATCTTGAGCGCCATGGTGAAGGCGTACTCGGCGAAGAAGGAGACGATCAGGAAGACCTGGATGACGCCATTGGTGAGCCACAAGGCGGCGGCGGGCGCCTTGTTCTCGTTCTCGCGCGCGAGGAAGGACGGCATCGTGCGATTTTGCGCGGCCGAGAACACGACCTCCGCGGCCAGCAGCGACCACGACAGGTAGTTGCCGAGGACGGAGATCAGAAGGCCGACGCTGATGAAGACTTTGCCCCATGGCCCGACAATGGCTTCCAGGACGCCAGCCATCGAGGGCGACGACAGCGCCGCCAGGTCCGGCCGCAGCATCACGCCATATGACAGCATGGTCACAAGGATGAGCAGGCAGAGCACGCCGAGGAAGCCCAGCACCGTTGCGACGCCGACATCGTTGCGGTTCTTGGCATAGCGCGAATAGACGCTGGCGCCCTCGATCCCGACGAACAGGAACACCGTCACCAGCATCGAGCTGCGCGCCTGGTTCGCCACGTTGCTGAAGCTGGGTTCCTCGCCGCCCCAGAAATTCAAGGCGAACAGGTCGGCCCTGAACGCGGCGATGGCGACGAAGATGAAAAGCGCGATCGGCACGATCTTGGCGACAGTCGCGATCGTGTTGATCGCCGCCGCCTCCTTGATGCCGCGCAGAACCATGAAATGCACCGCCCACAGCAGGAGGGAGGCGGTGACGATGGCGGTGATCGTGGTGCCGTCACCGAATATCGGGAAGAACAGGCCCAACGTCGCCTTGATCAGGATGAGGCAGGCGACGTCGGCCAGGCAGGCGCCGATCCAGTAGCCGACCGCCGAGACGAAGCCGGGATACTCGCCGAAGCCCGCCTTGGCATAGGCATAGATGCCGGCGTCCAGGTCGGGCTTGCGCCGGGCCAGCGTCTGGAAGACGAAGGCCAGCATCAGCATGCCGACGCCGGCGATCACCCAGGCGATCAACGCGCCGAGGCCGCCCGTCGCCCGGCCGAACGCCGAGGGCAGGGCGAAGATGCCGGAGCCGATCATCGAGCCGACGACGAGCGCGACGAGCGCGCGCAGGGATAGCTTCTGTTCCGCTGAAGTCGTCATGGCCCCGCCCCGACGTCGAACATGTCCAGTAGCATCGGCGAGGCAATGTACCACCCGGTGTTCATCTGGTCGCTTTGAATGATCGGTTCACTCGTGCATATTAGAGGCGGTGAAGCGCGCTTTGATTGACACCCCGTCCCAGGACCATGCCGAGCGTCCCAAAACGCGCGCGCGTCTCACGATGGCAAATTGACAGGATCACGATGACAGCCAGGTTGTTCAGGATTCTCAGGCGCGTGCTGGTGCTGTTGATTGTGGTTGCGGGGACTCTGCTTGTGGCGCGAGCCTGGAATTCGCAGCGCGGGCCGGATCTCGAGCTGTGGCACACCTACGTGCCGCACGACATGCACGCCGCCGACATCGACAAGGCGGACTGGGCGTCCTGGCTCAAGGCCGAGGAGGAGGTCTTTCGCCGTGTGCGGACCGAAGTCACCGACAAGCTCGGCGACGAGGCCAGGGACCCGAGCAACCGCTACTACGACGGCAGCCCGATCTATCCCGGCCATTTCAAGCAGGACTGGAACCGCTCCTACACTCTCGAGCCCGACGGGTCGCCGGTCGGCGCCGTCGTCCTGCTGCATGGCCTTACCGATTCACCGTACAGCCTGCGCCACATTGCGCGCCGCTACCGCGACGAGGGCTTCGTCGTCGTGGCGATCAGGGAGCCTGCGCATGGCACCGTTCCCGCCGCCCTGACCGACGTCGAATGGGAGGACTGGGATGCGGCCACGCGTCTCGCCGTGCGCGAGGCCGTGCGGCGGTCGGGGCCTGGCAAGCCGCTACATATCGTGGGCTTCTCCAACGGCGGCGCGCTGGCCATGAAGTACGCCCTCGATGTGCTCGACAACAAGCAGCTGGCACGGCCCGACCGCCTGATCCTGATCTCGCCGATGATCGGCATCACGAGCTTTGCGCGCTTCGTCGGCATCGCCGCGCTGCCCGCCCTGCTGCCCGCCTTCGCCAAGGCCGCGTGGCTCGGCATCATCCCCGAGTTCAACCCGTTCAAGTACAATTCCTTCCCCGTCAACGGCGCGCGCCAATCGTACCGCCTGACGGCTGCGCTGCAGACCCATATGGCGCGGGCCGAACGTGACGGACTTCTGGACCGGCTGCCGCCTATCCAGACCTTCCAGTCCGTCGTCGACTTCACGGTGAGCACGCGGGCGATCATCTCCAGGCTCTATGATCAGCTGCCGTCGAATGGCAGCGAACTCGTCCTATTCGACATCAACCGCGGGGCGAAGCTGGGCCTGCTGCTGCGCAGCCGCTCCGAGACCGTGCTGGAGCGCATTCTGGCGCCGCCGCCGCGCAAGTTCCGCACGGTGATCATCACCAACGCCTCCGCCGATAGCTACAAGGTGGTCGAGAAGGTGACCGAGGCCGGTGCGACCAGCGAGCAGACAACCGAGCTTGCCCTCGAGTTCCCGCAGGGCATCTTCTCGCTGTCGCATGTCGCCCTGCCGTTTCCCATGAGCGATTCGCTCTATGGCATGGAACCCGACAATTCGGAGGATTTCGGTGTCCATCTCGGGGCCATTTCACCGCGCGGCGAACGTGGCGTGCTGATCGTCAATCTCGACGCGCTGCTGCGCGTCTCGTCCAATCCGTTCTTTCCCTACGTCCTGGACCGGATCGACCAGGCGATTGCGGCGCCCGTGCGCGCGAGCCGGTGATGTTGCTCTAGGAAGCCGAAGGGGCGGCGCCCGGCCGATCCTTCAGCCAATCCTCGACGTAGAAGCGCAGGACGGCGATACGGCCCACGGCCAGCAACGGTGCCGCCAGCGCGACGCCCATGGCGCCGAACAGGGCGCCGAAGACCACGATGGCGAACAGCGTCCAGGCCGGCGCCACGTCGACCGATCCTTTCTGGATCAAGGGCGCGACCACGAAGCCTTCGATTGTCTGGATCGCGAAGTAGATCGCCATCACCCAGGCCAGGGTAGACAGGCCGAGCGGCATGGCGACCAGCGCCACCGGCAGGGCGGCGATCAATGGCCCGAGATAGGGAATGAAATTCGCCACGCCGGCCTGCGCTCCGAGCAGAGGCGCGCCGGGCAGGCCGAGGAACTGGAGGGTGACCGCCAGGACGACGGCCACGACTGCGCTGCGCACGAGCTGGCCGAGCAGCCAGCTGCGCAGCATCCGGCCCATCTCGTTCATGACTGCGCGCACGCGCGGCCGCGCGGCCCGCGGCACGAGGATCAGCGCGCCCTCGCGGTACGCGCCCGGAGCACCGGCGAAGAACAGGCCGAGACAGGCGATGACGATGGTGTTGATGATGACGGCATAGGCGCCGCTCACGGCATACTGAACGTGGCCGAACAGCCGGCCGGGATCGGCGAGGAGGTGCGACAGGTCCTGGCGGCCGCCGGGGCCGAACAGCTCGATGCCGAAGGACTCGAGATGCCCCTCGAGGATGCCGAGCTGCGTGTCCATCACCTGCATCAGCATACGCGCCTGCGCCGGCAGGCGGACGATGCCCCAGCCGATCACCAGCGCCGCAAGCGACGCGAAGACGAGCGTGACCAGCGCGAAGCGCCAGGCCCGTGCGATTGGCAGGATGCGGCCGAGGCCGCGCGTGCAGGCGTCGAGCAACGTCGCAAACAGGATACCGGCGAACAGCAGCAGCAGGCTGGGCGCGATGTACAGGACGAGGGCGAGGCCCACTGCGACGGCGAGGACGGTCAACGGCAAGGCAAGCACGCGACTCCAGACCGCCCCGCTGGACGCGCCCGTCGGCGCAGCGGCCGGCACGGGGGCCGGCAGGGAGGGGCGCGCGTCAGGCGTCATTGCAATGGCATCCTCGAACCGTCGTCTCGCCGGACGGCTGGTGACCGCCGCATCGTTCGGCTATTGTATCCCAGGTTGCGGGATACGGCGACTTTTGCCAGCGTGCCGACAGTCCAGGAGTGAACCCGTCGAGCGGGAGGGTCGGACATGAGCAGCGACTATGCCGGACGTGAAGAACGGCTGCACGCGGCCGAAGTGTTTCGCGACAAATGGGTCTGGCTCGTTCTCCTGGGCTGCGTGTTGATGGCAGCGGGCGCCGTGGCGATCCTGGTTCCCGCGGTTTCCGAGATCGCGGCGAGCAAGGTGCTCGGCACCGTTCTCATCGTCAGCGGCATCCTGCAGATCATGCAGGCGGCGAAGATGCTGAATTGGATCGGCTTCATCTGGCACATGCTGCTCGGCATCCTCGCCGCGATCGGCGGGGCGTTGATCTACATGGATCCGTTTGCCGGAGTCATTGCGATCACGATCCTGATCGCGATCATCTTTGCGTTTCATGGCGTGACGCAGATCGCCTTTGCCGTGAAGGTCCGCCGCCAGGCGGGATGGCACTGGTTTCTGGTGTCAGGCTGCATCGCCTTGCTGGCGAGCGTGCTGCTCGCGATGAAGCTTCCCTACAGTCATTCGTTCACGCCGGCGACGGTTGCTGGCATTTCGCTCGTGTTCGCCGGCTGGGCTTACGTCGCCATGGCGCTGACCTCCCGGAAAGCCGGGACGCGAGCGTGAATTGTGCGGCCGCAGCAATGCAATTATGGGTTTCAGCGGAATCTGCCGACGCTCGATAATGCGGCGGTTGCACCCGCCGCCCGTCCTCATTGATCAGGACGACGCGGCGCAATCGATTTGAGGGGAGAAGATCATGCTGTTTGATGGTGGTTTCACGTTCACCAACTTCGTCGCCGACGCCTTTGCCATATTCATGTTCATCTTGTGGTTCTGGTTGCTCATCACCGTCTCGAGCGACCTGTTCCGGCGCCACGACATATCGGGCTTCGGCAAGGTGCTCTGGGTGATCCTGCTCATCGTGCTGCCCTATATCGGCATCTTCGCCTATATCCTCAGCCAGGGCCGCGGCATGGCCGAGCGCAACAGGGAGCAGGCCCGGCAGGCGCGCGAGCATTTGCGTCAGGCCGTGGGCTTCAGTGTCGCCGATGAAATCGAGAAGCTCGACCGGCTGAAATCGGCGAAGTCGATTTCAGACGAGGAGTACACGCGCCTGCGCGCGCAGCTCGTGCAGTAGAGTTGCGGCGCAACGACCTGTCGCCGCGCGAGGAGGGTGCTCCTCGCGCGGGCCGCGATCATTGAAGGTCAGTCAGCCGAACGCTTATTGCTGCGGCGGGGCGCCCGGGTTCTCGTACGTGATCCCGCCCGGGCAGGGCGTGCCGACGTAAGTCATCTTGTCGGTCGACCAGGTTTCCGGACCGCAGGACGGCGTCGCCCCGTTGGCCGGGGCGGCCGCCGTCTCGCCTGTCGTCGTGCTGTTACAGGGCACGGTGACGTAGGTCATCTTGTCGGTCGACCAGGTCTCCATGCCGCAATTGGACGGCGCCGGTGCCGGCGCCGGGGTCTGGGCGTGCGCGACGGCAGCACCCAAGGTCAAGGTAGCGAGTGCGACGATTGTCAGGTTTGCGAATGAACGAGTCATGAGTTCCTCCTGCTCCCCCGCAGTCGTATCAAACGCTCGTCCGCTGACAAAAGCCTTACCGCATCAACATGCCTGCAAGAATCAAATTTCTGCCCCATTGTGAGTGAAACAGATCGAGTGCATTTACTGCCGAGCCGGCAAGGCAGACACGCAAGTCGATTCAGCAATCATCGGGTTTCTCCGCGCTGCAGCGATTGCGCGCGCGCCTGCAGACTGGGTGTAGCGCTCACGAGAGCGTTACAACGCAATGCTGTGCACAACGTCAGACATCGACACGGACGCAGAAAATACGCGGTCCGTGCTTAAGCGACCTAGTCGCGGAAGCACGCCAGATGGAAAGGGCGCTTGGCCGGCTTGCCGGCGACGTCGTAGGTGTGCACGCGCATCTTCATCGGGTCGGCCATCAGCCCGACGGTGCAGAAGCCCGGTTCCACCATTTCCTCGTGGGCGCTGCCGATCACGCAGGAGAAGTTGGTCTTGGCTTCCTTCTGTAAGGGGACCTTCCAGGTGATGACATATTCGTTGGCGCCGACCAGCTCGCAGCGATCGATCATGTAGCCGCGCGCGATCGAGCCGTCGGCTGCAATGACACAAGCCAGTCGCTTTTCGAATTCCGCCATGGTCGCTTTCTCCCCTACTTGAGTGTTGTTCTGGTGTGTTGTTCCGCGATGTCTCAGTAGCCCGCCGCGCGGTCGACGATTTCCTTCAGCGGCGCACCGTCGAGGAAGCGGCCGAGATTGTCCACGAACAGGCGCGCCACGAACTTGTCGCGCTGCGGGTGCGGGCCGCCGACATGCGGCAACACGATGATGCCCTCGGCGGTCCAGAACGGATGGTCGGCCGGCAACGGCTCCTGGCGGAAGACGTCGAGGACGGCGCCGGCGATCTTCTTCGCCTTCGCGGCGGCGATCAGGTCGGCATCCTTGATCAGGTGGCCGCGGCCGAAATTCAGCAGCCAGGCGCCGGGCTTCATCTTGGCGAGTCGCGTCGCATCGATGAGGTTGTCGGTGTCGGGCGTCGCCGGCAGCAACAGCAGCACGAAGTCCGACTGCGCCAGCACCTCGTCGGTGCGGTCGGGCGGCAGGATCTCGGCGACGTTCGGCATCGGCACCGGCCGACGCCGCGTGCCGATCACGCGCATGCCGAACGCCGAAGCGAGGCGGGCGACTTCCTGGCCGATGGCGCCCAGGCCCAATATGCCGAGCGTCTTGCCGGTCAGCGGCTGCGGGACGGTGTGGACCCACTTGCTGTGCTTCTGGTTCGCGACCGCCGTGGCCATCGGCTTGGCGACATAGAAGAGGGCGGACATGATGTTTTCCGGCATCGACTCGGTATGCGTGCCGCGCGCGCAGGTGAGCGTGAGGCCGGCCGGCAGGTCGGGCAAAGCCAGCCAGCCCTCGACGCCGGCGCTCATCGCCTGGGCCCAGCGCAGCTTGGGCATGGACGGCAGCAGGCCTGCCGGAACGGCGCCGGCCATCAGCGCCTCGGTCCGCGCCAGCTGGTCGGCCGACGGCTTGTCCTTGCGCGGCAGGGTGTCGACGGCGACGCGGTCGGCGAGGCCCGCCGCCTTGATGGCGTCGAGATAGGCGGCGGTGGAGTCGGTCCAGAGCAGGACGTGGGCGCGATTGGTCACGAGGGAACTCCTGGCGGATTGGGCGGGGCAACCTAGCGGATCGTGGCCGCGGGAACCACGTGGTTGACGCCTCGCGGCGGGAACGCCAACGTGGCGCCCGATGCCTATTCCAAGTGCGCTGGTCTGCGTTCGTTGCGGCGCCCGCTATCCCGTCGACCGGTTTGCCGAGGACTGCCAGGCCTGCCGCGCCGCGCGCGCACCGGCCAATCTCACGGTCGACTATGAGTCCCGCCCGGGCGAGGGCTGTGTCCGCGATGCGGTCCGCCGGCCGGCCTCGATGTGGCGCTGGGAGTCGTTCCTGCCGGCCTCCGCCGCCGAGGCGGTGAGCCTGGGCGAGGGCAACACGCCGCTGCTGCCGGCGCCGGCGCTCGGCCTGGGCGACGTCTGGATCAAGGACGAATCGCGCAATCCCACCTGGTCCTTCAAGGACAGGCTGGCCTCCGGCGCGCTCACCATGGCGCGGCGCTTCGGCGCCAAGGTGATCGCCTCCAGTTCCTCCGGCAACGCCGGCGCCGCCGCGGCAGCCTACGCGGCCAAGGCCGGATTGCCGTGCGTCGTCTTCACCTTTCTGGGCGCTTCGCCGCCGCTGGTCGCGCAGATGCGCGCCTATGGCGCCATGGTGGTCGCGGTCGAGAACAAGGCTGACCGCTGGCGGCTGCAGTCGGCCGGCGTGCGCGAGTTCGGCTGGTATCCGACATCGCCGTTTTTCGGACCCGTCGTCGGCAGCAATCCCTATGGCATGGAAGGCTACAAGACCATCGCCTTCGAGATCGCCGAGGCCTTCGACTGGCAGGTGCCCGACTGGTGCGTCCTGCCGGTCTGTTACGGCGACGCCCTGTTCGGCATGTGGAAGGGTTTCGAGGAGTTGAAGGCCCTGGGCTGGATCGATCGCATCCCGCGCCTGGTCGCGGCGGAAGTTTCAGGATCGATCACGGCGGCGATGGCGAGCGGCGAGCCGATGCCGCCCGACCGGCCGCGCAACGCCGCCTCCATCGCGACGTCGATCGGCGCCAGCCAGGGAACGGTGCAGGCGCTCGAAGTCCTGCGGCGGAGCGACGGCGTTGCCATCACCATCGAGAACGACGAGCTGGCGCGCTGGGTGGTGACGCTGGGCGCCCGCGAAGGCATCTGGCCCGAGCCGGCATCGGCCGCGCCCTTTGCTGCCATCGAGCGCCTGCGCGCGAGCGGCGTCATCGCCCCCGACGACCGGGCCGTGGCGCTGCTCACCGCCAGCGGCCTCAAGGATACCTCGGTGATCGAAAGCGCCCTGCCGCCGGCGCCGATCGTGACCGGCGGCCTGCCGGAAGTGATCAAGGCGCTGCATGACGTCTATGGTTTCGCGCATGGCTGAATTCGGCATCTCGATGGACGGCCGCGCGCCGATCACGGATATCCCCGCCCAGGCGCGCGCCGCCGAGGACGGCGGCGCGTCGACGCTGTGGATCGCCTGTCATCTCTACCTGCGCGATCCCGTCACCATGGCGGCGCTGGCGCTGGGCGCCACGCGGCGCATCAAGGTCGCGCTGATGGCGATGAGCCCTTACTCGGTGCATCCGGTCTACATCGCCATGGCGGCGGCGAGCCTCGAGGAGATGTATCCCGGCCGGGTCATCCTGTGCCTCGGCGTCGGCGCGCCGGCCGATCTTATGGCCGCCGGCATCGCCTCGCCGCGACCGATCAAGACGCTCGCCGAGGCGATCGCGATCTGCCGCTCGCTGCTGGCTGGCGAGATGACCGATTTCCAGGGCGAGGTCTTTCGGGTTTCCGGGCGTCGCCTGGCCAACGGCGCACGCACTGTGCCGATCGTGCTCGCGGCCTCGCGGCCCAACATGCTGAAGCTCGCCGGCCGTGCGACCGACGGCGTGCTGATTTCGGCCGCGACGTCGCCGCCCTTCGTGAAGGCCTGCATCGCCGAGGCCGCGTCGGGCGCAGCCGGCCGGCCGTTCCGCAAGCTCGGCATCGTCTATACGAAGCTCGGCGCCACGGAGAAGGAAGGCATCGATCCGATCCGCCGCCCGATCGGCTTCGTGCTGCGCGGCGCCCATCATGCCGGGAACATCCGCCTGTCCGGCGCCACGCTCGATCAGGCGGCGCTGGCGGCGGCCTATGCCGCCGAGAACTGGCCCGAGGTCGACCGCCTGGTGAGCGACGACGTGGTGCGCCGCCACGCCGCCTGCGGCACGCCGGCCCAGGTGAAAGCCAGGCTCGAGGAATATCGCGCCTTCGGCCTCGACGAGGTGATCATCGGCGGCGCCGACGATGCGCCATCCATCGCCGCGGTGCTGGCGGCGGCCCGGGGAGAGACACGGGGAGAGGGACCTTGAAGTTCAGCATCAGCCTGCCGACCTGCTTCGAGGGGGTGATGTATCCCATCCCCTTCGTCGAGCCGGGCGATTTCGTGCGCATGGCCAGGCTTTGCGAGAAGCTCGGCTACCATTCGGTATGGGGCAACGATCACATCACGACCCAGCGCTATGTGAGCGATCTGTTTCCCGGCAAGCCGCCCAACTTCTACGAGCTGCTGACGGTGCTGTCGTTCTGTGCCGCCGCGACGACGACCTTGAAGGTCGGCACCGCCGTGGCCATCCCGCCGATGCGCGATCCGTTCTGGCTCGCCAAGCAGGCGGCGACCATCGATCAGCTTTCGGGTGGCCGGCTGATCCTGGGCGTGGGCGTCGGCGCCTATCGCGAGGAGTTCGCGGCCTGGGCGCCGCGGATTTCCGCCACGGCGCAACGCGGCGAGATGCTCGACGAGGGCATCGCCCTGATGCAGCGGCTGTTCACCGAGACGCGGGTGACGCACCAGGGCAAGTACTATGCCTGTCGCGACGTCGAGATGTTCCCCAAGCCGGCGCAGAAGCCGTTCGCGCTGTGGGTCGGCGGCCACAATCTGGCGAATGTCGAGCGCGCCGCGAGGATGGCGACCGGTTGGCTGCCGGGCTGGCGGCCGTGGCCGGAGCTCGCCGAACGCATCGGATCGCTGAAGGCGAAGGCGGCCGAACAGGGCCGCGATCCGGCGGAGATCGAGATCGCGCCGCAATTCTCGCTGACCATTGCCAGGACGGCGGAGGAGGCGGAACGCCGTTACATGGCGTCCGGCCTGGTCCATCACCGCAAGTCGCTCGCTTATACCGGCCGCGATCTGTCCAAGCAGGTGATCGCCAACCTTGTCGGCTCGCCCGACCTCATCTGCGAGAAAGTGGCCGGGCTCGCCAAGATCGGCGTCGATCACGCCTGTGCCCTGATGATCCCGGCCGACAGCATGGCCGAGTTCGAGGATCAGGTGGAATGGTTCGCCAAGACGGTATTGTCATGACCGCACAGCCCCCGCGCTCCTGCCGTGGGTGAATCCCAAGGGCTGGGTGATCGCGCGTGCACGTCTGGTCTTCAACTGGTCGATGGCGGGCCTGCTGGTGATTTCCCTCATACCGGTGTTGTGGTGACGATTCGTACCGGCTGCGGGCAATGTGCTAGGCTGCTTGTCCAGGATCGAGGAGGACACGCCCGTGAACGACACCATGACCCTGCCGCAGCGCGCCGACGCGCTGGAAGCCAAGATGGCCCAGGAGCTCGACTACATCGTCGTCAAGTCGCGCCTGCACATGCTGGCCGAGGCCGACTTCGGCTCGCCGCCCAATGCCGGCGCCATCATGAAGGCCAATCCCAATGCGCGCGTCCTGATGGGCGATGATCCGCGCCTGCCGGCGATGCCGGAGAAGCCCACCTTGATCGACTTCTTCAGGCACCGCTTCGGCCCCTCCATGCACCTCCTGCAAAGCGCCCGGCACGCCGTGACCGCCGGCCTGCCCGAGAAGATGGTGCTGGCCTGCCTGCTGCACGACATCGCCGTGGTCGGCTTCATCCGCGGCGACCACGGCTACTGGGGCGCGCAGCTCGTCGAGCCCTATGTCGACGAGGAAGTGACCTGGGCGATCCGCGCCCACCAGGTGCTGCGCTTCTATCCCGACGAATCGGTCGGCTATGAATATCCCCAGGCCTACGTCGCGCTGTTCGGCGCGGACTACCAGCTCGATTCCTATATCGAGGAAGACTACAAGCGGATGCGGAACCACAAGTGGTACATGTCGGGCCGCCAGATCACCCTGCACGACATCTACTCGTTCGATCCCAACCTGCATGTCGAGCTCGACGAGTTCACCGACATCATCGGCCGCAACTTCCGCCAGCCCGAACAGGGCCTCGGCTTCGACAACAGCCCGGTCTCGCATATGTGGCGGGCGATGATCCGTCCGGCCAAGTACCTGTAGCCTACCGGAGTTTCTCCACCACGCGGCCCAGCCGCTCCAGGGTGCGCACCACGGTCTTCTGCTCGAGGCCGGGCCACTGCACGCGCAGCAGGATATGGTCGGTGCCGGTGCTCTCGCCGTAATGGCCGATCTGGTCGACCACCTGGCTTTCCGAGCCGATGATGAAGCGGTCGGCGGCGAAGCTGTCGAAGTTGGCGCGGATGCGCTCGGCCGGCACGAAGCCCGAGGCGCCGCCCCAGCTCGCATAGGCCTCGTACTTGAAGGCCAGCGGTTCGCGCACCTCGTCGAGCGCGTTGCCGGTGCCGCTGCCGACATGGCATTCGCGGATGATCGGATACTCGGCGGCCGGCGGCAGCCCGGCCGCGGCGCGGGTTTCGCGGAACAGCGCGTTCAGCTTTGCAACGCCTTTCTGCGAGACCATCGGCGAGGGGAACCAGGCGTCGGCCAGCTTGGCGGCGCGCTTGACCGGCGGCTCGGAATCGCCCGCCATCCAGATCGGCGGGCCGCCCGGCTGCTTGGGCTTCAGGCTCGCCTGCACGCCGCTCAGCGTATGGAAGCGGCCGCGATGCTCGACGACGTCGTCGCGCCACAGCTTGCGGATGACCTCGACGCCCTCGACGAAGCGCGGCACGCGCTCCTTGAAGGGCACGCCGATCGAATCGAACTCCTCCTGGCGATAGCCCAGCCCCAGGCCGATGATGGCGTTGCCGCCGCACAGCCAGTCGAGCGTCGCGGTTTCCTCGGCGACGATCACCGGATTGAGCAGCGGCAGGAGCAACAGGCCCGGCCCGAGCTGCATGCCCTCGGCCTCGGCCGCGAGCCGCGCCAGCAGCGGCATGGCCTGGAACATCTGCAGGGGACTCGACACGAAATGCTGGCCGACCATCAGCGAGGCAAGCCCGCTCGCCTTCGCGACGCGGACCTGCTCGATCAGGTTCTCGAGCTCCGGTCCGAGATCCGCGCCCTGGCGCCACTGCGTCGCCATGTAGAGTCCGAGCTTCATCCCTGCCTCCTCCGCGCCTTGACAGGTTCTTGGTCGATTACCCGCGCCGCAGATAGTCGATGGCGAGATAGGCCAGCGCCCGCACGCCATACTTCAGCGCCGGCTCGTGGATATGGAAGAGCGGCGAGTGGTTGGCCGGCGCCTGGTGCGGATCCTCGTCGGGCGGCGTGACGCCCAGGAAGAAGAACATGCCGGGCACCACCTTGGCCAACAGCGAGAAATCCTCCGCGCCCATCACCGGGCGGCACTCCGCCACCCGCTGGGCGCCCACGCCGTCGCCGAGGCTCTGCGTGCCCCACCGGGTCAGCGCCGGGTCGTTGTAGGTCACCGGCACGCCCTCGCCGATTTCGACCGTGGCGGTGGCGCCGCCGGCATCGGCGATCGTGGTCGCCGTCTTCTTGATGCGGCGCTTGATGTCGGCCCGCACCTCTTCGTCGTGAACGCGCAGCGTGCCTTCCATGGTGACGTCATCGGGCAGGATGTTGCTGCGCACGCCGCCATGAATGGTGGCGATCGAGAGGATCGCCGGCGTGACCGTGGCATCGATCTGGCGGGTGACGACGGTCTGCAGCGCCAGGATGATCTGCGCCGACGTCACCACGGGATCGACGCCGCGCCACGGCATCGAGGCGTGGGTCTGCCGGCCATGGACGTTGATGCGCAGGCGATCGGCGCTCGCCATCAGCCCGCCCGGCCGGAGCGCGATGGCGCCCGACGCCTGCGCCGAGGTGACGTGCAGCCCGAAGATGGCCGACGGGGCGGGCTTGGTCATCGCGCCATCGTCGATCATCGCCTGGGCGCCGCTCGGCCGGCCCTCATGGCCTTCCTCGTTGGGCTGGAACAGGAGCTTCACCGTGCCGGTGAGCTCGGCGCGATACTCCATCAGGATCTCGGCCACGCCCATCAGGATGGCGACATGGGCGTCGTGGCCGCAGGCATGCATGACGCCGGTCATCTGGCCGTTCCACATCGCCTTCACCTTGGAGGCGAAGGGCAGGTCGACCTTTTCCTCGACCGGCAGCGCGTCCATGTCGGCGCGCAGCGCCACGACCGGGCCGGGCTTGCCGCCTTTGAGGACTCCGACCACGCCGGTGTCGCCCACGCCGGTCGTCACCTCCCAGCCCAGTGCGCTCAAATGCTTGGCGACCAGCGCCGCGGTGCGCGTCTCGTGACAGGAGAGCTCGGGATTTTGATGGATGTCGCGCCGCCAGGCGATGACCTTGGCCTCGAGCCGAAGGGCCGCCGCGGAGACCCATTCGGAGATCTCGCTGCTGGTCTGCGGGGTAATCGTGTCCATCCGTCGCTCCTCGATCGTGCTGTTGTCTGTTCTTCGCACAAAGCGGGCGGCGAGGCGAGCCGCCGTCAGCCGACCCGCGGCGTATAGCCCGCACACATCCGCGTCGCCCGTTCCAACGCCGTGCGCGTGTCAGCGCAGTGACCGCGTGCGAAGTTTCCGATAGAGTCAGAGCCTGTGAACCTGGCCCATCGATCACGACAAGTGGCGGGCCGGGAATTGACGTCCACGTGGAACTTCAGGGAGGAAGCCCGTGATTGAATCAGTCTCGCCCAGGGTTTGCGGCAGCCGGTCATGGCTGCACCGTTTCATGGCCGCTGCGCTGTTGCTGGCAGCGGCCTTTCCATTTGGCCCGGCGTGGGCCCAGAAGCAGGGCGGCGTCCTGCGCATCACCCACCGCGACAGTCCCGCCAGCATGTCGATCCACGAGGAAGGCACGATCTCCGTCGTGCTGCCGATGATGGGGGTGTTCAACAACCTCGTCATGTTCGACCAGCACAAGCGGCAGAACAGCCTCGACGACATCGTGCCCGACCTCGCCGAGAAGTGGACGTGGAGCGAGGACGGCAAGAAGCTGACCTTCGCGCTGCGCAGCGGCGTGAGCTGGCATGACGGCAAGCCGTTCACCGCGGCCGACGTCAAATGCACCTGGGATCTTCTGGCCGGCACCGCGCCGGAGAACTTCAAGGTCAATTTCCGCAAGGGCTGGTACGCCAACGTCGAGAGCGTGACCGTGAACGGCGAGCGCGAGGCGGTGTTCAACCTGAAGTCGCCGCAGCCGGCGCTGCTGGGCCTGCTCGCGTCCGGCTTCACGCCGGTCTATCCCTGCCACGTGTCGCCGGCCAAGATGCGCCAGGCGCCGATCGGCACCGGGCCGTTCAAGTTCGTCGAGTACAAGGCCAACCAGAGCGTCAAGCTGGCGCGCAACCCGAACTACTGGAAGCCCGGCCTGCCCTATCTCGACGGCATCGAATACACCATCATCACCAACCGCTCGACGATGATCCTGGCCTTCGTGTCCGGGAAGTTCGACGTCACCTTCCCCTACGAGCTCACCGTGCCGCTGGTGGGCGACGTCAAGAACCAGATGCCGAGCGCGATTTGCGACATCTCGCCGATGAACGTCGCGGCCAACGTGCTGATGAACCCGGTGCCGCCGTTCGACGACCTCGAGGTGCGGCGCGCGGTCGCCATGACGCTCGACCGCAAGAGCTTCGTCGACATCCTGACGCAGGGCCAGGGCGACATCGGCGGCGCCATGCAGCCGCAGCCGGAGGGGCGCTGGGGCCTGCCCGAGGCGATGCTGAAGGAGCTGCCGGGCTACGATCCCGACGTCGCCAAGAGCCGCGAGAAGGCGCGGGCGATCATGACGGCCAAGGGCTACAGCGCGGCCAAGCCGCTCAAGCTGAAGGTCTCGACCCGCAACCTGCCGACCTACCGCGACGCCTCGGTGATCCTGATCAGCCAGCTCAAGGAGATCTTCATCGATGCCGAGCTGCAGCTCATCGAGACGGCGCAGTGGGTGCCCAAGCTGATCCGGCGCGACTACGACATCGGGCTGAGCCAGGTCGGCAACGGCGTCGACGATCCCGACCAGAACTATCCCGAGAACTACGCCTGCGGCTCGCGCACCTACATGGACTACTGCAACAAGGAGATCGACGGCCTGATCGCCCAGCAGTCGGCCGAGCGCGACCAGGAGAAGCGCAGGAAGATCGCCTGGGAGATCGACCGCAAGCTCACGAACGAAGCGGTGCGGCCGATGATCTACTACATGCGCGGCGGCACCTGCATGCGGCCCGAGGTCAAGAACATGACCATCATGGTGAACAGCATCTTCAACGGCTGGCGCCTGGAGGATGTCTGGCTCGACCGGTAGAGCGATTCCCGATTTGATGGAACCACTCGGTTCCATCAAATCGGGAATGCGCGCACGGGGTATAGTTGTTGCAGCAGGGCACATTCCGTTCGGCTGATTCCAGCCGAACGGAATGTGCTCTAGGTCGGGGGCGCCGACGGCATCCCCCCTGAAGATTTCGCGAGCTGTTCAAAACGGAACAGTGCCCGCCCGGTGCGCGACCTAGTCTTTCCGACAGGCGCCGCATCGGGGGGCGCCTGCACATGGTCACATGATCGATACCGCCATGATCCTGGCCGGCGGCTCCGGCGGGCGTCTGCGGCCGCTCACCGACGGCATGCCCAAGCCGCTGCTTGCCGTCGCCGGCCGCTCCCTGCTCGAACGATCCGTCGATCGGCTGACGGAACACGGCGTCAGCAATGTCGTGGTGACCGTTCACCATCTCGGCCAGCAGATCGCCGCGCGCCTGGAAGGCCGGGCACGCATCGTCTTCGAGGAGCGGCCGCTCGAGACCGGCAGCAGCGTCAGGAACGCGCTGCCCCTGCTGGGGGACGGACCGTTTTTCGTGCTGAACGGCGATGGGGTATGGTGGGAAGGGCCGACGCCGATGCTGCGTCGACTGGAGCAGAGATGGAATCCCGCGCGCATGGACGCCCTGCTGCTGCTCCATCCCATCCACAAGGTCATCGGCCGCGAGGCGCATGAGCGCGGCGACTTTTTTGCCGAGCCCGGCAGCCGGCTGCGCCATCGCGGCACGGCCTCCCTGGCCCCCTATGTCTTCGCCGGCGTGTCGGTCTGCGATGCCCGTCTCTTCCGCAATGCGCCGGACGGTGCCTTCTCGTTGTTGCAGCTGTGGAACCGCGCGGAAGCAATAGGCCGGCTTTTCTGCCTGATCCACGAAGGCGACTGGTGTCCTGTCGGGACGCCCGAGGCCCTCGCCGCGGCCGAACGCGCGCTCGCCTGACGGGCGTCGCCGCTGACAATAGGCTGCGTCTCCCGCGGCCTGTGGATTACACCGAGCTTTCATCCTGCCGCCGGGCGGCTTGCATGCGGTGTTGAAGCCTATCAATATCCGCCGCCAGCACCGCTTCATTTAGGGTCCGCTTACGCGTCGCCTGCCTTCCTTCGAGGGAACGGGTAAGGGACATGATCGTAAAGCAGGAAATTCAGGAACTCTTCCCCACGCCCCTCTGGGTGGTCGATCTGGGCCCCGCGGAAGCCGCGACGCTCAACGCCAGGCTCAAGGACGAAATAGAAAAAATCGTCGCGCCGCGCCCCCGGGTGCCGAGCGGCAGCAACTGGCAGACACCGCAGGATCTGCACACACGTCCGGCCTTCGCCGACTTCACCATGCTGGTCGAGAAGGTCGCCCGCGGCGTCGCGCGATACCTCGAGGTCGAGCAGTTTCCGATGATGGTCACGGGCTGCTGGGCCAATATCAATCCGCCCGGCACCTACCATCCGACCCACAATCACCCGAACAACTACCTGAGCGGCGTCTACTACGTCGCCGTGCCCGAGACCGGCTCGCACCTGGTCTTCCAGGACCCGCGGCCCGTCATGATCATGCCGCGGGCCGGCAGGCTCGGCAGGGTCACCGCCAACGCTGCCGTCTCGCAGCCCCAGCCCGGCCGCATGGTCGTCTTCCCGTCCTGGCTGCGCCACCACGTCCCGTCCAACGAGGGCACGACCGAGCGCATCAGCATCGCGTTCAATCTCATGTTCACGGCCTTCGCCGAGACGCTGGCCGCGCCGATGTGGAAGCCGTCGGCAGGCCGGGACTAGAGCAGAACTTCTCTGCCGCGCGCGTGCCGAAGGCAGCGGGTCGGCTGGAAAGCCATCCCAAAATTCCAAAAAATCCGCATGGCGACCATGTAAAATGAGGTGTGCTGTGTTCGCGCCGGGCAAACCTAAGGTCCACCGCACGACGCCTCTCCAGGGAGGAACAGATCGGGGAACCTAAGGGATGGACGCAAACACCAGCGGTGCGGCCGGGCACGACGATGTTGACAGCCGCGCCTCCTGGAAGATCGCCTGGGTCACGTTGGCGATCTTGTCGGTCTCCTATGGCTCGCCGCTTCTGATCGTCGTCGGCATGAGGCCGATGCAGGAGGCGCTCGGGATCGACCGCTCGGCGCTTGCCCTGGCCGGTTCGCTGGTCTGGGTCGGGACGGGCGCGGGCGGCATCTTCATGGGCTGGCTGGCGGACCGCATTGGCGTGCGCAACACCGTCATCATCGGCGCCTGCATGATCGCCGGCGGGCTCGCACTTTCCTCGCTCGGCTCGATGTGGGCCCTCTATGTCGGCCAGGGACTGATGGTCGGCCTGCTGGGAAACGGTGCCGTCTATCCGCCGCTCCTGGTCTATGTCAGCCGCTGGTTCGTGCGCCGGCGCGGCGCCGCCATCGCCCTCATTTCCTCCGGTCAATACGTTGCCGGTGTCCTGTGGCCGACGCTTTTCGAACGCGGCCTGTCGTCGATCGGCTGGCAGATGCTCATGCTGGGCTACGGCGTCCTCGTGCTGGTCCTTATTCTTCCGACGACGTTCCTGCTGAAGCCTGCGCCCGTCGCGCCCGCGCCGAAACAGGTGCCGTCGACGGTCACCCAGAAAAGCCGCGTCGCGGGCCTCCATCCGAATGTCGCGCAGGCCCTTATCTGCATCGCGGGGTTCAGCTGCTGCATCCCGATGGCGGTGCCGTCGGCGCACATCGTCGCGTTCTGCGGCGACATCGGCATCCGGCCGACGCATGGCGCGGCGATGCTCTCGGTGATGCTGGGCTCGGCGTTTCTCGCGCGCCAGCTGTGGGGCGCCCTGGCCGACCGGATCGGCGGGCTCCGGACGGTGATGGCGGGCTCGGCCTGCCAGGCCCTGGCGATCGCCGCCTTCCTGATCACCCAGGACGAGGTCGGCCTCTTCGCCATATCGGCCGCCTTCGGCCTCGGCTTCAGCGGCATCATTCCCGCCTATGCGGTGACGATCCGCGACCTGTTTCCGGCGTCGGAAGCCTCGTGGCGCATTCCGTTGACGCTGTTCACGGCGATGAGCGGCATGGCCTTCGGCAGCTGGTTTGCCGGCGCCCTCTACGATCATTTCGGCTACTACGCGCCGGCCTTCGGCACCGGCGTCGCCTTCAATGTCGTGAACCTTCTGATCATCGGGTTTCTCGTGGCGCGGACATCGCGGGCGCGACGCGCGAACGTGTGGTCTGCCGTGGGTTGAGAGGGGCTTCGATTTCGGGGCGCGTCACATCTCGGCCATGATCGCCATGACCCGCTGCACCAGTGCGGGATCACGGTAGACGCTGCGCGGCTTCAGCAGGCTCTGGACCTCGGCGGCCAGCCTGTGGACGGCCGGATCCTCGGCGATGAGCCGGCTGAGCGCCATGCCGAATTTGAGCCTCGTCTCGAAATCCGCCGGACGTTGACCCCTTGTCGCGGGATGGGCGAAGTCGAAGGTGGCCACCCCCCACGGTGTCTCGAGCAGCGCCGGCAGCTCGGCGAAGAAGGCGGGCGCCAGCCCGGCGATCGGATCGCTCTCTCCCGCCAGTTTGCCGAGCAGCCCCTTCAGCAGGCAGGCCTCCAGGGCCGCGACGCTCATGCCCTGGCCATAGACGGGATTGAAGCGGCAGATCGCATCGGCGATCGGCAGGAGGCCGCGCGGAAAGGCGTCGATTCGCTCGAAATGGCGCAGCACGTTCTCGGGAAAACCGTAGCGCGCCACGTCGCTCAGGCGTTTGGCGTGCCGGACCGCGTCGTGGATCGTCGGCGTCCGCAGGTTTCGAGCAAAGGCCAGGAAGCCTTCGATGTCGCCCGGCGGTTCTCCGCCGTGGCGGCCGCCGAGGCTCAGCATCCAGCGCTTGCCCTCGAGCGGATAGAGCAGGCCGCCCCCGGTCTGGCCGAGCGTCATGACGGCTTTCCAGTCGCGTCGGGGCATCCTCCGGGATGGCGAAGACGCACGTCGAATATCCGAAATCGACGCCGATGGTGGTTTCCTCCGGCAGCGGCCGGCCGGTCGATTGCAGCAGGGCGAGGGTGAGGGCGCCGCGCCCCGAGGCGTCGATGACGAGATCGGCGGCGAGCTCGTCGCTCGCGCCGTCGCGGTTCTCGCACTGTACGCCGGTAACGACCGCGCCATCCGGCGTCGCCAGCAGGTGCCCGACCCTGCAGCTTTGGCGCAGCACGATGTTCGCGAGGCCCTCGACGCGCCGTCGCACGGCATGCTCGAGGGCGGGCCGCGACATGGCGTATGTCGACCAGCCGAGGTCGCGTTGCGGGAAGGGATCGTAGCCCGGCCGCTCATCGCGGACGTCGAGACCGGCGATCATCGGCACGGCGCCCGCCTGCACCAGGTCCTGCTCGAAACCGGGAAAGAGCGTGTCGAGGGCGCGCTGGCCGCTGATCAGCAGGCCATGGGCGTGCCGGCCCTGCGGAATGCCCGGGCGATGCCCTGGCTCCGCGGGCAGGGCATCGCGCTCGAGCACGACCACCCGCTCGAAGCTCCCGGCGAGCGCCCCGGCGGCCGCGAGCCCGCCGATCCCTGCGCCGATCACGATGGCCTGCCTGCCGATCACGCGGCGCTATCCCTTCACCGCACCGGATGTCAGGCCCGAGACATAGTGCTCGACGAAGAACGAATAGATGATCGCCACCGGTATCGAGCCGAGCAGCGCCGCGGCCATCAGCTGGCCCCAGTAGAACACGTCGCCGCGCACCAGCTCGGCGATGGCGCCGACCGGCACCGTGCGCACCTCCGTCGTGGTCAGGAAGATCAGCGCGTAGAGGAACTCGTTCTGCGCCAGGGTGAAGGCGAAGATGCCGGCGGAGATGAAGCCGGGGCCGCACAGCGGCAGGAAGATCTTGATCATGGTCTGCAGCCGGCTGGCGCCGTCGATCCGGGCGGCGTCCTCGAGCTCGATCGGTACGGTGCGGAAATAGCCCATCAGCAGCCAGGCGCAGAACGGCACCAGCAGGGTGGGATAGGTCAGCATCACCGCGGTCAGCGTGTCGCCGAGGCCGAGCCGGTTGATCAGGTCGGCCAGCGGCACGAACAGCAGGGGCTGCGGCACCAGGTAGGTCGCGGCGATGGCGAAGGACACCATCGTGGCGCCGGCGAAGCGCATGCGCGCCAGCGGATAGGCCAGCATGGCGCCCAGTACCAGCGAGATCGCCGTCGACACCACCGCCACCAGGAACGTGTTCCAGGTCCACTGCAGGAAGCCGGTTTCGGTGATCAGGTCGACATAGTGCTTCAGCGTCGGCTGATGCACGATCAGCGGCATGACCTTGCGGTTGTAGAGTTCCTGGTTCGATTTCAGCGAGGTGATCGCCATCCAGTAGAACGGGAACAGCGCGAACACCAACGCCGCGCCGAGCGGCAGCCACAGCGTCAGCAGGCGCGTGCGCCAGCCGCGGCGATCGACCGTCATGGCTTCGTCTCCTCCACGCTTCGCGTGGGGCGTCCGTGCAGCGGAGCGGAGGACGTCATCGACGCTGGCCGTCGGACATGACGACCCCTCCGCTGCGCTGACGCCGACACCTCGCAGGCGTAGCGTGGAGGGAAGCAGAGCTCCCAGCGATGCTCATGACTTCGCCGGCCGCATGTAGATCGCCATGGCGAGGATGATCAGCGCCAGCGGCGGCACCATGGCGAGCGCGATCGCGGCACCCTGGCCGAACTGGCCGGCGCCCATGGCGATGTCGAAGGCATAGGTGGCGAAGACATGGGTGGCGTTGGCCGGCCCGCCGCGGGTCAGCACGTAGATCAGCTGGAAGTCGGCGAAGGTGAAGATCACCGAGAACATGGTGACGATGAAGATGACCGGCTTCAGGAGCGGCAGGGTGACGTAGCGGAAGCGGCCCCAGCGGCCGGCGCCGTCGATGGTCGCCGCCTCGTAGAGCTCGGGCGAGATGGTCTGCAGGCCGGCCAGCAGGGTGATGGCGTAGAACGGCAGGCCGCGCCAGGTGTTGACCATGATCAGCGAGAACATCGCCAGGTGCGGGTTGCCGAGCCAGCTCGGGCCGGGATTGGCCAGGCCGGTCACCATCAGCGCCCAGTTGATGACGCTGAAGGCGGGGTCGAGGATCCACTGCCAGGCGATGGTCGACAGCACGGTCGGCACGATGAACGGCAGCAGCAGGAGTGCCCGCGTCAGGTTCTTGAAGCGGAAGTCCTGGTTCATCACCAGGGCGAGCCCGAGGCCGCCCACCATCTTCAGGAGAGTCGCCGCGAAGGTGTAGACGAAGGTGTTGATCACGACCTGCCAGAACACCGGGTCGTGCCAGGCGGCGATGAAGTTGCCGAGGCCGATGAACACGCCCGGCTTGGCCACCGGCCGGTCCTGCAGGCTGATCCAGATGCCGTAGAAGAAGGGATAGCCGACCAGCGCGATCAGGAAGGCGACCGGCAGCGCCACCATCAGCCAGCCGAACACGCCCTCGCGCTCCAGCCAGCGCCCGAACGAGAAGGCGGGGCGCCGCACCAGCGTCGGCGCGAGGACGGCCGTCATCGGCCCTACACCGCCTTGTAGATCTGCTTCAGCTGTGTCTGGGCGTCGGCGATCACTTCCTTGGTCGACTTGCCGGCGCAGGCCTTGGCGAACATGTCGATGACGACGAACTTCGCGATGGTCTCCGATTGTGCGCGGCTGAGCGGCGCCGGCCAGCCCGGCAGGTGCGCGGTCTTGAGCGCGTCGCGATAGGGCAGGTTGCGCGGCTCGACCTTCCACATCGGCGCGTCGTCGTAGGCGTGCAGGAAGGGTTGATAGTAGGTGACTGCCACGTCGTACCACGGGCCGAGCTGTTTCGGCGCCATAAGCCAGCGCAGGAAGTCCTTGGCCGCCTTCTTGTCCGGCGTATGCGAGAAGATCGCATGGGCCTGCGGATTGAGCATATGGAAGCGACCCTTGGGGCCCTTCGGGTTTTCCGACTGGTCGATCACCTTGGCCATGTCGGGAAAGTCCTTCTTGGCCAACCACAGGATCGACTCGGCGTTGTTGGTGCAGGAGATCTGCTCCGACAGGAAGGCCTTGTTGTTGCTAACGTCGGTCCAGGCCAGGCAGTCCTCGAGCATGGTCTCCTTGTAGAGCCGGCGGCAGTAGTCGATCGCCCGCGCGGTCTCGTCCGAATCGATCACGATGGTCTTGCCGTCGGCCTCGACCTCGCGGCCGCCGTAGGACCACAGGAGGGGATAGAGCCAGCCGTGATTGTCGCCGAAGCCGTGACCGAGCTCGAAGCCGAACGGATGGCCGGCCTTCTTGAGCTTGATGCCGGCCTCCAGGAGTTCGTCCCAGGTGTCGGGGAACTTGTCGTAACCGGCCTGCTTGAACCAGTCGGTGCGCCAGTTCATCAGCTGGCCGATGTTGGCATACGGGATCGCCTTCCATTTGCCGTTGACCATCACCGCTTCCTGCGCCGTCTCGTACCAGCCGCCGCTTTCCTTGCCGATCTCGGCGGCGATGTCGCTCACGTCGACGAGCTTCTCGTCGAACAGGAAGGCCCAGTTGAAGCCGACCGTGGTCATGTCGGGGCCGGAGCCGTTCTCCGCCGCGGTGGTGACGCGGGTCTGCAGGCTGCCGACGCTGACCACCTCGTAGTTCACCTTGATGCCCGTCGCCTTTTCGTAGGCCGCCGCCAGGTTGTTCTTGAAGAAGGCGTCATAGGGCGGCACGAACGAGCTCTCGTGCATCATCGTGAGGCTCTTCGGACGCGGCTTGAGCGGCGGCCGGGCCGAGCAGCGTGCCGAGACCGGCCAACGCGGTTGTCTTCAGCACATCGCGGCGTGATTGGGCCCGCTTGATCGCAGCCATTCGCGTTCCTCCTGTGGGCGGCCAGGGTACAGGTACGCGTGCGCCGTCGTTCGGGCGCGAGGCCTTTCGTGGAAGCTTAGGTATCGGGTTCCGGCGAGTCAATGCGGGGCCGTCACCACCGTAGAGCAGGCGGAGCGGGCGTGGACGGAGCCGGCGAAGCGGGATTTTTTGGTGCGGCGCTCGCGGCCGGTGCGATCGCCGGAGACCGCGGTGACGACAGGCTGAGGCGCAGCGCGACACTGGCGGCGAGGACCGCCACGACCAGCAGGAGCCACCAACCGCCGCGCGAGTGGCTCATGACTTTTTGCAACAGGCCTTCCGGCACCCGCGGCGGCGTAATGGCCCGGGTGTGAAGAAGGACACGCCAGAAGTTGAACCGTCCGCTGAGGTCCATGTCGTTGCCGACTTTCAGGCAGTCCGCGATAGTAGCGCCTGGCGACGGCCAATCCCATGCCTTCGTTGCGCGCTGGCCGTAGCCGACGGAAAGCTCGATGTCGCCCAGCCTGAGCCGGGCGACCGGCCTGCAGCGGCCGCATCGCGCGGATCACTGACGCTCGGCAATTTCATCGACTGGTGTGACAGCGCTTCGTCGCTGAACGATCCGCTTGTCGTCTCGCGGGACGATTCTGGCCGAAAATGGATAGCACGCCGGTCTCTACTTGGGGTTGAGGTGATAGAAGTCGCCGGACGACGCGATACCGGACGCGATGCTGTGATCTGGATCATGGGAGCCTGACGTGCACAAGACGTTGCTGAGTTTCACGGCCCTGCTTTTGAGCGGGACGATGGCGGTCGCGCAACAGATGCCGGCCCCGGCGAACGCCGACGACATGAAATGGGGCGCGGTGCCCAATGTCTTTCCGCCGGGTGCTCAGATCGCCGTCGTCTCCGGCGATCCGTTCAAGGAAGGCCTCTACGTCGTCAGGCTGAAAATGCCCGCCGGCTACAAGATCCCGGCGCACAATCATCCGACGACCGAATACGTCACGGTGCTTTCGGGCGCCTTCAACATCGGCATGGGAGACAAGCTCGACGAGCAGAAAGGCATGGCGTTGCGGCCCGGCGGATTTGCCGAGGCGGCGGCCAAGATGAACCACTATGCCTGGACATCGGGCGAGACCGTCGTCCAGGTCCACGGTCAAGGACCCTTCGCCATCACCTACGTCAATCCCGCGGACGATCCGAGCAAGAAATAGCGCGGCCGCTGAAGCACGCCACGCCGTCGTGATGGCGACGGCGTGGTTTTCGATTTGCGCGATGGCGAATGTTGAACGCACGCGCCCGTCGACGTGCATTGGAGAAGACGACACACGCGAAGGCTGTCGCCTGATTTCCGCCTATATTTTTTGGCACTCTCATTCGCGTCGAGGTCTGTCTCTGTGCTGAATCCGGATCCTGGGAGCGGACCGACACCGACAGTGACCAACCCAGGAGGAGTTCATTCATGGCCACGATCCCCGCCAGCGATGTCGATCTCATCAGCTACTATCCCATCCCCGACATATCGAGCGTAAAGGATGAGAAGACGGGCAAGGTCAAGTGGACGGTCAAACTGAAGGATCCAGGCGGGACCCTTGTCAACAACAAGGACATGAACGACTGGGTGACGGAGCTCAAGAACGACAATGAACACAATACGACGTGCTGCATACAGATGTCGCACGCGATCAACATGATGTTCCATTTGCGGGACGTGTCGAAGATGGTCGGGCCGATGACCAGTGGGCGCGAAGCGCGCGCCAACAAGAAGATCCCGAACGCGGCGGCCGCCAACAAGTTCTTCTACTACATAAGGTCGGTCAACGAGATGAAGGACTTCCTCACGGAAACGTTCGAGGAAGGCGAGTGCATCTCGGGCGAAGACGGCAGAAAGCCGGCCAAGTACCAGGATCAGGTCGCGCTGATCACGGGCCGGACGGGAATCGTGGTGTTCATGGGCGTCAACCATTCTGCCGGCGTGCACACGGAGATCTGGAACGGGAGCGACTTCCATCAAGGCATCATGAAAGGCTTCTTCAGTTCGCTCGAGAAATCGGCACCGGTGTGGTTCTGGGAAGTCCGGCTCGACGCGCCGAGCACTTGATCTCACCGCGATCTGGGAAAAGCCCGAGGAGTTCCGTATGGCCAGACAGTACAAGGCTTGCCTGTCGAGTGTTCGGGGCTCGTCACCGCCTGTTTCGTTTCTCGACGCATTGGTGGATTGGGCATTGCGCGCGCCCGATGATATTTTCATCCCCAACAAGAGATTCGACATCTATGACAGCGTCATGGGGTACCTGGGGCCCTACGGATTCACCGTCCATCGCAAGGCGGTGATGCTCGAAGTCCTGAGGGTCCTTGCAGGGCATGAAAGCACCTGGAATTGGAATGACGGCGTACACGCCGGCAAGAGCCAACCAAAGACGAGTCATGATGAAGAAACCGGCGCGTTTCAGGTCTCGGCGGATTCGATGGAGCACGACAAGAGCTTGAAGGACTTTGCCCAGGCAAGCCTTGGAGGCACGGACGATGCAACCTTCATCGCGGGGTCGAAATCCAACCATCCATTCGCGATCGAGTATGCGGCCCGGCTCCTCAGGTTCACCGTCGAGCATCACGGGACGATAAAGAACCATCATATTCACCACGAACTGAAGAGAGCCGCCGTGACCGAGTTCAGGGGTCATCTGGAGACCCTCGGCGACTTCCTGGATCCGCCGAGCGGCGTCCGTTACGCCTGACGGAAGAAGTGCGATTCCTCACATCGTCTAGCCTTCCGAGCAGATACGATTTCGCGGCACCCGCGGTGCAAGCTGCCAATTGGCGATCTGAATTCAAGGGAGCGGTCCGATGGCAACGAATGATCGGCATGTTCGCTCACTCATCGCCGGCGCCATGGCCAATCCCGGCACCGCCGACGCCTGCTGCGGCCACGTCGAGGTGGCCTTCCGCAGCCTGCAGACCGCACGGCGCGTGCCGGGCGCGTCGCTCGATATCGATCTGGCCGCGGCCGAGCATTACCTGTTCGCCCGCTGGCTGGTGTGCGCGGGCGCGGTCAGCACCATGCAGATGCATGCGCTCATCGTCGGCTACGACGCAAAGAAATGGATCGATCGGCTGAGAGGCAATCCCAATGCCGTGGCGACGACCGCGAACCCGGTGTCGCCGCCCGACAGGGACGTCGTGCGCTGGGGGCTCGCGGGCATGAGCGAGGGCAGCCACGATCATGACCGCTGCAATGCCGCCGTCCGCCCGCCGCTCTGGCAAAAACTGGAAGTGGTGTTCGGGCCCGGCCAGGGAATAGGCCCGTATTAGGCAGCCAAATTAGATTATCCGCACAAACTATGAGATCCGCGTCCTACCCGTTGTGGTTCGGCACGTCTCCAGCCCTTCTTACCGGTACGCAAGTATTCCCGGCTGCTGCTTCTCCGCAGAAACCGCTTGACGTTCCTGAGCAATGTTGTGGCGTATGCCTGCCGACACTCGAGCGACGAGGATCGGCGACTTGTTCAATTCAATCATCCTGTCCGCGGCGGCGAATTGCCAAAACCGCTGCCGCCGGGCCTGGTCGCCGCCATCTGGACGACTGGCGCAAACCTCCCAAACCTCCCAAACCGCTACTGTCGGTTGCCCGCACTGCCAGCAGTCACTTGATCTTCGGCGTCACCTCTTCGCCGAAGACCTGCATCTGGTCCAGAAGCTCCTGCACCGAGTTGGCGGCGAAGTAGAGGCCGAGCAGGTGGGTGACGCCGGCCTCGCGGAAGGCGTTGGCCTTGTCGATGATCTCGGCCGGCGTGCCGATCAGGTTGATGTCCTCGTGGGTGGCCGTGCCCTGGCCCTTCAGGGTCGACTTGCTGAGCGACACCAGGTGCTTGTTCATCTGGCTCTTGCGGAAGCTCTCGACGGCGGCCTGGTGCGTCTTGCCGACATGGACGACGAATTGCGGGCAGACCTCGATGGTCTTGGGATCGCGCCCGGCCTGCTCGGCCATCTCGTGCAGCGCCTTCACGCCGGCGCGCACCCGGTCGACATGCATGCCGGCGGGCAGCCAGCCGTCGGCCCATTTGACCGTGCGGGCGATGTTGTTGGCGTTGTTGCCGCCGACATAGATCGGGATGTGCTTCTGCAGCGGCTTCGGATAGAGCTCGACGTCGCGGAATTTGTAGAACCTGCCGTCGAAGCTCGCGACCCGCTCCTTGAACAGCAGGTTGAGCGCCTGCAGGCCCTCGTCGACGATGTCGCCGCGATCCATCTTCGCGTCAGGCTGCAGCGCCTTGAATTCCTCGCGGTAGGCGCCGATGCCGACGCCCACTTCCAGGCGGCCCTTGCCGAAATGGTCGAGGGTGGCGATCTGCTTGGCGGTCACCACGATGTCGTGGCGCATCGGCAGCACCAGGATGCCGGTGCCGACCTTGATCGTCTTGGTCTCCGACAGCACGAAGGCATAGGTGATCAGCGGCTCCCAGAAGCGCGGCGGCACGGGAAACTCGGCGCGCACGTAGTTCTGCGTCGTCATGTGGTCGTTGCCCCACACCGAGTCGTAGCCGAACTTCTCCGCCGCCTGGGCGATCTTGATGACGTTCTCCGGATCGGAGAAGGGGATCGGATAGGTCAGGCCTTCCATTCCCGTCGGCAGGCCGGCGCTCACACGCATCGCATTGTCTCCCTGGTCGTCTGTAGCCCACCCTTCGAGACGCCGCGCTCCGCGCGGCTCCTCAGGGTGAGGGGGTGTGTGTCAAACAAACCTCATGCTGAGGAGCGAGCGCAGCGAGTGTCTCGAAGCATGGGCCCCAGCACGCGGCGTCTACTCCGCCGCCATTGCGCGCAGTTTTGCCGTCTCGGCCGCGTCGACCGTGCCGTCGTCGCCGACCGCCACGCCGTAGTCGCGCCGCGCCGACTCGGCCGAGATGAAGCCCTCGCGCACGTCCGTCGCCACGGCCTCGACCGCCCGCCGGCGCGGATTGCCCAGCCCGCCGCCGCCCGGCATCGAGATGATGACCCTGTCCTTCTGCGGCACGGTCTGCTGGCCCATGCCGCGCATCTTGCCGCCCGACTTGAGCGTCAGCGTGCCGGCGGCGCCGTTCTGGCCGCCCTCGCGGCCGCGCGGCGGATGGTCGATGCGGTCGTAGTAGGCGCTGATGGCGAACGGCGCCTTGTCGAGCGTGCCCACTTCCATGATCTGGCCCAGCCCGCCCCGGAACTCGCCGGGGCCGCCGGAATCCTGGCGGTATTCCTTGCGCCAGACGATGACCGGCGAGACCGCCTCGTTGACCTCGATCGGCACGTTCTTGACGCCGCTCGGGAAGGCGGTGGCCGAGAGCCCGTCGCTGCCCGGCCGCGCGCCGGTGCCGCCGGCATGGAAGCTCATGACGTTGAACGGGATGGCGTCCACGGTGAGCGAGGGATCGCCGTCGGTGCGACCGGGGCCACCCAGGGCGAACAGGTTCCACAGGCACGACGTGCCCTCGGCCGGAACGCCGCCGCCCAGCGCCTGGTGCAGGCAGCCGAACATCACGTCGGGCAGCATCTGGCCGGTCACATGGCGGGCCGCGACCGGCGAGGGATGCTGGGCGTTCAGGATGCAGCCCTTGGGCGCGGTGACCCGGATCACCGACAGCGAGCCCTCGTTGTTCGGCACCTTGGGCGCCACGATGCATTTGACGCCAAACGAGGCATAGGCCTCGGTGTAGCAGACCGGCACGTTGATGCCGTATTCCGAGACGCCCGAGGTGCCGGCGAAATCGACATCGATGCCGGTCTCGCCGATCTGCATGGTGGCGACGATGTCGATCGGCTTGTCGTAGCCGTCGACCGTCATCGAGAACTTGTATTCGCCCGGCTTGATCGAGCGGATCGCCTCGAGCGAGGCCTGCTTGGACTTCTCCAGGATATGGCTGCCCAGCCGGTCGAGATCGTCGATGGCGAACTCGTCCATCATCTCGATCAGGCGCCGGCAGCCGATCTCGTTGCAGGTCGCCAGCGAGTAGAGATCGCCCACCACCTGGACCGGCTCGCGCACATTGACGGTGACGATGTCGATCAGGGTCTCGTCGACCTTGCCCTCGCGCGCGAAGCGCATCAGCGGGATATAGAGGCCTTCCTCGTAGACCTGGCGGGCGTCGGTGCCCATGCCGCGGCCGCCGATATCGACGACGTGGCAGGTCGAGGCGAACAGCGCCACCATCTTGCCGCGCCGGAAGGTCGGCGTGACGAAGGTGAAGTCGTGCAGATGGCCGGTGCCTTTCCACGGGTCGTTGGTCAGGAAGATGTCGCCTTCCTTCATCGTCTTGGCGGGGAACTTGTCGAGGAAGTGCCGCACCGCGCGCGCCATCGAATTGATATGGCCCGGCGTGCCGGTGACGGCCTGCGCCAGCATGTCCCCGTCGAGATCGAACACGCCGGCCGACAAATCGCCGGCCTCGCGCGTCGAGGTCGAGAAGCCGGTACGGATCAGCGCCAGCGCCTGCTCCTCGACGACCGCGATCAGGCGGTCCCACATCAGCTGCAGGCGAATCGGCGAGAGGGGATCGTTGATGCTCATGGTCACACCTTCTCCAGCAAAATGGCGCCGATCGGGCTGATCCGGGCGGCAAAATTCTTGGGGACAATGGTCGTCGTCTCGTCCTCGGCGATGACCGCCGGGCCGGGCAAGAAGCTGCCGATCACCAGGTCGGCGCGATGATAGACCGACACGTCTTTCATGTCCTGATCGGCCGGATCGTAGACCGGCCGGCTGGCGCGCGCCTTCGACGCCACGTCGGCCGGCTGCGGCGGCGCCTTGGCAACCGCCGCCTGCTCGGCCGCCAGCCGCAAGGTCCAGTTCATGATCTCCACGCTGAGGCCCGGGATCGTGCGGCCGAAGGTCTTGGCGTAGCCGTCCTCGTAGAGCTTGATGAGCTTGTCGCGCGAGGCTCTGTCGAACGGGCCGGCCGGCAGGTCGACGGTGATCTCGTGGCCCTGGCCGCGATAGCGCATGTCGCAGGTCCGCGTTTCGACCAGCCTTGCCTCGGGCGCACCCGCCTTGACCACGGCCTCGGCCTCGGCGCGCATCTCGGCGAACAGCGCATTGACGTAGGCCGGGTCGAACTTGTCGTCGTCGAGCTGGACGTAGCGGCTGCGCACGACCTCGTAGGCGACCGGCGCCATCAGGAAGCCGACCGCCGAGCCGACGCCCGCGCCGCTCGGCACCATGACCCGGCGGATGCCGAGCTTTTCCGCAAGCCGCGCGGCATGGATGGGCGCGGCGCCGCCGAAAGCGATCATGGTGCGGTCCTGCAGCTCCTTGCCGCGCTCGACGGCGTGCACGCGCGCGGCATTGGCCATGTTCTCCTCGACGATCTCGCTCACGCCGAACGCCGCGTCGAGGCGCTTCAGGCCGAGCTTCGTGCCGACCGCCTTGTCGACGGCGACGCCCGCCTTGTCGGACGAGAGCTTTATCGAACCGCCGGCGAAATAGCCGGGATCGATGCGGCCCAGCACGACGTCGGCGTCGGTCACGGTCGGCTCCGTGCCGCCGCGCCCGTAGCTCGCCGGGCCAGGCTCGGCGCCGGCGCTCTCCGGCCCGACATGGACCCGCGACAGCGAATCGACCGAGGCGATCGAGCCGCCGCCGGCGCCGATCTCGACCATCTCGATCACCGGGATGCGCAGCGGCAGGCCGCTGCCCTTGAGGAAGCGGTACTGCCGCGCCACCTCGAAGGTGCGCGAATGCTGCGGCTCGCCGTTGTCTATCAGGCAGATCTTGGCCGTCGTGCCGCCCATGTCGAAGACGAGCACCTTGTCGAGGCCGCACTGCCGCGCCAGCGCCGCCGCCAGGATGGCGCCGCCCGCCGGGCCCGATTCGACCAGACGGATCGGGAACTTGCGCGCCGTCTCCAGCGCCGCCAGCCCGCCGCCCGAAGTGATCATGAACAAGGGGCAGGTGAAGCCCTGGGCGCGCAGGGCCTCGTCGAGCCGGCCGAGATAGCGGTCCATCACCGGCTGGACATAGGCATTGGCGACGGCGGTCGACCAGCGTTCGTATTCGCGGATCTCGGGCGACACCTCGCTCGAGAGCGAGATCGACACGCCGGGCAGCAGCTCGCTCAGGATGTCGCGCGTGCGCCGCTCGTGCTTGCCGTCGAGATAGGCGTGCATGTAGCCGACCGCGATCGCCTCGATGCCGGCGGCCTTGAGCCTGGGCGCCAGGGCGCGCACCGCCGCCTCGTCGAGCGGGATCAGCACGTTGCCGCGGCCGTCCATGCGTTCGGGAATGCCGAAGCGCAGGTCGCGCGCCACCAGGGGCGGCGGCTTGCGCATGAAGATGTCGTACTGCTCGAAGCGGTGCTCGAAGGCGATTTCGATCGAATCGCGAAAGCCCTCGGTGACCACCAGCGCCGTCCGGGCGCCCTTGCGCTCGATGATGGCGTTGGTGGCCAAGGTCGTGCCGTGGATGACCAGGCCGAGATCGGCGGGCTGGATCTTGGTCTGCTTCAGGATCTCCGTCATGCCGCCCAGCACGCCTTCCTCGGGCGCGCGCGGCGTGGTCAGCACTTTCACGCTGGTGAGCTTGCCGTTCCATTCGAGGCAGAGATCGGTGAAGGTGCCGCCGATATCGACGGCCAGTCTCGCTCTGTCCTTGGCCTTTTCCATATTCTTCTATGCCGCCGTCTGTTGGATGTTGCCGCCGAGATAGGCCTGGCGGATGCGCGGATCGGTCCGCACCTCGGCCGCCGGGCCTTCCATGAATTTCCGCCCCTGTTCCATCACCAGCGCGCGGTCGGAGATCAGCAGCGCGCCGCGCACGTTCTGCTCCACGATCAGGACGGTGACGCCGGTGGCGGCGATGCGCTGCACCGTGGCGAATACGTCGCCCTGCATCTTGGGCGAGAGGCCGAGCGAGGGCTCGTCGAGCAGCAGCAGAGCCGGCTCGACCAGCAGCACCATCGCCATTTCGAGGATCTGCTGCTCGCCGCCCGAGAGGTTGCCGGCCTCCGTCCGTGCCTTCTCGCGCAGCAACGGGAACAGGCCGGTAACCCGGCCGATTGCGGTATCGTGGGCGGAAGCGGGCAGGGTGTAGCAGCCCATCTTGAGATTCTCGGCGACGCTCATCGCCGGGAAGTTGCAGCGGCCCTGGGGCACGAAGCCGACGCCGCGCTTCAGCCGCTCCCACGGCGGCAGGCGCTCGATGGTCTCGCCCTTGAACACGATCTGGCCGGAGAACAGGCGGTTGGTGCCGTAGATGGCGCGCAGCAGGGTCGATTTGCCGGCGCCGTTGCCGCCGATCAGCGTCGTGATCGTGCCGGCCTGCAGGCGGGCCGAGAAGTCGTGCACGATCTGGGCGTCGCCGTAGCCCGCGGTGACGGAGACCAGCTCTAATGCCGGCGCGCTCATGCGGCACCCCGCATCTCGGCCTCGGCCATCTCCGGGGTCATGCCGAGATAGGCTTCGAGCACCCTCGAATCGGTGTGGATGTCGGCGGCGCTGCCCTCGGCCAGCTTCCTGCCCTGGTCGAGCACGATCACCTGGTGGCAGAGGTTGGTGATGAACTCGACATTGTGCTCGACGATCAGGAAGGTCTCGCCGGCCTGGTTGAGCTGGGCCAGCGCCACTTCGATCTCGCGGATGCGGCTCGGATTGACGCCGGCCACCGGCTCGTCGAGCAGCACGATCCGGGGATGCGGCATCAGCGCCGCGGCCAGCGCCACCAGCTTCTTCTGGCCGTAGGAAAGAATGCCGACCTCGGCCTCGTAATAGCGCTGCAGCCCGATCAGCTCGACCAGGGTGCGGGCGCGGGTTTCGGCCGCGTCCACGGCCTGGCGATAGCGCCGGGTGCGCAGGAACTCGTCGACCCAGGTCGCGGGGTCGAACTGCTGGTTGGCGATGGCGAGATTGTCGCCGAGGCTCAGGCGATCGTAGATGCGCACCGTCTGGAAGGTCCGCATCAGGCCGGCGCGGGCGATGTGATGCGCCGGCCGGCCGGTGATGTCGGTGTCCGCCAGCACGACCTTGCCGCCGTCGAGCTTCTGGAAGCCCGAGATGCAGTCGATCGCCGTGCTCTTGCCCGAGCCGTTGGGCCCGATGAGGCCGGTGATGCTGCCGGCTTCGACGGCGAAGGATACGCCGTCGAGCGCATGGACGCCGGCATATGACTTGCGCAGGCCGGAGACTTCCAGGATGGCGCTCATCGCAGCGCCTCGCGCAGGCGGGAAAGCCTCCGTTCGCGCAGCCAGCCGGCGACGCCCGAGGGCATCACGAACATGGCGACCACCAGGATCACGCCATAGATGATCATGCGGAAATCGGCGGAGAAGCGCAGCGCCTCGGGCAGCGCCGACAGCGCGATGCCCGACACGACCACGCCCCAGAAGCTGCCGGCGCCGCCGATGATCACGATGATCAGGAAGGTCTGCATGTAATAGAAGTCGAGGAACAGCGGATCGATGATGCGGAGGTGAAAGCAGTAGACGCCGCCCGCCGCGCCGGTGATGGCGGCGCTCAAGGCAAAGGACGCGAGCTTGTAGGGCATGGGCGAGATGCCCTGGGCGCGGACCAGCGGCTCGTTCTGCTTGATGGCGATCAGGGTGCGGCCGATGCGCGAGCTGCAGAGCGCATAGAGGAAGGCCAGCATCGCCACCGCGAAGGCCCAGGCGATCCAGTAGAACTTCGCCGTGGTGTCGAAGGCATAGCCGAAGGCCGTCGGCGGCGGCAGGTTGGGAATGCCGAGCGGTCCGCGCGTGAGATCGACCCAGTCACGCGCGATCAGGGTGACCAGCAGGGCGAAGGTGAGCGTGACGATGACGAAGGCGTGGCGGTTGGTGCGCAAGGTCGGATAGCCGACGGCGAGCGCGATGGCCGCGTTGATCAGCGCCGCCCAGACGAGGCCCGACCAGAAGCTGCCGCCGAAGGTCACGACGGTGAGCGCCGAGGCGTAGCCGCCGATGCCCCAGAAGCCGAGCTGGGCGAAGGAGAGGAGGCCGGTATAGCCGTAGATGAGATTGAGCGCGGCCGCCGCGACCGTGAAGATCAGCGCCGAGACGCCGATGCCGATGACGTAGTTCGAGGCCGTGAGGAACGGCAGGGCGCCCAGGACGAGCGCCACGGCCAGGGCGGCGGCCAAGGCAGCGGCGCGTTTCATCCGACCCGCATGCCCCCGCGCTTGAACAGGCCGTCGGGCCGCAGGAACAGCACCACGATCATGATCACGAACACCGCGGCTTCCTGCCAGGCGATCTCGAAGAAGCCGCCGATCCAGTTCTCGATCAGCCCGAGCCCGATGGCGGCCACGATGGCGCCGGGGATGTTGCCCAGCCCGCCGATGATGACCAGCGCGAAGGCCTTGAAGATCAGGAACTGGCCCATGTACGGCGTGACGAGCTGGATGGGCGCGATCGCAGCCCCCGCCAGGCCGCACAGGCCGGCCGCCAGCACCACCGCGTTGCGCGCCACGACCTTGGGGCGGATGCCGACCATCAGCGCCGCCTCGCGGTTCTGGGCGATGGCGCGCATGGCGCGGCCGAACTGCGTATGACTGAGCACCAGATAGAGGCCGCCGAACGCCGCCAGCGACGCCGCGGCGCCGATGATGCGCGTCCAGGTGATGCGGATGGCGCCGATCTCGACGCCCTCGAAGCCGTATTGCGTATCGACCAGCCGCGGCGTGGCGGTGAAGATGTACTGCATCACATGGATGATGATGATCGAGAGACCGAGCGTGACCAGGATGCTGCGCTCGAACTCGTCGGTCCTGAGGCGCACCAGCAGCAGCTCGTAGATCACCCAGCCCACCATCATGGTGCCCAGGATCGCCGCCGCCAGCGCCGGCCAGTAGAGCAGGCCCATCACCGGCAGGGCGAAGGCCATGGCGAAGGCGCCCAGCATCAGAAGCTCGCCGTGCGCGAAGTTGATGATCTCCATGACGCCGAAGATCAGCGACAGGCCGACGGCGATCAGGGCGTAGATCAGGCCGAGCGTGATGCCGTTCAGCGTGAGCTGCAGCAGGTAGACGGCGTCGATGGTCATTGTGGCCGGGGCCGTGCAATTCCCGGACCAACGGGCGCGGCTTCGGTGAGGCGGTTCATCGTCATGTCGTTGACAGATAAACAAGAAACCTGCGAACCTGCAACTATCGAAACGATGTACCGATATTCGGCACACTTGCCATGACAGCGCGTCGCGTGATCCTGGCGCCCCGGCTGCACGCCAACCGCGCCCTGCCCAAGAAGGCAGCGGGCTCGCAATCGCTGGAGCGCGGCCTCGACGTGCTGGAGATGATCGCGGCCGAAGGCGCCGAGGTGGGCGTCCGCGAGCTCGCCCGCCGCTCGGGCCTCAGCCCGACCATCGTGCAGCGCCTGATCAGTTCGCTCGCCAGCCGCGGCTACATCGAGAAGAACAGCGACACCGCGCGCTATCGCCTGGGCCACCGCTCGCTGGCGCTGGGCGCCAGCGGCGAGGACGCCTTCGACTATGTCGTCGCCGCCCGTCGCGAGCTCGAGCGGCTGGCCCATGAGCATCGCCTGAACGGCTTCGTCTCGGTGCTGCGCGGCGGGCGCGCCATCTATCTGCTGGCCGTGCAGGCCGACGGCCCGGTCGCCATCAAGGTCAGCCCGGGCAGCGAGATGCCGTTGCACAGCACCGGCGCCGGCAAGGTGCTGCTGGCCGCACTGAGCGACAGCGAGGCGCGCAAGCTGTTGGGCAGCCGCAAGCTTGCCGCCATCACGCCGCATACCATCACCGATCCCGCGTCCTTGATCGCGTCGCTGGCCAAGGTGCGGCGGCAGGGCTTCGCCACGGTGAACGAGGAGAATATTCCGGGCGTGCTCTCGGTCGGCGCACCGATCCGCGATCGCGCGGGCAGCGTCGTGGCGGCGCTGAGCGTCGCCTTTCCCAAGTATCTCGACTCCGGCCTCAGCCTGCACAGTGCCGAGCCGCTGGTCACCGGTGCTGCCCAGCGCATCTCGCGCATGCTTGGCACGCCGTCTGCTATGTCGTTAAGTGGAACTCGGGGAGCGTGAGCGGAGGGAAGACGATGAGGGTGAAATTCTTTATGGCGGCCATTGCCGCCTGTGCGCTTGGTGCCGGTCCGGCGCTGGCGCAGCCGATCGTGATCGGCGTTTCGACACCGCAAACCGGTGTCGCCGCCGTCGCATCCGAATGGGAGATGTGGGGCGTCAATCTCGCCGTCGAGGAGATCAACGCCGCCGGCGGCCTTCTGGGCGGCCGCAAGATCGAGCTCATGGTGCTCGACAACAAGTGCAATCCGTCGGAGGCGGTCAACGTCGCCAACAAGCTGGTCGAGGCCAAGGTGGTGGCGATCGAGGGTGCGCATTGCAGCTCGGCGCACCTCGCGAGCATGAAGATCATCGCCGACGCCAAGATCCCGATGATCACCGGCATCGCATCGAACCCGCAGATCACCGAGCTGGCCGGGCCGGGCCGCAACGAATATTCGTTCCGCATCAGCCCGTCCGACTCGGCCATGATGGAGGCGCTGGGCATCTATCTCGGCAACAAGAAGGTGTTCAAGACGGTGGCGATCATCGGCGAGGACACCGACTTCGGCCGGGGCGGCGCCGATGCCTTCAAGGCGGTGGCCGAGAAGGCGGGCGTCACCGTCGTGTCGACCGACTTCCATCCGCAGAATGCGCCCGACTTCACCACCATCCTGACGCGCATCCAGCAGCGCCGGCCCGACGCCATCGCGACCTTCCAGGTGGGCGGCGATTCGATCAACTTCCTGCGCCAGGCCATGCAGCTCGGCGTGCGCATTCCCTATACCGGCCGGGTCGAGCTCGGCGGCCGCAACCAGCCGATCATCGAGGCCGGCGGCATGGAGAAGTCGATCAGCGCCTGGACCTACAACGCCACGATCGACGCGCCGTCCAACAAGGCCTTCGTCGCGGCGATCCAGGCCAAGCACAAGTCGGAGCCCTACCTGCAGACCTGGGGCGGCTATGATGCCATCCGTATCCTGGCGCAGGCGATCAAGGACGCGAACAGCACCGACGGCGCCAAGATCAAGGACGCCATCAAGAACGATGAAATTCACCAACGTCATGGGCAAGGTGGTGACCTTCGACGACCACAATTCGGCCGGCCGCTTCGTCGTGCTGCAGACCGTTTTGGACAAGAAGGTCGGGGTTGCCGATATTGTTGAGGTGAAATAGCCGGGAACCGTCGGCGGACATGGCCGTTGCCCCTCCGTGACAAGGAGGACTTTGCCGATGAAATCCCTTTCCATGATCGCCATCGCCTGCACGGTTGCGGGCCTCGCCAGCGCTTGCACCGTGCGTACCGAAACCGTCGAACGGCCCGCGCCGGTGGCGACGACGACTGTCGCTACGCCGGCTCCCGGAACCGTGGTCTATACCGACCCGGCGCCGGCGGCGACGACCACCGTCTACACCCGCTAACGCGTTCGCGTGATACCCGCCCCGAGTTCTACTCGGGGCGGATGCCTCTCTCCTTGATGATCCTGCCCCAGCGTGCGGACTCGGCGTTGACGAACGCGCTGAAGGCTTGCGGCGTGTCGCCGCCTGCCTCCGCGCCCATCGCCGTCATCTGTTCCTTGACGTCGGGCAGCGCGAGTACTTTCCCCAGTTCGGCGGCGAGCCGCGCCACGATGGCGAGGGGCGTGCTCTTGGCCACGAAGATCCCGTTCCAGCCCACCATCTCGTAGCCCGCCACGCCCGCCTCGGCCATCGTCGGCAGGTCGGGCGCGAGCGCTGAGCGATGCGCGCTGGTGATCGCCAGCGCCCGCAGCTTGCCCGACTTCACCAGCGGCAGGGTGCCCGGCACGTTCTCGATCATGAAGGTGAGCTGTCCGGCCATCAGGTCGGCCAGCGCCGGCGCGCCGCCCTTGTAGGGCACGTGCACGACGTCGATGCCCGTCATCGACTTCAGAAGTTCGGTGGCGAGATAGGGCGTGCTGCCGACGCCGCCCGAGCCGTAGTTGAGCTGCCCGGGCCGCGCCCTGGCGTAGGCGATCAGCTCCTGCACCGACTGCACGGGCACCGACGGATTGGTGACCAGGAGCAACGGCGCCGAATTCACCATCGTCACCGGCACGAAGTCGGTGAGCGGGTCGAAGGAGAGCCTGGCATAGAGATAGGGGCTCACCATCAGCGCGGTGTTGCCCATCAGCAGCGTGTAGCCGTCGGGTTCCGCCCGCGCCACGACCTCGGCGCCGACGATGCCGCCGGCGCCCGGGCGGTTGTCGATCACCACCTGCTGCCCCAGCGCCTGCCCGAGATGCTGGCCGACCAGACGGGCCATGATGTCGAGCACGCCGGCGCCCGCCGCGAACGGCACGACGATGCGGAGCGGACGGCTGGGATAGGTCTGCGCCGCTGCCGTGCCGCTTGCCAGAGTGCTCACCAGGAACAGGCGTCTCGAGAACCTCATCAGACGCCGTGCAGCTCGACATGCGGCAGATGATTGGCGCGCACGGCGATGGCGATCGCGCGGCAGCCGAGATAGCCGGCGCAGAACGCGGCGCCGGCCGCGACATGCTGGGGCTCGAGGATCGGGTCCAGCGAGGCCGCCCCGGCGAAATCGATCACGGCCAGCATCACGAGGGCCGCGCCCATCACCAGCGCGTCAGGCGAGCGATGCTGGCGCACGAGATCCCATCGGCGGTCGACCTCGACCGCGAGCGCCCATCCGCGCATGCGGCCGATCACGCCGCCCACGATCGCCGCGGCAAGCCATTCGGCATCGTTGACGATGCTGGCGTCGAACACGCCGGCCAGCAGCACGAAGGCCTGGATCGCGGCGAAGCTGGGCGGCACGGCCAGTCGCCACAGTTTCACGACATGGCCCCGCGCCTGCGATGCGATCGTCCACAGGCAGAGCGCGGCGAAGACGACCGTCGCCACGTTCGACAGGCTGAGAGGAGCGATCATCGGAGGGCCAGCCACACCGCGAATTCATCGCCACGGCGGGCCGTCCGTCAATCGTAGAATTGCGGCGAGTGCTTCTGGCCCTGGCTCTGCGGCAGGTCGTGGTTGATCCAGAGCGCCGCCTTCTTTTGCGCCATCACGTCTGCAATCTTCTGGTACGACGCCTGCGTCTGCTCGGCGCTGGTGTTCATCGACGCCACCCGCTTGTTGTCCCAGTTGTCCTTGAAGTGGGCGGCATCGCCCGACAGCACGACCCAGCCGGTCTTGGGCAAATGCACAAGCAGTGATTCGTGGCCGGGTGTGTGGCCTGGCGTGGACAGGATGGTCACGCTGCCGTCGCCGAACACGTCGAGGTCGCCTTCGAGCTTGCGGATCGGCCGCTCGGCCTTGAAGGGCGGCGTCTTGCCGGCGGCGAAGGCCCAGTCGAACTCGGGCTTCTGGATCAGGAGCGTCGAGGTCGGGAACATGTCGACATTGCCGACATGGTCGCCGTGGGTGTGCGAGACACCGACATACTTGATGTCGGCCGGCTTGACGCCGACCTCGGCGAGCTGCGCCGCCAGGGTCTTGGCGCGCGTCGCCGTGCCGATCGGGCTGGTGAGGGGTTTCTCGGCCACCGCATCGGGATAGCCGGTGTCCCACAGCATCCAGTCCGCGCCGTGGCGGATCAGGTAGCAATTGTCGGAGAGCTCGATCGGCTTGCCGACATTGACGCCGGGCGACCAGCGCGACTGGTCGGTCGCGGCGTTGTGGCCGCAATCCATGACGTAGATCCGGTCGGCCGTGCCCTGGGCTGCAGCCGGCAAGGCCGTCGCCGCCGCCAACATCAAGCCGAGAAGCAGTCCCTTGCCGCGCATGCCGACCTCCCTGGTTGCCGCCGCGCCTAGAGTAGCGCGGCTGCCGGCAAGCGGCGGCCGTGCTGTCGTTCACTTTTCCGTAGGGAAGATCAGGTCCTGAGCGGCGGATGGTAGCGCCGCACCGCCAGGAAGCCGGCGACGACGAACAGGATCAGCCCGAGACCCTGCGCCACGGCGAACGGCGGCTCCGAGCCGCTGGGCGCAAGATTGTGCAGGTAGGCGAACTTGCCGAACGACTGCACGATGCCGACGAAGACGTTGAGCCAGAGGGCGACCACGGCGCAGACGACGTAGGTCGCCCGCCACGGACCCGCGAGCCTGCGGCCGTAGTAGGCGAACAGCGCCACGGCCAGCACGACCAGCGAAATGATGCCGACGATATGCGACGGCAGAAGTCCCTTCACCGGGAAGAAGAAGCCCGTCACGCTGGTCAGGATGGTGGTGGTGAGAAAGAAGCCGTTCCAGCCGGCAATCGGTCCGTTCTGCAGCATCACCGCAACGACGATCATGCCGGTCATGATGCCGACAAGGCTGATGACGACGTGCACGAAAGTGAACGTCTCGAGCGACATTCCCAGGACCATGGCTTACTCCCCTAAACAATTACGCCCGTGTTGCCCGCTCGGCCGCCACTTTGCGCAGCCGCGCGACTTCCTCGACGATGCCGGCCTGCGCGGTCTGGCGCGCCAGATCCTCGGCCTGCTTCAAGAGCGGCAGCGCCGTCGCCGTATCTCCCTGCAGCAGGGAACTGCGGCCGGCCCGCAGGAACAGGTCGGCTGCATCGGCGGCCCGGTTCGCGCGCAGCGCGCTGCCGCCCGCGAACGATAATGCACGCGCCATGCCGCGATAGTCGAGCGCCTGCTGGCGGTTGGCGGCGGATTGCTCGAACAGCGCAAGGGCATCGGCCGGGCGATTGTCGAGCAGCGCGGCGCGGCCTTGCAGCTCCAGGCGATCGGCCTGCAGATCGGCCTGCTTGGCCGGCGGGAGGGCGGCGATCGCCTGGCCGAGCGCGGCGCCATCGCCGCGGTCGGCCGCGACCAGGCCGCGGATGAACCAGGCACGCGGCGCGGTATCGGGATCCTTGGCCGGCCGGTCGAGCGCTTCCTGCGCGGCCGCGGCGGCGCCGCCGAGATCGCCGCTGCGGTAGGACGCTGCCGCCTGCACCAGGAAGAGCTCGGCCGGGATGGCGACACGCCGCCGGTCGAGCTCGGCCCGTGCCTCGCGCACCGTGGCGAGGGCGGCCTTGGAGTCTCCCGACTTCATCTGCGCGAGCGCCAGATTGTAGGCGACGTCGCCGATGGCGCCGGCGTCGTCGCGCTCGTAGGCGCGGGTGAGCGCCACCTTGTACTCGCGCACCGCGAGGCTCGGCATGTCGACCGACAGCGCCTGCGTGCCGGCGCGGTTGGACTGGTCGAGCACGATGTCGGTTGGCGGCCCCGGGTCGACCGGCTTGCCGCCGCCGCAGGCCCCCAGTGCCACCAGCGCCACGACTGTCAGCGCCAGGAGGGGCGACAGAACGCCCAGCCGTCGCGTCACGGCCGCACCTCGATGGCCGGCGCGCGTCGGCTCGGCGCTGCCGCGGGCGGGCTGCCGCCGCCGCCGAACAGCCAGTTGTTGCGGAGCTGGCCCAGCAACAGCTCGAGTTCGTGAGCGGTGATCTGGGCCTGCAGCAGGGTGGCCGGCAGCGCATCGGTGGCGTCCGTCACGTTCCCGGTGATCTTGGGCATCGTGGTGGCGAGGTTGCGCGTCGTGGTTTGCAGGGAGGTCAGCACGGCATCGGTCTTGAGCAGGATCTGGCCGATGCGCGGGTCCTTCGAGGTGCGTTCGAGCTCGGCGGCGAGCGCGCGCACGCTGAGCAAGGTCGCCTCGAGGTCGGTGGCCATCTTGTCGTTGGCGAGCAGGCGTCCGGCGACGCCCTCGCCGTTCTCGACGCGCCGCGCGATGCCGGCAGCCGACGACAGCGTCTGCTCGAGCGGCCCGGCCGGATCGACCGCGCGCTGGGCGACCGCGGTGAAGGCCAGCACCGCCTTCTGCACGTCGTCGAGCACCGGCGCGATCCTGGCGCGCATCTCGTCGATCATCTGGCCCAGCGAATCGGTCGCCGCGCGATCGGTGGTCGCGGCGATCACCGCATAGGACCAGTCGAGCTCCGGCCCGGTGCCGCGGGCGATGTCGATGAAGGCCGCACCCGCCACGCCGAACTGGCGGCGGATCGAGACCTTCGAATCGCGGCGGATGAAGGGCCGCATCTGGTCATCGACCCTGGCGACGGCGTGCATGCGCTGGCTCGGATCGATCACGATGCGGCGGACTTCGCCGGCCCGCGTGCCCAGCACCGTCACCTCGGCGCCGGGCGCCAGGCCCGAGACGCCTTCGTCGGGCAGCAGGATGCGCAAGGTGAAGGACGGCTGAAACCAGTCCTTGAGCAGGCCGGCGTTGATCAGCACGGCGATGAACACGCCGATGCAGGCGAGCACCACGGCGCCCACGATCTCGTTGAGCTGGTAGACGCCGAAGATCGAACGCTTCATCGCGACCTCCGCACCGGCACCAGTCCGCTGTCGCCGAGCCGGAACAGATGATCCGCCTGGACGAACTGCACGGCCTGCGCGGCCAGGCTTGCCGTGATCCACAGCACCGTGGCGCCCCTGTCGCGCGCCGCCGAAATCGCCTGCGCCATCGGCACGGCGAGCTCGGATGTCTGGTCGAGCAGATGGTCCTGTACCACGATCAGGTCGGGTGAACCGAGGAATCCGCGCACGCAGGCGGCGCGGACCAGCGCGCGCAGCGGTGTCGTCTCGCGCCGCCCGACCGGCAGGCCGGGCAGGCCGAACAGGCGGGCGAGCTCGGTGGCGTCGGCGATCACCTCGGCGGGCGGCCGGTCGAAATGGTAGAACCGCGCCACCAGGACCGCCTCCATCACCGTCATGTGCGACGGCCAGACGTCGGTGTGCACGATGGCGCCGATGCGGCGGCGACGGGTCAGCCGCTCGCGCGGCGTGCGCGTCGTCCAGTCGACGCCGCGGAAGCGCACCTCGCCGGCGTCGGGATCGATCAGCCCGACACAGAGGTCGACCAGCGCGCTCGCGTCGCCTTCGTCGTCGACCTGCACGAGGGCCACTGTGCCGCGCGACAGTTCGAGATCGAGCGACGTCGGCATGGCCGCGAACTGGCGCTGGACCGGGGTCACGCCCTGCAGCGACAGCACCGATCGGAGGGGACGCGCCATTTCAGGCCACCAGGTCGAACAGGCTGTTGACCACGAGGATGGCGAGCGCGGAGCGTACGAAGCCACGCGGCACCAGCCGCTTCAGCTCGTCGGACTCGTCGCGCCGTCCGAGCCCGGTGGCGCAGCAGGCGAGCGCCACCAGGAAGCCGATGGTGATGCATTTGAGCGGCGGGATGATGAAGTCGCCCGCTGTCGTGGCGCGCAGCACGAGGTCGGAGAAATCCCAGATCGAGTAGGAGACGATACCGGCGCCGTACGCCACGAGGTAGCCCGTGGCGAGGGTCGACACCAGCAGGACGGTGGCCAGGCAAAAGGCGCCCAGCGCAAAACCGAAAGCGCGCGGCAACACCAGCATCACCAGCGGGTCGAGGCCCTGGATCTCGAACAGCCGCAGCCAGCCCCTGGTCTGCGCCTCGCCGAGCTCGATCAGCGTGGCCGTGCCGCTGCGGCCGAACACGATCAGGCCGACCAGGATGGGCACGAACTCGCGGATCAGGATGACCACGATGATCGGGCCGACCAGGCCGGTCGTGCCGGTTTGCGCCAGCCAGTACACCGCCTGCGTGACCAGGGCGAAGCCCACCAGCATGCCGGTGGCGACGGTCGTGGGCAGCGACCGCACCGCGACCTCGTGCAGCACGCGCTTGAACTCGAGCCAGACCGGCCCGTGCCAGGCACTCCGCCGCATCGCCACCATGAGCACGGTGGCGGTGAACGACAAAAAGAGCAGCAGCCGGTGCGTGCCGCCGATGACGGCCGCACCGAGCGCGGCGAGCGCGCGGCGGGGCCACGGCAGGTCGGCGCCGCGATCGTGAACGCGCGCGGTCATACGCGGCCAACCAGGATGAACGTGCGCATGTTGCCGGTCTCGGGCAGGAAATAGCTGCCGCGCGGGCGGAACAGGAAATGGTCCGAGAGCAGCTCATAGGCCGTCTCGGATGCCGTGATGGTGCGCCGCGTCGCGGTGTCGGCCAGGACCTTGGCGATGCCGACCGCGCCGCCCCACAGGTTGCGGCTGGGCGGATCGGTGGCGACGGAAGAGGCCATCACGGTGCCGACATCGATGGCAAAGCGGAAGTCGAGGCTGGTGTTCCATTTCTCCTCGAGCTCGTACAGGCAGTCGCGCAGGTCGAGCATCGCCGTCGCCAGGCAATGCGCGTCGGCGGCGCCCGAATTCTTGTCGCGCGAAAACGCCGCCAGCACGATCTGGTCGTCGAGCAGGGCGGCATAGGCGACGCCGCTTTTTTCGATGGCGAGGCGCAGCTCGTCGACCATGGCGTCCATCGCCGTGCGCTCCTCGCCGTCGGACGACGGCCGCTGCGCCACCGTCGTCCAGCCGGGCAGCTTGAGAACACCGATCGCCGCCCGGTCGATCGCGCTTTCGCCCAGATCGTCGAGCGAGGCGTTCTGCTGCATCAGCGTCTGCTCCAGCCGCGACTGGCGCTGGGCAAAGCTGTCGAACGGGGCGGACCCTCCGGAGGTGGCGGCCAAGGCGGCGACCGCCCGCGGCGCGACCGGTGCGGGCGCCGCGCTGGTGGCGGCGTAACGGAGCGCGAGCACGACCGTCAGCGCGTCGCAAAATGCCACCAGGCCGGCGGCGTGATCGCCGCGCTGCGGATCCTCGACCGTCAGCATGCCCAGCAGCCGGCCGCGCGAGATGATCGGCACGATGTAGACGCTGCTGATGCCGAGCGGAGCCAGATAGCTTTCGAACAGCTCGGCGGTGCGTCGATCGCCCGCCGCGTCGTCGCTGTCGATCGGCGCGCCGTTGCCCAGGGCGGCGAACAGGTTGGGCAACTGGTCGCGATGCAATTCCATACCGGTCGTGTGGTCCTGGGCGACCAGGTCGAAGCAATCCTCGCACAGCATGGCGGTGCGGTCGGGACTGAGCCGCCACACCGCCACGCGCTTGGCCGAACAGGCGGCGGCGGCGTTTTCCGCGGCATTTTCCAGGCCCTCGCCTTGGGCGCCGTCGGTCGGTCCGCTGGCGCGCGCCAGTTCGACGAAGGTGCGGGTGCGGGTCTCGAGCGCGTTCTGTCGCGTCGCGGCGGCCGAGATGCGGCGCTCGGCCATCACGTTGCGCCAGGCCAGCAGGCCGGAGAGGCCGGCGACGATCAGCACGACGAGAACCGACATGACGAGGGCGGCCAGGCCGCTGTCGGCGACGAAGCCCACGAAGTCGGTCTCGGGCACGACGATCAGCACGACCCAGTCGCGGCCGGTCAGCATGCTGACCGGCTCGGACGAGATGATGATGCGCCGGTTGCCGAAGTCGAGGACCTTGCGGCCATAGCCCTCGACCCGCAGCCGGCTGTAGACGCGCGCCAGCACGGGGTCGCCCAGCTCGTCGAGCAGCGGCGCCTGCACGTCGGGCTTGTCGGCCGGCAGCCAGTTGTCGCTGGGATAGGCGACGACGCGGCCGGTCTGGTCGATGATCAGCGCCTTGCCGCTGACGCCGATGCCGAGTTGCTTCAGGAAGGCGCAGAGCGAGGCGAGCTCGATGTCGACCCCGACCACGCTCTGCAGCTTGCCGTCGGCGCCGAAGTGGGGGATCGCGAAGGTGATGCCGGGCTTCTGCAAGGTGAAGAACAGATAGGTGTCGGTCCAGAACGGCCGCCTCGCCTGCTCGGTGTCCTTGTACCAGGGACGTGTGCGCGGATCGAAGGTGTCGTTCGGACTCTCCTCGGTGGCGATCACCTTGCCCTCGGCGTCGCGCCGGACCCAGGTCACGCGATGGCCGCCGTTGCGCCGGTCGATCGTCTTGGTGTCGAGGCCGCCCTGCGCATTGCGCAGCACGTACAGGAAGTTGCCCTCGGGATCGGCATAGCTGAACGCCGAGGCCGGCTCGATCCGGCCGAGCGCGTGCAGGACGAACGGCTCGACCTCGGGAGCGCCTTCGAAGACGCCGCGGCCGGCCGCCGCCGCATCGGCCAGCTCGAGGAACTGCTCGGCCGGCGCCAGGTAGGCGTGCGTCTGTGCGGCGACCCGCCGGTCGATCGCCGTGATCAGGTCGTTGCTGAGCGATACCGCGCCGCGGCGGTTGCTGTCGTAGACGAAGTAGGCGATGACCGCGACCAGCACGACGACCACGACGACGCCCAGCACCGGCAGGCTGTGGCGAGTGAACGTCCGCAGGCGCGATTCGCCGCGGTTGGGTGCGGAGTCCGAAGAAGCCGTCAGAACCGGTGCGACGATGCTCTGCTCGGGTGCAGTCGGGTGAGCCATGCGGCAACCAGCTTACCGCATCGGCGCGCCGGTGGTAGAGCCTGTCGTCGTCTCAATTGGCGCGGGCGATCGGGAGACGCCAAGCCTGTGGCATATTCATGGCATATACAGGCATCATCCAAGAACGGAGACGATCATTCCTGCTTCGATTGCGCGCCGTGCAATATTTGCCGCGCCGCTGCTGACACTGCCGGCTCTCGCCGATGACGCCGCGGCGATGCTTGCCGGCCTCGAACGCCGGAGCGGCGGCCGCCTGGGCGTGGCGGCGCTCGACACGGCGAGCGGCCGTCGCACCGGTCATCGCGCCGATGAGCGCTTCCCGCTCTGCAGCACTTTCAAGTTCCTCGCCGCGGCGCTGGTGCTTGCTCGTGTCGATCGCGGCCAGGAGCGGCTGGATCGCCGGGTTGTCTTCTCCGAAAAGGACCTCGTCACCTATTCGCCGATCACCAAGGATCACGTCGGGCCCGGCGGCCTGTCGGTGTCGGAAATCTGCGAGGCGGCGGTGACGCTGAGCGACAACACGGCGGGCAACCTGATGCTGGCAAGCTTCGGCGGCCCATCGGCCTTGACTGCCTATGCGCGCACCCTGGGCGACGCACTGACACGGCTCGACCGGATCGAGACGGCACTCAACGAGGCGACGCCCGGCGATCCGCGCGACACGACCACGCCCGACGCCATGCTGGGCGACATGCAGCGCCTTCTGGTCGGCGACATGCTGTCGGTCGATTCACGCCGGCAGCTTGCCGACTGGTTGCTCGCCAGCAAGACCGGAGCGAAGCGCCTGCGCGCTGGCCTGCCGTCCGACTGGCGGGTGGGCGACAAGACGGCCAGCGGCAGCAACGGCACGGCCAACGACATTGCCATCGCCTGGCCGCCGGGTCGTGCGCCGATCCTGATTGCGGTCTACTTCACGGGTTCGACGATCGCAGACGAGGCGCGGAGCGACGTGATCGCCGAGGCCGGCCGGATCGTGGTGGCCAGCCTCTAGGGTCGGTGCCGGTGAGTCAGTGCCGGTTCTTGGGCTCGCCGGGCTGGCGCGGCAGGAATGCCGTGAGCAGGCCCAGCAGCAGCAGGAACGGCGTGGCGCGATAGACCGTCTCGATGCTGGTGAGGTCGGCGAGCTGGCCGAGTGCCGCGGCGCCGAGGCCGCCCAGGCCGAACGAGAAGCCGAAGAACATGCCGGCCACCAGCCCGACCCGGCCGGGCAGCAGCTCCTGCGCATAGACCAGGATGGCCGAGAAGGCCGAGGCCATGATCATCGCCACCGTGACGGCGAGCACGCCGGTCCAGAACAGGTTGGCGTAGGGCAGCATGAGGGCGAACGGCAGCGCGCCCAGGATCGAGAACCACATCACCGGGATGCGGCCGACCTTGTCGCCCACCGCGCCGCCGGCGATCGTGCCGGCGACGATGCCGACCAGGAAGGCGAACAGGTAGAACTGCGCGGCCTGCACGCCGATGCCGAACTTCGAGATCAGGTAGAAGGTGAAGTAGGAGCCGAGGCTGGCGCTATAGACGTTCTTGGAGAACAGCAGCGCCACCAGGATGGCGACCGCCATGATCACGCGCTTGCGCGGCAGCGTCTGCACCGTGGCGGTCGCGGCCTTGCCGCGCACCACGGGCTTTTGCGCCGCGCGCCGCTGCTTGTACCAGCCGCCGACCTGGAACAGCACGGCCATGGCGACCAGGGCGGCGCCGGAGAACCACACGATGCTCTGCTGGCCGCGCGGCACCACGATGAAGGCGGCGAGCAGCGGCCCTGCCGCCGAGCCCATGTTGCCGCCGACCTGGAACAGCGACTGTGCCAGGCCATAGCGGCCGCCCGCGGCCATGCGCGCCACGCGCGAGGCTTCGGGATGGAACACCGACGAGCCCATGCCGATCAGCGCCGCGGCGAACAGGATGAGGGGATAGGTGTTGGCCTGGGACATCATCAGCAGGCCGACCAGGGTGAAGCCCATGCCGACCATCAGGGAATAGGGCTGGGGCTTGCGGTCGGTGTACATGCCGACCAGCGGCTGCAGCATCGAGGCGGTGCACTGGAAGGCCAGCGTGATCAGGCCGACCTGGCCGAAGCTCAGCGCGTATGACTCCTTCAGGATCGGATAGAGCGCCGGCACCAGCGACTGCATCATGTCGTTCAGCAGGTGGCAGAAGCTCAGCGAGAGGATGACCGCGAAGGTCGTGCTGTTGGCCGATGCCGTGGAGAGGGAGGGTGCTGCGGCCGGTGCCGCGCCTGCGGCCCCAACGCCGGCCGCCATTGTATTGTCCGTCATGCCGGTAATGTAGCAGGCGGGCCTTTTGGTACCAACCTCGCCGCGGCAGGCCAGCCTTGCGTGGCCGACGTTGCCGGGAACGTCAGGCCGGGCACCTGTGTTATCCTCCCTGAACCCAATGGCCACCGATCAGCCCACGCACACCGATGTGCCGGCGCGCCTCGACCGGCTGCCGTGGAGCGCTTTCCATCGGCTGGTTGTCGTGGCGCTGGGCATCACCTGGATCCTCGACGGCCTGGAAGTCACCCTGGCCGGTTCGGTCGCGGCGGCGCTGCAGACCAGCCCGCGGCTCCATCTCACCGCCGAGCAGGTTGGTCTCACAGGCAGTGCATATCTCGCCGGCGCGGTGCTGGGTTCCTTGTTCTTCGGTCATCTCACCGACCGGCTCGGTCGCAAGAAACTCTTCAGCGTCACCCTGGGCGTCTATCTCGTGGCCACCGCGCTCACGGCCTTCTCCTGGGACTTCTACAGCTTCCTGCTGTTCCGCTTCCTCACCGGCGCCGGCATCGGCGGTGAATATTCCGCCATCAACTCGGCGATCCAGGAGCTGATTCCGGCGCGCCTGCGCGGCCGCATCGATCTTGCCATCAATGGCAGCTTCTGGGTCGGCGCGGCGGGCGGTGCGCTTCTCTCGGTGGTGCTGCTCGATCCGCACCTGCTCGGCCCCGACCTCGGCTGGCGCATGGCCTTCGGCAGCGGCGCCGTGCTGGGACTGGTGATCCTCTACCTGCGACGCTTCCTGCCGGAGAGTCCGCGCTGGCTGATGCTGCACGGCCAGCCCGGCGAGGCCGCGAGGGTCGTGGGCGAGATCGAAGCGCGTGTCATGGCGAGCGAGCACGTGACCTTGCCGCCGGTGACCGCGACGCTGGCGCTGGGCGTCACCCACAAGGTAACGCTGCTCTCGGTGGCGAATACGCTGCTGCGCCTGTATCCCGGCCGCACCACGCTCGGCCTCGTTCTGATGGCGTCACAGGCTTTCGTCTACAACGCCATCTTCTTCACCTATGCCCTGGTGCTGACGCGCTTCTACGGCGTCGAGGCCGACAGGGTCGGGCTCTACATTCTGCCCTTCGCCATCGGCAATTTCCTGGGCCCGTTGCTGCTCGGCCCGTTGTTCGACTCGATCGGCCGCAAGACGATGATCTTCCTCACCTATGGCCTGTCGGGTCTGCTGCTCGCCGTCACGGCGCAGCTCTTCTATATGGGCCTGCTCGACGCCCTGACCCAGACGGCGATGTGGAGCATCGTCTTCTTCTTCGCCTCGGCGGCGGCGAGTGCGGCCTACCTGACGGTCGGCGAAAGCTTTCCGCTGGAGATCCGCGCGCTCACCATCGCGCTGTTCTACGCCTTCGGCACCCTGCTGGGCGGTGTCGGCGGGCCGTGGCTGTTCGGCGTGCTGATCGCGAGTGAAAGCCCGAAGGATATCGTGCTGGGCTACATGCTGGGCGCGGTCGTGATGATCGTGGCGGCTCTGGTCGCCCTGAAACTCGGCGTCAACGCCGAACGCCGCCCGCTGGAAGAGGTGGCGCCGCCGCTGTCGCAGCAGCGCTGATTCTGCCGAACGCCTACCGCATTTGAGCAACTCCCGAAGCGGTCGGAGGTCTCTCCACTCGGCCCTTCGGGCCTCGGTCGAGACGACGGAACTTGCTGCCAGTATCTCCAGGTCGCTTTTCTGCAACATCGCCGGACTAGGCTTGCCGGCATGACCTTCCGCATCGCCCAGATCTCCGACACCCATCTCAGCGGCGACAAGCCGTTCTTCGTCGACAACTTCGTGCGCATCGGCGAGGCGCTGCGCGCCGACCGGCCCGACCTCGTGCTCAACTCGGGCGACATCTCGCTCGACGGCGCGTCGAGCGAGAGCGATCTCGCGGCGGCGCGCGCGCTGCATGACGGGCTCGACCTGCCGGTGCGCTTCCTGCCCGGCAATCACGACATCGGCGACTGCCAGGACGCGTCGTCGCACGGCGAGGGCACGATCGATGTCGGAGCGCCGCGCAGCGCTACGTCCGCATTTCGGCACCGACTGGTGGTCGCTCGACGTGCCGGGCTGGCGCTTGCTCGGCATCAATGCCCAACTCCTGGGCAGCGACCTCTCAGCGGCGCAGGCGCAGGATGCAGCCATCGCCGAGGCGGCGGCGGTCTCGGTCGATCGCCGTCTCGCGCTCTTCCTGCACAGGCCGATGTTCGACCGCGATCTCGGCGAGACCGAGATCACCGGTCGTTTCGTCAATCCCGCGCCGCGCCACGGCTGGTGGCCTTGCTGGACGGCGCAGTGCCGGCGCTGGTCGCCTGCGGTCACGTCCACCAGTATCGCAGCACCGAAGCCGCGCGGCACGCGCCATATCTGGGGAACCTCGACGGCGTATGTCATTCCCGACCGCCTGCAGCCCCGCTACGGCACCAAGGAAGTGGGCTACGTCGAGCACCGCCTCGAGCCCGACGGTAGCCATGACAGCCGTCTGATGCAGGTGGCCGGCGTCCCGACCCTCAACATCGCCGACTTCCCGGGCGCGTACGGGCCGCTCTGACTCTTCCTTTCAGGTTCCTCTCCGCCCTGGGGAAGAGGTTGGTGAGGGGCACGGGTCAAACGGGGATTTTCGGGCGCTATGGCGCCCGAAAATTCGACCGATCACATTAAGCATGAAAATAGTAACACTTGACATGATACCGCAGTGATACTTAAGTATGCTCCAGTCCCTCGTCAGGAGCATCAGCCATGTCCGGTCCCGGACGTCCGACTCTCTACGAACCCGAGCACGCCGGCCGCGCCCGCGAGCTCTGCGCACCCGTGGGGAGAAATCGACAGGGTGCGGGAATTGCGGAAATTCCTCGCGCCGGTCCAGGGCTATCACCGGTGGCGATCTCGGTCGTCTCGACCGGAGCGCGGTCGAGACGACGGAGGGCGGCCCTTGGTCCGCCGGCTTTACGCCGGGACCGGCCGGGCGCGCTGGTTGTACATCATCTTGCGGATGCGGGCCTGTTCCTCGGCCGGCAGCTTGGTGACGTCGGTCGACAGATCGGCGCCGACCGCCATGCCCTTGATCACCGCCGGCCGCGCGGCCAGCTCCTCGTGCCAGCGCTTGAAGTGCTTGAACTCCTCGATGTCCTGGCCCTGGAACTTCCAGTTCACCGTCCACGGATAGCAGATCATGTCGGCGATCGTGTACTGGTCGCCGGCCAGATACTTGTGCTTGTAGAGCCGGTTGTTGAGCACGCCGTAGAGACGATTGACCTCGTCGGTGAAGCGCGTGATGCCGTAGGTCTGGTCGCCCTGCTTGGCCTGGTCGACGCGGCGGAAGTGGCCGCACTCGCCGGACTTCGGGCCCTGGTTGGCCATCTGCCAGATGACCCACTGGTTGACCTCGTACTTGGTCCGCACATCCTGCGGCCAGAATTTCCCGACCTTCTCGGCGATGTACATCATGATCGAGCCCGATTCGAACACCACGATCGGCTTGCCGCCGCCCTTGGGCTCGTGGTCGACCATCACCGGCATGCGATGGTTGGGATTCATCTCCAGGAATTCGTCGCTGAACTGATCGCCGCGCTGGATGTTCACGGGTACGATCTTGTAGGGCAGGCCGCATTCCTCGAGCAGGATGGTGACCTTCTTGCCGTTGGGCGTCGGCCAGTAATGCAGATCGATCATGGAGTCCTCCTTGGATTGGACGGGAGCTTATCGGGCGGAGCGGCATGGGCAATAGCACTCAATCAAGCGTGATCGGCCGGTCGGTACGCCGGCTCGAGGACGCCCGCTTCCTGACCGGACAGGGGCGCTACGTTGCCGACATCCCCGGTGCAGCCGATTTGCATGGCCATGTCGTGCGCTCGCCGCACGCCCATGCGCTCATAGAGCGGATCGACGTTTCGCGGGGCGCGGCGCTTGCCGGCGTTCACGGCGTCTATACGGCGGCCGATCTTGCGGCCGACGGGCTGGGTCCACTGCCCTGCATGGCGGCGGTGAAGCCGCTGATCGTGCCGCCGCGGCCGGCACTGGCCGAGGGTCGTGTGCGCCATGTCGGCGATCCGGTGGCCTTCGTCGTCGCCGACAGTGAGGAGATCGCGCGCGCGGCAGCCGAGCTGGTCGAGATCGATTACGAGCCGCTGCCAGCCGTGGTCGAAGGCACGGCGGCGCTCATCTCCGGTGCGCCTGCGATCTGGGACGAGGCGCCGGGCAATCTCGCCTTCCACATCGGCAAGGGCGACGTCGCGGCGGTGGCGCAGGCGATGGAGCAGGCGGCGCACATTGTCGAGATCGAGGTGATGAACAACCGGCTCGTCGTGGCGCCGATCGAGCCGCGCGCCGGCATCGCCCGCTACGATGCCGCGACCGGGACGATGGAACTCGAATTGACGGGACAAGGGCTGCACGGCATCCGCCGTCAGCTCGCCGAGTTCGTCTTCAAGCTGCCGCTCGAACGCATCCAGCTCCATGCGCCCGATGTCGGCGGCGGCTTCGGCATGAAGAACTTCCTCTATCCCGAATGGGTGCTGTTGCTGTGGGCGGCGCGCAAGCTCGGCCGGCCGGTGCGCTGGCTGGCCGATCGTACGGAGGAGTTCGTCACCGGAGCACAAGGCCGCGACATCGCCGCCAAGGCCAGGCTTGCGCTCGATGCAAGCGGCCGCATGCTGGCGCTCGACGTCGCGATGGTGGCCAACCTCGGCGCCTATCTGTCGGCGAACGGCCCGGGCGCCTCGGCCGTCGCCGCCTCGACGGCGCAGGGCGGCGTCTACGACATTCCAGCCATTGCGGTCGACGTGCGCGGCGCCTTCACCAACACGGTGCCGGTCGATGCCTATCGCGGCGCCGGCAAGCCCGAGGCCAACTACATCGTCGAGCGCGCCATCGAAGCCGCGGCGCGCCGGCTCTCCCGTGATCCCGCCGATCTCAGGCGGCAGAACCTGATCGCCTCGTTTCCGCACAAGACGGCGATGGGCATGGCGATCGACTTCGGGCGGCTTCGTCGCCAACCTCGATGCCGCCGTGGCGCGGGCCGATACGGCGGGCTTCGAGGCGCGACGCGCGGCGTCCCGGGCAAAGGGCAGGCTGCGCGGCATCGGCGTCGGCTGCTTCCTCGAAACCTCGCGCGGCGCACCCAACGAGGGTGCCGAGGTGCGTTTCGAGGGCGACGGGACGGTGACCATCGCGGTCGGCACGGAATCCAACGGGCAGGGCCACGAGACCGCCTACGCCCAGATCGCCGCCGACCGGCTGGGCGTGCCGATGCAGGCGATCCGCTACGTGCAGGCCGACACGCGCGCCGTCAAAAGCGGCGCCGGCCACGGTGGCGCGCGCTCCATGCATATGGGAGGTGCTGCCGTCGTGAAGGCGATCGACGCGGCGCTCGCCAAGGCGCGCGGCCTCGCGGCCCATCTTTTGCAAGCCTCGGAGGATGAGCTGGCGTTCGCCGACGGAAGTTTCGCGGTGCGCGGCAGCGCCGGGCAACAGGGCCGCGCCATCGCCCTGCCGGCGCTGGCAAGGAGCGCCGACGATCCGGCCAACCTGCCGGACGGCATGACACGAGGTCTCGCGGTGCACGTGATGAACATGACCGATGTCTTCACCTTTCCGAGCGGCTGCCACGTCGCCGAGGTCGAGATCGATCCCGAGACCGGCGCGGTGGCCCTGCTGCGCTACACCGCGGTCGACGATTACGGCCGGCTGATCAACCCGCTGCTCACCGAGGGCCAGGTGCAGGGCGGCGTCACCCAGGGCATCGGCCAGGCGATGGTCGAGCATACGGTCTACGATCCCGAATCGGGCCAGCTCCTGAGCGGCTCGTTCATGGACTACGCCCTGCCGCGCGCCGACGACCTGCCGGGCTTCGATATCGCGCTGATCGAGCGGCCGACCGCGGCCAATGCGCTCGGCGTCAAGGGTTCGGGGCAGGCCGGCTGCATCGCCGCACCGCAGACCGTGATGGCCGCCATCCTCGATGCGCTGCGTCCGGCCGGCGTCGAGGCGCTCGACATGCCGGCGACGCCGCTTCGCGTGTGGGAAGCCTTGAGGCGCGCAGGCGCGCGACTTTGACGGAAGAGAAGGCGCCGGCCAATCAGCGCATCCTGGCCGGCATCCTGTTCATGTGCGGCGCCGGCCTGCTGTTCCCGGTGATGGGCGGCTTCGCCAAGTTCTTGGGCGAAGCCGGCTACAATTCCCTGCAGGTCTCGTGGGCGCGCGCCTTCGGGCATCTCGTCTTCATGATGGCCTTCTTCGTGCCGCGCTTCGGCTTGCGCATGCTGCGCACGCGGCGGCCGCTCACCCAGCTCGTCCGCTCGGCGATGCTGTTCACCTCCAACGCCACGAATTTCCTCGCCATCATCTATATTCCGCTCGCCAAGTCGGCGTCGATCAGCCTGATGGCGCCGCTCTTCGTGCTGGTGCTCGCCTGGATGATGCTGGGTGAGCGGACGACCGCCGGCCGGCTGGTCGCGATTTTCGTCGGATTCGCGGGCGTGCTGATCGTGATCCGGCCGGGTACCGAGCTGTTCCACTGGGCCTCGCTGCTCGTCGTGGTGAGCGCAGCCGGCTATGCCGTCTACCAGGTGCTGACGCGGCTCATCTCGGCCATCGATCCGCCCGAGACCTCGGCGATCTACAGTTCGGTGGTGGGCGGCTTCGGCATGTTCGCGGTCCTGCCCTTCGTCTGGACGACGCCCGACGGCCTGCGCGACATCCTGTTCTTCTGCAGCCTGGGCGTACTGGGTGCGCTCGGCCATTATTTCGTGGCGCGCGCGCTCACCTACGCGCCGGCCAACATCGTGGCGCCATTCCAGTACATGCAGCTCCTGGGCTCGGTCGCCGTCGGCTACTTCTTCTTCGGCGACTTTCCCGACATCTGGGGCTGGGTCGGCGCCGCCATCATCGTCGCTTCCGGCCTCTATATCGGCTGGTCGCAGAGGAGGGCGTAGCTGTCGTCCTGAGCGCAAGCGAAGGACCTCATTGCCGCTTGCCGCGGGCATGAGATCCTTCGCTTCGCTCAGGATGACACGGTGACCGGCGAGAAGTCGACGTACCAGCTCTTCGGGTGGACGTAGCCCTTGACCTTGCTCGAGATGGCGTTGGGCCAGACGTCGTGGACGAACCAGACGAACACCGCATCGTCGACCATCTTGGTGTTGATTCTGGCCAGGACCTTGTCGAGCGCCGCCGGGTCCGACGTGCTGCGCGCCTCGGTGGCGAGCTTGTCGAATTCGGGATCGTTGATGTAGCCCCAGTTGGACCCTTTGGGCGGGACCTGCTGGCTGTCGATGAAGCGCATGAAGGCGTTGTGCGGGTCCATCGTGTTCCAGCTCACGTTGATGGCGCCGTAGGGCGCTCCCTCGGCCGACTTGGCGCCCTGGCGCATCATGTTCAACAGCGCATTCCAGTCCATCACCTGGAATTCGAGATCGACGCCGATCTCGGCGAATTGCTGCTGGATGAACTCGTTCATGATCAGCGGGTACATCTGGCCCGAGCCCGAGGTCGAGATCGCGACCTTCATCTTGAGCCGCTTGGAGGGTCCGTAGCCCGCCTCGGCCATCAGCTTCCTGGCCTCGGCCGGGTCGTACTTGATCTTGAAGCTGGGCGTGCCGAACCACGGATGGTCGGGCGGCACGCAGCCGACGGCCGGCACCGCGAGGCCGTTCAGGAGCTTCACCAGGGCGTCGCGGTCGACGGCGAGGTTGAGCGCCTTGCGCACGCGGATGTCGGCCGTCGGTGCCCCGGGCAGCATGCTGAGCGTGTAGGGCCACATGTGCGGGATGGCGTTGGTTTCGATCTTGCAGCCACCCGCCTTGAGCTTGTCGAGCGAGTCGGGCGCCGGCGATTCGATCCAGTCGACCCGTCCCGACAGCAGCGCCGCCGTGCGTGTCGACACGTCGGGCAGCGGCAGCAGGACCATGCGCTCGGTCTTGGGGATGCGGTCCTTGTTCCAGTATTCGGTGTTGCGCTCGAGCTCGGCGCGCTCGCGCGGCGACCATGCCTTCATTTTCCACGGGCCGGTGCCCGACGGCTGCTTGCGATAGGCCTGCCAGTCCTTGCCGACCTTCTCGAAGTTGTCGGCGCTGGCGATGGTGAAGCGGTTGAGCAGCGAGGGCATCACCGTATCGACGCCCTTGGTCTGCAGCTCGACCTTGTAGTCGTCGATCTTGCGGTAGCCGACCAGCGGCCAGACGGCGGCGATCAGCACGCTGCGTCCCAGCCGGTCGAAGGCCGGCGACTTGTCGTTGAGCGTGCGGTCGAGGCTGAAGATCACGTCGTCGGCCGTGAACGGCGCGCCGTGATGGAACTTCACGCCCTGGCGCAGCTCGAATATCCACTTCGAGGGGTCGGCCGGGTCCTGGTACCACTTGGTGGCGAGGCCAGGCACCAGCTTGGCGGGCTCGGTCGCCGACGTGAGGTCCCACATCACCAGCGGGTCGTACATCGTGTAGCCCATGAAGCGGATGCCCTCGGTGCCCTGATCGGGGGCGCCGTCCGTCACCGGGATATCGGCCAAGGTCATGGCGATACGCAAGGTCGAGGGTTGTTGCGCCTGCGCCGCTCCGACAAAGGGAATCGCGGCGGTCGAAAGCAGGGCGGCGCGGCGTGACAGCATGCGAAACCTCCGTTGTTTCGAGGGTCGAAGCACGAAGCGAGCCAGGGTAGACGCGGCATGTTTCTTGCTGTTCCATCGCCTGTCATGTCTGCGCCGAATACGCTCACCGCCACGGAACTCGCGCAAAAGATCGATGCCGGTTCTGTGACCGCAGAAGCGATCGTGCGCGCCCATCTCGACCGCATCGACCAGCGCGATGACCAGGTGCTGGCCTGGTCGCACCTCGCCCGCGAGGCTGCACTGGAACGCGCCAGGGTGCTCGATCGCGGACCACGCCGGGGGCTGCTGCACGGCATCCCGATGGGCGTGAAGGACATCATCGATTCGTGGGATCAGCCGACGACCTACGGTTCGCCGATCTACAAGACGCACCAGCCGCTGGCCGATGCCGCGACTGTGGCGCTGGCGAAGGCCGAGGGCGCGATCCTGCTCGGCAAGACGGTGACGACGGAATTCGCCAACCGCTTCCCGGGGCCGACCAAGAACCCGCACAATCCCGCGCACACGCCGGGCGGTTCGTCGTCGGGGTCGGCCGCCGCGGTCGCCGACTTCCAGGTGACCCTGGGCACCGGCACGCAGACCGGCGGTTCGGTGATTCGCCCCGCGGCCTTCTGCGGCATCGTGGGCTACAAGCCGACCTACGGTCACTTCGCCATCGCCGGCATGAAGGCCAACACGGAATGGCTCGACACGATCGGTGCTTACGCGCGAAGCGTCGAGGACATCGCCCTGTTCCGTGCCGCGTTGATGGCGATGCCCTACGTGCCGATCGCCAAGCTCGACAGGCCGCCGCGCATCGCCGTCTGCTTCACGCATCACAAGTCGGAGCTCTCGCCCGAGGGCCTGGCGGCCGTGCAGGACGCCGCGGTCCAGCTCGGCAAGGCGGGCGCGGCGGTCTCCGAGCTCGAGCTGCCGGCGCCCGTGCCCGACATGACCAAGGGACAGCAGACGCTCAGCGCCTTCGACGGCCCGCGCGCCCATGCCGACGAGGCGCGGCGCTTCCCCCATCTGCTGAGCGAGAGCCTGAAGAAAGACAAGCTCGCGGCGGGGGCTGCGATCGACTACGCGACCTGGGTTGCCGCCCGCAAGCTGGGCGACACTGGCCGCGCGCGGGTCGATGGGCTGTTCACCGACTTCGACGCCATCCTGACCGCGCCGGCGCCGGGCGAAGCGCCGCTCGGCCTGGAGATGACGGGCAAGGCGACGTTCAATCTCCTGTGGACTTATCTCTGGATGCCGTGCGTGACCCTGCCTTTCACCAAGGGGCCGACAGGCCTGCCGGTCGGCATCCAGCTCGTCGGCCGCCAGCATGAGGACGCGGCGCTGCTGAACATCGCCGCCTGGGCGCGGAGTGCGCTCGCATGAAGCCGCTCAGCGCCACCGAAGCGGTCGCCAAGATCGAAGCCGGCACGCTCACGGCGGAGACGCTGGTGCGCGCCTGCCTCGAGCGCATTGCCGAACGCGAGCCCATGGTGAAGGCGTGGGCCTATCTCGATCCCGACCTGGCACTGGCGCAGGCCAGGGCGGCCGACGCCGCGAAAGGCGGCATCCTGCGCGGCGTGCCGGTCGGGGTGAAGGACATCATCGACACGCACGACATGCCGACCGGCCACAACTCGCCGATCTTCAAAGGCAAGGTGCCGTTCGGCGATGCAGCGTGCGTGGCGCTCTGCCGGACCGCCCATGCGGTGATCCTGGGCAAGACGGTGACGACGGAATTCGCCAACCGCCATCCCGGCCCGACGACCAACCCGCACAATGCCAACCACACGCCGGGCGGCTCGTCCTCGGGCTCGGCCGCCGCTGTCGCCGACGGTCACGTGCCGCTCGCCTTCGGCACGCAGACCGGCGGCTCGGTGATCCGGCCCGCCGCTTATTGCGGCGTGGTGGGCTACAAGCCGACCTATGGCGACTTCTCGCGGGTCGGCATCAAGATGCAATGTCATTCGGTCGATACGCTGGGCCTGATGGCGCGCACGCTCGACGACATCGCGTTGTTCCGTGGCGCCGTGCTCAAGCTGCCGCCGGTCCGGATCGATCGCGCCATCGCGCGGCCGCGCATCGGCTTCTGCGCACGCCGATCTGGGACGAGGCCGAGGACGACACCAAGGCGCTGCTGGAGAAGACCGCGGCGAAGCTCGTCGGCGAGGGCGCCACGGTGTTCGACATCGCCTTCGGCCGGCCGTTCGCCGACATCCTCGACGATCACGGCGCGATCACCGACTGGGAAAGCACGCGCAACTACGCCGACGAGCGGCTGCGCAATCCGGACAAGGTGAGCGCCGAGCTGATGGGCGCCATGAAGCGCGGCGCTGGCAGTCACCTTCGAGCGCTATGTCGCCGCCCAGCGCAAGACCGTCGCCTTCCGGACCATGTCAATTCGCTGTTCGACAAGGTCGACGTGCTGCTCTGCCCGAGCGCGCCGGGCGAGGCGCCGAAGGGCCAGGAATTCACCGGCGATCCGCGCTTCAACTCGATCTGGACCCTGGCCGGCACGCCCTGCGTCACGCTGCCGGCCGGGACGGGCGACATGAACATGCCGCTCGGCCTCGCAGCTGGTCGGCCTGCGCCACGACGACGACAGGCTGCTCTCCACCGCCGCGTGGGTCGCGGCGCAGGTCATCGGAGCTGGGGGCGCGTCACTCCAGGCCGCCATGGGTGGCGCGCCCCCAGCGCATGAGGTGAGCGAGCTCCCAGATCAACGGCGAGCGGCTCTGGCCGACCTGCGGCGCATCGCCGACTTCGGCCGCTACGAGACCGGCGTGCATCGCCCGCATCTCTCGCCGCAGGATGTCGAGAGCCGCCACTGGCTCGCCGGCCGCATGAAGGAGGCCGGGCTCGAGCCGGTGATCGACGGCGTCGGCACGGTGCTCGGCCGCAGCCCGAAGACCGGCCCGCGCATCCTGATCGGCTCGCATTCCGACACCCAGCCGCGCGGCGGCTGGCTCGACGGCGTGATGGGCGTGATCTACGGCCTCGAAGTGGCGCGCGCGCTGGGCGAGGATCCCGAGACGGCGCATCTCGCCGTCGACGTCGCCTCGTGGGCCGACGAGGAGGGCCATTGGGGCCAGATGACCGGCAGCCGCTCGTTCGTCGGCATGCTGTCGGAAGCCGACATCGACAAGTCGCGCCATCGCGACGAGGGCACGCCGATGCGCGACGCGCTGAAGGCGGCCGGCCTCGACAGAACCGCCGCGCGAGCATCTCGAGGAGGGCCGCTATCGCGGCTATCTCGAGGCGCATATCGAGCAGGGCGGTCTGCTGGAGGCGGGCGACAAGCGGATCGGCATCGTCACCGCCATCGTCGGCATCTACGTCTATCGGCCTACCTTCAGCGGCATCCAGAATCCATGCCGGCACGACGCCCATGCCGATCCGCAAGGATGCGGGCGTGGCGATGATGCGGCTCTACAACGAGGTGATGGAGAAATTCCCGACGCTCTCCGGGCCGCGCAGCGTCTGGACGGTCGGCAAGATGTCGGTCGAGCCCGGCGCGCCGGCGATCATTCCCGGCAAGGCCGAGATGATCCTGCAGTTCCGCGACGCCGACGAGGCCGTGCTCGACCGCTTCGAGGCGGCGCTGCTGGAGATCGTCGCGGCGACCACAAGGGTCCGTGCACGGTCGAGTGCGTGAACCTGTCCAAGACCATGCCGGCGGTGATGGACGACCGCTTCCTCGACGCGATCGAGGAGGCGGCCGAGAA